>CALNZC010000066.1:0-242331 GCA_942490895.1 uncultured Saprospiraceae bacterium
TTTAAGCAAAAATTGTTTAAGTGCACTGGATACCTTTGCCAGGGAGTATGAGCTGTCAAGGGATGTCCTTGTAGAGTTTTCCATAAAACAATTACATCCGGTAATTACTCAGGAAAAAGAGCGGCATAAAAACCGCAAAACACTGTTAGATGAAATGGAAAGCTTCCGCAAACTGGGCACTCAACTCATGGACAAGGCCAGATATCTTGTTGGTGAGGATGACGATGTTTTCCAAAATCTTGATTATGTTTTCAACCTGTATGATAAACACACGAACGATCTTAAAACCACTATTGAAAAGGGGGAATGTGTGGAGGAATTCCAATAACATCAGTTAGTTGAAAAAATTAAGAGTTTAACTTTTCAAGAGATTCATCATACAAAATGAATCTTGATATTGTTCAATTGAAGAATTTTTATCAGGGGGTGATATTATGCCCAAGGACTATTACCTTGTTTTAGGAATTACTTCAGAGGCGACACTGGATGATGTCAAAGACGCATACCGAAGACTTGTCAAAGAGTACCATCCGGATCACTACGGGAAAAGCTATTCTCCGTTTCTTGCCATCCAGGAGGCATACTCTGTTCTCTCAGACCCGATTAGAAGGCAGACCCATGACATTGAGGTCTTGAAGCAAAAAAAAAAGTTGAAGCCCCGGTATGGGGAAAACATAAGATTTGGCCGTAAGGGCCATGTTGAACCGCTGATACCTGAACGTGAAAAACCGATGGATCTGGGAACGGCAAGCCTTGCAAGGTCTTTTCATTCTTATGGGCCGTCATTTGATGAATTGTTTGACAGAATATTCAGCAATTTCAGGCAGACCTCTCGACCTAAAAGTGAACACAGAGAGAATCTCAACATTGTTATAACATTAACACCGGAACAGGCGTTTCGTGGTGGACAGATTCAGGTTGCATTCATGCCTACCAAGAGGCGTTCGGGCCGATTGACGATCCCCTCGAACTTCAGGTGATCCCCCATTTTGATCCGGCGACAGTCCGACGCATGATGCCATTTGTCCGCACCACAAGGAGTTCGAAGAAGCCCTGCTCCATCGCTCTCATCTCTGGCAAACAGGCAAACGAGAAATCACCTTGCGCGCAGAACGATTTATTGAACCCAAACGCGGTTACCAGGAATCTGCTGATGGGGCTCCACCATCTTATGAAGGAGATGCAACCCGTTTCCTGGGAAGAGTCCGTTATTACTCTGGAAACCGGGTGTCATATGGTGTGACCTTCGAGAAAGATGCCGGAGAGGCCATGTTTGCGAAAAGTAATCCACATGGTTTTGACTTCGTTTCGGGTCACCTCTTCCTGAAAAAACCATGGAAACATTGCGAACAACTTGCGCTTGGTGATTTTGGGGTCAACTGGGGGCAAGGACTCCTACTCAGTACTGGATTCAATTCAGGCAAATCGGCTTCTGTTGCCCTGATCAAACGAACAGGCCGGTCCCTCTTCCCTCAGAGTGGGTGGCAGGAAAGCAGATTTTTCTAGAGGTGCGGCTATGGAATGGAAGTTATCTGAACGGATCAAGATGATGGGATTCTTCTCCATCCGTAACCGTGATGGGAACTCCATTCTGATCGACAGTACCGACGGTGAAATCCCACTTCTTGTCTCCTCGATCCAACAATCCGGCTTACACCGCACAGCCTCTGAGATCGAAGATGAGGGCATCTTCCATGAAACGGGAGGTGGGGGCAGAATCACCTATCGCTCCCCTGCGCTCCAGATCAGTGTCAACGGATGTCTCTTTGCTTACAATCCTCCCTATCAGGCTGGTCAGGCCCCCTACAATCAAGTCCGCTTCTCTGGCGATGAGCTCAAAGCGGCCAGTATCGACTTTTCGAGCAACCTCGCGGGTGGTCAACTGTTTGGCGAGATGGCCATGAGTGGAAACGGCGGATGGGCTGCCACTTCCGGATGGATGTTCAGCCCTGACAAGCGACTTCAAGTAGCTATTCTTGGCAGGACCTTCACACGTGATTACTGGAGCCTGTGGTCTGCCCCTTTTGCCGAGTCCACCCTACCGAATAATGAATCCGGCATATATGCCGGAGTTGAATTCAAGCCAGCCTATGGATGGAAGATCTCCGGCTTCGTAGACCTTTGGTCACACCCCTGGCTCACCTTCCAGAGTGACTCACCCATAAAAGGTCGTGAACAACTGTTGCGCCTGAGCTACGAAAAACGACGACAATGGTCCGTCTATCTGCAATACAGGCGAAAAGGAAGATCCGTCAACCAGTCAGGGGACACGCCCAGCGTTTCTGACCAGGTCCCCACCTATCGTCAACAACTGCGAATGCAGTGGCAATATGATGTCAATCGGGTAATGAGTTTTCGCACTCGACTGGAATGGACGAATGCCGATGCCGGAAAAGGAAAGGAGGATGGTTTTCTGATCGCTCAGGACTTCCTGTATAAACCGATCGGCAGTCGCGTGAGCGGCACTATGCGATTCGCCTTGTTTCATTCTGACGGTTATGCCAGCCGGATGTATATGTATGAAAATGACCTGCTGTACGCATTTTCATTGAGGCCTTATTATAACCACGGCCAGCGATTCTATATCAATCTTCGCTATAAGCCTTGGAATCCACTCACCCTGGAAGCCCGATACGAAATCTACCGTCTGTTCAACCAGGAGACCATCGGCAGTGGACTGGAAGAGATCCAGGGCCCTCTGCGCACCGGAGTCAAAGTTCAGGTGCGGTACCTATTTTAGATCAGGGTACAACAGATACTTTTCACGAATATTTCGGAACTGGCTCAAATCTGATTGCCAGGTGGCCCGAATACCCTCTTCATCATACCCCGCTTCAATCTGTTTTTGAAGCATATCCCCTCCTGACACTTTTTCGATATATCGGGAGGACAGAAAGAAGTCAGAATGATTGGGCAGGGACCAATAGGCCTTTAACAAGTAGTCCAGGTTAATCCTACCCGCATCAAATAGGGTACGAGGTGAAACGCCTGTCAGATCCCATCCCCGACACTGGCGATTCTGTTGGGGCGGATAGGTTGACTCTGGCCGGGACACTGGCATAAAGTAGGTGTCCCCAGATGTGCAATCCGGGTGGCCGATCAACTGAAAGGGATCATCCGTCCCTCTTCCAATACTGTAGGAGGTGCCTTCAAAAAAACATAGCGAAGGGTACAGATAGATCGATCGCAAATTGGGTAAATTCGGAGATGGCCTATCCTGAAGTTCATGTAACTCGTACCGATCATAATTCGTCAGGGAGACAACAGTCAGATCACACTGAACACCATTGGCCAACCAGCCCTCTCCATTGATCATCTGGGCATATTCGCCAATGGTCATTCCGTAGACCAAGGGAACCGGATGCATCCCGACAAATGAACGGAAAGTGGTATCCAGCGATGGGCCGTCTATATAATGTCCATTCGGATTTGGCCTATCCAAGACCAGGACAGGAATTCCCTTTTCCGCAGCGGCTTCCATAATATAATGAAGCGTTGAGAGATAGGTATAACAACGCACACCGACATCCTGGATGTCAAAGACCATCAGGTCTAACCCTTCCAGATCTTCAGGCAGTGGCTTTTTTCGCTTTCCATGGAGGGAAACCACCTCCAATCCTGTCACTGCATCCTGCTTATTTCCAAAAAACTGTCCGTCAGGCAAATCGCCCCTGAATCCGTGTTCGGGTGCAAACATGCGCGTGGGGCGCAAATCAGCACGAATCAGCGTATCGACCAGGTGTGTAAAACCGATCGTTGAGGTATGATTGCACACCAGGCCAAATGATTGATCTCGCAGTAATGGAAAGTAGACATCTGTCTGCCAGGCTCCTGGATGCATTGATGCCAAAACTGTTGGTGTTGGAGCTGCGGCAGGAGGCACATGCGTCTGGCAGGAGGAACACATCAACATGTAAAACCAACCTGGCAGAAAGAAGAGAACCTGGAGAGAATGAATCATTCGCATTATTTTGGGCAAATATGAGCCGGACAACTCCCCTTCGTTATGCGGTCGTCGACCTGGAAACTACAGGGGGGCGGCCTGATCGTGACAAAATTACCGAAATCGCCATTGTCATCCACAATGGGCAGGAAGTCATTGAAACCTTTTCCTCCCTGATCAACCCTGGTGTATCCATCCCACCCATGATCACCCGGATCACCGGGATCAGTCAGGAGATGGTCGACGAGGCCCCACCCTTTTATGAAGTTGCCCGTCAAGTCGCTCTGTTAACGGAACATACTGTCTTTGTCGCACATAACGTTCGATTTGACTACCAGTTCCTGAGAGAAGCGTTTTCAGACCTCGGATTCACTTTCACCAGACCCCACCTTTGCACGGTCAAAATGACCCGCAAGGCCTTTCCCGGACTGCCCTCCTACAGTCTGGGCAATTTGATCCGGCATTTTGGCATCACCGTGCAGTCCAGGCATAGAGCCCTGGATGATGCATTGGCCACTTCACGGTTATTGGAAATGATCCTTGAAAAGGAGAATCATATCGGACCTCAAGGGATCACCGAGATGACCCGCGACCAAAAACCCCCGGCACATCTGCCCCAGGACCTGTACGATCAGGTTCCTGAAGCCTGCGGCATTTACTATTTCTATAATCAGGTGCATGAGGTCATCTATGTGGGAAAAAGCAAGCATATCCGGCGGCGGCTAAAGGAGCATTTGCAATCGATCACCCAAAAAGCAGCTCGGTTGGACCGGGAAATTGCCAGCATTGATTGGGTGATTACGGGAAGTGAACTATATGCAGCACTCCTGGAATCGTATGAGATCCGGCGCTTAATGCCTGCAATAAACAAGGCCCAACGAAATCGGCATTTTCCAGCCGCCATCTATCTGGAAACCACCACCAGTGGATACAATCGATTGCGTGTGGGCACAAGGAAGGATATCGTGGAGCCCGTCAATGTCTATACTTCTTCTCGCGCAGCTCGTTCTATTCTGGAATCACGGGTTGATCAATTTTCATTATGCTGGCACCTCACTCTGGAGCACAAGCCTGGCAAACCTTGTTACAAACATCATCTTGGAAGCTGCCTTGGCGCCTGCGTACAGCAAGAGGCCGCTGAAGATTACAATTCGCGCACAGCGTTGGCAGCCGCTTCACTTGGCCATGAATTGGAAGGGAGTTTTATCCTGGTGGATTCAGGCCCAAATGAAGAGGCGTATGCATGCATCCTGGTTGAAAATGGGACCTTTCAAGCCATGGGCATCGTCGACAAGGGCCACCCACTGACTTACTCAGAGATTGCAGAACAACTAACACCATACCCGGATCATCCGGAGATCAGGCGGTTGATCCGACAATACATGGTCAAGAAGCATATGAAGAGAATACCCCGGCCAGAAGATCAGGCAGATGGGATCAATTGAGCCTTTACAAGAAGTTCAGCCATTTCAGATTGATACTGCCGAGCCATATTGGCCGACTCATGGGCGTAATCTTCCTGAGCGGAGGCATAGAGAATGGCTCGTGACACATTGGCCAGAATTCCACAATGATCATTGAATCCCTGGTCAGCGACTTCCCGGAGACTTCCCTGTTGAGCTCCAAATCCGGGGACTAATAAAAAATGGTCCGGTGCAATTTCACGGACACGTCTGAAATCATGGGGGTGGGTCCCACCCACCACAAACATCAGATGGTCAGCATCACTGGCAGCCAAACAAGTCGACATCACTCGTTCCCATAATACAGAACCGTCTTCCAGGGTCAGGCGCTGATAATCCTGACTGCCCGGATTGGATGTCAACGCCAATGCGATCGTCCATTTGTCTGGATAGGCCATAAATGGAGTCAGTGACTCAACGCCCATGTAGGGTGATACAGTAATCGCATCACATTTCATTTCATCAAAAACGGCCTTGGCATAAGCTTTTGCAGTGTTGCCAATATCTCCGCGTTTTGCATCTCCGATGATCAATTTATCGCCTGGGATGGATTGAATGGTTTGTTGGAGGACAACTGCTCCTTCAGGGCCGAGCGCTTCAAAAAAAGCAAAATTGGGCTTGTACGCCACGCAGTAAGGCGCAGTGGCATCAATGATTGCGCGCAGGAATGTTAATACACCCTCATTCGTCCGAGGCACTCCAAGGGGTAAACGGTCCATATCCGGATCAAGGCCAACACACAAGAATGATCGGTTGGCCTGAATGGCTTGGAAGAGTTTCGCTCGCTGCCCTGAAATCACCATATTCATCGAGTCATTCCATTTATGGCAACAACGCTAGTGATCTCGGGCACTTTCGCCCTGACGGCCTGTTCGACACCGGCACGCATCGTCATCACCGACATGTTACAGGATTCGCAGGTACCCAGCCATTTGATACGCAGCACATTTTGATCGGTGATCTCAACGATTTCAATATTCCCGCCATCACCCTGCAGGTGCGGCCGGATATCATCCAGAGCTTCATCAATACGTTGCCAAAGAGATTGGTCTACCATTTCAGTCATGCGCTGTCCATTCGATATTGGAACAATAATACAGGAAAAAGGATCAAGTTTGGATTTGGACCCGATTGGTCGGTTGGGCCATCTCGTTTCGCAAAGCCACCTGTTTGGCGGTTTCTTCGGCAATCTTCAGGAAATAGGGCCTCGCGGGTGAATCTGCATCCAGGACTGCAGGCTTACCTGCATCTCCAGATTCACGAATCCCCTGGATCAAGGGCAATTGTCCTAACAGCACCGTTTCTGCCTTTTTTGCCAGTTTTTCGCCTCCACCCTCTCCAAAAAGGAAGTATTTGTTGTCGGGCAATTCTGCAGGCGTGAACCAGGACATGTTTTCGACAACTCCCAGAATGGGGACCTGCACATTCGGCAAGAGAAACATATTCATTGCTTTGATCGCATCTGCCAGAGCCACTTCTTGAGGCGTGGTCACCATAATGGCCCCGGTCACAGATACGGTCTGAACCAGCGTCAACTGAACATCTCCTGTTCCTGGAGGCAGATCTACAATCAAGTAATCCAACTCGGGCCAGTTACACTCCAGAAAAAACTGTTTGATGATCCCGGCCAGTCGAGGTCCTCTTAAGACAACAGCTTGTTCAGGATCAACAACATTCCCAATAGAGATGACTGGCACCCCGTACGCTTCCAGGGGTATGATCCGTGGAGACCCGTAAAGTTCTTCTACCCGTGGCCGTTGACCTTGCAGGTGCAGCATAGTCGGAAGAGATGGCCCGTAAACATCGGCATCGAGGAGCCCCACTTTCGCTCCGATTGCTTTAAGTCCCAGGGCCAGATTGACTGCAACTGTAGATTTTCCGACACCTCCCTTCCCGGAGGCAACGGCGATGATATTTTTGATCTGAGCCAGCGGGTTGACGTCAGGAGTCGGAACATCCCCACCAATTTGAACTACATGAATATGCACTTCAGCTCCAGGTAAATGTTCCTGCAAAAGACTTTGACATAAAAAGTTCAGGTCACTTTTATGCTGAGCATGTCCAGGTGTGATCCTCAGGGTGAAACGAATATTCGTTCCGTCCACTTTGAGCTCGTCCACCATCCGCATTTTCGTGATGGGTTGTCCGCTTTTAGGATCCGCTACGCGTTCCAGGATTCCCATCACTTGTTCTGTAGTCCATTCCATGGATGCAAAACAACAGCTTTTCGATCATGTTTACCAATATGAGCAAAGAAAATGATCTCTTCATCTCCTCTCTATTCCTGCAGCACATTTTACCTACTTTTGCACCGCCATGCTGGTCCATTATAATATCCATCAATTACCCACCTTCCGACAGGCTGTGATTACCGTCGGATCGTTTGACGGTGTCCATCTCGGACACAGCCGCTTAATCCGCCAGGTATTGAAACTTGCCGGGCATGTCAGAGGTGAAAGCATAGTGGTGACATTCGACCCGCACCCGCGCAATGTTCTTGATCCTCAGGATGGCCAAATTCCCTTACTGTGCACGCTTGAGGAAAAGATCCGCTTGCTGGAAGATGCGGGGATCGACCATCTGGTCATCGTACCCTTCAACCTTGAGTTCTCTCAGATTTCTGCCGATGAGTATATCGAGCGCTTTCTGGTGGCTCATTTCCATCCTCGATACATTGTCCTAGGGTTCAATCATCGATTCGGAATGAATCGGGCAGGTGATATTCGTTTTCTCAGATGGAAAGGACCACTCTTTGGGTATGAAGTATCCGAAGTATATGGTGTCGACATTCAGGGTGAAACGGTCAGTTCAACCAAAATCCGGACTGCTATTATCAGCAGAGACCTTGAAAAGGCAAATACTTTTCTCGGCCATCCATACCTCCTCTCTGGAAAAGTCATTAAAGGTGAACAGGTCGGCCGGACACTGGGATTCCCTACCGCCAACATTCGCATCAATACAGCGGAGAAGCTGATCCCCCCTGATGGGATCTACGCTGCTTATGCCTGGTGGCAGGATGCTCGTTTCGAGGCCATGTTATATATCGGTCGTAAACCAACCCTGGATAAGAATAAAGAGCGGGTGATCGAAGTGCATCTCATGGACTTCAACGAGCAGATCTACGGAGAAGAACTGACTGTGGAAATGATCCGCTTTATACGGGAGGATACAGAGTTTAAGGATAGAGACGCTTTGCAAAACCAGATCCGTATGGATCGAAAAAAGATCCGGCTGGCTTTAGAGGATGAAGCGTTGGCTTCAGAAGGTCAAGTCGCTCGCCAGAGTGAACAGATCGCTGCCGTGATCCTCAATTATAATGGGATCAACCATCTCAAACATTATCTCCCTTCTGTAATGGCGGCGTGCAAGGAGGCCGGGGTCGGATGTCATATCATTGACAATGGTTCAACGGATAACTCTGTCGTCTATTTACAGCAGACTTACCCCGGACTGCATATTGTCCGACTGGAAGAGAACCTCGGTTTCGCAGCCGGGTATAATCACGGGTTGATGCACATTGATGCCGAATATTACTTCCTCATCAATTCGGATGTTTCCCTGGGGCCTGAGGTATTTCCAGCCTTGGTCAAAACGATGCAGTCTGATCCGGAGATTGCTGCCTGCCAACCCAAAATCCTGTCTGACCAAAAGCGTGACGAATTCGAATATGCTGGAGCTGCTGGTGGATGGATTGACTTTCTTGGCTATCCTTTCTGTCGTGGTCGCGTATTGAATATTACCGAAAAGGATCATGGCCAGTATGATCAAAAGGCGGAGATCTTCTGGGCATCAGGGGCTGCATTTTTCATTCGGAGTGAACGGTTTCATCAGTTTGGCGGGTTTGACCCTCAATTTTTTGCGCACCTGGAAGAGATCGACCTTTGCTGGCGAATGAAGCGAGCAGGATTCAAGATCGTGTGCGACCCCAGCGTGGCTGTGTACCATCTGGGCGGTGGTACACTCTCCTATGACTCGCCCAAGAAGGTATATTTGAATTTCCGGAACTCATTGGTGGCCATTGCCAAAAATGAACGGCCACTGGATGTGATCTGGAAAATTCCAGCGCGAATCCTGCTGGACTACATTGCTTGCTTCCTGTTTCTATCTCAGGGCAAGATTCCCCATATTTTGTCGGTCCTTCGAGCCCACCTTGACTTTATTCTGACCCTCCCTCTAAGTATTGTCAAACGCCGGTACCATCAGATGGAGATCCGGAAACATCGGATCAAAACCAAGCCCAATACAGCTGGCATCTTTAATGGCAGTATGGTTTGGGATTTCTATTTAAATCAACGAAAATCCTTCAAGGACATCGTCAAGTGAGCAAACTCCAACGTGATATTCAGATCATTTTCCAGGATGATGATCTTCTGGTCGTCAATAAGCCTGCCCGTCTCCTCACTTTACCCGATCGTTTCGTTCCGGAAAAGCCAAATCTGATCACCATACTGAAAGGTCAGTATCCAGATGTCATGACCAACCATCGGCTGGATAAAGACACGAGTGGCATACTGGTTTTTACAAGAAATGCGGCTGCACACGCAAATGTGTCCAAACAATTTGAGGCCCGGACCTTAACCAAGATTTACGATACACTCGTCAAAGGGATTGTGAGTGAGGATCAAGGGGTTATTGACCAACCCATAGAGCCACATCCCGCGATAGATGGGAAAATGCGTGTTTGGAAGGGTGGTAAACCCTCCCGATCAGCTTACGAAGTGGTGCAGCGATTCAGACAATTTACCTGGCTGAAGGTGCGTATTGACACCGGGCGAACTCACCAGATCAGAGTACACTGTGCCCATATCGGGCATGCCTTGGCCGTGGATCCACTATACGGTGGTGATGAAGGGGTCTATTTATCATCATTCAAGCATAACTATCGCTTGAACCGTACGCATGATGAACAGCCATTGATTGATCGTCTCACCTTGCATGCTTCTTCTATAACACTGAAACATCCGAGTACGGGTGAGGTCATGACGTTTGAAGCGCCCTTGCCGAAAGATCTCCGGGCGGTGCAGAACCAATTGATGAAATGGGGTCAGTGACCAGTTAATCTGGAAAATGACCCATCCGTTCCACACAACGCTCCCACTCTAGTTCAGCTTGGGACAAGTTCTGTTGCATGGTCTGATATTCTTCTGATTTTTTACCGGCTTCAGGACGCTCATAGAACCCGGGCTCTGCCATCACCTTTTCCAGTGTCTTCATGGAGCGTTCGAGATGTTCCACTTCCTTTTCCCACCGTTGAAGATCCTTTTTAGCCTTTTTTCTAGCCTCTTGCCACTCCGGAGATTGAGGGGCTAACAATTCATCTGACTTGATCTTTCCTGTATCTGAGCGTTGAGCGAGAAGTCGTTCATCGGTGACTGCC
Source organism: uncultured Saprospiraceae bacterium (assembly GCA_942490895.1). GTDB lineage: Bacteria > Bacteroidota > Bacteroidia > Chitinophagales > Saprospiraceae > JAGNXB01. The sequence goes on from CALNZC010000066.1 coordinate 10,784, forward strand.
TGCTGGCGCAGGAATTCATCAATATCCCCCAGGAACGGCTTGATGGTCCCATCCTTGAAGTAATAGATCTTATCACAGAGTCCAGATAGAAAGTCCCGGTCGTGGGAAACGACTAATAAAGTCCCATCATAGGCCATGATCGACCGCTTGAGGACTTCCTTTGCAGCCATATCCAGGTGGTTGGTCGGCTCATCCAGAACAAGGAGGTTGATCGGTGCCAACATCAGTTCCGCCAGGGCAAGACGAGCGCGTTCTCCTCCGGAAAGGACCGAAACCTTTTTCTCAACATCTTCACCAGAGAAGAGAAAGGTGCCCAGAATTTTTCGGACCTGAGGGCGCATTTCCGGTCCTGCTTCATCTTCAAGAGAACTCAGGACTGTTTTTTTACCATCCAATCGTTCAGATTGGTCCTGGGCATAAAACCCGATCTGCACCTGATGCGACTCGGCAATGGTGCCATCATCCTGGGGCAGCAGTTTTGTCACAATTCTGGCAAGTGTTGTTTTGCCTTGCCCATTCTGACCGATGAAGGCCACCCGATCGCCCCGATCGATCTTCAGATCCACATCAGAAAAAACGGTTTTCTCCCCGTAGACTTTTTTAAGACCACGGCCATCAAACACGACCTGTCCAGAGCGGGGAGCTGGTGCAAATCGCAGGTTCATACTTTTTTCGCTTCCACCGGGCATTTCGATGGTCTCCATCTTAGCCAGCTGTTTTTCCATGGACTTTGCCATGCTCGCCTTACTGGCTTTGGCTTTGAATCGATCAATGGTCGCCTGCATTTGTGCGACCTTTCGTTGTTGAGACTCAGCCGCTTCCTGGCGTTGCTGGAATCGCAATTCCCGTTCATCCAGATATCGAGCATAGCTCATCTGGTAATCATCCAGATCACCGTGGTGCAACTCCATAATTCGTGAGGAGCAGGCTTCCAGGAAACGACGGTCGTGAGAGACAAGCAACAGGGCCATTTCTGATTTAGCCAGAAATTGTTCCAGCCAGAGGATGGCTTCAATATCCAGATGGTTGGTCGGTTCATCCAACATGAGAAACTGCGGACGTTCCAGCAAAAGCTTCGCCAGCCAAACCCGGACCTGCCAACCTCCACTAAAGGTAGAAAGAGCCTTCTGAAAATCCGATTGTTGGAATCCGAGTCCTTTCAAAACCTTTGCAGCCTCTCCTTCTGCCTGCTCCCATCCCAGGACATGCAAGCGATGGTGGCCATCCTCCAGGTCAATAAGTGCTTTCTCCAGGCTGTCCCCTTCCAGGACGTTTGCCGTCAATTTCTCTTCGATCTCTCGCATGTATTGGTCCAGGCTGCGAGCCTCCTCAAAAGCTGACATGGCAATATCCCACACACTTTCCGTTCGGACAGGTCGAATATCCTGGCTGAGGTAACCGATCCGCCAATCAGACGGCACCTCACGGCGCCCTCCATCTGGCTTGATCTCACCTGCCAATACCCGAAACAAGGTGGTTTTCCCTGTTCCATTGCGGCCGATCAAGGCAACTTTTTCACCTGCCTGGATCGAAAATGAAAGACTATTGAAGAGTGTGCGGTCACCAAAATGAAGGGACAAATCAGATACAAGAAGCATAACGGTAGGCCATCTACTGGTTCAGGGCGCAAAGATGCGCAAATCATAGGGCTTACGTTGCTTTCAGGATAGTAAAGCTGAATGTGGTGCCAAGTCCTTCAGTACTGCGGACTGTAATGGACTGTTTATGCGCTTCAAGAATATGCTTGACAATGGATAGGCCTAACCCGGAGCCCCCCAGTTCTCGGGACCTGCTGATATCCGCCCGATAGAATCGGTCAAACACATGGTTCAGATGTTTTTCAGAAATTCCGATCCCATCATCTCCCACTTCGACCAGGATGTGGTCGTCCATATCATAGAAACTGATCTTGGTCGTACCTCCTTCTTTTCCATATTTGAGGGAGTTGGTCAACAGGTTATTCAGGACCTGTCGAATCCGATCGCGATCTGCCATAATGATAAACTCACTATCCGCTCCTGCTTTAAAGGCCAGACGGATATTCTTCACCCCGGCCAATTGTTCATGATCTTCCAGGACCTCTCGAACCAGTGCTTTGATTTCGAAGGGTTCTATTTCCAGGACCATTTGATCCGACTCCAATTGAGCGATCGTTTCCAGATCAGAGACGATCGTCTCCAGTCGTTCGACATTCTTCGCCGCTCGATCAAGGAATTTCAGATTGATATTTTCATCATACAAACCCCCTTCTAATAGTGTATGTAAGTATCCCTGGATATTGAAAATCGGTGTTTTCAATTCATGGCTGATATTGCCCAGGAACTGTCGCCGATAGGTTTCCAGAGCGCGAAGCGTATTGACCTCCTGTTCTTTTTCATTGGCCCAGGCCATCACCTTTTCTTCTGCCTTCTCCAGGGTCACATCCGTCATGGACCTGTTTTTCTTTACTTCCGGGTCAGATTTGGCTTGATGAATGTACTTGTACATCACTTTGATGCGGCGATAGATGAAATAATCAATCAGCCAACGCAGTGTAAAAAAGAGGACAAAGAACCCGACCAAAGGAGTGGCGACCCACAACCAGGATGGTGGCGCAATCCCCATAGACTGGATAGCCAGTAACGGGATAAAACCGGACAGAGCTGCCAGGGCCGCTCCGACTAATGCAATCTGATAGGATGTCAGGTTCTTGTTAATCATTAAAAATCGAATCGGTAACCTATGCCTTTCACAGTCTTAATATAGTGGTCTCCGATCTTTTCCCTGATTTTTCGAATATGTACATCAATCGTCCGGTTTCCAACGATCACATCCGGGCCCCAAATTTGGTAATAGATTTCTTCACGTTTAAAGACCCTTCCCGGCTTCGAAGCCAGATACGCTAACAGTTCAAACTCCTTCTTGGGCAGTTCGATAGGCTTCCCTTTCAGGATGATCTGATAAGCAGATCGATCGATCACCAGATCTCCTCCAAGGTCGGTCTGGTCCGCTTCACTTTCAGCAGCCAGTTTGCGGCGAAGTAAGGCCTTGATCCGGCTCAAGAGCACCTTGGGACGAATGGGTTTATTGATAAAATCATCACCTCCACTATCCAGGGCATCGATCTGGGTATAATCCTCATCTCGAGCGGTAAGGAAGGCAATTACTGTCGATTTGAACTGGGGCATAGCCCTCAATTGTCGGCAAACTTCCACTCCATCATGCACAGGCATCATAATGTCAAGAAGAATCAGGTCGGGACGACATTGTAGAGCGATCTCAAGCGCTTGCCCCCCATCCGTTGCAGTGTGGACGTCGTATCCTTCCTTATTCAGGTTATAAGCAATGAACTCCAGAATATCCGGTTCATCATCTACGATCAAGATCCGTTCGGGCATAATGCTTCTTTTGATCCAAGAGCACAAAGATAAAGTCCCCAAACCTGCCATTCCCTTGTGCAGGTTTAAGATAAGGTTAATCCTGACCTCGATTCTTCAGGGAGATTTGCTCTAGTGAATCGACGACCCGGGTGTATATGGGTTCCATTCGATCCGGGTTGGATGTCAGGACGTCCAGGTCTTTTTGGAGACTATCCGGATCTACTCCATGAATCTTGCAAATCTGCAGGAAATACACCTCATAGAGGGAGTCTCTGACCGGAGGCGGTGCATTCTGTATGGCCGCTTTGGCCACATGGATATCGGTAACCAGAGTCGCCAGTTGATCATCAGAGTAGGCCATTTCCTTTGTAGGAGACGAACAAGCCGCAATCCCAATCAAAATGAGGAGTGAGAAACGGATCATATCCTGTATTCCTTTGGGAATAACCAGGCTTCTACCTTGGCCTGTCCCGGTTGAAAATCATGCCAGTCGGTTACTTCTCCTCGAATGTGGACAATACCACAAGTCGGGACGTTATCAAATCGAAATCCTTCAGCGAAGCGATTGGCATATACTGTAAACCCAGGATTGTGACCGAATAAAAAGACAGTTCCCCATTGCGGATCCAAATCACTGACCACCTCCTGGAGGTCATCTGGAAAGGCTTCATAAATCTGTTCGACCAATTCGATATCCCAGGAAGGACGGTCAAAAGCTTTAGCAAAAAACAGTGCGGTGTCCTGTGCTCTTCTAGCTGTACTACTAACAAGTTTGTCTGGGAGTACCCTTTTTTCACGAATGATCTCTGCCATAAAAGGAGCATCTGCTTTCCCCCGGGCACCCAAAGGGCGCTCGATATCTCGCAGGTCAGGGTAATCCCAACTTGATTTTGCGTGTCTGATCAGGAACAAATCCTTCATGGCGAATTCCTTTTTATCACTCCTTTGGCAAGCATACCAGTTGCCGAACGTGTAAATTTGAGGTTTTATTCCGGCCCATCCATGCCAAAACCAAAAATCCAATTAAAACAACTCGAACGTCAGATCCAGGAAGGGACCTTCCTCATTGGTGAACAATATTTCCGCGAAGGACGAGTTGAGCAGCTCAGAGAACTGGATAAAGGACTTTGGCAGGCCAATGTCCGGCTGGATACATATTATGAAATTGAAGTCCTTTTGCGCGGTGAGCGCGTCCAGGAATTCTCCTGTGGTTGCTCCAGGGGCATCAAGCACCTTCCTTGCCCTCATCTGATCGCCGTTTTGCTCATGTTGAGAGGATTCCGGGACCAACAACAGGAAGTGATTCGTCAACAACGCGAAGCATCTTTACCAGCACTGCAGTTGAGGACCTTGCTCCATAGGGTCACAGATGAAGACCTTCAGCAATTCGTGCGTGATTGGGCAAAGGACGAACCGGCTTTTGCACTGGCCTTAAAAGCGAGATTTTTCACTCGAATAAATGAATCTGATCCCGCTCACTATTTAGACGCCATACTCCATCCCTTCCAGGATGCAGATGGGCATTGGGAGACAGAACCAAAGCGACTCCAGGAGATGCAACGTCTGTTACGCCAAGTATTTGCACAATCAAGAGGATTGCTTCTGCTCGGAAAGGAGACTGCCGGTTTTGCCATCCTGGAATACATGGCGGGCCTCCTCAAAAATATAGACTCAGCTCGCATCAGGACATTGTTGATCAAGAGTATATTACAGATTCTGGATGACGAGGAGACTCAGATTGACTTGAGACCAGATTTACCCCGGTTTCAGTTCCTAAACAACTTGCTGCGTATCCTGGTGAATCAAGGCGAAGAAGAAGCTTCCCACGAGACCCTGATCCATATTCAAGCTTATGCAGGTTTTCCAGAGGCTCGGACTAAGATCCGACAGCTCATCCAAGCGCTTTTACAACCCGGCAACCAATTGACCATCAACCCTGAACCTCTGGTCCTGGTCTATTATCAAAACCTACCTAAAGCGGATCAAAATACAGACTGGCTGCCGATGCTTGATCTCCCTCGCATGGCGCCCTCATTTTATGAACGATTGTCAGCCTCCCTTATGGAGAGCGGTGATTTTGAAGGTAGTCAACGCATCCTCGAGGCTGGGAGAACGGCGTTCCCTGAAAGTGCCGAATTGATCCGTTTACAGATTCAGCTCCTGTGGGAACTACACAAAGTACCCGCCATTCTTCCGCTTGCAGAACAGCTCATCCTCAACAACCTCGCTGAGAAAGATGTCCAATTTGTAACGAACTATTTGAATGCGACTCAACTGAAAAAACTGGATCAAACATTGATTTCAGCTCTCAAAACAGGGCAATCCTTTGATCACCATCGGATAGCTTGCCTTCTTTTTCATCGATCTAATTCATGGAAATCTTTATCGCAGCGCATCATTCACAGCGGGTCATTCAGGCTTTTGGAACGCTACGCAGATGATCTATTGACCCAATCTTCAGGAACGTACCCTCAGCTTGTCACCCTATTTCTAGAAAACTATCTTGATCTCCATGTTGGCCCCCAGGCAAAACGGATCATTCAGCAGGTCCTATCCCTTTTAGCCCGTCAGAATTTGTCTGGTGCCGCTAAAAAACTGGTGATCCATCTGAAAAATCGTTACCCCCATCGACAACAGTTGTTGGATGGCTTTGAATAATCCTCGACCAATCCATTATGACAATAGAAGTATGGTTTACAGGAAAACACTGGGATGGATTCATCCGGGAAGGTGTCGAATTCTATGAAAAACGCCTTCGACCGCTGCTTCCCATCAAGTTGGCAATCCTGAAAGAAGGTGGCACCGGTACCGATGCTTTGGATCGTGAATCCAGCCAGCTAATAAAAAAATTCCAACCGGGTGATCTGATTATCCTGCTTGATGAACAGGGCGAACATTTCCACTCCCGAGGCTTTGCCACTTATCTGGACCAATTGCGCCTGAAGTCGCCAAAACGATTGATCTTCATCCTCGGAGGCGCATACGGATTCTCCGAGGAGGTCAAATCCCGTGCTGCAGGACTATTGTCGCTGTCCTCCATGACATTCAACCATCAATTGGCGAGAATTGTCTTTCTTGAACAGCTTTATCGTGGGATGACCATCCTCAATGGACATCCCTACCATCATGATTAAAGACCTTCAAAAACTGAGCATACATGTCTGTAACCCTGGTTCTGATCATTCTAAATGTCCTCATCTCCTGGCAATGCTTCAGCAATAATGGCTTATTCTATCGTCTGGCCCACAGGCCCTATGAAGTTGCGCATCACCGACAGTATGATCGTTGGATCACTTCAGGCTTTGTCCATGCCAACTGGATCCATCTGGGGATTAACATGTTTGTGTTGTGGCAGTTCGGGGATATTGTCGAACAGCAATTTATGGCCATGTCTGGCGTGGTCACGGGACGGATTCGATACATCACTATTTATCTGATCATCCTGGTCGCTTCCAGCCTCCCGTCATATCTCAAGCACCGAGACGACCCCGGCTATGCCAGTGTTGGTGCATCCGGCGCTGTTTCGGGTATCTTGTTTGCCTATGTCCTCTTCTATCCCTGGGTGCCTATCTATCTGTATGGTCTGATCCCAATTTATAGCATTCTTGCAGCCGTGGCCTACCTCTTCTATTCGTCCTGGGCCAGCAGACAGAACAAGGGCATCATCAATCACGACGCCCACTTCTATGGAGCCGTTTCGGGCATGCTCCTGACCTCCCTTTTCTATCCAGAGGTATTCTACTCCTTTCTGGAGAAGATCATCCCGTTCTAGACGGGCAACCTAAATCTTCATCCGGCCTCAATTGGATCAGACCACACCCTGAGCCAGCATGGCATCAGCGATTTTAACAAATCCGCCAATATTTGCGCCCTTGACATAGTCCACATTTTTTCCAGTGGAACCGTACAACACACATTGCTCGTGGATATCTTTCATGATACCTAGCAAACGAAGATCTACCTCATCACGGGTCCAATTCAAACGGAGGCTATTCTGGCTCATTTCCAATCCGGAAGTCGCAACTCCCCCTGCATTAGATGCCTTCCCAGGGGTATACATGATACCGGAATCCTGGAATACGGCAATGGCTTCTGGTGTAGACGGCATATTCGCCCCTTCTGCCACCAGTTGACAACCATTCTTGACAAGGAGTTCAGCATCTGCCTGATGTACTTCATTCTGAGTTGCACTGGGGAAGGCGGCATCACAAGGGATGCTCCATGGGTTCTTATTATCCAGATAAACCAAACCATAATGGCTGGCAAATTCGGATACCCGACCTCGGCGTACATTCTTCAAGTCCATCAAATAGTCCAGCTTATCGCGGGTAATCCCTTCCTTATCATACACTGTTCCTCCGGAATCAGAGATGGAATGAACGGATCCGCCAAGCTGAAGAATCTTCTCAATGGTGTATTGAGCAACATTCCCTGAACCGGAAACCAGGCAACGCATTCCTTGAAGCGATTTGTTTTTACGCGCCAGCATTTCCTGCGCGAAATAGACACAACCATATCCGGTCGCTTCTGGACGAATCAAGCTTCCTCCAAAAGAAAGGCCCTTGCCTGTCAGTACTCCCGAATACTCATTTCGCAGTTTTTTATAGGTGCCAAACAAGAAACCGATTTCACGGCCTCCAACTCCGATATCCCCGGCAGGAACGTCTGTATCCGGACCGATGTGTCGTTGCAATTCAGTCATAAAGGCTTGGCAGAAGCGCATGACCTCACCATCCGATTTTCCTTTCGGGTCGAAATTAGAACCGCCCTTACCGCCACCCATGGGCAAGGTGGTCAAACTGTTTTTGAACACTTGCTCAAACCCGAGAAATTTCAAAATGCTCAAGTTGACAGAAGGGTGAAATCTCAATCCGCCTTTATATGGCCCGATCGCATTATTGAATTGAACACGATACCCCTTGTTTACCTGAACTTGCCCCTTGTCATCCACCCAAGTCACTCGAAAGCTCAGGACGCGATCTGGCTCAACCATTCGTTGGAGCAGATTCATATCCTGATACTTTTTTTCGTGCTGGATAAATGGAATGACGGCTTCTGCAAATTCATGTACAGCCTGATGAAATTCTGGCTCATTTGGGTTTGTCTGGGTCACCCAAGACATGAGATGGTCCAGGCTGATGGTCTTATTCATAACCGCGGTTCCCATGGTTGAAAAGATTGTGTTGATGATTTATTCATACGAATACACAAAATTAACCCTCTATTTCGGTTCTCTCATGCTGAAATGACGAAGTTCACTCCATTCGATGATCCGGTCATTTCATCCTATATTTGCGGCCACTCCAAATCTGTTTTGAATATGCAATATGATCTCATTGTTATCGGTAGCGGCCCCGGGGGCTATGTTGCAGCGATCCGAGCATCCCAACTAGGAATGAATGTCGCTGTTGTCGAACGCGAATCACTCGGTGGAATTTGTTTGAATTGGGGTTGCATCCCGACAAAAGCGTTGCTGAAAAGTGCACAGGTCTTTGAATACATCAACCATTCATCAGAATATGGTATCACCGTGAGCGATGCAAAAGCTGATTTTGGAAAAATGATCCAACGCTCACGTGGTGTCGCCGATGGAATGAGTAAGGGTATTCAGTTTCTTTTCCGGAAAAACAAGATCACCATCATCGATGGAGAAGGGCGCCTGATCCGGGGAAAAAAAGTTGAAGTGACGGATAAGGATGGCAAAAAAACCACTTATGACGCTCCTCATATCATCATCGCCACAGGAGGCCGAGCGAAGGAATTGCCTAATCTAAAGATTGACGGTGAAAAGATTATCGAATACCGCAAGGCGATGAGCCTCCCCAAGCAACCTGCCAAAATGGTGGTTGTTGGTGCCGGAGCTATCGGCGTTGAATTTGCCTATTTCTACCACAGCATCGGTACAGAAGTGACCATCGTCGAGTTTATGGAAAATGGCCTGGTCCCCCGAGAGGATGCTGATATTTCCAAGGAATTGGGTAAGATCTTCAAGAAAAAAGGTATTCAGGTACTGGGCAACAGCTCAGTAGAAACTGTCGACACTTCCGGCAAAACATGCAAGGTCACCGTGAAAAGCAGGAAAGATGGTTCGGTTCAAGTCCTGGAGTGCGATGTCGTGCTTTCTGCAGCCGGAGTGACGCCCAATACGGAGAAGATTGGATTAGAAGAACTCGGCATTAAAACTGATCGCGGAATGATCCTGGTGGATGAGTGTATCAAACCAATATACCTGGTGTATACGCTATCGGCGATGTAGTACAGGCCACGCTCTGGCGCACGTTGCCAGCGCAGAAGGCATTCTTTGTGTCGAGAAAATCGCCGGCCAGCATGTAGAACCGATTGATTACTCGAATATTCCATCCTGTACGTATTGCAGCCCGGAGGTTGCTTCGGTCGGCATGACCGAAGAAGATGCCAAGGCTGCAGGTCTGGAAATCAAGGTGGGCAAATTTCCATTCTCTGCATCTGGAAAGGCCAGTGCTTCAGGAGCTAAGGAGGGTTTTGTTAAAGTGATATTTGATGCAAAATATGGAGAACTTTTAGGTGCCCATATGATCGGAAGCAATGTCACAGAGATGATCGCTGAAGTGGTTGCTGCCCGGAAACTGGAGACAACCGGCCATGAGATTATCAAAACAATCCACCCTCATCCGACTATGAGTGAAGCTGTCATGGAAGCTGCTGCCGCAGCCTATGGCGAAGTGATCCACCTATAATCGTCGGGAGAACAATACATCCGCCAGTGTTTGAGGCTTTTTCAGGTCGGTTGGTACGAACCGCCCCCGAAGGGTTACTGGCCCTTGTCTGTCATTCTGAAGATCGTCCATTTGCACATACCACATGGCTGTGTTCCCGGGTGTGGCCAATCCAATGACAATGCCTTCCCAAGAGTTCGTGTCGACTGTTTCTACTTGACCCATTGAGTAGAATGTGAATCTCTGCCCTTCAAACATTGCTTCTTGATGTCCCTTGGGGACGGTCAACAATGCGTAGCTATCCCCCGATTTCAATATTTGAAAACCAACGATGTAGCGATCATTCGAATAGATCCACGCCAGGATTCCACTAGTATTGGACACAACCTCACCCGCCGAAAGCTCTTGCTGAGCGATGCCTGCCAGGTCTGATAAGGGAGCCGTCCACTGGACCTCACTTGATTCTTCGCTTGGCATGTTGTTGTGATCAGATGCTTTGATCAAGATGCTAATCTCCTGATGGATGAACATTTGCCTTCGTTCAAGGTCGGCAATATTCGTCCGTTGCGAAAGGCTACCTCCACTTATACCGCTATCCAACATCAGTTTCCTCATGATGGCCAATGAATCCTCAACTACCTGGAGGGCCCTCCTGCGATCCAGGAAGGCGCCAGGGGTCACATTTCTCTTCTGCCCAGATCTACCCCTCTTCTTCAGGCTGACATGCTTCTGAATCCAATCCAGTGTGGGTCCGCTTGACAGCTGGTCTGCACTTTGCAGAATGGATACCATCTGGACTTGCTCCGGAGATGCTGAGGCGGCTGATTCACGAATGCTTTCCAGGAGTCCTTGTTGCTCGGAAGAAAGGCGATATCCAACCACTTGGCCCGTGGAAACTGAATGCCCATCCTGGATCAAGGTGTGCTTGACAGGGATGATGACCGAGTCCGAAAGGCCTTTTTCCAAAGCCAGTGTACATGTCCATTGTTGCTCCATAGCCAATGGAAGCGACGCCAGATAGATGGCCACCCCCAACAGCCCGATGAAGGTTATCCAACGGGTAAAAGACCAGGAAGAAGACCAGGAAGTCCGGGTCATAAGGAGTTGATTAAATAAGGCAAATACAATTGAATACAAATAGCTTTATGTGCTTGGTAATCAAGGAGTAAAGATAACCTTCATCTCTCAACAAATCAGGCAATGATCCTTCTTCAATTACGACTCCATCTCGAAGATGAATAATCCAATCAACCAACCCTGTCATTTCCAGCCGGCGACTGAACAGGATGGTATTCATTCCTTGTCGTGCATGAACGACATTCTCCAGGATCACCTGCTCCCGAAATGGATCCAGGTGTCGAAACACTTCATCCACAATCAACCATTCTGGCTGAAGATAGAGCGCTCGTGCTATCAATATCTGATGAGAAAGGGAATGATTTCGCACAACTTGATTGCTCAGAACAGTTTGCAATCCATCTGGCCATGCCTGAACAATATCCGTCAACAAACTACCCTCTAATGCATCGATCAAAGATGATTCCCCATCCTCAAATTCTGATCGTCCAGTAATGATCGCCCCGACAGGTGCAACTGGTAGGACGCTGGTATGTCGAATGACCATGCGCTGTGCACGCCAATGATTGAGAGCCTTTTTGTCGAACACTTTAGACATTGACGCCAGCTGTCTATCTTCTCCTGAGACATTTCCAGCCAATTGATGCAAGACCAGCGTCCGAGCTGAATTCTCTTCTCCGTAAATCAGGACTGCAGCACCACCAGGCAGATGCAATGAATGTTGATCCCCTGAGTCAATACCTGCACTGCCGGATAACAGCCGAAGTCCATCTTCCAGCCAGTCTGGTCTCGGCATCGTAGGCACTATCTCCAGCCCTTCATATCCGGGCAGAAGCATATTTTCCACCAGACCTGCCTGACGCCCTCTTATCCATTGCCTCAGGGTATAGAACCCCAAAATTCCAGTCAATGCGAGTCCATCAAGCGTAAAATCAACCCCATCCAAGAGTTGAGAGCCCAAGACTAGTACCAGCAGCCAGCCAAGTGGGAGCAGCCAATACAGGCCAATCCACTTTTCAGGTTGACTGCCTTGATCGGCATGTTCATAAAGCTGTTGGGGTGTCTCCATCCTCCATTCAATACCCATCTCGTTCTCCCAGGAGTGCAAATGATGTCCTATTGTCCGTTCAAAGGCCAGTACCAACTGACCTAGAGTATGCTTTCTCTGTTGGATCATCCACAACCATAGGCCGCCAATCGTCAATATAAAGAGTGCCCCGGCAAGCCAAAATTGCCAAAACAGATAGATGCCAATAAACATGGTCAACCATCCGGCTCGGATGCCAATCAAGTGCTGACGGGCACGTTGAAACAGGAATGATCTGGATTCTCGTTTAGCGATCCAATGCAATGCTCCATCAACATCACCATCGATGTCCACTCGTTGAAGAAACGTGGTTTCATTTCGTTGATCCTGACTTGAGAGCCAGCGTTCGCAACAGCCATTCAACCATTTCGCCCAGTGATCCCGAAGAAGAGCATAACTGCCCCACGTCACCAAACAAAAACCACCAATAATCGCAATTGAAGAGATCGGCAAATCACGCAACGAGCTCAAGGCGCTGAATAATTGCAAAAACACGAGCAGAAGTACACATTCAACAAGTACCAGACCTAAGGTCTTGGTATCGAGCTTCGGCAAGGTGAAATGGCGACTAGAGGGGAGTTCTTCTTCGGATAGTGAGACCTGAAATCCCGTTCCGGGTTCTAATGCCAGCAGAATGCCTTTCCCCTGGTCTCCCCATCGCTCCTGAAACTGCTTTTTACTGATCGCATATCGCCCATACGCGGGATCTGATAGATAAACGTCCCGTGAGGTGATCTTTTCTATGAGCACATAATGCTGACCCTGAGTATGTGCAATGGCGGGTAGCTGGATCAACTGATCCAATTCTTCCGTTGACAAGAGTACCGATAAAGTATTCAGCCCTAAAGATTCTGCAGCCCGACTCAGGGCAAGCAGACTCAGCTCGCCATAGGGCACACCAGATGCCTCTCGAATCCGTTGTGCAGAAACTGAAAGTCCATGGTAACGTGCGACCATGCGAAGCACGGACACCCCGCAATCATCGGGGTCCTGCTGCGGGTAAAAGACAAATTGGGACAAATATGCCGGTTTAGAGGTCGTTTGACAGACCTACCTGATCCATATATGTCGAAAATCATACCGAATTGGACGCCTTGTCTGGGTGCGTCGCTGGTAATTCAATCACATGAAACCCAATATTTTGGCGTATCGGATCATTTCCTGGTTTCGCACCTTCAATTTTCCCATCATCATGGCCATCAGCACATTTTCTTCTTTTCGAACCACCTTGATGAGTGTTTCAAATGTCGCTTCCAAACCACAATGTGCATCGTCATGAAGTCCATCATCTACAAGTACTCCTGTCTCTGAAATGATGAGGGTATATTGACCGCCCTTGTCTCCGGCCAGGTCAAACGAAATTTTACCTACATAGTCAGCAAGTGATTCTGCAGGAACGCGTTGTCGGAGATCTTCTAAAAATGTTCGTGCTTCCATTCGTTTTATTCAAGTCCACGAAACTACAGGTTTCAAGTGGTCCAGCCAATGAAACAGACGTGTAGCAAAAGTGTTTGCATGGGCTGGTCCTGAAAATGGAATCAACCTTTCCTGAACTCTGGGAGCCCAGTAGAATCAGCTGATTGGTTACCTTCACTCGTCAGTATGTGGCTATGGATCGGGAACTGAATAACAAGGCTTTGCGAATCGTTTTCATGGGAACACCCGAATTCGCCGTGGCTTCACTGGATCAACTTGTCCAGTCCGGATTTTCTGTGGTGGGTGTGGTCACAGCCACAGATAAGATTGGCGGTCGTGGGCGTTCAACCGTGATCACCTCAGCGGTGAAAGACCGGGCGATGGCCCTCAACATCCCCATTCTTCAACCTGAGAAACTGCGAAACCCTTCCTTCCTTGAAGCCCTGAAGGAGTGGCAGGCAGATCTGTTTGTAGTCGTTGCCTTTCGTATGCTGCCGGAAGTCGTTTGGAAGATGCCACCACTTGGCACTGTCAATCTTCACGGAAGTTTACTACCCGCATACCGGGGGGCGGCAGCACCCATACACTGGGCCGTCCTCAATGGCGAAAAAGAAACCGGGGTCACCATTTTCTTTCTCCAACACGCCATTGATACGGGAGACCTCCTCTATCAGGAACGGATGGCGATACATGCCAAGGAGACTACTGGCGAGGTATACGCTCGAATGATGCAGATCGGATCGAGAGCTTTATCTCGGGCAATGAACCTAATCCGATCGGGAACGATCCAACTCCGACCACAACAGGCAAACCTGGTATCCCATGCCCCCAAGATCTTTCCAGAAACCGCACAATTGGACTTTCAATGGCCTGTGCAAAAACTGGCCAACTGGGTACGTGGCATGAACCCCTACCCCTCCGCCTGGTTTATCCTGGAAAATAAAATCGTTAAAATTCATGCGGCCCATGTCGCTGAAGATCCGCCAACAGCCCCTCCGGGGACGATAGTATTGGTCAACAAATCTCTCCGAATAGCCGCCTGTGACGGGTGGCTGATTCCAACAGAATTACAAATGGAGGGTCGGAAACGGGTACCCGTACTCGACTTTCTGAATGGAATGAACTGGCCACAAGGCACCGTGGGACAGATCTCCAGAACTTCAACTGAATAAGATACATCATGTACAAGATAATCGACCTTCAATTTCAAGGGATGCCACATGTGATCGGCTCCTTCTTAATTGATCTGGGTGGTTCCTGGGCTTTGGTTGAATCCGGACCTCATTCCTGTTGGCCTCATCTTGTCAACGGATTGAAGGAACATGACCTCACTCCAGCGGATATAGATCATGTCCTATTGACACATATTCATCTGGATCATGCCGGAGCCGCCTGGGCATTGGCCCGGGAAGGCGCAACCATTCATGTCCATCCAGCGGGTGCTCCTCACATTATTGACCCCGGGAAACTGGTTGCCTCCGCCAAACGGATCTATCAGGATCAAATGGACACGCTTTGGGGTGACATCCAGCCTATTCCTGAGTCACAAGTGCATATCGTTCAGGATGGAGAACAGCTACTCCTGGGCAACCAGACATTTACGGCTCATCATACCCCTGGTCATGCGGTACATCATATCGCCTGGCAATGTGAAACCACCCTGTTTACAGGCGATGTTGGCGGAATCCACATCCATAACGGTTTGGTTGCACCGCCCTGTCCTCCTCCTGAATTTCAATGGGAAGACTGGATGAAATCCATCCAGAAAATACGGGGACTGAACATGGATGAACTCGTCTTAACACATTTTGGTCCGATCCTAAACATCAATACCCATCTGGATGAACTGGAACGCTCACTGGCACAATGGGTGGCCTACTTCGAATCAAAACCTTCTCTAGATGATCTGTCGGCTCTCACCGAAGACTTCATGACGTTCATCCATAAGGATTTCTACCCTGAAGAAATGCCAGAAGCACTGCAAGATCAATACGATCTGGCAAATCCACCATGGATGAGTGTAGCTGGTATAACGCGTTATTTGAAAAAGAGAAACCAGGTGAAGTAATTCACCTGTTGGAAAGAACCCGCAAAGAATTCAAATCAAGAGGAAGGAAGAAGGGCGTGAATGATCGCCTTGGCTGCAGATAGAATCAAAGATTCGGGGCTAAAAGTTCTGGTTTGCTCACTTTCCTGAAGTGGTATTTCCGCAATTTCCACTTGTGCAACGAGATGATTTGAAGGCAGCATGCTGGTCGTCAAAATCGCTACGCTGATACCCAGTATCAGAAGTAGAGCCCATTGGACGGCATATTTCTTGGCTGCTCGTATCATCATGTGATCAAATATACAATTCTTTGTATTGAGTTACTTGAAGAATCGGCAATTAACATTATTTTAATACCCTATTCATGGGGCAAAGCACGCAATTCGAGGATCCACTTGTCGCGTTGTCTCTCTAATTGATCGCCTGTTCCTTCCCATCGAATAAGTCCATCCTGCAGAAGCAGGATTCTGTCGCAGTATCGTTCCAAACGAGGCAGATCATGTGCAACGACCACTACGCCCATTTGCCTATCCCGAACCAGGTTTTGAAAGAGCTGCATTATCTGGTCCCGAAGAGGCGCATCCAGATTGGAGAAAGGCTCATCCGCAAGCAGTATCGCCGGTCGGGTCAACAATGCTCTGGCAATGGCCATCCGCTGGCGCTGGCCCCCTGAGAACATATGGGGCAACCGGTCCAACATCTCTGCGTCCAATCCCACTTCCTTTAAAATCCGGGGAAGCTCATCCATTGCCTCAGGGCCTGTCGCCTCTGCCCATTCCATCATTGTTTGGTGCATTGTCATAACCGGATTGAGCGAACGACCCGGATCCTGATAAACCAACTGAACGCCTTGTATTCCTTTTGCTAGCGATATCGCCGGTTCAACTGATCCCGTTTGCCAGGACATCAAACCTAATATACTTCTCAGCAGGCTCGATTTTCCAGACCCGGAACTTCCGGCAACACCGATCAACTCCCCAGCATGAATTTCCATTTGAATATCCTTCAAGATGGGGACACCTGCGGTGTAGCCTGCCTTCAGATGGTGTATGGCCAGAAGTCTATCTTGGGTTGGCTTTTGTTCAGTCCCATTGCTTTTTTGACCTGGTGCCGAGTTGTGTCCCGGAGCAGTTAACTTATCTCGACTCAGGTGAACGTTTGCCTGGCGGATCTCTCCACCCTCGATTTCTGTGACGTTATCGGCAACCTGGCTGACCAGGGATCGGTCATAGGAAACAAGGAGCACCCTGATCCTCCAACTCTGGAAGTAGCGCGTTTCAAATCACGTAAAAACTCACGTTGATGTTGATGGTAAAGTCGCTGAGGTTGGTTCATCCGCTTCAGATCCAGATCTGGTTGTCATGACCAATGCTCGTGCAAGCAGAAAGCGTTGCTGCTGGCCACCGGAAAGTTGCCATGGATACCGATCCCACAGGTCTGCCGGATCAAGCCCAAGAGATATGGCCTGAGCCTGGAGCAAGTCCTTTTCAAGAGGCTTTTGAGCAGTTTCCATCAATTGCTCACCGATCTTATGCACGGGATTGAATGCCGTAGATGGCTCTTGATAGATCATATTGATCCGATGACCCGTCAGCTGCTGCCTGGTTGTCCAATCCAATGCCAGAAGGTCATTGCGTCCTTCCTTGCCTTCAAACCAGATATGCCCTGATCGAATCTCATATTGATCCCTGGGCAGGATCCCCGAAATGATCATCACCAGTGTGGACTTTCCAGATCCGGACGCACCGATCAACGCATGAATCTCTCCAGCCCGAATCGTCAGATCAATATTCCGGAGTACGGGTAATCGTTGTCCTGTCCGCAGAATATCCACAGAAAGTTTCTCAACGATCAGCACCGCTTGTCCTATCATGATGTCGTCAGTAATAATCCATTTTCCTGGACGGCCAGTGTCAGGTCCATTCGGTTTTCAAGCAGATGGCGGACGGATAAGGGTAAAAACTCCGATCGCCATCCATTGTCAAAGATGGGGGCTTGATAATCAGAGAACATCCTGTATCGTTTCATCTCCGTGGGTGACATCACCATATCCACTGCCATGGATTCTTCCATGCAATAGATCTGCAGCACTTGATAAATCAGCATGGCATGAGCTTCATTGACCGGATCCACAGCATCTTTCGGGGTGTACTGATACACCAATTTAAGCTCCTGTACAGAGGGTGTGTCCTGATACCAACTCATCAACTGATCCACATAATTGCGTATAAATGCCTTTGGGAGTATCCGGCTTCTGAACAGGGCCTCTGCCCCTGAGTGAATCGCACGGGCAATTTCAACTACCTGTTTGTTGGAGAGAACTTCCTCTTCTTTTTGACCGGATGTCTTCGCTTCTTCGATCCGCCACAAGGCCAAACGGAGCATGAAGACCTTTTCCTGTTCTTGAAAACCCGCTATCGCTCGTTGATGCAATAATTTTTTGAGGGGATCCGGGGTGTAAAAGTCTGCATCTTCCCAAGCCTTCATTTCATCCCTTACCCAGGTATACCGACCCATTTCCTCTAATTCTATTCGCACCTTATCATACAAGACCCATAGAAATTTAACATCCTCAACTGCATAGCGTTGCATTTTTGAGGGCAATGGCCGAATGGTCCAATCTGCGATCGTAAAGCCTTTCGAAGTGGGTTGATTCAAGACTTCCGACAAGATGTTGGACAAAGACGAAGGATAGCGGATACCCAGAAAAGAAACGGCTACCTGGAGATCAAAAATATTCCGGGGTAGCACATTGAGTAATTGAAATAAGAGCCGGTAATCATTCTCTCCCGCATGAGTCAACTTGAGAATCCGTTCAGAAGCGATATATGTACCCAGTTTTTCCCAACCTTTTACGTGCAACGGGTCGATCAAATAAATCGCTTCCTCCGTGATGACTTGAATCAGGCAGATCAATGGAATGTCTCGTCGTTCACCAATGAATTCCGTATCGAAACCAAACCAATCCAGCTGATCAAGGCGCTCCCACAGAGCCGCTAATTGATCAGGTTGATCGACAAAATGTACAGGGAGGTCGTAAGAAGTGTTGGAAGACATACGTTATGGATAAGAAAAGACTTGGAACTTGCACCTTTGCAGCAAAGTTATGTGTTATATCGTCGACAACCCTCATCTATGCGATTCCTGAAAATCTCCCTCATCTCCATTTTCGGCCTGATCGGTCTGTTTCTACTCGCGGCGGTCATGCTGCCTCGTATATATAAGGATGATGTTCTTGCCGTCATTCGGGAAGAGGCCAATCACAACCTCCTGGCCACATTGGACTTCTCTGACATCGATCTCAGCCTTTTTCGTCAGTTTCCAAAACTCTCTGTTCGAATTGATGATCTGTCGATCATCGGGCAAAATGAATTTGCAGGATATCCTCTCCTCAAATGCAAATCTGCAGAAGTTGCTGTTTCTGTTTGGGATCTCTTCCAAAAAGATGCGCCCCTGCGGATACAGGAATTGAATCTGACCAACCCGCAGATCCAGGTGCTGATCCTGGAGAACGGCAAGGCGAATTATGATATCACTCTTCCGGATTCTACAGCCTCAGAAAACCCTGAAGCTGGCTCTGCGATCCAGGGGGCACTGCAGGCTTACGCCCTGAGCAATGGTCTCTTGCGTTACGAGGACAGGACGATGCCGCTGGTTTTCAGCCTGAACGGTTTCGATCATACCGGCAAAGGCGATTTTACCCAAAGTCGGTTCCAACTGTCCACAACAACAAAGGTCGACTCGATGAATTTGCGATATGACGGAGTGGACTATTTTACAAATGTCCGATCACTCATGGATGCCCAACTGGATATTGATCTGGATAAAATGCGCTTTGCATTTGCCGATAACACAATGACCCTGAACGAATTGCAATTAGTTGGCCAGGGTTCAATCGAAATGCCAGGTTCCGATATCCTTATCGATCTATCCTTGACCAGTCCGCAATCCGATTTGAAGCATATCTGGTCGATGATTCCTGGTGCATATACTGCAGATTATGCCGGTCTGCAATCTGAAGGAACGTTCACCCTGGATGCCTGGATGAAAGGCACGTACAACGAAAACAGCTTCCCGGCATTTTCATTTAACACCCTTCTGAAGGATGGTCGCATTCAATATCCTGGGCTGCCAGTTCCGATTGATGACATTCAGGCAGAGATACATCTGGACCAACCGGGCTCTTCACTCGCTGAATTGAAGGTTGATATTCCGACTTTTCGCCTGAAGATCAAAGATCAGGGTATTCAGGGAAGGTTTGCCGCCACAGAGATCATGACCGACCCGCGTGTAGATGCACAAGTTCAGGGTGTATTGGACTTGAGTGCCGTCAAACAGGCATTCCCTGTTGAGGCGACTACCTTCTCTGGCCGTATTGCCATGGATGTCGGAGTGAAAGCCCGAATGTCAGACCTGGACGCCAGTCGTGCCGATCAGGTTGATCTCCATGGTTCTGCTTCGATCCAGGACATGGCGTATCAAACTACAGGACAGCCCTCCATCCGAATTTCCAAAGGGGAATTGCAATTCTCTCCCCAGGCTGTGGAGGCCACCGATTTTCGCATTCAGGCCGGCAAAAGTGACCTCGCCTTACAGGCACGATTTGACAATATCCTGGCTGTTCTTCATCCGGATCGTACCCTTAAGGGTCGTATCCAATTGGTCAGCTCCCTCTTAGATCTGGATGAATGGCAAGGCGAAAACGTGACTGACGCTCCGACTGCTGTCACTCCATCCTCTGACGAAGTTGTCCTTCCAGTGGAGCAGTTCGATCTCGGAGTAGATGCCACTATCTCCCGATTGGTCGCCAATGATATGACCCTATCCAATATGAGACTTATCGGCAAAGCCGGACCGACAACAATTGATGTAACAGAGCTTTCCGGGGTGATCGGAGAATCTGATTTTCGCCTGAAAGGTCAAATAGAAAATGCTTTAGACTGGCTGGCCGACAAGGCCGTTCTGCAAGGAAATGTACACCTGGATTCCCGCGTATTCAATCTCAATCAATTCATGACTGAGGAGGAGGCGCCGACAACTCAGGAGAATGCTGCATTTTCAACGATTCCTGTCCCGGCAGGGGTCAACCTGACGGCTACTGCTAACATCGATCATCTGATCTACACGGATCTTGACCTTCGAAAGGTTAAAGCGCAAATTGACATTTCGAATGAAGAAGCTCGACTCAGTCAGTTTGAGGCCGATGGATTGGGAGGCAAACTGGCTGCGGCTGGATCATATAATACCCAAGACATTGACAAGCCCGTCTTCCATTTCAAATATGACCTCCAACAACTGGACTTCCAACAGGTCTTTGCCAAATTCAACAGTTTCCAGGCCCTGGCCCCGATAGGTCAATACATCCAGGGTACCTTTTCGTCAAATATGGTCATGGATGGACTGCTGGGCAAGGGTATGACCCCGGATCTATCCACTTTGGAAGTTGCCGGTTTCCTGGAGACCTTCAACAGCTTGATCAAAGGGTTCAAACCGGTGGAAGGCCTTGCCGAAAAACTGAATGTCAAGGAGTTGAAAACCCTTGACCTCAAAGGGACCAAGAACTGGTTTGAGGTCAAGAATGGAATTGTAGAACTGAAAGACTTCGACTATACGACTCAGGGTATTGCCATGGTTATCGGAGGCTCACACAGTTTAACACAGGACATGAATTACCATGTCAAGGCTCGGATTCCGCGAAAACTCATGGAAAAGAGTGCCATTACATCTTCTGCAAATTCTGGGCTCAAATGGTTGGAATCCGAGGCTGCAAAAAAGGGTATACCGGTTTCTGCAGGTGAATATGTCAATGTACTGGTCAAAATGGGTGGCACAATAAAATCACCCACCTATGGTGTTCAACTTCTGGGTACAGATGGGGAGTCTACAGTTGGCGATCAGTTGCAAGAACAGGCTGGTGTGATCACCAAGCAAATCAAGGACTCTCTGGAGCGTGTAGGCCGGAAGAAAGTTGATGAAGTCAAAAATGAAGCTTCCCGACAAGCGCAGGAAAAGCTGGACTCTCTAAAGAAGCAGGCAAATCAGAAAATCGATACCACTCTGGCCAAAGCCAAAGCCGAAGCTGCTAAAAAGGCGGAAGAAGTCCTTGGAAAGGAAGTTGGGAAAAAGATCGAAGAGATTGGCGGTGACAAAGCCAAGGAGGAAGCGGATAAGATCAAGGAAAAGCTGAAGAATTGGGACCCCCTCAAAAAAAAGAAGGACGGTAATTAACGCCACTCCCGGCTACGATCACGAATGGGTCTCCTGGACTTAATCTTTCAATTGTTCATCAATCTGATTCTTCCGGTTCAGCAGCTCCTCCATGACGCTTTCCAACTGCTCGGAAGCCAGTCGCTTCAGCAGGATCTCTTTCTTCTCATCCAGAATGAAAATCTGAGGCGTTGAACGGATATCATAGATAGTACTGAACTTGGACAGCAGGTAAGGATCGACGACATTGATCCAGATGTCCATGCCATTTTCGTCCACCATTTTCCAGCAGTCGGGTACCTTATCTGTCACTTTGGTACACACAGAGAACATCTCTACACCCTTGTCCTTGAACTTGTTGTAGAACTCAATAATCTTAGGCATGGACTTTTGACAGTGGCCACAATCCGGTGCCCAGAAAAAGAGGACTGTGAAAGGTGATTCGATGTCGTGAAGTGAAATCTTTGTCCCATCCCGCTTCTGCATTTTGATATCCGGAGCGATCTTACCGATCAGGATTGGCCGAAGGGATTCGGCATTTTTAACCATCTTATTGAGCTGCTCTTCATCGACCCAGGGCGCTACTCCTTTGGCGTAATACTCATCCACGATGTGGACATAAACAGCATCCATTCCGATGATGTTAGACTTTGCATACACATTGACAAAATGGACCAGGAAGAATTTGAATGCCTCCTCATTATCCTTGCATTTCCCCAACACATGATCTACAGCCTGAATGAGCGAATCCGGTATTTGAACCGTATGCTTTTGCACATAATCGTTGACCTTGGCAAAGAAGAATGAGCTCCGGATCATGCGTTCATCAGAAAAGTCAATACCGTCAAAATAGTGCTCCATGAAGTAATGATACTTCTGCACCTGAACCTCACGCTCTTCACCTTCAAATTCGGGGATGACCATTTCCTGGAAGGATGAGATCAACGCAGCTGTCATCGTTCCCCGATGCTCTTTGATCATCTTATCCTGAAAGGATTTGACCTGTTCATTGATCTTCACCAACTTGGATTCAAGTTCTTTCTTTTGATCTTCGCTCACATCCGGAGCGTCCATTTGTGCACGGAGGGCATCTGCTTCTGGTCGTTTATTGTTGAGGTAACGGATATATTCGTAGAATGCCTGATTATCCTTATCTCCCTTAATGGAGAAGGTGCTGACCGGATCCTTTGCATCAAATTTGAGATCCATCTCCTGCTTGCCACGGTTGATATTTAACTGGACAAAGCTGTTGTCCGGCTGAAGCAGTATGAGGTACATCCCCGGAGCCAATTCCTCGTCCCCGTCAAAAACAAATTTGCCTTTCTGAAGGATGGCCGTATCCTTCAGGTATTGCTTATCCCCATAGTAGAAGCCCAGATAGAGGGTATCATGGGGGTAATTTTCTACATTCAGCTTGATGTGATACCCTTTTTGAGCAAAAAGGGTCAATGAAAGGCTGCATAAGATAGCGAGAAGGGATAGTCTTTTCAACATAAAGTGGTCCTTAAGGGAAAGGCAAAAATGACATGAATTGAACATGTCTGCAAATGATGCGAAGGCTTTAGGGTTTTGTTAACGGAGAAGAGGCTTCTTTCATTACTTTTTAGCCGGTGTGTTTCGCAGTTTCTCCCGTTCCTCTTTGAGGTTCTTCAACTCTGCTTCCAGTGCGGCTTTCTCCTTGGTCAAGTCGGCGATAGTACGCCGGACTTCTCCGATCTCCCTGGCAGCCTCCTGCTTGATCTGACTGATCTCTTCACTCGCGATCTTTCGCGCCTCGTAGATCGCTTTAGAGGTTTCATCGTGAGCTTTGGTGATCTCCTCATTGGTCCGCTTACGCACCTCCTCTGCCTCCTGAAGATATTTCACCTTCAAGGCCCCAGATTCGGTGCGATACTTCTCGACCATTTGATTCATGTCCTCCCGTGCACGAGCCACCTGCTTTGCGGCTTCCTCGCGAGCAGCTTTCACCTCTTGCTGAGATTCCTGGATTCGGTTGTCACGTTCCACTTCATTCGCTGCAATCGCTTTCTTGGATTGCTCACGGACAGCACTGACTTCCATGATCGCCTCTTCATTTGTCTTGGCAATCTCCCGGGCAGAACGCTCCCGTTCCGCCAACAGCTCTGAATCTAAAGCCAGTTTTTCTTTGTTGGCTCTTTCCCGAACCTCCCGAACTTCTAATGCTGCCTGTTCCTTTGCGATCTGTATTTCAGAAGCAGACTTTTGTCGGGCTGCAATCACTGCAGCAGCAGCATCTTGTTCTTCTTTGGCGGATTGCTCTCTGACCTTTCGCACCTCTTCCGACAACCGTCGCTGGATCTGGTTTAAAGAATCAGCAGACACCTTTTTGTAGCCTGCAATGGATTCTGCCAACGCCTGCCGTTCTCGAACTTCTGATTGACGTAACTCACCGATCAATCGCGCACTTTCTTCACGGGCTTTGAGTATTTCTGCATTGACCTTTTCGCGGGTCATCTGGAGATCTTTAATCGTGGCTTCCTGAGCTTTATCGGCATCTGCCCTCAAGGTCTTCAGTTCGGCTTCCAGGTTCTGGTTGAGCTCCTGGGTTCTTGAAGTGGCTTTCTCTTTTGCCTCCGCGACAGAACTGGCAAACTCCTGTTTTTGGCGAGATTCTGCTTCATTGATAGCCGCCACTCGCTGTTGAGCCTCGGTCTGTGCTTCCTGAATGCGAGCACTGGCACGTTCCTTGGCCAGCTGAACCTCTTGTGCCTGGGCGAGTCTGGCTTTTTCCAGAACATCTTTTGAGGCATTCAATTCACTCGCCGTAAACTCTCGAATGCGCAAGACTTCCGATTCACTCACTTTGCGGATTGAATCAAGTCGTTCTTGAATCAATGCCATATCCCGTTGCATGTCATTTCGAATCTGCTGAATTCTGGATTGGCTGGATTCCTGAGCAGAGGCAATATCGGTAGCCGCTTTTGCCTTGGCCTGATTCACCTGTTTTGCGGCTTCCTGACGTGCTGATTCCGATTTGGAAACCAATGCGATCATCTCATCATTGACGGCCTGGCGGACACTATCTACCCGATTCTGAATACGTTTTTCTTCTTTGACGACTGACATTTGGATCTCGTCAATACGTTGGGCCGCCGCTGTTCTCGCTTCTGCTACTTGCATCGCCAATGCCTCCTTTTCCCGAGCAGAGGCTGCCCTGGTTTCAGCGATCTCTGAAGAATTCCCCTCAGCTAGCACTGCTCTGTCCTGAGCCAGCTTTCTTCTGTATTCTGCCAACTCATTGCTGGCCCTTTGCTTCTCAATTACTGCTGCCTCCCGAATTTCAGCCACTTTACGAGCAGTCTCTTCCTGGATGGCCAGAATTTGGTTTGCCGATGATTTCTTTGAATCCACAACATCTTCAACAGAACGATTCTGCTGGTCCTTGGCCGTTGCACGGGCTACTTTGATCGATTCTGCTGCCTCCGCACGGATTTGGTCTAATTCTGCAACAGAACTCTCACGGGCACTTGCGATCTCATCAGCATACTCGAGTCGCGTCAATTCAAGGTTCTTTTCAATTTCGACAATCCTGTTCGCGGCTTCCTTTCGTGCATCCGCAACTTCCCGTGCCGCTGCTAACCTGGACTCCTGAACCTCTTTTGCCGCCAGGGTTCTGGACTCTTCGACATTGAACTGAATCAGTTGTATTTGTTCTCCGGCCTTTTCCCGGGCACTTTTGACCTGAGCGGCTAGTTCCGCTTGAATCTTGGCAATTTCTGCGTCTGCTCGCTGTCGCGCAACCAGGACTTCCTGGGCAAACTCCGCCTTTTTAGCTTCTGCTAATTCGTGACTTCGGCGCACATCATCCTGGAGTTGATATTTAGCCTGATCCGCTCGTTTTCGTTCTTCATCAATTTCATTGCGCAATCCGGCCTTAACGGTCGATAATTCAGTCGCCAAAGCCTTCACCTCTGCATCTTCTGATGCAGTGGGCATCGCAGGTTTGGTTGTCTTCGCAGGACCGGCATCAGTTGTTGGCGTTTTAGCGGGTGGTTCAGGTGCTTTTGCGGCGACGATATCGGGATTCACCTTGGACTTATCCAGGCGCTGTAGAAAACACTTGGCCATCTGGCGAAGCTCATCACGCCGATTCTCATTCAACAGATACCGGTAGATCTTGTGGCTGACAAAATTCTTGATATAGATTTTTTCGATGTACGAATCTGCCAGCCACTGAATGGCCTCCAGGTCAAGGAGGAGCACGTTTTCGTAGGTATTCATCTGGCCTGAAGACCGTTGGCCCATTTCGACAAATCGATAGGAATGACGGACCTGATTCAGGTCCCAGAAAATGACTTCATCATCTTTGTTCAGAATTTCACCTCCTTTACTGCTTACCTTGGCCATGATCCCCTTCTCCCGGTTGATCAATTCAAGGGAATAAGTGAAGTTTGACCGGATCACCAGCGGAATATTCTCAGATCGCAAATATTGAGTGTTTTGGACCATTCGGTCCTCAACCATAAATGCGTCGCAATTTTGACCGATTGTACTATTGGCCAAAAGCAAGAAGAAAGCGAGAATTCCAATACGTCCCATCCCGTGAACTTTTCCTAAATCTATTGATTTTCCCTGGCTTATGATAGAATCCATCAAAATTCTACACGTTAGGAGCACGTGGTGCCAACAGGTATAAAACGGCCATTCGGATGGCTACTCCATTTTCGACTTGCTGAAGGATAATGGATTGAGAGGAATCCGCGACATCACTGGTAATCTCTACCCCCCGATTGATCGGCCCGGGGTGCATGATCACCACATCCTGCCCCAGCTCCTCCAAAAGAGCCCGGTTGATCCCGAAATACAGTGCATATTCACGTAGAGATGGGAAGTATCGCGTATCCTGGCGTTCGAGTTGAATGCGCAGAACGTTGGCCACATCCGCCCATTCCAAGGTATCCCGAATGTCATAAGACACTTCTACACCCAAGGTGTGAATCCATTTGGGAATGAGGGTCGGCGGCCCACAAACACGAACTTTTGCCCCCAACTTTGTCAGGCAGAGGATATTGCTGAGTGCTACCCGGGAATGCAGGATATCGCCAATGATCGCCACATGTTTTCCTTTCAGACTACCCACTTTTTCCTCCATGGAAAACGCATCGAGCAGTGCCTGGGTGGGATGCTCATGAGTACCATCGCCGGCATTGATAATCGTCGCTTTAATCTTCCTGGCCAACAATTCGGCTGCACCCGGTGCCGGATGTCGCATTACCACCATATCCACTTTCATGGAGAGGATATTGTTGACCGTATCGATCAGGGTTTCGCCCTTGCTGACAGAAGATGCGGAGGCTGAAAAATTGACGATATCCGCAGAAAGCCGCTTTTCTGCCAGCTCAAAAGATATTCGGGTCCGGGTGGAGTTCTCAAAAAACAGATTGACGATGGTCGTATCCCGCAGAGAAGGGACTTTCTTAATAGGGCGGTTCAACACCTCTTTAAACTGAACGGCTGTGTCAAATATCAATCGAATGTCTTCGGGAGTCAGATCGCGGATCCCGAGTAAATGGGGTTGACTCAATCTGCGTAACTCACTCATACTGATTGCTCCTGTTTTTGAGGATAGATGAGGATTCTGTCATTTCCGTCTTGATCGGCCCAGTCAACCTTCACATACGCTTCATCCACGGCATCCACCTGGATGCCCACATAATTGGCCTTGATGGGCAAATGCCGATTGAAACGACGATCGACCAGGGCCAGAAGTTCGACAGTAGCCGGGCGTCCAAAATCACCTAAAGCAGTCATCGCAGCCTGAATTGTCCTGCCGGTGTACAGCACATCATCAACCAGAATAACACGTTGATCTTCAATGGGAAAGTCGAGGACCGTCTGGGAGGCAACCAACGGCCTACCCTGCTTACGGAAGTCATCCCGGTAGAAGGTTATATCCAGTTTTCCGTAACGAAGAGTTGTGCTTCCCAGGATTTGATGCAGCCGGGTAACCAGGCGATCTGCCAATAATACACCACGAGGCTGGACCCCGATCACGCAAGCACCTTCGAATTCATCGTAGTTCTCGATCAAGGCGTAACAGAGGCGATCCAGTGCCATCTGGAAGGGTCTGCTGGAAAGGATGACGCGGCCGTGCTCCATGTGGTGCAAATATACCAAATGAGACCGCATTCCATCTCTGAGGAATACGGATGAATCTAACTCCTGGAAGAGACTTTCTTCCAGGTATCTTTCAGGGTCACCGTCCGGTTGAACACCAAATGTTCCGGAGTACTGTCCAGGTCCGTCGCAAAATAGCCGAGACGCATGAATTGATACTGATGTCCCGGTGTTGTTTCTGCCAAAGCTGGTTCAACCCAGGCGTCTGTCAATATCGTCAGTGAATCCGGGGCAATCAGGTCCAGAAGATCACGCTCATCTGCTCCCGGATTCTCAACTGTAAACAGTCGATCATAGAGCCGTACTTCGGCGCGGACAGCCCGTTCAGCGGACACCCAATGAATAGTCGACTTGGGCTTGAGCCCACTGGTATCTTCACCACTCTTTGATTCTGGAAAATAGGTGCACTTTAATTCAATCACCTGTCCAGCTTCATCCTTGATGACTTCATCGCACTGGATGATATAGGCACTTTTCAGGCGGGCCAGACCACCGGGAGACAAGCGGAAATATTTGGGCGGCGGCACCTCCATAAAATCATCCTGCTCGATCCACAACGTCCGGGTAAAGGGCAATGACCGAATGCCCGCTTCCGGATCGCCAGGGTTATTTTCAGTCTCGAGCCATTCCGTCTTTTCTTCAGGAAAATTGGTCATGGTCACTTTCAAAGGATTCAACACAGCCATCACCCGTGTTGCGATACGGTTGAGATCTTCACGTACACAGAACTCCAGAAGACCAAGGTCTACCAGGTTTTCTCGCTTTGCAATACCAACACGTAATGCCCATTCTCGAATGGCCAGAGCGGTATATCCTCTGCGACGCATCGCGGAAATGGTCGGCATACGCGGATCATCCCATCCACGAACATGGTTCTCCTGGACCAGGCGAAGAAGTTTTCGCTTGGACACCACGGTATAACTCAGATTTCGACGCGCAAACTCATACTGTTTGGAGGGATAGATTTCCAATTTCTCAATCAACCAGTCATACAATTCCCGGTGTGGTACAAACTCCAGGGTACAGATGGAATGGGTGATCTTTTCAATACTGTCACTCTGACCATGTGCCATGTCGTACATGGGATAAATACACCAGTCATTTTCGGTTCTGTGGTGGTGGGCAAACTTGATCCGATACAACAATGGATCACGCATGATCATATTGTTGGAGCTCATATCCACTTTTGCACGAAGAACCCGACTCCCTTCAGGAAATTCTCCGTTCTTCATCTTCTCAAAGAGGTCCAGGTTTTCCTCTATGCTCCTCGTCCGAAACGGACTGTTGACGCCAGGTTGCGTTGGCGTTCCTTTCATTCTGGCAATTTCTTCAGAACTGCTATCATCCACATAGGCGCAGCCTTTTTTAATCAGGTCCACAGCAAATTTATAGAGCTGTGGGAAATAATCCGATGCATAGTGTATGCTTGCCGGCTTAAACCCTAACCAGTGAATGTCTTCCAGGATACTCTCTACATATTCCGTTTCCTCTGTTGATGGATTGGTGTCATCAAAGCGGAGATTGGTTTTGCCCCCATATTTGACACCCAAGCCAAAATTGAGACAGATCGAAGTCGCATGACCAATATGCAGATAGCCATTGGGCTCAGGTGGAAAGCGGGTCAGTAACCGACCATCATGTTTCCCTGCAGCCAGGTCTGCTTCGACAATGGCTTCAAGAAAATTATTGGATTCTGTATCGTGAGGCTCAGACATCTTGGTGGTTTTGAAATGCAAAAATAAGGGAGATTCAGGGAGCATGCAGAAAATCAATCAGACAGGTTTACATCCGGTCCGGCATTTCCATACCCAACAACTCCATAGCATCCTTTAATATTCTGCCTGTGACCTGAGAAAGATGCAATCGCACCTCCTTTGCCAGGTCAGATTCAGCTCGAAGAACCGAATACTCGTGATAAAACTTGTGATAGGCTTTGGCCACCGCATAAGCGTAGTTCGCCACATGAGAAGGATCATATTGATCCGCTGCGGATTGGAGATGGGTCGGGTATTCACTGAGTAGCAATAAAAGTTCTTTCTCCCCTGCTTGTAATGGATAACCAGCCAAAGATGCGCCCGTTTGCGGGAGACCTGCCTTTCGGAAGATCGACTGGATCCGCACATACGCGTTTTGGATATACGGCCCTGTATGCCCTTGAAGATCAACAGATTCCTTAGGGTCAAAGATCATCCTCCGTTTCGGATTCACCTTGATCATATGGTATTTCAAAGCGGCCAATCCTACCCTCCGATAGATCTCGTTGAGTTCGTCTGCAGGAATCTCTTCCGACTCACCACGTTCCACTGCACCATTACGGGCTTCCTGGATCACTTCTGCGATGAGGTCATCTGCGTCCACGACAGTCCCCTCCCTGGATTTCATTCGGCCAGTTGGTAGCTCGACCATTCCATAAGAAAGATGAAACAGCCCATCGGCATAAGCGGCACCCAGTTTTTTCAGAATGGCAAAAAGGACCTGAAAGTGGTAGTTCTGCTCATCTGCTACGACATAAACCATCCGATTTGCCGAGAAATCACGGTTTCGATCTTCTGCAGTACCCAGATCCTGGGTCATGTACACCGAGGTTCCATCACTGCGTAACAGGATCTTTTTATCCAGCCCTTCATCGGTCAGATCGATCCAGACAGAACCGTCATCTTCTCGATAGAAGGCCTTCTTTTCCAATCCCTTATCTACCAGGTCGCGACCCAGGAGATAGGTTTGAGACTCATAGTAAGACTTATCAAACGTCACGCCCAGAGCGTCATATGTTTGCTGAAAACCAGTGTAGACCCATCCGTTCATGGTCGTCCACAGGGCTCTAACTTCAGGATCATTGCTCTCCCATTTCAATAACATATCCCTGGCCTCTGCCCCCAGGACAGACGCTTCGTTGAAGTAGGTGTTTTTGTAATTTTTAAAAAAACCATCCCGGGTCAGTGGCTTTTTCTCTGGATCTGATTTCTCCTGGGCGGCCAGCCACAAGGCCTCGGCAGGGGCTGTAGATTGCCAGGTGGCATACTCCTCCTTGAATACCTCTTCAAACCGTACATAATAGTCGCCAACCAGGTGGTCACCCTTGATACCACTGGATTCAGGTGTAACGCCTTCGCCGAATTTCTGCCAGGCCAGCATGCTCTTGCAAATGGCAATTCCCCGGTCATTCACCACTTGCACCCGCACCACATCATACCCTACACGATCCAGAATCTGGCTCATTGACCATCCCAGCAGGATGTTCCGAATATGACCGAGGTGAAGCGGTTTATTGGTGTTCGGAGAAGCATATTCCACCAGAACGCGCTCGTCCAGCCTTGGAAATGCGGGCAAGCTTTCATTTGATTGGGCTTCCAGATAAGCCACCCATATCGCTGAGTGAATCTCAATATTGAGAAAACCTTTGATCACATTGTATCCAGCCACAAGTGTGCCCGCTTCTGCAACCAGAGCATCCCCCAATTCTTCAGCGATCTGGTCCGGAGCCTTTTTGGCGGCGCGTGTCAAGGGGAAGGTGACCAGGGTATAATCACCTGAAAATTCTTTACGGGTAGGGGTTAGAGGGATATCTTCTTCAGTGAAGACATGACCATACCGATCCTGGACAAGGGGAATAATCGCTTGTTGAAGCTGATAAAAAGGATGCATGAAGAGCCTGTTCGTCGATGAAACGGCAAAAATACGTTTCCTTATTCGGACTATGCCCTGGTAGGCTTCCTTTTCAAAAGGACCTTTCCGGGAATACAGGCATTCACACTGGCCGTTCCCTGCCATTTTCCTTTCAGGTAGACCTTCCCGTTCTCCTCCCGGAATACCAGCTGATAGGTCTTTGTGCAATACTCCTGATCGATGAGTTCTTTTTGATTGATCACAAGCCCATCTTCAATCGTCAGGAAAAAGCCACTGTAGATAGACCCTTTGACCTCCGTCTTGATATACACATCCTTTCCATGCTCTACCTCTGCAAAACCGGTAACCTGATCACCTTTCAGTTTCAAAACCAACCGCATTTTATACTCCGGGCGAAATCCCCCTTCTTCCTGTGTCAAAATACCCTCCCAGGAGCCTTCAAACCTTGTGGTCGCAGGTTGTGCCACTGCTGAAAAGGCCGTTGCGAGCAAACAGATGAGGCCGATCAGATAATGGTTCCTCATTCGAAAAAACTGAAGTGGGTTTGCCCATATTTCCTCACTTCTGCAAGTCGAGGATGTGCCGCGAAATCGTGTGATGGATCGTGCTCCAAAACGAGAAACCCATCTTCTGCAAGGAAGCCACGACTGAGGATGATGTCCGGTAGCTGGTCGATCTGGGGCAAGGCGTATGGTGGTCCGGCAAAAATGTAATCGTATGCTTTGGCGGGCATCGATAGAAACGCAAATACATCCATATTGCGAATCGTTATGGCGTGATCGATCTTCCAATCGACCGTTGTCTCTTCCACAAATCGACAACATGGCTTGTGGAGGTCGACATATGTCACATCCGTACAACCTCTGGAGATACATTCCAGACTATGGTTACCAGTACCTCCAAAAAGATCCAGCATTTTCAAGTCATCGAAGTCAATTCGATGCTGGAGGATATTGTACAATGCTTCTTTGGCAAAATCCGTCGTCGGACGAGTTGGCCATTTATTGGCAGGCGGTTTGATCCGTCTGCCTTTTAATTCTCCACTGATGATACGCACGTGACAAAACTACGCAAATCGAAAAACTGCGCATTCAAGATGGGCTGAGAATCGCCTGATTCATTGAAAATATCTTCACGGATAAGGGAGATATTCCCAATAAATCCTTCTAATAACTTGTAGAGCGGCGAATCTACGGTGAGATGGCCGCTGATCTGTACCCTTGTATGCACGGGTGACTTGCCCCACTGTTCCAGGCCATGGAGGAGAAAATACAGGTGATCATGGATATCCCGAACTGGAAAGGTGTTGAAGAATTGCAATTTGTCTCCTTCAAAGGCCACCATGTAGATCTGTCCGGGTGTCACATGCAGATATACGCCCGGGTTTTGATCCAGTTGGGCTAATTGGTGCGCGGCAAACAGCAAACCACGCCAAATAGACCAGGTCTGATTGGGTAAAGAGGAATGCCGAGGATACCCTTCCAGGCTGTACAGCAGGTAGGCGTTCCATTCAGGAACAGGATTTACAGAAAATGGTGTAGCCGGATTCATCCCCAGCTGTGTCAGATAGGACAGCCCGGCTGCAGCATCATAATAGTCGGAGGGAATCAGTGTAAAATGGCGGGAATGGAGTGCCAGTTGAAGGGTGTTGCCTTCACGGAAATCCTCCTCAGAGAGGTCGGAGACGACTGACCAAACGGGTTCATCCTGAAACGGTTCAGAAGTACATCTACCAAAGGGATACTGCAGAATAACAGACATGACGGGAAGTGGATCACTCCCAGTTTCCGGACGTATTCGGTGCGTACATATTCCCGAATTTCAAGAGCGCCTCAGGGTCCCAGGAGTCATCATATTTTGCAAAACGCTTATCTCCGAATTGTCCCATAAACACTTTTCTGGCGACACCTACTTCCACCACATCCACTAAAGTGCTCTGGTAGGTTAAGGTATCTGCCTGAATGGCAAATGTTTGACCACCACTATAGGGGACATACTGCAGAGAGTCCACATTCCAACCGAGCAGGTTAATGGAGTCCTTGGCAGATCTCAAGAGGGTATCCTTGCGAATCTTTTCCGTATTCGTAGGGTCATCAGGATCACCAAAGGCCTGAATGATCATGAAATTACCCGTCTTCAGGACATAGGCCAATGTGTCAAAATTCTTGGCATAATGACCGGTAATGGACCGGTACATTTCCTGAGCCTGTCGGATTTTCGACAATTTCTCGACAACAGCTTTTTCCCTCTTTGCCTTTTCAGCATTGAAGGCGATCGGCTCCTGAATGGAGGTGTACAACAAATAGATCCCGAGCAAGATGCCAAGGACAAGTAGGATGTTGATGATCAGACGCATAAATCCGGGGGTATTTCGATCTGCAATTATAGACAATTTCCGATGAATTGAATTTCAACTTTTTTGAATTCCTCTGACATTTCGGACCCGAACAGTGCCAAACGAGACCAAATCGTGGGATCAAGGTACCTTTGGGGCATGTCCATTGTCATTCTTGCCATTGAGTCATCCTGTGATGATACAGCCGCTGCCGTGATCGTAGATGGGCAGGTTATGAGCAACATTCTCGCCGATCAGAAAATACACGCACAATATGGCGGTGTCGTTCCAGAATTGGCTTCTCGTGCCCATCAAGCGAACATCATTCCTGTAGTAGATGCTGCATTACGGCAATCTGGCGTATCTCCGGATCAACTTTCTGCAATTGCGTTCACCAGAGGACCCGGGCTGATGGGATCATTGATGGTTGGCGTTTCGTTTGCCAAAGGACTTGCATTGAGTCATCAAATCCCCTTGATCGAGGTTCACCACCTTCATGCCCATGTCCTGGCACATTTTGCCGAACCGCCCTTTCCTGAATTCCCGTTCCTGTGCCTGCTGGTTTCAGGTGGTCACACACAGATTCTACTAGTCAGGGATCATCTCGAGCTGGAGGTCCTGGGAAGTACAACTGATGATGCAGCCGGTGAAGCGTTTGACAAAGCAGGGAAGTTGATGGGGCTGGGTTATCCGGCAGGACCATTGATCGACCTGCATGCCAAGTCTGGAAGTCCCGTCTTTGATTTTCCACATCCCCAGCTGCCAGATTACCAGTTCAGTTTCTCCGGAATCAAGACGTCAATACGGTATTTTCTTCTAGCGCAGGTGGCCAAGGATCCGGAGTTCATCCAAAAGCACCTTGCAGATCTCTGTGCCTCCATCCAGTATCACATAGTTGAGATATTATTGGACAAGCTCATTCTGGCCGCTCGGAATACGGGGATTCAAACCGTTGCCATCGCCGGTGGGGTATCTGCCAATTCGTATTTGCGTCAACGTCTGGTTGAAGTTGGGCAGACGGAAGGGTGGCGTACATTCATCCCGCCCATGGATTATAGCACGGATAATGCAGCCATGATTGGCATGACTGGATACTTCAAATATAAAGAAGGTCAATTTGCAGCCATGACGGTAAAAGCGGAAGCACGAATTCCTTTAAACGGGTAATTGATCCATCAGCGCTTTTTTCAACCGCTGAAACTCCTCTTCTGTGAGGATACCCTTTTCTTTCCAGGATGCTAGCTCCCGAAGTCGCTCAGAAGGGTCCGAAGGCGGTGGTGGCGCAGCTTCAGCTTCTTCATTATTCCCTTCCTCCCCTTTTGGCTTCCAGTCTTTGACAATTTCTTTGCCTTTTTCGAACAAATCCCGATAGGATTGTTTTAAAGCGGAGGTATCAATGTTGAACAGAGTACCACCAGCAGCCAGGTGCTTTTGGAATGCCTTACCCAGCCCATAGGTACTTGCTCCGGCAAATAGTGAAACGGTGACACCTCCAATCATCCATCCGATTCCGGGCAGGGCTTTAACCAGACTTCGGGCACCCGCACGAGCAACCGTGGATGCCGTGATCGATGTGATCAGAGCTTTGCCACGTGTTTCTTCAAAGTCCACATCATAGACTTTACACAGTTGACGAACCATATCCACCTGCAAGGCGGTTACCGCAATAATGTCAACCAGCATGATGGGGATAATTCCCGCACCCATGGACATGACAACATGATTTCGGATGATAGTTTCGGCATGTTGTTCCTTCGGCATTGTAGACATATGGTGGATAGGTTTGACTATTGATAGAATAAAAATAGTCCCGTCGAAGTTCCAGATCGTCCATCCGTTCGACCAACAGCCCCGTTGTATCGTCGAAAGTGGGGATCAGAGAGACGGCAGGGCGAATTCTGCTGAAATGGGTACTCCTGACAAAAGGTGCTGACACAAATGATCGACAACAAGAGGTGCCAGTGACGCACCTTTGGTCCCCAAGCCATTGATCAGGTAGGTATTCTCCCAACCAGACAGGGGACCGGCAAAAGGACGTCGGTTCTTGCTGGCCGGACGGATGCCCGACAAGTGATCCATCACTTCATAGCGAATATCAAAATTTGTCCTCAGGATTTCCTCCAGCCGTTGGCGGCTCTGAACATCCGGGATCTCCTGAAGATCATCCCATCGATCGAAAGTACCGATCCAAAACATGTTGTTGCCATACGGCACTACTTTCAATTTGTGATGCAGAATGACATCCTCTGGAAGGTCTGCCGATTGAATGAGGATGGCCTGGCCTTGGTATGGTGCAAGCGGAAGACGCACATCCTGAATTTCCTGCACAGGCGCCCCGGTCGCCAGAATAACTTTCAGGCCTTTATCGACTGTCACCAGTTGATCATTCATCCAGATCCTCCCGGATGAGCGCAGTTCACCCTTACATGGCCTGCCCCACTTGTCGGTGACTGCTGCCACCACCTGTTTCATATCTACACGGTAGACAGGATCGATCTGTCCCAGCCGATATACGCCTTTCAAAAAAGGATAATCAGATGGCAGAATGGGTTCTTGCATGTAATGGTCATACGGGGCTGTCCCCAGGCGAAGACACCAATTGTTCTCATCTCCCGGGGTGGCCAGTCCTTTCAAAATACTCAGACGATGGAGTATGGGCCGACCCGGCTGCTCCAGACCTCCATATGTGTTTAAGGCTGCCTGATGAAAGCGATCGAATTGCCAGGAATACACAAATTTTCGACCGGTGACAGGGTTCATAATTCCCGCCCCTGTAGATGTCGAGGTGTGCTCGGATTGCCGATCGATCCAGGAGACCTGTCTACCTGCTGAACGAAGCTGATGAACAATCAATGCACCGGCAAGGCCGGCGCCGACAACCAGGAATTCTGTATCAGGATAGTTCATGGAGGTCGGCTCTTCGTTTGGCAGGAAGTGAATCCACAATGAGCGTATAGGAGTGGTCGATCAGTTCGGTAATCAATGTCCTGGGCAACCCTGATTCACAGTAGACCGTGTTCCAGTGCACCTTGTTCATGTGAAAACCGGGCAAGATGGCTTCTGGATGGGTTGCGCGCAGCTCTATGGCATATTCGGGATCACATTTCAGGTTCACCCTGCAGTCTGGATTATCCAGGCCTGTGATGGCGAAGATCTTGTTCATGACTTTGAACACCAGTGTGTCTGGTCCAAAGGGAAGACCTTCTGTTGCACCGGGTTTAGCCAGGCAGTATTCCCGAAGTTCGTCCAGATGCATAGCAAAGTTTGAAAGGTCGGAAAGATAGCTATTTTTGCTGCGCGAACCGGTTCAGTGATCGCTTTGGCCCCGTAGTTCAACGGATAGAATAAGTCATTCCTAATGATTAGATCCAAGTTCGATTCTTGGCGGGGCTACTCCTTCTTTATAGTCGTCAATCCCGCGTTGGTTTTTGTTTCACCCAGTGTAACGGTTGCCGGGCCACTTTTGCCTTGGCTGGTATAGCCCCCTGATCTCCTGCAAATTATATTATGCGATAAACTTTCATTTAAGACCTACCCTCATATAGGTAGGTGTCCTGTTTTTGATGACTGAATTTGGCAAAAAATGCGTCTTTAATCGCAAATTATTTTAATCCTCCTCTTTCATTCAATGTAGAAACCCTTTAAATTGCGGTGCTTTCCCAGAGCATATATAATTTGCTTTCGCACCTGTTCCGTCTTATCAGGGTGTGATATCCTATTACATAATCTTTTAATGCGTACATTTACGCTTTGAACCCCCTAGGTAAGGTATGTCAGGTACTGATGTTCCTGCCCACAATACCTCGGGGCCCAAAAACCGATGTGCATGCACTGCGAACACCCCCAAGGAGTTTCCCGGCATGGGAAGCTATCATTCCATCTGCAACAACCCTCAAATCGATTTGCTATGAGAAACCGATTCTCTACGCTTGCTACAGGCATTCTGCTTGTATTGGCAACGCTCATACAGGGCAACCTATTAGCTCAATGTAACCTTACAATAAAGGCTCCATTGGACAATGTCACCATTAATCTTACCGGGAGTACGGTTGTACTAGACGGCAGTGCGCTGGGACCTTATCTGGAAGCCGCTGATGGTTCATGTACAGGTTGTGCTCTCGAAATTGAGGATCCGCTGGCACCTGGAACGTGGGTGTCGTCCTTAACCCTCAGTTGCGATGCCTCCACTTCATATTCAAGTGGTGCATATCGGGTGAGATCGAATACGGTACCACCCGTCTTGGGATGCGAAAGCACTCCGGTAGATATCACTGTCCTCCTTATTGATGACGCTGATCCAATGATCGATGATGCCAGCTTGCTTACCCCGAATTGCGGAGGATCGTACAGCTTAAACACATCTAATAACTACACCTTCTCCGGGGATGCGGTGTTTCCCAGCACTCCTAGCACCGGCAATTGTGCATCTACCTTTAGATGGACGCATCCGGATTTTACGGATAACTGTTCCTGGGGGCCGAATTCAAGTCTGGAAATCACCTTCTCAGCGGGAGTACCCGCACCCTCTGCCCTTCCGGCCCCTTTTGTCACTGTTATTGGTGGTGGCATTCCCACTGCTGCGAGTACATTGATCAACCGGGATTTCTATAGCGGTGCAGCTGGTTGTACCGGTGTCACTATTGTTACTTATACCCTTACAGATGAAAGTGGGCGTCAAGAAACATGTTCTTTTTCGGTTACTGTAACAGACAATGAATTTCCTACCTGGGATGATCCTACAGGTGCTCCGTTTTGGCCGAGCTATTCTGCGATCACCTCTGCTACCTGGAATATTTCTCCTGTGAACCGACTCACCATAACCCTGGACTGCAATGCTGCGGACTATACGGATGCTTTAGGATACTTTTCCGGATCCGCTTCTCCGATGCCGGTGTTCACACCGGTGCCCACCGACAACTGTTCTGTTTCAACTGCTTCGTTTTACAATTCTTCATCCCAGCCTACTAATTGTACGGTCATTTCTTATGAACGTTACAGGTGGACTGCTACAGACGATTGCGGCAACTTGACTCCTGATGTCCCCACATATCCCAATCTATTTAAGTTGGATTTGATCGTTGAGGACAACTATTCGCCTTCATTTGATCCGGCGGATGGCGCCATTGTACCTGTAATACCCGTTGTTCCCAGTGGTCCGGATGATGCAAAAACATACACTGCAGGAACGCTAAGTTTGAATGTTTCCGATTATGATCCAGGTCTATGCTCGATTGATTTAATTGGCAGCACACTACTCGAAGTCACAGCCACTGACTGTCAAGGTCTGAACTATGCCTGGGAGATCTTAACATCACTTGACGGCACTGGATTCCCTACCGGATTAGCAGGCACTACAGGTAGTGACAATAATGCAGATCTTGTTTACCCTGTTGGTACTCACGTCATTGCTTACAGTGCTACTGAAAGTTGTGCTCCTGGCTCACCAAAAACAGGGAATTATATTTTCACACTTGAAATTGTTGATGATGTTGCGCCAACATTAACGGATTGTCCAGTTGATGTTACTCTTTCTAACGTACTGGATAATTGTTTCCAGAATACCATTTGGAATGAAGCCAACGTATCGGACAATTGCCCAGGAACAGTGAATTTGATGGTTTCTGGACAAGACCCTGAAGGAAATGCACTCAATATTTTAACATTCCAGGGCACAGGTTGTACTGACCAGATTGGATTTGATGGCGATTTTATACCTGCGAATTGGACGATTGTTGGTGCAGGTGTAGACTTCACCGGAGCACCCGGTCTATTAGAAATGAATGCCAGTACAGCAGATGTGACCATTCCGTCACCTAAAAATGGCATCTACTCCTTTAGTTGGGCTTATACCCCAGTGGGTTTTGCCTCTTCTGATGACTTTGGGTATACCATCAATGGAACATTTTACCCCTTAATAATTGGCGCAATAGGTGCATTTGGAGTCCAAACTGGATTTGCCATTTTTTCTGCAAATGCAGGTGACGTCATTGGATTTCGCCTTCTTGAAGATGGTCCTGCCCCAAATGACCCCTCCGTAGATATCACCAACTTCAATTTTGACTGCGGTTCTTCAAACAATGTTTCCTTCGCCTCCTTTCCAGTTGGTGTCAGTACGGTGACGTACAAAGCAACTGATCTTGCTGGAAATATGTCAACCTGTTCATTTAATGTCACGGTGAATGACACTCAAGATCCTGAAATCACTTGCGGTGGGGATCTTTTCCTACCCACAATTTGCGTGGATGCTATGATCCCGGATTACACAGGCAATATTGCTGTGATCAATGAAAATTGCCCGGATTATACCGTAACACAATTACCTCTTGCCGGCACAACGATTGGAACTATTCTCGCACCAATGATGCCTGTAGATGGCAGCACTTTCGATGTCACTCTGGAAATCACGGATAAGGGCGGAAATAAAGATCAATGTGTCTTTACGGTAACACTTCAAGATAATGGCGCACCTGTTCCGGATGTCATGCCGCTACCGGCTATCAATACGACTACAACCCTGTTCACGGATTGCAGCAGTTTCATGCTTTGCGCTCCAACTGCTACTGATTGTAATGGCAATGTGATCTATGGAACGGCGTCCATTGCGGGTGCAACGCTTGAACCGAATGGTTGCGGTGTGGGTATGCCCGGCTATCTGATCAATGCCGCTGGCAACTATGCGGTCAACTGGATCTATGACGATGGCAATGGCAACTTCGCCCAGCAATCTCAACAAGTTGATTTGCTAGATGATACTACACAGCCAACACTCAATTGCCCTCCTGACATTACAGTTGACACAGACCCTGGAGTTTGCACGACAACTGGCATCCTTGGTCTGCAAATGACACCCATCATTCCGACTGTCGCGCCTTATCTCGCCGTTGTCGATCAACCTGCTGATGGGGAAATGATAGACAATTGCGGGATCACACAAATCGGTTGGAGTGCTGACACTGGCGCCGCTGCAAATACAGATAATGCAGGTGCAGGACCATACCAAAAAGGTTTGAATATCGTCACCTACACAGCATCAGATGCTGCTGGCAATATTGGCACTTGTTCCTTCAATATTGCAGTTGAAGACCATGAGGATCCCAGCTTTACTTGTGTCGGAAACACTTCATTGGTGACTGGATCTTCTGGAGATGATGTAGCGAATGATTGTGCCTACACTCTAGGTGGTACCGATACCTCCCTTGACCCAACCATGGTCACTGACAATTGTCCTGGTCCTTACACCATCTCGCGTCAGGTGGCATCTCTAACACTAGGTGCGAGCTTCTCCGCAGGTGCGGATCCCGCCTCGTTGAAAGGCTCTACATTCAATCTGCCACCCACTGGACCCTCAGCAAATTTCCTTATTATCTGGACGGTCACTGATGCAAGTTTAAACTCGACAACCTGCAGTTATCAGATCAATGTATCCGACGGAGAAAAGCCAACGATCACTTGCGCTCTATCCCCTATTATTAAAACAACCAGCCAGGACGGATTGGGCAATTACGATTGTGCTTACACTGTTGCTGGTTCCGAGTTTGACCCTACAGCCTATTCAGATAATTGCTTCGCCAGTCCCCCAGTTAACGATTACAATTCTTTGTCGACTCTAGACGCAGAAGACTTCCCTAAAGGCACAACAATAGTTGAATGGACCGTGACTGATGCGGCAATGAACTCGGCGACTTGTGTTATTAGCATCACCGTAAATGATGATGAAGCTCCTATTTATAGTTACTGCCCAACAAGTGTTGTATTACCAAATATTGCCGGGGATTGTAACAATGATGTTGCTTGGCAAAGGCCCAATGAAAATGATTGGGATGACAACTGCGACCCCTCAAATCTGCTGACAATAACCGAATCCATTTCGGATCCAGGTGTACAAGCATCCATCAACAATAACTATCTGTATGATCAGACAGTAAGTTCTAATCCTCAGACCAGTTTCCCTGTTGGAACAACAACTATAGTCTACACTGCAACTGACCAGGCAAATAACTCAGCGACCTGCAGTTTCACTGTAACCATTCAGGATATAGAAGCCCCATCTGTCATTTGCCCCGCAGATCAAATCCTCGGAATTACCTGCGGTCAGGGAACAGTTCAAAACTATATTCCGTCAGTCACTCTGGTGTCTGACAATTGCTCCGATTACACCATTACCCAAAACCCTGTCGCAGGAACAGCCCTTTCGGCTATTCCTGGATTGACACCTGCTGATGGAGAGGTATTCGATGTAACAATTACGGTGACAGACAACAAACCTCTTGGATTGTCTACATCCTGTACGTTCACCGTGACCTTGGATGAAGTCAGTGTGCCTGTTCCGACCATCAATGGTCCAAACCTTGCAGCTGCATTCTCCGAGTGTAATGATATTACCATTGCTGCCCCAACAGCTATGGAGTGCGGAAGTACCATTTATGGCATCCCGAGTCAGGGAACCCTTGTGAACGTATTTCCTCCAGTCTATCAATTTGGGATTGGAAACTATTTCATTACCTGGACTTATGTCGGCGCAAATGGGTCTGTACAGCAGAGTCAGCAGATCACTGTATTGGAAGACCTGATGCCACCCAATGCACAGTGTAAACCTGTCAATGTGAATCTCAGCTCGATGAATCCGGGTTCTGTGACGGTTAATGCTACAGCATTCAACAATGGTTCAACGGATAATTGCACTATTGTCGGATACAGTTATTCTGTAAACGGAGATCCATACAGTGCTTCCAAAATGTTTGGTTGCG
Organism: uncultured Saprospiraceae bacterium; assembly: GCA_942490895.1. GTDB lineage: Bacteria > Bacteroidota > Bacteroidia > Chitinophagales > Saprospiraceae > JAGNXB01. The sequence continues at coordinate 53,519 of CALNZC010000066.1, forward strand.
CCAATGAAGGCAGTAACAACATTACCCTCGAGGTTCTCGACTTCAACGGTAACAAGGGCTACTGTAATACCACACTGACCATCAATGACATCACTCCGCCAACAATCATCGGCGGATGTCCATCAAACCTGAGCTTCAACACTTCCAATAATGGTGGTTATGATTGCGAAGGATTGGCGACTATCCCGGTACCAAATGTCACCGACAACTGTGCGATTCAGACCTATGTGTTGAATCTGAATGGTCCTTCGGGCTCAACATCCCTCAATGCACTGAATAATCCAACTCTGATCATCAATCTGCTCAAAGGCCTGACAACAGCGACCTATGCTGTCACTGATGAACATGGGTTGCAGTCTACGTGTGTATTTAATATCACCGTTGTGGATGATGAGTTTCCGGTCATCACCTGCGCTGCTTCAGGCTCCCGGAATACCTCAGCAGATGGCACGGGTGATTGCGAATACACGATCAACGGTGCGGAATTTGACCCTATCAGCTTTAATGACAACTGTCCCGGAGCTACTGTGAGCAATAGCATGAACGGTGGTGCCAGCCTTACTGGAGAAGTTTTGACCACGGGTGTTTATCCTGTGACATGGACAGTTACGGATGCAGTTGGTCACAAGACAACATGCACTATTGAAATCACGATCGTTGATGACGAGGCTCCGATAATCAATCAGTGCCAGTCCGATAAGATGCAGAACGTTACTGCTGGAACCTGTAATGCTTTAGTCACCTGGGCACCGACATATGGTGTTGGCACTGGACATGTCATGGACAATTGCGAGATCAATACGATCACCCAATCTATTTCCGATCCGAATGTCATCCCTGTCTATCCATATAATCAGAATGGCCCCTATGCGCCGTTCCAGATCAATCAGGCTTTGTTCCCAATTGGTATAACGACCATCAGCTATACGGTCACCGATATCAATGGCAACTCATCTGTTTGCAGCTTTGAGATCGAAGTGATTGACAATATCGCTCCAACGGTCACCTGCCCGCCGAACCAGATCATGAATACGATTTGTGCGGATGGTACGGTTCAGGACTATCTTGGTTTGATTCAAAATGTCTCTGACAACTGTTCTGGAAATCTGATTTATACACAGTCACCAGCGGAGGGGACTCCCCTTTCCAGTGTGCCTGGTCTAACCCCTGCTGATGGCGAATCCTTTACGGTCACCATTACTGTTCAGGATCCAAAACCTCTTGGACTCTCTGGCAATTGTACTTTCAGTGTCACATTGGATGATGTCAATCTGCCTGTTCCTGATGAGGCCCAACTGTTGAAAGACAGCACCGACTGTAATGTTCTGGTGCTGAGTCCTCCTACAGCCAATGATTGTGGTACTGTACTGAATGGTATCCCTGATAAAGGCAATCAGATCAGCTTTAACCCGCCGTTGTATGAATTTACAAAAGGGCTATATACAGTGATCTGGACTTATGTGGGTACCAATGGTTCTGTCCAACAGACGCAACAGATCATTGTAGAAAATGATCTCGTGCCTCCGGTTATGGATTGTGATGATCTGACGATCAATCTGGATGCCTCTGGCAATGCCAGCATCACCCCGGCTCAGATCGATGGCGGAACGAAGGACAATTGCGGAATCGCCAATCTGGCACTCAGCAAATCAACCTTCACATGTTCTGACGTTGGTCCAAACACCGTCATCCTGACGGCGACAGACATCCATGGCAACAGCAATACCTGCTCAGCAATTGTAACTGTCAAGGATGTAACAATCCCGACATTCAATATCAGCAATTCAACCGTAACGGTGAATTGCCAAAGTGTACCCGGAGTCGGTAATGTACTGGCTTCAGATGCCTGCGGTATTCTGTCCAACATTCTGACCGAGACCACTTCCAAAGGTCTGAATGCGAATAACTGCAATTATTATACTTACACCATCACACGGAGATGGACGGCTACTGATGTCAACAATAACGTGGCAACTGTCCAACAGGTCATCAATGTTGTGGATAATAATGCACCTGCGTGGACGACTGCAATGCCTGACACCATATATGGGGTAACGAATCAGTTCGATTGCAAAGGACAGATCTTCCTGATTGTGGATGCCTTTAAGGTGACCGACAACTGCGCTGCATTCAGTAATCTGACGATCTCCTACACTGGAACAAATGGATTCAGTGGTTCAACGAACGCTTCCGGTCAATATCCGATCGGTAAGACGACGCTGACCTTTACTGCAACGGATCCATGTGGAAATCACGCATTCAAAGACGTGGTCATCATCATTGAGGATAAGACCCCGCCAACGGCTGTATGTGTAAACAGTATCACATTACCATTGAATCCACAAGGCAACCTGATTATTCCACCATTCATCGTGGATAATGGCAGCTATGACAACTGTCTGACACCATTCTCCACCAACGAAGTTTCTCTGGCCGTCATGCCAGATACCTTTAACTGTGATGATGCAGGAAAGACGTTTACCATTACGCTGACCGTAACCGACCTGGCTGGAAATACAGCATCCTGCCCGGCTACATTGACGGTGATCGATAACACGATTCCAACATTGATCAGTTGCGCCCCGGATGTCACTGTTGACTGCCAGGATGCCATTGATCCACTGGTCCTTGGTTTCCCGATGGTTTCAGATGCTTGTGGTACTTCATTTGACTTCACGGATACCAAAGTATCTGTGGGTGGAGCGATCTGCTACAATATCATCCGAAACTGGTCGATCGTCGATGGATCTGGAAACAACCTGAACTGCACGCAGACCATTTCCGTCACGGACAACCAGGCACCGATCTTTACTTCTGTTTTCCCTGCTGATATTACGATCGCATGTGGTCTGACCATTCCGACACCACCCATTGTTGCTGCTTCAGATAACTGTGGTACGCCGGTTTCTGTAGCGATCACAGAAAACTCTACACAGACCAACAACAATACCTGCACGGATTATGCTTATATCGTGACCCGGACATGGACGGCAACGGATGCATGTGGCAATGCCACCTTCCATACCCAGACCATCACGGTTGTCGATATTCAGGCTCCGGTCATCTTTGGATTGCCCGATTCACTGACGTTGTTTACGAACGACTTTAATGCGGACAGTTGCACTGTTCCAGTGACACTCCAGGCACAATTCATCGATTGTCAGGATCCGGGTGATATCACTATTGTGAACAACTCACCTGTAGGAAGTGGAGGCATCAGTGCCAGCGGAAAGTATTCGGCTGATCAATTGTATACCATCACCTTTACAGCGACAGATTTGTGCGGCAATAGCAGCCAGAAAGTGGTCAAGGTCCGGGTGATCGACAATTCGATTCCGAATGCATATTGTATTGCACAAGTCAATGTGACGTTGAACTCAGATGGACTTGCAGTGATCACGCCTGTTCAGATTGATGACCAGAGTAAGGATAACTGTACTGCTTATCCTAATCTGGACTTTGAACTGAGTAAAGATTCATTTGATTGTAAGAATCTCGGTGCTAACATTGTCGAAATGACTGTAACTGACGAGCAGGGAAACAGCAATACCTGTTCTGCTTCGATCAATGTATCTGCTGATCCTGCACTCACGATCAACACCACTGTGACTGTCACTCCGGAAACATTCATGAATGCCAACGATGGAGCCATTAATGTAGCTGTCAGCGGTGGTTCCGGTTCATTCACATATCTGTGGACTCCGGGTAACGCCAATACACCATCGATCAGCAACCTGGCTTCCGGGACGTATACATTGATGATTACGGATAATAACACCGGCTGTATGAAGACATTGAATGTCTTTGTTCAGATCGCTGGTGTGCCGTTTGATACGATCTCTGGTCGCATCATTACGCCTGGACCATTGCACAAGCCTGTAGCCAGGGTATATGTCAACATGACCGGTTCTCAATCAGGCACCTACTATACAGGTCTTGATGGATACTACGAGTTCATCGTACCTTCTGGTAGTACTGTGACGATTCGTCCTTACAAGGATACATTGCCTGCGAATGGAGTCACCGCTCTGGACTTCTCCATCATCCAGCAGCATATCCTTGCACCGCCAAATCTGAAGCCGCTCACGACACCTTACCGGATCATTGCGGCTGATGAAAATGGCAACAATCAGATCAACGGTATCGATATTGCTCAGTTCAACTTTACCATTCTGAATAACAAGGATACGTTCCCGAATGTGAACTCATGGGTATTTGTTGATTCAACATTCATCTTCCCGATGCCAACGGAACCATGGGCAACTGGATGGGATGACGAAATCACATATCCGGTCATCTCAGGTAACAAACCCAATACGACGTTCATTGCTGTGAAGATGGGTGATGTGAATGGAGACGTGGATGTCACCAAGCTCACTGATCCAAATTCTGGTGAAACACGTGGCAGTGATGATTTGATCCTGACCATACAGGATCAGGACCTCACGGCCGGTGCGCAGATTGCAGTACCCGTCTCCTCTGAGAACTTCCGTCAGATCCTCGCCTATCAGTTTGCATGGGGCTTTGATCCAACCGTACTGGAATTCACTGGCGCAACCGGACAGGCATTGTCTGGATTGTCTGGTGGAAACTTTGGAACACAAGGATTGAAGAGTGGCTTGCTCACACATCTCTGGGCCTCAAACACGGCCCTGGATGTCACATCAGAGACGCCATTGTTCACCATGTATTTCAATGTACTGAAAGATGGTTTTCAGTTGGAAGATGTCCTGAACCTGACGAACAGTTACATGGGCGAAATCGCCTACACCAGCCCGAATGTGCCAAACGGAATCGCCTTGCAAGTCAAGCCGATAACCGATACTCCTGTCACAGGATTTGCACTATTGGGCAACCGTCCAAACCCATTCAGTGATCAGACATTGATCACATTCACCTTACCCGAGAATGCTGAAGTCAAACTGACTGTTTTGGATATTACGGGTAAGCCAGTAGTGGTTCGGAAGACTGAAGGTGTAGCTGGTATGAATGCCATTCCTGTTCACCAATCTGATATCGCTGCTCCTGGTTTGTATCACTATATTCTGGAATCCAATGGATCCAGAGTATTGGGTAAAATGATTCATCAGGATTAATTGAGACCCCCTGGGGAGTAAACTACTCCCCAGGGGATTTCTATTCCCTCAGTCATATTGAACTGAAGGGACTTTGTATTTTAGCCTGTTGCATGTTAATTCCTACTCATGGATAAGTACTTGAAAGACTTAAGGAAAGTAACCTGGTTGATGTTGATCTTCGGCCTGGGAAGCGTTTCTTTATTCAGCCAAAATGAACTCACACTTTTTGTTGAGGACATTCAAGCCGAATGTGGAGATGTCATTGTCGTTCCCATAAAAGTGTCTGATTTCACGCAAGTCGTTGCGTTGGACTTCAGTATGACATGGGATGCCAATACGCTTGATTTCTCAGGCCCTCCTATCGGCAATCTGAATCCGACCTTAGGTCTAAGTCCATTCAATTTTGGGCCCTACCAGCCGCAACTGGATAATGATACACTGACCTTCCAATGGTTCAATGCCAATGCCATTACGTTACCGGACAGCGCTGTTTTATTCACGCTGACATTTACGGTAAAAGGTGATGGTGGGATATTGGGGGCTCTCGATTTTGCTGATCAGTACACATCCATAGCCTGTGGAAAGCTGATAAACGGATCCATTGTAGAAGTTGATGTAGACACTCTAAATGCAGATATCTTTATCTCAGATACGGCATCACCGACGCTCATCTGTCCATCAGATACGTCTGTCCTGACTAATCCGGGGGTACCCCAGATCATCGTCGGAAATATTGATCCCAATGCGAATGACAACTGTGCTGTAGACACGCTGGCTTATACATTGAGTGGCGCTACAAATCTCACCGGTTTGGGTTCAGCCAGTGGGTTGAATTTCAATGCCGGAATCACCACAGTCACCTACGAAGCGATTGATTTCGCTGGCAATGCAGTCAACTGTTCGTTCACCGTTGAAGTCATGGACACCATTTTGAGGTTGTTTGCCATCGCTGGCGTTGCCGCTTGTGATGACACTGCCTTTACGGTGAATGTGACTGCACAGAATTTCAATAACCTGGCCAGCCTGCAGTTCGGCATGTACTGGAATCCAGCACAGATCCAATTTCTCAATCTAAGCAACTTCCACCCTCTTCTCAGCCTTAATCCCGGCAATTTCGGGCCTAGTGGTGGAATTGTTGACACACTTACTTTTGGTTGGTTCAATCCCGGTGGTGTGACCATCCCGGATGATTCAACCCTCTTTTCACTGACCTTCAATATTCTGAGCAATCCAGGATCCAGTGCGCTGATCCAATTTGCGAATATGCCTTCGGTCCCTATTCAGGCCGCCATTGCAGTCCCACCTCCAGGCTTCCCGATTGTGATCGGAGTGGAAACCTTTTTGGGTACGATTACCGTCGTGGATACCGTTGCACCAGCCGTTACATGTCCCGACGATATTACTGTTACCATTCCTCAAACAACCGCTCCTGCTCAAATCAACGCAATTGATCCTATAGCAAATGACAATTGCGGCATTACCGATACCACCTGGATCCTGACGGGCTCGACCATTAATGGCGGTTCCGGATCTGCTAGTGGAAACTTCTTCAACCTGGGGACGACCAATGTTCAATACATTGTGACTGACCAGGGAAACAATAAAGACACCTGTCAATTCACAGTCACCGTACTGGAAGACACGCTACAGATCATTGTAGACGCCCCTGATGTCTATTGTACCGACACAACCGTCCTTGTCTGCATTCGGACTACTGGATTTAACGATCTGGCCAGTCTGCAATTCGCATTGGGCTGGGATGGCAGTGTCCTTGCTTTTGATACCATCATCAACACACACCCGGACCTGTTCCTGAGTGGCAGTAATTTTGGACCAACCATTCTCAACGATACATTGACCTTCACCTGGTTCAACCCAACCGGTGTCAGCGTTGCAGATAATGACGCATTATTCTGTATTCGCTTCGATATTATCGGTGGTTTGAATGCAGAGTCGGATCTGGTCATTTTAAACTACCCATCCCTTCCTATCCAGGCGTCAGTGGTCCAACCTCCACCTCAATTTCCGGTGGTGATTCCTGTTGACACGATCAATGGTAAAGTAGAGATCGTAGATGATATTCCACCAGTCATCTTTAATTGCCCGACAGATGTGACCGTGGATACCCAACCCGACCTTTGTTCTGCTGAGGTCACCTGGACCGATCCTGAGGCATTAGATGATTGTGACACCGATGTATTGGTGGTTTGTGATTTTACTTCTGGCTCGAGTTTCCTGGGTGGTGTAACGACTGTAACCTGTGTCGCCTATGATGATGCAGGACTAACAGATTCGTGTTCATTTACGATCACTGTGGTTGATGTGGAAGCGCCTGTCATCACATGCCCAAGCGATCTGATTGTTGAATCAGATCCGGATACCTGTGGAACTATGGTGACCTGGAACCAGCCATTCGCTATTGACAATTGTGATCTGGTTGTTCCTGTAACCGGACCAACTTCACCCGCCTTTTTCACAACAGGGGAACATCCACAGACCTACTTTGCGATAGATAATGCCGGCAATGCGGATACATGCACCTTCTCTATTTTCGTGATCGACCTGATTGCACCCGTCTTCACAGATTGCCCCGGTGATTTGACTGTAGATGCGACCACAGATTCCTGTACGGCAATTTTGGAACTCACCGTTCCTGATGTGACAGATAACTGTGGTGTGATTGCAGATCTTTCCTTCCGCATTGGTGACTCCCCTATTTTTATTCCGGCAACAGATAATACAATCGAGCTGACTGAGGGCACGACCAAAATCACCTGGTACGCTTTTGACGACTTTGCGAACGTCGATTCTTGTGTTTACAATATCACGGTCGATGGTGGTGGTGATATCGTCATCTTCTGCTCGACAAGTCTTGAACTCTTTTCAGCAGCCGACAGTTGTGGCGCGACCGCATTCTGGGATGCCCCAAGTTTCACAGGAGGATGTGGCAATACTGCTGACTGGGTACTCGTCTCGGATACGACTTCAGGAAGCTTCTTCTCTGTTGGTGTCCATATCGTCTCTGTTTACCTCATTGATCCATCGGGACCTGATACACTCGGCAGTTGTTCTTTCGATATCACTGTATTGGATGTAACACCTCCAGTATTTGATTGTCCTGGCAATATCAATCTGGTTTCAGACCCTGACAGTTGTGGTATTTCCTTCTTCTGGGATGCGCCTTTGGCGACTGACAATTGTAGTGACACTATCATCTATACGGTCGATGGCCCAGACCCTGGTTTCTTCCCTAATGGTGTTTATACCATTACTTACACCGCCGAAGATGAGGCTGGAAATATCAGTACATGCGAGATAATTCTTTCCGTTTGTGATTCTGTTCCGCCTACAGTAACCAATTGTCCGTCGGATACACTCATCTTACTCCCGGCAGATGTAGCAATATGTGCTGCATTTGTCGACTGGGAGGATCCCGTATTTGCAGATAATTGCACAACGGATGTCACCGTAATCCAAGTCGGTCAGCCAGGGAATTTCCCGACAGGAAATCATACGATCACCTATACTGGAATCGATGATTGTGGCAACAGTACGGTCTGTGCGTTTACGATTACAATCCTGGATCAATTTGCACCTGAGGCCGATTGCCCGGCAGATGTGACCGTCAGTGCGAATGATGGTGTCATCTCCGATGATGACTATTTTGTAGACAGTCTGACCCTCAATGCATGTAAAGAAGTACAAGTGTACTATCGGGATATCGGTGGCAAAGATAATTGCAGCGGTGTCTTCAGTACACTGATCAGTCCTGCGGGTGCAACCAGTGGTTCTGTCTTCCCTGCCGGCACCTATACTTTGGTCTTCGCCATCAGCGATGCTTCTGGCAATGTAGATACGTGCGAAGTTGACCTGACTGTTCTGCCTTATCTCGTAGAAGTCACCGCAACCAAAGAAGTCCTTTGCGAAGGTGATTCCCTGTTCTTGTTTGCCGAAACCATTGCCAATGCGGCTTATTCATGGACAGGCCCAAACGGGTTCTCTTCCTCCATACAGAATCCGTCAATTCCTCTGGTGACAGCAGATAATGAAGGTACTTATGCTGTATCCGTGACGATTGATTCCTGTACAAATACACTGTTTGGCAGTATCGACATCTTCGTCCTCGATCTTCCAGTGATCAACTCGGATTCCTTCTTCATCTACAATGACGAGGTGATCAATGATGGTCTTTTGATCGGGAATGACATCATTAATTTTGGCGCGAACGCGAATATCACCTTCCTGTCCCAACCGGCATTTGGTACGGTGACCAACAATTTTGATGGTACTTTCGATTACACACCTCCCGCAGGCTTTGTCGGAACTGTAGAGTTCATCTACGAAGTATGTTATGAAGAATGTCCAGATTATTGCGATCAGGCCGTGGTCAAGATTACGGTTGATGAGCGGGATGATTCCTGCAAACCCAACAACCTGATCTCTCCGAACAATGACGCCCGAAACGATGTCGTCGTAATCGATTGCATCAAGAACGGGAAGTACCCGAATAACGGATTAAAGATTTACAATCAGTGGGGTGATCTGGTTTACCAGGCTGCGCCATACAATAATAACTGGGCTGGAAATTACCTCGGTAATCCTTCACAGCCCCTTCCAGATGGCACATACTATTATGTGTTCACCCGGGGTGACAGCACTGATGCGGTCACTGGATTTATTACCATACTTCGATAATGCAGAGGATTATGAAGATAAAGAACCTGCTCTTGATCGTGTTGCTTGGCCTTGGTGTCAGCACACTCCATGCCCAACAGGAAAGTCATTATACACAATTCATGTATAATAAGCTTTACCTGAACCCTGCTTTTGCAGGAGCTGAAGGATTCGGAAGCTTTGTGGGTATCTATCGCAACCAATGGATGGGATTTGAAGGTGCGCCTGTGTCACAACTGGTCAGCTTCAATACGCCCTTCTTCGGTCAACGTGTCGGATTCGGCGTGGTGCTGAATCATGACAACATTGGCATTATGAATAAGTGGAATGGTGCCTTGAGTTATTCCTACGACTTGCTCAACAAGCCCGATGCCATGCTCCGAATCGGCTTTCAGGGAAGCGCAAAGTACTTTCAGATGGACTTTGCGGATCCGAACCTGATCATTTCTGATCCAGCGGACCCGTCCATTCAGTATAATATGATGACCAGTGATGTTTACTGGAACGTAGGTGCTGGACTCTATCTGTCGGTCAAAAACTTCTTCTTTGGTGTTTCTGCGCCTGGCTTGATTGAAAATGTTATCGGATTCAATCCAAACAACAATGTAGAAACCGCGGCAGAAAGTCGGCACTATTACGCTATGACCGGATTTGCACTACCGATTTCCAATGATCTGGTGATGCGTTCCTCCGTACTGGGTAAATATGTCAAAAATGCACCGATTGATGTAGATATCAATTTGAGTTTTGAATTCAACAAACGCTTCACAACCGGACTTTCCTATCGTGTTGGAGGTGATGGTTATGGAGACTCTGTTGATGTGCTCTTATTTGGTCAATTGACGCGCATGTTTGGCCTCGGGCTGGCTTATGATTATTCGCTCTCTGATATTATGGATTCCTCTGGAGGCAGTGCAGAAGCACTGTTACGGATTGATCTTGTCAAAGGCAGCGACAATCTTAAGAACCCTCGATTCTTCTACTAATTCCTCCCCCCGAAAGACCAGATTATGACTCGGTATATACTTGCTTTTGTTGGCCTTCTTGGTGGAATGTCCCTGCTTGCCCAGGATGCCACCGACGTATTTGATGTGACGGTCAAGAATGAGACGAATATCAATTCAAAAGAATTGGAATTCAGTGCTGCCTTTTTTGAGGACGGTATCCTGTTCATTTCCTCACGGGAGGATGTCTTCAAATATATTGATCGTCGCTTGCGGGACAATACCATGGGCATCTATTCTGCCAAGCGCGGTTCAGACGGCCAATTACAAACGCCTGAAATGTTTGCCAACCGTTTGAATACAAAGTATCATGAAGGTCCTTTGTGTTTTGACATGAGCGGAAACGATCTGTTTTTCACCCGAAGTAACTACTTAAAAGGCAAGGTGAAGAAATCAGAAGATGGTTGGGTGAAGTTGCGTATTCTACGGGCTACCCGCAACGGAGATACCTGGGGTGATGCTGTTGACCTTCCTTTTAATGGCGATGACTTTGAAACATGCCACCCTTCATTGAGTCCAGATGGAGATCGACTCTATTTCGCATCTGACCGCCCGGGTGGCTTAGGTGGACTGGATATCTATTACGTAGACAGAAGTGGTGGCGATTGGGGCGAACCTGTCAATTTGGGAGCGACAGTGAACACATCAAGTGATGATGTTTTTCCGTTTATCCATGCAGATGGTCACCTCTTTTTCAGCAGTCAGGGATGGGATGGTGTTGGTGGATTGGATATCCTTTACACCAGCCAAAACGAAGATGGATCCTGGAAACAGGCTCAAAATCTGAATGCACCTTTTAATAGTGACAAAGATGACTTTGGTCTGATACTCGATCTGGAAACAAAAAACGGGTACTTCTCTTCTGACCGCGCCGGTGGACTGGGAAAGGATGACATTTATAGCTTCTATGCAAGTAAGGGCCTCAATAAGTTGCTCAAAGATCGGGAGATGGCCACTGCCGCCAAGCCCCGCCCCTTCAGCGTATTTGTGGCAGACAATGCCAGCGGTGCCGAACTAGTCGGTGCGGATATCGCCTTCCTGGATCTGGAAGAAATGAATCTCTCCAATATTCTCACCATCACGGATGAGAATGGCAACCTGATTCGTATTCAGGCACCAGATCCAAATTCAAATGAGCTGATTCTCAAAGTTGAAATGGCAGATTCAGAGATCAAGGGAGTCACGAACGGAGATGGACAATTTGCGACCAATGTTTCTCCCAGTAATTACGTGATCGCCGTGAATGCAGATGGCTATTTCCCTAAGCAGGTTCCTGTCGAAAAGGCAGCCTGGCCGGAGGAAATCATGGTCCTGCTGGAACCCATGGGAGATGTCATCCCTTTCCAAGGGGTTGTGCTTGACCCTCGTTATAATACCCCTATCGCAGGAGCGAAGGTGACCATCCAGGAGGAAGGCACCTCAGAAGCTGTCGTGTTGTATACCGATCAGAATGGCCAGTTTAACTATTACTTGCCGCGTGACAGAGACTTTGATGTGACCATCGAAAAAGATGATCTCAAAGCTAGCCGGAAAGTATCTACAAAGGATATGGAACCCGGTGGCGAATTGGCCATTGCATTTGATATTACTGATCCAAACGGACGTAACCCCTTTGCATCTGGCAATGTCATTACTCTGCCAAACATCTACTATAATTTCAATGACGCCAGCATTCGTCCGGATGCCAAGACTGATTTGAATGGTTTAGCGACCATCCTCAAGCAGTTTCCAAAACTGAGCATTGAACTGGCTTCGCACACAGACTCCAGGGGCAGCAGTGCCTATAATGCCACGCTGTCACAACGTCGTGCAGAAAGTGCCCTGAAGTATCTGAAAACACAGGGTGTGGCTGCCGAGCGCCTCTCCGCTAAAGGCTATGGTGAAGACCAGTTAAAGAATAATTGTGGAGACGGAACAAAGTGTAGTGAAGCAGATCACCAGGTGAACCGCCGAACGGAGTTCCGAATTCTGGGTGATACCCCGGTCAAAGTAAAATATGCAAATAACGAGCCCACGGTTATCGATAAATCAGGGGCCAGTTCGACCAGTTCGTCATCCAGTGGATCTTCCACACCATCAGCCAGCACATCCTCCGGGTCAGGAACCTTTGATGTCATTGCCGGAACGTTTAAAGTTTTGGCCAATGCCGAAAGCCGACTGGCCAAGGTAAAAGCCATTGGTTACACCTCTGCCACAATGCAATCTGCCGGAAATGGATTGAATGCCATTCTAGTGGGTACGTTTACGTCAGCGTCCGAAGCGACCTCCACCGTAAGTACGTTAGAAGGTCAACATAATATCAATGCCTACGTTCGTCGCAAATAGACGGCCAGACCATTGAATCAAAAGAGGTTGTTCAGCGACTGAACAACCTCTTTTTTTTGCCCTAACCTGCCTGGTTTTAAAACGGAATGGTGTCCCGTGTCGGATTGAAACCACCAAAGAAGCCAACGCCTCCTTTCACATTCGAAAACAAAGGTGTCGGTTCCGCAACAGGACTTCCCCCATTGCTGACCTGAATCGCTTGTGTCCGGTGAAACTCATAATAATTAGGGGACACATGCCGCATTTCAACCTGCACATCCTGGATCTCCTGACCCGGGTCTAATTCTGCCTGGCAGGTCAGTTTGAGTTGTTTTTTCTGGCCATCAAACAACTGACCATCCATCAGGATGGATTGATTCAAGAGATAAAGGGTCAAAGAGGGGTCGTTATTCTCTGCGTTTGACACCTGGAAGAATCTTCGAAATCCAGGATCGGATTTCAACCTGTATTCTACATATACGTGATAGAAGTTATCCTCGATGGGGCGATCTTTTACATGAAGATCCAGAGTAAAGACAACTCTCTTCTTGCCTTCGGGCAAATCCGTTTCCACCAAATTGGATAGCCCATCAATTTCACCCTCAATCTTTGCCGGCAAGCGATCCGTTGCCTCTGCTTTGCCATAAATCGGATCCTCAATCTTGATGGTATAGGTTTTCCCGATTTCAGGTTTTGTCAAGGATGCATATACATTCCGAGTGCCAATGGTGCCTGTCAACATGAGTTCTGCCGGTTGATTTCCGGCTATCAATTCAACACGTGCATCGGCCAGAAAATTTGCGTTTGGCCCTTCAGAAAACGGAACGACGGGGGTCAGAAAAACTAAGAATCCAAGATCAGGGTTGGTGACATCCACCAGGGGTGAAAAGGTAGCCGAAACAGCCATCACATATTCGTCGTCTTCAATGGGCTCAAAGATCTGTTCACATCCTGTCAACAGGAGCAGAATAAGCCCTCCAGCAAAGCATCGGAATAATGGAGATAATCTGGCGGGTAGAGTGTTGATCATTTGAACATAATTTGATATCGCAGAATAGGCATCAAAGGCATCAGTGAAACTTCCACCAATTGTCGTTCCTGAGGGTTATAGATATTCTCTCGAATACGCACAAACAGAGGGTTTTTCCGGTTGTACAGATTGAATACACCAATTTGGAACAGATGTGTGAACCTGGATTGAATGTACCTGTATTGCAAATTGAGATCCAACCGATGGTAATCTTTCATCCGATACCCGTTTCGCTCCGAATAGATAATCCCGGGAATCCCTGTGTAATAGGGCGACTCCCCATTGAAGGTCTGTTTGGGCAGCGTGATGGGATTACCACTGGCGTAGGTCCATACAGTTCCCAGGGACAGGCCCTTATTGATCTGCCATTGTCCAGTCATGTTGAATACATGTCTTCGATCATAACGGAAGGGGAATGCCTTGCCCTGGTTCGCCTCATCAAATTGGCGTCGTGTAGAGGCCAGGCTATAGGCCAGCGTCCCGGTCACCTGACCGGACGTCCTGGCCACACTGCATTCAAATCCTTCAGAACGGCCAGTTCCACTCGTGACAAATGCCTCCCAATAATCGGGCAATACCCCACCCTGAATCACATTGCCGTTCACCAGGAAGTTAGCACCATCCTTAAACCCAAGCAGATTGTCCATCTGTTTGGTGTAGCCAGACAAATTCAACTCCCATCCAGAAGGCAAAGTAATGTTCATCCCCACCTCAAGTTGACTGGCCTCCAAAGGACGAATATTTTCGGTCACCGGCACCCACAGATCTGTGGGCAATCCCAATCCGGAATTAGTGAGTAAATGGAGATTTTGAGTCATTCGGGTATAACTCACATGCATACCAAAGGCTGGCATCGGTTGATAGGATAAAAACAGCCTGGGCTGGATAGAAAAATAGCCGGTCTTTTGAACATAAAAGTAGTTGCCATACACACCGATATTGGCTGACCAGGAGGGTGAGATTTTGATTTGGTCCTCCACATAAGCATCTGCTTCCAGTGATCGGATTACGGGATAAGCGGGCAGGGAATCTAAATTCCGTACCTGACCTCCGCTGACGAAAATATCAGCATCAACGCTGTTTTCATCGAGGGCCAGGACTCCTGGTTGGAACCGGTGCCTGACCAGTGAGGACCCAAATCGGATGGTATGTTCTGCTGCAGGATGATATTCACCCACAGTCTTGATTGACAGATCTTGAATCAGGGAACTGAAGGAGACCAGATCATATTGACGGCTGCTTAAATCCTTGTCCCGTTCTTCGTATTCGTAGAAATCCAACAAACTGAAACGGAACGTACTGGAATGTACCGTGGTATTCAAAAACCATTGTGGATGCAACAGCCAGTTCCACCTGAAAGCGACAATGGTGTTGCCCCAGACCAGATCAGACTGTGCCTTATCATTCACTTCCAAATCAGCAAACTTGACCGCTCGTTCTTCTTCCCGATGATAACTGTCATTGCCTGTGTACAAACTGACATAAAAGCGGTGTTTATTCCCACTGCGGAAATTCATCTTTCCATTTAGATCATAAAAGGCGTAGTCTGTAAAGCCCTTTCTGCCAGCTTCCTGGTTGACATAGCTTGTAAAACTTTTGACCCAGGGATCGAGTAACGTTCTTCGTCCACTGAGAAAGAAAGAGCTGGATTCCTTATCGATGGGGCCTTCCACAGCGACCTTGGCTGATAGCAAACCGATCCCTGCTTCCGCCTGAAATTCTTTGCTATTCCCTTCCTTCATCCGGATGTCAAAAACGGAGGATAATCGACCGCCATAACGCGCAGGGAAGCCGCCTTTGTACACACTGGCACTGCGGATAGCAGGGCTATCAAAGATGGATAACATACCCACGGCATGACTTGGACTATACACCGGCACACCATCCAGCAAAAACAGGTTTTGATCCGCATTACCACCACGTACATGAACCCCTCCAAACCCATCGGTACCTGTCTGAATACCTGGTTGCAATGCTGCAAATCGCACCAGATCTGGCTCTCCGCCCAGGGATGGTAGCGAATTCATCATTCGCAGATCCAACGGCGTTTCCGGAGAAGCTTGTTTTATTTGTCCAGTATCTGGATCGGCAGTCACGACGATGGGCTCCAAAAGGCCATCTGCCTGCATGGAGATATTCAGGGTCGTGTTCGCCGTTAACATCACGATCGTTTCAACTTGCTGATACCCCAAATAGGAGAACACCAGTTTATGCTGTCCTTCAGGCAGAGTCAGACTATAAAAGCCATAATCATTGCTGGAGGTACCAGACAAAAGGAAGGGCAAGTAGACATTTGCCGCAATTTGTGGTTCTCCAGTGAGCCGATCTTCGATGGTTCCACTAATGGTAAACGTCTGTGGTGGCGGAACCACTCGAACGAGAATGATCTGTTGCTGAAAGACCTCATAAGTCAGATCTGTGCCACTCAGCAGATCCTTCAGGATGACATGAACCGGTGTGGAAGAGTACTCTTTGTACTTAATGGAATAGCCCCCGACCAGATCATTGCTAAAACTGAGATTGACATCTGCTTGACGGATCAGTTTAAACAGGCCTGATTCAAGATCGCCTCCAGGGATGGTAACGGTGATTCGCCGATCCAATACATCCTGGGCAAAGGTTTGGCCTCCCAGGAATACAAAAAAGAAAAAGATGTAATAACGGACTGGCATGATCGTCTGCGAACCGTCCCTGAATAATTCTTACTCGGGTTTAACGGCACTTCCCGTCTGTAAGGTAATAAATCCCTCGCCCTGATGATCGAACTTCCATTCCAAAACCTCTGGCAATGGATTGAAGGACTGTTGTTGCATCTGCTTGTTGGAAACGAGAGGTAAAGGGACACACCTTGTTCGCCGGATTGGCAAGATTGATTTTAATCTGATAGTGCCGTTCAACTATCCGAATCACTTCATCCAAAGGGGTCGCTTGAAATTGGAGCACACCTGACTGCCAGGCCCATGAATTTCCACTGGGATCCAGTTCTACTGCTGTTTCGCCAGACACTCTATCCAAAAGATATCGTTGATTATCAATCAGTTCTACTCGATCTGAGCCATCCACTCGACTGACGGCTACCCGACCTTCCCGAACCACAACCTCAAGTAGATCGGCATCCGATAAGACATGAAATGCCGTCCCCAAAACCTCAACCTTCAAGCCATTGGCTGCAATGACAAAGGGGCGAGATGGATCGCGGTGAACTTGAAAGAACCCCTCCCCGTTCAGAGCGACCTCACGTGTCTGGCTGGTCAACAAGTCTCCTGTTATCTCCAGGGACGACCCGCTATTCAATTGAATGATAGAGCCATCTGCCAGAATCTGTTCAAGTGGGGCGTCCCCTGCTGTGAGAGTGACCACTGCTGGCGATCCGAAATATCCAGATGATTGGAACATCCACATCCCGATTCCGGCAATAGCCACCAGGATCGCTGCAACCTGCAACCATGGCTTCCAGAAAACAGGAGTTTGAGAAGGAGTTGAATGAATCTGTTGAGTAGAGGCAAACCGATCCCAAGCAGATGAAACATCTGGCATGTGACCCGGTACAGTCGCTGCACTGGTTTGCCAAATCAGCTTGTTTTGCTGATAAAACACCTCATTGGATGGATCATCCGTTCGCCATTGTGCAAGAGTTTGTGCTTCCTTTTCTGGAAGTGCTTGCCTGGATTCAAGGATGATCCACTGTATTACCTTTTCCTCCACGTTATTGGTTTAATACCAAGCAAAGGACAATCATAACAGGGAATACCCCTATCCTGATTTACATGAATGTCAAATATCCGACAATCTTTATCCATTTGCTACTTCTGTAAATGGCTCAAATTCTCGCGCAAGAGCCTGAACGCTTTAGTCATTTGATTCTCCACGGTCTTAATACTGATCTCCAGGAGATCAGCAATTTCCTGGTTGGCTAATAGTTCATAACGACTCATCACAAACACCAGACGACATCGGTCTGGCAATGCGCTGATCGCTTGTTCAATATCCTTCTTCATAGAAATTTGGGAGGACGACGAGGTTGTTTGTCTTCCATCTGGCAGGTCGGCATCTTCCTGAAAGGCCCAGCGTTTACGCTCCTTGATCTTGTTCAGACTATGATTGACTACCGAGCGATGGAGATATCCTCCGAGATTGGTTCGGATATGATCCAACTGATCCATCTGCCACAACTTACTCATCACCTCCTGCACCATATCTTCAGCTAGGGAACGATCGGCCAGCATTCGATAGGCGGTCACCCAAAGCGGGTGATAGTATTCGGAAAAAATGGCCTTCATAACGACAGCCTTTTCAGATGGCCAGGAGGCCATCCACTGTCGATCCCGAAGCGAAATGATCTTGTCTTCCACGGTCAATTCCTGTATTTCAATCGAATGGAATTGCCGATCACCACCAGATCAGAAAAGGCCATAAACAGAGCACCCCACATCGGATTCAGGTAACCCAAAAAGGCCATTGGAATGGCCACAATATTGTAGGCGAAAGCCCAGAACAGGTTTTCTTTGATGGTGCGTAAGGTCAACTTACTTAAATGAAATAACCGGAGGAGGAGATTCAGGTCGGGCTCAAGTAGAGCCACCTTAGCAGATTGCATCGCCGTATGGGCGGCACCCGCCATTGCGATACCCACGGATGCCCGTTCTAATGCGGGTGCATCATTGATACCGTCCCCTACCATGGCCAATCCTTGCTCTTTCTGAAGTGTATCGATCAAGGCATATTTATCCTGAGGCAATTGGGCTGCCACCACCTGCTCAATGCCTGTCAACTCACCCACACGCTTGACATTTTCCTCTCGATCTCCGGAAACCAGCCAACAGGAGTATCCCTTCTTCTGGAGCGCGGATATGACATTTTTTGCTTCTGGCCGTAACTCGTCTTCCAGGGCGACATGGCCGATCTTTTCACCCGCACGCTCTAAGGCCAGGTGATATCCTTCCTGGTTATCGAGTTCATCACGTTGAAGAGTGATTAGTCGACCTTCCTGATCAAAAGCTTTCATGCCCTTACCCGCTACTTCTTCAATCGATTTCAGCTCCAGAGAAGGATCAACTCTCGTATTGCCTAAATAGGTCACTAATGCACGAGCTATCGGATGACTGGAACGCAGCTCCATCTGGTAGATGGATGAACGAACCACCGCTTCCAGGCCGGCTTTTGATTTGATCTGTCGAACCTTCAAAAGGCCAGTCGTCAAGGTACCCGTCTTATCAAATAGAATGGTCTGGACACCGGCAAGTCGTTCGATGGTCGTTGCCCCTTTGATCATCAGTCCATTCCGGGTCATACGTCCCAGGCCTACTGTGACAGCAGTAGGTGTCGCCAGGCCCATTGCGCATGGACAAGAAATAACCAGCACAGCAATCGCATTCAGGATGGCCTGGCCGGTAGAAAACCCAAAGACATACACCCCGACCACATAGGCCAATATTGCAATGCCAATAACCACAGGTACAAAGACTGCACTGATCTGATCGGCCAGTCTCTGAATGGGTGGTTTGTCAGATTGAGCAGCCTTTACCAGTCGGATGATTTGCCGAAATACGGTTTCTGAAGGGTCGACCGAAGCTTGGACGATCAGGTGACCGACCACCATCGTGGAGCCGGCAAAAACCGAGCTTTGTTCTTGCTTGACGACCGGAGCAGATTCACCCGTTAACATGGCTTCATTGGCCTCACCGGTTCCCTCCAACACGATACCATCGACAGGAATAGCTTCACCCATACGAACGATGACCTTATCTCCCTTGCGCAGCTCTTCCGCCGAAATATCCATGAACTTGCCGTCTCCCATCCATAAACGAGCCATCTGCGGTTGAAGGCTTTCCAACTCATCGATCGCGGTTGTCGTCCCGCGAAGGGCTCGGTCTTCAAGGAGATTTCCCAACATCACCAGGGTGATTATGGAGGCTGCTGTTTCAAAAAAATAGTAATCTGGATTGGCCATCCACAATCCGATGCAACTGTAAACAAAGGCTGCAGAACTTCCCAGAATAATCAGGACATCCATATTCGTTGTCCTCCGGAGAAGTGCTGACCAGGCACTCCTGCCAAAATGCTCCAGTCCCAGTAAAAAGACAGGGAGTGTTAAACCAAACTGGACCCAGGGATGATGAATATAAGGAAGCTGGATGCCTCCTAAATGTAGCAAATGGTCCAGGATCATCGGAGCTGTGAGGATAGCAGCGATGATAAACTTTAAGCGTATGGTCAATTTCGAGGCTGTACCATCCTTGCGGATCACCCGATACCCCAATCGATCTATCCCGTTGGAGATCTCTTCCAGACGGTCAGTTGCCTCCACCGTCCGAAAGGTGACCTTATTTTTTGGGACATCCACAAAGACTTCAGACATCCCCTCTCCTTCCAGATATTGGCGCACTGTCTTTGCACAGGAAGCACAGGTCATCCCCTCTACAATCAGTTGTTTTTCTTCCAGAAGATCTTTTCGCATACGCTAGTCAGAAGGGACGTGAATTCATTTTACAAATGTAGGCGGCATGGTGTTCATTCATTGCCAAAGATATAAACGGTGAACCAAGGAATTGGTTAATCCAATAAGGAAGGTGGACAATGCCCTGAACTCGCACTTATCCGTGGCCTGAATCAGAGAAACCGGACCGAAAGATACGCATGCAAGGTCTTGTTCAAAAGGCTTGTAATCAGTGCCCTGCCTGACCACCAGCGTGAATAGTTTCGCCAACATCTTAAAAAGCCGCAAAAAGAGTTTCCTATTCACCGGGAAAGACTTAATTTTGCGTCTCTTATTCATGGTGGCTATAGCTCAGTTGGTTAGAGCATCGGTTTGTGGTACCGAGGGTCGCCGGTTCGAATCCGGTTAGCCACCCAAAGCCCGGCAAATGCCGGGCTTTCTTTTTTTTATGTTCAAACTACTCCAACTCTTCCGCTACTATTGGCGCGCCCGCACGGCTTACAGCATGCATTCACCGAGTTTGTATGCCTTTTGCAGAGCAGTCCTGGATGATACCCGATCTTACTACGCATTTGAAGAGATCGAAGTCTGGCGGCAGGCCATGCTTCAGGATGGTCGAGCTTTTCACACTGTCGATCTTGGCGCAGGAAGCCAGACGGATCAAAAACCTACCCGAAGCATTTCCAGTATTGCTAAAACCAGTTTGAGTCAACCCTGGAAATGTCGTGCACTCTTTCGGACTGTGGTATGGTGGAAGCCCGATCTGATTTTAGAATTCGGAACTTCCCTTGGTATCTCTACGGCATATCTGGCAAAAGCCTCCACCTCTACCCCTGTCATCACTGTAGATGGATCTGCCGGTCACCTTCATCTTGCCCGACAAATCTGGTCAAATCTGGGACTCGAAACGATCGTGGATAGGAATCAACCTTTCGAAGAGGCCATTGAGCATATTCCCTGGAGTCAGTACTCACGAGTGTTGATCTATCTGGATGGGGATCATCGTCCGGATCGAGTCAAACTGATCCTACAGGAGATCCAGGAGAAGGCCACACAACCGTTTATGGTAATTATTGATGACATTCGATGGTCGAAGGATATGTGGACAGGCTGGCAGGAGTGGACGTCAACCTTCCATTCCGGTGCCTGGTTGGATCTATACCAGGCGGGCATTTGGATCCAGGATCCTGCATTTCTGGAACCACAGATTCAGACATTGATACCCGCACGGTTAAAACCTATCCACCAGGGATGGATGTGATCAACTCTTTTTAAAGCCGATTCCAGATTTAGACCATGCTGACCGATCCGATTGTGATTGGACCTGCAAAACAGTAGTTCCCGATATCATCTTTTCATCCATTGGTTTTCCAGAACCAAACTCTTTGGCCAGTGATGTCCGGTGGGCTTTGATCAACTCATCGAGCAACTGCCGAATCGTCCGGGCATTACCGAAAAACCGGTCCCGGCGCTGATACAGTTTCTCTACCCAATTCCCGATCAGTCGAGTGGCTTCCGTATCCAGGGAATACCCTTGCTCACGGACAATATTTTTTGCGATCTCCAGAAGTTCCTGTTCAGAATAATCAGGAAAAACCAGGGTTCTGTCAAAGCGGGATTTCAATCCGGGATTTGCCTTGAGGAACACCTCCATATTATCCGGGTAACCTGCTACAAAAACAAAGAACTGGCCACGTTGATCCTCCATGCGTTTGAGCAAGGTTTGAATGGCTTCATCTCCAAAGTCACCCGCACGACCCGATCCCGGCTGGGTCAACGAGTAGGCTTCATCAATAAACAGGACGCCTCCTTTAGCTTCTTCTATCCGTTCAGCGGTTTTGATCGCCGTCTGCCCCACAAATCCAGCGACCAGCCCGGCACGGTCCGTCTCGACCACATGCCCTCGTTCCAAAAGACCAAGCGCCTTGTAGACTTTAGCCAGGATTCGAGCAATTGTGGTTTTCCCTGTTCCCGGATTGCCAATAAAAATAGTGTGCATGGAGAAGGGATCTCGCTGACTCACTTCTCTGGACAGTTCGAATTTGATCAGCAGGACGAGATCATGTATGTCCTGTTTGATGGTGGGCAATCCAACCAATAGGTCCAATTCCCTCAAGGCCTCAATCAATAACTCCTCATCAACAGGCAAGCGAACAGCACTACTGGATTCTATGTGCGTAGCAAGCAGCACATCTTCCGCTGTGATGTTGGATAACATTTCATCTGGTAGGGCTTCAACCTCATCTGCACGCATAACCCGCAATCCCAGTTGAATCTTGCATTTTTCAATCAGGTCATACACATATCGCGCATTCCCAAAAGACCGATCCCGGTCGCGATATGCCCGGACAATGACCTGATTGATCAAGCGAGTGGCCTCATCGGTCGGCTGCACCTCCATATGTTCTGCTGCCAGGGCAGCTATTCGTTGCAAATCAACAGGTTGATAATCCTGGAAATCAAGAACGATTTTGAACCGTGAACGCAATCCGGGATTACTCGCCACAAAATGATCCATTTCGGCAGGATATCCTGCTGCAATCACGGCCAGGTCGCCCGGGCCGTCACTCATTTCTTTGACCAGCATTTCAATGACTTCCCGTCCAAAATCTTTGGCATCATCATTTGTTCTTGCCAGGGCATAGGCTTCGTCGATCAGGAGGACTCCTCCCCTCGCCTGTTCAAGTGCATGTCTGACTTTGGGGGCGGTCTGGCCAATATACTCGCCGACCAGATCGGCCCGATCCACCGAATGAACATGTCCTTTGGTCAGGAGACCCAGTTGGAAGTAAATCGCTCCCATCATCCCGGCTACCGTTGTTTTTCCTGTTCCGGGATTGCCTTTGAACACAGCATGCATCTGAACCTGATCCCGCTCAACAAACCCCCGTTTTTCACGAAGGCGAAGGAATTCCATATAAAGGGCATGTTCGCGAACACTCCGTTTGACCTGTTCCAGACCAACCAGGTTGTCCAGTTTGGCCAACACCTCCGCCAATCCTTCCTCATTCGGTTTTTGATTCCCCAGGATTTTAGCTTCCTTTTCGCCCGGAAGCCAGACCAGTGGAAAACCAGGTTCATGGTCCAGACCAAATGGAATGTGAACAGTCGCGACCAGCCTGTCCATGAAGATCAACTCAGCCGTATAGTTTCCTTCACGCCAGGATCCCTTGGTAGAGGTCCCCCAACCGACAGACAACCGAATAGTTTGCTGTTCCGGGTCGATCTTCATCAACTTGACGACCTGGCCCTTCAGTTCCCGGCTTTCATTGAAGAATCGGGTAATCAACTCCAGATGCCATGATATTTCGGGAAGTTGATTTTCAAATTCAACTTCGACATACACGTATTTGGTCTCACTGAAATCCAGTTCTTTCAAATAGAGACGTTCTTCCTCCAGTTGATCTTCGATGGAGGCTTCATACAGGCGTACAGCCTTCAATTCAAGATAGTCGCCGGGAATCTCCACGGGACGTTGGCCAGAACTCTGGATATAGAAATAGCGGGTTCCCACCTTTTTTCCGTCGATCCAGGCCTCCCAGAGGTAAGCACCCGGTTTCCAGAACAATCCTACTTTTTTATTGCCCCATCCTTCGCGGATGTATGCGACGGAACTGGTTGCCGCGATTTTGCGCTGGAGAACCAGATTGCAGATCTCTTTGGATCGCTTTTCTGACCGAAAACACTTGAGTTCTACGGTGACGTCCCAGTCCTCTTGTTCGAACGCTTTATTGACCAAGCTGAGTTCGACATAGATATAGGAGACTTCACCTTCATCGAAAACCTGGCGATATCGTTTCCGATTGTTTGCCAACCATTCCGTATCGGCATAGGTCTTGATGTCCTGAAAGGCATATCGCGCTTCCCGTTCTATTGAACCTGCTGTCTCCGACTCCATCCTCTAGCTGTTATATGCGTGTGCAATATACATTCCATCCAATTTAACGCAGTATGAGCCACTGTGTTCTCCAAAGCATATTGCTTGTGTCGACATTCCCCGAAATAGCCGAAATGTGGTATGAAAAATCACTTCCAGGGAACTTTTTTTTCAGGAAAGATGCTTCAGCTATGAAAATAACGAACATTGAAAATAAATTTACCCCCGAACACCAAATCGTTAACCAGACGGAATCCCTGCATATGAACCCCAAAAAACGGATCGTAAAGGATTACGAAAACTTACATGAGGACATCCTCAATAGCATCAAACTGCAATATCCGAGAGGGTTCGCACAACATTTGATCAGCTATACTAACATCGAAGGCAAGAAGGTTTCGGCCCTGCCATTTGACACAGAGGAGGTCTATTATCTCGTCAGGATGACGATCCAGGAGGCTCGTCAGATCATTGCCGATGATGATGACTATGATTCTTCCGGCCATTTGCGGGAGGATTTTGGAGATGATGAGGATTTTGACTCCACCGACGACGACGAAGACAACTTTGAGGAACCCAGTGAAGAAGATCCTCACAACAGGGAAACGGAGGAAGATTATTGATCACTCCATTCACTACATATTGACACCTCCATTAAGGGACTGTTAAGAGCCACCTTCCTCCATGTGCGTATGCGATGAAGGTTGTACATTCGTTACCTTCAAAAAATCTCTCTTTTATGAAACGATTCATTCTCGGGTCAATCATTGTGTTCCTCAGCCTGCCTGTCTGGACGAGTGCCCAATCCGCAAAAAAAGCTCCTGAAAACTGGTTTAACCTGGATTGGAAACAGGATGGTGTTCCTGGTGTCAGTACTGAGAAAGCCTATCAAACCCTTCTCAAAGGCAAAACAGCCTCTTCTGTCATCGTAGCGGTGATCGACGGTGGCGTTGATCCCTTACATGAGGATCTGAACAATGTCATGTGGGTGAACCCTGATGAGATTGCAGGTAATGGTATTGATGATGACAAGAACGGCTACATTGATGACGTCTACGGATGGAACTTCATTGGTAATCCCAACGGAGATAATGTCGGATCAGATGCACTGGAGGTTACACGTCTCTATGCGCACTATGACAAAAAGTATAAAAATGTCAATCCATCTACGCTGAGTAAAAAAGAGCGTAAGAAGTATGACTACTATACCAATTTGGGAACGACTGTTAATGAGGCACGGGAGAAAGCTGAAAAGAATCTCACTTATTACCGTGAACTCAAACAGACCTTCATTGAATCAGAAGAGTTGCTGAAAAAGCATCTGGGGACCTCCACTCTGACTATGGATCAACTCAACGGAATCAAATCCGAGGATGAAAAGATCATTAATGCGGTCAGTGTTGTTGGCAAATTGTTGGAGAACGACCTGGATGAATCCTACTTCGACGGTGCCCTCGGGTATTTCGAGGGTCAGACCAAATACTACGACCCATCATTTGACCCGAGGGATATCGTTGGTGACAACTATGCCAATTCTCGCGAATGGAACTACGGTAACAATGACATCAAAGGCCCTGAGGCTTTCCATGGTACACACGTGGCTGGGATCATTGGTGCGGATCGCAATAATGACCTGGGAATCAAAGGTGTCAGCGCACATGCGCTGATCATGGGTGTCCGTGTGGTCCCTGATGGTGACGAGCGCGATAAGGATGTCGCCAATGGCATCCGATATGCGGTTGATAATGGTGCCAGTGTGATCAATATGAGCTTTGGCAAATCCTACAAGTGGGACAAAAAAGTCGTTGACGATGCTGTCAAATATGCTGAAAAGCATGACGTTCTGCTCGTACATGCTGCAGGAAATGATGGCAGCAACACAGACATTGCCAATAACTTCCCCAGCGATAAGTTTGAACGCCACGGTTGGTTCAGCCGGAAAACAGCTAAGAACTGGCTCGAGGTTGGTGCTTTGAATTGGCAGGAAGGTGAAAAGCTTGCAGCACCATTTTCAAACTACGGCAAAGACAATGTCGATCTGTTTGCACCTGGAATGGCCATCCATTCTACCACGCCTGATAACGGATATCAGGATGCTCAAGGAACCAGTATGGCCTCTCCTGTCGTTGCAGGTGTCGCTGCGTTAATACGGGCCTACTATCCCGATCTGACTGCAGTCCAGGTGAAAAAGATCCTGATGGATTCTGTTGTTCCGGTCAATGAGGAAGTCATCAAGCCAGGATCAAAGGAGATGATCAATTTCTCTAAGTTATCTGTCTCTGGTGGTGTGATTAATGTATACAATGCACTGGAACTTGCCAGCAAGACAAAAGGCAAGAAGTCATCCAAGTCTGCCAAATGGCGTTCAGAAGGTAATGCTGCGCAGGTGGCAAAGGCCGAACGCGATCGGGTTTAAACTTGAATCAGCCCTAGTGGCGTAAGACGACATCTTTGATCACCTCCTCTCCCAACTGATCGTTGAGAAAGGAGGTGATCTTTTTTTTGGCATATCCCAGCTCGTCACGCAATCCTGCAGAAGTGATTCCGATTTCCAGGATATGACCACGCAGACGAAGGTATTTCGTGTATTTATTCACATAGTCACCCATCTCCCTCGTCCAGATCTCTCTGATCTCAACCTCATGCAAAGGCTGACGAATACCGTCTTTCTTGACGAGTTGCGACAGGATATCCTTCAATGATTGATCGTTACTTTTTTTCATCCTGATGTCACATCGTGAATTGTGCTTTCTTCCACATGAAAGGTACGGAAAGGTTGATCCATTGCTTTAAGTACAACGGGCACCCTGTTTTCATCCGTATCTGTAATAAAGATCTGACCGATTTTCTGATGGATCAGAAACTGGAGCAGGGCCTCTACCCGTTCGTGATCCAATTTGTCGAAGATATCGTCTAGCAAGAGCAGAGGTGGTCTCCCGGTTTTGGTAGACGCATATTGAAATTGCGCCAACTTCAGGGCAAATACAAATGACTTCAGCTGGCCCTGAGAACTGAATCGTCGCGCTGGAAACCCATCCAGAGTCAATTGGACGTCATCCCGATGCATACCCCGCATCGTTCTTCCCATACGAAGGTCTTGAGGCAGGCTGGCGGCCATTAAACTTGCCCAGGTGGGGTGATCTGCCAATGCTCCTTTATAGACGGCGCTGGCCTCCTCTGCTGCCCGGCTGATCGCTTTATAATTCGCACTGGCCAACCTCATCAGCTCCGCGACAAACTCTGTTCGCATCTTCCCGATATACTCTGCCGCCGTTCCCAGTTGTTGATCCATGGCATTCAGCATGCCCGCATCAAACCGGGCACCTTGTACAACACTCTTCAAGTAGGCATTTCGCTGAAGAAGCAGCCGATTATACAGACTCAGGCTGCTCAGATACTGGTGGTCTACCTGGCAGAGTGTCTGGTCCATAAATTTTCGCCTGGACTCACTGAAACCACTGATGATCTCGGTATCATTCGGGGCCACCAGGACAACGGGCAACTGACCGATATGCTCAGACAGCGTCGGGTAGACTTTTTTATCCCGTTCAAATTCTTTCTTATCCCCTGGTTGAACCTTAGCAACATAAGTACTGGCCTTCGTGTCATGAAGTACACTTGCTTCCAGTCGGAAGAAGTCCTGGCCATGCCGGACCAGTTCATGATCCCGCAAGGAAAAATAACTCCGGCACAGGCCCAGGTAGTGCAAGGCGTCGAGCACATTGGTCTTCCCCATTCCATTCCTGCCTACGATCACCTGAAACCCCTTCCCAAAGGAGAAGGTCGCCTCCTGGTAACTCTTAAACTGGATGAGCCGCAATGTTTGAACCTCTTGGGATGTCATACCGTTAGACCTGCAATTCTTTGATTGTATTCCATCCTCGCGAGGGGATCAGTTTGCTGTAAAGGCGAATTGGAATGTATCTTTGCCACACAAAAGTAGTGCGATGACTCAGGTTCTCAGCAAGCCAACGGCTTCAAAAGGAAAAAAGACTGCCGGATTCAGCAAGGAGATGTATCTCTCCTGGTTTGAAACCATGTTTCGTATTCGCAAATTCGAGGAGCGAACCTTGATGGCGTATGGCCAGCAAAAGATCAGAGGATTCTGTCATGTTTATATTGGCCAGGAGGCTATTGCCGCCGGTATGACCAGCGCCCTGACCGCTGATGATTCTGTTGCGACAGCTTACCGCCAGCATGGAACAGCAATCTCCAGAGGACTTTCACCGAAAGAGTGCATGGCTGAATTGTATGGAAAAGCAACCGGCTGCGTCAAAGGAAAGGGAGGGTCAATGCACTTCTTTTCCAAGGAGCACCGGTTCTTTGGTGGAAACGGCATTGTCGGTGCTCAAATCCCAATCGGCACGGGCATCGCTTTTGCAGAAAAGTATAAGGGTACGACCAACTTGTGTGTCACCATGTTCGGTGATGGCGCCGCACGTCAGGGTGCGTTGTATGAAGCATTCAACATGGCCATGACCTGGAAATTGCCTGTCCTTTATATCTGTGAGAACAACCAGTATGCAATGGGCACATCTGTTGAACGGACGAGTAACGTCAAGGACCTCGTCAAGCTTGGGGCATCTTTTGACATGCCCAGCGAATCTGTGGATGGCATGAAGCCTGAATCTGTGCACGAAGCCATTGCCCGTGCGGCCGAACATATCCGGTCAGGAAAAGGCCCATACTATCTGGAGATCAAAACGTATCGATACAAGGGACATTCTGTTTCAGATCCCGCTACATACCGGAGCAAGGATGAATTGAAATCCTATATGGATATGGATCCCGTCAAGTCTCTGGAAGCCAGGTTGATCAGCGATAAAATCGCCAGCACCGCGGAGGTCAACAAAATCAAGGATAAAATCAAATTGGAGATCGATGAAGCTGCCGCTTTTGCCGAAGAATCTCCCTATCCAGATCCTTCTGAATTGTACACCGACAACTACGTACAAACGGACTATCCATATATCATGGATTAGCCCTACTGTTTCAAGTAGTGAAACCTTTGTTCCCACTGTCCGTATATCTCTGGAAGTAATTGGCCTTCAGGCAAGCATGGATGGAAAATATCTTCTACCTTTGCGCCTGATTTTTTAACCCCATTTTTGACCTATGGCTGCACAACGCAGAAAAAAAGAGATCCAGGACGAAACGTTGATTGACCTTTCAGAGGCCAAAGTATCAGCGGAACATTTTCTGGAGAAGAATTCAAAAGTACTGATCGGCGTGTTGGTTGGTTTGTTTGTCATTGTAGGAGGCTACCTCTTCTACAAGTACATGATCATCGAACCGCGTCAAAAAGAGGCTGTCGAACAAATGTTCCAGGCTCAGATCCAGTTTGAAAAGGATTCCTTCGACCTCGCTTTGAACAATCCTGGAGGCGGCTATGCTGGATTCCTGGAGATCATTGACCAGTATGGTGGAACCCCTGCAGCAAATACGTCACAGTATTATGCAGGCATCTCCTACCTGAACATGGGCAACTTTGAGGAGGCCATCAATTATCTGGAGGCGTTTAGCCCCAAGGATGATGTGACTAAAGCCATGAAACAAGGTGCTCTCGGAGATGCCTATGCCGAGCAGAACGACCTCGACAAGGCGCTGAGTCAATATAACAAAGCGGCCAACGTCAGTGAAAATAACCTGATCACCCCCTACTATCTTCTGAAAGTGGGACAACTGAGTGAACAGCAAGGTAAGCTGGCTGAAGCACGGAAGGCCTATGAGCGTATCCGTGACGACTTCCCAAATACAGAAGAAGGCGCAGAGATCGAAAAATATCTCATCCTTCTTGAAGCACTGGAAGCTCGGATCTAATCCGGTTTCTAATATCGAAAGTCTACTAAGGCGACACCACACGGTGTCGCCTTTTTCTATTCTTTGTTGTCAAGACCCCTCTCCTATGTCATCAGCTCGTAAATCATTATCCGACCCCGGCCCATCCCCTATCCCGAATGCACATAAGTTCAGGTTTGGATTAGTCGTGTCTCAATGGCATGATGACATCACCGGTCCACTGGCAAAAGGAGCCCTGGATACGCTCCTGAAATATGGGGCTCGAGAAGAATCTATCCACCGGATTGATGTCCCGGGCACATTCGAACTTCCCATGGGGGCTCGCTTACTGAACTCCCGCACAAAACTGGATGCCATCATCTGCATTGGATGTGTCATCAAAGGCGAAACCGCTCATAATGAATACATCAACCAGGCGGTTGCCAACGGATTGGTCCAGTTCAGTCTCATGTCTGGCATCCCTCAGTTTTTGGTGTTTTGACACCCAACACATTGGAACAGGCTCAGGATCGTGCCGGAGGCAAACATGGTAACAAAGGCATAGAAGCCGCTGTGACAGCCATTCAAATGGCCCATATCAAGCAGGGCAGTCGCGATACAGGAACGAATATCGGATTCGGACTTAAGACAGGAGTGTAATGCAAATTCAAACGATTCGTACGGGATATCTTCAGCTGGATGGTGGTGCTATGTTTGGAGTTGTCCCCAAATCCATGTGGGAGGGTTTAAATCCACCCGTTGATACCAATATGTGTACATGGTGCATGCGTGTTCTGCTCATCCATTCGGGTGATCGTATCATCCTCATCGATACCGGAATCGGGGATAAACAGGACGAACGCTTTAAGTCCTTTTTCCATCCGACCCAACAAGATCTTTTTCTTCGGGAATTATCTGCTGCAGGCGTTTCACCAGACCAGGTGACTGACGTGCTCCTCACCCATCTTCACTTTGACCATGTCGGGGGAGCCATTACCCTGGACAGTGACGGAAAACCTGCTCCTCTATTCCCAAACGCCACATACTGGAGCAGCCAGCGACATTGGGACTGGGCCATTCAGCCCAATCCACGTGAAAAAGCTTCTTTTCTCAAGGAAAACATCCTTCCCCTTCAGGAATGGGAAAAGCTGGCCTTCGCAGATACCGGCAGCCATGCCGAATGGATTGAAGGCATCACTCTGGAATCCGTTTACGGACACACGGAAGCCATGTTTGTCCCCATTATCCCTACATCTGAACGGCCCGTAATCTATTGTGCGGACCTCATCCCTAGCTTCCATCATCTTGGACTCCCCTATGTCATGGCCTACGATGTCCGGCCTCTGGAAACCATGAAAGAAAAAAAGCGACTCCTGGAATGGGCACTGGAACGCGAAGCAATCCTCGTGTTTGAGCATGACCCCAAAATCGAAGCCTGCACGTTGACCAAGGACAATCGTGGCCGAATCACAGCTGATCGCCACGGCCAACTTGAAGACCTCCTATGATGGACCAATCCTTCATCCTCAACCATTTGGGGGAGGAGCGCGAAAACTATTTTGGCGCCGTCTCCCCACCCATCATTCAGAGCAGCAATTTTGCCCTGAAGTCCATTGCTCACTTACGTGAGGCCATGCTGGCCGAGTTTGACCACCATTTATATACCCGGGGAAATAATCCCACGGTGGCCATACTACGAAAGAAAATTGCAGCCCTGGAAGGCACGGAGGATGCGCTGATCACCTCCAGTGGAGCTGCCGCCATGGCCACTACCGTGTTAGGACTCGTCCAGCAAGGAGACCATGTGATCTGTGTCCAAAACCCATATTCCTGGACCAAGCATCTACTGGACCAGTTTCTCCCTCGCTTTGGTGTCACCGCTACTTTTGTAGATGGAACGAAACTCTCCGAAATTCAAGATGCGATCCAGACCAATACTAAAGTCCTTTTTCTGGAAAGCCCGAACACGATGACCTTCGGCTTGCAGGATTTGGCGGCCTGTGCAGTGCTGGCTAAAGAACATCAACTGGTTACTTGCATTGACAATTCCTGCTCTTCTCCACTGTTCCAGCAACCAGCAGCACTCGGGATCGACCTGGTCATGCACTCTGCGACGAAGTATCTCAACGGTCACAGTGATGTGGTCGCCGGAGTAATTTGCGGTTCCAGAAAGCTGATCCAGCAGATCTTCGACAGAGCCTTTATGGTCCTTGGACCCATCCTCTCCCCTTCCGATGCGGCATTGGTTATCCGGGGTTTACGCACCCTGCCATTGCGGATGGAACGCAGCCAGCAAAGTGCAGCGATCATTGCCGAACGGCTGGCCCAACACTCGGCTGTCCAGCAGGTTATCCATCCCTGGAGAGAGGACTTCGCGCAGATCGATCTCGCAAAAAAGCAAATGTCCGGGACAGGAGGTTTGTTTTCCATCCTGTTGCACACCACCGACCCCAAGTCGATCTTCGCATTCGTGGAATCACTGCGATCTTTTCTTCTTGCAGTGTCGTGGGGTGGTCACGAAAGTCTGATCTTTCCGGTTGCGGCAGTACACAACCTCCCGGGGCGGGATGCGCCCCCCTTCCCGATCAATCTTGTCCGACTGTATATTGGATTGGAGGACCCCGAAGTCCTTTGGGCCGATCTTCAGCAAGGGTTGTCTCAAATACAGCCCACTTAAATGGCATTTTTTCCTGGCAGGAATCGGATTAATACCCCCGTTTTTTTGAGGTCAGTTTAGGCTTCTCCCATTTTTCCTTCTGGGCAAAGTCGACGATTGTCCGCATGAAATTGATGATGGAAACAAACACCAGATAACAAAAGGTGACCACTATATACATCCACTTGAATGATCCGACTTCCGTGAGTAACTGGCCGGTGATCGCCCAGGCCAGCCCGGCACCGATCAACCCCACTCCCAGATAAGCCAACACAGATCGTTGCCAGTATTTGTCCACCTGACCGGCTGCCAGACAAAAAATACTGTTAAACACTGCAAAGAGCAGTAAAAATGCCAAGGCGATGATCCAGGGCAGCCGCTGACTGAATCCTTCCGGACCGACACGAACCATGAGCCAGGAGGCCAGGAGAAAAACGACCATCAACCCCACAGTCGCTGCAGCCTGTTTGAATGGATGATGGGCTTTTCCGAGGAAGGACCATGGGCGTTGTTCAATTGTCGGTTCCATAATTCATCAGTGTTCTGTCAATACGGGGTGGGCATAGACATCATACTCTGTTGCGGATGTAATCTCAACCTGAACGAAGTCGCCAACGCGCAAATACCCTGAAGAGGCCTCAATCACCACTTCATTGTCAACCTCTGGAGAATCGCCCTCAGACCTGCCGTAATAGCAGCCCCCTTCCAGCTTATCGATCAACACTCGTTCAACAGTACCGACTCTGGTCTGGTTCTTCTCCAGGGAGATTTCTCGCTGGATTTCCATGATCCGATTTGCCCGATCGACTTTCACTTCCGCAGGAACATCATCTTCGAGTGTATGCGCTCGGGTATCCTCTTCATGGCTGTATTGAAAGACCCCGACACGTTCAAAGCGCATTCGTTTCACAAAGTCACATAACACCTCAAATTCCTCCTCCGTCTCACCAGGAAAGCCGACCAACAATGTCGTACGCATGATGATACCAGGAACAATTTCACGGGCTCTCGCCACTAATTCTTCTGTTTCTGCACGGGTGATCTGTCGGCGCATTCGTTCCAACACCCGATCATCTGCATGCTGGAGTGGCATATCCAGATAGTTGCACACCTTCGGTAATACGGCCATAGCTTCCAGGATATCCAGTGGAAACTTACTGGGATAGGCATAATGCAAGCGGATCCAGTCAATGCCATCCACTTCGGACAGGGCATGCATCAATTCGGCCAAACGCCGTTCCTTATACAGGTCCAGCCCATAATACGTCAGCTCCTGTGCAATGAGCATGATCTCTCTCACGCCCTGCCTGGCCAATGATCGAGCCTCCAGGACCAGATCGTCTATGGAGCGGGAGATATGCTTGCCACGCATCAGCGGAATGGCGCAGAAGGAACATGTTCGGTTGCAGCCCTCCGAAATTTTCAGGTAGGCATAGTGCATGGGTGTCGCGATCTTTCGTTCCCCCAACAACTCATGTCGATAATCGACATTGAAACGAGCCAGCAGTCCAGGCAGGTCCATGGTCCCAAACCAGGCATCCACTTCAGGAATCTCCAATGCCAGGTCATCCTTATACCGCTGGGAAAGGCATCCAGTCACATAGAGCTTTTTGATCTCCTTCCGTGTTTTGGCTGCAGCATATTGCAGAATGGTATTCACGGACTCCTCCTTTGCCAGATCGATGAAACCACACGTATTGACAATGATGACTTCTGCATCATTTCCAT
Source organism: uncultured Saprospiraceae bacterium (assembly GCA_942490895.1). GTDB lineage: Bacteria > Bacteroidota > Bacteroidia > Chitinophagales > Saprospiraceae > JAGNXB01. The sequence goes on from CALNZC010000066.1 coordinate 88,084, forward strand.
CATCTTCGTGGGTCACCGGAATATCGTTGGCTTTCAACTGGGTGATGATGTTCTCTGAATCCACAAGATTCTTTGAACATCCCAGTGTGATCAGATTTACGCGCTCCTTTTGGATAGTCTTTGCCTTCAAATGGAATATTTTTGCAAATTTAGCGAAACGCTTATGGAACCGATCAATTCAGTTACAATCGCCATGCATCGAAGCCTTCGTATTTCGGCCGTTCTTCTCCTCTTCTTTCTGCCGGTGGCGCTGTCTGCGCAATTAGGGGCTCAGTTTCAATATCGTCTGCCCCTTTCTATTGCAGAATCCAGCATGCTGGCAGATCCCCTGATCCAGTCGGGCTGGAGTGCGGGTATCGTTTATTCATTCCGTCGATCCGGCATCCGGATCGAATGGATCCCGGGGCTTCATTACATGCAAACTTCAGCTGAATCCACTGCATCTATGGATCTGGCTGGTTCAGGAGTCCAGGCCACCGTTGACGTTCGCATTTATCCGATGGACCTCTATGGCGATTGTATGTGTCCGACTTTTTCTCGAAAAGGCCAGGTTTTCCAAAAAGGGTTCTTTATAGAGGGTGGTGCCGGTGGTTATTACCTCTCTCAGGAGACCGGAGTGGAATCTCAAAGTGGCGGAAACTTCCTTGCACGCATAGGTGCAGGACTGGATATTGGTTTGTCCCGCCGCTTGACCATCACTCCCGGAGCACGCATTCAATACGAAAACAGCTTGCATGCCTGGGGCGGAACGGACGCTCAAAAACAATCCCGCCCACTGTGGGTCTACCCCTACCTGCAGATCATGACCTATTTCGACAATTAGACAAGTTGTTGTCTGATCAATTCCCAAAGTGCAATCCCAGTGGCAACGGAAACATTCAGGCTGTGTTTGGAGCCAAACTGGGGGATCTCCATATACCCATCCAACTGATCCAGTAAATCGTCGGACACACCGTGGACTTCATTTCCAGCCACCAGGGCAATGGGAGATTGGCCGTCCCAGGCCCAATCCTGTAGTGGCTTTGAACCGCTTGTTTGTTCCAATCCAATACATTGAACGCCTGTTGCTTGCAGCTCTATGACCAGATCGCGGACATGTTCTCGATAGGTCCAGGGAACCGTTTCAGTGGCACCAAGAGCCGTTTTTAAAATCTCTCTGTGCGGCGGTTGCGCTGAAATGCCACACAACCAGATGTGGGCAATTCGAAAGGCATCTCCTGTTCTGAATATTGAGCCCACATTCAGTGCGCTTCTCAGGTCATTACAAATCACCATGACGGGCCAGGGGGCTCCTTGTTGCGCAGCTGTATGGCGGGCCTCCAGGGCCTCCATTGAAAGTTTAGTGACCGATGGTCTCATCATTCGGTATTTTGTATACAATTACGCTGACCGGCCATGTACCTGAAGCAATAATCACGGGCCAATGCTTCATGCGCGCCAGATCCTGATCCGAAAAGTCATTGTAGACATTGCTGTAAAACAGATATTGGACAGATGGGCTGGTCGCCCAATCTACAAATGCACGATTATTCCCATCCAGGGTGATTTCATCTGAGGGGCCCAGATTGGGAAAAGCAGAAGCCGTCACCTCCCAAGTGATCCCCCTTGCTTCCATTTCATCGAGGACAGTCTGGCGATGGCCTGGATAGCTCATCCAGGCCAGGGTAGCATCCCAGCCCTGAGCAATCCGGTTAGGGTAAACCCAGAAGTTCCCGCAAATCAACAGGATAAGTACTGACCATTTCATGGATCGGGTCGGATTCAGCTGGATGAGCAGAATGGTGCCGGCTAGTGAAACAGGCAACAAGTAGCGATGCATATTCAGGGAAGAGAAAAACAGAAAAAAAGGAAAAACAGCAAGGGTCATCACCATGAGCCAGCTCGCACCCTGTCGGATGGTGGCTTTATCACTTCGGAAAAACCAGGTCATGGATAGACCGATCCATAAAAAGACCAGGCCATGATCCATCAATCGCCAAATCAAGATGGCGGCATTCCGAGGAATGGTTTGTATCGTCTGTAGACTGAAGCTTCCGGACCAAGGCGACTCCAGAGGAACAAATACCCACCCAAGGGCCAACCAGTGGCCGAGGTGATAGATCAGCCCGGGAAGGACGCCCAGCATGACCCATTTCACAAATATCCGATGTTGCTTGTCCAGGAGCCACCAAGCACCGACCATTCCCAGAAGAGCCAGTCCACGCAAGGAAATTGCCCCCAGGATCAATGCACCGATGGCGATCATCCCCTTCCAGGCGTATTGACGGCCGGCCCAGAGGCATAAAAGTCCCGATATGAGCAGAACATCCGGACTGACCAGTGTCGTCTGAGCGGCATACACCGGGTTAGCGATCCACAGGAGGGGGATCCAGCCCCAATGTGGACGAGCCAGAGCATTACCAAGTAAGGCCAACAGACCAAGGTTCGCCAACGCGAATGGCCAAATCACCGCATGTGAAGCGATCAATGTTCTGCCAAAGAGCCACCAGTTTGAATGCACCAGCAGCCCCAGCAAGGGGGGATTGCCACTGTCCATGACTGTCGGCAACCATCCGAACCCTGTAGAATGGAAGAATGTGGAATGACGTGACCCAAACTGGATACTATCCCAAAAAAAAGGGAAGTCTGCGCTGATGATCAGCAGGCACACCTGGAACAGGATAGCCATGCTAAACAGAATAATATTGGTTTTATCCGACTTCAGGCTCCGGATCACTGGGTCGCCTGGTATGCCACCGCTGCCTTTACGAACGCGATAAAAAGAGGGTGAGGTATTTCCACACGGCTTTTCAATTCAGGATGAAACTGGACGCCAACAAACCAGGGATGCCCCTTGAGTTCAACGATTTCAACCAGTCCTGATTCGGGGTTCACCCCTGTGGATTCCAGCCCGGCCTGACTCAGTTTATCCTTGTAGGTATTATTCAATTCGTAGCGGTGCCGATGTCGCTCGCTGATTTTTGTGGTGCCATAGGCTGCTTTTGCAAGTGAGCCTTTTTTCAATTCACAAGGGTATGCTCCCAATCGCATCGTGCCTCCTTTGGCTTTGATGTTGCGTTGTTCCAGCATCATGTCGATTACCGGATCAGAAGTGGTCGGGTCTACTTCAGTACTGGCTGCACCTTTCAGGTGCAGGACGTTGCGTGCAAACTCAACCACTGCGCATTGCATTCCCAGACAGATACCGAAGAATGGAACGCCATGTTCACGTACGTGTTGAATGGCTTTGAGCTTCCCTTCAATACCGCGTTCTCCAAAACCCGGTGCAACCAACACACCATGGAATCCTTTTAGCCGCTCTGCGACATCGGCTGGGGCTTCATCCAGCACTTCTGAGTGGATGGGCACTACTTTGACACTACATTCATTTTCCGCGCCTGCATGAATGAATGATTCATAGATGGATTTGTAGGCGTCTGCCAGTTCATTGTATTTCCCGACAAGGGCGATTTTCACCTCATTGACCGGATTTTTCAGTTTACCCAGGAAGTTCTTCCAATGTGTCAGATCGGGGATGGTGCCAGAATTCAACTGCAACTTTTGTAGCACAATAGAATCCAGGCGTTCCCGGGCCATATAGATGGGTACATCGTAAATAGTCTCGGCATCAATGGCTTCGATCACCGATTCAAAATCAACATTGCAAAAGAGGGCCAGTTTATTCCGGAGTTCGTTATTCAGTGAATGCTCTGTTCTGCACACCAGAATATCCGGTTGGATACCGGCCTGTTGCAATTCCTTTACGGAGTGTTGGGTCGGCTTGGTCTTCAGTTCCTTTGCCGCATTGAGATATGGAATCAGCGTCAGGTGAATGACGATACAATTGGTCACACCTACTTCCCGGCGGTATTGACGAAGTGCTTCCAGATATGGCAGGGACTCGATATCCCCGACTGTCCCCCCCAATTCGGTGATCACAATATTGTAATCACCACCCAGGGCCATCAGCTGAATATTGCGTTTGATTTCATCCGTAATATGAGGAATGACTTGAACGGTTTTTCCGAGATAATCACCTGCACGTTCCTTATGGATCACATGCTGGTAAATTCGACCCGTCGTGACATTATTTGCCTGGCTGGTCGAAATATTCAGAAAGCGTTCATAATGCCCCAGATCAAGATCTGTTTCTGCACCATCATCAGTCACATAGCACTCTCCGTGTTCGTACGGGTTGAGTGTGCCGGGATCTACATTGAGATAGGGGTCAAATTTCTGGATGGTCACCGAGAAGCCTCGGGCCTGCAAAAGCTTACCTAAAGAGGCAGCTATGATTCCTTTTCCCAGGGATGAGGTCACCCCTCCCGTAACAAATACATATTTAGTCATCGGTCTCCTTTGTTACGGGATCCAAAGGTAGACAAAACGTCCAACCTAGGGATGAACCCTCTCGAATTTCCTGAAAAGATCTTTTCTGAGGATATGTAAAACCCTGACCACACGATCATTTACCTGATCATTTTCATTTCAAATGCCTTTTGTTCTTCTGTGCGGCCAAAAGCAGTCTGCCAATTACCACCAGTATTGGTAGGTCTATCCCCTTATATAAAAAAAGAACGCCCGACAATTTGCCGGGCGTCCTGTTCCATGTGTATTCCAGGAGGATTACTTCTTGTCGTCTACTTCTTCGTATTCAACATCCGTAACATCCTCTGTAGGCGTTGATGACTCATCAGCAGCATCGCTGCCGTTGGCGGCCCCTTCGGCTCCTTGCTGTGCCTGATAGATATCCTGGCTGGCAGCCTGCCATGCCTGGTTGAGACGTTCTGTCTCTGCATCCATCTTCGCAATGTCCTGCATCTTGTGTGCCTCTTTCAATGCATCCAGAGCAGATTGAATGGCATCACGCTTTTCCTGCGGGATCTTCTCACCAAACTCGGTCAATTGCTTGTCCGTCTGGAAGATGAGGGTATCCGCCATATTCATCTTGTCTGCACGTTCGCGGGCATCCTTGTCCGTATCGGCATTGGCCTGGGCCTCCGCTTTCATCCGTTCGACTTCCTCCTTGCTGAGGCCTGTCGAGGCTTCAATACGGATATTCTGGCTCTTTCCGGTTCCCTTATCCAAAGCAGAGACACTCAGGATACCGTTGGCATCGATATCGAAGCTGACTTCGATCTGAGGAGTTCCTCGCTGGGCGGGTGGAATGCCATCCAGGATAAATCGACCTACGCTGCGGTTATCCTTCGCCATAGGGCGTTCGCCCTGCAGGATGTGGATCTCCACGGAAGGCTGATTGTCTGCAGCTGTGGAATAGGTTTTCGACTTCTTGGTCGGTATCGTAGAGTTGGATTCGATCACGACATCGTAGACACCGCCCATGGTTTCGATTCCCATGGAAAGCGGGGTCACATCCAGCAAGAGTACATCCGAAACGTCACCGCTCAGGACACCTCCCTGAATCGCTGCCCCGACAGCAACCACTTCATCGGGATTCACCCCTTTGCTTGGCTTCTTGCCGAAGAAATCTTCTACGGCCTGCTGGATCCGGGGGATACGTGTTGAACCACCCACCAGGATGATCTCATCGATCTCATCCTTACTCAATCCGGCGTCATCCAAAGCCTTTTGGCAAGGCTCGAGGGTCCGTTTGACCAGCGCATCGGCCAGTTGCTCAAACTTGGCACGGGTGAATTTCAGCACCAGGTGCTTGGGCACTCCGTCGACAGCAGTGATATACGGCAGGTTGATTTCTGTCTCCACAGAAGAAGACATTTCAATTTTCGCCTTTTCAGCAGCATCCTTCAAACGTTGAAGGGCCATGGGATCCTTCCGGAGGTCGATGTTCTCCTGAGCTTTGAATGTGTCGGCGAGGTGATCAATGATCACCCGGTCGAAGTCGTCACCACCCAGGTGTGTATCACCATTGGTAGATTTTACTTCAAAGACGCCCTCACCCAACTCCAGGATAGAAATATCAAATGTGCCACCACCGAGGTCAAATACCGCGATAGTCATGTCTTTATGCTTCTTGTCCAGGCCATAGGCCAGAGCAGCAGCAGTAGGCTCATTGATGATCCTCTTGATCGTCAGTCCGGCGATCTCACCGGCTTCTTTGGTTGCCTGACGCTGTGAGTCATTAAAATAGGCCGGCACGGTCACAACAGCTTCGGTGACGGGCTGACCCAGAAAATCTTCAGCCACCTTCTTCATTTTTTGAAGGATCATGGCGGAGATCTCTTGCGCTGTATAGTTGCGGTCATCGACAGATACCTTCACGGTATCATTATCTCCTTTAACCACTTTGTAGGGCATCATTCCCGCCTCTCCGGTAATTTCGGAAAAACGAGTCCCCATGAATCGTTTGATGGAAGCGATCGTCCGAGTTGGATTTGTAATCGCCTGACGTTTTGCAGGATCACCGATCTTCCGTTCACCGTTATCGAGGAATGCCACTACTGACGGAGTTGTCCGCCGACCTTCTTCATTGGCGATAACAACTGGCTCATTTCCTTCCATCACGGCAACACAGGAGTTGGTTGTTCCTAAGTCTATACCAATGATTTTTCCCATTATGTTCAGATTTATGTCTGCCTACACCTGTTCAATCGATATGCCAAGACATTAAAACTGACCAGAGTGGCAGAAAAGCAGCCTATCCTGACAGAATGCGGACAGGCTCACTGACAAAACGACAGAAGAACGGGAGTCCTAGAAGTTGAGATTCTTGGTATAGATGCCCTGTTTGAGGGAATCGAGAGACTGGGCACTCAGGGTGAAATTATTCCCAACGAGAGAATAACGCGAAGAAAACAGCCCAAATCCATTATCGATATTCGAAAAGGAAGGGACATATTCTGCACCGGTGATTCCGGAATTTGCCTTCCCGACAGAAAGGAAATCATAGATCTCTTTTCCTCCTGCATCCACCTGTATCTCCATATAGAGAAACTTGCGGGACACATTGGGTTTCACTTCCAGGTTATTGCGCATAAACTGGTAGAAGGAAACACCAGCCAGGAAGGTATTGATGTTCTTTGATGTGCCTCGTAGGATGTTCTTTTCAATCGGCCAGTACAACACTTTTTCAACTGGACCAGGTCCACCTGACACTGTTTCCTGTACATGGATACGCATGGCCACATCATAGAAGTAGGCCGTATTCTCATTCGAGCGCCAACCGATGTTAATGGAGTTATCGTAGAGGAAGGTAATCTTGTCCGGAGGGGAAGAAAAGGTAAATGCATAATCACCGACCACCCTTGTTTTTGAACTGGTGATCAGTCGACCAGCCTCATCAGATACCAGGATGCGATATTCCCGATCGGTGAAGATCTTGGCTTCGTCCGTACGGATCTTATAGAGGTAATTCGGAGAAGTCGCGAAGACTCCCGGTGCCCTTGGATAACCTTCCAGAGTACCATCCACTTTGGTCAGGGTGACTTTCGTTCCGGAGGTCAAATCTTCCAATTGCACGATCGCATTTGGAAAATAGAGGGAATCCGGATTTTGAGCGATGAGATAGGCACTAGTCGTCGGATCCAAAAAGGCCTTTTCGACACGGATATATTGAGCGGTATCACTGCGAGACAAGAATCCATAGACCACTGGAATCTCTTTCCAGTCAGAAACCAGATCCAGATCATTATCACAACCAATTCCGGCCATGACGGAGATCAACAAAGCATACAACGCAACTCTCTTCATGGGGACAAAGGTACATCAATGCATGGATTGGGAAAAGGTTGAAATTGCCTAAATGCCGACATTCCCATTGTTAAGGATTACTATCTTCGTTCACCCCAAACTTGTGTTATGTCTGTACAATCCGAGATCAAACGCGTTACGACGCACAATTTGCAGGCGATGAAGCATGCCGGTGAGAAAATCGCTATGCTGACCGCTTATGATTTTTCTATGGCTCGGATCCTGGACGACGCTGGTATCGACATCCTCCTGGTAGGTGATTCCGCCTCCAACGTTATGGCTGGCCATGAAACGACGCTGCCGATCACGCTGGATCAAATGATCTATCACGCCCAGTCAGTGGTACGGGCTGTAAACCGGGCATTAGTTGTCGTCGATCTGCCATTTGGCTCCTACCAAAGCAATCCTGGAAAAGCCCTTGAATCAGCCATTCGGATCATGAAAGAATCTGGAGCACATGCCATCAAACTAGAGGGTGGCGGCGAAGTGGAAGAAGCGATCCATCGAATTCTGCGAGCAGGAATTCCGGTCATGGGCCACCTGGGATTAACCCCTCAATCGATCTACAAATTTGGCACGTATGCTGTTCGGGCCAAAGAAGAAGCTGAAGCCGCAAAGCTCCGAGAAGATGCCCGATTACTCGCCGATATCGGCTGTTTCAGCCTTGTCCTCGAAAAAATACCTGCGCATCTAGCTACCAAGGTTGCCGAGGAAGTAGACATTCCAATCATTGGGATCGGAGCTGGATCCGGTGTCGACGGCCAGGTCCTCGTCACACACGATATGATTGGCATTACCAAAGATTTCAAGCCCCGGTTTTTGCGTCGATATCTCGATCTGTACGAGGGCATCAGTGGTGCCGTCAGCAACTATATCCAGGATGTTCGAAAAGGAGATTTTCCCAATGACAAAGAACAGTATTAATCGTCCATGCGCCGTTGGTTTCTGATTGTTGTCTTTGCACTTGTCGCGCTTCTTGTGGGCGGACTACTGGTCTATTCTCAATACATCCAGCCGGTATTTTTTGCGCCTAACGTTACCGTATACAAATCGAGCCAGCGACTCTCCATTCGCACTGGCACCTCCTTTCAGGCACTCGTACACCAGTTGGACAGTCTTGGCATTATCGCCGATACTTCGTCCTTTACATCCTGTGCACAGTACTTGAAGTATGGCGCAAGAGTCCGTCCCGGACAATACCTGCTTGAAGATGGATGGAGCAATCTCACACTTGTTCGACTTCTTCGAGCGGGTGCGCAAACTCCGATCAAACTGGTCATCCATAATGTCCGTACTCTGGATGAACTGGCCGGAAAAATCGGTAAGCAGATCGAGCCAGATTCTCTGGAAATCTGGGAAGCGTTCATCCAAAGTCGGGAAATCATCCCGCAGGCCACTCCCGGAGAGGATTCCATGATGTGTCTGTTTCTCCCCAACACTTATGAAGTGTACTGGACCATTAAACCGGATGAGCTCCTGGAACGCATGGTTAAGGAATACGACCGCTTCTGGACAACTGAACGCAGACTGCAAGCTACCCGTTCCGGTTATACACCGAATCAGATCTATATCCTGGCTTCGATTGTAGAAAAGGAGACGTTGGTGAGTGATGAAAAGGCGACTATAGCTGGCGTTTATCTCAATCGTCTTGAACGTGGGATCCCTTTGCAAGCCGATCCCACTGTGGTCTTTGCCAAAGGGGATTTTTCCACAGGAAGAGTATTGTTCCGTGACTTGGAGATCGATTCTCCTTACAACACCTACTTATATCCGGGACTGCCACCAGGCCCTATCTGCATGCCCGAACCAGGAACCATTCTGGCCACGCTTCAAGCCGAGCAACATAGCTACATCTACTTCTGCGCAAAGCCCGATCGGTCAGGACGCCATGCTTTTGCCCGCACTCTGGCCGCACATAATGATAATGCCCGTTCCTATCAACGATGGTTGAATGAACAACGGATCTTCCGTTAGATCTCCTGACACATTGGGTAGATCCTGGCCAGTATTCCCAAAGGTCATTTCATCGACTTCACTATTTTGGGTCCGGTTCCCACCGAACGGCTTCAACGGGATCTTTCATTCTATTGCAGAACGCGATCTATGAGCGGTACCGCTAAACTGACTATTGATACTTTTCTGGAAACAGTGAAGGCACATCATTTATGGGGCCCCCAGGATGCATTGCTGGTCGGAATAAGTGGTGGTCCGGATTCCGTGGCACTGGCCCATCTGGCCTATCGGACCGGCCAATTAGCCGGCCTCGCTCATGTCAATTATCATCTCAGAGGAGAGGATTCCAATCAAGACGAGCAACTGGTTCGTCAGTTTGCTGAACAATGGGACGTACCTGTATTTGTGTACCCTTCCTCACCAGAAGAACTGGCAAAGGATTCAGCACTATCACTACAGATGGCCGCCCGGGAAGTTCGATATACCTGGTGGGCAGAACTCATTGACTCAGGGAATGGCACCTGTTTGTTGACTGGGCATCAAGCGGATGACCAAATCGAAACCATTCTTCTGCACTGGCTCCGTGGTACCGGTTTAGCAGGATGGTCCGGAATTCCTCTGCGCCGGGAAGTCTTTTGCCGCCCACTTCTCCCTTTTTCACGCAGTGAGATCCTACATTATCTCCAACATGAGGGCTTGCCGTATCGACTGGATTTTTCCAATGAAACGAAAACCTACCGAAGAAATCAGATTCGCCACCAGATCCTGCCAGAACTGCTTGATATTCAACCTGCCCTGCACACATTGGTTTATCAGCAAAGTCAGGATGCGGAAGGTGCCATCGCCGCTGCAGATGCAGCCGTAGACCAACTTGCGGATAAAGCAGTTCGCGTGGTCGGACAAACGTGGCTTTTTGACATCAACGCACTCCAGTCAGTTTCCTGGGCGTCGTATGCCTGGTTTCGTTGGCTTCACCCCAAGGGGTTCAGTCGCGATCAACTCCAGACCATAGCCCGTCTTACTCAGGATGATCACGGCCAGTACTTCATCAGTGATGACTGGGAATGTGTGGTGAATCGGGGCCAGCTGGTTTGCCAGCCTGTTTCTTCTGTGGAGGGTGCCGAAAGTCAAATTCTTGGCCCAAAAGATAAAGTCATTGAACGATTGGAAGGCGTGTTGACGATCAAACAAGTAGATCACTTCTCCCCTTCCGGCCCCGGAGATCAACATCGGATGATCATCGATGCCGCTCGGATCAAGTACCCGCTAACACTCCGAAAATGGCAAGCTGGTGATCGAATTCAACCCCAAGGGATGAGTGGATCAAAAAAGGTCAAGGACATCCTGATTGATGCCAAATCCGATCGGTTTGAGAAAGAGAAGACGCTTGTTTTGGCCCAAGGCCAGGATGTCATCTGGCTGATCGGTTACCGACTGAGCCGGCATGTGCAACCAGGACCAGACACACAAGCTTTCCTGGAGTTGATCTGGCAGTCGAAAGAAGCATCCTCCTGAGGATTAATCGACTTTCAGTCGATTCCCATCCCGTTCAAAGAGGATATGCGATTCTGGAAATCCAGCATCTTTTGCTGCACGCAGCGCCTCACGGGCAGTCGTGATGGTGGCAATCCCCCGGATAAACTTCACTGTCCATTCTTTGCTGACTTCCTCCGTGATGGTCCCATAAGTGCCCAGTTTCCCGGGATCGAACCATTTCGGATTTTTATAAGCCGCCAGGCGAATCAGATATTCTCCATCCTTGAACGGCACCGATGAACGGTCAACAGCCATGGACAACATGACCTTATCCATCAATGATTCCACGGACTCTTCTACGACAAAAGAACCGGGATACCCCAGATCAATCATTTCGTTCGCAGCGGCTCTTGCATTTTCCCTGGAGGAGAAAACACCAACGCGAATCCGAATTCGCTCGTCCCCCATTTTCTGATAGACTGTGCCAAATTGCGCCAATCGTTCAAATCCACGAATATCCGCTTGAGCCGCATTGGATAGTGAGGCTACCTGAACAGCAAATGCGGCTTGTGATACAACTGCTTCACCCTTATTTGCTTCTTTTTTATTTTGATCAACGTTTTCCGTGGGGTCAATACTGGCCAGAATCGACTTCATTCGCAGCGGTTCAGTGAAAGGGGTACCATCATTCGGTTCCAGTTGGACAGTGCGGGACTCATGGTGATAACCAGATACGCTGAAATTGAGGAAGTACAATTTTCCGGGATGCATAGGAACCCGCAGATTCCCGAGATCATCCGAATAAAGATCTACGAATTGACCACTCCGCTGTTCTGTGAGACGAAGGAGAACGTTCTGAAGCGGCTGACCGCTTTCAAAGTCCAGAATCTGGGTTGTGAAATTCCAGTCATCAGGGACCAGGCTAATCTCAAATACTTCATTGCCGGTCAGAAGTTCTCTTGCATCCTGTTGTTGGGCCGCAAAGCCTGGATGCTGGATTGAAATATTGCAGGAAGGGATTTCTGTCATCTGGAGAGTAATCATCCCTTGTTCATCACTTCTCATGACGGATCCACCACAAGGGCGCAGATCGAGGGATGCATCGACGATGGGTTGGCCCGATACAGCATTCTTGACCCTGATGTGCCGTTCGATCAACTGGAATCGAAACTGGAAGAGGTCGAGATCACCGCTCCCTTTTCTGTTGCTGACGAAGTATCCTTGTGTGGGATCTGCACCAACGATCAGTCCCAGTTCGTCTCCGGATGAATTGATTTCCCGGCCCATGTGAATAATGCTATTGAATCGGTTCTCGATCCGAACAGCCTTGAACAGATCGAAGCCCCCATAACCGATATGCCAGTCGCTTGCGAAAAAGAGGATATCCCGAGTAAAATAAGGGGTGATCTCGTTTCCTGGTGAGTTTACCGGAGCACCAAGGTTTTGTGGTGTTTCCCAGCCATCCCGGCCCAGGCTGCACTTGTACAGGTCAAATCCACCGAGTCCATCCTGTCGGTCCGAAGAAAAATAGAGTTCTCGCCCGTCTGGTGAAAAACGAGGCCAGGCCGTCGAGAAGGAGGCGCCGTTATATGGAAAGGGCCGAATGTTCTCCCAAAAACCTTTATCTGTGATATCGGCGACAAACAAACTGGACTGAAATCCAGTCTCAGTTGTCAGTCGAGCATTCCCGGATAAGCTGGCCCGCATAAAGACCACCTGTTTCCCATCCGGAGAAATGGTAATCGGACCTTCATTCGGGGAGGGTCTCACTTCTTTCTTCACAGCTTTGGGCGGGTAAAGAAACCCGTTCCCATCCACTGTTGAGCTCATGAGATAATGGTATTGATCACCCGACACCCAGCCATCCGGATAAGAGGCCAGCTTGGGGTTAAACGCATTGAAGTAAAGGTGACCATTGGACCAACATGGTCCGATCTCTGAAAGATCACTGTTGATCAGTTCTGCTTTCACCCGGGCGGCCTTTCTGTCCGCACTTGAGGCCATCGCAAATTGACAGGACTGCATGCCTTGCTGGGCCAAAACAAGTTCAGTAGCAACAAGATCTGACCACACATCTTCCGCCCTACGATAGTCACTTGTCATCATGAGTGCTTTGGCAAACAGGACAAGGTCCGCATCTGAGAGGGGCGTATTGGCCACCACTTCATCAATAAGGTCAACCGTTTTCTGAGGTTGATTGATCAGAAAATAACTCCTGGCAAGACGTAGTTTCACCTGAGCATCTTCCGGATGACTTTCCAAATAAGTGGAATAGCTCTGGATCGCAGATGGATAGGCGTGGAGATCAAATTGCTTGTCCGCAACTTTCAAGGGGCCTTTCTGAGCGCTGAGAACAAAAGGAAGGATGAGCGTAGAGAGCAGAAAAATTAACCGCATAGCATGCATAATCATTAGGTTTTAGCGCGGTTTCGGGATAATGATCAAAGGTAGGAATAAACCACTTATTTCATTCTCTTGCTATATAAAACCTGTTCAATCCCATCTGACTACACGTTTGAATTTCTTTCAATATCAAAGAAATCTGACACAGAATTGTCGGCTGGACACCATTTTCAGCTGTGTACTGACAAAATCAGTTAAATTCGCAACATCCTATATTCAGATTACATGATCACAAGACTCACCTCCCTCCTTCTTTGTGTTTGGGTTTCTTTACCCTTCGCACACAGCCAGCAATTGCAGCATATCCAGGGCGATCTCATCGTTCATCTCACTTCTGATGTTGCGCTGAACGCTCTCCTGACAGATGCAAATCGTTTTCAGGGTATTCCTACCCAATTACGCGTCAATCGCGCTCTGGCTCCGGATTCACGGATCTGGTTGCTCCACATGGACCACACTAAGGTCAACGAAGTGGACTTCCTGGTTTGGATGCGGCGACAGACTGGCGTCATGTCAGCCCAATTCAATCATATTGGCACCTTCCGAAAAGCTCCAAATGATCCCAACTATTTCCAGCAATGGCATTGGAAGAATACCGGGCAGAATGGAGGTAACCCCGGAGCAGATCTAAAGATGGAAGAAGCCTGGGATATTACAACAGGCGGACTGACTGCGACGGGTGACACGATTGTTGTGGCCATTGTGGATGATGGGACAGATCTCGATCATCCTGATCTGAAAGACAACCATTGGATCAACCATCTGGAAATCCCTGATAATGGACTGGATGATGATGGCAACGGTTATATCGATGATTATTTCGGCTGGAACATCAACCAGGATAATGACAATGTCGACAATGGTGGGCATGGGGTCAATGTAGAAGGTATGATAGGTGCTGTCGGTGACAATGGTGTCGGACTGACCGGTGTCAACTGGGATGTTAAAATGATGACCATTCGCCCAAGTTCAACTCAAGAGGCTCTTGTCATCGAAGCCTACACATATGCCCTGACACAACGAAAACTGTACAACAATACAAACGGGGAAAAAGGGGCGTTTGTCGTCGCAATGAACTCTTCCTGGGGTATTAATTTTGGCGATCCTGCGGATGCACCAATCTGGTGTGCCTATTATGACACTATGGGTGTGTATGGCATCCTGAATTGTGGTGCAACGGCCAATATCAATATCAATATCGACATAGAAGGCGATCTGCCTACCGGATGTAGCAGCGAATATTTGATCTCCGTTACAGCGACTGACAATCAGGACAAACGCAATTTCTCCGCCTTTGGTAAAACCACTATCGATGTGGCCGCTCCCGGAGAAGATGTGCGTACCACTTCCAATAATGGCAACTATACCACGACCAGTGGCACTTCATTTGCCTCGCCGACAACCGCTGGATTGATTGGACTCCTCTATTCTGCACCTTGCTCCAATATTGGCCTGCTGGCAAAAGCCGCACCATCTGAAGCCGCCAAGATGATCCGAGATGCCATTTTTGAAGGCGTAGATAAGATCGCAGCGCTGGAAGATGAGCTGGTTACCGGTGGACGAATTAATGCATTCAACAGCTTACAATATATCTTGTCCAATTGTGGCCCTTGTCCTGGACCTGCTAATATTCAAGCTTCGGATATCGTGGATGACGGTGCCGTCATCAGTTGGATCTCTGGAGACTCCACTTTGAACAGCTTCCTGCGTTGGCGGGCGGTAGGCTCACCTGATTGGACTGATGCTCCCGGAGCGGATAGCCCCTATTCACTGAGTGGCCTGGAAAGTTGTACAGAGTACGAAGTGGAGATCAAAGCCTTCTGCGCAGATACCAGCAGTGCATATACTTCATTTGTCTTTACCTCAGATGGCTGTTGTGTACCACCAACCAATCTCACACTTGTGGATATTGGCGAAGATTACCTGGAAATCTCATGGGATGAAGTCAATGTCGCTTCTACCTATAATGTCCTGTACAAGGAACTGTCTGCCTTTGATTGGGAGATCCTGACGCAGATCACCGGGTCATCCCTCGTGATCAATGGCCTTGCACCTTGCAGTGGTTACCTCATTCAGATCACATCCATTTGTGACCCGACCATGTCGGAAGCATCCATCACGCTTCAGGGCCAAACCATGGGTTGTGGTGCTTGCAAAGATCAGATGTACTGTGATGCTTTTGGCACTGATTCAGAAATTGAATTTATCGACTCTATTCAGATTAGCAGTTACACCAATGCCACGGGATCGGATGATGGATATGGTGATTACACAAATGACGCCATTCAGTTACTGACTTATTACAAATACCCTTATCGCCTGGTCCCCGGATTCGCAGGAGGCTTTGCCTATAACGAGACTTTTCGGGTATGGATCGATTATAACCAGGATGGCGATTTTGATGATGCAGAAGAAGAGATCATCTCACCAGCTGCATCCAATATGGCGGTTACAGGCTTTGTGAAGATTTCCGGAAATGCCTTACCCGGCGTGACACGAATGCGTGTGGCCATGTCTTATGGTGCCGCTCCCCTACCCTGTGGTAGCTTCACTTTCGGAGAAGTAGAAGATTACTGTGTTAATATTGTAGAGGCTCCAGAACCTTGTGACTACCCGGATGATCTGAAAGTGACCACAACAAGCACCATGGGTGCGCTGGTGACCTGGACTAATATCACCACCAGTGTCGGGTACAACGTGGAATACCGTGAAGTGGGTGCACCCACATGGAGTTCCCTGAATGTGACTGCACCACCGGCCGCCATTACGGGTCTGACACCCTGTACTGATTATGAAGTTCGGGTCCAAACGGACTGTGATACAGCCCAATCTATCCAAAGCCCGATCATCACGTTCACCACAAAAGGTTGCGGTGCTTGCCTCGACTTTGCCTATTGCAAGTCTGCGGCTACATCGGCGGATTTTCAATGGATCGATGAGGTCAGTATCAGTGGGGTGACCAATACTTCCGGCACAAATGGTGGTTATGCCTTCTTTGAAGACCTGCCCATCATACTGAATACGAACTATGAATATCCGCTGGTTATCAAACCCGGATTCGACTTCGACCCTTACGACAACTACTACCGGGTTTATATCGATTACGATCAAAATGGCGTCTTCAGCCCCTTTGAACAAGTGGGGTTACTGGATGACGACAACAGTGATGAAGTAACCATAACCTTCGAGGTACCCAGTGGGGCAACCGCTGGTCCAACACGGATGAGGATTATTATGTCATCCTTTTTCGGTGACAACAACCCCTGCCTGGAATTTGGTACTGGTGAGGTCGAAGACTATTGTATTACCATCGCCAAGGCAGCTGCCCCTTGCATTCCGAGGCCCGTCACGATTGCCGACATTGACGATGGATTTGTGACTCTCGGATGGAAGAACGTCATTCCTGCAACTGAATTTATTCTGGAATACAAGCTCACTACAGAAACGGACTGGACACAGGTGAGTACAACTATGACCAGTGTCACGTTGACGGATCTGCTTCCTTGTACAGATTATGAAGCCCGAATGCTGACCATCTGCAACCCTGATTCCACGATGTACAGTGAAGTCTTTCTCTTCAAAACATTTGGTTGCGGAGCCTGCCTGGACTATGACTACTGTGAACTCTTTGGAAATTTTGCCACATTAGAGTGGATCGATGCGGTCAAGGTCCACACCTTGGAAAACACCTCTGGAACTGACGATGGTTATGCCTTCTTCGACGATGTGACGACGATCATGGATACCGGTAAAGTGTATACGGTCACCATCACCCCTGGATACAACGGGTTTGAATATGATGAGAACATGAATGCCTGGATCGACTTCGATCAAAACGGTGTTTTTGATGATACCGAGTTGATCATTTCAGGAGTTTCCAATCAAGCCATCACCGGCCAGTTTACTGTACCGAGTGTCAATAAATTTGGTGAAACCCGGCTGCGGGTATCCCTTGCCTTTGGGTTCAGCCCCGGGCCATGTGGCGAGATTGGCAGTGGTGAAGTGGAAGACTATTGCGTGACGATCAAGCCAGGCGAGATTCCCTGTCTGGTACCTGAAAAGTTTGACACGGTTGAAGTCGGCCGATATATGGCTTCCGTCAGTTGGGATACCGCAGCGACATCCATTGGATTTATTGTTCGTCTCCGTGTAGCCGGAACGATGGATTGGTTGATCGAGATGCCAACACTGGATAACAGTTATGTATTCTCTGATCTGCAGGAATGCACAGAATATGAGGTCCAGTTGGTGACCATTTGTCAAAACAAGATCAGCGAGGCGGGCATTGTCCTGTTTAAAACTGATTGTGCTACTTCCATTGCCGAACCGGGAGGTGCTATTCACCGATTGACTGCCTTTCCGAATCCGTTCAATTCGATTCCTACCCTGGAGGTCTCCGGAACTCATGATAGCACTGGACAATTAAAGGTTGTCGATATCAATGGCCGGTTATTGATGAATCAGGCCATCCAGATCCAAACGGGCATGCAGCAAATCCCTCTGACCGGATTGCAGTCCGTCCCTTCTGGAATGTATCTCTTGCAGGTCATCCAGGAGTCTGGCCAAATGACGACCATGCGTTTGTTGAAGCAGTAAGCATGCTTCATTAACTTGTTGAAAAAGGGGGGCATTCAGCTGAATGCCCCCCTTTTTATGCTCTCCGGTCAATCCTCTATTGGAATCGCGCTATGCAATCCATTTCAAATGGACTTGAAAGGCTTGGACCGTCTGAATGTATCCGGAATAACCGTGCTGTGCTTGACCGAAAAAAAAAGAGCGACCCGGAGGTCGCTCTTCTGTAACACTTGATCGTTGCGTTAGAACGGACAATGTTTGCATTCATCCACCCGAGTATTATCATTCGGTTTGGACAATTTTGATTTATCAGGCTCGACACAGCCGATACATCCCAGGATCCGGAATTCCGTCCTTCGGTTCATCTGGTGTTTCCGCTCATTACAAGGGACGTTATTCACGCAATCATTCACAGGGACCGTTTCGCCATATCCACGGGGCACCAGACGATCAAGACTAACGCCTTTTTCGACCAGCCAATCCACAACCGCTTCCGCACGGCGTTGGGACAAACGCTTGTTATAGCGATGTGACCCCCTGGCATCTGTATGTGATGCCAGCTCGATGATGAGATTCGGATTCTCCGTCATCATCTTATGCAGTTTTTCCAATTCAGGAATGCCTTCTGCCCGTAAAGTTGCACGGTCAAAGTCATAATAGATGTGCAACAGGTAGGCCACTGGCCCCGGGTCATTCGGTTGAGTCGGGCTAGGCTCCCATGTCGGTGTGCTTTCCACAATCTTGCCATCGCGATAGGAGATTCCGTCCACGATCGAATTGGCCGGCTTACCGGTGGTGGGGTCTATCCATTTTTGTGTCTCAGGATTGAAGACAACCTTTTTAGGTATCTCAGGATTGAGACTGGAAGTATCCCCTTTAGTCGGTTGTAAGTAAAGATCAACTGCGACGATGTAGTCCTCTGTTATATTTTTGGTGCATTGATCCTCCCTGAAGTCTGCCAGGAAATCCAGCTTTTCCGCTTTCACTTTGTAGCAACAATCGCGGTTCAATAAGAAAGAATAGGCTCCAGTTTCATCTGTAGTTGCTGTTTCAATAGCATCTGGATCGCAATCATTGGTCAGTGTTACGAGTGCATTTTCCAATGGCTTACCGCTTCTTTGATTGTACACGATACCCTTCATGGTAATCGTCACAGATCGACGTAATGGAATCTCTACGACCACTGGCACATCGGTCAATCCGGCCGTACATCCTTCGTTTTCATTCGGATCATAACCATCGAAGTTGGCCGTATAATCACAGCATGTATTCAATTTGATCTCAAAACGGGCAATGCCATCCTTGTCGGTCACGGCCTCCCCGGCGCCACAACTGTGGGTGACCGTCACCCCTTTGAGGGGCTTACCGGTCAATTCATCATACACATAGACCTCTACGGGAGCCGCGGTTTTAACAAAGCTGTAGATGTCATCCCGACCTTGCCCACCCGGGCGGTCTGATGAAAAATATCCGAAAGTCCCCTGTGCGTTCAACACGATTCCCAAATCATCATGGGAGGTATTCATCGGGTAACCGATATTTTCGGCATCACTCCAACTGGATTCCTCAGCATCCCAATCCATGCGGTAGATATCCAATCCACCTAATCCCGGCAATCCGTTGGAAGAGAAATAGAGAGTGTTTTCACCCTGCCATGTAGGAAATATCTCATTGCCTTCTGTATTGACCTTGCTGCCCATATTCAAAGGTGGGCCCCAGCGTCCATTGTCCTTTTCACTGTACCAAAGGTCCATCCCCCCAAATCCACCTGGCATATCTGAAGAAAAGAACAGACGCTCTCCGTCCGGAGTCAGACACGGGTGAGCAATGCTGTATTCATCTGAATTGAACGGCAAACTCTCCAGTTCGCTCCAGCTGCTTCCCGCAACATTGCGTGAATAATAGACTTTCAGACGTGTCGTGCCCTCATCATCTTTTCCCGTCTTACCGTCCTTATAGTTGTTTCGTGTGAAGTAGATTTCTGACTGATCACTGGAGAATGTGACCGCAGCATCGTGATATTTTGAGTTGAGGTCTTTCGAAAACTTTTCAGGCTTTCCGTAAGTCTCCGCACCAAACTGACCTGATTCATTCTTGATCTGCACTTTGAACAACTCGAGAAACGGAGACCCTGTCCAGGTATGTTCTCGTTTAATCGCGGAACCTCTATCCCGGTCTGAAGCGAAGATCACATTGTCTTCATAAATGGCTGTACTGAAATCATCGAGATCTGAATTGATCGGAAGGTTGCGGACTTCATAGATTCCCGCATGTTTGGTCATCAGCTCTTCAGTCATGTCCAGGCCTTTGAGCAGGTTCTGTGCCCGGATATCCTCAGGAACAACCGCAATATATTCTTCGATCCAGGTTTTGGCCTGCTCGCCTTTACCATTTTCCTGCATGGCCAGAGCGTAATACAGTTTGTTGATCGGTGCAGCCTCTGCCAAACGGACAACCTGACCATACCAATACTCCGCATTCTCGGAATCTGCGGTGTGCCGATAACAATCAGCCAGGTTGATCTTGGCTTCAGAAATATCATGATCCTCCAGCACCTGTTGATACAGTTCAATTGCGGAGGAGTAGTTCAACTCTTGCATGTACTTATTTGCCCGCTTCAGTTTGGCAGATTGACCAAAAAGTGCTGGACTACAGAGTAGCAAGGCAAGAAAAAGAAAAATGGTTTTGTGGAGGATGTTCATGGTGGGGTCTTTTAATAGGAACCGCCGTTCGTCTTAGAAATAACGAGGGGTTACGATCTTTTTCGTCTGGTAATTGAATTCATAACCGACCATCACTTCAAATGCACCGGCCGTAACGGTATTCAATTGTGTCAGTGGATAGTCAAAAGCAGCGCCGATGCGCAGGCCATTTGTCATAAAATATGAAGCCCAAATGTCTGCTGAATCGTAAGAGCTCCGCTCATTGTCAAATGCTTCAATAGAAGAACGGAAGGCACCGCCAATCCAGAAACGCTCAAAAAAGAGAAGGGAAAGGTCGATATCAAATTCTGTCGGTGCTTTGACATCCTGACGGTCTTCATCCTTTCTCAGCTTGGAGAACCAACCTACATTTTTGACCAAAAGGATAGGACGCAGCATCAATGCTTTGCCATTCAATGGAATAACACCTCCTGCCGTTAGAAAGTAGTGTCTGTACTGACGGGCATAGTTGGTATAATTCTCTGTCACATTCTGACGGCGCAGGTCATATTCGACTAAATGTGGTGAGGCAAAGCCGGCAAAGAAGCGTTCAGTGGAATAATAGACCCCAGCACCAAAGTTGGGCATCCAGTAGTTCGGAGTCTCATCAAATGCAGGGTCCGGATCCTGAATTGTCAACTTGGTCCAGTCAGCCCTCCAGTTGGTCAATCCTGCTTGCAAACCGATTGCCAATTTTCCCTTTCCCAACGGAATACGGTATGCGTAGGCTGCCTGTGCAGATAACGTATTCGTCGGGCCAATACGGTCATTGAGTACGCTAAAACCCAATCCGACCCGATTGTTTGCCAACGGGGTATGCAAGGTCAGGGTTTGCGTGGTTGGGGCGCCTTCCAGCTCCCACCATTGCGACCGATGCAACAATCCAATAGCCATGTGTTCATTGGAACCTGCATAGGCAGGATTGTACACCAGACTATTGAACATATATTTTGTAAACATGGGGTCCTGTTGGGCAAGTGCCGTGCCGACAAAGCCGGACAGGATAAGGATGAGAGTTCCGAGCCTCCTCATAATGTTCTGGGATTTAGACATTTATAAATTACACACTGTTAAACATCACACTGTTCTCTCATATTTGACAAAAACTGTGCTAAAAATGATTTATGACTAGCGATGGAGATGGACATATCCCGAAATAGCAGCCAATCCTTCTGGTTGAAGGATAAAATAATAGGTGCCATCTGGAAGAACTAATCCTCCCCAGGTACCATCCCAATCGCCTTGATAATCGGTTTTATTGAAGATACGATTCCCCCATCTATTGTAGACTTCCAATGTATTCCTTGGAAAAGATTCAATCCCCTTGATCGCAAAAAACTCATTGATGCCATCTCCATTGGGTGAGAAGCCGGTATAGGGTTCAAGAATGATCTTGTCAGAACAATTGATTTCGATCGTTACCAGAGCCGTATCACATCCCGCCGAATTGCACAGGCTATACATGAATTGATCTTCACCGCAACCATCCGCTTCCGGGGTATAGGTAATGCTCCCATTCTGCTCGACAACGGCCTGACCCATCAACGGACCAGAACCGGGAAGAAGGGTTACTTCCAGGTCAGTCGAAGTCCAGGTGTCATTCCACAAGACAGATATATTCAGTGTTTCATTCCTGAACATAGATGCTTCATCATTGACTGCATCCGGGAGAAGTTCTGCCACAGCCTCATTCACAATGATCTTGAGGATCACTGTATCGCAAACATTAAAGGCATCGCAAAGGACAATACAAGCCTGTCCTTCTCCAACTAACACACCCGATATCTCCAGGCAATTCTGGTTCAAGTCTATGCCCAGCGTATACGCGCCATTGGCTGATGGTTGGCAATCATCTATAATGGAGAGTATCCCTCCTGCCAGCTGACTCAGATCCGGGCAATACCATTCGGATTGTCCGAGGACCACTTCAATGGAGTCCATGCTTAATGTCGGGGTCTGTATGTCAATATGGATAAACGTCAGGTGCTGATTTCCCCATTCATCTTCGATGAGTAGACAGATGGTATCCTTCCCAGGAAAGAGCCCTGTATAGCTGAGACACATGGTCAGTGGATCAAGTTGGACATCAATCACGGAATGATCCGGGCAGAGATCAGAAATAGACAGGACACTTCCGGGAAAGGCTGTGAGATCCGGGCAAACCTCTTCTTCAAAATTTAAGAGTGCGTTCAGCTCCAATGTGGTCGTATCACGGAACAGCACCCTGACTTCCAATGTGATGGTATCACAGACACCCTGGTCATCACAGATTTGCAGACAGGCAAATTCCGGCTCACCTGCGGATAAACCAATAATGGGCACACAAAAATCATTGGACAGGATCGTCACTGCTGCCTGGGTTCCGCTTCCACTCTGACAGATATTCAGCAGAGTCGCTGGCAAACCTGGCAAACCAGAAAGATCAGGGCAATAGACCAAGGTATCTCCTTCATACAATGTCAGCTGAATCGCATTCAGCGCTCCGGGATAGAGGACTTCAATGAAATAGATCGTGGATGTACAGAAGCCGAAAGAATCGCAGGCTGTGAGACAAAGTGTATCCGTACCTATAGCTGTTCCCGACCAGGAAAAACATCCCGTCACCGGATCAAACTGTGCTGCTGTAGCCGGATAGTCTGGAGCAGGGCATTGATTACTTACACTTGCTGCAGGGCTGAGTAGGGAGGACATATCCAGGCACTGATTGCCAGTCATGCCGACCTCTGTTTTGATATGTTCTTCGCTTTGGGAGTGGCATCCAGCAATGATCTGGAGGGTATCGAGATCACCTGTCGTCTGATCCAGCACAACGAGTTGATGAAGTCCCTTTTCCACGGACAATCCAAGAGCAGTCGTCGTATAGGAAATATTATACCCAATCACCCCGGGTGTGCTGATAGACAACACGGTCACATTCATCTGGCTGTACACCGCTCCTGGCTTTCCACCGTGAATCTGAAATTTGGCTGGCACATGGTACCAATTCCCATTGGGGTCCCAGATATTCATGGAGTCGATCAGGTCAGGTATGGTTTGAAACTGACCCGTAAAAGTCTGTCCATTTACCTTCCAGCTATCCAGACGATAAGGCCCGGCATTTCCCTTCCCAAAGAGGAATTCATAGCTGTAGATCCCCAAAGTATCCTGTTGACAGATCGGAAATGGTCCGGGATAGGGACTATTGTCCAAGGTAAAAGCGTAGTTGATAATCTTTGCGGGCGCGATGCCTTCCAGGCACACTAATGATGCCCCTTGACAATCTGTTAAGGTTACAATGACCTCCGTCTGCGTAAAAATGGAACCACTTTGAGCCTGGCACCAGAAGAAACAAAAGAAAAGCAGGGAGCTCATTCCGAGCTTGATTCGCAAAAGGGAGCGCATGGGTAGTCGATTTCACAAGACATTGAGTGCCTTGATAAAACCACAAATCATGCCAATTATCTGATGAAAAAATATAATATGTTATCCACCGAGGATCAACGCCATCACAGTAAGAACACCAAAAGATATACTGGCAACACCATTGGTAGTAAAGAAGGCCATGTTTACTTTGCTCAGATCATCGGGTTTGACGAGTCTATGCTGTAAGACCAATAGCACCGAAAACCCTGCGACAGCCAGATACAACATCCAACTCAACGGTGCAAAGATCTGATCTGTCATCCAGGCAAACCCGACCAGACACACGAACGAAACCAAATGGAGCCCTCTGGAAATCATCAACGCTTTGGTTCCACCCAGCCACGAAGGCAAGGAGTAAAGGTCGTGATCCTTGTCAAAATGTTCATCCTGAAGGGCGTAAATCACATCAAATCCACCTACCCAGCAGAGCACAGAAAATCCCAGGAGAAGAACGGGTGTATTGACCTGACCTGTGACTGCCATGAACGCACCGACCGGGGCGAGAGCCAGCCCAATGCCGAGAATAACATGGCACAGTGGCGTCACTCGTTTTGTATAACTATACCCCATGATGACCATTAAGGCAACAGGAGACAACGCAAAACATAAGGTGTTAATGGTCGAAGTGGTGAGAATAAAAAGGATCACATTAACCAGGACAAACCACTTGACCTGTGCCGGTTCCAGAATACCCGAAGGGATTTCGCGGACTGCCGTTCGTGGATTATTCTTGTCTATTTCGGCATCCACCAACCGGTTAAACGCCATAGCCGTATTGCGGGCAAAGACCATGCAGAGGAGCACTTTCAACGCCAACCAACCCAACTCTGCTTGAGGTGTTTGGAGTACACCCAGCGTAAAACCGACAGCTGCAAATGGCAGTGCGAAGATGGTATGGCTGAATTTTACCAGCGAGAGATACTTCCGGAGCATGGATAATCGATCATTCAGTTCGGATGGCGAAGATCGAAATAAATGATCGGAGTCAATGGCACAAACAAAACAGCCCGATCAACTTTGCAATTGATCGGGCTGTTCATCGGGCTAAAGAAGATTACTTCTTCTGCTCTACTGTTACTTCACTTTTGTTCACAGCCACTTCTCCCTTGATCTCAAGGAACGACTGTGGTGGATTCGTATTTGCTGTGATGGTCACACGCTTGCTTTGAGGGCCACTTTTGCCTTTTGAATCAAAGACAACTTTGATCACACCTGTCTTACCTGGTGCAATCGGCTCTTTCGGCCACTGAGGAACAGTACATCCGCAACTGCCTTTAGCATTTGCAATGATCAAGTTCTCTTTTCCAGTGTTGGTGAATTCATAATCATGGGTCACGGATTCGCCTGACTTCACTTTACCAAAGTCAAATTCCATGCTATTGAATGTCATCTGAGTCGTTGGTCCAGATGGCACTTCAGGTTCAGCACCTGGCTGAGTAGAAACAGTTACGTCTGACACTGGGTTAGCAGTGGCAGCTTCCATCTGTTCTGGAGTTGATTCTGCGGCAGATTCTACCTGATCGCTACCACAGGCAGCCAGAGCAAGGAGGGCGGTGGATAAAGCAAATCCAAAAATCAGTTTTTTCATTTGATCGTCTTTCTTTATTGATGAGATTCTAATACGCACATTCCGTGAACTTGTTCACAGAATGCAAAATTAGAAGGCTTGAGCACCCGTCCCTGTTAACGAGCTGTTAAATAAAAAGCCATTCCTCAAATTCCTTCAACGTCATGGTATTGAGACAGTTGCCGACGGACAATCCAGCTTTTCGCGCCACCTGAACGCCATATTGAATATCCCTTATTCCCCCCGTGGAATGCGCATCCGGATTGATCGCGATTTTCACACCACAGTCTATGGCATATGGTATCCAGGTATAGTCCAGGTCCAGGCGTTGTGGGTTTGCATTCAATTCCAAAATGACATTATGCCTGGCACAGGCCTCGATCATTTGCTTGTGGTCGATCGGATACCCTATTCTAGACAAGAGTAATCGTCCGGTCGGATGGCCTAAAATTCGTGTATTCGGATGCTCTATAGCCTTCAGCAATCGCTCCATTGCTTTTGGCTGGTCCATTTTCAGTTGACTATGGATCGACGCAATGATGAGATCAAAAGCATCCAGGACATCCTGATCATAGTCGAGCTCTCCCGTGTAGAGTATATCTGATTCGATACCGTGAAAGATGCGAAAAGGCGATAGCTTATTATTCAACTCCTGGATCTCTTCATGTTGGGCCTTCACCCTGTCCGGTTTCAAACCATTGGCATAGAAGGCGGATTGGGAATGATCTGTGATCACCAGATACTCATACCCACCCCGCTTTGCTGCATTGGCCATTTCCTCCAAAGAATGAATGCCATCCGACCAGGTGCTGTGTGCATGGATCAGGCCTCGTATAGCTGATGTGGTAACCAGATCCGTACCTCTTTTGGCTGCAGCCTCCGCCCATTCAACAGATTCTCGCCATTCCGGAATATGCGCTGGCAATCCAGCCAACTGGATAAATGCTGACTCCTCAGAAGCGGATACCCCTTTGGCAGGCTGAACGGCTGCAATATAGTCTGTTGAACCAGTCGTTTCCCATAATCTCCTGCCCCATTCCTCCTGGGTGGCGACCCAAACTGTAACCGGAGGATTCCCTTCTTCTTCCCAGACCCAATGCGTGGGAGTCATCTCAACGAAGGTCCACCCTTCCGCAGGCAAATTGGCCCCTGCACTCGGGCTCCAGAGTACAGAAATATCTTTAATCACCGGGCACATCCGACGTAATTCGCCGGTCATTTCCATTCGAGACCCCGGATCTGCTGTCTGCAATATCTTCATCACGCCTTCAGCGACCTGCACCGCTTCAGGGTACCGCAGCTGATCTTTTGTTCGCATGTAGAATTCAAGCTTGTTCTTCAGATCTGCCTGGGTTTTCACTCCAAAACCGCTTAATTCAATCAGGCGATTTTCGTGACACGCATACAAAAGTTCGCCAACGGATTCAACACCCAAATCTTTCCAAAGCGTCCGCACTTTCTTTGGGCCAATGCCCGGAATGGCCAGCATTTCGATCACCCCATCCGGAGTTTGCACCGCATATTTTCGATAGGTTGCCAGGTCTCCGGTATCGACTAATTCCCGAATCTTTTCTGAAATCGCTTTACCGATACCGGTGATCCCTCCCAACGCTTCCAGGGAGAGATCTTCCAACGGATCAGCCCACTTCCTCAGGGTTACATAAGCCTGCTGATAACTGCGAATCTTGAATGGATTTTCACCGTGCAACTCCATGATATCGGATAGCTTGCGAAACCAGCCGGCAATCTCTCTGTTGGTCATATTTACCCCATTATTTGAGAGAGCAAGATAAGCGAGGTTGTCCAGCTGAGCGGCAAATAAGAACATTCAAGCACAGGAGGCACCTGCCACTACCCCATTCAATGGAATAATCCCACTGAAAGCGGAACCCCGGAGGATAATATCCGGTTACATCTGGGAGATTCGATATATTTGTAACAAACACCAATACAGCCTCTTATGCTAAGTCGCATTTGGGGGCGAACGCACATGCGTTCCACCGCCCGGGACATCACAACTCTCCACTATTCACCCTTTGGAGACATTCATACCATCGCCCCTACTCCGGATATCGGTAAGCGGGTTTGGCTCCTCGATTCGAGAAACGCTGAAGATCTGGACATCCTACTTGGCTTTGCGGTTTTAAACGACCTCAACGTTCGGGTACATGCACCATCTGATGTTCGCCCATCCATGATCGGTGTCGGAATGACCGATTCAACGCAACGTAAAGGGGATCTGCGCAAGGAGCGCCTCTTGAAGATCGGTGATCTGACCCAAAAGTTGAGCCAGTGCGATACGGCTATGACCAGCTGGCAATCCGCCCTTCAGACACTCCAGGACATCCCTTTTGGCTCGATGAACAGTCTGGAAGTCCTGCAAATCATTCTTCAGGAATTACCTAAATCCAATCTCCAGTGGTTTCGCAGAGTAGACGCAACCTCGTTTGAGTGGTCTGAAGCTGAATTCAGAATGATCGAAAGCCATCTGAATAGCCTTCAACAAGGTAGCCTCTCCACACCTTTAGAATGGCCGAATGGCCAACTGGTTTTGAACAGCCTGGTGTTTCATGACCTTGACGAAAAGACAGGCTATACACACATCAATCAGGTGCGCCACGATCTGGATGAGATCCGGGTTGCTGTCCAGCAACTCGGGCGGTTGTTAGCCCACGATTACCGAAGTCAGGTCGATCGACCTGACTGGTCAACTGTCCAATCAGCTGTTGGGCGATCTACCTTGCTCACGCTTCCGGTGGATGAGCAAATCCAAATGCAAGGAAAGCATATCGAATCGTTAGTCCAGGCCTTTACACACTCCCTGCTGGCATTGGGATGGTTTCGGGATTGGTCTGGCTTTCAGTTTATTTCATTTGAAGAAATGGAATTGGAGATCATCCAGCTCCAGCGCCGGTTGATCCAACTCAAAACACATCTTCCTGAGATCATTCAATCCTCCTCAGATCAGCATGCCCATCAACAGCTGCCTCTTCCCATTCAGGCTGTACTCCAGGTCATCCCTGAGCAGCAACTTGAATCATTCAGGACCTCCTTTCCATGTTGGTATCTCAGCAGGTGGATTGAATACAAAACGCCCATGGAGGCCTGGAGAATACTCACGGATGATGCAGCCCTTGCTCAATCGTTTCAGGAACTTCAGGATCAGGCGTGGGGTCTAATGGAACTCAACCTCTACCAGGTTTCCTGGCAGGATCGGATCCAGTTTACCCCGGATCAGCACCCTTCTTCAGATGAAACGCATGACGCATCCTCGTGGGTCGACCTCTACTGGCAAGTTTCACCTCCTGCCGATCTGTCATTTCAGCATTTAAAAAATGAGCCAGCTATACTGTCTGGACCAGAACTGACCCGGTTGATCTATCTAATGAAGCAACTTCCTCCGGAGAGCCATAAGGACCTTCCAGCTCCACTGCACACAACACAATCATTTTGGGATCCATCCACTACCCCGGATTCCGCGGATCGTATCCGCCTGACATCGTCTCCGGTTGAATTAGCCCTTTGATCACTGTTTATGGATGTGGATCAGCATGACATTCCCCTGAAACTCCTTGACTTCAAATCACATCTCAAAGTCAGAGACAAAGGGCCCCATCAAGAGATCTGGGATCCAGTGCGAAAACGGTATATCGCACTGACCCCGGAGGAACTTGTTCGCCAGTTGTTGATCCAATATCTGCTCATCGAAGGAAAAGCCAAATTGAACCACCTTTCCGTGGAACGGCAAATCATGGTCTATGGTCAACGCCGGCGATATGACCTGATGATCCATGATCAATGGGGGCAACCTCTGGCTTTGATCGAAGCCAAAGCCCCGGAAGTCCCTTTGACTCAGAAAACCCTGGATCAAATCGCCCGCTATAACATGTCTATTGACGTGGCCTGGTTGATCATCAGCAATGGGATTCAGACTTATTGTTATCAACTGGACCGTGAAGAAGGATCGGCAAGGATTCACCCATCCATTCCCGATTTCAATGGCGAATGAGTACCTTTATCTGACCGATAAAGGGGGAATTCAACATGCAAAAAGAGAAGATCATCGTCACGGGAGCTGGTGGCCAGATAGGCCAGGTACTCCTTCAGGAATTAGCCCAGCGTTATGGCTCGGATGCTGTTATTGCAACAGATATTCGACCGATAGCCAGTTGGAAAGGCCGCTTTGAAACATTGAATGTTCTGGACCGCATCGGTCTGGAAAACCTCGTGGACGAGCAGGGCACAACCCAGATCTATCATCTGGCTGCCATCCTTTCTGCTTCTGGAGAAAAAGATCCACTGATGACCTGGCAAGTCAATATGGATGGATTGTTGAATATCCTGGAAACCGCCCGGACAAAAAATGTTGACCGGGTCTTTTACCCCAGTTCCATTGCTGTCTTTGGCGCAGGAATTGATCTCCAACAGGCGGGACAAAATGTCCCTCTGATCCCAGCCACTGTGTATGGGATCACCAAGGCGGCAGGTGAAAATTGGGGCAACTACTACTACCAACGGTATGGTTTGGATGTGCGGTCGCTACGGTACCCCGGTATCATTGGATATCAAAGCCCTCCCGGAGGTGGCACCACCGATTACGCAGTGGATATCTTCCACTATGCTGCCCGAAAAGAACCGTACACCTGCTTCCTCGCAGAAGACAGCCGATTGCCCATGATCTATATGGATGATGCCATCCGTGCGACACTGGATTTGATGGCTGCTCCAAAAGAAAATATTCGCATAAGGACGAGTTATAATCTCTCCGGGATGGATTTTGATCCGCAGGAACTGGCTTCTGCCATTTGTGAATTTGTCCCGGATTTTCAGGTGGCCTACAAACCGGATTTCCGCCAGGCCATCGCTTCCAGCTGGCCACAACGCATCGATGATGCAGATGCTCGACAGGACTGGGGGTGGGCCCCAGCTTATTCCTTACGCACTATGACGAAAGACATGCTGGATCATCTGCAGTCCACGATCAGCTCCGGCCAACCCATCCACTAAGAAAGACCACTATGTATAAGAACGTCCAAAAAGACCTGGCCAAAGAAATCCAGGACATCCGTGATGCTGGATTGTATAAGAACGAACGGATCATTACCAGCCCTCAAGGGGCAAAGATCCGCACCAGCCAGGGACAGGAAGTCCTGAACTTCTGTGCCAACAACTATCTGGGCTTGTCCTCTCATCCAGACGTCCTCCAAGCAGCTAAAGAAGCGTTGGACACACATGGATTCGGTCTGTCCTCCGTCCGCTTCATCTGTGGCACTCAGGACCTGCACAAGCAACTGGAGGCCGATATTGCGGCATTTGTTGGTATGGAAGATGCTATTCTCTATGCCGCTGCTTTTGATGCAAACGGTGGCTTGTTTGAGCCCATCCTCCAACAAGAAGACGCGCTGATTTCTGATGAGCTGAATCATGCATCCATCATTGATGGCGTACGATTGTGCAAAGCACAACGATTGCGGTACAAGCATAATGATATGGCTGATCTGGAGGCACAACTTCAATCCTGCCAGGGCGCTCGACGTCGACTGATCGCCACAGATGGTGTCTTTTCCATGGACGGGACCATTGCCCAACTGGACAAGATCTGTGACCTGGCTGATCGGTATGATGCCCTGGTCATGATCGATGAATGCCACGCGAGTGGATTCATGGGTAAAACCGGGCGAGGCACCCATGAATACCGGGGAGTCATGGATCGGATCGATATCGTTACGGGTACATTTGGCAAAGCACTAGGCGGCGCTTCTGGTGGGTTTACTGCTGCCAAGAAGGAGATCGTGGAAATGCTCCGTCAACGCAGTCGCCCCTATTTGTTTTCCAATACACTCGCTCCGGCTATCGCTGGTGCATCGATCAAAGTCCTGGATCTACTGAGCAAGAGTACATCCCTTCGGGATAAGCTCGAGGCAAACACTATCTACTTCAGGGAGGCCATGACCAAAGTCGGATTTGATATCCTGCCAGGCGACCACCCTATCGTTCCGATCATGTTATACGATGCCGTCCTTTCCCAGCGGTTTGCAGAAAAGCTGCTGACTGAAGGAATCTATGTCATTGGATTCTACTTCCCCGTCGTACCCAAAGGCAAAGCACGAATACGTGTCCAGCTCTCAGCAGGACATGAGCGCGCTCACCTGGATCAGGCTATTGCGGCATTCACCAAAGTCGGCCGGGAGCTCGGAGTTATTTAGGGGGAATTAGCTGGTCGGGGTCGACTTCCGACTCATCATCGGAACTGATTTTACCACGAACTGGACCGTATCCCGAATGTGTTCTTCCAGATAAATGATCTTGCCTTTTCGCAAATTATCGAGGAGGTCAGCTTGCGCGTGGCGAATGGTGATCAGCTCGAGATCATCCTCTCGTTGCACTTTGAATTCCTTGTCAATTCCGGAGATAAATTCATCCACCTTATCGGGTGAGTGGTTGACACAGATGGAAAAACTGATCGCCGAATTCTGCATGATATTTACTTGCAGGCGCAGGTCGGCAATCTTTTGAAACAAGAGACTCAAGTGATGCTCCGCAACAAAGGAGAAGTCGCGTGTTGAAATACTCAACAAGGTTTGTTGCTGTTCCAGTGTAACAATGGGCGGATAATGATCTTCAATATCAGAGGAGATAAATGTCCCTTCACCATCCGGATCGATAAACGATTTCACATAGAGAGGAATGGACTTGTTCTGAAGTGGCTTGATCGTCTTGGGGTGGATCACCTTGGCACCATAGTAAGTCATTTCAATGGCCTCGCGGTAGGACAACCGGTCGAGCTTGGTCACATTGGCAAACAATCGAGGATCACCCGTCAATACACCGGGGACATCCTTCCAGATCGTCATACTTTCGCCATTCAGGCAAAAGGTAAAAATGGCTGTAGTATAGTCCGAACCCTCTCTACCCAGCGTCGTGGTCGCATTATCCATAGTGCTGGCAATGAAACCCTGAGTGAGCACAAATCCGGGCTGGCTGACCAGTGGCAGGACCTTCGCATCCATGCGTTTGCCCGTTTCTTCCCAATTCACCCATCCTTCCCGGTGGATATCATCCGTAATAATGACCTCACGGGCATCCAACCACACCGTCTGCAGCCCTTCATGTTGTAAAAAAGCTTGCACAATTCGGGAAGAAGCCAGTTCACCCACACAGATGATCTGGTCATACATATAATCGAAGTTCGGGTGAGGCGGTTCTTCCAGCACCCATTGGGCCTCTACAAACGTGTCATTCAGCAGAGAGAACACTTCATGGCCTTCCGGCAACAATTCAGCGGCCAGTGAAAAATGAACTTCCTGGATTTTAGCAAAACGCTCCTGTGCTGTCCCATCTTGTTTGGCGTGGCCGGTAACTACTTCTTCCAGGGCATTCGTGGTCTTGCCCAAAGCAGATACCACTATGACCAGATTTTCATCCTTGAAGCGTTGTAGAATCGATGCAACATTTCGAATCGCGGCGGCATCCTTTAGACTGGAACCACCAAACTTGAACATTTTTGCCATAACTGCGAATTGCTATTCGTGGCAAAGGTACATGTTCGTCCTTTTTCCCAAAGAATAGAATGTCTTAACGCTTGGAGATCACCTTGAAATCTGCCAGTTTCCATTGATGGATGTTCAGGGGATGATCTGCCAGATCCCCGAGGAGATCATGCAGGAGTGTTTGGTGGAGCTGTTTATCCTTGCCCGCCAACCATTCAAGGTATGGCAGAATACGTTGCCTGAATAAGGCCTGAAGATCCTTTACTGTTCCACAATCCTGAAATGCCCCGCCAGGAAATTGCAAAGAGGGTTCCGTATGTGTGGTAATGACTGCATTGATCGCATTCCATAGATCCAGTGTGGATACAGACCGAATGGATGGCCAATCCTGATGCCTTTGATTGGCATCCAGATGGACAAACTGAAACACCTTACTCATCAGAAAAGAAATATCCGGTGTCCATGTGGGAATCTGTTGAGATATCCCAATGATAAAGAGATTGGGCGGCAAGGTAAAGGAGGTCTTGGAACCAGGTAGAATGACGGACTGAGCACATCGACAACCTTCTCGTCTGCGACTGTCCAGAATAGGCAGGGCATCTCCAAACAATGCTTGCGGTTCGATCAAGTGAATATGCTCCAGTATCAGCACATATTTTTTTGATGATTGAAGAACACCAGCAGGTAATATGTCCATCTGGATATCCTGATAGGGATCAGGGTCCGAAATTTCTACGGGATCAGGGGGTATTGAAAAGGCCAGTTGGTAGTTGGTGAACTGTGACCAGATCGCCTCGAATGCAGGCAGATTTTCTCCTTCCAATATATTCTGCCATTTGGCGGCTACGACTTCAGGGTCTGAGTCCTTTTGTTGGGCCACATATAGTTGTCGGAGCTTGCTTCTCTTGATCCGAATGACCTGATACGTTTTGGGCTTGCGCAACAGGATATCTCCGTTTTTGGTGACTGAGTGCAGTAAAAAAGCATTTTGCCCCCGTTTTACAGGACTGATCTCTCCATTTTCCTGCAGAAACTCAATGAATCGGCCATAGATTTCTTTGAAGTCGACACTGGGCAATACGCCAGGTTGTTCCTGGAGGAGGTGTTCGATCAGATTGCCCCGTGCTTCTGTGGCGATCTGCTTGAGTATACCATCATGGACCACCACATTATCCTGAAGGAAAAGGCAGCGTTCGATCATATCCGCATACGTCCAGCCGGGATGCATGGAAAGAAAGAACAGTTGTCCTTCATTCACCAAGGCGTGGTATCGATCGTAGAGTTCGGGAGCTGGCCAGGTCATCACTTCCTCGAGGGGCAGTTGATCTGCCAGAGAAACGGCCAGTTGAGAGGCGTAAGTCCGTTTCCCAGTTCCGGGATGGCCGTAGACCAAATAATTCAGGGGTGGACTGGTATATTCACTTGATTCCTGCATGCCCTAAAGGTACATGCATCCTGAATACAGCAAACTACTGGATGGAAGGATTGTCACAAATTGGTGAGTACAGGCGGTATCGTTGCTGTTCCAATTTGGGTTTGTAAATGGGGCTTACCCGTTAGAAGAAAAGATGTTAGAAAAGGGGCATGTGGTCCAAGGCGGCTAGCTGTACAATCCGAAAAGCGCCTGCGGACAAGGATAACACTCACATGACACTCGCATAGAGTGCCTGAAAAAACGATGGTAGGACGGGGATATCTCTAGAAAGAGAAGCTCTTGGTAATCTCACCGACATAGCCTTCCAGAATGATCTGGTAACGACCTGAAGGAAGAGATTGGAGATTCATTTCATAGATACTGTTGACAGGGAGGTGGTCAACGCGATCATTCATCAGGGTCTGGCCTTTTGCAGACACCAACTGAATGGATTTGACATTAAGTTTCAGAGACTCAAAGTCGATAAAACAAACTTTACCCGTAAGGTCAAGGAAAAACGCATCCTGAGGATCCAGGAAACCTGCTTCTTCTGCTTCTGCAGTGACAAGGTTATCCATCGTTGGGATGGTGTGAACATTCGAGAGGGATTGTGCGCTTAGGGATCCACTAACAATCAGCCCCCCGATGAATAATAAAAATTTGAGTGTCTTTTTCATGGTTTGGTTTGGTAAACAGCTATTTATTCGGATTCACAAAGATATCCCTCCTAGGTTTAAAATAAAAATCCGATTTTTACTATATATGTCATCATTTATTTGGTTTATCCAGTCTACAGTTCACAAAAGCAGAACTCTATGCCGTAAAAAGGTTCATTTTCTTCTAAAATTCGGTTCCAGAGCCAAGGGGAATTTGGATTGAAAATTGGTAAAATTTTTATCTCACAAAATTTATGTGAATATTTTGCCCACTTTGCATCATCATTCAAAATTATATTTCGCAAATCACATATAATCAATATTTCATTCACAATCGGAATGCGATTGTCACCATGTCACGGATGTTTCGAAAAGTAGAAATATGGGTGTTTACATAGGTTTCAGGCTGAATCCAACGTACTTCTTCAATGTCCTCTTCCGTCTGAGGCACAAAATCTAACTGGTCGGCATCCATCCAAAACCAGGCTGTATGCTTCAGTATCCTCTTTTTCTTCTCCTTATATAAGTGCCAGGTCTCAGCGGCCAGGTCACCACATTTCAGATCTCTCAACCCGGTTTCTTCTTTCACCTCCCGGACGGCTGCTTCTTTCACTGTCTCCCCCTCTTCCAATTTGCCTTTTGGCAAATCCAGCACTCCTCTTCGATAGATCACCAGCAATTCCCCTGAGGGATTTAAAACCAGCCCTCCAGCTGCTCCAATCCCGGTAAACAGATGTTTAAAATCATGCCATAACAAGGCCAGATCTTCATGATATAACCAAACCTGCTCCTGGCCGGAACGCTTCTCCATCGCATCTAAAATTGGAAACATAGATTTGGGCTTCCCGTGATATTGAGCCACCAAGGTCCATTCTTCACGAACATCCGGAGGGCTGGAGGCCAGTACCAATTGATGTTCGTTGCAGTATATTTTATACATTTACAGGCTTTTTTTAGTGCTATGACCGAACCGAACTACGCTACATCTCTGGCAAAGGCTCTGCTGCAAATTAATGCAATCCGCCTCAGTCCACAAAAACCATTTACTTGGGCCTCCGGCCTAAAGTCTCCCGTCTATTGTGATAATCGCCTCCTCCTCTCCTATCCTGATTTGCGACAAATTGCCATTGATGGCCTGGTGCAGATCGCGAAGGAGTATGGCAATTTGGATACTATAGCCGGAGTTGCCACTGCTGGCATTCCGCACGGAATGCTCCTGGCAGATCGACTGGGCCTGCCCTTCATCTATGTCCGCAGCAAGCCGAAAGAACATGGCAAAGGCAACCAGATCGAGGGTGCCTTTACCGCCGGCCAAAAGGTCCTGGTTATTGAAGACCTGATCAGCACAGGTGGCAGCTCTCTCCAGGCAGTAACCGCTTTACAAGACAGCGGGCTTATCGTACATGCCGTCGCTGCCCTTTTTACCTATGGATTTCCGGAATCTGAACAGCGATTTGCCGAGGCATCCATACCTCTTCGGACAATCAGTACATATACGACGGCCCTTGAGGTCTCTCAAAATATGGGGCAAATCACTGCTGCGGATGCAGAACTGATGGCCACCTGGTATCAGGATCCACGCAAGTGGTCCGACAAATTCCTTCATCAGCCTGTCTAGCTTACAGACAGCCCAATCAACTTTTTTTCGCTAATTGCGTACATCAGCTAGAACGTGACAACACCTATGAAAATTCTGAATAAAGCATCTGAAGCCTTTTTGCAAAAATACCTGGACAACCATGCTCCTACTGGATATGAATCCTCTGGGCAAAAGATCTGGTTGGAGTATCTCAAGCCTTACGTAGATGAGGTACATCTGGATAATTATGGTTCCGCTTATGGAATCATCAATCCCGGTCAGGACTTTCGGGTTGTGATCGAGGCCCATGCCGACGAGATCTCCTGGTTTGTCAATTACATTACCGAAGACGGGTTTATCAATGTCGTGCGAAATGGTGGATCAGACCACCAGATCGCCCCATCCATGCGTGTGCATATCCACACCAAGGAAGGGATAGTAAACGGAGTTTTTGGATGGCCCGCCATCCATTTGCGCAAAGGAAAGGACGCCAATCTCGCCCCGTCCATGGAGAATATTTTTGTGGATATCGGGGCAAAAAACAAGGAGGAAGTCCTGAAAAAAGGCATCCACGTCGGCTGCGTCATCACCTTTGAAGACAATATGACGACTCTGAATGGTCGATTTATCGTCGGACGAGCATTGGATAATCGCATTGGCGGTTTCTGTATCGCCCAGGTAGCTCGCCTCCTGAAAGAGCAAAAGATCAAACTTCCCTACTCGCTCTATATCGTCAATGCGGTTCAAGAAGAAGTGGGTCTCCGGGGTGCGGAGATGGTGGCTCGGACTATTGCTCCACATGCTGCGATTGTTACGGATGTCACCCATGATACCTTTACTCCATTGGTCAACAAGACCATCAATGGGGAGATCAAGTGTGGTGACGGCCCAACCATCACTTATGCCCCTGCCGTTCACAATACCCTTCGCGACCTCATCATTGAAACCGCCGAGGAAAATAAGATCCCTTTCCAACGAGAAGCATCATCCCGGTCGACCGGTACAGATACAGACGCCTTCGCCTATTCAAATGGTGGCGTACCTGCATCTTTAGTCTCTCTGCCTTTGCGCTACATGCATACCACCGTAGAAATGGCGCATCGGGATGACATTGCTCATTTGGTTCAACTGCTCTTCCACAGTGTCCAAAAGATCTCCAACCAACATAATTTCAAATACTTCTAAACCCATTGATCATCCCTCCTGGTTTGATCGGTGGAGCCATACATTGATTTATAGTCATGTCTGGGTTGCAGGAGCAGCAACAGCTTTATGTTTGCATACACTCGCTCTGTACAACCAGAGAGGCGCCCCCTTTTCATTGCTTCTCTTTGTCTTTTCAGGGACACTGACCGCTTATTCCCTTCATCGTTGGGTTGGTGCCAATATCCTTTCGCCTCAAAGGCACTCTCTGATCGGCAATTTGCGATCCTGGTGGCCCTGGTTGATCCTGCTCGGTGGACTGGCCTCCTTATATGCCTTCCTGCACTTATCCACACTGGGGCAATTCTTTGGCGCCCTGGGCGGGGCCTTGTCCATCGCCTATATTCTCCCCATCAACAGGGATCATCGTATTCGGGATATACCCGGGCTGAAGATCTTTTTGATCAGCATGGCATGGGCCACGACTACTGTGCTGTTACCATGGGCAGAGTCGACTGCGCCTGCTGACTGGATCGTGGTGGGATGGCATTTCCTATCCCGGGCCCTGTTCATATTTGCGATCACACTCCCGTTTGACCTCCGCGATCTCCAGTCGGATGAACAACATGATACCTTGACCCTCCCTCTCCTGCTGGGATGGCCGGCATGTCTTCGACTGGGACTTCTAGCCCTAGCTTCAAGCCTGATCATCGATATTTTCCTTGGCATCAGGACGTCGGTAGAATGGGTGCCCCTGGTCGGCAATGCTGTCACCCTCCTCGTCAGTGGCATACTCCTTTTTCAAACCCATCGTAACCGTCCGGAACATTTTTTTGGTCTGGTGATCGATGGCGTCATGTATCTACCCTGGCTGACTACCCTCCTCCTTTTCTGGATCAGCCGCCTGCTATTTGCCTAAAAAAAAGGCCCGTCGGACGCCACATTGTATGGACGAATAGGGCCAGTCCAAAATTCCGGTGCTCACTTTCAAAATGAGCTGCCAGGGACGGTCCACTGCACCCCATCGCGTTTCCAATTGAGCCAGGATCGGGCGATCATTCGCCTGAAAATACCCCCAATACCCCCGCATTTCTCCCCGGAGGGACCATTCGGTATCTGTCCAGCCCAAACTGCCGCCAAACAGGATACAATCATTCTGCCGGTGGTCGTCATTGTAGGTTTGAAACGCATAAAAACCCAGCATCGCTTCCCAATCCCAAGCGGGATGGCCGTTCAAGCGGCTGGCCATATCCAGGTCAAAAAAATACCCGGGAGTGTCGGTAAAACGTGCGGCACCCAGATTAGTCCCTGATGCTGTTTTTAGTCCAACCCGTAGCTCTGTTCTGACCAGGGGAATCCATTCGGGCGGAATGCGGATAGCGGATTCAACATAAATATCCCCTCCCGCCCATTGATGATCATATGAGAGGAAGTGAATCCGGCGCAATGTTTTCAAGGCATGGCTGGTCTGATACCACTCAAGAGGAACCAGATGTATCCGCAATCGAACCCATGGACTCGGCTGCCATCTCAGGTCCAAGTCTGCATTCAAGGTGACCTCACCCTGGCGAAAATGAGAAGCTCCAGACACTGTAAAGGAGGTGAGGGTATCCCATTGATGATGCAGATCGGGTACAGGCATGGCGTTTGGGCCCATACCCGTGGGTGTCAATTCGAGGTAATTTGGATAAGGCGTCACGCCATCCCACTTCACATTGTCGGACCACCATTCAGGCGTTTGTGCCGAACAGAATATCCTCGCATTCAGGAAGAGTATGACAACTGTGAAAAACTTAATCTTGCTGACCATGATCTAATAGATTCGGTCGGCGTTGCCTGGTTCGTTTCACAGCTTCATCATGTCGCCATTGCTCAATAGCCTTGAAGTTTCCGGATAACAGAATGTCCGGTATTTTCCATCCCCGAAATTCAGCTGGCCGGGTATATACCGGTGGCGCCACCAGATCATCCTGGAAGGAATCAAATAATGCTGAGGTTTCGTCATTGAGTACACCGGGCAACAGGCGCCCTACAGCGTCTACAACCACAGCAGCGGCTAGTTCACCGCCACTGAGGACATAGTCACCAATACTGATCTCCTTTGTAACAACATGCTCACGAATACGCTCATCGATTCCTTTATAGTGCCCACAGATCAGCATCAGATTGGTTGCCATCGACAATTTATTGGCCATAGGTTGGTCCAATTGTTCTCCATCGGGTGCCATATAAATGATCTCATCATAAGTCCGCCTGGATCGCAGATCATCGATACAACTCATCAACGGTTCGGGCATCATCACCATGCCAGCACCTCCCCCGAAAGCATAGTCATCTACCTGATGATGCTTGCCGAGTCCATAAGTCCGGAGGTCTACAATATCCACTTCCAACAATCCGCGGTCTTTAGCCCGCCCTAAAATGGAGTGGCTGAGTGGGCTGGCCAACAGTTCAGGAACAACAGTAATGATATCAATGTGCAGCACGTAGAATCCGGTGTGTTACCGGCGTTTGACCTGTTGCAAAGATGGATAATGTTGGTCAGGATCCCTTAAGAAATCCTGGATTCGATTTTCCAACTCCTTATCCACCAGATCCCATAATGGTTGATCGACCTGTTTCAAAAGGATCAAGGCGGTCCTGACCTGTGCATCCCACTCCGGAAAATACTGGTCAATGTCGCCTGCTGAGACCACACGTCGACAGCCCGGCTTGGAACAGGACAGGGGCATAGGAGACTCCAGATTGAACAGTCCGTATTCATCTGTTATTTCTTCTCCTGGAAGGATATCCCGGATGGCGATCTCAAAACCAAAACCGGTTGTCATCGTATTGGGAAAACAGCAATGGTTGACATATTTCCCCAGATCCCAACTCAGAACCCGGTTTCCCGCTTCATCTACATAAGCATATCGCTCAACTGGTCCTTGAAGCACTTCAGGTAGTCGCGCATAATGGTCATCATCGATCACCAACTCCAGGGAATCACGGATATAGGTAATGGTCCCCATCGGTATGAAGGCCGTTGCATACACTCCCAGCCCGATGCGGGTGCTTTTATTCTTCAAACGTGAAGCAGGATGAAACATGCTGAATTTTTCGCAAAGATTCAATCATTTTTGTCCATTTTCAATCTTTGACAAGGGTAAAAATTTATTCCCGTTTTCAGGAGCGAGAGTGTACATTTGCTGCGAAATTAAGCGGCAAAACATCCCGTCAATCGTGCACAGGAGCGGTTTCAACCGTACTCCGGGAAACTTTTCACCTTGTTTTACCGTTATTGGGGCATTTCGGCAACGGAATGTCGTTGCCTTCGTCTTCAAAGCAATCGCATGGAAAACACCTCATCACCAGAAGCTACCCGCTATTCGGATGCTGAATTGGAAGAGTTTCGACTCCTCGTCAATGAAAAATTGACAAAGGCGCGCACTGAACTAGAGTTCATGCAAAGCCAATTATCTGAAATGAGTGAGAACACCAACAATAAAAACAGTGGTGATCTTTTTGATGACAGCAGTCTCCATACTGAGATCGAAATGATGAGTCGGATGGTCTCCCGGCAACAGCATTTTATTCAAAACCTTGAGGCGGCTCTATTTCGGATCAGAAATAAGTCATACGGCATTTGTGCCATCACGGGCAAGTTGATCAGCAAAGAACGCCTTCAACTGGTTCCCCATGCGACCAAGAGTGTGCTCGGCAAGGAGGAAGAGAAAAAGCAAATAGCCCAAGAGCCATTCAAAGGCGCTTACTCAGGTGTCAACCCATTGAAAGGAACGGACGGTGGTGAAGATTAAGGCCATTCCTCCTGTTGACACTTTACTTTCAGACACTTTTTAAAAGTCATTCTCTCCTGCCCTCTCCTAAGGGGGCAGGATTTTTTATTATTGCGGTGCCATTCGGGTTCACCTTTATCCAATTCGCAGCTTCCTGACCTATGAAGAATAAGTATTTCGACCTTATTGATCAGACATTTGACTTTCCACAGGAGGGGTTTGATATTGAGAATGGGTACTTGACCTTCCATAACTTCTCGGTGATGCATCTGATCCAGAAGTATGGTACACCCTTGAAGCTGACCTACCTGCCACGGATCGGTGCTCAGATCAAAAAGGCAAAGAACATCTTCAATCGTGCGATTAAATCCTTGAATTATGGCGGGGACTACTACTATTGCTACTGCACGAAAAGCAATCATTTTCGCTATATCCTGGATGAGGTCATGCAGCACGATGTGCATCTCGAAACCTCATCTTCCTTTGATATTGACCTGCTCCGCAACCTCCATGCGGCAGGGAAACTGCGCAAGGACTCCATCATCATCAATAACGGGTTCAAACCCCGTGCCTACACGGAAAAGATCGCCAGCTTGATCAATGAGGGGTTCTATAATGTCATACCTGTATTGGATCATCCGGATGAACTGGCAAATTATGATGAACTCGTCAATGGTGAGTGCAAGCTGGGGATCCGTGTCGCAACGGATGAAGAACCCAACTTTGAGTTCTATACATCCAGACTTGGATTTCGGGCCACTGAAGTCATTCCTTACTATCAGGAACGGATCGCCACTAATCCCAAGTTCAAGCTGAAGATGCTGCACTTCTTTGTGGATACCGGTATCAAAGACACCATCTACTATTGGGGCGAATTGAAGAAAGCCATCAAGCTCTATGGGGAACTCAAAAAAATATGCCCTGAACTAAGGGCGATCAACATTGGTGGTGGAATGCCCATACGCAACACCCTGAGCTTTGAGTACGACTACAAATACATGGTCAAGGAGATCGTCAGCATGATCCAACAGGCCTGCGAAGAAGATGGCATCCCGGAACCGGACATCTTCACTGAATTTGGAAAGTATACTGTAGGTGAAAGTGGTGCCACCATCTTTTCCGTCCTTGCTCAGAAGAAGCAAAACGATGCAGAAACCTGGTACATGATCGACAATTCCCTGATGAACACCCTGCCGGACAGTTGGGGAATCTATGAACGATTTATTCTTTTACCGGTCAACAAGTGGGAGAATGAATATCACCGGGTCAATATTGGCGGGTTGAGTTGCGACAACTCGGACTACTACAATTCGGAAGTTCACGAGAATCAGGTCTACCTGCCTCGTATTGAGGCTGGAGATGAAGAACCGCTGTATATCGGATTCTTTCACACCGGTGCCTATCAGGATTCGATCAGCGGGTTTGGTGGGATCAAACACTGCCTCATTCCCTCACCCAAACATGTGATCGTCGATCGTGATGAAATGGGCAACCTCGTCGACTGGCAGGTTTATGAAGAACAAACCGCAGAAAGCATGCTAAAGATCCTTGGATATTTACCTTGAACACAACAAGCTGAATAAAAAAAGGCCCTTGCATGCAAGGGCCTTTTTTTAGTTCTGATAA
Organism: uncultured Saprospiraceae bacterium; assembly: GCA_942490895.1. Taxonomy (GTDB): domain Bacteria; phylum Bacteroidota; class Bacteroidia; order Chitinophagales; family Saprospiraceae; genus JAGNXB01. The sequence goes on from CALNZC010000066.1 coordinate 131,493, forward strand.
ACGCGAATTAGTCGATACTGATCAACTCTACTTCGAAGATCAACGGCGTGAAGGGAGGGATTTTCGCCCCTGCTCCTCTTGATCCGTAAGCTAGATCAGAAGGCACATACAAGCGCCACTTATCCCCTGTCTTCATCAGTTGAAGGGCTTCCGTCCAACCTTTGATCACGCCATTCACTGGAAATGAAGCCGGCTCACCACGATCGACAGAGCTGTCGAACACAGTGCCATCCAGTAATGTTCCATGATAGTGAGTCGTCACTTTATCAGTAAGTGCCGGGCTAGCTCCTGTTCCAGATTGGATCACTTCATATTGCAGGCCACTAGGTAGTGTCGTGATTCCTGCCTTTTTACCGTTTTCCACGAAGAAAGCAGCAGCATCAGCTACGGCATCCGCAAATTTGGATTCCTCCTTTTTTTGCATGTATTCCTGGACAACCTGATTGGCAGCGGCCTGATCAATCTTCATATCACTTTTCGTGATTGCTGCTTTCAGACCATCCGCAAGGGAGGTAATATCCAATTTTTCAAATCCTTGCTTGGACAGGTTGTCACCGACAAGGATACCTAAACTGTAACTCAAAGAATCCATTTGCTGTGCGTTAGTTGTATTGATGTTGAAAATCATGAAGCCGATCAGAAGAACCAAAGGCTTCAAGGCAATGGTGTATGTCCTCATTTTTTCTGTTTTAAAGTGGCGTATTGTTGATAGAAATATGGAATGGTTTCGATTCCCTTATAAAAGTTAAACAGGCCAAAGTGTTCATTGGGAGAGTGGATAGCATCGCTATCCAGGCCAAATCCCAGAAGGACAGACTTTGCATTCAGTACAGTTTCGAATAGGGCAACAATGGGAATACTTCCACCGCTGCGAACCGGAATCGGCGCTTTACCGAATGTTTGCGTCATCGCCCATTCAGCAGCTTTGTATTCTGCCGAATCTGTAGGTGTTACGGCGGCGTCTCCACCATGGTGCGGTGTCACTTTGACCTTGACATAATCCGGAGCCACGGCTTCGAAATGTTTCTTGAATAACTTGAAGATCTTCACTGGATCCTGATGGGGCACAAGGCGCATACTGATCTTAGCAAATGCCTTGGATGGCAATACCGTTTTTGCGCCATCGCCGATATATCCACCCCAAATGCCATTCACATCCAGCGTCGGCCGTATACTCGTCCGTTCCAGAGTGGTATAGCCTTTCTCCCCATGAAGAGCTTTTACACCGAGGTCTCGCTTGTAGGCAGCCTCGTTGTATGGAGCCTGATTCATGGCTTTCCGTTCTTCCTTGCTCACGATGTCCACATCGTCATAGAAACCGGGAATGGTGATCTCGCCCTTCTTGTTTTGCAAGTCGGCGATCATCTTGGCCAGTACATTGATCGGATTGGCCACTGCTCCTCCATACACGCCAGAGTGGAGATCACGGTTTGGACCAGTCACTTCCACTTCCAAATAGGTCAGCCCTCTTAAACCAGTGGTAATCGAAGGCACCTTGTTGTCCAGGATGGATGTATCTGAAATGAGGACCATGTCACAGGCCAACCTCTTCTTTTCCTTTTTGCAGAATTTCTCCAGGTTCACCGAGCCTACTTCCTCTTCCCCTTCGATCATAAACTTGATGTTGCAGGGAATATTCTTGCTCTTCCGCATGGCCTCAAAGGCTTTGATATGCATAAAGGCCTGGCCCTTATCATCGCATGCTCCACGGGCGAAAATAGCCCCTTTGGGGTGCCGTTTTGTCTTTTTGATGACCGGCTCGAAAGGAGGGGTATCCCAAAGCTCAACAGGATCTGCCGGCTGAACATCATAGTGCCCATAGACAAGCACAGTGGGCAGCTTTTTGTCATGGATATACTCTCCATAAACGATTGGGTGGCCAGCCGTCTTGCAAACCTCAACCTTGGGGACACCGGCCTTTTTCAGGTGTTTGGCGACCAACTTAGCCGTATCGGCAACAGAAGTTTTGAATTTTGGATCAGCACTGACGGATGGAATGCGGAGCAACTCGAGGAGCTCTTCCAGGAAACGATCCTTGTTTTCCTGGATATAGGCCTGCGTTTTATTCATGCGAAGGTCTCTTTAATGAGGCCGCAAAGATAGCCAAATTGTCAAAACATCGGTCCGAGGAAGTCCAGATCACCCTCTGGCCATGAACGATCCATCAATGGTTTGATCAGTACATCCCCATGGAGGGGACGTCGGCAAAGTCCAAGACTTTTACCACCCAAATAAGCCAACCAGGTGCATTTAGGGTCAATTTCTTCAAAGCCCGCATCGCTAAAAAATGCCTTTTCTCCAGAAAGGGCCATCAAGAATCGGATGCCTCGCTTCTTTGCCAGGGAGGCCAAATGGTCCACCATCATAGTGGCCAGATTCTGCCGATGGTTCTGGACCGCGACACACAGATCCGCAATACCCATCACCACTATGGGATGATCGCCAACCCGAAGTTCACGAATCACTCCAGCGACATGGCCCACCAAACTGGATCCCTGCCAACACAGGATGCGCAGATGTGGCGGCTGAGGAAAATAGATTTTATCGACAGGATATTGATCAAAGGTCGCATGGAGTAATTGCGCAACAGAAGTGATCTCTGCTGGTGCCAGATCAAACTCTCCATGATGAGTCAAATGAAATTCAGGTGCAATGGCCATGTTGATCTTTTGTGCAGCCGAGCTGTCTCCTCTCAAATATGGTGTAATTGATGCATATATCCTACATAGTATCCTATTCTTATGTAGGAACGCCCTACCCGCCCCCGCACGCTGCCTGACACAGGGTCCTTTTACGAGTCAACGTACCTGATGTGGTTTCACATCTTATGCTTCCTTGAGGATTAACGAAGCACCTATCTTTGTGGACCTTCAACAAAACAAAAATGAAACCAACCAGCAAAACGGTTTTGGGTCTTCATTTACCCACTGATCCCCGATGGGCCAATCTGGCCGGGATCAGTCTGGAAGAGATCCTGACAGACCATGCCTATTGTGAACAAAAAGCGGCGACTGCTTGCATCTCCCTTGTCCAGCTTTATCCAGATCATCCCGATTTGGTGGAATCGGTCGCCCCTATCGTCACAGAGGAATGGGGCCATTTCAGGATGGTCCTTCAGGAATTGAAAAAGAGGGGATTACAACTGGGCTACCAACGAAAGGATGAGTATGTCAAAGGGCTTCTGGCCTTCCAGCGAAAAGGCGGTAAACGAGAGGACCGCTTGATCGAAAAGCTACTGACCTGTGCCTTGATTGAAGCACGAAGCTGTGAGCGATTCCGACTGCTGTCCTTAGAACTCCAGGATCCTGAACTGAGTGCCTTCTATTACAAATTCATGGTCGCAGAAGCCGGCCACTATCGATTATTTCTGGATCTGGCGAACCAATACGGTTCTCCGGATTCAGTACGCCAGCGCTGGCAGGAATATCTTGACTTTGAAGCGACGATGCTGGCTGCATTTCCGGTTCGGGGTGACCGTATGCATTAATCCGGAATCGAATTACCGACAAATATCGGACAGCAGTTCAGGGACAATGTGATGTCCCCCCTGAAAACGATGCCACTGGGCATTTGCAAACCAGGGCGTTACCGCTTCTTCCAGATGTCGTTCTCTTGTCTCGGTAAAAAATGGATCCTGATCACCCAGGACCATATCCACATTTCCCTCCAATTTCTGACCTAAAGTCTCCATCACTTCCGGTTCGGGAACCATCCCGGCCCAGAGAATCATCTGTTGGATCGGAATGAGCGATCTCGCCTGCCACCGACAGACCGTTGGCACTCCCTGAGAGAAGCCCAACACAGATAATGGCAACACTCCAAACTGCCCGTAGAGGGATGCCACCAATTGATCGAGGTATTGGTGCTGGTCAGAAATTTCTCCCATCCGATCCTCTCGAGTCATCCAGGATGCAACCACTTCGCCCTCGAATCCCCTTCGGTAAAATCGAGAGAGGCCTTCTGGTGCGACGATCACCTGATCTGGCCCTGCCGCCGGAAGGATTTCCTGAATAAAATCATTTGCAGCCTGGGCATATCCGTGACAGACCAATAATATTCGTTGCGGATTTTGGGCTGGTAACGAACAATAATACCGTGCTGTTCGCTGGGTGGTCAAGTGATAACAACTGACTTCCGGACCTTTCTTCATCGTCCAAAGATGTTCTTTCCCTTTCGGGAATCCAAGACAGGAAAATCGACTGGGGCCTCCTTCATCACCTTGTCAAAGATCTTGTTGACATGCACCCATTGACCTTTATCGTAGTTGAATCCTTCATAGGTACCATCCGGTATGTTCACCAGGCCTAAGCCATTGCGTTCGTCCGCAAAAGGCATCAGATGATCAAAGAGGATCATATTATAGTGCTCATCATAATTCAACCGGACATGGCTACCTGTCGCATAATCCAGCATGAGCCTTTGTTTCTCCTTGATGACCTGTCCCTGCGCATCTTTATACAGGAAGACCGGAGCACCAAAAATGGGTGTTTTACCGTCTTCCAGCTGGAGTACCTCTACGACTTTACGCTTGCTATTGGCCTCATGACTGTCAAAGCCAAAGAGCAACCAATAGGGCTCCCGCTTGTATGTACAGGTTCGGATATTATAGTAGACTGCCCCGTACCAGTGGTCCGCTGAACCAATTGTGGATTCCAAACGAAGGTATTCATCGGATCGATCGCGCAACATCAATGGATGCCTCGGGTTGTCCTGCAATTGTAAAAATGCCCGATGTTGATAATGACCGGGATCCAGATAGAGTTGCCATGAAAAGATCCTGAATGTCTTCTCTTCAGGTGTCTGGATAGAAATTTGAGGCAGGCTGTCAAAGGGGTAGTCCCAGGAGCCGGGAACCTGAAGTGCGCGTTCCAGCAAGTTGGCGATCCGATTGGATGCCTTTTTCCGCTCCTGTGTGGTTTCTCCATTTTGCAGGATCCAGGCGGCGGCGGCAAGAGAGTCTTCCAGGAGCCGGATGTCTTCAACGACCAAGGTGGTTTGACTGGAAGGAATGCGAGTACAGGACCCGAACAAACCGATCATCAACCCGAATAACAGAATGTAATTCTTCATCATGTCGAAAACGAAAAATGGTGCCGTAGCGTATGCTCAAAGATAGAACGCATCGTCCGGTTGACTGGTTCGGATGTACGATCAGGATCGGCGCCCTTTGTTTTCTTTGTAATCACGAAACAGAAAGGCCCCGAGGTTATCCAAACCGGCGTAAAAGGCTTTCCCCGCATTGGTACGGGTGAATTGTTCCACAAATCGGACAAGCATCGGATCACTGGCGATCATAAATGTCGTGATGGGAATATTCAATTTTTTGGCTGCTACCGCGAGATGCATCGTCCGTTGAATAATCATTCGATCCAGTCCAAAGCTGTTTTTGTAATAGTTCTTCCCTTTTTTGATGCACGTGGGTTTCCCATCAGTGATCATAAAGATCTGCTTGTTTGGATTTCGCCGTTTGCGCAGTATTTCCATGGCCAGCTCCAGTCCTGCCACGGTATTGGTATGATAGGGACCCACTTCCAGGTAAGGCAAATCTTTGATCTCCACTCGCCATGCATCATTACCAAATACAATGATATCGAGGGTGTCTTTGGGATATCTCGTCGTGATCAACTCCGCCAGGGCAAGCGCCACCTTTTTCGCCGGTGTGATCCGATCTTCTCCATAAAGGATCATGGAGTGTGAGATATCGATCATCAGCACCGTACTGGTTTGTGCCTGATAAACGGTCTCATGTACTTCCAGGTCATCCTGGGTCAGTCGAAAGTCATCGATGCCAAATCGGATCTGCGCATTCCGCAAGGATTCGGCTGCAGCGATCTGATCCATCCGATCGCCATACTGATAGGGTCTTGTCTCAGGTTGACGTTCGTCGCCTCGGCCAAAGAACCGGGTATCGTGTCCACCGGGTTTCGCCCGTTTCAGATCTTGAAAAACCTCTTCAAGGGCGTTCTTGCGAATATCCAGTTCCATTTTCGCACTGGGCACCATTCCTGATCCCGGTCCGTCGCTGGTTTTCAAGTATCCTTTGTCGATCAACTCCTGGATGAAATCAGCCATGCCGTATTCAGGGGTGGTCAGACCGTATTGTCGATCCAGCTCCGTCAGCCAACTGAGTGCTTCGGAGACATCACCAGAGGTATGCAACAAAATCTCCTGGAAAACTTTGAGCAATCGATGGAAAGGCGATGCACCATCCCCTTCCGGTATGAATTTTGAGAAACGCCAACCATTCATCGGCTAGGGAATAACGCAGCAGGACACAAGGTGATCATAATCCGGGCGATCTGAAGCCAACTTATGAATGAATTGTTCTTGAATCACACCGTTCTGAATGATGAACACTCCAGGCATTTGAAACCCGTCACCGATGAAGGGTCCGATGCCATTCCCTTTTAATACGCCAGATTCAAAACCGCGCAACATGACCTGTAGCCCGAAAAGCTGGGAGAACCTTCCTTTTCCCAACCCAAAACGTGCATAAAACAGGCAGTTAGGGTCGGATATATATTCTGGTGCTTCGATCTCATATCGCTTGAAGTATTCATCTGCAGTTTCCGGATCTGACATATGCACAAAGATCAACTTAACACCTTCTGCTTCGTAGTTCGGCTTCTTTAAAGCCAGATCCTGCAGCGCTTCTCTGCAGAAAGTGCAGCCGAAATGGCGTAAAAAAACAAGAAGAATAGCCGAAGAATGAGAGGCTTCTTCAACAGATCGACTTCTGTTGGTTATCATATCTGCCAGGACGGGCATGGTCGTGATCTGTTCCTGCATAAGCGAATATACCCAAGGTTAACAAAAGAGTGAACAACAGGTTCAGTGCAGTGTCTGAGAAGACTGTGGGACTTGGAGACTTGGAGACTCAGAGACGAAGAGACTTAGAGATTGGTCATTCGTTCTGGCGTCTTTTTTACAGTCTAGCATTGTAAAAAACATTGGCATAGCCGAGTAAAATCTCTTTGCGTCCTTGAATTGACTTCGCGTCATTGCGCCTTTTCGCGAGACAGTGGGACTTGGAGACCTTGAGACGTAGAGACTCAGAGACGAAGAGACTTAGAGATTTGTCATTCGTTCTGGCGTCTTTTTTACAGTCTAGCATTGTAAAAAACATTGGCATAGCCGAGTAAAATCTCTTTGCGTCCTTGAATTGACTTCGCGTCATTGCGCCGTTGCGCGAGACAGTGGGACTTGGAGACTTGGAGACTCAGCGACGAAGAGACTTAGAGATTGGTCATTCGTTCTGGCGTCTTTTTTACAGTCTAACATTGTAAAAAGCATTGGCATAGCCGAGTAAAATCTCTTTGCGTCCTTGAATTGACTTCGCGTCATTGCGCCTTTGCGCGAGACAGTGGGACTTGGAGGAGACTTGGAGACTCAGAGACGAAGAGACTTAGAGATTGGTCATTCGTTCTTGCGTCTTTTTTACAGTCTAGCATTGTAAAAAACATTGGCATAGCCGAGTAAAATCTCTTTGCGTCCTTGAATTGACTTCGCGTCATTGCGCCTTTGCGCGAGACAGACTTGGAGACTTGGAGACTTGGAGACAGTGACGTAGAGACTCAGAGATTGGTCATTCGTTCTGGCGTCTTTTTTACAGTCTAGCATTGTAAAAAACATTGGCATAGCCGAGTAAAATCTCTTTGCGTCCTTGAATTGACTTCGCGTCATTGCGCCTTTGCGCGAGACAGTGGGACTTGGAGACCTTGAGACTTGGAGACTCAGTGTAGAGACACAGTGACGAAGGGACAAAGAGACCGAGGGAATCCCTATCAGGAGTATCCTCAAATCCTGGGAATCCTGATCCTGGTAATGGTAGAAAGCACCAAATCATAAGCACCAAAAAACAAATAAATAACAAGCACGAAATCCGAATGACCAAAATATCCTCATCCGTGAAATCCCGTAATCCGTGATTCTGACAATAAGCGGCTTTCGGCGTTATTTCGTTATTGGGTTATTGGGTTATTTCGAAAGACAGGAGTAGCAGATTTTAGCTTTATGATTTCAGTCATAAGTTTGCCGTTTACCCTTGACCATTCACCTTTTACCCCTCTTCATCCGTGAAATCCCGTAATCCGCGCTCATCCGTGATTCTGACAATAAGCGGCTTTCGGCGTTATTTCGTTATTGGGTTATTGGGTTATTTCGAAAGACAGGAGTAGCAGATTTTAGCTGTATGATTTCAGTCATAAGTTGGCCGTTTACCCTTGACCATTCACCTTTTACCCATCATAATCCGTGAAATCCCGTAATCCGTGCTCATCCGTGATTCTGACAATTTGGGAGTCCGCACCATTAAAAAAGGCCGGTACTGTTCGTACCGGCCTTTTACATTTCTCTTTGATTATGACTTAAGAAAGGTCCATCGCTTCAAAGGCCGTCATGACCTCCCGCACATGAGCGGCAGATTCATTGAGCAACTTCGATTCATCAGCGTTGAGTTTCAGCTCGATCAGCTGCTGAATGCCGCCGCTACCCAGCTTCACGGGTACACCGACATAAATGTTCTTCAAGCCATACTCACCATTGAGGCAAGCACAACAGGGGAAGATGCGATTCTCATCTTTCACAATGGATTCAACCATCTGTGCAGCTGCGGCTCCCGGTGCATACCAGGCGGATGTACCCATCAGCTTTACGAGTTCACCACCGCCCACTTTTGTGCGTTGGATAATCGCATCCAGGGTTTCTTTGTCAATAAGTTCGGTCACTGGAATACCGGAGACAGTGGTATATCTGGGAAGAGGAACCATGGTATCACCGTGGCCGCCCATCAACACTGCCTGAATGTCTTTTGGAGATACATCGAGAGCCTCTGCCAGGAATGCACGATAACGAGCCGTATCCAGGATACCGGCCATACCAAACACACGATCCGCACCCAGGCCACTGGCCTTGTGGGCTGCATACGTCATCACATCCAGGGGATTGGATACGACGATGATGATCGGATTGGGTGAATGCTTCATAATCGATCGGGTCACGGAAACAACGATCTTGGCATTGGTGGCGATCAGATCATCCCGGCTCATGCCGGGCTTACGGGGCACTCCGGCGGTGATCACAACGATATCCGAGTTGGCGGTATCGGCATAATCATCCGTGCCTTTCAACTTGGTGCTGTAATAATCAATGGGGGCCTGTTGCCAGGAATCCAAAGCTTTTCCTTTTGCCATATCGCCGGCGATATCCAGCAAAACGACTTCTTTGACGAGGTCCTTATGGGCCAACACATTGGCACATGTAGCACCTACGTTACCTGCACCTACAACTGTGACTTTACTCATGGAGATGGGTTTTATTTCCGGCGGCAAAGGTAATGGATTCAACGCGACCAGCAGCGGAAAAGACGGATGAATTCATGGAAAGTCTGATCATGTCGTCCATCTGACGAACCGGAATCCCTGAATGACGTTATCTTTGTGAGGAATTCAAATGCAATATGAAAAAATCTGCCCTCCTTCTGTTTGTCCTGTCCGCTCTGGCCTTGGCTTTTTCTCCATTGAATGCCCAGGATGTACGTGGGTTTTGTGGCACTTCGCGTGCAACCCTAGATGGGATCACTGATCATCTGACTGAACGCATAGCCGAACTTGCCAAGCAACCCGCTACCCAACGATCCGGTGCAGTCACTTATGTGCCCATCAAATTCCATATTGTCAACAAAAATGATGGCACAGGAGGTGTAGAGGTATACCGTGTATTGGATATGCTGTGCGGATTGAATGAGTTCTATTCTGAAATGGACATCCAGTTCTACATGAAAGGCGGCATCAATACCTTTAATAGCAGTGTGGCTTATGATGATCCACGAAGCAATGCCGGTGTGCAAGTATTGTCAGCGAAGCGATTCAAAGCCTACATGAATATCTTCCTGACCAACCAGACCGGTGAGGCCAATGTCCTGGGATACTATACCAACGATGCACCCAACTATAACGTGGATGCCATCGTGATCCGTCGTGACCAGATCCTGTCGAACGCAGAAACAATCGAACATGAAGCAGGCCACTACTTCAGTCTGCTCCATCCATTCAACGGTTGGGAATGTGAAGAATGGGATGCCAGTATCCATGGCAACCCCAATACCTTCACGACAGCCCCCTGCAATTCGTTGAAGCCACCTTATAACAACGTACTTTCAGAATTTGCCGATGGAAGTAATTCTTCCAATTCAGGTGACTTCCTGACAGATACACCCGCCGATTACAATCTTGGCCTGGGCTGGCCGAACTGTTCTTACTCAGGTGGATGTAAGGACAGCAAAGGTGTCCTCCTCAACCCGGATGAAGAAAACATCATGGGTTACTTTTCATTCTGTACGAATTATCATTTTTCTGATCAGCAGAAAAATATAGCTGTTGCGGAAATGAATGCCCGCAGCAACCTGCCCTCAAACAACAATCGCTATATCAATACGAATAGCACTCCTGAACTGGCTGAGCCAGGCCCTGTGACAGCGACCTTCCCTGAAAACAATGGTTTTTCAAACGGAATCAGCAATGTTACACTGGAATGGGAAGCCGGCCCGGGAGCAGAATCCTATATCATCCGCATTGATCGTATTTCCAGTTTCGGATTCATGCCGATCTATTATTACACCACCGACCCTGAAGTCACCCTGGACTTCACTTTAGCGGATGGAAAGCAATATTACTGGTCGGTTTGGGCGTACAATGAGTACAACACTTGCGCGAATTGGGGAACCACCTTCAAGTTCACCTCTGGCATGTCTTCAGCTGTTCTGGATGTCGAAGGTTTGAACGCAGTAAAAGTCCTACCCAACCCTGTAGCTGTGAACCAGCCGATCGATGTGCAAGTGGTTGCTGATCATGATCTGCGACTGGACCTGGAGATCTACGACCTTGCTGGACGATTGATCTCCACTCAACGTCAGGTTTCCATTACCAATGGCAGTCAAGTCCTCCGAGTGATGAATGAGAGTCCTACAACTGGTGTGTATCTCCTGCGAATCAAAGGTGAGAAAGGAGTACATACTGAACGGATCGTCATTCAGTAAGCACACATCACTGTTGTTTTCGACGGCGGAATCGCCAGATCACTGTGAATGTAGAAACGGGCTCTCCGGTTTCTGCATCCAGGCCCTGTACATTCAATTTACAGCTGATCGGATCATCGGTCATTTCCGCCTTACGAATCGCAGAGAAGAGTGCTGGAAGCTGATCACACCGAAAGTATACAGTCCCCTTAGCCTGTTTGTGAAAGGACATTTCCATTTCTGTGACCAACATGGCCATTTTTAACTTGCGTTTCCGAATCAGGAGAAACGCCGGAAGTCCCGTTGCCATTTCTGCTGCAGCCGACTGGGCGACAAAATAGATCGATCCAAAAGGGTTGCGATTGAACCATCGATACCGCATACGTGTGGTACAGACCTGATCGTCGAGGAATTCGATCCGAACTCCCATCCAGGCCGCCGCAGGCAGATATCGCCATAGGAATAATGCAAATTGGCCGGAAGACATTTTCAACATTTGGTGAAGATAGGTTACAGGGCACCTCTATCAACCCCACTCAATGGCCAAACGAAAATCCTTGATGTTCTTACCAAAGAATATTTTCGTGGTACTTCGTTGTTTATCCGTCACATAGCTATGGCCATTTTCCCTCTAAACACCTCGTCTCGCTCAGTCTTCTTTGGTCTTGGTCTATTTCGGAGGTGAATAGAAGTGCCCTATTGTTAAAAAACGATTCCTATATCCTACCCTATCTTTGTGGGATGTACACTGTCTTGCGCTTATCTCAGATCCAGGATCGGATTCATCGGGCGTTGGTCCTCAACTTCTCTGAACCCCTCTGGATTCGTGCGGAAGTGGCACAATCCAGATTAAACAGAGGTCACTACTACCTCCAACTGGTCGAAAAAGCTGAGGGGAGTGATGAACGGATCGCCCAGATGGATGCAGTATTATGGGGAAGTCGGACCAGAGGATTTCCGGATGCGGTCAAACAAGAATTACCTCATCTTCTGGAGGAAGGCCATGAGATACAGGTCCTGGTCAGGATCGATTATCATCCAATCTATGGGTTAAAGCTCAACCTGGAAGACATCGATCTGAATATCGCGCAAGGAAAAATGGCCTTGAGGCGACAACAGATCGTTCACGACTTGGAATCATCAGGGCTTCTTCGAAAAAACAGGGAACTCCCCTTCCCCCAAGTGATTCAACGGGTGGCGGTCATTACCTCACTACAAGCAGCTGGCTGGCAGGATTTCCAAGCTCAACTCCAGAACAATCCCTACGGATTCCAATTCCAGCTCGAGGTGTTTCCGGCAGCCATGCAAGGGGCGTCTGTTGAACAGGATGTCTTGAACCAGTTGCATGCCATCTCAGAACGGTTGGAACAATTTGATGTATGTGTGATCATTCGCGGCGGCGGGAGCAAGCTGGATCTGGCCTGGTTTGACAACCGCTCCATTGGTGAGCATATTGCCCTCCTGGGCATTCCGGTGCTGACTGGTATCGGGCACGAGATCGATGAAACAGTCAGTGACCTTGTTGCGGCTCGTTCCTTAAAGACCCCAACCGCGGTGGCCTCTTTTATCCTGGAAACCAATCTGCATTTTGACAGTCATCTCATTGAGATCAGCCGTCTGATCAGCCAGGAAACAGAACGAGTGTTCCAGCATGCAAAAACAACACTGGATCAAATCAAGCAGTCCCTTCTCCATACCGCAGGTCGGTTGATCGACCAACGGGAATGGCATGTCCAACAAATGGTCAAGGACCTGCGACGATCCTCCAGCCATTATCTGAATGATCTACAACAACAGGTAATGCATCTCGAACAGCAGCTTCAACATATGGATCCCGACACGGTATTATCCAGAGGCTATAGCATGACCCTGTATCAAAACAAACCTCTCCGTGATCCATCGTTGGTCCCAACTGGTGAACAGATCACAACCTTTCTGGAACACGGAACCCTCACCAGTATAACCCAATCGAATGAGCAAGAAGAAACAGAACTATGATGCCGCCATGACAGAGCTGCAATCCATCCTCACCAAATTACAGGATGGGAATATCGGATTGGAGGACATGCGCGAGGAGGTTTCCAGAGCTATGCTTCTGATCACCACTTGTCGGCAACAATTGCGAGAAACCAAAGAGGCGATCGATCAGATCACTACCGAATCAGAAGGTTGACGTCGGTTCCGGGTCAGTCTATAATGAACCATGGCCATTAATAGAGCCACGACCACGCCCAAAAATGATCCGAAAAGAACATCTCGCAGAAAGTGCATGACCAGGTAAATCCGGCTCACACCAACGAGAATGGCTAGAAAAAACAGAATGATCCAGAGTCCTTTCTGTGCCCGAAAGAGATAGATGGTAAACGCGGCGAGCGCAAATGCACTCATAGTATGGCCGGATGGAAAGGATGTAAAGCCTGCCAGAGGGGTGATCCCATCTACCAGGATGATCTGATCACGAAACCAGTCGGCATCAACAAAATGGCCAGGTCTGGGAGAATGAAAGTAGACCTTTGCCAGGTAACTGAAGAGGGAGACAAGGAATCCAACTAATGGAATCCAAATCGCATCCTTCCAGCGGGTGATCAGGACAATTAAAGTGATGATGATGTATCCATGTTCCTCCCCCCACTGAGTGCCGTAGATAAACAGAAGGTCAGTTGCTGTGCCTTTCCAGCTATTGAAAAACACAAGCTCCACTCCGGGTGGATATGCGAGAACAATGGTCAGGCAAGCCATCCAAAACACCAGGCAAGCGATCAAAAATGGTTGCAAGGCATTGAATACTGCATGAAAAGTTGCCCGCATCATTAGGATTTCGATCTGGTAAAAACATGACGAAACAGACGCAATATCGGCTGGACAATTTTATCCATATCGACGATCTTGGAATCTCTCATCGCGCGAACAGTCAGAAAAATACCGACCGGCAACAGGACTATACTGGCCATCCAGGCCCCGAGAAAGGGCGAGATCACCAGTTTTTCGGCCAGGTTTTTAAAGAGCATGCTGATGATCATAAAAAAGATAAAAAAGACAATGGCGATCAGCATAGGATAGCCAAAACCACCTTTACGCACGATGGCCCCCATGGAGCCCCCGATCAGCAGAAAGATCAGGCAAATGGCAGCCAGGCTGAACTTGGAATGTACTTCAATGTCATACTTGGCCAGGCTCTTGGAGATCTCTTCATTCATACGTTGCGTGGATGCAATTTCCCCTTGTACCGATCGCGCCATCGTTCTTGCCCGATTGAGGAGCAGCGTCCTGTCCTTGACCGGAAAAGTCTCCAGGAGATCATGCACCGGCCGCAAGCTGTCCACTACAGCGATCTGTTCAACTGCAATTGGTTCGAAAGCCGGAACCGTGCCCGTGATATCCATCACTTTTTCCTTTCCGGGAATAGGTTGTGGTAAGGTCCGCACCTGACGGGAGATCATTGTCGAATCGCGATCTCCGGGTCGAGGCAGGTAGGGGCGGATCTGCTTTTGAAAAGTCACATTTCTTGTCAAGCGAATTTGCGCCACAGAATCTCGGGAATCATTGATTTGAGCGATGGTCATAACAGAAGCATTCGTCTTGAACGACTCTTCATCCGTTCGATCCAGATCAAACTGGCCCAGATCGAATTTCTTTTCCCAATGCCCGAATGTTGTGCGAACAAAAGGCCGTCCACCCGTACCCTGCTGCTGATCTGTTTCCTGATATTGATTACCCTTGTCTAACTCCATGATCAGATATCGTCCATCATCCGAAGTATAAAAGCGTCCCTCTTCGGCAGTAATGACCTGAAATAGCCGGGAGTTATCCTCCGGGTAGACCATCACATCATAAATAGTCAGTCCATCCTCAGATTTACTGCCCACATAAATCACGTACTCATCAAAGTCACTATTAAACGTACCCGCTTCCAGATTCAGGCTGGGTTTCTGTTTGCGTACATCATACAATCTGGTCTTCCCCTTCAGATTGGCAATGGGAATGAACCAGTTCGAACAAACAAACGAAAAGATCGAGATGCCAAAAACCAGAAAAAACAGGGGTCGCATGACACGGCCCAGGGAGATCCCGGCAGATTTCATGCTGGATAATTCATAACGCTCCGCCAGATTGCCAAACACCATCACTGAACTGATCAGGACCGCAATTGGCAGAGCCAATGGGACCAGAGACATGGACAGGTAAAACACCATTTCCAGAATGAACAACAAACTGGAGCCTTTGCCGATGATATCATCAATGTACACCCAGAGTACCTGGAGAATCAAAACGAACAGGGCAATAAAAAAGGTACCCACGAATGGGGTGATAAAGGATCGGATCAGGTACCAGTCTATTCGTTTCACAGTATAAAATCGAGAACGGCAAAGATAGAACGCCATCCGTGCTCACGGGCACGACTATCCATGGAATCGCCTATTTTGTCCGCATATTCATTATAACGATACCAAATGGCCCGGATATCTTTACTCCTTCTTATTCTTCTTCCATCACTTCAAATCTCCGCTCAGTCCATATCTCAGACTCCCGGTAGTACGCGATTGGCGGTTAAAGAACAACGGCAAGTACTTCTGGAAAACAGCTGGGTGCGGCACATTCCCTTCCAAAATGTCGGGCCGAGTATTTTTTCCGGACGTGTTGTCGATCTGGCTGTAAATCCAGCCAATCCCAGTCAATTCCTGGTGGCCTATGCGTCCGGAGGATTGTGGCAGACCAACAATAATGGTTCATCCTTTACTCCCCTCTTCGATCAGGAAGCCGTGATGACCATCGGGGCCATTGCTGCGGATTGGTCCTCTGGAACGATATGGGTAGGTACCGGTGAGGTTAATTCCAGCCGGTCCAGTTATGCGGGGGTAGGTATCTATATGAGTCAGGATTCGGGCCGGACCTGGCAACACCGGGGATTACCGGAAAGTCATCACATTGGTCGGATCATATTGCACCCGGACGATCCGATGATCGCCTGGGTCGCCGTTCTCGGGCACCTCTATTCCGATAATCCAGAACGGGGCATCTATCATACTCGTGATGGAGGTCTCACCTGGGAGCACACTCTTTATGTGAACGACCATACCGGCGCTGTTGACCTGATCATGGACCCAAAAAATCCGGATCGACTCTTTGCGGCTCTATGGGAACGGGATCGCAAAGCCTGGAACCTGTCCGAATCCGGAGCCTATTCAGGTATTTATCAAAGTGAAGATGGGGGACTATACTGGACATTGATCAGCTCGGCTGACCGTGGATTCCCTGCTGGAGAGGGCGCAGGTCGAATTGGATTGGCCATGGGATATCGCGGGGATCAACGTGTTCTCTTTGCCTTGATCGATAACCAGACACGACGTTCATCCAGTCAGGAATCCGCAGACACCAGCCGTCTTTCAAAGGATGATCTTCGCAACATGGCGAAGGCAGACTTCCTTAAACGTCTCCAAAATGAAGGTGCAAACCTATTTGGACGAAAATGGATTTCCAGACAAATATGATGCGGACCGGGTAATCCGTATGATCCGACAGGATTCCATCCTCCCCGAAGCACTCGTGCATTACATTGAAGGGGCCAACAGCCTGCTCTTTGACACACCCGTTGTGGGTGCCGAGATCTATGCACTCACTGGGAGTGACCCGACATGGAAAAAAACCCATGAAGGATTTCTGGATGACATTTTTTACTCCTATGGGTATTATTTTGGTCAGATCCGGGTACAGGCTGACAATCCGGACAATCTCTATATCATGGGTGTTCCCATCCTGCATTCGACGGATGGTGGCAGTTCGTTCACTTCGGTCAATGCGGAGAATGTCCATGTGGATCATCATGCCCTCTGGATAAATCCAGATGCACCAGACCATCACATACTTGGAAATGATGGAGGGGTATATATCAGCCAGGATGCCGGGGAAACCTGGATCAGGGCCAACCGACCGCCTGTAGGGCAGTTTTATACAGTAGCGGTAGATGACGCCAAACCCTTTCATATCTACGGAGGGCTCCAAGACAATGGCGTCTGGAAAGGCCCATCCAACTACAAGGGGTCATTGCGATGGGAAATGACTGGGCAATACCCCTATAAATCCCTGCTCGGCGGTGATGGCATGCAGATACAGATCGACCCAAGGGATGATGCACGTACGGTATACACCGGCTTTCAATTCGGGTTCTATTATCGTTTGGATACGCAAACAGGAGATCAGACGCTCATCACTCCAAAACCTGCATTGGGCGAACGTCCTTATCGATGGAACTGGCAGACACCCATCCATTTATCCAAACACAATCCTGACATCCTCTATATGGGTGCTCAAAAACTACTGCGCTCCATGGACCAGGGAGGTCATTTTGGAGAGATGAGTCAAGACTTGACTAAAGGTGGCCGGACAGGGGATGTGCCCTATGGTACCCTGACCACCATCCATGAATCGCCACTGACTTTCGGATTGATCTACTGTGGTAGTGATGATGGGTTAGTCCATGTGACCAGAGATGGTGGATACAGCTGGGAAAAAATAACAACGGGTTTACCAGAAGACCTTTGGGTGACCAGAGTACAAGCATCGCGTTTTGTCGAAGGGCGAGTATACCTCGCCTTAAACGGCTACCGATGGGACCATTTTGATGCTTATGTCTATCGTTCAGAGGATTTTGGGACGACCTGGGAACGGATCTGCACAGACCTCCCGGCCGAACCTGTGAATGTGGTCAAAGAGGACCCCTCCAACCCTGATCTGCTGTATATCGGAACAGACCATGGCGTATATGCCAGTTTGGATCGGGGTGAACATGTCATGCCTTTTGACGAGGGACTTCCACGAGTTTCCGTTCACGATCTGGCCATTCATACGTCAAGCAGCACCCTCGTCCTCGGAACACACGGACGGAGCTTTTTCATTGCCGATCTGAAAAATGTGCAATCCCTTAATCCTGAAGTCACGGATAAACCCCTGACGCTGATCACGCCGGATCCGATCCGATACCAAAAAGGCTGGGGCAAGAGTTGGAGCAAGTGGCTCGACGCAAATACTCCTGAAGTCCCGGTTTGGACTTTCTCCCAGGAGAACCGAACCATGACCTGGGAGGTTTATCCGGAAAATGAGTCTAAACTATTACTGGCTTCAGGCGAAGTGAATATCGCCAAAGGACTGTCACATTGGACTTATGACCTGAGCATTTCAAATGAAAAAGGCAAACAGAAATGGATCACTCACCTCCTGAAAAACGGAGATCCTGCGCCACAGGATAGTGACAACGGTCAGATGTACCTCACTCCGGGTAAATACCGGATCCTGCTCAAAGACAAAACCGAAGCATTGGAAACCATCCTGGAGGTAACATTAAAAAAGCGGGGCACCTGAGGCACCCCGCTTTTTGATTCAAATTGTGGCATCGACTAATCCACGGCTCCCTTATCGTGGAGATAAGGAAGTGTATTGAACAGATCCAGCTCATCACTATCATTCACAGAAATCCGGCTGCGATTTTCTTCAGAAGATGACGCAGATGGCTCATCCAGTTGAATACCTCTCCGTGCAAAAGCCGGCTCGTTTTCCAGATCAGAAATAACCTTTGGTGAGCTCAATTTGACGGGTGAACGCTGTTGTTGTGACTTTTGACCCGCCATTGGTGTGACCGTATTCGGATTTGCTTTCGGACTGTAAGTCCGTTGAATCGGAGTCTCCCAATTCGTCGTAATGGGTTTCGCTTCAAGCTGCTCTTCTCCAGTCACATCCCGAATCGTCAATTCTCGAGCTTCTTTGTAAGGCATCGGTTGATCATCATTCAAAGTCGCGATCAACTTTCCTTCTCCTGTCATCCTATCCTTGGCGCCATGGCTCTTGAAGCCTGTTGCGATCAGGGTGACCGAGATTTTATCTCCCAGAGATTCGTTGTAACAATTACCCCAGATCACATCTGTTCCTTCACCTGCTTCTTCCTGGACAAAGTCGGTGATCATCATAATCTCATCCATTGTCACCTCACGGGTTCCGGATGAAATATTCAACAGGATATGTTGGGCGCCCTGAATGTGGTTGTCTTCAAGTAGTGGGGATGTCAAAGCCAGATCGATCGCCTCGCGAGCACGATCACTGCCTTCTGCAACACCAACACCCATGATGGCCACACCGCTGTCACGCATAACGGTATTGACATCGGCAAAGTCGACGTTGATATACCCTGGGACGGTAATGATTTCGGCTATAGCCCGGGCAGCTGTCGTCAGGATGTCATCTGCATGTGAAAACGCATCCCGCAATCCAAGGTCACCATATATCTCCCGTAGTCGCTCATTCGTAATGACGATGAGGGTATCTACATTTTTCTTAAACTGATCCAATCCATGCATGGCCTGGGTCTGACGACGCTTTCCTTCGAATTGGAATGGAATGGTCACGATCCCTACTGTCAGAATACCCAGCTCACGGGCAACTTTGGCAATAATGGGTGCGGCACCAGTTCCGGTTCCACCACCCATTCCAGCGGTAATAAACAACATTCGGGTGTTGTTCTCCAGCAGTCGCTGAATGTCTTCAACAGACTCAAGACAGGCTTCCTTCCCCACATCGGGGATGGATCCTGCACCGCGACCTTCTGTCAGGTTGGGCCCCAACTGCATACGTACGGGCACCGGACTTAATGCCAGAGCCTGACTATCAGTATTGCAGACAATAAAGTCAACGCCAGTAATGCCTTGTTCAAACATGTGGTTGACCGCATTGCTGCCACCACCGCCAACACCGATCACTTTGATGATATGGCTGCTATCGTGAGAAACTAAGAATTCCATCATGGGAGGTGTTTAATTCTAAAAAATGGTGTTGTCGTGATCAAAGATTTGAATCCTGTTCTTCCTTGATCCAATCCTTGGCGCGTTCGAACATCCGATTGAACCAGCCTGCGCCTTCATCGCCAACGATCGATTGATCATTCACAGATGCATTGTCCTGGTTGTAAATCTCTTCCTTCGTCTCTTCCTCAGGGAAGTATGGCTTTTCCGAGCCACGCAACAACAGCCCTAAAGCTGTTGCATAAATAGGACTAACCAACTCTTCCGGGTATCCGTGAGCGAGATGCTCATTCGGTTGGCCTATTCTTGCTGTCAAGCCAGTATGATATGCGGTCAGTTGTGCAATGTGGCGTAACATAGATCCACCTCCGGTCAGGACGAAGCCGCCAACCAGTTTGCGTTCAAAGCCAGCTTTCTGGATCTCCCACATCACATAATCCATGATCTCTTCAACTCGCGCCTGGATGATCCGGGCGAGATTCTTTTCGGAGATCTCTTTATGCCCGTGGCCTTTCAGACCGGGGATGGAGATCACAAGATTGTCAAATACCTCACTGGAAAGGGCTGAACCAAACTGGACCTTGAGCTTTTCCGCCCGGTCGACCATGATGTTGCACCCTTCTTTGATGTCCTTGGTAATCACATTACCTCCAAAAGGAATCACAGCAGTGTGCCGAATGATCCCCTCATGGAAAATGGTGATATCTGTTGTTCCGCCGCCAATATCCACCAGAGCGACACCGGCATCCTTCTCTTCCTTGCTGAGTACAGACGTTCCAGAAGCGATCGGTTCTAAAGTGATCTCATCTACGATCAGATTGGACTTCTCGATGCAGCGATTCAGGTTTTGGATAGCGGTAACCTGTCCGGTTACAATGTGAAAGTTGGCTTCCAGTCGCACACCGGACATCCCCCGTGGATCGATGATCCCCTGTTCGTTATCAACAGTGTATTCCTGAGGTATAATATGGATGATCTTTTCACCTGGAGGCAGCTGTAATTTATGCATATCCATGATCAAACGTTCAATGTCTTGATCGTTGATCTCCTCCTGACTATTGTCTCTGGTCAGAATGCCTCTGTGCTGGATCGATTTAATATGCTGGCCGGCAATACCGACATTCACATGTTTCACAGAGAATCCAGCCATACGCTCCGCTTTGCGGATCGCCTCATTGATCGCCTGGACCGTTTTTTCAATGTTGGAGACGACGCCTCGCAAGACTCCGTTGGATTCAACTTTACCGTATCCAAGCACTTCGAGTTTTCCGTGCTCATTCTTTCTACCGATCAGGACACAAACTTTTGTAGTCCCTATATCCAACGCAACTGTAAATGGCGTTATCTCTCCTGCTTTGTTCATGGCTTCCATCAGTCGCAGATTTACCTTGATTTGGTGTTATTTCCCGTACCGGCGAAGATACTTGGAAACATTACAAGTGTTTTTAATATCCCTAAAGATTTATTCACATTATGTGTAGAAATACCCCAATCAGGCTTTTCTACAGACGATCTGGTTCTTAAACGCCAGGTTTACCATGGCATATTTACTCCATCCCACCTTTGGCAGGACCTCCCGATAAAAGGATTTGAGTCGGCGAAACTTCTTATCCAGGTCAGTTGCATCCCCCAGAAGGATCTTGAATTTCCCCATTTTGGGGATCAGGTAGAAGTCACCGTTTTGCACATCCACCTGTTCAACCAATGCGTGCATGAAGGGATCTTCCTGAACAACCTGCCCAATATGGACCAACTGCGCCAGTATATGTTTTGGCTCCTGTAATACACTATCCCGGTAGCTGGGGATCTTACCGGTAGCCACCATGATTCGCGGTGCATAATGTTTAGAAATCGGAATTCGCTTTCCCTGTGCATCCAGGTAATAGTTCGCTCCACGATGATCAATGATCCGGATCAAGGGTTCAGGCTGTTCAATCCTGACTCTCACCCGATTGCGCGCATCCACATAAACATCTGCATGTTTCACCATCGGATGCGCATTGATGGCCTCTTCCAACACACGAAGTGGGACCTTTGACAAACGCTCGGGATCCTTGGATGGAAATTTCGACTCCAGCAACTGGCTAACCTCTCCCATGGTGATGAGAGCGCCGCCATCCTCCATTGGTTTGATCTCTATAATGACCTCCTTGGCAACTGCTTCTCGCTTGGAGAACATCGCCGTCGAAACGGTGACCGCGATTGCACCAAAGATGATCAGCCAAATCAGGCGACTCCGACGTCTGAATGTATTCCACCTTGATTTTTTCATGATTCACTGGGATTTATAAGTTCGATAATGTTCGGGATTAATCGGTCGATGTCACCGGCACCAGCTGTCACCAGGACATCCGGCTTGTGCTCGCTCAAATAATTCAGGAGCTCCTCCTTAGGGATATATTTTTTCCTGGGATTGACCATGCGGTCCAGGATCATCTCAGCTTGTACTCCCGAAATTGGCAATTCCCTTGCGGGATAGATCTCCATAATGACGGGGATATCAAACTGGTCCAGTGCATGGGCAAATTCATCTGCAAAATCTCGGGTCCGCGAATAGAGATGCGGCTGAAAGAGGACCGTTACTGTTCTACCTGGGAATCTGGAGCGGACAGCCTGGGCCAGACCTTCCAATTCTACGGGATGATGTGCATAGTCATCAACATAAGCGGTCGTTGCTGAAGCCACGTGGATATCAAAACGTCGGCGCACACCTTTAAAGGTGGCCATGGCCTGATGTAATTTTGACGGATTCAACCCCATAATCACGCCAGAGGCATAGGCCGCTGCCGCATTAAAGGCATTGTGCATTCCGGGAAGTGTAAAGCCAATCTGGCGAAAAGTCTTGACTTCTGTTTCCAGATCAAAGTGGATCTGATCCGCAACCTGAACGACTTCCGACAACTTGAATGCAACATCTCCCTGGCCAAAACGGTGAATGCGGGCAGAGACCTCTACCAACACCTCCGCTGGAATAACCAAATCCTCGCGCAGGAGGATATGGCCTTCAGGCCTCACCTGTTTCAGGAGCTGATAATATGTCTGAAGCATATCGTTCTCATCGGCATAGATATCCAGATGATCTGGATCCAATGCATTGACAATGAGAATTGTCGGATGCAGGTGCAGGAAGGAACGATCGTACTCATCTGCTTCAACCACCATCCAGTCATCTTGACCGAGTAAGTAGTTGGTTCCATAATTTCCGCTGATCCCACCCAGGAATGCACTGCAATCTACTCCTGCTGTACGCAACATGTGTGCAATAATAGTTGTGGTGGTCGTCTTCCCATGAGTGCCTGCCACGGCAATGCACTTCGCATTCTTACTGATCCAGCCCAGCAGTTCCGCCCGCTTCATCAACGGCACATTCGCCATCCGAAAATGGGCGAACGCCGGATGGTCGGCAGGTACGGCAGGTGTAAAGACGGCCAGATCGACCTGATCTGGAATCGAATCTACAGAGGCTGTATAGGACACCTCAATACCTTCAGCCACTAATTGCTGGGTGAGTGTTGTTTCAGTTTTATCATATCCGGAAACAAGGACTCCCCGCTGATGAAAATATCGGGCGAGGGCGCTCATTCCGATGCCACCGATACCGATAAAATAAATCTGCTGGACCTCCTGGATGTTCATACTTCCACCGGTTTGATCAATTGAACAATGCGACGTGCAATCTCTTTTGAAGCCCCGGGACGCGCTTGTTCTGACATGCGAGCAGCCATGCTTTTACGCAGAACCACATCGCTGGCCAGGTGTTCGATCTCGGAAAAAAGGAGCTCCCCTACCCGATCATTGGCGATGACAACAGCCGCTCCTACTTGCGCGAGGGCTTGTGCATTTTTTGATTGATGGTCTTCTGCCACAAAAGGTGAGGGTACCAGAATGGCCGGCTTCCCAACCAGGCACAGTTCCGATATGGTCAGGGCTCCTGCTCTGGCAACAATGATATCCGCAGCGGTATAGGCCAAGTCCATCTGATCCAGGTACGGCCGCAAATGCACCTGCGGCAATTGGGCCACTTCAGATTCCACACAGGAGGCGTAATGACTATTTCCACACTGCCATAAAATCTGATGATCCGGATGAGTGTTTAACCAGGATACACCGACTTGAATCGCTTCATTCAATGCACGGGCACCCAGACTCCCACCCATGACCAGAATGGTCCGCAAATTCGGGTCTAATCCCAGTTGTTGGCGTGCATCCTGAGTGGTTAGATCGTATCGTGAAAACTGAGACCGCAAAGGATTGCCGGTCAAGACAATATTCGCGCCTGGAAAGTACCGGTCCATACCCGGCCAGGCTACACAGATCAATGCTGCACTTTTGGCCAACAAACGGTTGGTGATGCCTGCATAGGAGTTTTGCTCTTGTAAAACCACTGGAACTCCCATCCAGGAGGCCACACGAAGAGCAGGTCCACTGGCGTATCCACCAACTCCGATGGCCACATCAGGCTTAAATCGGCGGATGATGCGAAAACTCTTCAACAGGCTGCCAGCCACTTTAAAAGGAATCAACAGATTCTTCCAGGTCAACCGGCGTTGGATCCCTGCAATATCCAATCCTTCGATCGGATATCCGGCCAGCGGCACTTTTTCCATTTCCATACGACCACGCGCACCCACAAACAACACTTCCGCCTCGGGATGAGCTTCTCGGATCGCATCTGCAATCGCCAATGCGGGATAAATATGCCCGCCCGTTCCGCCTCCAGCGATCAGGATCTTCATGGGGTAACAGGTGTTATTTCAGGATCTGCCATGATGCGTTGTTTTTCAACCTGACGGCTCACACTCAGGATCATACCGGCCGACATACTGAAAAAGAGCAGAGAGGTTCCGCCCATACTGATCAGAGGTAGGGTCAATCCAGTAACCGGTACCAGGTGAACGGACACCGCCATATTGGCCAGGGCCTGGAGGACGATCAACAAACTCATCCCCATCGTCAGTAATGCGCCAAATGCACCTTCGCACAGGGTGACCAAACGGACACTGCGAATGAACAGGATGACATACAAACCCAGGAGGAAAGCACCACCGAACAACCCATATTCTTCAATGATGATCGCATAGATAAAGTCGGCATACGGCGAAGGCAGAAAATTACGCTGGATGCTATTCCCCGGTCCTTCTCCAAAAAGTCCTCCTTTAGCAATGGCAATCTTGGATTGTTGCAACTGATATCCACCGTCTGTATCGTACAGGAACTCCTGCACACGAGAGACCCATGTACCGGCACGCGTGAGCTCCGGGAAGGCCATGCCCACCAGGAATATGACGCCAAAGGCCACCACCCCTATACCGATCAACCCCAGGATATGCTGCATTTTTACTCGACCGACGATCATCAGGAGAATACTCGTACAAAATAGCATCAGAGCCGTGGACAGGTTAGCTGGCGCGATGAGCACGCAGACTAGTACGACCGGGACGAGAATGGGCAAAAATGAGCTCTGAAATTCTTTGATATTATCCTGCCGTTTGGCCAGTTCTCGTGCCAGATAAACGACCAGTGCGAGCTTGGCCAGGTCCGAAGCTTGGAACGTCAGGCTGATGATTGGAATCGTGATCCACCGACGGGCATTGTTGACATCCACCCCGAATACCAGTGTATAGAGTAACAGCGGAATGGTGACAATCATCAGGATCTTGGCCATCTTGGCAAATACCTGATAGGGCAACAGGTAGCACAGATAGGTGATCAACAATCCTCCCGCAATAAAGAAACCGTGCTTCAGCAGATAGAACTCTGTATCTCCTCCCTTTTCCTTGTAGGCCAACAAATTGGTAGAGGAATACACGGCTATCACCGATAAGGCCGCAAAGAGAATGACGATGGTCCAGATCACCCGGTCACCCTGAAGATTTTGAACAACTTTCTGACCTATTGACATGATGGTGTTTCCTTTAACAATTCTTGAAATGCTTCGCGGAACATATTCCCACGGTGCTCATAGTTTTTGAAGAGATCAAAGCTGGCACAAGCTGGAGAAAGCAAAACAACATCGCCCTCATTAGCCAGACGCCCAGATTCGCTAATTGCTTCCTGCATTGATCGGCAGACCGAAATATGGGGTACCACTCCCGCAAAAACAGTTTCCAGTTTGCGGGTATCCAGGCCAAGGCAAACCAGGGCCTTGACTTTTTCTTTGGCTAATGGCAGAAGGGCATCATAGTCATTCCCCTTATCTTTGCCGCCTGCAATCCACACGACTGGTTGGTCCATGGCTTGCAAGGCATACCAGACAGCATCTACATTGGTTGCCTTCGAGTCGTTGATATACCGCACACCGTTCAGCTCGCCAATCGGTTCCATCCGATGGGACACCGGCTGAAATGAAGGCAGTGCCTCTTGGATCTGTTGGCTAGAAAGACCAGCTTTACGGGCTGCCAGGATCGAGCAAGTTGTATTGAAGAGGTTGTGTTCGCCTTTCAATACAAAATCCTGAAGGTTATATTCTTCTCCTTCCACCTTCAACCATTGCCCGGATAGGCCATCCGGTTGGCCCACCCACAATTTGGTGGAGTGCACCAATTGTTGGGTCAAAACCTGATCGATATAATGGTTATCCTTCTGGAGGATGAGAAAGTCTTCTTTTGTTTGATTCTTTGTCAGCTTCAATTTCGCTCCGGCATACAGTGACATGCTGTTCTGGTAACGGTCCAGGTGGTCAGGAGTCACATTGAGCAGGATGGCAATATGTGGATGAAATTGGTCGATGTCATCCAATTGGAAACTGGATAGCTCCAGGATATACCAATCACGGGGTTCCTCCATGGCCAATCGTGCCAGAGCATACCCGATGTTTCCACCACAGCCCACAGAATAACCTGCATGCTGAAAGATGTGATCGATCAGGTGAGTCGTGGTCGTTTTTCCATTGGTACCGGTAATCGCGATGATCTGTCCGCTGATATAACGAGAGGCAAATTCGATCTCTGAGATCACCGGGATCTGGCGATCCCGATAAGATTGGATCAGCACATGATCACCGGGAATGCCCGGACTCTTGATCACCAGGTCCGCCTCCTGGAGGTGTGGCGAAAAATGTCCTCCCTCTTCAAATTCGACTCCAGCCCGAAGGAGCTCCTCCTTATATAAGGCACCGATCGAGCCTTCATCCGATACAAAGACACCAAAGCCTTTCGCCTGGCCCAGAATGGCCGCAGCCACTCCACTTTCTCCTCCTCCTAATATGACAATTTGTTCCCTGGTCATCATTATCGGATTTTCAGGGTGACAATGGTAAATACAGCTAGCAGGATGCCAACGATCCAGAACCGGGCAACGATCTTGGCTTCGTGCAGTCCCTTCTTCTGAAAGTGGTGGTGTAATGGCGCCATCAGAAAAACTCGGCGGCCTTCACCATATCGCATACGGGTATACTTGAAATAACCCACCTGAATCATCACCGATAGGTTTTCCAATAAAAAGATGCCACAGAGTATGGGAATCAACAGTTCTTTGCGAAGGACAATAGCAAAAGCCGCTATGATCCCACCCAAAGTGAGGCTTCCTGTGTCACCCATGAAAATCTGAGCGGGGAACGCATTGTACCAGAGAAACCCGACACAAGCTCCGACCAGACAGGCAGCAAATATGACCAGCTCGGCAGAGTCCGGCAAAAACAGGATCCCCAGATAATCAGCAAAAATGGCATTGGAACTCACGTAAGCCATGACTCCCAATGTTGCGGCAATAATGCCGGAAACACCTGTCGCCAGGCCATCTAATCCATCTGTCAAATTCGCAGCATTGGACACCGCTGTGACAATTAAAATGATCAATGGGATAAAAATGATCCAGACCCAGGTACCTGCATTATCACCAAGAAACCCTAACAAGTCTTTGTAATCCAGTCGGTTACTTTTAAAAAATGGCACATTGGTCAGCGTTGTCTTGACATGAACAAACTCCTTGACCTCATCCGTATCTGCATCATAGGAATTGAAGAACTGGGTGATCTCATATCCCTTTTCCTGGGCTTCTTCCAGTGACATGCGCACGGTCACCTGGTCGTTCATTAACATGATCAAACCGACGATCAAGCCCAAACCGACCTGGCCGATCACTTTGAAAATCCCTTTCAGGCCCGCCTTGTTCTTTTTAAAAACCTTGATATAATCATCAATAAATCCGATGACCCCCATCCAGACCGTTGAAAGCAGCATCAGCTGGATATAGACATTGTCCAAACGGGACAATAACAGGCAAGGCAACAAAATCGCCAGAATGATGATCAGGCCACCCATGGTTGGAGTGCCTTCCTTTTCCTTTTGCCCAGCGAGTCCCAGTTCACGAACAGTCTCCCCGATCTGCATCTTCCTCAGCTTCCGAATGATCCCGGCCCCGAACACCATACTGATAAGCAGGGAGAGGATAATCGCGGCCCCTGCCCGAAATGTGATATACCGAAACAGACCTGCCCCTGGCAGGTCATATAAATTGTCGAGGTAGTCGAACAGGTGTGTGAACATGGTTTCGGCAGGTCTGATTTATCTTGAATTCAGCGGATCGAAAGGGGACACGGTGGCGGACCTTTGTCCGCCCCATGTCACCGTACCGAACCAAACTGAAATGTATTCTCTTCAGGAAATCACAGGGATCTCCAGTGCTTCGTTCAGCACTTTCATATCGTCAAATGGATACCGGACACCTCCGATATCCTGGTAGGTCTCATGTCCCTTACCGGCCACCAGAATGACATCGCCTGTCCTGGCCAGACGGGCAGCAATCTGTATGGCCTGCTTCCGATCTGCAATGACCTGGACCTTCATCTCGTCGTGATTGGCCACTCCAGCCACCATCTCATCCAGGATATCCTGAATGGCCTCAGAACGAGGGTTATCGGCGGTAAAAACAGCAATGTCACTACCGGCAGCAGCAATCTTTCCCATGATTGGCCGCTTTTCCCTGTCCCGATCACCTCCACAACCGACCACTGAGACCAGTCGTGACTGCCTTGGCTTGAGTTCATGCAGGGTTTTGATCACCTTTTCCAGGGCATCAGGGGTATGAGCAAAATCCACGACCCCCAATCGGCCGGAAGGGTGACGCAAAATCTCCAGTCGCCCTTTGGCACCCGGACAACCACTCAATGCCTGCATGGCTTCCTCTTCGTTAATACCGAGATTACAGGCGACACCCCAGGCAGCCAGCAGGTTGTAAGCGTTAAAGTCGCCAACCAATCGGCAAGCGATCTGCCGGTCATTCATCTTCATGGAAAGGCCTTCCAATCGATTTTCCAGGATTCGTCCTTTGAAATCCGCCAAGGAGCGAAGGGAATAGGTATTGATTGTTGCACTACAATTCTGGACCATGACCTTTCCATGTTTGTCATCCAGATTGATGAGTGCAAAAGCATCCTTTGGCAAATGATCAAAAAAGGTCTTTTTGGCGGACAGGTAGTTGGCAAATGTGCCATGATAATCCAGATGATCATGGGTGAGGTTGGTAAATACTCCACCGGTGAAGGATAATCCATCAATCCGGCCCTGGCTGACTGCATGTGAGCTGACTTCCATGAACACATAGGTCACCCCTGCATCCACCATACTCCGCAGGTTGCGTTGGAGGGTCACCACATCGGGTGTCGTCAATCGGGCGTCTTCCTGAAACCCGGGCCACCGGACCTCAATCGTAGAGATCAATCCACAAGGGTAACCCAGTGCAGTAAACAGTTGATAAAGGAGATAGACGACTGATGTTTTTCCATTCGTACCTGTAACACCTACAAGACGCAACTCAGAGGAAGGCGCATCGTAGAGGTTCTCAGCCAGACGCCCGAGTGTCTCCCGGGAATTTTTGACCTGCATCCAGGTGATCGCATCTGAAAGATCTGCTGGAGCTTTTTCTTCAGCAACAATGATGGTTGCCCCTTTTTGAATGGCTTGAGCAATAAATTGATGCCCATCAGCGGCTGTACCCCGGATAGCGATAAACAGGTCACCTGACTGCACATTTCTGCTGTCCAGGGTGATCCGAGCAACTGGTTGCTCCAGATCACCCCGGAACCACAGAACGTTCACACCGTTCGATATGTACTCAAGGGATTTCAATTTGTTACCGGTGCGTTTGTGTAGAAAAAAGGTTGGTGTTTATCACAAAAAATTTCAGAAGCGTTTATTCGAGGTAGATGCGGACATACTGGCCATGTGCCGGTTTTCCTGCAGGTACCGATTGACGTCGGACCTTTCCGACACCGATCACATCGACTTTCAATCCACTATTTTCAAGGAGGTAGAGCGCATCTCTGAGCCCCATCCCCATTACATTGGGCACCTGCTTTTCGGGTAGAACCCGATTGAGGAAGTGCAAACGATCTTCTTCTTCGATTTTACTGACGGCCCACTCCCCTTCACCACTATCTTGCTTGGGGACACCCGCCTCCATGCATATACGATGGAAAGTCCTGTCGGTTTCCGACCTCCCATTGAGGGATATTCAGGGCACGAAAATCTTTTTCCTGATCAGCACGCATCGGCTCGAACATTTCCTTTCTGGAGCTGAAACAGTAATCAGAGATCTCTCTGAAAACGGGCAAAGCCACTTCGCTTCCATAGTATCCATTGTGTGGATCCGTCACCACGATGATCGCTGCATACTTGGGTTCATCTGCCGGAAAGTACCCGACAAAAGAGCTGCGATAAGCCACATCTTTTCCATGTTGATAGCCAATCTGGGCTGTTCCCGTTTTACCTGCAAAAGTGTAAAGGGAGGTCGCCATCCGGGAAGCTGTTCCCCGGATAACTACACCTTCCAGCATCTCCCGCATTTGACGGATAACCTTGGCCGATGCGATCCGACGATCCAGTACCTCAGGATGAAAGCGCTTGAGCGGTTCGCCCTGTCGTTGAATTTCAGAGACAAGCTTGGGCTTCATCATCTTTCCTCCATTTGCCACTGCAGCATACAGATTCAAGATCTGTAATGGCGTCATCTCCACCTCATATCCAATGGACATCCAGGGCAGGGTAATCCCACTCCAATTATCTTTTTTAGTTGCTTCCTTGAGTATCGGATGTGCTTCTCCGGCCAAGTCAACTTGGGTGATCTCACCAACACCAAAGGACTTCAGTCGCTTGGTAAAGGCCTCAGGCTGAGTGCCGTAGTACCGCTGCACCAATTTGGCCACACCGACATTTGAAGAGATCTCAAAAGCGTGACTCACGGTTGTGGTATCTATGCCATGGTAGTGAGCATCCTTCAAGGTGTTGTTGTAAAACTTGGTTTCACCCTTCTCCAGATCGATCAGATCATCCGGCTTCACATATCCATCTTCCAGGAGAGCCATAAAACTGGCCAACTTGAAAACCGACCCTGGCTCAACTGCTGATCCAATGGCATGATTGTATAGTTCGACGTATCCGTTTCGGCTTTTATCCAAATTGACCATGGCGCGGATAAAACCTGTTTTCACATCCATGACAATGGCCACACCCGACTCGGCTTGATGGGTTGACAACGCCTTCGTCAACGCATGATGTGCAATGTCTTGCATCCCCATATCCAGGGTGGTCACGATATCCTTTCCCGGTTTTGGGGCAATCTCTGTAAGGTCATTGATCGGCAGTAAAATGTCACCGGGCAGGCGTTGCATCAGGCGCATTCCGTCTTCACCACAGATCACTGACTGGTATTTACCTTCCAACCCGACGGGCTTGGCTCCCTTCCGAATAGACCCTACTGTCCGGCTGGCCAACCCTTCAAATGGACGCTGACGCTCAAGGCGTTCCAACAGGATAATGCCGCCTTTAAACTGGCCTTTCTTAAACAGAGGGAAGGTTTTCACCATTTCCGCCTTTTCTACCGACAACTTGGGATGAATGCGGTAGTAACGATCCTTCGCTTTTCTTCGGCTGCGCAACTTTTGCGTCCATTCCTTTCCAGAACGAGACCCATCTACAAAGTGTGAAATGTACCAACCCAGAGAATCGACTTCCTGCTGAAAGTCGGCTTCTGACATTGCGCTGGAATTGAGATCCATGCGCAATTCATAGGTCGCTACCGTACTTGCCAGAATGGCCCCACTTTCTGTAATAATGCTGCCCTTTTCCGCTTCTACAGGGACATATTTCAACTGACTCTTCTCGGCCTTGGCACGCCACTTGTCTCCTTCAACCCACTGGATGATCATGACACGACCCAAGATGGCCAACGCCAGCAGCAGTACCAGTCCGAGGACGAGGTATGCTTTGATCAGGAGTTCGTTCTTACGTGCCTCTGCCATAAATTTTAAGGCTTTTCAATCAGTTTGGGTACGCTACCTTTCAGTGATCCATCCAGAGACCCTATTTGACGTGTAATCTCGGATTGCTGGTGATTCACAATGGCTTCAGATCGCATTTTCAAATACTTGGACCGCATTTCTTTGACATCCTTTTGCAGCGACTGATACTCCCTGACCCGTCCCTGGCCCTGATGGACTATGGAGATATACACCAGTACGAGAGCGGCGAGGAAACCAAAAAAATGAAGATTGCGCAAGACATAGTTTGCACCAGTCTGCGGCAATACGAGGTAATCCTTGATCTTCCAGCTTCTCATGCTTCTATCACTTTGCGGGCTACACGCATCTTAGCACTGCTTGCCCTGGTATTTCGATCGAGTTCATCTGCGTCCGGTTGAATCGGATTTTTTGTGAGGATCTCAAACGGACGTTTGATATTTCCATAAAAATCCTTTTCCGGGTCCCCACTCTGGTTCCCGCTGCGCATGAAGCGTTTCACCATCCGGTCTTCGAGGGAGTGATAGGTTAAAACCACTAACAACCCTCCCGGCTTCAGCACCTTCAGTGCCCCTTGCAACATCTCTTCCAGCGACTCCATTTCTTCATTGACCGCAATCCGCAAGGCTTGGAAAACTTGGGCCAGATACCGGTGGCGTTCTCCGCGAATCAAGGGTTGAAGAACCTCCAACAGATCACCGACAACCTTGAAGCGCCGCTGGTTTCGAAAGCGGATAACCGCTTCTGCCACCGTCCGGGCATTTCGCACCTCGCCATACTCACCCAGGATCTTTTGCAAGGGACCGGGTTCCATTTGATTGAGGAGGTCAGCCGCAGTGCGCCCTGATGTATTATTCATGCGCATGTCCAGGTCCATCTGAGGAAAGCGGAATGAAAAGCCACGTTCCGGTTGATCGAACTGGTGGGACGACACCCCCAGGTCTGCCAGGATTCCATCCACTTCATTCACCCCTGAAAACCGGGTAAATCGCTCGAGATGGCGAAAATTGTGCGGAATGAATGTCAGGCGAGAATCCTCTGGAACATTGGCCAGTGCAGCCTCATCCTGATCGAAGGCCAACAATCTGCCATTCGGGCCTAAAGCATCCAGAATCCGTTTTGCATGGCCTCCTCCACCGAAGGTGGCATCCACATAAATCCCTGTTTCTGAGATATCGAGTGCCTGGATGCTTTCATCCAGGAGAACCGGTTCATGGTAGTCATAGTCGCCCATGAGCCGGTTATGTATTTGGTTTGTACAAATTGGCAAAGAACTGTTCTGCAAGTGCCGCGAAATCGGCCGGATCCATGCGCTTCTCTTCAAATGATTCTGTCCGCCAGATTTCAATCTTGTCTCCCTGACAGATCAGGCTTACCTCCCGTTCCACACCTGCATATTCCAGCAATGTCTTACTCAGCAGGATTCGACCGGATCCATCCTTGGATAGCGGATAGGACTCCCGATAGAATTCACGTTTGAACTCCCGAACGGATGCCATGAAGTCAGGCACTGCCTTCAATTGCTCAGTGAATCGCTCCCACACTGTCTTGGGATATAGCACCAGGCACTTCTCGTAGCCTTTATTCAAAACAAACCTGGTGGCATGCTCCTCCCCTAGCTGGGCGAGCAATTCGCTCGGCAACTTCAACCTCCCCTTCTCATCGAGACGGCAGGTAAAATTTCCAACTAGATCAAATGATGCCACTGATATCCATTTCCTTACCCCAAAAGTAACCTATTGTCCCATTACAGTCCACTTTCTCCCACACAAATCACAAAATAATTTAACGCATTGTTTTTATACATGCGTAATCAATTGATTTTCAATGCCAAATTAAAAAACAAGGAAAGGTGGGTTGGAGTGGACTTATCCTGCGATTCCCACCGGGCTGGTTAATTTCCATTACCCTCGAAGAGGCATTTCTAGCGGACCTGATAGGATTGGAACATACTGCGCCATTTCATTTCAATCACACCGCCGACAGCTTCACGAACGATCGATTTAGACATCTTGGACACCCCTTCAACCCGGTCAGCAAAAAGGATGGGCACTTCTTTAATCCGAAAGCCCAGGGTCCAGGTCGCAAACTTCATTTCGATCTGAAATGCATATCCGACAAAGCGAATCTTACCTAAGTCGATCTTCTCCAAAACACGCCGGTGGTAACAAATGAATCCAGCTGTGGGATCATGTACAGGCATCCAGGTGATCAACTGTACATAAAAGGAAGCCCCTCTGGAAAGCATAATTCGATCCATAGGCCAATTTTCCAGCTCACCGCCTTTCACATAACGAGATCCTACCGTGACATCCGCATCGCCATTGGCAACGGGCTCCCGCAATCGGAGCAGGTCCTTGGGATTATGCGAAAAGTCGGCATCCATCTCAAAGAAGTAGTCGTAATGCCGGGAAAGACCCCAACGAAAGCCTTCGATATAAGCCGTACCCAAGCCCGACTTTCCAGCCCGTTCCATCAAGTGCACCCGTTCGGGGAAACGGCTCATGACTTCGCGTACAACCGCAGCCGTGCCATCCGGGGATCCATCATCCACCACCAGCACGTCAAACACCGATCCTAAGGCGAGTACAGCCTCCAGGATCTTTTTGATGTTCTCCCGTTCATTGTAAGTGGGAATAATGACTAAACCGTCACGCAAGTCGAACAGATTTTAAGTTTGGGCTAAAGATAATCGGTTCCAGGTTTGATTGCGAAGTTGACCATGTATTACACCTCTCGACTAAAAACTATCGGGAAATGCCTCGTGCATCATTTCCAGCACCTTTTCGCAAATATCTTCTGCATTTGGCTTGGAGAAGTAATCCCCATCCGAACCATAAGGCGTCCGATGCGCCCGAGCAGTGATCGTCATTGGTGCACTATCGAGGAATTGATAACCGCCCTGATTTTCCAGGACCTCCTGCATCATGTAGGACGTTGCCCCGCCAGGAACATCCTCATCCAGGAAGATGATCCGGTTTGTCTTGGACAATGAATGCACGATACGACCTTCCAAATCAAACGGTAACATGGTCTGTACATCAATCAGTTCGATGTAAACACCCATTGTTTCCAAAAGGGTCATCGCTTCCTGGGCGATTCGTACACAGGATCCATAGGTCACCATGGTCAGATGTTCACCTTCTTTCAGCACCTCAGGTACACCCAGCGGCACTGTAAATTCACCCAGATTATCCGGGAGTGTTTCTTTCAATCGATACCCGTTGAGGCATTCGATGACCAGGCCAGGGTCGTCAGATTGCAACAAAGTATTGTACATCCCGGCAGCCTGGGTCATATTCCTGGGGACACAAACATGGATCCCTCGCAACGAGTGAACGAGCATTCCGATCGGTGATCCGGCATGCCAGATCCCCTCCAGGCGATGCCCTCGGGTGCGGATGATGGCCGGTGCCATTTGCATACCATTACTGCGATATCGCACGGTAGCCAGATCGTCCGTCAGCGGTTCAAGACCATAAATGAGATAATCCAGATACTGGATCTCTGCGAGAGGCCGCAGTCCGCGCATCGACATGCCAATAGCCTGTCCCATAATAGTCCACTCTCGGATACCCGCATCGAAGACCTTTTCTTCGCCATACTTCCCCTGCAATCCGGCAAAGCCCTGGTTGACATCTCCTATTCGGCCCACGTCCTCACCGAAGGCAAAAAAGCGTGGATCCCGTTCCAGGACAAGATCAAAAAAGGCATTGAGGATCTCAAAACCATTCTTGGTCGGACTATTCTCCGAAAATTCGGGATGGACAACCGGAACCCGCAAGGCAGACGCTTCACTTTCACTGTACAAATGACGGTGGTAGGCATCGGCTGCACGAGTATATGCGGTCCGAACAAGAGCTTTAAGTCCGTCAATAGAATCATGTTCAAATCCGGTCCACTTCAATAAGGTATGCCTGGCCAGCTTAACCAGTTCGTTGTAGAGTGGAGAACGCATATTCAGCAACTGCTGCTGGGCTTCTGCCAACCCCGGAAGCGGAAGTCCGGATGCGCCGGCATCCGCCAGTGCTCCGGTTAATCGCGCCTGATAGGCTTGAATCGGTTCATTATATTGCTTCCAGGCTCGATCCCTGGCTTCTCTGACTTCGAGACGTGCTTTTTCCTGGAGTTGCACTAATTCTTCACTGGTAGCCAGATCTTGATCCACCAGCCACTCCCCCATGCGTTTAATACAGTCGAAATCCTCTTCCCAGGCCAGCCGTTCCTTGGACTTATATCGCTCATGGGAACCGGAGGTCGAGTGGCCTTGAGGCTGGGTTACTTCCCGAACATGAATCAGAGCTGGCTGATGAGTCGTTCGGACATGTTCTGTCACTTCCTGATAGACCTTACACAATTGGGGATAATCCCAGGCCTTTACTGTGATCAACAGCAAACCTTCACCGACCACTTCACTATGAAAACCTTTCAATGCTCTGGAAATACTCTTTTTGGTAGTCTGATAATCGATCGGCACCGAGATGCCATAACCATCATCCCATACGGATACGATCAGAGGCACCTGTTGCACCGCGGCAGCATTCATGGTCTCCCAAAACACCCCCTCTGAAGTACTGGCATCGCCTATCGTACAGAAAACGACTTCATTCCCTTGTTTCGAAAAGGAACCTGCTTCTGCCAATTCCGGATGTTCCCGATATTTCTTGGAGGCCAGCGCCAGTCCAAGTGCACGGGCCATCTGACCGGCAGTACTGGAGATATCCGCAGAAACATTTTTGAGTTCGGAGTGAGGCAACCACTCGCCCTCCTCATCGATGAGCGGAGTGGCATAATGGCTATTCATCTGCCGTCCACCTGAAAATGGATCATTATCCGGATCTGCATAAAGTTGGGCGAAATAAGCATCAATGGTGGACAGGCCAAGGGCAAACATCAACGTCTGGTCACGGTAATAGCCGGACCGCCAGTCACCTTTTTGAAAGAACTTGGCTAAAGCAACCTGTGGCACTTCCTTTCCATCGCCGACGATGCCAAATTTTGCTTTTCCCGTTAACACCTCCTTCCTGGCCAGCATGCTGGCTTCCCGACTGATCACAGCGATCCAATAATCGCGCAATACCTCTTGTTCAAAGCCCGCTGCTTGCTGTGCTTGTTCTTCTTTTATCAGTTCTTCCATATATGGCGATTGTCTCTGACAAAGATAAGAAATCTCAATAGCCTTCCCACTTTCCATAACTACTTGACATGCAGCAGATAACATGCTCTTAACTCATCATTAACAGCGATCTGCCGTCATAAATTTTCCTCCAAATGGACATTCCCCTATTTTTGTCATATCGATTCACCAAAAAAATGCTGGAGATGAAAAAATTTATGAGTCTGCTTTTATTCCTTGGACTGGCAACATTCACATTTGCTCAGGACGAGGCGGCTACCGGCCCAGCCGCAAAATTTGAAACAATTGAGATCGACTATGGTACAATCGATCAGGGTGCTGATGGCATCCGGAAGTTTATGTTTACCAATACCGGAACTGACCCTCTCGTGATCAAGAATGCACGTGGAAGTTGTGGTTGCACTGTTCCTACATGGCCAAAAGAGCCTGTCATGCCAGGCGAAACGGCATCTGTTGATGTGAAGTACGACACAAACCGTGTTGGCAAATTCACCAAAACAGTAACACTGACAACAAATGAAACGATTGGTACACGTATGTTGACCATCAAAGGTAATATCCTGAAAAAGGAAGTTGAGCAAGCTGTTCCATCTAGCAAGCCTAGCATCCTGAAGGACGGCGAATAAGCCATTCCGATTCAGCTTGAAAAACCCCTTGCGGTGGCTTCGTCCATTGCAAGGGGTTTTTCTTTTTCGATGAAGCCATGCAAACCTGTAATTTGCAGTCAAATGCGCATTATGGCCTTTGTTCGTTTCATCCTGGCGACACTGTTGACAATTGGACTGATTTATGTTCTCGACCACCAGGTGAAGTTGGGAGACAACACCCTGCCTCCGCCAGGCAAATTCTTCTCACCCCAACATGGTTTTTGGATGAATGCGGAACCTGTAGGCATTCGATATCCACATCGCGACCTTCATCTGGATGGATTACGAGGGGAAGTCAGCCTCCTTTTTGATGATCAGATGATCCCCCATATTTATGCAGAGAATGATCTGGATGCGGCCTTTGCCCAAGGCTATGCTTCAGCCACACTCCGGTTGTTCCAAATGGACCTCAGCTCCAGAGCCCCTCTGGGCAGACTTTCTGAAATCCTGGGTGAGCGAACCTTGGACTATG
Organism: uncultured Saprospiraceae bacterium; assembly: GCA_942490895.1. Lineage (GTDB taxonomy): Bacteria > Bacteroidota > Bacteroidia > Chitinophagales > Saprospiraceae > JAGNXB01. The sequence goes on from CALNZC010000066.1 coordinate 169,784, forward strand.
ATCTCGGGCAACGAAGAAAAGGCATCCTCGAAGCCGCAGAACGCCTGGCTGCATCCTGGGAAGCCAAAGCTGAAATCCGGCCTCAATTGCAAGCCTTCACAGACGGCGTCAATGCCCGCATCAATGAATTAAATCCGCGAGAATGGCCTTTGGAGTTTAAACTGCTGGACTATGCACCAGAACCCTGGACCTTCTTAAAATCTGCCGGTTTTATCATGGCCATGTCAGAGACCCTTGCCCGCACTGCTCATGACATCCCGTTAAGCAATGCCTACCAGGTCGTCGGACCTGCCGATTTCACGTTCCTCTACCCCAACCAAAACCCGAAGGATATTCCCGTCATTCCAGACACGACGATCGTTGCTTCCACAAAGGACACCTTACAGCATGTCCCTCCCGCTTCTGGGACCTGGGGGTACCAGGATTGGCTACCTGAAAGCGCTCCCGGTGTCGGCAGTAACAACTGGGCTGTCAGTCGAGAGAAGACAAGAGATCACTTGTCCATCCTCTGCAATGACCCCCACCTTGCCCTGACACTGCCATCGATCTGGCTGGAAATGCAGATCACCACTCCCAAGGCATCCGCTTACGGAGTGGTGTTTCCGCCATTATTAGGAATCGCTATCGGGTTCAATGAACATGCCGCATGGGGATTTACCAATGCCGGGCACGATGTCATGGACTGGTATGCTATTCGTTGGACAGATGAGTCCAAGACCACCTATCTGTTGGATGGGCAGGAAAAAAAGGCCGTGCTTCGAACAGAAACCATCGCTGTTCGAGGTCGGAAAGAACCCGTCCTGGACACAGTACGATTTACTGTCTGGGGACCTGTCCCCAACTTGAAAACGGGTACCTCTGGTGCGGATCTGGCCATGCACTGGATTCCGTTACTGGATATTGACGACCGGATGGGTGTGGCTTTTGCAAAAATCAATCAAGCCCGGACCGTGGATCAGTGGCTCCTTCCATTGGATGTTTATGATGCACCCATGCAAAATGCATTATTTGCTACCACCACAGGAGATATCGCCCTTCGGGTCAGCGGACTACTTCCGATCCGGAATCAGACGGATGGCCGACTGGTTCAGGATGGCTCTCGTTCTGAAGTCGGCTGGATCGGATTCGTCCCGGACGACGAAAATCCAATGACGATCAATCCATCTCAAGGGTATATCGCCTCTGCCAATCAACAATCGACGGATGCGTCCTATCCGTATGCCTATAACGGCATATTTGAACACTATAGAGGCAGATACATCAATCAACGGCTTCGCGGTAATGATTCATTGACCATTGAAGATATGATGGCCCTCCAATTCGACAATACCAGCCTGTTTGCACAAGAGGCGATGGGTGTGTTTTATCCCTTGATTGACACCGCTTCACTATCAGAATCAGAATTTCTGGCCTTGAAGAGCCTCCGTGGATGGGAAGGAAAATTTGATGCCCTGAACAATATGCCCCTCTTGTTCGACTTATGGCAACGGCAGGTGGACAGCCTGACCTGGGATGAACTTTATTCCGCAAGGGAGCAGATGCCGGTTGAACTTCCGGAGGAATGGCGGCTCTTGGAATTATTACAATCTACACCTGACCTCAAGTGGTTTGATATTCAAGCCACCCAGGATGTGGAGAATGGGTCCGACATTGTCACCCAGGCCTGGAAGAATGCATATCGTCAATTCACAGATCTTTCCGCATCAGGAAAGGGTTTTTGGTCCGCCTATCAATCGACCGACATCATTCATCTCGCCCGAATACCTGCTTTTTCCGCTATGGACCTGGAACTTGGAGGGAACAAAGATGCGCTCAATGCCATCACATCTACCAATGGTCCATCCTGGCGAATGATTGTCGAATTGGGGCCACAGATACGGGCTTTTGGCATTTATCCTGGCGGCCAATCCGGCAATCCTGGTAGTGCATTTTATCGCAATTTCCTGCCCACCTGGCAGAAAGGTGAATACCGATCCTTGCAGATCCGGACCAAAGAGGAGATCATGAATATGGCTCCATTGATTGCTCTGACCTTGAAAACGAATTGATCTATGATCCGACCTGTCGCTATCATCCTGACCATCATTGCACTCTCCTTTCTCTCTGGCCCATGGTTACCCTGGTGGTCTATTGCCCCTTTGGCAGCGCTGATCTGTTTCCTACTGCATGCTCGACCGCTACATGCGTTTATCGAAGGGTTTATTTCCGGTCTGTTCTTGTGGGGTGGCCTGGCATTTTTTCAGGATCGAGCCAATGATCAAATACTGAGTGCCCAGATCGGTGCCCTGTTCAATGGGCTGTCTTCTCCAATGGTTCTGGTGCTCACGGGGCTCATGGGTGGTCTTGTTGCCAGTTTGGGAGCGTGGTCTGGTGCCGCCGCCAGAGAGCTCTTCCAACAGACAAAAAAATAGATTTTAAAATTATCTTTTTTCTATAAGATATTTATTTATATTTGCAGGGCTCGTAACCTAGCAGCCGCTTCCTTATCCCGGGATCAGCGGTCTTGGTGCTTTTGCGCCGATAATCCCTATGAACATCTTCTGATTCTCTTGCCGGTCATCCCAAAGACCGGTTCCTGAATGTATTCAGGTAGACCAAAACCGATTTCAAGGCTGGAGAGTCCATTCTTGAAAGGCCGTCAATTTGACGGCCTTTTCATTTTCTAGGCGTTGATCCAGTCCCTACCTTTGGGACTTATGCATCAAGACGATCAACCCAACTTTTCTCAGCGAATAGCCACAACGACTGGCCTCCCCAAACATGCTGTTCAGCGTGTTCTCGAACTGTTCAGTGAAGGCGCCTCTCTTCCCTTTGTCGCCCGATACCGAAAGGAAGCCACCGGGGGGCTTGATGAATATGCGCTCAGCCAGATTCAACGGGCACACCAACAAATGGAAACACTCGTGGCCAGGCGTACCTATATCCTGGCCGCCATTGAGGAAGCTGGTGCACTCACACCCGCACTCAGAAGCCAGATCGAAAGCACCTGGGATGCGACTGTCTTAGAGGACATCTATCTGCCCTACAAGAAAAAGAGGAAGACTCGAGCCAGTATCGCACGAGATAAAGGTCTTGAGCCCCTGGCGACATTGATACTCGAACATCGCAGTCGAGATCTCCGTCAATCCATCCACCCCTACATCTCTGCGGATGTCCCCGATATGGAGGCTGCCTTGCAGGGCGCCCGGGATATCCTTGCGGAATGGTTCAGTGATGATTCCGGCAATCGGGACAGATTGCGTCAACTCCTTTGGCGCGACGGAGGTGTCGAAGCAAAAAAAACGAAGAAAGACCATCCGGATAAAGAGAAGTATCGCGATTATTTCGATTATCAGGAATCGGTAAAGAAGATCCCTTCACACCGGTTTCTGGCTGTTCGGCGAGGTGAGAATGAAGGTGTTTTGCGGATGCATATCCGGCTGAACGAACCCGCTGTTATGATCGACTGGTTGTGCCGGCGGTATATCAAGTATTCTGGCACCTGTGCTGACCAAATCCGATTGGCCGTAGAGGACAGCTTCCAAAGGCTGCTCATGCCATCCCTTGAAAATGAACTGACAGCTGAGCTGCAGAGCCGGATGGAAGATGAGGCCATAGGTGTATTTGCCCAAAACCTGCGCCAACTCCTCCTGGCCGCCCCTCTCGGCCAAGTGGCCACTCTTGCACTGGACCCCGGGTATCGAACCGGATGCAAAGTGGCCTGTATGAATGCTCAAGGTGACCTGTTGGCGTCCACCACCATCTATCCTTTACCCCCTCAAAACGAAACGGACAACGCTGCCAAAACACTGGAACACCTGATTCGGACACATCAGATCAAAGCGATGGCCATCGGAGATGGGACAGGTGGTAAAGAAGCCTTTTCCTGGTCTCAAACCTTGCCGTATTGCGACCAACTGGACATTCACCTCGTGAATGAAAATGGTGCGTCCATCTATTCAGCATCAGATGTTGCCCGCGAAGAATTCCCGGATCTGGACCTGACTTTTCGCAGTGCGGCATCCATAGGCAGACGTCTCATGGACCCTCTGGCGGAGCTGGTTAAAATTGATCCCAAATCAATTGGGGTCGGACAATACCAACATGATGTTCATCAAGGAAAACTGAAACAAGCTCTCGATGAAACCACCCAATTTGTCGTCAATCAAGTGGGCATTCAGGTCAATACGGCCAGTGAGCACCTGTTGCAACACGTTGCCGGATTGGGACCTGTTCTAGCCAAAAAGATCATCGCCCACAGACAGGATATCGGTTCATTTCAAAACCGCGCCCAACTGAAGGAGGTTGAACGAATGGGGGCAAAGACATTTGAACAATGCGCCGGATTTCTTCGGGTCCGAAACAGTCCTCATCCATTGGACAATACCGGGATACATCCTGAACGATATCGCCTGGTCGAACAAATTGCCAGGGACCAGGGGATCCCACTTCAGGACTTGATCCAAAATGCCGAGGTGATCAACAAGATTTCCTGGCAGAAATATATCCAGGATGAAGTGGGCATGCCCACCCTACTCGATATTCAGGAAGAATTGAAACGCCCCGGCCACGATCCTCGAGGGAAAGCACAATCGTTCCGCTTTTCCGAAGAAGTCAAGGATATCCAGGACATCCGGGCGGGCATGGTCCTTCCAGGGTTGATCAGCAACATTACCAATTTTGGTGCCTTTGTTCATTTGGGGATCAAAGAAGACGGGATGATCCACGTTTCCCAAATGGCCAACAAATTCATTCGCCACCCTTCCGAAGTAGTTTCACTCCAGCAACCCGTACAGGTCAAGGTATTGAATGTGGATATTGCCCGGCACCGGATCGACTTGACCATGAAGGACTTGTCATGAGCCCTTCACCTGGCACAGACCTCGTTCCACGGCCGGTGAAGCGACCTCGTCGATGGCTCCTCCTGGCGATGGCACTCTTTTTCCTGGTGTGGCTGTTCTGGCCAGTCCATTTATCCGAGGACCCGATGTCGACCATCCTCATGGATCAATCCGGGCAATTAATGGATGCCCGAATTGCCCCGGATGGCCAGTGGCGTTTTCCACCTGCGCAGTCTGTGCCAGACAAATTTGAGCAGGCATTACTCACTTATGAAGATCGCTGGTTTTATTGGCATCCCGGATTCAATCCAGTGAGCATGTTCAATGCCTTTCGGGAGAACATTCGATCCGGGAAAATTCAACGTGGTGGCAGTACAATTACCATGCAGCTCGTCCGATTATCCCGAAAGGGGCAGCCCCGAACCTATCGGGAAAAATGGATTGAATTGCTCAGCGCCATTCGTCTGAGTGTCCAGTCTCGAAAGCGTTCCGTCCTCAAGGAGTACATTGCTCGTGCCCCTTTTGGCGGAAATGTAGTGGGGTTGGAAGCGGCAACCTGGCGATATTATGGCAAACCATCACACCTGCTCAGCTGGGGTGAGGCCGCTACACTGGCCGTCCTGCCCAACAGCCCTGCGCTGATCCACCCCGGACGAAACAGAGATCAACTGCGACAAAAGCGAGATGCCTTGTTCCTTCGGATGGTCAAACAGGGCGTCCTCTCAGCTGATGCTGCTGCTATGGCTCAGCTGGAACCCATCCCGGAAATCCCGGTCGCCCTGCCCCGGCGTGCTCCAGAATTAGCCACTACGCTTGGAAAGCAGCAGGCCGGACGAATCCACACCACCCTGGATGGCCGACTGCAGGATGCTGCCAGAGGGATCATGTTGCGCCATCATGATCGACTTGCCGGAAATGGGATTGAAAATCAGGCTGTTCTGATCGTTCGAAACAGTGACCACCAGGTGCTTGTTTATGCCGGAAACAGTCCTGCCCCCAATACCCGAGGAGGAGATGTCGATATCATTCAGGCAGCCCGCAGCCCTGGATCGACCTTGAAACCCCTTCTTTTTGCCTGTGCTCTGGATGACGGACTGATCTGGCCCAGAACCCTCATCGATGATATACCAACCCAATACGGTTCCTACCGTCCCGAAAATTACAACCGACAATATGAGGGCATCGTCCCTGCTGAGAGGGCGCTTGCCTCTTCTCTCAATATTCCAATGGTGCGTTTATTGCGGTCATTCGGCGTTGACCCCTTCCTTAAAAAGCTGCAAGGCTTTGGACTGCATTCGCTGGATCGATCTGCTGACCACTACGGCCTCTCCCTTATCCTGGGAGGCGGTGAGGTCTCCCTTTGGCAGTTGGTCCAGACCTATGCCGCCATCGCTTTTGACCTCCGCACCTCCACGGAAGGACAGATAGTTGAAGACAACCGATTGGTAGTCGAATCTGATCATTCGAAGCCCGGGCAGATTAAGGTTCCCGGACGGGGCGCCAGCTGGCAAATGATGGAAGCAATGCGACTTCCGGATCGGCCAGCAGGACAGGAGAACTGGACATTCTTTCAATCCTCGAGGACCATCGCCTGGAAGACAGGCACCAGCTTCGGCTTTAAAGATGCCTGGGCCATAGGGGTTACCCCTGAGTATACTATCGGTGTTTGGGTCGGCAACGCAGATGGTGAGCCCCGACCTGATCTGGTGGGCTTAAAAGCGGCTGCGCCCATTCTCTTCGATCTGTTTGACCTTCTCCCTGAAACGACATGGTTCTCCCCGCCTTTGGATGATCTTGACTATGCGGTCTCCTGTACGTTTTCGGGACACCCCCCCGGCCCATTTTGCCCAAGAGATACGATACTAGTCCCATTCCGTTCACGGCGACCCAAGCCTTGCGCCTACCATCAGGAATTCTTTCTGGATCCGCATTCGGGGCACCGAATTAACAGCAGTTGTGCTTTGCCTGCTCTTGCAAGTCGGAAGACTTATGCTGTCTTAGCTCCGCTTCAAGCACACTATTACCAGATGCATCATCCGGAATATGAATCCTTACCGGCATTGGATGCCCGTTGTCAGGAAGGGGCCGACCTCTGCCCCATTCAATGGATTTATCCGGCTGAGTTCACCCGAATGGTCCTGCCTGTTGATCTGGACGGCCAGCGTCAGTCCATTCTGTTAAGAGCTACCCATCGGGAAGACGCAGCCATTCTGCACTGGCATCTGGATGATCAATTTCTGGGGTCAACGAAACAGGTTCACGCAATGACCGTACAACCCTCTCCTGGCTTGCACACTGTATCTCTGGTCGATGGGTCTGGCAATCGAACGGAGCAGCAAATTGAGATTCAGGAATAAAAAAAGTCCTACACCAGGGGGAAACTTGGTGTAGGACCCAACAAACATACTATGAGAAAACCTTTACGAAGATGAGGCAGATCATCTTGAGTGTCAAGGTATAATTCGGCAATGGAGGGCGAATCTCAGGGAACGGTAGGATTCGTTGAGGGAACGGTCAGAACTCTAGATCTTTTTCCGTCTGGATGGGAAATATAGTTCAACTCTCGTGCCAAGTGCGGTATGATCGGACCCTTTCAGATCGATAATTTCCAGGCGGTGACCTGATTGTTCACCCCTGTTCAGCAATTCGAGGCGCTCCCTGGTAATGCCTATGCCCAGAGATTTATGCTGATCCCGCATTGGATTTTTTGCCTGAAGTTTGATGGCTTCTTCCCGTCCGATACCATCATCCTGAACACTGCATCGAATAACGTCATCCTCCAGCAGATCAAAGCGGATGTCAATCGTCCCGGATTGCCGCTTCACAAAACCGTGTTCAATGGCATTCTCCACGAATGGCTGAACCATCATGGGTGGGATCATCACTCGATCTTCATCGATCTCATCATCCACTTTCACAGAAAAATGGAGCCGTCCATCAAACCGTAGTTTCTGATTGATAAACAGGTAGTCCTGAATGAAGGTGACCTCCTCTTCCAACGTAATGAGCTCGGTATTTGACAAATTGAGACTCTGTCTAACGAGCCCTGCGAATTTGGCCAGATATCGTGAGGCCTTATCCCCATCTTCTTTATTAATGAAATGTTGAATCCCGTTCAACGCATTGAACAGGAAGTGTGGATTCATCTGAGCACGCATCGCTTGTAACCGCAATTCCACTGCCTGCGCGCGCAGGCTATCAGCCTCTTGCTCTTTCTGTTCACTTTCATATTTCACCTGCAGCTCCATCAAATTGCGCTGCTGTTGCTCCTCTCGAGCTTTCTCTCCGATCTCATCATGCAGGAGGAGATATTCGAACGCATTTTTGTATTCGCCAAGATCGGCATAGTGCTCTGCAATCTCTTTACAGATCAGAGACAACTGGCTGCTGTCCTGGATGGCCCGGGCATATTCGGAGGCTTGAATAAAATGATGCATGACCATGTCCTGCTCATGATTCAGACGGGCCAGTCGTGCTCGCCAGGTGGCAATGACAGCCAGGTTCTTTTTGTCGGGGCCAGAATGTTCATACATGTCGGCAGCCCGATCCAGTGCCTCTTTGGCTGGCGATGCCTCGCCTTGTTGTAAATAGATGAATCCAAGATTCGCCCAAGCCCCCGCGAGGGCTTCGGTCTGACCAGGATACTCCCGGGCTGTTGCCAGCAAGAACATCTGCCGGGCGTCATCCCATTCTTCAAGGGCCATGGAGGCAATTCCTGCATTGAGGTAATGCCAGGTGATTCGGGTATGCAGATGAAAGGCTTCACAGATCTGAACTACCCGTGAATAGGATTGCTGCGCCAGCTGACGCTCTCCGGATCCAGTGTACCAATCGCCCAGTCCACTATGCAAGAGTGTGAGATAATCCAGGTCATCCCATTGCCATTGCCCTTGCAAGGTGGGAAGCATCCGTTCGGCCTGTCTAAAAAGAGGAAAGGCCTGGTGAAGCTGGCCGAGTCGTAGCTTGCTGAAGGCCTGGCGAATGAGCAGGTGGAATGTTTGTCTGGGCCGGGGATAAACTCGGATCAAGCGAGCGGCCTGATCGATCAACTGGTCGGCTCGAAGAAGGTCACCCTTGTTCATAGCCACAGCGCACCAATCGAGGAGGATATCGGCTTGCAAATCCTGAGCTCCCTTTTCTTCAGCAAGACGGAGGGCTTCCTGGAATGCATAAATCGCTTCGTTCTCTTCCTGTTGGAGGTTGGCCAGAATGCCCCGCGATTTCCAACACTGAAACTCCAGGGGGTGACCCGGCCGGGAGGTGTGCTCCCGGGAATAAGCTAATGCCTGGTCCGGATCGGTATAGGTCAGATAGGCCAGCCAACGTTCGCCCCAGACACGTTGATCCGGCAAACTATCCGCTGCTCGAAAACGATTCTCCAGATCGACGCCGGGAGGTACATCCGGGAGGAAGATGGCGCTCATCCTGTAAAGATAATAGAAGCTAACTGGTCAGATCAGGGTTTCTGACCAGTTGCGTACAACTGGATGTATCTGGATGTATTATTGGGGTACTTTTCCGCCACAGCGGATAAACCAACGCGTGCTGAAACGGACAGGTGGTCTGCCACCTTTGATCCGTTGCATTTCTTCTTTGGTCAAGACCTGAAGATCGCGTTTGAGCTGCTCCAGGGTCTTTTTAGGTTTTGACTTCATGACGATTCTCATTGATATGATGGGACTAGGCTCGTCACTCCAGTCGGTTCGGTACAGTAAATATAACGGTTTTTTATGATTTGTATTGCCATCTGAAAATCTGCTCTCGCATAGACTAGAGCTCTTCCTGTAATTTCCGGACACGTTCGATGAACTCTGCTCTTCTTCTGCGGCTCACATCGATCTCCTTTCCGTCATCCATCACCAGGTATCCACCATCCCCTTTCACAAACTTTCGAATGAAATTGAGGTTGATCATGTGCCGTTTATGCACCCGGAAGAAATGTTGATTGACCAACAGATCTTCATATGACTTGATGGTTTTCGAGGCGGTAAGCCTGTCACCGTCCTGCATGAAAATATTGGTATAGTTGTCATCTGCTTCAAAGCGTACGATCTCCTTCAAATTGAGAAAGTAGATCCCATCCAGTGCGGAAACTGTCAACTTTTCATACGTGTGGGGTTGGGCCAATGCTCCCTGAAACACATCCAAACGCTGAGCGATCCTGTTCAACCGACCTGGACGAATCTGAGCAACCGCCTCTTTCAGCGCATCGGGGTCAATGGGTTTCAGGACATAATCGATGGCACTGTATTTAAATGCTTTGACTGCAAACTGCTCATATGCCGTCACAAATATGACCTCAAAGGGGCGCTCGTCCAATTCATTGAGCAGTTGAAAGACCAACCCGTCCTGGAGGTTGATATCCAGAAAAGCGACATCCGGCTTCAGGCTCGGGTCTTTCAGGACTTTGACACCTTGTTCGACAGAGTCGGCTTCGCCGACGACCTCCACTTCAGGACAGTAGCGTCCGAGGAGAGTCTTCAGATTCTCTCGTCCATATTGCTCATCGTCAACGATAATGGCCCGTATCACTGGTCAATCTGGTTTTTCATATATAACAAAGTTAACCTATTTGGGAGTTATCAAAACCACTTGTCTGTCCCGCAATGATGAAATCCTCATCCATGCATTCACTCGTTCGGTCAGAATCAAGGGACCGGGATGGTCCCTCCGCATTGCTTACATTTGTTCAGGATCAGCTCCAATCCCCAGATGAGCAAACACGTTCGTACAAGAAGAGAAGAATGGCACCGCATCATTTTCGGCTATAACACACCGGCTGGCCGCGCATTTGATGTCATCCTGCTCTTGGCGATCATTCTGAGTGTGCTGGCTGTATTCCTGGAAAGTATCACCGAATTTGAAAGCAAGCATCGATGGATCTTCGTCGTCCTGGAATGGGGATTCACCATCCTCTTTACATTTGAATATATCGCCAGACTCTGGGTAGCACGGAAACCATTGCGATACATAACCAGCTTTTTTGGAGTCGTGGATCTGTTGTCCATTCTGCCTACCTATATCAGCCTCCTTCTTCCCGGAACTCATTACCTGCTGACTATTCGGATTTTGAGGGTCATTCGTGTATTCCGGATTTTCAAGCTGGCAGGACACATGAAGGAGAGTCACATGATCGTGGCTGCGCTGTATGCCAGCCGGAAGAAACTGACCGTATTTGTAACCACTGTTTTGCTCTTAGTCATCATCATTGGCTCTATGATGTACGTGATCGAGGCTGGGTCCAATAGTGGCTTCGACAATATCCCACGATCCATTTATTGGGCCATTGTGACCATGACTACTGTAGGTTATGGAGATATCTCTCCCGCCACTCCGCTAGGCCAATTGCTGGCCGCGGTGGTGATGATTATGGGTTATGCCATTATTGCCGTGCCAACAGGAATTGTATCTGTAGCCATAAGCAAGGCCGACTCCAAACCCAACTCCAAAACCGACTTTGACCATACCTCTGAACCGGATCCAGAAAATCGGACTTGCCATCATTGTGGATCTGATGGTCATTATTCAGATGCGACCTTCTGCTTTCACTGTGGTCGACCCCTGAAAATCATTCCTCGTTAATCAGGGAACGTGTGTGGTGGCTAACAGACGTTTGATACTGTACCGCCCACTGCCATTGACCAGAACGATCAAGAGACCTCCGGTCACGGCCAGGTTTTTCATAAACAGAATGGATTGCAAGCGCAATTCAGGTGGGGGATGATTCCAGAAATCATGGACAATCAACGTAACCGGCACCCAGTATAGAAGCAGGAGTATCGTGCCGAATGTTGTGCGATACCCGATCAGTAAGAGTATCCCGCCCAGGAGTAGCGCAAAGATGCCACCGGAGAGCAACATGTCCTGTTGCCAGGTCAGCCCGCATTCCATCATCTGACGCTGGGTTTCATCCCAATACCGCCAGGAATCATACGCTTCAAAGAGAAAGATGACCGCCAGAAAGACACGTCCGATCAGATCGATAATCGATTTCATATCACGAAGATCGTTGAAATCCCGAGTCCTTCATCCAATTGGATATCGCAAGAGCTGAATTCTGTCCGTCCATCGCCGCTGACAGGATCCCCCCGGCATAGCCAGCCCCCTCCCCGACCGGAAAGAGACCAATGACATCCGGGTGCATTTTTGAAGTTGGGTCTCTCGGAATTCGGATGGGTGAGCTGGTCCGACTTTCCGTGCCGATCACCACTGCCTCTGACGTCAAGTAACCGGGCATTTTTCGATTGAATTCACGAGCCCCAATCTGAAGTGAACGGGCGATCCAGTTGGGCAGAAGTTGATCCAATGGTGCAGAGTAAATACCTGGAATGTAAGATGATCCGGGCAGGTCTGAGGAAATCCTTCCTGCCAGAAAATCAGGCAAACGCTGGGCAGGCGCTTTCTGGCTGCCATCACCGGCTTGAAAAAGAGTTTGTTCGACTTCCTGTTGGAAGGCAAGACCGGCAAAAACCCCTTTATCATGGTACGTCTTCAAATCATGCCAATCAACACTGACCACAGTACCTGCGTTGGCAAAGGGGCTATCCCTTCTGGACATAGACATGCCATTCACGACGATCTCGCCGGGACTGGTGGCCGTGGGCACCACGAGTCCACCGGGGCACATGCAAAATGAAAAGACTCCCCGACCCTCCACCTGGCAGGCCAAACCATAACTGGATGCGGGCAACAAGTCGTGCCGGTGCCCTTGACCATATTGGATCTCATCAATGAGTGGCTGGGGATGTTCGATACGTACACCTAATGCATACGGTTTGAATTCAAGGGCGATTCCCTTTTGATGTAACATGTAGAAGATATCCCGGGCGGAATGCCCCGTAGCTAACATCACAGCCTTGCCGAGTCTCTCCGTGCCGTTTTCCAACTGGAGACCACACACCTCTCCTTCCTGGATCAGAATGTCCGTAACTTTTGTAGAAAAGTGAATCTCCCCTCCAAAGTGCTGGATGGTCTCCCGAATGTTCATCACTACCTGAGGGAGTTTGTTGCTCCCGATATGTGGATGAGCGTCCACCATGATGTCGGAAGGTGCGCCGTGTTCGACCAGGAGTCGAAGGACACGCTCCATTTTGCCCCGCTTGACCGATCGGGTATATAACTTTCCATCCGAATAAGTACCTGCACCCCCTTCCCCAAAGCAGTAGTTGGAATCCGGATCGACCTCCCCGAATTGTTGAATGGCCCGCAGATCCCGACGTCTTTCACGAGCATCTCTTCCACGGTCAAACAATACGGGCTTCAATCCGATGGACAGGCATTCCAGAGCTGCAAAATATCCAGCCGGACCCGCGCCCACAATCATGATCTCCGGGGCCTCATCCACCATTTGAAAAGAGGTCAGAATAGCTGGTTCCGGAGTGGGATCTTCCCGGAGGTAAATGGCACACCGCAGTTGCACCTTGGGTGGACGGGATCGGGCATCAATCGAACGTCGGATCACTTCAACCGCAAATACATCTTCCGCCGGAAGGTGACCCTTGCGAATGACAGCCTGCCGAATCAGCTCCGGGTCAGCAGCCGTTTCTAGAGAAACACGAAGATCAATGTGTTGGACCATCTTTTCCGTCAGCTCGATTCTGTGACGTTTCGTTAATGGCCGTTGATGGTCGATTTATTCAGACTTTCCTTTCGAGTCCATCGCCTGGTGTTTTCCTGTTCAAAATCTGCCGGAATATACACCCGATGATGGATCGTTTCATCGCATGGCCCCTTCTGGGACGTCAGGCTGGCCCGCTTGGGAATCGCCTGAGAGACCGTCAACCCTGGAGCCTTAAAAACAGAATTGAGGGTGTATCGGCCTTCATCGATGACGTGTTTGAAAATCCCTTCCTGACAGGTGGCCAGGACAATCTCCGATTCAATAAAAACAGCACTGTTCTGCCAGTGATGCACAGAAAAATTATCCTGAAGATCAAACTGGATGTTCAGTATAGAGTCTCCCGGAACCGTGGTGTATAAGATTCGACGCAATTGTCCCGATACAGGCAAGGAGAACAGGAGACATGCGACAAATGCAAAAAGGGATCGTGTGGTCATCTAATGGAAATATCCGTGAAGATAACGCTGGTCATTTTGAATTCGTACCTAAATCGGTGGATTCCGGCAGAATTGCCGGAGCTGACGGATCAGCAATCGCCACCTGGACGGTGGATGGCAGGTAAACTTTAAACCGATACGACTCCTGGATTTCCAATCCGCGTACGGTGACCGGTGCCAGCTTATTGGCTTGCCGGATCAGGAGATTGCCATTATCTTTTTCTGAGACCATGCTATAGCGCATGGCATGAATCAACGCCTTCAGGATAGGGTCTCCAGCATTCATCAGTCTGACTTCTGTCTCGATTTGGATCAAGTCACCAGGAGCGACAAGCAATTCTACTTCACCCGGTAAATCCAGGATAACTTGTTCTGCACCGGCAGTATTGAACGCCTGTACTACGGAGCGTGAGGCCTGGCCATATCCGGTCAGGGTAAAGAAGAATATGAATGTAAAAGCTGCGATAATTCTTCGCATGGAGGATAGGTTTTAGGGATAACAGGTTCAAGCAGAAAAAGATCAACTTGGACGCATGGCATGTCGTATTCGTACTAATCTTTCCAAAAGCCCTTCCAGCTGATCCAGTGGCAGCATATTCGCGCCATCTGATTTCGCCTTGGAAGGGTCAGGGTGTGTTTCTATAAAGAGTCCATTTACGCCACTGGCGATGCCTGCAGAAGCGATAGTTTCGATTAAAGCGGGTCGGCCTCCGGTCACACCAGAGCTTTGATTGGGTTGTTGGAGGGAATGGGTACAATCCAATACGACTGGTGCATATTGTTGCATGGCCGGAATACCCCGAAAATCAACAACCAGATCCTGGTAACCAAAAGTGGTCCCCCGTTCCGTGAGCAACACATGCTCATTTCCGGATTGTTTAATCTTATCTACTGCAAATTGCATGGATTCGGCGCTGAGGAATTGTCCCTTTTTCACATTGACAATCTTACCCGTTTCAGCTGCAGCCACGAGGAGGGAGGTCTGCCTGCACAGAAAAGCAGGAATCTGTAAAATATCAACGTATTTGGCCGCCAAAGCCGCTTCTGCATCTGCGTGAATATCGGTGGTTGTGGGCAGTTCCAAAGTATGCCCGACTTCCTGGATCAACTCCAGAGCACCTTCATCACCGATACCGGTAAAAGAGTCTAATCGAGAGCGATTAGCCTTGCGGTATGAAGCTTTAAAAACGTAAGGAATGCCCAATCTGCTGCACATCTCCTTGACCTGACCGGCAACATCGAACACCAGCTCCCTCCCTTCAACGACACAAGGGCCGGCGATCAGAAAAAAGGGATGTTCAGGCCGATTCAATTCTGTCCAGACAGCGGTGACATTCTTCATAGGGCGAAGATCCATGTTTTTCATCAATTCAGAATATAATTTCAAATGAATGTTATAATAATATTGATATCAAAATATAAGATCAATATTATTCCAAAAAACGGTATTAAATGCCGTATTATTGATTCAGTATCCAGGCGGTCGGCTCGAAATCCCGCTTGATCACAGCCAGGGCATCTGCTGGTGACTGGACGCGAGGATCCACCGTAATAAATACGCGAGTCAAAGAGCCCCGAGTCGGCTCGCTACCGGGTGTAAAACCGGCTTTTTCGAGCCGCTCTATGACGCCGGTGACATTCTCCGCATTTCCAAAGTGCCCCACAGCAATACGAACGCCTGAAGGGACTGGAGGCTCAATCGGCGCTTCATCTTCCAAGACCAGTGTATCCGCTTCAGGCAATTCAACCTCAGGATCTTCCAATAAATCCTCCGTGACATCACCCGGAGAACTGTCGGCAAACCCTTCTTCAGGGACGGCCATTCCAGATGGATCGAGGGCACTGGCTTCTTGTAATGCAGGATTCTCCTCTGGCGAAAAGATCAGCCATAGACAACCGGCAATTGAGAGAATTAGAAGGGCCGCCAATCCGGGTAAAAACAACTTGTCCTTCCAGGAACGTGCTGGCTTGACCTGGGGGCGAACGGTTACCGTGCTCCGTTCTTCCTGCGCCACCCTGGCCGCCTCTTCGGGCGTCCGGCGCAACACTGGTCGGGCGGACACGGCACCCAGGCCATAGACTTCCAAATAATAATTGAAGGTCGACGGCTCAAAAGCTAACCCACCATCCTTCACCTGCTGAAATGTGCCCACTTCAGGAAGCGACACCGCTTGTGAGTCTTCCAGGGCCTCTTTGACCAGCTGAAACTGCTTCTGTAGATCTTTTCGTGCAAGGTCCTCCTGTTGGATCCCGCTGACCTTTTGATAAAAGGCAAGCAACTCGTTATCAAGGTCATGGATGACGTCCTCAGCGAGTGGCTCAAACTCTGGAAGTTCAGAGGGTGGCACAATACGGCCTTCCTGACGGTGTAACCGTGCGGGGTTGTAATGCAATTGCAAAACGCCCATACCTGGTAAGATGGCTCTCCCGGATCGCAACAGGTGTTGCTGAATGGCCAATGCAAGATTTTTAAACTCCATGACTGCTGTCATCTTTACTCGATCAAAGGTACTGGTCTGCGAACACCTGAAGGCCTCACCTGTTCAGAAAGGTAAGAAAAACCAAGAAGTACCTCCTCAGCCCTCGCATCGCCTTATCTTCATGTCATTGACCTCTGTATGAACCGATACACACGCATCCTGGCAATCTTCACTGCCGCATACATCGTACTGGCCCTGATCTGGTGGAGTTTTCTGTTATTTCATAAAAATGAAGCCCTGTACGATTCTCATCTTCGGCTTCGGGGAATGGCTGACCAATATGGCCTCCATCAGGATGCACCTATTCCGGATAAAACAGAAATCGTACAGACGTACAAGCGACAACGGATGATGATCATCGGTGAATCGCTCTTCATCCTGATCAGTGTAACAATCGGCATCTGGTTAATCTTTCGCTCCTACATGCAGGAGCAAGGCATCATTCGCCAACGACGAAATTTCCTGCTTTCGATCACCCACGAACTGAAAACCCCACTCACTGCAATGCGCCTGGCTTTCGAGACCATCCAGAAACGCGATTTGTCTAAAGACCAACTATCCAAGCTGGTCACATCATCTGTACGAGAAGCAGATCGATTGACAGAAACAGTGAATAACCTCTTGCTCACCGCACGGATGGACCGCAAATACGTCCCCCGACTGGAACCAAGAACACTGGAAAGCACCCTGGACACCTGGCGGCTAGCGTGTCAGAACCACTGGCCGGACCGGACCATCACGTTTCACTCCGAATGTCCTCATCAGACCTTCCTTGTTGCAGACTGGGCAGGACTGGATATCATCTTCCGGAATCTTGTGGAGAACGCAGTTAAATACTCCCCCTCTGACGCTTTGATCACTTTAACGATCCAGGTCACGACCAAACACCTCCTCCTCACTGTCCGTGATGCCGGGCCAGGGATTCCTGTCACAGAAAGAGGCAAAATCTTTGACATGTTCTACAGGATCGGCAATGAGGATACACGATCAGGTAAAGGGACCGGACTGGGACTATATCTGGTAAGAGAGATCGTATATCAAAATAAAGGGAAGATCCACGTTCAACCGAATACCCCTCAAGGGTCCTGCTTCATCATTCAAATACCCCTATGAGTTACCAGATTCTGATCGTTGAGGATGAAACCAGTATCCGCGACTCACTGACACTTAATCTTGAATTGGAGGGGTATGATGTCACGTCATGTCAAGATGCTGTAATGGCCATGGCGCAAATCCAATCCAGACAGTTCGACCTTATTCTTCTGGACATCATGCTACCCGGCATGTCCGGGCTCGATCTCTGTGCGCATATTCGTATCACGCTGCGGGATGTCCCTATCCTCCTTTTGACAGCGAGGGACACACCCGAAGACAGGGTCATCGGGCTGCGCACCGGGGCAGATGACTATCTGACCAAGCCGTTTCACCTGGAAGAGCTATTGTTGCGCATCGCCAATCTGATCAAAAGACGAAACAATGTATTGCCATCGAAGGACACCCCAGATGTATACCAGTTTGGTCAGTATTCTATCGATTTTAGTGCCTTTGAGGCCCAGACAAACATGGGGCAAATTGTCCTGACGAAGAAAGAGGCGGCCCTTTTGCGACTATTAATCGATCGGGAACACGAGGCCGTGTCCCGACAGCAGATCCTGCACATCGTCTGGGGATACGAAGTCGCCCCATCGACGAGGACCATCGACAATTTCATCCTGAGCTTTCGAAAATATTTTGAAGTCAATCCACGAAAGCCAAACCATTTTCACTCGGTTCGGGGATACGGGTACAAATTCACCCCGTAAACAGAGCGCCTCGTTTCTCGGACATTCAATCCGGTTACTCCTCAACAACGACCTTTTTCTTACGTCGTGACTTGAAGAGTTCTACAATTTCCTTTTCGGTCAGGAAGTTGAGATCGGTGAATGTGGCTCGTACGAATCGCTTGATATCCTGGTAGTCCTTCCCACGCTTGTCCGTATACAACTTGATGAGTCGTTTCACATACTTCATGTTCAGATCCTTGACATCCTGCTTGAAATGCTCGTTGTCAAAAATCTGGAAGTATGCGGGATAGATCTTGCTGATCTCAAACACTTCCGGATAATCTGTAGGCTCCAGATTGTTGAGGAATTTCCGGAGGTAACCATAGACGGTGAGTCGAACACACTCATTTACACGGCTCACCCCCTGGTGCTGTCCATAGAAATTCTGGATGGCCTCAATGGCATCTGGATGCACATACCCTTTCGAATGAATAACCTCCACCAGCTCGTAATATCCGGAGATGTCATCCTTGATTTTGTTGTCCACAATACTCGCTACCTGGCGGTCACTCTCCGCAGACACATTGTATTGACTGTGATGCAATTCCGCCAGGATGCCAAAGTAATGCTCATTAAACTCCGGATCATCCTTGCGCAATTTGTTGAAAATCTTACCGGCTTGCTTCCGAGAATCTTCCGGAGCGTCAAAAAAGTTCAGGAACATGGAGAGCAGATAGTTGTGCTCATACGCCCCCTGGAATTCCGGATTGCGAACCAGATCGTAAATGGGTGCCAGGATCGTCTCATTATTCAGGTCCAATTGGATCCGTCGGCCGAGAAAATTGCGAAGTGAAGGAAAATAACGCTTCAGGTCAGGGAGGCTGGTCGGAAAGTCCGCAGTGAAGTAGACTTCATCTTTGAACTGACCAGAATACCGGCGATATGCATCCTGACGAGGCTCCAGATCGTGGTAACGCTCAACCATCTGTGCTTCCAGGAACTGACGGATCTTCTTGTTGTTGATCTCCTGGAGTAGATTAGTCACCCAGATATCAGAACTCAGGCCAAACCCGATCTGAATAGTCTGCCCGATTCGCTTGCGGATCCATTCAAAATTTGAGGAATGGCAAATGGCCAGCAGGATCTGACGAAATTGTTCCTGTGGATAGTAATAACGGATATCGTCATTGACGGCACCACGTAAAACGGAAAACCCAAGGATCTTTGGCAGAAAGAGTCCTTCCAGGCGCTCATCCAACAAAGCCAATTCGAGTGCAGTGATCTGAAGTGGGTCATTTTCCGCAACCATCTTGTACAACTCAGCAACCAGAGGCTCATAAACTTCTCTTAAAGCCTGATACCCCTCTTCTTCTTCTGTCTCCAGATAGGTGGCTAATTCTTCAGATTCCTGAATCTGAGTGATCAAGTCATTCAGAGCGTCCTGATAAGCTTTGTCGAGCGTTGGATTCATAATGTGCACTGGTTTGCCGGTTATTTTACACGAAACCTGGCAGCCCAATTAAGGGTGGCCAGGTTCCTGAATTTTTCCGTGTGATGTAGGACGAAGGTAAGAAAAGTTCCGCCGTGACCATAAAAAAACCCCGTCAATGACTTGACGGGGTTTAATTCTATACTTCTGAAACCGAGGATCAGGCCTCTGGTTCTTTCTTTTCTTCTTCAGCAGCAGGTGCTTCTTCAGCAGCGGGTGCTTCTTCAGCAGCAGGTGCTTCTTCAGCAGCGGGTGCTTCTTCAGTAGCAGGTGCGGCCTCAGCAGCGGGTGCTTCTTCAGCAGCAGGTGCGGCCTCAGCAGCGGGTGCTTCTTCAGCAGCGGGTGCTTCTTCAGCAGCGGGAGCCTCTTCAGCAGCGGGAGCCTCTTCAGCAGCAGGTGTATCCAATGGTGGAATCTCCTTTACTACTGGTCTTGCTACGCCAGACATTGCAGAAAGGAAATCTTCCTTTTCTTGAGCAACTGCTTTTTTACGATCCAGGACTTTAGCGTCCTTTTCACGGATGAATTCCTGCCATTTCACTTCTGCTTCTTCCATAGACATCGCTCCTTTGGCGACTCCACGAAGCAGATGCTTCTTGTACATTACACCCTTGAAACGAAGGATCGCCCGTACAGTATCTGTGGGCTGCGCGCCTTTATTCAACCAATCCAATGCTTTGTCACGGTCGATCTCAATAGTGGCAGGAACAGTCATCGGGTTATAAAAACCCAGACGTTCGATGTATTTACCATCACGAGGTGAGCGAGCGTCAGCAATGACGATCTTGAAATAAGGACTTTGTTTGCGCCCGTGGCGCTGTAATCTGATTTTAACGGCCATGTTCCGATTAGGTTAGGTAAGACCATAATCTGTTAATCCGCCAAGCGGACGACAGATTTCAAGCGGGTGCAAAGGTAATTCATTTTATTGTCTCACACCAGCCTTTATCCAAAAAATCAAAAGAGTGGTCCTGAAACCAAAGGTCATACACGAAAATAGCCTTCTAAATGCCAATATCCAACTACTTTCGTTCCATGGCTCAAAAGCTCTATCCCAATCTGGTACATGCCGTCGCATTTGCCCTCTCTGAAACGGTTGAACAGCCCTACCCTGCCGACAAAGTTCTGGCCAGAATGTTCAAATCCACCCCTCAGTGGGGATCACGTGACCGATCATTCATCGCAGAAACGACCTATGACATCCTTCGGTATCTACGTCGTTATGCCGACCCCTCTGATCGGCCCATCCCCTGGCTCGATGTCATTGGCTGGCATCTGCAGGTTTCCGGACATGAATTGCCCGACTGGGAGGAATGGGCAAATCTACCCCATCCACCTCATGACCTCAACTCAGACACCTGCCCCCTGGCCATCCGGGAATCCATTTCCGATTGGATGGACATAAAAGGCCAGGCCTTTTATGGTGAACGCTGGCCCGATTTGGTCTCCGCTTTGAACCAACAGGCCTCCGTAGTCTTGCGTGTCAATCCGATCCGGGCCACTGTTGAAGAAGTGCAGGAAGCCTTGCGAAAAGAAGGATGGGAAACCATCCCAAAAGGGGACTTAGCCCTGGAATTGACCGAACGGGGCAATATTTTCAGAACACCGGCTTTCAAAGACGG
Source organism: uncultured Saprospiraceae bacterium (assembly GCA_942490895.1). Lineage (GTDB taxonomy): Bacteria > Bacteroidota > Bacteroidia > Chitinophagales > Saprospiraceae > JAGNXB01. Next base: position 191,015 of record CALNZC010000066.1, read on the forward strand.
CTGGTTTGAAGTACAGGATCTGGCTTCCCAGCAGGTCGCACTAGCCATGGACATTCAACCCGGCCAACGCATCGTTGACGGATGTGCCGGCGCTGGTGGCAAGGCCCTTCAGATTGGAGCCCTGCTTCAGAACAAAGGCCAGGTCATCGCACTTGAACCCGATGAATGGAAGCTGAAAGAACTGAAGAAAAGAGCAAAACGCGCTGGACTCAACAATATTCAGGGCCGGTTGAGCTCAGATACGAAATCGGTCAAGCGGCTCCATGGGTCCGCCGATCGACTCCTCCTGGATGTACCCTGTACCGGATCAGGTGTCCTGCGTCGCAATCCGGATGCCAAATGGCGGATCGATCAACATCTTCTGGACCGCTGTCTGGCATTGCAGGAGGAGATTCTGGATCAGTTTGCACCTGTTTGCAAAAAAGGTGGCCGTTTGGTCTATGCCACCTGTAGCATCTTTCCAGAAGAAAACCAGGAACAGATCGCGCGATTTATCCAGCGAAACAAGCAATACACATTACAGGAGGAAAAGCAGTTGCTTCCGGATGAATTCGGTTACGACGGGTTTTACATTGCTGTGTTGGAGAGGGGGAAATAAGGAATGAAGTCGGCGTTAGGTGTTAAGGTCTACAAAAGAAAGCTTGCTTGAATAGATTGATGGTTATTTCGTGATTGCGTTATTTCGAGGACCGAGGACCGAAAGCAACGTTATTGAACTAACACGTTAAACTTTGGACAGTCGAGCCGAAGGCGAGGACATTGAACGTCGAACAGCCAGACGTTCAGCTGCACTATCCAACCAGAAGGCCATTCGCAAGCGCAGATTCAACCGGCGATAGTTAGGGCATTGGGCACCCCATACTGAGTGTTGCAGACCGTTTTAATCGTTACAAAAGTCGGGCAGTTCAAGGTTCAATCGGGCCCCGAGAGCTCGGGGAGGAACGAAGGAACCTGGAACAAGGAATTCCTAAAAATCCATCCGCAACCGCAGGTTCAATCGGCGGCTGGTCAGGTAGTTGGGGACTCCATACTGGGTATTATATACTGTTTTGATCCAGGTATAGGAGGCTTCGTTTCGCACGCCCAGTAAGTTGAACACTTCCAGGCTGACCCATGTATTCCGACTGAATCGCAAGGGATGAGCCGGCCTGCGAGACTGCCAGTCCCGGTCCCACAACTTGGCAGAGAATCCAATATCCAAACGATGGTAAGGTGCAAACCGGTAGGTATTTCGATAGACGATGTTCTCATTGGGAATGCCAAATGGAAGCCCCGTACCGACATTGAACTGGACATGTGCCCGGATATTCTTGTTTTTGGGCAAGTAGTCCTGGAAGAACATGGATAAGGAAACCAATTGGTCTGTTGGTCTGGGAACAGACTCTACCGGGGTGGCTTCCGGCTCACCGATATCCCGGACCAGGTGTTGAACACCATTCAGTTTTTCTCTGGCCTGGAGGATGGACAGGTTGATCCATGATTCCGCATCAGGAACAAACTCCCCATTGATTCGAAAATCTATTCCGGTGATGGACCCGGTCGCGTTGTTCTCACCGGCATAACGGATGCGTACATTGTCGACATCGTAGGACACAACATCCCACAGTCTCTTGTAATAGGCTTCGGCTGTAAAGTGAAAAGGAATATCCTTCTTCTGTCCCAGGAAAAAATCCCAGGTCCAGCCCCCGACAACATGCAAGGACTTCTGAGATCGTACATTCTCATTTACGATACCTGAAGGTGATCGCAACTCTCTATAAAACGGAGGTTGATAATACAGTCCGGAAGCGAATCGCCAGGTGGTCCGTCGTGCACGGCCAAGCGGCTGCCACAACACCTGCAATCGAGGTGTCAGGTATGACTCTTTGTTGAGCGTCCAATATCCAGCGCGGAGACCTGTCGTCACTTGCAGATCAATGACGTCTGGTACCTTGTAAGTCCATTGATGCTGGGTATAGCCCGATATTTTTAATGATTGCAGTTCGTTTCTGGACTTGATCACTGAATTGATCAGCACTCGATCCGGATCATATTGCAGAGAATACCCCGCAGAGTCCAGGCGTTCCCACTCATTGAGTTGATCCTGGATCCACTCATGTTTCACATTTGCACCCCATTCCAGAAAATGGCCGGAATAACCATTTTTACTCATCCACGCTGGCCACTCTATGCCGCCATGGTGATCCAGCTGACTCACTTGAAAGTCCAGGCGATTGCGGACATATTGATGTTGGATTCCTGTGCCCAGAACCGCAATTTCTCGTTCGAAGTTTTCGGACCCGGGGTTAATATCGATCTCGCTCAACCGATAATTTCCGATAATATCAATGCCTTCGACCTCCTTGGATGTAAATGTGGAGGCGAGAAATTTCAGAAAGAAAGGATGGCTTGCTTTAGCTGGAAGGTAAGTGGCCGAGAAGCCACCCATACGGGTGGCAAATCGATCGTCCTCCTGGCCCTCAAACGTAGAGAACAATCGCAACGCATAGGTGACAAAGCCGAATGCCGTTGACCGGGAGGTGGGCTGATATTGATAACGACTGTCGTTGATATTGGCCAGAAACGCCAATTGCCAATCCCGATGAAGATCATAAGTGACATATGCCTGAAAGTCAGTAAACTGGGGCAGATACTCCCCTTCTACCTCCAGGGTACTGAGGAGATACTGATTGGTTTTATAACGACCACCCGCCAGATAGCGCAACTTCTGGTAAGGCTTCTTCCCCAATTGAAAACTCCCTTCCACATGGCCGGTGGCGCCTAATGCACTTGCTGAAATAGAGGCTCTCAGCGAGTCAGGCCGCTTGTAAGTGATATCCAGGACGGATGACATTTTATCCCCGTAATTCGCACCAAACCCTCCGGAAGAAAACGAGAGATCGCGAATCAGATCGATATTGGGAAAGGACAGACCCTCCTGTTGACCGGCTCGGATCAATTGGGGCCGATAGATCTCAAAGTCATTGATGTACACCAGGTTTTCATCGTAATTCCCACCCCGGACATTGTATTGAGACGTCAACTCTCCCCCACTTCCTGCAGACACACCCAGGGCAATTGAGGGCAGTATACTTTCAAAATTGCCTGAGGTCGTCGGGAGCAATTTGAGGTTTTCGACATCCTCTCGGATCATGCCTCGCTCTTCGATCCGGCTGGCTTGCACCAGTACTTCCAGGTTCGAATCTTCAGGGACGAGATAAAAATCCACACGCTGTCGATTCCCTGTGTTCAGGCTTTGTACGGTATAATTTGCAGGCTTGTACCCCAGCCGGGAGCAGATGATCGAAAGCTCTGTGTTGGGATCCACATTCAGACGGAAACGCCCATCCTCATCAGATTCTACAGCAGTTGTTGTCCCTTCTCGGTAAATCGTTGCAAACTCGACTACATCGCCGGTCAATTGGTCGCGAACCAGGCCATATACCTCTGTAATTTGGGCCCACCCGAAGAGTGGAACAAACCCGAATACTATGGCCATGAACCATCTCTGTGGTAGCTTCATCCTCATCGACTTTCCAGAATTTCCTAGACCAGGAGGGATTCCTGACCACATTGCTTGAGACGGGTAATCGTCTGAAGTGGATCTGCAGCTTTGAATACGCTGCTTCCCGCTACCAATACGTTTGCACCAGCAGAAAGGATGGCCGCTGCATTCTGCAGTCCAACTCCCCCATCGATTTCAATCTGTGTGGACAGGTTTCGCTCATCAATCATCCGCCGCAGTTGCCTTGTTTTTTCAATGGTGCGATAGATGAATTTCTGGCCACCAAAACCGGGATTTACGGACATCAGGCAAACCAGGTCGATATCTTCCAGCACATCTTCCAACATTTGAACCGGAGTATGCGGATTGACGGCTACACCAGCCTTGGCACCAGTTGCATGAATCTGTTGCAGTGTCCGGTGCAAATGGTCACAGGCTTCTATATGAACCGTGATCACATCAGCCCCGGCCTCCCGAAATGACTCGATATATTTTTCCGGCTCAACAATCATCAAATGAACGTCCAATGGCTTGGTACAAATTCCGTTTACTGCTTTAACCAGCATCATGCCGAAAGAAATATTTGGCACAAAACGACCATCCATTACATCCAGATGCAACCAGTCGGCGTCCGAACGGTTGATGAGGTCGACCTCTTCGTGCAATCTGGTGAAGTCGGCTGCGAGTAAAGAAGGAGCAATCAAAGGAGTCATGATTCCATTTTTGACAAAGATACTATTCCCATTGGGGCCACTTCTGATTCAACCGGCTTTCGTCACCTGATCAGCATTTAACAAGGGTTGCTTGCAAAGTTTCCGCATGACCTGGGCAACAGCCAAAACGTCTCCTTCACAATACCGGGCCAAACCATCCAGATCGTTGTCCTCATAATACAACCGCCCAACATCAGCACCACTGATATCGGACTTTGGTGAATCAATGCCCAGGCAATGAGTCAGCAACTTCAGGGAAATATAATGTTTGATGTCCCCAAACTTCCATAATTCCAGGGTGTCCAGAATGTGTTTCAATTGCCAGGGTCGCTTGCCTGCGACATCCAGCATCGGCGGCAGAGGCATCCCCTGCATCAGCATTCTCCGACAGAGGTAAGGCACATCAAACTCACGAATATTGTGACCACAAAGCATATGAGACATTGGGTTACCAAAATGGGACTCCAGAACTGTAGAAAACGGGGTCAGGATGGCTTTCTCATCGGTTCCGTACCAGGATTTGATTCTCAGGACGTCCTCTTCCGGTCGATTGCCTTTGGCGAGAAAGCCCATGGAGATACAAACCACCTGACCGAACTCTGCCAGGATTGCCGCCCTGGCGCCATAGGCCAAGCGGGCGCCTTCCTCCTGGTCTTCGACATCTTTCATCCAATATTTTGCCTTTTCCTTCCACAATCCCTGTTCAAATTCAGGAACATCATCATAAGTTGGATAGGCCGAGACGGTTTCAACATCCAGGAACAACAGGTCATATATTGGATAAGGAATGCCCATAACTACAATGATTCGGATTCAAATAGGAAGATAATGAATCTCTCAATTTCATGACCCACACCCCTGCAGATCAACAAAAAGTACCATCCTTTGAGAAATGACTTTCAATAGTTTAGGTGAAAGTTCTACCTTTACTGAGATAATAATGACCCTTTGTTCGACGTTCATCGACCAATCAAATCTTGAACAATGAATACCCAGAAAAATTCCTCCTCCCGCTGGATCACCATTGGCATCGTAGCCATCATCGCCTTATTGGCGGTCAATGCTTGGCTATTTTATGACAAGTACCAAAATGAATCTACCATTGAGCAGCAAAGCGTAGACCTAGGCGAAGCGCAACAGCTGAACATGGAGCTCGAAAAGCAATACTACGAGACCCTGTCACAACTCGAAGAAATGAGGGGTGATAATGTAGAAATGAACGCCCTGATCGACAAACAAAAGGAAGAGCTCCAGTCCCAGAAAGCGGAGATCTCCCGGATGATCAGTACGACAAAGGATTACAAGAGTGTGCGCTCACGTCTTGCTGATCTGGAATCCAAGGCTCAGGAATACCTGGCAGAGTTGGATGCATTGCGAGAAGCAAATGCACTGTTGACTGAAGAGAATTCAAAATTGGGAGAGGAAAAGCGTTTTCTGGAGGACAACCTGCAGGAACAAATTCGTCAGAATGACGACCTCACTAATGTCAAGGCAACTTTGGTCACTGAAAAATCCAAGCTGGAATCCACCAATAAAAATTTGAACAAAAAAGTCACAAAAGCCAGCGTGATCCCTGTTCAGAATATTGATGTTACGGGTTTCAAGGTGAGCGATAAAGGCAAAGAGTCCAAGAAACGATATGCCAACAATATCGATCGGTTGAAGATCTGTTTTGACGCTATGGCAAATGCCGTTGCAGAGCCGGGTGATGAAACGTTCTACATCCGACTCATCGCACCCAATGGCCAGACCATTGCAGTTGATGATATTGGATCTGGCATCCTGAATACGGCGGATGGCGAGCAGGTTCGCTTCACAGTCATGAAGGAATTCGATTACAATCAGGCTGAATCCAATGCCTGTATATCCTGGGAGCCAGGCATTCCTTTTGACAAGGGCGTATATCAGGTCGAAGTCTTCAACAAAGGCCATTTGGCAGGCACTGGCAGCTTCAAGCTCCGGTAAGCCACCCACAGGTTTTGATAAAATAGGCCCGGCATCGTCATCGATGCCGGGCCTATTTATTAGCGCACGATCCCGACGCCTTCACGACGCTCATCTCCACAGGCTTCCAGCTGGTCTCCATGCCAATTCACGGCATGGACGCCACCAAAGAACAACGATGCTTTTTGCCAGGGATTGACGGGTGCAGTGTACTTCTGTTGGTAGACTGCTTCAGGAAAACCGGGTTCAAGATGGAAGGTCTGATCATCTCGATGACTTCTTGGTGCCTGCACGGCATCCGGCACATGTAAGCCTACTGCCACCCTTCTGTTGATCACTTGTGCCAGCATAAACGGGATACGTCCGGCGCCTCCAGATCCCATAGCTGTCCATGACGTCCGATCGGTAGAGGCCATGACCGTTGGGGCCATCATGGACCCCAGTCGGACATTCGGTGTCCAGGTAAATGGTCCATCTGGCAAGAGTGCCGGTTCTCCCAACATGTTGTTCATGTGGATATCTGTGCCCGGAATGAAGTAACCAGATCCTTCACCGATGGAGAAGGTCAGAGCAACGGCATTTCCAGCATGGTCAACTATACTGATATGAGATGTTCCTTGCCAGGCTTGTGGTGGAATAGCATCTGGTGGATAGAGTTGCTCGAGCAAGGTGGCCAATGTTCCCGGTCGAAAGCCCTGCTTCCGCAAGTCACCGCATAGTTGATCCCATCGCGGTTGAAAGCGAGTGGGATTTGCCAGGTCTGCTTTCGGCCACTTATTCATTTCTGTCAGCATCAACCCGAGCAGCATGCCACCTATGGAGGGCGCCGGATTGGTCCAGATATCGTGGTCCTGGAAATGAACGTGAAGGGGTTGTCTTTCGATCACCTGATAACCTGCAAGGTCACGGGCTTGCAAATGCCCCTGGTGATCCCGAATGAGGTGCCGCGCTGGCTCATCATTGTAAAAACTCCGAGCATCATTTCTGGACAAATCATCCAAATAATCTGCCCACTGTGGTAGTGCGATCACATCACCCGCCTGCTTGACCCCTTCATCTGTATAAAAGAGCTCCCGTCCCGGCACCGAGTCACCCATAAATTCTTTCAGCAGGAAGAGATCGTAGGCTTGAAAATTATTGAGCGCGACACCCTGCTTCCCCAAACGGACACCTGGTTCCGCCAGCACAGTCATGGGCCTGGTTCCATATTTCTTCTGCAAGTGGAACATTCCCGCCACTACTCCCGGGATGGCGATCGAACCAGATCGAATATAAAAGGTCTCTGTGCTATCCCCAAAGTCGACAACCAGCGGATGAAAGGGGACTTCCGGGTTGGGTGACCCCATCGGAGTCTGGCAAAAAAAGTCCACCAATACCGGTTTCTGGCCCACGGGGTGAACCAGTGCAAATCCGCCTGCACCGGCACTGGCCATACAGGGTTCAGCACTACACGCGGCCCAGTATGCTGCCACTGCAGCATCAAAGGCATTTCCCCCATCCTCCAGGACGATCGCAGCCGCTTTTGCCGTTTCCTGGTGACCAGCCGCAATGGCAAACGTACATTTCTTCATCTGGGGTACCCCGTTTTATCTTGGACGCTAATTTACACCCTCCGTTCACGAAACGACTGTTCACATGAAATTCGCTCCGCTTCTTTTTTGTTTGTGTTTCGCCGGCTCCCTGCTTGCTCAGCAAAAAACAACAACTTCAAATAAAGGGTTGGATCGTGATCAGATCACTGCTGAAATGTCATTTCGTGAGCTGGGGCCCTATCGGGGCGGTCGCTCCTGCACGGTGACAGGAGTGCCCGGCGAACCCAATCTATTTTACTTCGGATCCACAGGCGGGGGCGTATGGAAAACAAGCGACGGCGGGCGTTCCTGGGAAAATATCAGCGATGGCTTTTTTGGAGGATCGATCGGATCGATCGCTGTGAGCCCCTCTGATAAAAATGTGCTCTATGCCGGTGGAGGCGAAATAACGGTTCGGGGTAATGTCTCTTCTGGCGCAGGCATCTGGCGTTCTGAAGATGCCGGAAAGACCTGGACCCACGAGGGTCTACCCCTTTCGAGGCATATTGCCCGGATTCGTATCGACCCGAGAGACCCCTATACGGTCTATGCTGCAGTATTGGGTGATTTATATCAGCCATCCGATGAACGCGGAGTCTATAAATCCAGGGATGGCGGAAAAACCTGGAAGCGGATACTTTTTGCTCATGCCGAAGCCGGGGCCGTAGATCTGATCCTGGATCCGACCAATCCGCGTATTCTCTATGCCACCACCTGGAAGGTCAATCGGACACCCTACAGCCTGTCATCAGGTGGCTCTGGTTCAGGGATCTGGAAAAGCACGGACAGTGGTGAAACCTGGAAGGAGATCACCCGCAACAAAGGGCTCCCTACCGATACCATTGGTATCGTCGGTATTACTGTATCTCCTGTTCAGCCAGAGCGGTTGTGGGCCATTGTAGAAAGTCAGACCGGGGGTGTCTTTCGCTCGGATGACGGCGGTACCACCTGGCAAAAGGTGAATGATGACCGCAGCTTGAGGCAACGTGCCTGGTATTATACCCGCATCTATGCAGATCCCCAGGACGTCGATCGTGTCTATATCATGAATGTCGCCTATCATGTCTCCAGGGATGGTGGACGCACATTTACTTCACGCTATGCCCCCCACGGTGATCATCACGATCTGTGGATCGCCCCTGAGGAACCATCTCGAATGATCATTGCTGATGATGGAGGCGCCCAGGTCACCTATGATGCAGGCCAGACGTGGACCACCTATCACAATCAACCTACTGCCCAGTTTTACCGGGTCACTACAGATCAACACTTCCCCTTTCGTATTCTCGCAGCACAACAGGATAATAGCGCTATCCGCATCCTGCATCGCTCTTCACACGGTTCCATCACTGACGATGATTGGGAATCTACCGCAGGATGTGAATGTGGATATCTCGCGCCATCTCCTCTTGACCCGGATATCGTTTTCGGAGGTTGTTATGATGGCTTCATTCAACGACTCGATCATAAGACCGGTTATGCCCGGAATGTCAGTGTATGGCCGGACAACCCCATGGGACATGGGGTTGAAGGGATGCGGTTTCGGTTCCAATGGAACTTCCCTATCCAGTTTTCTGCCCATGACCCCACGACCTTGTATGCCTGCTCACATGTGGTGCATCGAAGCCAGGACGAGGGGCAGAGCTGGCAGGTCATCAGCCCGGATCTCACTCGAAATGACAGCACCCGAATGGGCTCGAGTGGCGGCCCCATCACCAAAGACAATACATCTGTAGAATACTACTGTACCATCTTTGCCATGGCTGAATCACCCGTTTCAAAGGGTGTCATCTGGACAGGGTCAGATGATGGACTGGTTCATGTGACTAAAGATGGCGGTACCACCTGGAAAAACATCACACCTCCCCTGCTCCCGGAATGGGCTCAAATCAATGGAATCGAGGCTAGCAGCTCCCATGCCGGAACTGCATGGATCGCCGCCACCCGCTACAAATCCGGCGACAATGAACCCTACTTGTTTCGCACGACAGACTTTGGGGTGACCTGGCGGCGCATTGACAAGGGTATTGACCGAGAACACTTTACCCGGGCCATCCGGGAGGTTCCTACCCATTCGGGATGGCTGGTCGCCGGCACCGAACAAGGACTTTATGTCTCAGACAATAATGGAGATTCCTGGCGCGTATTTCAGCAAAACCTGCCCATCGTACCGATCACCGATATCACCTTACGTGATGGATACCTGATCATCGCAACGCAAGGTCGTGGGATCTGGATGATGGATGACCTTACGCCCCTTCTCTCGTGGAAGGATGTGAAAAAAGAACAGGAGTCCTACCTGTTTCCGCCTCGCGATGTCTGGCGTATGCCCGGCCATCAAGCCAAAGACCCAAACGGTGCAGGAACCAATCATCAGGACGGCCTGAATGCCTATTTCACTGTAGCTCATTGGGATAAAAAAGACAGTCTGTGGATCAGAATCATGGATAAAGATGGAAACAGGATTCAGGAATGGTGCAATCATGCCAAAGAAAAAGCGAACCAGTTGGAGGTCAAAGAAGGAGCCAATATCTTTCACTGGAATCTGAGTTACCCCAAGGCCAAGGATTTTGATGGCATGATTTTATGGTGGGCCACCCTTGAGGGCCCGCAAGCTCTGCCCGGAGAGTACACAGTGGAATTGGTGCGGGGCAAGGACACCTTGCGCCAGCCATTCCGCATTCTTGCTGATCCTCGTATCCCTTATGAAGAACATAATCTGAAGGAACAGTTCAGATTCCTTGACGAACTGAATCAAACCGTGACGAAAGCCCACCAGACCATAGAGGAGATTCGCACCATTCGAAAGCAGATCACCAGTTTCACTTCTCTCATCCCGGAGGATTCTACCTACATAGAGGTCAAGCATGCCAGTACTGAACTGGACTCCATAATGACACTCATTGAGACCCATTTATACCAAACAAAAAACAGGAGCAATCAGGATCCTTTGAACTTCCCGATCCAACTGACCAACAAGCTGGCTCACCTGAACAATGTCGTCCGGGATGGCCCTTATGCGCCGACCCAACAAGCATGGCAGGTTAAGGCAGAGTTGGAAGCTTTGATTCGTGCAGAAATCGAGCGATGGGAGGAGATCAAAACCACCGTACTACCGGGTTATAACCAGGTTATCAGAGATCGAGCGCTGGATGTGATCCGATTACCAGCGCCGAAGGACTAGTCTGTAAACTCATGTATGAGCAGGTTGCATCCTCGAATGTCGCTCCCATCCATTCGCCCCAGGACATCAAACTGGCCGTCAGGGTACACCCGGCCGAGATCATCCGTCTGGATAAATGCCTGAGTGGCATAATTCGCCAGGTCGATCATGCAGAGTCGCCCCATCCGGCCGTAACCCGGAAAGCTGAATGGATCATGAATGTCTCGGGTGGTCACCAGAAGTGTTGGAGCCGGCACAAACCGGACTTCGTCATTTGTATAAGCCTGTGAAAACAGTTCCGTCATCCCATATTCAGAGGAGACTGAAGGGACACCCAATCCGGCTTTGAGACGAGTGTGGAGTTCAGACCGGATCAGTTCAGGCCCCATCCCTTTCATTCCTCCCGTTTCCAGGATTTGCACTCCAGAGGACCAGTCCAGGTTTCGCTCGGCTAACTGAAGAAGGGCAAAGGTTACACCAAGCAGCATTACGGGCACTTTATCGGCTCTCAGGCGGGTGATGGTCTCGATCAGGCGATCATGGTCTCGGAGATAAAAGCCGCTTTCCGGGTAGCGTGATCCTTGGATAAAATGCTCCGCCATGGTGATCAGCGAGGATCCCTCCCGATCCAGATAACCTGGCAATAATGCTAACCAGCACCATTCTTCAGGCTTGCCGTATGCCTTGTCAAACCCCCACCGGGTGATTTCGAGGTACCACTCCAGGTCTTTGACTGCATGGCGACTGGAGGTCATGCCGGTCGTTCCACTAGAGCGAAACTCGACCTGGGGGACCCAATCTTCGCATTGCAGCAGATGGGATTTAAAAAAGGAGATGGGGAGAAAAGGAATATCCTCTATCCGACGAACCTGGTTCGGATCACGCCCGACGAGGCTGCAAAACGTTTGATAAACAGGGTTATGTGCTACCTGGTAGGCAAACAGATCCAGGGCGATGGTTTCTACAGTAGCCCTATCCAGCGTTCGAATACGGGTCTGCCAATTGTGTTCCTTTTCATCCACAAGACGAAGATAAACCTTCCTCCTGGCAGTCCCTTTCATGAGAATATATTGAGTGAGACTGACCAAAATGCCCGTTCTTTGCGTTATGGTCTATATGCGAGCAATTCTCTTGTTTTTACTCCCCGGCCTGTTTTTGGCGGCCTGTCTGAATCCACCGGAATATCCGATCGAACCACAGATCGAATATCTCCGGATGACAAAAGGGACCCTGGTCCAGAATCAACTGAATACGGATTCACTGTTGCTGACCATCGGATTTACAGATGGTGATGGTGACATCGGTTTAGAGGGCGTCGGATTCGACCTGTTCATTACGGATACGAGAGATAATGTCATGCCACCGGCATACCGGATCCCAAAGGTTCCGGAACAAGGCATCGGGAATGGAATCAGTGGTGAAATTTCATTCATCATCTACACGACTTGCTGTTATTTCCCGAATGGGCAGGACCCCTGCACCTCTAGTACAGTCTATCCCGTTGATACGTTGAGCTATCTGATCTATATCAATGATCGGGCAGGTCATCAGAGTAATGTGATTGAGACACCACCGATCCTGCTCCAATGTCAATAGTGTCGCCTCCTGTTTCAGGTCAATATTGAAGCCATGCCTTTATCTCCTTCAGAACTTATTCTCAATTCCGACGGCTCTGTTTTTCATCTCGCATTGACTCCTGATCAGGTCTCGGACCTGGTCTTTCTGGTTGGAGACCCCGGACGGGTAGAAAAAGTTTCCCGACACTTTGATGCGATCGAATGCCGGGTAGAAAAGCGGGAATTCCATACCCATACCGGCCGTGTTGGCGATCGTAGAATTACGGTGATCAGCACCGGGATAGGCACAGACAATATTGATATCGTTCTTCATGAACTGGACATCCTGAAGAATGTGGATCTGGATACGCGGGAGGTTCGCCCTTTTATCGATTCTATTGATCTGATCCGCCTGGGCACCTCCGGTGCACTTCAAGAGAATATTGAGCCTGGATCTGTTGTTCGGACAAGGATCGCGTTGGGACTGGACCCCCTCCTTCACTTTTATGATGCAAAGGCGTACATGGTTCAGGGTCTCCTGGAGGAATTGCATGTTTTTGCCAACAAACACTTCAAGTTGCCGGTCAATCCCTATGCATTTGCAGGAGATGACCGGTTGTTCGATGCCTTCGGCCTGGTCTTCCCCCAAGCTGGAATCACGATGACGCTCCCCGGTTTTTATGGCCCTCAAGGGCGTGTGGTACGTTTGCCGTTACATGATGATACCATGTGGCATCACCTTGCAAAGTTCCGATATCAAGATCACCAGATCACCAATCTGGAGATGGAGTCCAGTGGCATTTACGGTTTGTCCCGGATGTTTGGTCACAGCGCTTTATCCATCAATCTCATCCTCGCCAATCGGGCAAAAGGAACATTCCTTGCTGATCCGGCAACAGCCATGACGTCGATGATCGAAGATGTTTTGTCGAATTTACCGACTCCGAAGACAACCTAAGAATGACCTTTCCTGTTTGAAGCACAACCCGCTCTAACCATGAGTGGCTTTTGAACGAACAGGACTATGATGCATCAATTTTTACGGACTTGGATCACAGGTATTTGCCTGCTTAGTTTATTCCCAGTACTCCTGGCCCAGCGCACGGTCACCGGCACTATTCGCGATGGTGAGAACGGAGAGACACTGATCGGTGCAACAGTCCGAGTGATGGGTACAGAAAATGGCACATTTACCAATGCCTATGGGTTTTACTCACTGGACCTCGCTACAGATACCGGACAATTGGTGGTGACCTATGTCGGCTTCCAGGATCAGATCATCGATATTCATCCGGGCATCCTCAATCCGGTACAAATTGATCTTTCCAGTGGAACGCTGCTCGATGAGGTTGTCGTTAAATCGAATTCATTCCGAGAACAGCTCGGTTCCACCCAGATGGGGGTAGAAGAATTGACGATGCGGGAGGCCAAACTTATCCCTGTCGTCTTTGGAGAAGTAGACATTATCAAGACACTTCAACTCAAGCCAGGGATCAATTCTGGTTCTGAAGGCAATTCGGGACTGTTTGTTCGCGGAGGATCCGGAGACCAGAATCTGTTTATTCTGGATGAGGCCGTGGTCTATAACCCCAATCACTTGTTCGGGTTCTTTTCGACCTTCAATTCAGATGCCATCAAGGATGTCAAGATCTTCAAAGGTGGTTTTCCAGCACAGTATGGCGGACGTTTGAGTTCGGTGATTGATGTCAAACTCAATGATGGGAACAACCAGAAATTTTCTGGTACCGGGGGCATCGGATTGATCTCCTCACGACTGACCCTGGAGGCTCCGATTCAAAAAGGAAAGTCATCCATGATTATTTCAGGGCGAAGAACTTATGCCGATCTGATCACTCGTTCCATCAACAAAGCCAATGAAGGCAATGAGGAGTACAACCCTATTCCAGACTACTATTTCTACGATCTCAATGCAAAGGTCAACTTCACCCTGAGTGAGAAGGACAAGCTTTTTGTCAGCGGGTACTTTGGGCAGGATCGTTTTGGATTTGACAATGAAAATTTCAATTTCAACTTCGATTGGGGAAATGCGACGGGTACTGCGCGATGGAACCGGCTGATCTCTTCCCGTCTTTTTGCCAACACAACCTTTACCTATTCTGACTACCAGTACCAGATCTCCAATGCCCTCACGGGGTTCTCTTTCAATTTACAATCCCGGATCCGGGATATAAACCTCAAATCCGATTTCACTTATTCGCCATCTAACGATCATCATCTACGGTTTGGTGGAGAGATTACCCGCCACCTGTTTACGGTGGGTCGGTTGAAAGCCGGCAGTGACGATGGGGAAATCTCTTTTTCTGCTGGTCAGGATCTGGAGGCCTGGGAATCCGGCCTGTATATCCAGGATGACTGGAAGATCAACGATCGCTCATCATTGAGTGCCGGTTTTCGTCTCTCCGGATTTTTGCAGAATGGGAAGCCTTACGGTGCGATGGAGCCTCGTGTCGCCTATAATTATCGGGTCACCCCCAATTTGTCTGTCAAGGCCAATTATGCTCGAATGGTACAATACCTGCATCTGGTGGCCAACTCTTCGATCTCTTTGCCGACCGATATCTGGTATCCTTCAACCAAGGGTGTTCGCCCCCAGGTCAGTGATCAGGTCGGTGTGGGATGGCAGTATTTAATTGGAAGTCAGTTCCTCCTCTCCAATGAATACTATTACAAGTATCTGGACAACCAGATCGACTTCAAGAACTTCGCTGACTTGTTTGCCAATGATGAGCTTGAACGTGAATTCACGTTTGGCAATGGTTATGCGTACGGCACTGAGGTTTATCTGGAAAAGAAGGAAGGTCGACTGACTGGATGGATCGGCTATACCCTGGCCTTTGTCAGACGAGGTGACTTTAACGACATTATGGGCGGTCGATATTTTTCTCCGAGATATGATCGTCGCCATGATATTTCGATCGTGAGCATATATGAGATCACACCTCGCCTCACCGTTACGGCAGCCTGGATTTATGGCTCAGGTGATCTTTCCTGGCTCCCGGTTGGCCGGCTCCCGTTTCAGGATATTCCCGGTGGCCAAACACAACCAGTTGTCCCCGTATATGGTGACCGGAATAATCTGCGACAGCCTGCCTACCATCGATTGGATCTAGGGATGGTCATCGGTTTCAATCCGAAATGGGGGGAAAGCGATCTCACCATCAGCGTCTACAATGTGTACAACCGCCGAAATCCCTACTTCCTGTATCTCGATGCGGAAACGAAAACCAATACTGACCTGGGAATAGAAGAGGTAGTTGGCATCAAAGCCAAGCAAGTCTCCCTCTTTCCTATCCTGCCTTCCTTGACCTACAACTTCAAATTCTAATGGGTATGCCTACCTTCTGGAAAACCATATTGTTCTTGACTGTGGTACTGAGTGCCTGTAATCTGGAAAAGGAGATTGATATCGAATTGCCAGATTACGCCAGCCAACCTGTAGTGGAATGCTACCTCGAACCTGGTCAGCCCTACCGTCTTCTGTTGACCCGTTCAGCGGCATACTTTGCCACTTTTGATCTGGATGACCCCACCACTGCATTGTGGAATGGTGCCAAGGTGACCATTCAGGTCGATGGTCAGGACATTCTTCTGGAGAATCAGATCTACTTTGATCCCGTGACGCTGAAGTTCAGCAACTATGGATCAAATGAAATAATCCAGGCGGGTCCGGATCGGACCTATCGGCTGTTTATCGAACTTCAGGATGGCTTAACCATTACAGGGGAGACACATATCCTCCCTGTCGTGCCTATGGACAGCCTGATCGTAGAAACCAATGCACAGGAAAAGGCGCGAGTGATCACCTATTTTACAGAGGACCTATCCACGCGCAACTATTATCGCCGTATGGTCAATTTTGGCAGCCAGGATAGTGTCCTCCAGGACTTTCTGGTCGATGATGACTTTTTTGAAACCGAAAAAGGAGCCTTTGGAACCGGGTTTTCCTTTAAAGCGGGCGATACACTCATCCATACACTGATCCATATGGATGAACCATATTTCACTTATCTCAACACACTGACGCAATCGATCGGTGCCAATCTGAACCCTTTTGGGCAACCTGGACTCATCCTATCCACTGTAACCGGAACAGCCAACCCGATAGGTGTCTTTACGGGGTTGAGTATTGATCGTGATACGCTGATCCTGCCTTAGGCGTTCGCTTTTTTGTGATCGTTCAGGAATTGGGCCAATCCGATATCCGTCAGTGGATGTTTCAGTAGTCCGAGGATGGCACTGAGTGGACAGGTTACGACATCTGCTCCTGATTTCGCGGCGTCTACAATTTGACGTGAATTTCGAATGGAAGCGGCCAGGATTTCCGTGTCATAACCCTGGATAGCGTAGATTTCGGCGATCTCCTGGATCAGATCCATGCCATACCAGTTGATGTCATCGATCCTGCCGATGAAGGGACTCAAGTAAGTCGCACCGGCTTTAGCGGCCAGGATGGCCTGACCTGCAGAGAAGACCAGTGTACAGTTGGTCCGAATATCATGGTCGGAAAAATAGCGGATAGCCTTGATGCCATCTTTGATCATGGGCACTTTAACCACAATATTGGGTGCGAGTGCCGCCAGGCGCTTTCCTTCTGAAACAATGCCCTCGTAGTCTGTAGCGATCACTTCGGCGCTGACATCTCCTTCTACGATCTGGCAGATTGCCTCATAGTGCTTAAGGATGTTTGCTTCTCCGGAGATCCCCTCTTTGGCCATCAGGCTGGGATTGGTGGTCACACCATCTAAAATGCCCAGGTCACGTGCTTCCCGGATGTCTGCCAAATTTGCCGTATCGATAAAGAACTTCATTGGTTAAAATTTTCAAGGCGAAGGTAGGGATATGGCGGGACACCCCTTCCATTTCCATTCAGATGAAATCCCTATTTTACCAAAAAACGAGGCATGGGAAGACGGATGTTCGCTGTGATTGGAGGAATTGTGATCGGTGTTGTACTCCTCGGGATCATCCAAGGTATTCTACAGGCGTTTGATCCACCTGAGACTCAACTCGACTATACGGACCCTGAGGTAATGGCCAAATATATTGAAGGCCTGCCTGCCTGGAGGTTACTTCTATTACTGCTGGGTTTTGCAGCTGGAGCATTTAGTGGCGGATTCGCTGGCAGTCGTATCAGTGACTCCCAGACTGGGCAGGTTGGCTTTATCATTGGTGTGGGTCTCACTGTATTCACACTCATCAACCTCGTGCAATTTCCCTACCCATTGTGGTTTATCATAGCTGGAGTGCTGCTGAATATTCCAATGGCTGTATGGGGAGCCCGGTTGGGCAGCGCATAAAAAAAGGCGAGAAACTATATCGCACCGCTACAACCTCCTACCCTTGCTGCGTTTCCGCCCTGGGGGAGTTGAGAGGGAGCTAGTCGTATAGTCCTCGCCGGCTGCAAAGGTACGTTTTTTCAAGAATGTAACCTGATTTTTTACACCTTTTACAACCAATTCGGGTAGACGCCCTTTCGGCTAGCTCGGAGGATTATCAACCGGTATGATGCCCGTTTTCTCTCCAAAATAATGGACAAACTGCTGGAACTGCTGGGCGAGTTCGACATGATTGCTCGCTTTGAGATAGGTATCGGTCATAGACCGCAGGGTGTGAAAGATCATTCGATCCATTTCTGCCACCTGCATATCCTCTGTCCAGAGGTCGATCTTTAACGTTTCTTTGGCCTGACGTTCAAACAAGGAGAGAAACATGGCTTTACAGGGCTTCGGCTCCACTCCTTTCTGATCATCTGCTTCCCAGGTGATCTCTACCGGAATATTCTGATCATTCAGACCTACATTAATACGAATCTGACTGGTTCGTACGACCTTCTTATTTTCCAAAATTTAAAGCTTTTGTCGGGACAAGTTTCTGATTTCCCGATAATGATAGATCAAATGGCCGTCCAATTCCATTCTGGCTGCGATAACCATTGCTTTGGCCAGCATCGGAACGGGCATGGGCGAATAAATGCCAAAGAGGTCATCTTTGATGTATGAAAGGAGACGAGATATACCAATCCCGATAAATTCTCCCAATCGGAATTCTTGACGGTTGCCCATCAGGAATGAGGGGCGAAAGATCTGCAAAGATTCGAAGTCTACCTCCTCCAGGCCCTCTTCCAACAATCCTTTTATCCGACTATAAAAGACCTTCGACTGGGCATCCGCACCGACCGAAGATACCAACAGGCAATGATCAGTTCCCGCCTCCCTGGCTCGCCGGGCAAACGACAAGGGAATGTCCAGGTCGATCTTCTGAAACTGCTTCTGACTGCCGGCTTTCTTAATGGTTGTTCCAAAGGCGATAAACAAGTCATCCGCCTGAAACAAGGATGATGTTTCGGGCAGGTCTGTCAGATCCATGACGACCTCTTCCACCCGTGGATCCGTAAAGCCCGAGGGTCGCCGGGTGACTAGTCGAATATTCTTGTAGGTGGGATCGAGGAGCAACTGCTCCACTATCTCCTTGCCTACCAATCCGGTTGCGCCGAGGACTAATGCTGACCGTGGTTCAGTCATGAGTAGTCAATGAGATTGGTTTGAGGCGATATCCACGTTTCTTCAATCCTGCCAGAACGCCTTTGTTGCCCCACAAGTGGGCCGCACCAATGGCGACAAAGTGGACTTGTTGTGCATACATCGCAGCCATGCGTTTCGACATGCGCTTGTTCCGATCCAACAGCAGTAGCTTACGTAATCGGCCCAATTGCTTGCGAGAGACTTGATACAATTGCCGAATATTCTGTTGCAGGTACCATTTCACCTGTTTACGAATCTGACGTTTGTACTTTTTCTGGTTAGCCAAGACCTGGATGAGCTGTTTCAATTGGACGTCTGGCGGAATCGTTTGAAGAATCTCCAATTGCTCCTGAAGGGTTTCCACACCAGAAACGGTCAACCCATCCGCCTCAGCCTGCACGGCCAGGGCAAGATCAAATGGTTGATCGGATTCCTTACCCAACAATTCTTCCACCAATGCTTGTAAAAGGAGGAGTGGGGGTAATTGCCGGTACTGGTCCAAATCACCTAAATGGTGTTGGTCCAGCATTTTAACCAAAGCCTTCTTTTGTTTCTTGGTCAGGTCTCCTGTCCAATCCGGCACAGGTATCAATGTAGATCCTGGCACACCTGCCGTCTCATGAATTGAAAATTCAGTTGCCACAACCTGGCAACGGGAGATATAGTTTGTCAGGGGGGCTAACAGTGCGTGCACGCGATGATCACGTGTATGCATTGTACCAAAGACATAACCCGCCAGGGTTTTGTCAGCACGACGGACCTCCCATAGGAGGGATTGCTTTTTAGATGAACGGCCCATATCAGGCGAATGTCAGTTGGCTCCCGTTAAAGTGCATCCGGATTCTCGTAGTCAAAAGGCAGGACCTTAGATTGCTTGACCATAGACAGGGCCATCAACGTCTTCAAGCGTTCGATCTCTTCGATCTGGCTCAACGTCTTGAACAATAATTGCTCGTAGGTCGGAATATCCTTGACAACGATCTTGATCAACACATCCGCTTCACCGGTAATGATATAACACTCGGTGATCTCGTGAATCTTCTTGATTTTGTCGAGGAATTGATTGAGGGCATTCTCTTTCTGCCAGGCTAGAGACACCAAGACAAACGTCTGGACATTGAGGCCAATCACCTGTGGATCCACCATGGCATGATAGCTCATGATGACACCGGATTGCTCTAGTTTGCGCACCCGTTCCAATGTTGGTGCTGGTGACAATCCAATCCTTTTGGACAATTCCAGATTTGTAATCTTACTGCTCTCTTGAAGGATTCTCAGAATCCTTAAATCCACTTTATCTAACTTGAAATCGATCATGGAGAATTTTATATCGAATAACTGCTATTCTTGAAATAAGTTTAAAGGGAGGATGCTTTTCTTCCAAAAATCATCCTCCCTAAACAGATTGGCGCTTAAAATCAGGCTATTCCCAACGCATCATGGGAAAATGCCACGAGAGATGTAGTCATTTGCCACTTTGTTCAGTGCGCTGACAAAGGCCGCTGTCCGCATATCCTGGATCTTCTTCTTGCGCTTATAGATCTCCCTGATTTGCTGATAAGCTGTGATCATTGTCTCTTCCAGGCCAGAACGTACCAGATCAATTTCATCGGCACCACGAGCAACGAGAGCCTTTTCCCGGTCGCCCAGTTTCTTACCCGTCATGTTCAGGACCAGTTGAACGATATTGTCATAAGTCTGCTGGTTGAAACGCTTTTCCATGCGACCGAAGCGCATATGACTGAGGTTCTTCAGCCATTCGAAATAGGAAACGGTCACACCACCTGCGTTCAGGTACATATCTGGAACAACCAGAATGCCTTTGTTGAGCAGAATCTCTTCCGCATCTGCCGTAATCGGACCATTCGCAGCTTCACCAATGATCTTGGCTTTGATCTTAGCCGCATTGCCGATGTGAATCTGACTTTCCAATGCCGCTGGCACCAGGATATCACATTCCAATTCAAGAGCAGAAGTTCGATCTTTCAGTGTTTTCGTACCGGGGAAGCCAAGGATTGACCCTGTTTCCTTTCGATACTTTACCAGAGCCGCGACATCAATGCCTTTTTCAGCATAGATACTGCCTTCATATTCTGCAATACCGATGACTTTGACGTCTCCTTCTTGCTGGCAAATTGTCCCGGTGAAGGCACCTACATTCCCCAAGCCCTGGATCACCATTGTTTTTCCAGCCATGCCCGTGGTCAGGCCCAACTTGGCCATATCGTCTTTGAAGTTGCAGGCTTCCCGCAATCCATAATAGACACCGCGGCCTGTGGCTTCTTCACGACCTCTAATACCGTTCTGATCTACAGGCTTACCAGTAACACAGGCTGCACCGTCGATTTCTCCATGATTGAAGCTGAGATACGTATCGAGGATCCAAGCCATTTCACGACTTCCTGTTCCATAGTCAGGAGCAGGAACATCTATGCCCGGGCCAATGAAATTCTTTCGAATTAATTCCGCAGCATATCGACGGGTGATCTTTTCCAACTGCCCGGAAGTATACTTCCGAGGGCTGATCTTCACACCTCCTTTGGCACCACCAAAGGGTACATCCACGATCGCACACTTATAGGTCATCAATGAGGCCAGGGCCATCACTTCTTCCTGGTTGACATGGATACTGTATCGAATCCCTCCTTTAGTCGGAAGCCGATGGTGTGAATGTTGAACCCGGTAGGCTTCGATGGTCTGATACTCATTCCCGATTTTAACGGGGAAGCGCATAGAATAGACCGAATTACACACTTTGATCTGCTCTAACAGACCTTTGTGTAAATCTGTATGTCCGGCAGCTTTATCAAAGTTCTTCTGGACACTTTCGTAAAAACTGATATCTCCGACTTTCATGAAGGATTTATTTGATTCTCAATTCGATTAATTCGTCTTTCCATTCTGACCAGTAGCAGAATTATACCCACAAAGATGCTGAGGATTACTGCAAAAACCACATATATCTTGCCGGTAGATCGAAAGAAATCTTGTACAGGCGATGCTGCCCAGGAAACTGTTCCGATCAAACAGAAGGCAATACAGGCCATAATGCGCTTTTCCATAAGGCTTAATGTTGTTTTTCGTTGATACGATGTTGGATCACCTGAAGGCGATAAAGCAATTCCGCCATCCAGAAACCAAGTAAAGTCCAACCAATGACCGCCGGATAAAACACCATACGCATGATATGGTCCAGGTCTTCGCCCCCCAACGCCGGGTTGCCACCATTGCCGGGATGAAGACTATCTGTCATTCGCGGAATGATGAACAATAAAGGTATTAAGGTCAGGAAGGCAAAGATATTGTACGCGGAAGTCACTCGATCGCGTTTGTCCGGATCTTCAAATGACTGGCCCAATAAAAAATAGGCGAGATAGATCAATGTGGCAATGGCCGCCATATTCTGTTTGACATCCATGCTCCAGAATGCATTCCAGGTGAATTTTGCCCAGATGGCACCGGTGATCAGTCCCAGCACTCCAAAGAGGAGACCCACCTGATTGAGTGATCTGCTTTTCGCTGCACCCCATGGGTCCGTACCTCGAATGAAACGAACACTGAAAATCAGGGAAAAGAGGAACAGGAAGATCATCCCAAACCACATCGGGACATGGTAATAGGTATTCCGAATGGTCTCTTCCAGAATCCCACGAAAAGGGAACCCGGTAAATGGGTCTTTGTGCAGATTCTCGACAAGGTCTTTACGCCAGTAGGCAAATCCCAGGTCCAAATTCTTTTCTTCCTGATGAAGAAAGACAGCCGAGGGTTTGACAAACGCCCCGTCTACGGCATTGTCCACTATGACCGCACAATCGACAGTCTGTTCAGGGACAGGGAAATAGGGTGGAATATGAATGATTGCCGTGATCCGATTGTCATCTATCGCAATAATTGAATCCGCTTTGATCATAAACTCATCGTTGAGTTTCAACCAAACCCGTGTGTCCGGCGACTGGGTAAACCGGGTATTGTACCCGGTGATCTGCAATGCGACTGAGGTATCAGGACCCAAAGCGGCCGGGGATACTTCCAGAATTCCCGGCTTCAGGGGAATCAACATTCCCGCGATCAGGGAGTAGGCTACTAGCAGCACTCCCAACAACTTCCAACCATATGTTTTTAAAAACCGCATGACCTAAAGAACCTTTCCACTCGATAATGTTATCCGAGGCTCAATCCCGCCAAATGTAGGTAAATAGGAGGACACCCAACCCGCCGATCATCAAGTCCAAGCCAAAGAGCATGAGAAAATCTTCACGGAGCATATTCCAGGTTGTCCCCACCATGAGACTGGCTTTAGTGATTTTCCCAGACAACATAGCTAGTCCAATAACCAGGGGAAAACTGATGACCGTACTAAGCGTGGCACTACTTCTGGTCTGACTGCCAATGGCAGCCAGAAAACCGAACAGGAATGCCAATCCCAGGCTCCCCAAGCCCACCCCTGTCCACAAGTAAAACGGTTGGACGATCGGCCAGCCGTGAAACAGGCCAAGAAGAAGGAGGGACAACAAACCAACCAGCAACAATAAAATCAAGATATAGAGGGATTTGGCCAGATATACAGCGATCGGATCGGCCAACTGAAAATAATACAATCGTCTTCCGCCCGTTTCTTGTGTATAGCTGAGTACACCGATATTTACAGCGGAAAACAAAAGCACGACCCAAAAGACGCCCAACCACACCGGTCCGTCAGGCGAACCAAAAATATAGGACGTCACCATCATGATCACCAGTACATATAGAAACACTCCGCTCAAAGTCCGGCGATTCCGACCTTCCAGTGACCAATACAGGCGCAATAAAGACCAACATTGTGTGATCAATCCATTCATCGGGGGCAAAGGTAGGCCAAAATCATTTCGACGAACAGAATGACAAAAGGGTAACCAGTCCTTTTCCTAAACATATACCTTTGTATCGTGCGTCTAACCGTTCTACTCCCCTTCCTCCTCTTCGCGGCTCTGTTGTCAGCACAGCAAGAGACCAGTTATCTCGTCACTCGTGCAGAACGCGGAGATGGCGTACTCGCCCTGCTTCGACGTTTCGACCTGGAGGCTTACTCATGCAATGTAGAGGAGTTTTACAAGCTCAATCAGATGGAGAAAACGGATGGCCTTCTCCAGGGGAAGGATTATCTATTGCCGATTCGGCGATTTGAGTACAATGGCCGGAGCATTCGATCTACTATCGGGATTACCGATTTCGATCTGGCTGTTCAGATCCAGCAATACAACCGGGATGCTCAGGCAAAAGGGAAGCGTTCTGATGCTTATGAAAAGGACAAGGATCTGTGGCTGCCCTTCCATTTTCTCAATTGCTTGACCGAAATTCTGGAAACCAAAGTGGAGACGACTCTGGATACAGAAGTCTCCCGTGAAGATGGTTATGCCATTTTCGGGCCGGCTCACAGTAAAATCGAGAAAAAAAGCAACGAACTGGATGGCCAGGTGATCTACATCATCAGTGGTCATGGGGGACCCGATCCTGGAGCCATCGGAAAACGCAGCAGCCATACTTTGTGCGAAGACGAGTATGCATATGATGTCTGTCTGCGGCTGACGCGTCAGCTGATTCAACGTGGCGCACTGGTGTATATGATCGTCCGAGATGATTCGGATGGGATTCGCGATGACGCTTTTCTTCCTTGCGACACTGATGAAACGGTGCTGGGAAATCAAGTCATCCCCCTGAATCAAAAAGAACGCTTGTACCAACGGACAGCCACCGTCAACCGCTTTTATGAAAAGCATAAAAAGCAGGGGGTTCGATCACAGACGACCGTGGAGATCCATGTGGATTCCAACAATCGTGGATTGCGGCGAGATGTGTTCTTCTATCATTTGCGGGGAAGTAAGGGCGGCAAGGCGATCGCTGAGGAATTACACCGGACATTCAAGGAAAAGTACGGCATCCACCAAAGCAGTCGGGATTACCATGGAACGGTCACCTCCCGGGATCTCTATACGCTTCGTGAAACCAGTCCCCAAGCCGTCTATATCGAACTGGCCAATATTCGCAATCCGGAAGATCAGCGGCGATTGGTGATCACCGATAATCGGGAAGCGCTGGCGAAGTGGCTGGCGGAGGGACTGTCCACCGCCCTTCTGGCACCCTAATAGTTCAGTCGAGTTTCCGGGCGAGCTCGAAGAAATGCTCCATCCCTTGGAGAAGAGACAGGTCTAAACGATACCGAATATTTCGCTGGTAATAATGGGCCAGATCGAAGGCAGGGTATTGTGACTGTTCCTTTGCAGCGATCTGTGGAATCTGCTCCAATCCAGCTCCAAATGCGTGATCCAGTGCCGATTCAAGGTTGACGTCTACCGGTATGAGTGACGCCCAGACAGCAAACACAAATGGCATTCCGGTCAACGATTTCCAGGCAGATCCCAGGTCATAACAAAAGGGATAGGTTTCCCTGGCGGTAATGGCCCGATCTCCAATGATCAGCCCACCTGTGGTTCCGGTTATTTCTGTTTCAAATCCTGGCTGCGCGGCGAGCACCTCAAGAGTGACCTTCCAGTGATCCGCCAAGAGAATGCGGGCAAGTAAAACGGATGTGCGTGACTGGTAATCCAGATAAACGCGATCCCATTCTTCAATGGGAGTATGTCCAAAGAGGCAAACGGTGGCCACGGGTCCGTCACAGCCTATTCCATATTGGCTGACTCTGTGCCATTTCGCCAAGTGGATCAGTGCTCCTACCGGGATCAATCCGATATTGGCATCACCGGCAAAAAAGGTCTTGGCACAATCTGCAGGATGCGCCAATATCAAATCCACCTTCTCCTCCATTTGGGAACGCAACCCTGCCAGCAATGGGAGGGTATTCAGATAGTTGACCAGAACCAGCCTGTGCTGTCTACTCATACTGTAAATGTCTGGTGTCGTTGTGTTGATGGATATGAAAATTCTGGCCATCCCAGCTGACATGATACAGTCCGGTATTGGCATGCGATACGGTTTCCATGGCGGCTACCGGAGCCTTCTGAATCCGAGAGATCATGCATCGTAGTGCCCGGCCATGGGTGCAAACAAGAATGTGTCGTTCCTGTCTGGTTTTCAGCTCCTCGAGAAAAGTATCGATACGCATGATCATTTCACCCGCACTCTCTCCGTTCTTCAATCGTGCGGTCAGATCTCCTTGCGCCCATGCTTCGATCATCTGTTCGTAAGCAATGATCATATTCGGCCGACTGGGTTGACCCTCATGATCCCCCCAGGAAATCTCATTGATCTCGGCACGTTGAACCCAGGGTAATGGCTTCTCGATAAAGGATTGTACCGTTTCCTGGGAACGCTTTAAACGCGAAGTGATCACCAAATCGAAAGGTACTTCCTGATAGTATGTATGAAATGCACGTGCCTGATCCCTGCCAGTATCATTGAGGGAGGGATCAACACCGCATCCCTGGACAATCCCCAGGCGATTGAGCTCAGTCTCACCGTGACGAATAATAAAGATCTCTTTCTGCATCAGGATGGGACAACTGGAAGGGCCGTATATCCACGATATACCACTTCGTCAGCAAAAACATGATCTGTATAGTCCTCTATGACCTGATATAAGGTATCCCGCTCTATGGGTTGTCGATTGACGGCTTTGATCAACTGAACAAGATCTTGAGTAGAGAGAGCCGGGTTCTGTTCTTCCGAGCCCGCCATCGAATAAATCTTTGTGGTATCATCAATGGTCCCATCGATGTCATCCACACCAAAGGCCAGAGACATTTGCGCTACCGTCCGACCGATCATAGGCCAATAGGCCTTGATATGGTCAAAGTTGTCCAGATAGATCCGACTAATGGCATAATTGCGCAGATCCTCCACGGTGGTGACCTCCGGAATATGCGACATCTGATTTTCCTGATTCCTGAATTTGAGGGGAATGAACGTTTGAAATCCACCCGTCTCATCTTGTAAGTCCCTCAATAGCGACATATGATGTACCCGATGAGCGTATGTCTCAATATGCCCATAGAGAATGGTGGCATTACTGCGCTTGCCCAACTGGTGCCACACTTTGTGAATATCCAGCCATTGTTCTCCGGTACATTTGTCGGAAGCAATCTCTTTTCTGATCTCCGGGTGAAAAATCTCGGCACCACCTCCGGGCATAGAATCCAGACCAGCTTCAATCAACTGTTTGAATCCCTCCTCATAGGAGACTTTGCCCTTTTTGAAGATGTAATAATATTCAACTGGTGTCAGCCCTTTGATATGCAGATCAGGGCGATGGGCTCTGATCTTGCTAAAAAGCTCCGTATAGAAGGCCAGATTGTATTGGGGCATGACTCCGCCGACAATATGCACCTCTGTCACGGGCTGGCCATCATAGGCTTTGACCATGTCCATCATATCATCCATGGAGTACTCCCATCCGTCTTCCCTCTGCTTGATCAGCCTGGAGTAGGAACAAAAATTACAGGTGTAGATGCAGACGTTGGTCGGTTCAATATGGAAGTTCCGGTTGAAATATGTCCGGGCACCATGCTTTCGCTCCCGGATGTGGTTGGCCAAAGCTCCGAGAAAGCCGAGCTCTCCCTTTTCAAACAGGACTTGACAGTCCGTATCAGAGATTCGTTGATCAGCGGCAACTTTGCTCGCGATGGACAATAATTGAGCATCCAATGATTTGTCAGAAAGGATGGCTTGGAGGGAGGATGGGTGTTGCATAGTCATAACGAGTGACAAAAGTAACAACTCTCTGGCTGTCCGGTTCGCGGTGGCCGGAGAAAACCCTCGGTCCGGGTGAGATAAACCGTAAAGAGAAAATGAATTCCTTACTTTGCGGAAAACCTGACAAATGGAGTTGCCGATCTATGTTGTTGATGCATTTGCTACCGGTCGTTTTTCCGGCAACCCGGCCGCTGTCATTCCGGTATTGGAATGGCCAGAAGACCGGTTGATGCAACAGATCGCCCAGGAAAACAATCAGGCGGAAACAGCCTTCATATTGTCCATCAAAGGAGCCTATCATATCCGATGGTTCACTCCAACCATTGAAGTCAATTTGTGTGGCCATGCCACTATGGCCAGTGCACATGTCCTCCGACATCACTTGAAGGTGGAAGAATCCCGGATTCGATTTTGGTCGAGAAGTGGATGGTTGCACGTCGATTGCATGGAAGATGGTTATGCTCTGGATCTACCGGCAGATGAACTCAAAGCGTTTGACATCCCTCCGTTTATGTTTGATGCTTTGGGGGTAGATGTTCTCGAATTCTGGAAAGGAAGGGATGACTTTTTGGCTTTGATTGAGGATAGTGACACATTGCGCCAACTCAATCCCGATTACACCCTGATCGGACGCTTGAAAGGCAGAGGCTTGATTGTGACAGCCGCTGATGATCAGTATGATTTTATCAGCCGTTGCTTTTATCCTCAGAGCGGTATACAAGAGGATCCCGCTACGGGCTCCGCTCACACTACGCTGACACGTTTCTGGTCCCTGCGAACTGGAAGAGAACAATTATCCGCCTTCCAGGCATCTCCCAGAGGGGCATCCATCCAATGTACACTCGATAAAGACAGAGTCATTCTAAAAGGCGAATGTTATACCTATCTACAAGGCGAAATCACTTTATGAAAACACTATCCTACTGCACGATCCTCACCGTGGTCATCGCACTCTGCACTTCGGTGACCCTTCCTGCACAAACACTGTTACGCAACGGGGATCATGAGATCTTCACGCCCTATCCGAGTATACCGAATCCCAGCGACCCCTGTTTTCGAGAGCTTTATCCGTTCAGCGTTACACCGCCACCTATGAATCCCGTCAACCCTCCCGGGATTGCTACCGCAAATGGCTCGGCAGATCATCGCTGTAACTCCCCCTTTTCCGGGACTGCGCATGGTGGTTTCTTTGCGAGCCCCAAAATGGAAAATCCAATCTATGCACTTTGCGCTCCTTTGACTAAAGGCGAATCCTATGAACTCAGCCTGGCCTGGCAACTGTCTGAGGGGTCAGGGCTGGCCAGTCAGTCTATCTTCCTCTGGCTCACGGATACAACTTATATGCCTTCAGGATCAACTGTGTCACCAACCGACATCAATCTGCTTGTGGTTGAGGATTCTGACCCTTTAAAAAGTCTGGATGCGCTGGATTACCAGCAAGTCAGCTTGCCCTTCCAGGCAGAATCAGCAGCGAATGGATTGATCATTGGAAATATGACCACCATCGCCTCCCCGACGGGAGCAAATATCTTTGATCTCCAAAACGGGGGCGGCAGCCATGCATATTATCATATTGATGATATCCGCATCCGTCCAATCCCGCGCATCCTGCCGACAGAGGCGGTCTGTCCGAATGTTCCTGTTGTACTCCGGTTGACCAACCATGTGGATTGTCAAGGCCCGTTTGATATGGATTGGTATGCCATTCAAGAGGACACCCTATTCCTGGGGACTGGAGACTCTATCACCTGGCAAGGGCCACAGACGACACAAATTCTGGCAGTCAATACCTGGGATACCCTCCAGGCTACAGTGGAGATCAATCTTATGCCGATTGAATCCGACACTTTCTTTGCCATACCTAATGTATTCACGCCCAATCGGGACGGCACTAATGATGAGTTCAGGCCTTTACTTCGGACACCGGTCACCGAATACCGAATG
Organism: uncultured Saprospiraceae bacterium; assembly: GCA_942490895.1. Lineage (GTDB taxonomy): Bacteria > Bacteroidota > Bacteroidia > Chitinophagales > Saprospiraceae > JAGNXB01. The sequence goes on from CALNZC010000066.1 coordinate 220,617, forward strand.
ACCATCCATTCCCGATGGGGCAAGGAGGTTTTTCAGACAAGGGATCCCTCAGAAGGTTGGAATGGGCAATTTCAGAATGAAGACCTGCCTTCAGACAGCTATGTCTATCGTCTGGAAATGACTTTTGAAGCCTGTGGACAGTTGGTTACCAAACTTGAACGCGGAGAAGTTACGTTGGTCAGATAACGGTTCCAGGATTTGTCACTTACACCCTCCTTAAAGGAGGTCTGTCCCGTGATTCGTCCAGTTGGATGGAAAGGTGATTAGAATTCTCTTTTTTCCCTTAAAAAGTTTTGGTATCCCTGTACAATGGCTTAACTTTCCAATCAAGAAAAACTTCTTTGCCATGTACATTACATTTGAAGAATTACGCAAAATAAAGCACTCCTTGCCCACTGGTAGCGTCAAGCGGATCGCAGACGATCTGGAACTTGATGAGCAGACCGTAAGGAACTATTTCGGTGCCAACAAATATGACGAGAACGGTGAATTAGTCGAGAAGCATGTACAACCTGGCCCACAAGGCGGCTATGTTGAGCTGACAGACACACGTATCCTGGATTGTGCCAAAAAAATCCTGGCAGAACAGGAAACACCCACTACCGTCAATTGATCAAAGGGGGGTAAGCGGAATCGCTTGCCCCCCTTTCTTTTCCTGTTTTCATGGAAGGGACTTGATCTATAGATTGACCCGGTAAATAGAATCTGGAGGTCAGACGAATAAAGTCTGGGGAGTAGGCATTGCCTTCTGTCAATCGGACTGTCAATTCTTCTTCCTGAAGACGACTTGGCTGTCTGGACAGGGAGACCAACATCCGAGTGATCGGCTTTTGGGGTCTGGCTCTGATCCTGACAAGCCTGTTCACCTGAAAACCACTCTCGCGGCCAATCGCCCTCAGCGACTCCAGCGATTCCCACGGCAGAATTAATTCCAGACGCCCTTCAGGTGTGAGTAGTCGCTCCCCCATCCAAAAAAGATCTGCAAGGTGGAGACTCCCCTGATGACGGGCCATCTGGCGACCATCTGATTGGGGTGGCATCCCCGATTGAAAAAATGGCGGGTTAGACACCAGATGATCCACCCGTTCTCGGTCGGCCGCTTGTGCCCATACTCGTACATCTGCATGATGCAAAGTCAGGCGATCCTGCCAGGGGCTTGAGTTGAAATTAGTGCTTGCATCCTGAGCCGCTCCACCATCCAGTTCAACTGCCTCGATAACGGTAGCAGGGAAACGCTGTGCCATCATCAGTGCAATCAGTCCTGTCCCGGTTCCGACATCCAGAATTTTGGATGTTTGAGTGATTGGGGTTGACCATGCCCCCAACAGAATTCCATCTGTGCCCACCTTCATGGCGGAATGTTCATGACAGATGGAAAATTGCTGGAAGTGAAACACGGTTTCACTCATCATCACCTGGTGACCGGTACAATGAAACTTTGACGGTAATCTGCAAACGGAAACTTCACCAGGTACTGACCGGCTGGAAGTGCAGGTACAGGAATGGAATAGGTGTGCATTCCGACATTTTTCCAGATCGAATGACGGACGACGACTCTTCCGAACATATCGATCAATTCGATCTCGGTGGATCCATAGCGATCACCCTTACCGAATAAAAAGAGCGTCCCAGACTGAATGGTGCCATTCCATTGGCTGGCAAATGGATCCGGATCCGTTGTGGATACTGGAATTTCTCCCCATCTAGCCTCGAATTCCTGTCTGAACTGGTTGGCAACCAAGGCATCGTGAATGATCACTGTATTCTCGTCATTCTGTTGATCTGCAGCATTGCTCCAATTATGAGAACCCGTGATGACCACCTCATCATCCAGGATGGCGTATTTGTGATGCAGAAGAATAGAGGGAGAATGATCGATCACATCAACCCCGGCATTGAGGATCTTATTGAATTCACTCCCATTATCATTGATATTCTCAATGATCCCTCTCACCTCAAGACCGTTCTGAAGTTGCTGGATCATGGCTTCTGCAAGGTCATCCTTTGTGAAGGTTAACAATGCAAACCGAATGGAAAACACCGCATTCTGCAGTTCATCCAGGATCTCCCGATTGGTAAAGTCACTGGGTGAGAAATAGGATTCCACAAGCGACCCGTTCACCTTAAAGAGGTGCGGCGTATTATCCCATTTTTCTGATCCAAATCGCGCATAGTCGGGTTCCGGTACCTGCCCTTGACTACCCCACATCTCTTCAAACTCCCGGGTATAATTTTTTGCCAACGCATGATCCCGAATCAGAACCATGTTATTCGGATAACTCAGGATCTGAGAGGTGGTGAAATTCATAGATCCCGTAAATACAGCCGCCTGTTCAGGGATGGCTGCATCAATGACCACAAACTTGTTGTGCATCAGGGCCCAGTCATTGCCATACAGCACAGGAAATGCAGGAGGCGGTTCAAGGGATGTATTTGAAGTTGATTCAGCTGCGATATAGCGCACCTGAATTCCTTTGTTCTTGGCAATATTCAATGCGTTGACGATGACATCCTCATTGACATTATAAATGGCCAGGTCGATACTTTGGGTGGCCTGTTGAATCAACTCGATCAGGGCATCCAGAATGTCATCTCCAGATGTCGTGATCGGCTCTGCCCCCATTGCATAGGACTGGTCGACAGACCGATTGAAATAAACCGCAATTGACCCAGGCAAGGACGAAGCCGTGCTCATCCAACGTTGCTGACTGCTGATCATGCTTCCCGGACGGTCTGCAATGACCTGAACCCGATAAAATGTAGCCGGGGTCAAACCCTGGATCGAATGGGTATGAATGAGCGCACTCGCATTAATAGTGTCTTGTTTCCCGTTGCCGAATACATCCTCGATCATCACGCGTGCCGTAGCCGGAAGGTTGGTCTCCCAGTGCAGGGTTACAGAAGATGCATCCAGGTCAGTTTGCCGGATATCGCGAGTGAAAAATAAATCCGTCGCCGGAATGATATCCTGCATATCCCGTGGCAAGATCTGATATCCAAAATAGGCTGAAAGGATGCCGATCAGATCTACCGGAGCTGTCGGTATCGGCAGTCCAACCAGATCCTGCCCATTGCGCACATAGACATCGGCTTGGGCACCACTTGCATCTTTGATGGTATAGGTGGAATTTCCTTTGAAGTCACCAGACTCCAGAAAGGTCACTGCTTCAAATCGGGCAAGCGTTCCTTCCAGATTCTCCTGAATATCGGAGATCATTCTGGATGGCGGATCTGGCAAAATATTTCCTTTTGAATGGACCACAAATCCAGTTACCGGACTCAACTCCAATAATCCGTTGTAATCCACTAATACCCCGGTCACGGTGATGCTATCTCCACGAGTCACCTGGTTGGCAAAACCACTCACAGATCCCGTGCCTGGATATGCTGGCAATCCACCAGTACCATCCTCCACATATCGGATTGTCCCCAACTCCTGGCCATTGGTCACCCGGCCAGAAATGGTGACGGATGTTCCTTCCTGGAAAGTCCGGGCCAGATTGATGGGTGTCTGTCCAATAGCCGCCAGGCTATAAGCCAGAAAAGCCAGCACAAATGCTGGCCTTCTGTAAAAGGTCTGTCGTTGATCCTGCATCCTATTTATCCTGGACCAATATATCATCAAGAATAAAGGTCGTCGTTTGCCCACCCGGGCCGTTTCCATTGTACCTAAAGGCAATATATCCCGTACCGCTATACGCGGAAAGATCAACTTCACCTGAATTCACCCAATCATAGTCTGTGGTAGATGAAGTGGGCAGTTGTGCGGCCAGAGAGTTCCAGGTCGCTCCACCAATATTCGTCCCGTTAAAATCAGTGGAGATCAGAACTGAGCCTGCATCATGCACCCAGAATGCAACAGAACTCCGGAAGGATAATTTTTTCGCAACGGACAGGTCAATAGCCGGGGTAATCAACCAGGTTTCCATCTCTGGATCGGTATCATTATAGGCGGTAGCCTGAACATAGGTATTCCCACTAAAGGTTTTACCTCGCCAAACACGGGTTCCTTTTGTCGCCACATTAAGCCATCCATTCAAAGAGACATCGGCATTATTTCCAACGGATTCAAAATCCTCATCGACATCACCTCCGCTAGGCCCGCCACCATCGCAACGCATTCCAGACATGGACAGATCCTGGGGGCTGCGAATAAATAATTGAAAGTCACCATTATAAATAGCCAGGATGCCTGTTATCGTACCATTGCCATTCGGAGTGTTCTGGCCGGCAAAATCCGCATATCCACTTGTCCGTAAAAGAATGGTGTTATCATCACAATCTTCAATATTCAGGTTGACCGAAAACTTGCCAACAGCATCTGCATAGGTCTTGCCTGCATCTGCATCAGTCAATTGTGCTGCCTGAATGCGCACCAGCTTGCTGACATCATCCATTCCGATTTGATCAATATTTTTAACCAAAGGGGTTACCGTCTGTCCAGACTGCCCGGCGATCACATGAGTCGAGACATTTGCCTCTTCAATACCACCGAGGCGCAGGTTACCATTCGTATCGGTATAGGTCCCTCCGCCGATCTGGATCAAACCAAAATAATCGCTGATCACCAGGTTCTTACACTTCAGAAAAACTTCGCGTCCGACACCAAAATCCTGAAACAGGTCAAATGCATTGATCTTGATCTCGATGCCCGCAGTGGCATCCTGAATGACGATCGTCTTGTAGTAGTTTCCGGATTGATCATCCATGGTTACAACTCCACCAACGATAAGATCTTGTGAAATCGTGGTGAATTCACCGGATTGATACAGTGCTTTCAAATCGGCGATCGTACCATTCGGGGTCACCCCACTCTGTCCGCAACGGGCTGCGGTCATATCTACATCGTTCTGGTCGCGAATGAATAATTGAAGGTCACTACCAAATACACCCACCAGAGCCACCAGCGTTCCTTTTCCGGTTGGGGTCAATTCTCCTGCAAAGTCAGCATATCCGCTTGTCCGCAAAAGAACAGTATTTCCGGTGCAATCTTCGACCAGGTGGTTCACTGAAAATTGTGTCACCGGATCGGCAAAAGTTTCTCCTGCATCGGATTGAATAAACTGGACATCAGTCAGCTGAATCAAGGTGCTCATGTCATTGGTATTGACATCCTTGATCCCTTTTACTTTCGGGGTGACAAACTGGTCGCGTTTGCCGGCTACCAAATAGTCCTTCAAGAGGGCTTCTTCGATCCCGGAGAGGCGGGTTTGTCCGGCATCATCATAGGTGCCACCACCTAACTGGACCAGTCCGTTATAATCGCTGATCACCAGGCCACGGCATCGTATGAAAATTTCCCGACCAATCGGGTAGTCATTTGCCAAGCCAACAGAGTTGAGTTTTACTTCAATTCCCGCGGTTTCATCCTGGATCACGATGGTCTTGTAGAAGTTGCCGGAAGCATCGTCAGCTATGACAATACCCCGAATGATCAACTCATCCGTGATATCGGTAAACGCACCTGGAACATACCAGGATTTTAGATCCTGGATCGTCGCATTGGCTGTAATATCAATCGCTTCACCGCCGGGAGGTGGTTCATCAAAATCGAGATCCACACAGGCCACGGGCACCAGCAGGCCAACCAGAAGGAGGTAGGAAAATAGACGTTTCATAAGCGATTAGATGCGAACACTAAAGTTGATGAAATAATTCAGACCAAATGCGTAGAAGTACCGGTTGGGAAAACGACCAACATCACGGGACTCATCGTCAAAACGCAACTGTTCAAACCCACCGGTGATGAAATCAGTATTGTTCAGAATATTGTTCACCCCGACATTGAGGTATAAATAGGTATCCTTGACCTTCCAGGATTTTCCGCCAAAGACATTCAACATGAACCCATCCGGAAGCTCTTCCTGATGCAGGATATCATTCCATTGATCAGATCCCTGTTCCACACCGTCGACTGCCGCAGCAGTCCGTCTGTCCGGTGAAAAATCCAGGAATGACTTTCGGAAATAGTTCAACTGAATATTGGCAAACCAGAATTTACTGCTGTTATAGGTGACCCCCAGGGAAAAGGCTTCCTGAGGCATCCCATCCATATGGAAGTTCTTGAGGTAGACGGTGCGATCCTGGTAAACATACTCTCCCGTGTTATCCTGGACAACTGAAGCGAGGGCCCGATCTGTATAATAATATTGTCCCAGCGCGACAGCGCTATTGACCGTCACGGCAGGAGTGAGTTTCCATTCTGCACCCCATTCGGTGCCGATATGCCGCCTATTCAACCCGCTGAGGATATAGTTACCAAAGGTATTCTCCAGGTCATTAAAGAACGTGATGACATCCGTTTGATCCCTGATCTCAGTGAGATAACCGGTGGCTCTGAATTTGAAGTTTGGTGCTTGCAAGCGGTAAGTCAGCTCACCACTGTAGACCTTCTCCGTTGGTATATCCGGAACCACCTGATCGCGAGTTCGGGGGGATACAAAGGCATTGGTAAAATCCGGGGCATTGGCCGCCGCGAAGATGGCACCGGTGATATAGTTCCGACCATTGATCTTATAGGTCAGACCACCCTTACCCGTCCAGGTGAGAAAATCGAGCACTTCAGATTTCCCCTGGGAGTTGTCAGGAAAGCGGCCATTGCGTGTGTTGCCTTGTCGGTAAAAGCTGGTCATACCTAGCTCGGCACCAATAAACCCGTCCACGCGACTGCCGGAGAAATTTGCTTGTGCCCAGCCCTGATAGTTTTGGGACCTGATCTGGTAATCGTATCCGAACTTGTCTCCTTCCCGCACGAGATGGTTGGGGCGATCCAGGTCATTCTGGAGAATCTCGGGGTTGTTCGGGAAGTCAAACTCGGCAAATCTGTCGATGTCCAGCCAAAAGTCTCCACCAAGCAGATCCAGAACCGATTTGAAATAATCGGTTTGTAACTGTTGTCCTTGTAAACCAGCGCTGATCAGGTGGCGGTTGTTCAGGCTCTTCATATAGACCACTCGTCCTTGCAACGTACGTGCATCGCTGCGGTATTCCTGCAACATATACTTGGAGCGAAGGCCGGAAACCGAATTGCCTGCGATACCATCCACATTCTGGATAGTGGCAGGACTGTTATAGTTGGTATTGTAGAGATAGGTCCAATCCACTTGACGAAGCGACTCATCATTCATCAAGGCATCTTTGACCTGAGCAGAAGATTCGGGATCATCAATGCTACTGGGCCAGCGGCGATAATACTCCGGGCGAGGGTCTCGGGCATCTGCCCACTCCAGGGCACTGCTTCCATATTTTCCATCCTGCCAGGAGAAGGACGCCATCAGGTTGCTGGTCGCGTCCATTTGCCAATCGTATCTCAGAATGGCGATGGGCTGATGGGCATCCACTACCCTGCTGTTTCGTACTTCACCTTCCTGCTTTCCCCAATATGGGTTGTAGTAGTTTGAACCAGAGATTTCATTTTGCTCCTTTGTATTGGCAATTGAACGTCCTCTATTGACGGGCGCACCGAGGACAGTCAAATTGAGCAGATGATTCTTGGCTAATCGTTTGTCGACTGACATGAAATAGGACCAGCCATCAAAGTGAGTACCCGGGATATAGCCTTCCTGGCCCCAGCGTCGGGAACCGGACACAGAAACTGCCCAATCATTTTTCAACCAACCCGTCGACCAGGTGACCATCGCCCTGTTCCGATATGTACGGTTTGAGCTGGCATAACCCGCACGGATCTGTTTCCGTTGACGGTGAGCTCGGGTATCAAATGTGGTGATCCCACCAATGTTGGCGATTGATTCACCCTGGAAAGACAATCCGACCTGATTCTCATTGGCACGCATCACGTCATTCAAACCTGCCCACTCACTCCAGAACACATCTCCATTGCCCGGGTCATTTGCACTTACCCCATTTAACAGGACAGTTGTATATCTGGATTCATAACCACGAATCCGAAAGCGAGCTGCAGAAAACTGGAAGGCGGCTGCACTGATAAATGGATCACGAGCTGCTTGCAAGAGACCAGAGACATTGCCAGCTGCATTCTCATCAAAGTCTGACTCCGTCAGTTCGATCACGGGAATATCCTGGATCAATTCATCGGTTCGAGTGCGGTCAGACCCTTTTGACAATATGACATCCCCCAACTCCATGGATTCAGAGGCATCCTTGGGGATCTGGATGACCTTAGGACTGTATCCAACCATGCTAATGGTTAGTTCACTGTCCATTTGCGGATTGATCCGAAGCACAAAGGAACCATCTGCACGAGTGCCAAAAGCCATATCGCCGACAGCGATGACCGCATCCGCAATTCCTGTACCGGTCACTTCATCCACAACGCGCCCCTGGATAGAGATCACTTGAGCATGAAGAGGGATAGACAGCAGAGCAAAATAGAGGAAAACAAGGGTTGATCGAACCATAGTATTAGCAAAGTGAAGCTAAGGTACAGCAACCCTTTAATCCGACCAACGGGAGATCAATAATTAATAGAAAAGTGACGTACGACCCTTTTCATCATCGTACTTTTACCTCATGAAGCAGATCCTTGTCCTCCTCTTCGTCATCTCATACCACTGGTGTTCGGCTCAACAATACCAGGTCGTATCGGTGGGATTTTACAATTTTGAAAATCTATTCGATACGTTGGACACCCCAGATGTACGTGATACTGAATTCACCCCGGAAGGTACCCGACAATGGACACCTGTTCGATATCGGGAAAAACTGAAAAACCTGGCCCGGGTGGTCAGTGAGTTGGGAACAGATTTAACTCCGGATGGTCCAGCCATCCTGGGGGTGGCGGAGGTCGAAAACCGGTCTGTGCTTGAGGACTTTGTGCGCGAAGAAGTCATTGCCGGCCGGGAGTATCAAATCGTCCATTATGACTCACCAGATTTTAGAGGAATCGACGTCGCCCTTCTGTATCAAGAAAAGTATTTCCAGGTTCTGGGGAGTCAAGCTATCCGGATGGACCTGACCAATGCAGAAGGTGGAAAAGTGATCACACGGGATGTACTGCATGTTCATGGTCAAATGGGCGATCAACCACTACATGTCCTGGTCAACCATTGGCCGTCCAGACGTGGTGGGGAAAAGGCTACCCGTCCAATGCGGAATGCTGCCGCCCAGGTCAATCAAATGATTGCTGATTCCTTGAGAGCTATCGACCCTACGGCGGGCATTCTGATCATGGGCGATTTCAATGATGATCCTGTCAACCACAGTGTCACTCGTCATGTTCGAGGGAAAAAGAAGAAAGAAAGTGTTCGCCCCGGTGAATTCTTCAATCCCTGGACACAATATTATAAAAAGGGAATCGGCACACTGGCCTATCGGGATGCCTGGAGTCTGTTTGATCAGATTCTGGTCTCCGAATCCCTGATCGCCAAGTCGCAGAACCGATATTTTTACTACAAATCGACCATTTATAATCCCCCCTACCTGATCCAGCCCATGGGACATTACAGGGGCTATCCCTTTCGGACCTTTGATTTTGATGAATATATCTCCGGCTACAGCGACCATTTTCCGGTGGTCATCTATCTGGTTCGACCTCTTTGATTTGCTGAGAATATGACATTCACTCCACTCCAGGTCAGTCCTATCTTCCATGAGATACTGGATCGACTGGAACATAGTCCGGATCATCTTTTCATTACTGGTCGGGCTGGCACGGGTAAGTCAACTTTGTTACGATTATTTGCAGCTTCTACCCGAAAAAAAACTGTCGTAGTGGCCCCCACTGGCGTAGCTGCATTGCAGGCAGGGGGACAAACGATCCATTCTTTTTTCGGATTTCCACCACATCTTTTCGGCCCTCATGAGGTCAAGAAGAGTCGCTATGCAAAATTGTATCAACGGATCGAAGTCCTGGTGATCGATGAGATCTCTATGCTTCGTGCTGATCTACTGGACAGGATCGATCTATGTTTACGGATCAATCGCGCATCCATCCTCCCTTTTGGCGGAGTACAGCTGGTGATGTTCGGAGATCTGTTTCAATTGCCACCGGTCGTCACACGAGATGAGGCGGGCATCCTCCACTCCTGGGCGTATGACTCACCCTATTTCTTTTCTGCCAAGTGCCTTCAACCTCCATTTCACTGGGATAAGATTGAATTACAGGAAGTGTATCGCCAACAGGAGAAACGATTCCTTCGGTTACTGGAGGATATCCGAACCCAGGAAGCCGATGCAGATACGCTGGCTGAACTCAATGAACGTGTGGACCCCGGGGCTGAACCTGGTTCATTCAGCTTGATCCTCGCTGCCCGAAATTATAAGGTAGACCGAATCAACCAGGGATATCTGGAGAGTTTGCCGGGGCAAGAGCATATCTTCAATGCGACGATCACTGGAAAATTCAATGCAAGCGTCTACCCTACAGATGCCTTGCTCCGTCTTCGTGACGGTGCACAGGTCATGTTCATTCGCAATGATCCTGAAGGGGCATTTGTCAACGGTACCATCGGCACGGTCACATCAATCACAACAAACCATGTGATGGTCTCCATTCCCCGTGAAGGTCAGGAGCCAAGAGCATTGAAAGTCAATGCCATCACCTGGGAGATCATCCGGTACGGCTTTTCGGCCGGAGACGGGGGCGCATTGACCCGGGATACAGTGGGCACATTTGAGCAATTACCCCTCCGGCTAGCCTGGGCTGTGACCATCCATAAGAGTCAGGGCCAGACTTTTGACAAAGTGATATTGGATCTCAGCGGAGGAATGTTTGAACATGGTCAACTTTATGTTGCCCTATCGCGATGCAGAACCCTGGATGGCATTTCCTTACGACAGCCAATCCGGCCTCAGGATATTCGTGTAGACGAGCGAATCGTGGACTTCTATCTGAATCGATGACCCATTTATAGCATTTTTATTTGCCCACCCTTGTATTCCCGAGTGGAAATCCACTATTTTTAACCAGTAAAGCAATTGAACTATGTCAAAGCGAAAAGCAAGGATTGCGGTGAAAGATCAGCGCGATTTCAAGAAGTTTACAACAACCCTGGTCATCATCACACTGATCCTGGTTGCCTTGGTCTATTTCTTCTTCCTGCGTGAAATGTGACCCAATCGTCACTAGGCCATTTTCACTATTGAATGATCAACGTTTGGGGGGACACCTGTAGCTTGTCCTGAACGGCAAATACGGTATACATCCCCGGAAGAAGATGATGCAGGTCAATCGAATGATGACCACCGGGTAACAGCTGTTGCATGGCCACACGTATGCCCAGACTATTGAATACTTCCATTCTCACTTCCTGATCTGATGGAAAACCGTGCAAGTCCATCCAGACCTGTCCACGTACTGGATTCGGATAGATCCTGAATCCAGGTTGACTCTTTACATTTTCATCCAGAGCAGTCGGGCCGCCCAATTCCAGGCAGGAGGCGGTATTATTGACGTCATTACTGGATGCACTTTCGCATGTGCCGCATAATATGCTTTTCAGGAAACAACTGCTGCGGGAAATGATCGTGGCATTTGGATAAGAACAGTGATTCAAACTGTTCAACCTCAAGTTCATTTCAAAACAGTTTCCCGATTCTTCAGACTTGGCCTTCATTTCTTTTGAGCCATGTGCCAGGAAAAAGTCCTGACAATTGAGGCATCCAAGAGCATAACCATAACCGGAAGGAACGATACAATCCCCATCGTCGTGAAAACTGATCATTGGCATAGGGAGTCCTGCTGCAAAGATGTCCAGGTTCATGACGGCCCCACAATTATTGACCACGCCCTGAATCGTATAGGGCGCTTGTACCATGTTGACACCAGAATCCAACTGGCCGACAGCGGGGACGCATTCTGGGCAAAAGAGATCTGCTTGCTCTTGATCGAGGAAGGCAGCATGAATAGCAGCCACACTACCTGCACTGGTTCCACCTACGAAAAAATTGTCCGCATCGATCCCATAGTCATTCGCATGAAATGCGATGTAGCGGAGTGCTGCGCGTGTATCCTGAACAGATCGATAGGCGGCCACCTTCAACTTATCCGCTTGAGGCCCACAGTAAAAGCAAATGAGTAATCCTGAGTTGGGGTCACAATCCCAGCCAAGGCGATAACTCATGGTTGCTGCGACATATCCTCTCCGAGCATATTCCCGGCAGAGACTCTGCATGTCCTGACGCTGGCCACCATAAAATGCACCCCCGTGAACCAGCATGATAAAGGGTCGTTTCGCCAGAGGATCAATTGACGGGTCTGGCATATAGACATCCATTTTAAGGGTATCCACAATGGTGGACGGCCAACGCATAGCCTCACCGTAGGTCACATCTTTCAGTTCGACAATTTCATTTGTGGTGAAGTACGGAGCTTCAGCGAATCGACCCTGGATGCAATATTCTCCGCTTTGTGCAGTGGCTTGTCCAAGGGTGAATAAGAAAAGACAAAACAGAAATCCAAGGGTACGATTGATCATCATCTGATAGTTGTGGTTCATCAAATTTAATAATCTTCTTGGATGCCAAACGAAGGGCTTCGATTTATCCAGCGGCCATTGGTAAAATCAGGAATAATCTGTGGCGAGGAGCCTTGAGCGATAGAGCGTTCACTTAACGGCGTAATGACCATCCAGGCTGCAGCATCATAAACATCAATGGGGGGATGCTGTCCACGTTTCGCATGTTCAACAAAGCTGTTGATCAGGAACCAATCCATCCCGCCATGTCCCGCACCCGTTGCCAGATCTGCGTATTTTTTCCAGAGGGGATGATCATACTTTTCCAACCATGGGGCCGCATCTTCCCATCGGTGGGCTGGACTACTCCCCTCCAAATGCAGGGATTGATGGACGTCCATCCACAGTCCCTTTGTTCCCTGGACACGGAACCCGAGAGAATAAGGCCTGGGGAGTGAGGTGTCATGTTGCAGGAGTATACTCTCACCATTCTGACATTGGATCATGGTGGTCACCACATCGCCCAATGCAAATCGAACCTGGGCATTCGGATGATCAGGTCCTCCTTTCGGGTGATGAATAATATAGTCGTGAAGTCCCCTGGATTGGCTGGACATTGCCGTCAGATGGGTCATCCTGTTTCCCCGATGGACATTGGCCATCATCGCCACTGGCCCAAGGCCATGTGTAGGATAGAGTTCGCCATTGCGGTGCACCGAATGACTGGTGCGCCATTTTGCTTCTGAAAAGCCCTTTTCTCCAAACTCGACCCCTCCCCCATAGGGTTGTTTACCATCGTTCAGTTTGACTGCTCGCAAGTCGTGCTGATAGCCTCCCTGAAAGTGCACCAGATCTCCAAAAAGTCCTTCTCTGACCATTTGCAAAACAGCCATGACATCCCGCCGATAACAGACATTTTCGAGAAAGAACAGTTTCCCTCGACTCCCTTCTTCAGTATGAACCAACTCCCAGCATTCTTCCACACTGAACGCACCTCCTACTTCCATGCCCACATAGAGGTCCTTCTCCAGGGCGGAAATGGCCATCGGCACATGCCATTCCCATGGCGTCGAAATAATGACAGCATCCAGGTCCTCCTTCTCCAGCATCTCCTTCCAGACATCATTGGACCCTGAGTAGACCACAGGTTGTGGTATCTCTCGCTTGGCTACAAGCTCTTTGGTGCGCTCTAGCATCCGTGTATCCACATCACAGTAGGCCACTACCCGACAATCCTTACGCTGAGCAATAGCATCGAGATGCCCTTGTCCACGCATTCCAGTACCGATCAGTCCCACGTGCAACACTTCTTTCGGCCCGGATGCCAATACGGATGAGAACGGCAAACTGAGCCCGGCACCGAGCATAGCTGAAGAACGCACGAAATCTCTTCTATTCATCTCTTACTTTATTTTATTGATGTTCAATTATTTGAACACCATCATCTAACGCTATACTGTATACCTTACAAGGGCGGTCAAACTGCTCTTCATATGCGGTCGAGATGGCCAATTGGATGGTTTCAAAGTGGTGCGCTTCTGCCAGAAAAAGAACACTGCCTCCAAAGCCGGCGCCCATCAGCCGGGCCCCGAACACTCCCGGAAGCGCGATCAGGGTGTCGACTAGAAAATCCAATTCGAGACAGGACACCTGGTAATCATCGCGGAGACTCTGATGGCTTTGGACCAGTAATGATCCTGCGGTAGCCCAGTCTTGATGTCGAAGGGCCTCTGCCATCTGCAGCACCCGATCATTCTCTGTCACCACATGGCGTGCCATCGCATAGTCCTCCCTGGAGGCTTCTATTATCAGATCATGGAGCGTATTCATGTCCAGGTCACGCAGTGCTTTTACTCGACGGTCTCTCCTGGCTGCCAGGGTGACGATCCGTTCACAAGCCTCCCGTCTTTGATTGTAGGGCGAATCCACCAGATTGTGATGGACCCCGCTGTCAATCAAATACCAGGAAGCTCCTTCCTGAGGAATCGGTACGTATTGCGTTTCCAGGCTTCTGCAATCCAGCAATATCGCTTCCTGACGGCGCGCCGAGAAGATGGCAAACTGATCCATGATCCCTCCACGTACACCGGTGCGGTGCTCACTTTCCTGAGCCATGGCGATCATCTTCTCCAATGGCAATTTCCAATCACCTTGATGATTCAGGATAAAGATGAGTCCACAGGTCAATGCTGATGAGGAAGACATCCCTGCTCCTGCCGGCAGATCCCCTTCGAAGATAATCTCCAGTCCGGCAAGTGGGAGGTTGTGGGCATGGGCGGTATGCACTACTGCGGCGACATATCTCGACCAGTGATCCATAACAATGGTGGGATCTTCCAAGTCTATCGTAACCGTTTCTGCATAGCGACATGCATGTACCTGCAGTTCTTTACTTAACGTGGGCTCTACGGCAAAGGTCAGGTGGAGGTGAGATGCCCCTGGTAGAACAAACCCGTCATTATAGTCTGTATGCTCGCCGATGATATTGATCCTTCCCGGGGCTTTGTAGCACGTGGCCAGAGGACGTCTGGCAAGAAATGAGGAAATGGATGGTGTTTGTTCCACAGATGCGATTGAGGTCCAACTTCTTTCAGGTCCAATATACCGATGATCTTCTCTTTCCGTATCCTTTGACAGCAGTTGATGCCTTCGGCCCCTTATTGCTCACTCTACCCCAGCCCACTGGCCCGCATCACGGCCTGGTTGCCGAAGCGATTGCGAATCCGGTCCATAGCCTGCATCAGGTGGACTTCCTCGAGGGTATCCTCGAACAGGTCGATCTGGTAGTGCCCCTGGACCAGGCCACTGAATTTCACGCCGATCAGACGGATCAGTTGCCGGCGTTGGTAAAGCCGGTCGAAGAGCGCCAGGGTGGCGACCTGCAAGGGGCCATCGGTAGCGGTATAGCTGATACGCCGCTGCATGGTGTAGGTATTGAAGTCGGCATAGCGGATCTTCACCGTAATGCAGCTGGTCAGCTTGTTGGACTTACGCAGATCGAAGGCGAGTCGTTCGGTCATTCCGCGCAACATATCCCGAACCCGGTTGACCTCCAGCGTATCCTGGTGAAACGTTCGCTCGGACGACATGGATTTTTGCTCCTCGTAGGGCTCGACAGCGGCATCATCAATGGCATTGGCTTTGCGCCAGAGGTCCCGGCCATGTTTCCCGAACTCGCGTTGTAACAGCCCCATCGGAATCTCACTCAAGACCTGGACGGTTCGCACGCCCATAAAACTGAGCTTCTTGTAAGTCTCCTTCCCGATGCCGGGAATCTTGTTGGTCGACAGGGGAGCCAGAAACCCCTTTTCTGTACCGGCCGGTACAGAGATCATTCCATTGGGCTTGACCTCGCCCGTCCCCACTTTAGACACCAGCTTGTTGACCGACAAGCCGAAGGAAATGGGCAGCCCACTTTCTTTCATGATGTGCTCACGCAATTCGCCCGACCACTGCATACACCCGAAGTATCGGTCCATCCCGGTCAGATCCAGATAAAACTCATCGATAGAAGCCTTCTCGAAGACCGGTGCCTGGTCGGCAATGAGCTCGGTGATCAGATGCGAATAGTGGCTGTAGCTGTCCATATCTCCGCGTAAGACCAGGGCGTCCGGGCACAGGCGCAAGGCCATCTTCATGGGCATGGCCGAATGCACCCCGAATCGTCGGGCCTCATAACTACAGGCAGCGACCACCCCGCGGTCACTCGTCCCGCCGACGATCAACGGCTTCCCCCGCAAACTGTCGTTCTTCAAACATTCAACGGATACGAAGAAGGCGTCGAGATCGAGATGGAGGATGGCGCGGTTGAAGAGTGAGGACATGAGTTCGGAGTTCGGAGTTCGGAGTTCGGAGTTCGGAGTTCGGAGTTCGGAGTTCAAATTTAAAACATTTTGTTTTATACTCAATGGGCTGGGAAAGAAAAACCCGGCCTATTTTAGGCGGCTAAAACGACCTCAATGCCCGACAGCCATTCAACTACCCGCAGTTCTTCACTGTATATCCTCATCACCGTCTTTTTCTTCTGGGGATTTGTGGCGGCCTCGAACACAGTGTTGATCCCCTTTTTCAAGGAGAATTTCACTCTGCAACAGTGGCAATCCCAGCTGGTGGACCTGGCCTTTTACGCCGCATACTTCATTGGCTCACTCGTCTACTTCCTGATCTCTGCCCGGATCGGTGACCCCCTCAACCGGATCGGATACAAAAAAGGGCTGGTCATCGGCTTCCTCATCTCAGCTTGCGGCGCAGCCCTATTCTTTCCCGCTGCGAACATGAGTTCCTTTCCCCTCCTCTTACTGGCCCTGGCTGTCATTGGCCTGGGATTTACCCTTCAGCAGATCGTGGCCAATCCCTACAGGATCGCCATCGGTGACCCCGCTACAGGAGCACATCGAATCAATATGGCTCAGGGAATCAATTCCCTCGGCACCATGACCGGACCCCTGCTGATCAGTTGGGCCCTGTTTGGGAATATCCAGGCTGAGACCACTCAGGGCCTCGATGTTGTCCAGGTCCCCTATCTCATCCTGGCAGGTTGCCTCGTCCTGTTTGCGCTTATCCTGGGGCGTTCCCGACTTCCGTCCATCACCACCAAGGAGAAAGTCCGTCATGATCTGGGTGCACTTCGCTTCCCCCAGTTGGTCTGGGGGATGGCGGCCATCTTCGTCTATGTCGGTGTCGAAGTCAGCATCCAGAGCAACCTGCCTGCGCTCATGGCCGATCCCAGCATCCTTGGACTGGATCACACCCAAACCGTGCACTATATCAGTCTGTACTGGGGAAGCCTGATGATTGGCCGGTGGACAGGCTCTATCGGGGTATTCAATGTCTCCAAAAACCTCAAACGAATCTTATGGGTTGTCGTCCCTATGATCGCTTATGCCGTTATACTGTTTGTTAACAGCTTGAAGGGAAGTCCCATGACAGACCTTATGTGGTCATCTGCCTTTTGTCTTCATTTGCATCCCTGGGATTCTTTATGGGCAATGACAAGCCTGCCCGCAGCCTCATCCTGTTCAGTATCCTCGGCATGATCATGATGGTTGCAGGAATTCTACTGGATGGGTCAATAGGCCGAATCACGCCTTTGTTTCAGGTGGTCTCTTCTGTTCTATTATGTGGCCATGTATCTTCCAGTCTGTCTATCGCTGGCCTGGGACAATCTAGCAACCAGGGGTCTTCCTTCTGGTCATGATGATCCTGGGTAGCGCATTCATCCCACCACTTCAAGGCTCTGCGAAGCAGATCTGACAGGCATCGCATACGAGGTACTGGATCCCGGTGATCTGCTTTTCCTTCCTTGCCCTGTATGCCTGGCGGGTACGCCATATCCTGTCTGTTCAGGGCATCAGTTACGATCATCCCGAACAAAGGCAACCAGAGCCACGGTGAAAACGCCCCTCTACCCCGACCCTCAGGCCATGGCTGGCTTTCATCTTGGTGATCGTCCTTTTGACCTGTCTCAATAATCGGGCTACAGGCCCAGGAGAACACCCCTTCCAGCCATCGTCCCGGCTCCTCGTGAGATGACCCTTTTTGACAAACGGTTCTAATGGGAGGATTTCCCGGATGTGGGCACTTCAAATTCGAGTTCCATTACAAAAGAGTGGGTCCCTGGATAAAATCAAACCGTTTGTGGCAAAGGGGAACATAACTGATGTAGTGTTATCCTGATGATGATCGACAGTAGTTTGTTCCGAAAACCCGGAAGTATATTCTCCCAACATCCAGGAAAACCTGATCCATGATTAAATCATGCACAGATGCCGGACTTCATTATGGGCTGACCACCCTCCTTGAGATGATCCAGCTGGATTCTTCAACAAACGCTTACTATTCTCCTCGTTTGGACGTATTCACGACTTCCCATAATTTCCCTATCAAGACGCTTCCATCTCTTGGATTTATGCCGGCATTTCTTTCCAGTGTCCTTCATCAAACGCTACATCGACTATCTTGCGATGTACAAATTCACACTTGCCACTGGCACCCTGACTGAAGATCACGGGTGGCAAGGCCGAGATCAAGCACATTGGCCGAAACGGGCGGAGACAGGTGCACGGCGGTCAGGGAACGGTGATCGGAAGTGACCGTGATCAAGCCACCTCGTAGTGATGGCCAACGTTATGAGTGAGTTCTTTACGCAGGAGGAGATCAAAGAAGTGGTTAAGTACGCCACAGATCAAGAGGATCACCATCATTCCGGAGATCGAACTTCCCCGTGCTGCCCTCGTTTCCCTCTCCGCTTATCCGGAACTATCCTGCACTGGAGGCCCTTTTCAGCCAGCTACCACTTGGGGGTGTATTTGACGATGTCTATTGTACAAAAGAAGAGGCGCTCACCTTTTTGAAACATGTGTTGGATGAAATTGGTCGATCTGTTGGACGGCCGGTACATCCATATCGGTGGGGATGAATGCCCGAAAACAAGATGAAGAAACCCTGCCCCGATTACCCGGAAAATATGGGAACGAACGGGCTGGCAAGATGGCCGTTCTATAGGTTACAAAAGCTGGTTCATCAAGCAAATCTCCCAGTGCCTCCATTCAAAAGACCGCCGGATCATTGGTTGGGATGAAATCCTGGAGAGAGGACTGGCGCCTGACGCTACCGTCATGTATCTGGCGAGGCATTTCCGGCGGCATGGATGCTGCTGAACGGGGTAGTGAAATTATTATGACTCCAAGAAGGCCTTTGCCACTGCTGATCATTATCAATCCAAGCGATCAGATCAACCTCTGGCAATCGGAGACCGCAATCCCCTGCAATCTGTCTACAACTGCGGACCCCGTACCGGCAGGAAGTGGACACCACCCTCATCATTACATTCGAGGTGGTCAGGGCGTATCTGGACAGAGTATATGCCAAATGAAAAGCATGTCTATTCCATGATCTTTCCCCGTATCACACACATAACAAAGAGACAAAATGGTCGAGACCGAGGACTTCTTGACCTGAATTGGGTCGGTGTCCGCAGAAACGGTGGCAACAGGCTGATATCGATATTTCCCGTATTATCGTTGACCAATATCCATCGCTATACTATGTCTTCCCGTCGTTCCTTTCTCGAGAAAACCTTTCTTTCAGCAGCTGGACTACTCCTGCCTCACGCCTGCCTGATATCCCCCTCATTCAGGTCAACAAAGCCCGGCAGCACGGTCATGAGTACACGGATACTGGCATTCGGCCAACAAAGCCGCCATGGATGTTCTTCGAAAGGGCGGATCAGCCCTGGATGCCGTAGAAGCAGGGGTAATGGTCGACGCAAGCCGACCCCATTTCCACTTCAGTAGGCATTGGAGGTTTACGGTTGCTTTGGGGGTTATCACCACGGATGAATAGATTATGGACCATGAAGGCCAATGCCGGAGCCGTGGCCTGTTGCAACACACGCTTCACCCGATCGCAGTGGCCCGGGCCGTGCTAGAACGCACCCCACATGTAATGCTGGTCGGGGAGAAAGAGCAAAAGTTTGCCCGGGATCTGGGGATTAAAGACCAATCTATTGACTTAGGCTGTGGTTCCAGCAGCACAGAAGGAATGGAAGGCCAACAATCCCAAATGGCGAAAATACGAGTACCGATATCGGCAACCATGACACCATTGGAATGCTGGCCATTGATCAACAGGGAATTTATCAGGGGCATGTACGACCCTCCGGCTGGGCCTTCAAAGTGCCGGGGCGGGTAGCGGGTGACTCCCCGATTATTGGTGCCGGACTGTATGTGGACAGTGAAGTCGGGGCAGCAAGCTGCCAGAGGAACCGGTGAGGAGATCATTGAAATCTGTGGTTCCTTTTTGATCATGGCAGTGATGCGACAAAGAGTATTCACCAGAAGAAGCCTGTAAGGAAGCCGTCCTTCGAATCAAGAAAGGCAACTTTGAACAAACCTGATCTCTTATGACGGGCTTTCAATCCATCAATAAAGCAAGGGGTATGGTGCCTATTCCACCACAAAGTTGGCTTTGGGTATCCCATTTCGCAGAAAGAAGAGAATGTCTTATACCAAAAGTTTCTAATGGTCTCGCCAGATTATTGATTTGTTTTCCAGCTAAGTGATGAAGGCTTACGCGCTCCATAATAATCGATGATCGACCAGCTTGCACCGGGCCAGAGTTCATTGAATTGCCATATTCCGTGGCCGCATACAAAAGGGCTGAGCGCCCAGATGTGTGCTTCCAGTGCGATGCTGTACGTTCTGACTTCGCCAGGGTAATGCTGACCCCCGCCTTGGGTCGCATTCCTCGGCCTCCTCCTTCCAGTTGCAGGTACTGCTGCACAGTCGGGGTGTTTTCCGCGCTAGGACCGCTGATGGAGCTGTGACCTTGCTGTGGGCCTCTTAGTCATTCGGAAGACTAAACCGCTTGATCGAGGACCGGTCAGAAGGACTGCATCCTGTTCACTCATAAATCGAGAATCCGGGCTGTAGGCTATCGGGGCCATCTCATACATGTAGTCCCCCAGAAGTGATTATCCCCATGGACTGGGAAAGGATCAGCGGGGTCACCCCCGAGTAGTAAAAGGGCTCATGTGGACGCAGCAGATAGACTCCCCCTTCTGGAGAACCGGGTTCGGTGCATTTTGTGGGAAGAAGCTGAGTCTGCCGGATAACCCGGCAGAGGCCCCTTGGCCACTCTTGAAGCTTTGGAGTGTCTGATAGATCGTTGACCAACCCCAATTCTGCCAGGCCCACATCAATTTCATTATTCCCACACCAAAGTAGGCAGGGCTCAGATGAGCAAGATTTCTCACTATCTGCTCAGTGGCCTCATGTTTGTAAACTATCTATAAGAAGCAGAATCAACAGGATGCGTGGTGTTGGCAAACATGAAGTCCTGCCAGATCAGAATGCTAACAGATCAGCCAGATGGTAGAACAGATCCGATTCACTTAGATGCCTCCTCCACACACGAAGCATGTGATCCTGCACTCATGTGGGCTGGCAAATCCCGGTATTGACGATCATCACCGGGCGGGAAACATGTCTGCAGGCACCCAATTGGCTCCGCCTGCCATAAAAACCTGAGCCAGCCATTGTGATAAACCAGAAAGGAAGACATTCTGATCCGGTTCCTGATCGATTGAATTGTTCCAATTCCAACTAAGGGACAGCGTATCTCTTCCCGCCCCGGTGTGTGCGACCAAGGCAGCCGGTATCCGTTCAGGAGACCCTTGATCATGAGTACCTAGAAGCGGGGATTGGGCACTTTGAAGAACTGCACGATATTTTGACCTGAATCAATCTCAATTGACTGGATGTTGTTGATCTCGAATTGTGCAGAGACGGTGATTCGGTTGCCTGCCTGCCTCGAGGGTCAACTTCACGATGGCAATGCAC
>CALNZC010000067.1:0-4218 GCA_942490895.1 uncultured Saprospiraceae bacterium
CATGAGAAAGTCCAATTCCATCTCTACCACAACGAGATCACCCATACCAACAATACCATTCTGGTTGAACGGGGAGGCCATCCCATCCAGACCTATTGCTCCTTCGACAACCCCAACTTCCTGACCACAGATTATTCCGACTTCTGTGCGTACACCCGTCGCTGGTTTGACAAACTCCGCAAGGGATCTACCCACCTCTCCGTCGCTGGTAGTCGGCAGCGGGTGAAGTACTTCCGTGAATTGCGCCGGCGTCTGGAGGAGGGGAAGGAACAGCTGAGGTGTGTTTAGAGGTCCACTAGTAGTGCGTCTAATCAGGTCTGGATGAATTTGGCGGAGGTATTGTCGTTTTCACTTAGTTGAATACCTGGAAACCGATTCATCCGGATGGATCATTCATTTGACCTTTTGAATACTTACTTTGTGAAAGGGTCTCATGCAAGGAAAGGTGGGCGTTAGAAGGCCCCGGATATGCATTACCATCGAAAATTAAGGTGAAAATATCCATCCGAGATGCGGACCTTGCTCTTCCGGCCACCTTCGGGGTCAATGCAGGTAAACTCAAATGTGCCTTTGATGGTGTAATTGATCGTATCCACCGCCAGGATCGTCACGGTGTGGGTATAGGTCGTGTCCAGATCATAATGCCCGGTGGGGCTGGGGAGATTGTAGTCGCTGTAACCGGCAGACCAGATGTGAACGGATTGTCCAGGAGGTGCAGGACGGGCATTAAACCGCATGGCCTGATGGATTGCACTCAAAGACGTTTGGTGACTGGCCGAAATCTCCAACCCCTTGGTATCCCAATAGTATCGACAATCTGTAGCACTGCAACCAAACAGCCCACCGGAAACACAGTAGGGCTTCCATTCTTTTCCGTTGATCTTGCATCGGAACTCATTGGTATGCCAGTCTGGTTCGAATGGCTCTGGAATGAACGAGCATGAGGTCAGAAACAGCAAGGAAATCAGCAGCAGAGTCAATGGTTTCATTAGGTTGAAGACCTCCGGTATGGTCTGTTACAAAGGTCAGCTGAATCTGTGGACCGGTTGTGGCAAACATTGCTACAAACACATAAAATATTATTACATATCCACACGATCCTGATACCCTGGTCGATTTGGTCTGTCGTTCTCAGGTATTAAAAGGTCCTGTCTCCAGTGCGCTAAATAATTCAGTGAACTCAGCCGTCTGGAGGAAGGGAAGGCGGTACTCGGTTGCGCATGAAGCACTATACCTCGATATTAGTGGATCGCACGGGTGCTTGAGGAAGAATCAGAGTTCCCATCTCTGCCCTGGCACGGCTCTAGTGCCTTTTCGACAGCCTCTTTGTATATTGGAGTGAACACAATGCTTGTTGACCCATTTTGAAAAGCACAGCCACCACCGTAGACGCCTATTTTTCAGAAGTCCCGGAAAAACGTTTGTCCGCACTCACCACCCTGCGGAAACTGTGCCAGCAGCATCTGCCCGATCATGTGGAAGACATGACCTACAACATGCCCTCCTATTCCGCAAATGGTCAGGTGGAAGTGGCGTTTGCCAGTCAGAAACAACATATCAGCATCTATTTTCTCATCCATTCGGTCATGCTGAACAACCAGGACCAGTTTAAAGGGGCTCAACCATGGCAAAGGATGCATCCGCTATGCCAACCCGGAGAAGATCGACTTTTCATCTCATCGCTGATCTGCTGGGATCAGACCTGAGACTGGCCGAAGAGCAGATTTGTCAATAAATAAACAACAATACCATTATGGATTGCACACAAACATTCATTGATTATATCGTCGAGCAAATGGCGGGCATTAAAGATCTCGTGGCGAAACCTATGTTTGGCGAATTCGGCATCTGGGCGGGTGGAAAGTTTTTTGCCCTGATCTGTAATGATCAATTATTTATCAAACCCACTGCCAATGGCCGACAGTATACCGGAAAAGTCACCGAAGCACCACCTTATGACGGGGCCAAAGACTATTTTCTGATCGAAGAGAAACTGGACGATAGCCATTGGCTCAGCCAGCTGGTCCGGGTGACACTCGAAGAACTGCCAGCGCCCAAACCCAAGAAGAAAAAGATCAAACCCTGAGCACAGAAACGAGTCGTATCCGTCTGATCAAGACGTCGTAGAGGACTGTGTTACCTTAACGCCCAATTACATCGCTGAACACGTATTCAAGGCTGCCCATAAGGCAGGAATACCTCGCATATGGACCAAATGAAACAACTTCCGCCGGCTGTCTTCGAGATGAAGACCATTACCTACCAGGGGAAGGTGGTCTTTGAGAAAGTAGTCATGTCCCCGCAGTTTAAACGTTTCCCCAAATTTTTCCAGGAAGATGAGGCCTGCTTCCTGTTTCTCACTAAAGGGGCCTTCCAATTTCGGACGCCCACCAATCTCCTGTCGTTTCGGGAAGGCGATGCCATGCTGGCCAAGTGCGGCAACTATTTCTTTGAAGAGGTCACCACCAATCCCCATGCGCCGGCGGCAGTCATCTCTGCCGTAGGGGGATATTTCCATCCAGAGATCGTCAAGGAGTTTTTCAACACGGACCTGTCCATCCAGACCTTCCAGCGCAATTTTGATACCACCAAACTGGACGTAGAACCCTTAATGAGATCCTTTGTAGATAGCATTGACTATTTACTCGATCATCCCGCGCTGGCCGACCCCGACCTGGTCGCCAACAAGATGAAAGAGCTCCTGCTCCTGTTGAGTAAGACCGAGCAGGCCACCTCCATCAACGACTTTGTCGCCTCCCTCTTTGTCCCCTTTGAATATGACTTCAAGGAGGTCATTCAGAAAAACCTCTACGCCAACCTGTCTCTGGAAGAATTTGCTCGCCTCTGCAACTGCAGTGTCGCCACATTCAAACGAAAGTTTACTGAACATTTTAATGAAAGCCCTGCCCGATATTTTCTGAAAAAGCGATTGGAAAAGTCTGCCCAAATGCTCCGTATCGACACCATGCCGATCGGCGTGATCGCCTTCGAAAGTGGCTTTGACAATGTGTCCAATTTCAACAAAGCCTTCAAGAAACATTATCAGCAAACCCCCTCAGAATACCGTTTGAGCTAAAAGGACAAATCCTTGAGCCTCCAGGAAAAACAGATGGGTGTTCCACCCCTCCATCTTTGTGTGGTCATTCGAAATTGATCAATAAAACAACAGAAGATGAAGACCACGCATAAAACCATCCTGATCACCGGTGCCAACAGCGGCCTGGGAAAAGAAGCGGCCCGGCAGTTGGCCGAGCTGAAAGAGACCGAGCGCATCTATCTCGGTTGTCGGAATGAGGCTAAAGCCATTGCGGCCAAAGAAGACCTGGAGCGGGCGACCGGTCGATCCATTTTCGAGATCGTGCTGATGGATGTATCCAGCATCAAGTCAGTCCGTAAGGCGGTCGCAGGCCTGGACACCCCCATTGATGCCCTGATCATGAATGCCGGAGGCATGGGCGGGAAAAACCCCGGGCAGTTGACCAGTGATGGGGTCACCCAGATGTTCGCTGCCAATGTGCTCGGTCATGTGGCCTTGCTGAATGAACTGCTGAAGACGAAGAAGTTGAATGATGTGGCCGTATTTGCTGGTTCTGAAGCCACCCGGGGAGTGAAGAAAATGGGGATGAAACGGCCAAAACTGGATACGGGTTCTGTGGAAGAACTGGCCTCTATCATCGATGGTTCGTTCTTCGGAAAAAAGTATGATCCCATGCAAACATATGGCTATATCAAATATCTGGGCACCCTGTGGATGTCCGCTTTAGCCAGGAAGCATTCCGGGATGAAATTCATCACGATCAGCCCGGGAAGTACCAGCGGTACTGCGGTCATGGACGACCTGCCCTACCTGATGCGTGGGGTGTTTAAAAAGATCATGATCCCCTATATCATGCCGATGATGGGGATGGTCCATTCCGTAGAAAAGGGGGCAAAACGGTATGTTACAGCGATCACAGATCCGCAACTGAAAAGTGGTGTATTCTATGGAAGCAGACCCAATGCGCTGACAGGACCGGTCATGGACCAGTCCACAATTTTCCCGCAACTGAATGACCATCGTATTCAGGACAATGCAGCAGCGGCTATCCATCAAGTTATCCGATAGCCTCTTTTCATGTTTATCTTGGGCGTGACATCCAGAACGCTGCACGGTGTTTCTGGATGTCGCTGATTTCAGTACAAATACGCCCATGATTATGCTGCCTTATTCCAGTCTGC
>CALNZC010000068.1:0-2391 GCA_942490895.1 uncultured Saprospiraceae bacterium
CACAAATATAGGGGTAAAACTTCTCGCCCTCTCTGTGGAAGCATGGAACAAGAACTCCACCAACTCCAGACCGAACTCACTCAGGTCTTCGGGCGGTTCACCCGCTACCGGCGAATCTGCGTCCAGCGGAACGCCCTCACGGTCGAGGACCAGATCGCAATCGCTCAAGAAGTGTTGGCGATGCCGATTTCTGGCAGTGTCAACGAGTCCAGATGGGAATCTATGTTATTGAGAAGGGCTTTGGACGGAGTGGAGGGGGAGCCGGGGGTGGTTGAGGTTGAGTACAGGCCCACAGGATATTAGCCAAAATCTGGGGCTATTCGTCTTGGAATACTTGTCCGTATTTTTCT
Organism: uncultured Saprospiraceae bacterium; assembly: GCA_942490895.1. Taxonomy (GTDB): domain Bacteria; phylum Bacteroidota; class Bacteroidia; order Chitinophagales; family Saprospiraceae; genus JAGNXB01. The sequence continues at coordinate 351 of CALNZC010000068.1, forward strand.
GTCAACGCCTCGATGAGCAATTCGGTCACTTCCTTGCAATTGCACAGCGACAATTGGGCATTTTGCTGATTGTCCATTCCGGCAAACGGAAAACGAGGATTGTCAGTAACGACGGGTGTAAACGGTTTTTACCTGTTTTACCTGTAAGCCAGTGACACTCGACTCCCGCAGTTGGATGTGGATCGTTCACATGTCACCATTAGTCCACACGCAGGGAGTTGACCTGATCTCCCGCTCTGAAACCTGCCGTGTTTTTTCACGTTTTCAAAGTTTGGGCGATTCTCAAAGTTTGGATACTTCCGTAGTGAACAGATGGTGTATTCAGTTTCCCCCCTCTGCTGATTGATTGTCGTACCTTCCAATGGAAGTTTTGGAAATCATCTCAAGAATCCTGTCTCCAGAACGAATGGCTTCCAGAAGTGCCATTCAGTTTTTTGGTTCTTGGGGAGGGATTTCGATGTCGGCGGGCGAAATAACGAAATTGTCTGAACTTTTGTCACAATACGGTTTTTTGCTTTTTGCTATGTTGGTAGTGGTTGTCGTTTTCATTATTTCCCTTTTCTGGATATTCATTTGGTTTTTAATGAATAGAAGAAAAGAAGTGAATCGTCATGAAATCAATATGGTTAAGCTGGAAGCTGGAATTGCACCGAACGAACCTGTAATTCAAGTTCTCCCGCCTGGAAAGATTTCGGAATTTGCACATATCATCAACCGAAGCCTGATTGCAATGACTATTGCCATGGTTTTGACGATTCTGCTTGGGGGAGTATTATTTGCTGCGGCAAGTGATGATGAAGCCGGTCCTGCGGGCTTCTGTTTCCTTCTTATAGTAGTATTGTGGACTGTTCTTCCTATTTATGTGCTAACTACCACAGACAAATTAAAGGAAGCCACCGAAGTTTCAGAACCCAAGGAAAATCTACCACAAAAGCCGATTGAGGAATAATCAGCCGAGACTTCAAAAACGAAATTCCCTGCTTCCCTTTTACGGACGCAGGGGGTTTTTTATCCACTAGTGCGACTGGATTCAAAGAACACTGGAGTCAATAGACCTGTGGAATTATCGATTACTCCATCCCCCAGGTAACGGAAATTTACAAACGACTGAAGCGGCGTGATCCAAGCCGTAGGCCCGTGATCCAATCACGCAACGGAAAATCACTCGATCAAACAACCCATGTTGAGCCAGGACTTGTTCAGAGTCATTGATGTCCCCCTGTTTGTATTCGGCCAACCGCATCAAGTTGTGGTGATGAAGTGCCGTTTCAAACCCATCCGTAAAACGCACTCGATACGAATGACTGCGGTCTTGGGGAGATTTGACAATCACGCCGACTGCGCCCGCTGGATGCACAATACCTCCACCAGAACCCTGGATCGGCTTTGTTGCGACCACCTGAGTTCCTTCGGAGTAAATCAAATTTGGATTGTCGTGGACTCGATCCACCATGCGTTTTCAGTGTGATGAGTTTGATGGATGGGTTTGTCAAAAGAACATGTTTATGAAGGACAAGAGAACGATCATTTCGGTTCGGCCCGCTGGCCTCTACGATTTTCCTCGAATGTGTCCCTCGCCGGTCAATTCCCGCTCAAAAATGTTTTTGTAAATTGTGAGTTCAGGATAACGGCTCTGGTGATCCTGAAATTCATCCCAGAACCAATTCTCGTCGAATCCATCAAAATCGGTCGCCGAGAAAAATGCCAAGTTGTGCAACCAGTCGGCGATGGTTCCGGCACGGCGAACGTGCGCAGCAGTCTTTCTCCATTTGAAGGGATTGAGAATGCAGAGGGCCAACCAAGCGATGGGCCGAATCTCAAGCATCGCATGATACAGCAAATACCGATAGGCTTGCTTTCTTTGCTGATCCATTTGATACAAGCTCCCCGGTGTGAAAACCTCTGGGCCAGCAAGCAAGCCTATTCAGCCCATGCCCTAGTCAATTCATTCCAGAATACGGGCGAGACATCATGTGGTTGACCACTGGCCACAATTTTCAGCAGGTCTTCCGGCGATTTTCTCTGATGGACAGCGAGGGCA
>CALNZC010000069.1:0-115037 GCA_942490895.1 uncultured Saprospiraceae bacterium
TGTGCTTCGTTCCAGATTTGTCCCGGCTATTTGCTAGCCAATGGTCAGTCCAGTATGGTCGAGCCAGGTGATGACGTCACCTTCACCATTACCGTGGTGAACCAGGGGGCCATCACTGCTACTGAAATTGAGATCACAGATTATATTCCTTCGAATATGACCTTCGCCACGGGCAACCATGTGGACTGGTCTGCTGTAGCCGGTAAGGCAACGCGCACCATCCCTGGCCCACTGGCTTCAGGTCAATCGACTTCTATAGACATCATCCTCAATGTCAACAGTCCGCTGGCCTCCGGTACGGAGATCACCAACTGGGCTGAGATCTCCGATGCCAAGGACACCAATGGTGTCTCTCAGCCGGATATCGACTCCAGTCCGGATGCTGCCAATGATGACCTCTTTCTCGAAGACAACTACATCGATGGTGATGGTATGAATGGTGGCGATGAGGATGATCATGATCCGGCCTCTGTGTTTGTGCAGCCATTTGACCTCGCGTTGGTCAAGACACTGGCCATCGGCCAGTCGAGCATGGTTGCTGCAGGTGATAAAGTCACCTTCACCATCACAGTCACCAACCAGGGAGCCATTGCCGCTGGCAATATCCTCCTGGCGGATTATGTCCCAAGTGACATGACTTTTGACCTGTTGGACAACCCTGGATGGGCGTTGACGGGAACCACTGCAACCCTGTCACTGTGCCTGGAACTGCGTAGCTCCGGGAGCATCCCATCGCAACAGATGTGATCCTCACGGTCAACAGCCCGCTGGCGGCCAATACGGTTATCACCAACTGGGCCGAGATCGCTGCGGCTACAGATAACGACGGCAATCCTCAGGTGGATATTGACTCCGATCCTGACCAGTCGAATAACGACAAGTTCCTTGTGGATAATGACATCAATGGAAATGGTAAGGAAGATGGTGATGAAGACGATCACGATCCGGCTTCTGTGACTGTTCAACCCTTTGACCTGGCCTTGTATAAGACTTTGGGCGCAGGACAAAGCAGTCAGGTCAAGCCTGGTGATAAGGTCACCTTCACCATTACTGTCCTCAACCAGGGAATGGTCGCCGCTGCGAATATTCAGGTGGTGGACTATGTCCCATCGGATATGACCTTTGATATTGCAGATAACCCTGCATGGAATACCAATGGCAATAAGCCATACACCAATCTCGGGGTCACACTGAACCCGGGTGAGAGTACCACTACAGATATCGTACTGACCGTCAATGCGCCTTTGGCCGCCAATACCGTCATTCGCAACTGGGCCGAAATAGGTGCAGCTACGGATGCATTTGGCAACCCACAGGTGGATATTGACTCCAAGCCAGACTTCAACAATGACGACCTCTTCCTGGAGGACAACTATGTTGATGGCAACGGTAAAAATGCAGGTGACGAAGATGACCACGATCCGGCAGAAGTCGTGATCGAGCCTTTCGATCTGGCACTGGTCAAGCAATTAGCTGTCGGACAGCCGCTGCAGGTAGCTCCTGGCGATCTGGTAACGTTTACCATTACGGTGACCAACCAGGGATTGATCCCAGCTGATAATATTCAGCTGACAGATTACATTCCATCCAACCTGATCTATGAGCAAGGCCCGAATCCACTCTGGGCTGCTTCGGGAACAAAAGCGACTACCACCCTCTTTGGTGTTCTGAATCCCGGACAAAGTGTGTCCAGGAATATCTCTCTGCGTGTGGCCAGTCCGCTGCCTGCAAACACGGAGATCACCAACTGGGCAGAGATCAGTGGTGCAACAGACAACAATGGCAACCCACAGATCGATATTGATTCTGATCCGGACGACGTGAACGATGACAAGTTCCTGACAGATGACTATATCGATGGCGATGGTAAAAACGGTGGTGACGAGGATGATCATGATAAAGCGATCATACTCACCAAAGTCTTTGACCTTGCTCTCGACAAAATACTGAGTCCTGGCCAATCTGCTGATGTAGAACCAGGTGACAAAGTATCCTTCACCCTGCGTGTCTACAACCAGGGCATGGTCGAAGCCAGCAATATCGAACTGACAGATTATGTCCCCACGGGCATGACCTATGTCCAGGCCGACAACCCGGATTGGGCGTTAGTTGGTGGAAAGCCGACGACAACGATTACTTCGATCCTGGCTCCTGGCAATCTGGTCTCACGTACGATCATCCTGACGGTCAACAATCCATTGCCAGCGGGCACCTCTCTCCAGAACTGGGCAGAGATCTCTGCGGCCACGGATGGTGATGGCAATCCTCAGGAAGATATTGACTCGAATCCGGATGCTGCCAATGACGATCAATATGTCACGGATAATGACATCTACGGTAACGGAAAAGCAAACGAAGACGAGGATGATCATGATCAGGAATCTGTTCAGGTGAAGCGTTTCGACCTCGCCTTGACCAAGACGCTTGATCCGGCTCAAAGCCCAGAGGTCATACCTGGCATGAATGTCAACTTTGACATCGTGGTCTATAACCAGGGTGAATACGATGCCTATGATGTGACCATCACAGATTATCTGCCAGTGAACCTCAAGTTCAATGCAGCAGACAATACAGGTTGGACACTCGTCGGCGGAAATCCAACATATACAATTGCCGGTCCGATCACACCAGGCAATTCAGTGAACATACCAATCGTCCTGATGGCCGATGCACCCATACTGGGGAATACGCAAGTGGTCAACAAGGCTGAGATCTCGGATGCCAAGGACAATGACGGTGTTTCACAGATCGATGATGACTCTACACCAGACACCATTGATGATGACCTTGTCCTTCAGGACAATGAGATCAGTGGCGATGGAAAAGCGGGTGAAGATGAAGACGATCACGATCCTGCTACGATCACGATCAAGATCTTTGACCTGGCCTTGTACAAGAAGCTGGCGCCATTCGAAGATATGATCGTCGAACCAGGCGATGTGGTGACGTTCAACATCTTCGTGGTCAACCAGGGGATGATCAATGCCGACAATATCGAAGTGACCGATTATATCCCTGTGGGTATGCAGCTGATGGATCCTACCTGGGTTCAGGTCGGACAACTGGCGACTAAGACACTGACTGCTGGCGTTGAATTGCCTGCAAATGGTCTTGCTCCAGGTCAGACGACCATGGTGCCGATCATGCTGAAAGTACCGAATCCATTGTCAGAAGGAACCCGACTGGACAACTGGGCGGAGATCTCCGGATCAACGGATGAGGCCGGTTACCCGATGGTCGACTACGACTCTGACATGGATCAAACCAATGATGACACCTTCCTGATCGATGATTACATCGGCGGAGATGCCAAACATAAAGGTGATGATGAAGATGATCATGACCGCGCTTATGTGATGTATCGGGTCTTTGACCTTGCCTTGCGTAAGACTGTGGTGAATGATTGTCCTGTCACACCTGGTGATACCATAGAATACCGGATCACCATCTTCAACCAGGGAACTGAAATGGTCACAGACATCGTGATCGTGGATACCGTGGCCGGAGGTGTGATCTTTGATAAGGATATCCAACTGTACGGTTGGGAAAAGGATGGCTCCAACTTCCGAGTCACCTATACGATCGATGAGTTGATCGCTTCTGGTGATTCACTGTCAGTCTCCCTGTTCTATATCATCAAGCCAGGCTGTCATGAATTGACAGATCTGATCAATATGGCCGAGATCCGCTCTTTCCGGGATATGGGAGGTAAGATCCGAGACAATGAAGACATTGATTCTTCACCTGATCGCAACTTCTCCAATGACCTGGTCATGGATGACATCATCGACAATGATGGTAGTCTGGATGAAGACGACCACGATATTCAGATGCCACCGGTCTTTGACCTGGCGATCCGCAAGATCGCATTGGTTGACCTGCCAGTAGTTATCGGACAGGATGTGGCTTATGAAATGACAGTCTTCAACCAGGGTAATATTGCTGCTTACGATATTTCACTGAAGGAATTCTTACCTGTCGGCTTTGAGCTGAGTCCATTGGACGCTTCCGGCTGGACAGATCTGGGAGGTGCGATGTTGAGCAATACAATTGCCGGCCCATTGCAACCCGATGATTCGACGAAGATTCAGGTGCTGTTGCGTGTCAATGAATTGGCACATACCGGTAATCTGACGAACTGTGTAGAAATCCAGGGTGCATTTGATGTCAATGGCAAGGATATGACGCCATTTGATTTCGACAGCACACCGGACATGGATCCATTGAATGACAACCTGGTCGACAATGAGATCGATGAATGCACGACAGTTGACGAAGATGATAATGACAAGGCAACAGTTGAACTGTTTGATCTTGCCCTTCGGAAGACACCATATGAGCGCCAGCGCGTACAGTGGGGTGATGATGTGACCTTTACGATCACCGTCTTCAACCAGAGTCCATTGCTGAGTGCCCAGGATATCGCCCTGGTGGATTACCTGCCAACAGGTTTCTCTTTGAGCCCGAACGATGTTAACGGATGGGTCAATAGTGTGGCTGGACAGATCACCAATACGATTGCAGGACCAATTGCTGCTGGAGACTCCATGAAAATGGATGTAACTCTACGTGTGAACGTAGGTGCGCCAGGTGGTAACACTGACAACTTTGCGGAGATCACTCAGGCCTTTGACACCAATGGCCGTGATCTGACGAACTACGATTTTGACTCCACTCCGGACAATGAGAATACTGATGTGACTGTCGATAATGAAATCGATGAGCATGATCAGGGTGTTCAGGATGAGGATGACCATGATCTGGCACCGATCTTTGTCGAGATCTTCGATCTTGCCTTGCGCAAGACGACCGACCAGGTCGAACCTGTCCTCTATGGCCAGGATGTCACCTTCACCATTACGGTCTTTAACCAGGGCAATGTACCTGCTACAGACATTGAATTGCGTGATTACCTGCCAAGTGGCTTCAAGATGAAGCCAGTGAATCTGGGTAATTGGACCATGAACGCCAGTACGCTGGGTTATTACAAAATCAATGGCCCTCTCGCTCCTGGTGATTCGACCAAGGTGGACATCATCCTGACTGTTCAGGAGGAAGCGTCTCCATTCGGTCTGTCCAACAGAGCGGAGATCGTGAAAGCGAAGAATGAGCTCGGTCAGGATCGTACGGGTGATGACATTGATTCCTACAATGACAGTAATCCGAACAATGACATCCTGATTGATGATGTCATTGACCAGCAAGCCAAGCTGAACCCTGGCGACGAAGAAGATGACCATGATGTGGCCACTGTACAGATGTTTGATCTTGCACTGCGCAAGAGCACTCCTGTCAAGAAGCCAGTCACAGTTGGTGACGATATCCTCTTCACCATCGAGGTCTTCAACCAGGGAACGGTCACCGCTCAAAATGTGACCATCGTAGACTATATCCCTGCAGGATTCATCCTCAGCCCGCTGGAAGCGGATTGGACGGATAATGGAAACGGTACGGTATCCGGTATAATGTCCGGTCCGATCGCTTCCTACGAATCCGATACACTGGATATCATCTTACGGGTTGCACCGAATGCTACGGCCGGGTTCTTCACGAACTTTGCCGAGATCACGGGTGCCCAGGATGACCAGGGGAATGACCGTACAGATTTCGATGTGGACTCCACACCTGATGATGACAATACGAATGACGAATATGTCGATGATGAGATCAATGATGCGGGTGACTTTGACCAGGACGATCATGATGGTGCTACTGTTGAAGTAGAGATCATCGATCTGGCTCTGCGTAAAGTAACCCAGTTCAAGGATTGGGCACCTGTCCAGATCGGTCAGGATGTGTCCTTCGCCATTGAGATCTTCAACCAGGGATCAGTGACCATGTCCGATATCGAGGTCGTGGATTACATCCCTGCCGGATTCGAACTGAGTCCTACTGATGGCAACAACTGGACTGTTGTGGGCAGCAATGCATACAATACGATTCCTGGACCACTGACCAGCGGACAGAAACTGTCCATCGGGATTGTCCTGCGGGTTACTGCAGCTGCCAATGCCACCAATTTGGTCAATGGTGCTGAGATCATCGGTGCCAAGGATCCGAATGGTGATCAGCGAGCCGATGATGATCGTGATAGTAAGCCGGATGAAGATCCAGGTAACGATGCTCTGGTCGACGATGAGATCCTTGAGACACCACCGGTGGATGAAGATGACCATGATGTCGAAGGTATCCCTGTATTTGACCTGGCATTGCGCAAGTTGGCTGATTTCACCGGTAAGGTGACTGTCGGAGATGACATTGACTTTACCATTACGGTCTTCAATCAGGGAACTGTTGAAGCGAATCAGATTTCACTGGTGGATTATATCCCTGGTGGTACAGATCTGAGTCCGATCGATGCGAATGGCTGGACGTCTAACGGTGTTCAGGCAACCAACCTCATTGCAGGACCACTCGCTCCAGGTGACTCCGTGAAGATTCCGATCACCTTGCGTGTACTGCCTTCAGCAGTTGCTGGAATTGCATACAACCGTTCAGAAGTCACAGGTGCTGTAGATGACCTGGGTGATGATATGACGGACAAGGACCTTGACAGTAAGCCGGACAACCTGGCAGACAATGACAATGTCAAGGACAATGTGATCAACGAAAATGGTCAGGGTCTGAATGATGAAGACGATCATGACCTGGCTCCATTTGAAATAGAGATCATAGATATCGCCTTGCGAAAGATCCTGGATAAGGCCAACATGACCTTCCCGGTCAATGTCGGTGACGATGTGATCTTCGAGATTGAGGTATTCAACCAGGGCTCTACTGTACTGAAGAACATCACCTTGATGGATCATTATCCTCCAGGCTTTGTGCTCAGTGTCAATGATGGCAATGGCTGGACAGACAATGGAAATGGAACAGCCTCACTGGCCTTCCCATTCACCCTGCCTGCTGGTCAATCTGCTACCGTAGGCGTGGTTCTGACCTTGGAGAAAAAAGTCGTTCTGGGCGAAATCCCCAACACGGCTGAGGTGACCTCGATGCAAGATGGCAATGGTGTAGACCGCAGCGATGATGATCGCGATAGCACACCGGATGAGGATAAGGACAACGACAATCTGGTCGATGATGAGATTTTCTCCGGAGGTGATCCGGATGAAGATGACCATGATGTAGCCACCGTATTTGTCGATGGATTTGACCTGGCATTGATCAAGAAAGTTGCCGATGCGCAGACATATCCGATCAAGCCTGGTTCACCTGTCCTCTTCCAGGTAACGGTGTTCAACCAGGGCACATACGACGCCTTTAATGTCCAGGTAACGGATTATGTACCTGCTGGCTTGACGGTGACCGATGCCGCGTGGATTCAGGTTGGTGACAAAGCTACTTTGATCAACCCCGTCTTTGTGGCGGCTGGTCAGAGTCTGGTCATCGATCTCCAAACCCAGGTAGAGGCTGACTTTATGGGCTTTGACCTGGTGAACCTTGCGGAGATCTCGTTTGCAGATGATGATAATGACCCACTCAATGGTCAGCCAGTCGATATCGACTCTTCACCAGATGATAATGCCGGAGACGATATTATCGGAGGAGATGACATCACCGATGGCACCAATGATGATGAAGATGATCATGATCTGGCACCCATCGAAATAGATCAGGACTTTGACCTGGCTCTGTATAAGGTATTGGCCAAAGGCCAGGACGCTTATGTGGAAAAAGGAGACACCGTCCGTTTCACGATCTATGCCATCAACCAGGGCACATTAAATGCCTATGATGTCACGGTGAAGGATTATGTCCCTGCAGGATTGATCTATAAGACTGATTGCAATACGGCCTTGCAGACCTCCAATCCATATAGCTGGGCTTCTGATTCGACCTATACGATCCCGGGACCATTGGCTCCTGGTGATTCAACTGCAATAGATATCTTCCTGGTTGTTGACCCGAACACTTCAATGAAGAAGTTCATCAACAATGCAGAGATCATTTATGCGGATAACGATCAGGATCCGAATACTCCACCTTTAGACGATGAAGATTCTACGCTGGATGATGATCCGGATAACGACATCTTCGGTGGAGACAATATCACGGACAACACCAATTTTGACGAGGATGATCATGATATGGCGATGATCTCGCTGATCCCGACCGATCCTTGTAAGCTGGTGATGAAAGATGTACCTGCCGACGTCACGATTGAGTGTGATGCTGTAGGTCAACTGACCGATCCGGTTTATGTCACCTCTACTGGAGACTGTTGTGAGCCGATCGAGTTGACCCTGGTCACACAGACTGTCCAGCAGAGTCAGTGCCCCGAGAGCTATATTCTCATCCGCACATGGACTGCCAAGGATCAATGTGGTGAAGAGATCACTCAGTCTCAAACCGTCACGGTCAAGGATACGAAAGCACCTGTCTTCACAGCTATACCCACCAACCTGACGGTTGAGTGTGATGCTGTGCCAGCTGCACCTGTCATCGGAGTGGATGTCAAGGCAACGGATAATTGTGATACTGATGTATCCATTACCATTGCCGAGACAACCCTGCCTGGCCAGTGCAAAGACAGCTATACGATACAGCGGATATGGAAGGCTACAGACAACTGTGGCAACACCGCAACCATCCAGCAGACAGTCACTGTCCGGGATACACAGAAGCCATTCTTTGTGTCTCTGCCACCTGATCTGACTTTGGATTGTGGCGTGCCTCCACCGGCTCCGGTCACACCTGAAGCCGCAGACAACTGTGATCAGGCTGTTGCCGTAACCTTCACGGAAACTATCACTGGCGCCGGAAATTGTATTTCCGAACCGGCAGTTACCCGTCAATGGGTTGCCACTGACAACTGTGGTAACACAGCCGTCTATGTGCAGAAGATCTATATCAACGACAATACAGCTCCTGTATTTATCGGCACCCCTGCGGATGTCACCGTTGATTGCGACAAAATACCTGCAATCTGGACAGCTGTTACTCATGATGCATGTGACAAGGATGTCGATGTGGCCTTCAGTGAGCAGTTTGTCCCTGGCAATTGCCCGGGTAACTATAGCCTGATCCGTCGCTGGGTCGCCACGGATGATTGTGGCAACTCATCGACTGCTGAACAACACATTACAGCACGCGATACAAAAGCACCTGTGATCACCTTTACCCATCCCGAATTAGTCGGTCTGGCTCCTGGTGACACATTGAAGTACCATTGTGACAACGCAACCATCTTCGGAATCGATGATGCTACGGTTGTGGACAATTGTGATCTCAACCCTGAGGTCAACTTCATCGACTTCCTCATCGAGGAAGACGGATGCAAGAAGCTGCTTTACTGTGAGTGGGTTGCTGTCGATCATTGTGGAAACAAGAGCACCAAAGGCTTCTATATGCTGGTCGGTGACTTGTACGCACCTGTGATCAGTGGTGTCCCAGCAGATGTGACTGTGAGTTGCGATGCGACATTACCACCAGTCGGCACTCCGACTGCCAGTGATGATTGTGATCCAAGTCCAAAACTGTCTCTACAGGAGTCTACTCTGCCTGGTGCTTGCCCACAAGCATACACACTGGTACGTACCTGGACAGCAATGGATCTCTGTGGCAATGTGACCACCCGGAGCCAGAAGGTATCCGTAGTGGATAACAAAGCACCAACCTTCACAGCCAATAACCCACTACTCACAGGTAAGAAGAGTGGTGATGTGATCAAAGTGAATTGCAACAATGAACCTATCCTGGTGGCTGGGGACATGAATGCATCTGATTCCTGTGATCCAAACCCACTGGTAACGATCAGTTCGAAGTTCGTGAATGGCAACTGCCTGAGCGATGGATACTTCAAGCGCGTGACCTACACCTGGACAGCGAAGGATGCTTGCGGCAATACCGCTTCCTTTGTCATCTATATCGATGTAAGTGATACAGAGAAACCTTACTTCACGTCTGTCCCTGCAGATGTCACCATTCACTGTACAGATCCGGAGCCGAACTCACAGGCAATAGCCAGTGATGTATGTGATAAGGATCTGACCATGACGGTCTCCAGTTCGATCAGTCAGCAGCCATGTGGCTACCTGATCTATCGCACTTGGACGGCGACGGATGATTGTGGCAATAAAGCCACAGCCACACAAGTTGTGACGGTTACTGATAATCAGGCTCCAGTCATCATCGGTGTCCCTGCGGATATTACAGCCGATTGTGATCAACTGCCGGTACCACCAAACAATGTCAAGGCGACGGATGATTGTGATACCAATCCGAAAGTGACCTATAGTGAGGAAGTACCTCAGGGTGGATGCTTCGGAAGTTATACCATGATTCGGAAGTGGACAGCGACAGACAAGTGTGGAAACGTGTCAACCAAGACCCAAAAGGTCACGGTTGTAGATAGCGAGCCACCCGTCTTCACCAAGGTCCCCGCGGATGCGACCATCTCCTGTGAGCAAATGGTTCCAGGTGCCGGTCAGGCAGAAGCAGAGGATAACTGCGGTGGAAATGTGACGATTGTCTCTTCTGACGATATGACACCGGGTTCCTGTACAGACAGCTACTTCGTGATTCGCACATTTACGGCTACAGATGCCTGTGGAAACACAGCCACTGCACAGCAGAAGATCACGGTCCAGGACAAGAAGGCTCCGGTCTTCGTCAATGTCCCGGCCAATGTGACCATCGAATGTGACGATGCGATCAACCTGCCTGAACCGACTGTTTCGGACAACTGTGATCAGAATGTCACCTTGACACACACCGAGAGTACCGCTCCTGGCCAGTGTGATCATGAATACATTCTGACAGTGACCTGGACAGCGACAGACAACTGTGGCAACACAGCTACTGCCAAGCAGGTCATCAAGGTGGAGGACAATACAGCACCGACCATCACACCAATACATCCTGCAATTGCTGGTGTACCAAGTGGATCTATCCTGACCTTCAATTGTAATGAGGTGCCCGTGATGGATGCCGGTGATGTGGATGCCACAGACAATTGCGACAGCGATCCTGAAGTGGTCTTCACCGAGGTTGCAAAATCAGGCGATTGTGATCAAGACGGGTATTATACCGAACTGACGTGTACCTGGACCGCTACCGATGATTGTGGCAATACTAGTACATACTTTGTCTACATCCGCATCAGCGACACCAAGAAGCCAGTCTTCACCTTCGTCCCATCCAATGAGACGATCGAGTGTGGCGATCCGGTTCCTGGTGGAACAGCGACGGCGGAAGACAATTGTGACAATGATGTTGACATCAGTGTCAGTGTCAGTGAGAAAGATCTGAACTGTGGTTACCAGATCGTACGGACCTTTACGGCTACGGATGATTGTGGAAACAAAGCAACTGCTCAGCAGGTGATCACCGTAACCGATACAGGTGCTCCTGTACTGGTGGGTGTTCCAGCTGATCTGACTGTTGATCTCACAGCAGGTGAAACAGTTCCTGCTCCTGCCAATGTAACGGCAACGGATGATTGCGACAATGATGTCACTGTGACCTACACGAAAATGGAAGACGTCAAGGATTGCGGCTATCTCCTGATCCGCACCTGGACGGCTACTGACGACTGTGGAAACACCGCTCAGGCCACCCAGATGATCAGTGTAGATGAAGGCTGCCCATGTGTTGAACCTGTTCTGGAAAACATCCAGAGTGTTCAGCCAACCTGTGGTCAGAAAGACGGAAGTATCACGATCCAACTGGATGGTGACGAAGCCGACTTCGACTACACCTGGTTGCCAAACAAGGGTGTCTCCAATGCGAATGGCAACAGTCACACAGGCCTCGGTGCAGGTGTTTACACTATCATCGTCAGCGACCCAGCTTCTGCAAATTGCTTTATCAAGCTCACTGTAGAACTGGCAGTAGAAGGCACATGTACCGATACGATCTATGTGAACATTCCGAAGGCTGATCCTTATCAGCTGTGTATCGAGAGTGTCCTGGATCTGACCGGTGATGTGACCAGTGCAAGTTTGTGCGGATTTGATGCCAACGCTATCGCCTCAGTCAACCTCAATAACAATAACGGTTGCCTGACGATTGATCCACAGAATGACTTCACTGGTCAAACGACCATCTGTGTCATTCACTGCGATAATGCCGTACCTGCAAATTGCGATACGACCTACATCGTTGTGAAGATCGATGCGATTCAGCCTTGTGATGATATCCTGATCAACTCAGCGATCGAACTGGTGATCAACCAGTGCAACAGCTTGTCTGAGATGTGTATCAATATCCCATTTGCAGAAATTGGAAATTACAGCATCACCAGCAACGGCAATCCGTACTCCAATGGATTTGTCAGCTGTGGAAACGGACAGGGTACCATGCTCAAATTTGGTGAAGGGGTTTATGACCTGGTCATCATTGAGAATGCGACCAACTGTTCCGATCAAGCTGTCGTCACCGTGATCTGTGAAGAGGTAGATCACCTGATTGCGATCGATGATTCCGGGAAAACGATCAAGAACAAGTCGATCCTGGTCAATGTGTTGAAGAATGATATCATTCCAAACAACGATCTGGGTGACATGTACATTCTGGTCCATCCGGATCACGGTCAAGTGAAGATTGAGCCAAACCTGCTGGTGAACTATACTCCTGAGAAGGAATACTGTGGACCAGACCAGTTTGCTTATGTCATCTGTAATGAGGCTGGATGTGATACAGCTGTCGTCGATATCGATGTACAATGCCAATCATTGAATGTCTTGACAGGATTCTCGCCGAACAATGACGGAATCAATGACAACTTCACGATCGAGGGTATTGAACTCTTCCCGAATAATGAATTGCAGGTGTTCAACCGTTGGGGTAACCAAATCTTCAGTCAGAAAGGTTATAAAAATAACTGGAATGGCTCATGGGATGGTGCAGACCTGCCGGATGGCACGTACTTCTACATCCTCAAAGATGGGGAAGGCCGCAACTATTCAGGCTTTGTTCAGATAAACAGGTAAGCCTAAAACTGATTGATAAATGGAAAGCGGGTTCGTCTATGACGGACCCGCTTTTTTATGGGCATACCTCAACGAACATTGTTGTGGCATGGATTTTGGGCTCATACGTAAACGAATTATAATACACACTAGGCTGACTTTCTGTGTCTTACAAATAGCAATAGGCATAATGTGTATAATTCATTCAAAATCAAATGGTTGACCAATGGGCAACCGATGATCAATGAGTCAATATTCCTGTCCCCTGAACCACAAATGGCTATCATGATGAGCCCCTCCCCACTTGACACCTTGAAATTCCCGATATTCATCGGGATATTTCTGTTTCTTTTTGCAGCACCCCAAATCGGACTTGCTGCGAATCCTGGAACGTTTTCAGATCCTTCCAGTTTGGTCAGAAAGACGAACCTGCCTCCCCTGGAAAACGGCCCGTTGGCATGTGTGATTTCCCTGCATAATGTTCCAGCGGATGTCACCATCTCCTGTTTCCAGATCCCTGGTCTTTCCAATCCGGTCACCATCAGTGCTACAGCCGATTGTTGTCAGCCGCTCACGCTGGATCTGGTTGTGGACACCCTTGCCGGAGGCCCCTGTCCGGAAGTCATGAAAATGGTTCGCACATGGACAGCTACGGATAATTGTGGCAATACTGTTTCCGCACAACAACATTTGTCGATCATCGATCAAAGCCCACCCCTGTTCACTGTGGTTCCAGCCAATACAACTGTGGAATGTGATGCCATCCCCGCCCCTCCTGTTCCAGGCGTGGGCATTCAGGCAGAAGATGCCTGCGGGGTGACGGTAACGATTACGATGGGCAGCTCTACGGTTCCGGGCATTTGTCCACAGAACTATACTCTGACACGTACCTGGGTCGCTTCGGATATTTGCGGGAACACCTCAACAGCGAAGCAAGTCATCAGTGTGGTGGATACCCAAGCACCACAATTCATAGACCCACCTGTCGATATCACTATCGCCTGCCAGGTCATCCCGGGCCCTGCACCGGATGTGGTCATTCTCGACAACTGTGCCGTTCAGATCGAAAAGACCTTTACCGAAACCATGAGTGGTGGCGGCAATTGCGATCTGACCTACATTCAGCGGACCTGGACCACCGAAGATCAATGCGGAAACAGTGATATCTACACCCAGACGATCACCCGTGGGGATACCGGAGGTCCTGTATTTTCGAATATTCCTCCAGATGTCACTGTGGAATGCGATCAAATTCCAACTGCTGATCCTGATGTTACGGATGATTGTGATCTGTCTCCAGAAGTTATTGAATTGACAACCCTTACTGCAGGCAATTGTCCGGGCAACTACACCCTGTTTCGCGAATGGACTGCTTCAGACGACTGTGGATTCGTGACCACAGCCAACCAGACGGTTACCGTGATAGATACAAAACCTCCGGTGATCACCTTTACGCATCCGGCACTTCAGGCGCTGGCCAATGGGGATACTCTCAAGTCTCCTTGTATTGCTGATGAAGCCTTTGATGTCAATGATGCCATCGTGACCGACGATTGTGATCAAAGCCCTGATGTCATCTTCATTGATTCTTTGATCTATGATGATGGTTGTAAAAAATTGCTCTACTGTGAATGGAAAGCCACGGATCATTGCCAGAACACCTCCAGTTTCATTTTCTACATGCTGGTCGGTGATTTTGAAGCACCTGTGCTGTCTAACATTCCGGCCAATCTGACCATCTCTTGTGAGCTTCCGATCCCGGCGGCAGGAACACCTACCGTCACGGATGATTGCGATCTGGGGCCTAAAGTCTTCTTCCAGGAATCAACCATTCCTGGCCTTTGTCCACAATCTTACCAACTGGTACGCACCTGGACGGCTGAAGACAATTGTGGCAACTCCAATGTAAAAAGCCAAACGATCTCGGTGATCGACAAAAAAGCCCCCGTATTGACTCCGGTGGATCCGTTCATTGCCGGTTTACCATCTGGCAGCATGCTCACTGTTCAGTGTGGCCAGGAGCCGACCTTTGTCAGCGGATCTGTCTCGGCGACAGACAATTGCGATCCTACTGTCAACCTTGTGCTTCAGTTGAATACCACTGAATCAGACTGTTCGGTCAGTGGATTCATCCGGGACATTACCTACACCTGGACGGGAACGGATGACTGTGGCAATGCAAGTTTGTATATCATTATCGTTCGGGTGATCGATACGATCGCTCCAGAATTTGTCACCGTACCTGCAGATGTCACACTGGATTGCCAGGATGACCTGCCCACCAACACACCGACCGGCTCTGACAATTGCGGGGGGATGATCGTATTCACATTTACGGATAACGCCCAAACAGCAGCCTGCACAACGATCATCAAACGGACCTGGACCGCCAAAGATGCCTGTCTGAATTCGGCAACTGCCATCCAGACCATCACCCTGATCGACACTTCACCTCCTGTTATTGGATCCACTCCCGGAGATGTGACCATTTTTTGTACTGACCCCACGCCGACTGTACCCGTGGTGAGCGTGACCGATGATTGCGACCCATCGCCAGTCTTGTCCGTGAATGAGGAAAAAATCAACGGCAACTGCGAGGGGAATTACGCGCTGATCCGGACCTGGACAGCAGAAGATGCTTGTGGCAACACCACTGCTAAAACACAGACCATCACGGTGGTTGACGAAGAAGCGCCGATTTTCACACAGACCCCTTCCGATATCACCGTCTCTTGTGATCAGGTGCCCGATGGCGATGGCCAGGTCGTGGCCATGGATCTTTGTAACAGCCCCGTCTTGTACAGCTGGGAGGATGAAATCGTCACAGGAACCTGTATTGGTCAATACACCATCAACCGGACCTTCCGAGTGGATGATGGTTGTGGCAACACAGCCACCTATGTCCAGCACATTGAGGTATTTGACGAGACTCCTCCTGTATTCGCACCGGTTCCCGATGAGATCACCATCTCCTGTTCACCGAACACACCTCTGCCAGAACCAGAGGTGGAGGACCTGTGCGACCCGCAGGTAGACCTGACATATACCATCTTATCCGAAACACCAGGCGCATGCGAAGGTGAATACACCTTGATTGTGTCCTGGACAGCTACGGATGATTGTGGAAATGACACCTCGATTGTCGTCAAATACCAGGTCATTGATACAACGCCTCCAGAAATCACTCCTGTACAGTCCGTCTTGCTCAATCAGCCTAACGGTGCCACCATTCAGGTGGATTGTGAGCAAGTGCTGATCATGGATGAAAACAGCGTCATGGCGGTTGATCTATGTGACCCGGATCCCAAAGTGACCTTTGAGGAAACAGTAGAATTCGGCGACTGCCCGCAAGATGGGTATCTGTTTAGATTAACGTGTATTTGGACCGCCACGGATGACTGTGGTAATGTGTCTACCTACACGATCTATATCGAAGTGATCGACCAAACGCCTCCTCAGTTTCCAAATCCACCAGCAGATCTGACTGTTGAAGTCAAGAATGGAAAGACAATTCCTGATCCACCTGCTGTAACAGCTGTTGATGGTTGTGACAGTGATCCTGAAATGACCTATTCAGAGCACACCGAAGAAGCTGAATGTGGCTACTTCTTATTCAGGACATGGACAAGCACGGATGATTGTGGAAACAGCTCCTCCATCGTTCAGAAATTGTTCATTGACGAAGGCTGCCCTTGTCAAAAGCCCCATGTGGACGTGATCGACAAGAAGGACCCCAAATTCGGAATGCCGAATGGCGAGATCACCATTCATCTGGTCGAGGATGAGGCGAATTACAAGTTCTTGTGGGTGCCGAATACAGGCACAGCAAATGCTATAGGAAATAGCCATTCCGACCTGCCAGCAGGTATGTATCAAGTCTATATCAGTGACCCCAAAGCTTCTGCATCCTGTTTTATCAAGGTGAATATTTCGTTGACCATGCAATGGTCCTGCATTGATACCGTCTATGCCACGATTCCTAAAGATGATCCAAGTGAAGTTTGTGTAGATGCTGTCCTGGATCTGATGGGTCCGGTTGTGTCTGCCTCCGTTTGCGGATTTGATCCTTTTGAAATCGAATCTGTCCTGGTAGACCCTCAAAGTGGTTGCGTACAGATCGACCCGGTACAAGATTTTGTGGGTACGTCCACCATATGTGTCATTCATTGTGATGCATCTCAGCCCCCGATCTGTGACACCACCTACATCATCGTCACCATCAATGCAGTGGTGGACCCTCCATGTGAGGATATCCTGATCGATGATCTGTTATCGACAACACTGACAGACTGCAATGCCAAAGCAACTCTCTGCTTACCGATGAGTCCGGATGATTTAGTGCCATATGCTATCGAAATGAATGGTTTGCCTTACAACAGCAAACTCGTGGGTTGTGATTTCCAGGATCGTTTGACATATACACTAGCCCTGATTCCTGGCGGTGGCCAACAAGGACCATACACGTTGAATCAATGGACAATCAATGGTCAGGCCTTCTCCGGAAGTTTCGAGACACTCGCTGAATTACTGTCCATGCTGAATACATGGGATCCTTCTGGAGAGTGGAAAATCAATGCCGCTTCGACCCAGTTGTCTGGAGGCTTGATGTCCGCTACTTATGGTCCATTGATCATTACCCAAAATGTCAGCGGAGCTGCTGTAAACCTGAATACAATGGTCATTCCAATGCCTCAGGGCACTACACTTGCGTTGGAGGAGGGTGAACATCTCTTTGTGGTCACCCACAAGACAACAGGCTGCAGTGATGAAATCATCCTCTCCGTTGTATGCGAAGACATTGAAACCACACTTCTCGCTGTCGATGACAAATTCAAGACGACACGAAACCAGACGATGATCATAGATGTCCTTCAAAATGACATCATTCCCAATGGGCAGTTGTCGGACATGTACATCATGGACAATCCTGACCATGGATCCATTGTGATTCAATCTGATCGCCGGATCCGGTATACGCCTGAAGAAGATTTCTGTGCGGTGGATTCCTTTCAATATGTGATCTGCAACAGCACCGGATGTGATACAGCAATTGTTTGTGTAGAGGTGAATTGTAAGGACCTGATCATCTTCACTGGATTCTCTCCGAATGGAGATGGCATCAATGACAATTTCACCATCGAGGGAATAGAGAATTATCCGAACAATCAGCTGACCGTCTGGAACAGATGGGGCAACCTTATTTTCAAGGTAAAAGGTTACAAAAATCAATGGGGTGGAACCTGGGAAAAAAGTGACCTTCCGGATGGGACTTACTTCTACATTCTTGAGGATGGGGTTGATGAGACATATCGAGGATACTTACAAATCCAACGCTAAATAACAAGAGGCCGAAATGACAACATTTCGGCCTCTTTGTTTCGCCCAAACGGCCAATTTTAACGCCCGTACAGCACCAACAATCTCATATTTTTAATTTACTCTAAGCGTAACCACTTGATATTCTGCATTAAAGCAATTACGGTTAATATTATATGTTTAAACTTTGTCCTTAGATAATATTGTAATAATTTTGTTTCATTCGGGACGACCACACCCGAGTCTGTTCAAACATCCCAATTCCACAATGAATTACCTGCAGGGCACATCCTGTCAGGTCTTTTGCGTACTCGTAATTGGGATGTTGTTATGCGGAAAATCTACAATTTTACCACTGCAGTTCTGTTGACCTGCACCTTACCTGTTTTCCTGTTCATTTTTGCCCCGACTTTAAGTCTGGCTAGTTCCCTGGAAGGTGCGCCTTCCGGTGTTCCCGAAATGAACAAACTGGACATTGTTTGTGAACCCTTGTTCAGCAACGTGCCTGGTAACATCACTGTACAATGTGATGCCGTGCCACCACCAGCCCAAAACGTAACGGCTACACCGACGTGCTGTGGCAATCCAAACGTCACGATCGTCTTCAATGAAGTGAAGAAACTGGGGAATATTTGCGGCGATGACTATACGTTGACCCGTACCTGGACCGCCACCGATGCCTGCGGCAATGTAGCCACCGCTACACAAGTCGTCAAAGTGATCGACACCGTTCCTCCCGTTTTTGTCAACCCTCCGGGAGATGTTTCCGTAGAGTGTTCCTCCATTCCATCCGCACCTGTTGTCGTTGCGACTGATAATTGTGACCAGAACGTATTTATGATCCTGGTTGAGACGCAACTCCCCGGCCCCTGTTATGGCACATACAATCTGTCCCGTCTGTGGGTAGCAAGAGACAACTGTGACAATGCTACTCCGCATGTGCAAATTGTGACAGTAACAGACACAAAAGGTCCATCATTTACTAAAGTACCCAACTGATCTGACTGTCAACTGTCGTGATGGTTCTATTCCGCAGGCCATTCCTGGTATTGATGTCAAAGCACAAGATGATTGCAATCCCAACGTGGTCATTACAGTCTCAGAAACCGAAGTGCCCGGGACCTGCCCCATATATTTCCACCTCCACCGCGTCTTTACGGCTAATGATGGCTGTGGCAACACGGCAACCGCCAAACAGATCATCACTGTTCTTGACAACGAAGCGCCTACGATTAACAACGTTCCTGATAATATCACTGTAGAGTGTACACACCACAAACAGCCAACCCTTCTGCTAGTGACAATTGCGACAGCCAGGTAGATCTGACTGTTGAAGACGTTTACCTTTCCGGAGGTGGTTGCGGCGAAGATGTCGTTCTCGAGCGCACCTGGACAGCAACAGATGACTGTGGCAATTCATCTACCAAGCGGTGCAACTGGTCACCGTCCGAATCGAAGGAGACATCCTGTTCAACAATGTCCCGGTGACATCAACGCTGACCGTGTAACAATATCACACCTGCTCCTGCCCCTGTAACAGCTATCTGATGCCTGTGGCCTTGCGCTACCTGTCAATCTCAACACCTCAACTGTGGATGGACCCATGTGGTCAGTCTTACCTTTTGGTCCGGACCTGGACAGCTACTGACCCATGTGGAAACTCAGCGACGGCTCAACAAACGGTGACTGTTTCTGACAATAACCCACCCGTTATCTCCAGTATGCCGATGGACATCACCGTGACCTGCGGAAATGTCCCGGATCCCAATATGGTCACTGCAAGTGATGCATGCGATCCAAACCCCACCGTCAACTATACCGAAACGGTCGAAGGGCAGTTTTGTGATCCACAAGTAATCACACGTACCTGGCGCGCAGAGGATGATTGTGGCAATTTCAGCGTCGTGGTGCAGAAGATCTATGTAACGGATGACTCCCCCCAACGGTGATCAACCCACCTCAGGATCTGACCATCAATTGCACCCAAATGCCACCCGCCATTCCGATGTTGCAGATTCAGGATGATTGTGGAAATGGCAATATCCATGTAGACCTTCAAGAGTTCCAGACAGGAAAACTCTGTGATGATCTCCTGATCACCCGTATCTGGACGATCACTGATGACTGTTCCAACAAAGTCGTGGTCACTCAGGAAATCACTATCACCGATGACCTTCCTCCAACCATCACCGGTCCGGATGATCTCACTGTGGATTGCGCTGATGTGCCCACACTTGAGGATCCTGTCTTTGACGATGATTGTGACAAGGACCTCGATATCCAATACCAGGAGATGAGCATTCCCGGCAATTGCCCGGTCGCTTATACCATCATGCGCACCTGGAAAGCCACGGATGACTGTGGCAACATCACGACCAAAGTTCAAAATGTATCTGTACTGGATACTCAGGGCCCGGAATTAGGATTTGTGCATCCGCTCCTCGTCGGCTTACAAAATGGAGACACACTGAAAGTAGCCTGTGATAACCCGCCCATCTTCCAGGTGGACGATGTCACCGTTTCTGACAATTGTGATTCCAATCCGACCTTGACCATGGAGGACATCCTCATCATGACCGGTCCATGTAAGATCTTACTGAAGTGCATCTGGACAGCTACTGATCAATGTGGCAATGTCAGTACACTCTGCTTCTACTACTTGATTGGTGATGACGAAGCACCTGTGATCGCTGGTATTCCTGCCGACCTCACACTGGAGTGTGACCAGCCTGTACCGGACCCTGCAGTTCCAACGGTCACCGACAACTGCACAGACAATGTCAGTGCCAGTTTCTCTGAAGTAAAGCTGCCAGGTAGCTGTAAGGAAAACTATATGTTGATCCGGACCTGGATGGCTCAGGACAGCTGCGGCAACAAAGCAACGAAGACACAGAAGATCACTGTTCGCGATTCGAAAGCGCCTGTCTGGATGCCGATGCATCCGTTATTGGTAGGTGTAAATAGTGGTGATACCCTGTACTTCGAATGCGACAATATTACATTGCTCGGAGAAGACGATCTCCTTGCCAAGGATAACTGCGATGACGATGTGACCGTGAAGTTTACTGAAGAAATCGTGCAAGGTGATTGTGAGCAAGATGGATACTATGTCAAAATGCATTGTGTTTGGATGGCAGAAGACGATTGTGGCAATACGGCTGTCTTTGAAATCTATGCGATTGTCTCGGACAATGAGCCACCCATGCTGATGCCAATGCCCAAGGACATCACCATCTCCTGTGATGAAGATGAACCGAGTATTCCAATGGTCACCGGAAAGGACAACTGCACGGAAGACATTGTTGTCAATTTCCATTCTTCCACGATTCCTGGCAATTGCCCGCAATCCTACATTCTGGTTCGCACTTGGACCGCTGAGGATGAGTGCGGTAATGTCACAGCACATACCCAACATATCACCGTTCAGGACAAGCAAGCTCCTGTCTTTACATCTGTTCCGGATAATGTGACGATCGAATGTGACGATCCGATTCCGAGTGGCAGCGCTGAGGCCGAAGACAATTGCGATCCTCAGGTCACCATCACGAAAAAAGAAAAGACGGTACCTGGTTCATGTACGGGTGAGTACCTGATCCTTCGCGAGTGGACGGCCACCGATGATTGTGGAAATTCCACTACTGCCGGACAACAGATCTACGTTGTGGATACCACACCACCTGTCCTCCTGGGTGTACCTGAGGATGCGACTGTGGAATGTGACAATGTGCCTGATCCAGCACCCGTCAAAGCAGTTGATGCTTGTGATCCGGATGCGACGCTGATCTATAAGCAAACACGCCAAAACGGCTCCTGCACACATAGCTACACCCTGACCCGCACCTGGACAGCAGAGGACGATTGTGGCAATAAAACATCTGAAACTCAGGTCATCACGGTTGAAGACACCACTGATCCGGTCTTGTCCGCACTACCCGCCGACATTACTCTCGAATGTGACCAACCTCTTCCAACACCTCCAGTGGTGACGGCAACGGATAATTGCGACCAGGATGTTCAGGTTTCACTTTCTCCGGAAATCATTCCTGGGAATTGTGAGGACAGCTACACTATGATTCGTACCTGGACGGCTACGGATGACTGTGGAAATACCGCTACCGGGTCGCAAAAGATCACCGTTCGGGATACAACAGATCCTGTATTCACCAGTGTCCCCGATGATTTTGATATCGAATGTGACGAAATCCTCCCTATCCAGGGCGTTTCCGCTTCAGACAATTGTGATAATGATGTCGATATCACTCTGAATGAAGTGAAGATCGACGGACAGTGTCCACAAGAATACATCCTGATCCGGACCTGGACAGCTGAAGATAATTGTGGAAACACCACCACCGCTCAACAGGTGATCAAGGTGACCGATAACACAGCACCCGTTTTGATGCCTGTGCATCCGATCCTTGTCGGAGTGGCGGATGGCGACACATTGTTCTTCCCTTGTGATGATGTGGTCCTGCTCGGTGCAGATGACATGAAGGCAACAGACAATTGTGATCCAAATCCGGTCATCACCTTCAAGGAAACAGAGATCAAAGGTGATTGTGATCAGGATGGATTCATCCTGCAACTGACATGCACCTGGACGGCAACGGATGCCTGTGGCAATAAGAGCAGCTTCCACATCGTGGTGCGAATCATTGACGAAGAAGCCCCTGTATTGTTGAACCTGCCAGACAATGTCACCATCGAATGTGATGAAGACCTGCCCGCTGGTAACACCGTTACGGCTGAAGACAATTGCGACGGCCCCGTGAATGTCACCATGTCTGAAAAAACGGCAATCGGTGCATGCAAATATGCCTATACCATCACCCGGACGTGGACGGCAACGGATCAATGTGGAAATACGGCCACAGCATCCCGGACGATTACTGTCCAGGACACTACCGCTCCTGAATTCAATCAGGACCCGGAAGATCTGACAATTGAGTGTGATGAAGATCTGCCCAATCCAGCCAATGTGACCGCAACGGACAATTGCGATCCAAATCCGGTCATCGTCTTCAAAGAAGCGACTCAACCGGGCAATTGTCCACAGGAGTATACGATTATCCGCATCTGGCAGGCGACGGATGCCTGTGGCAACAGCGCCACGGTAACCCAGAAGTTGACCATAGTGGATACCAATCCTCCTCTATTGATCGGCGTCCCTGAAGATGTCACAGTTGAATGTGACAACGTACCTGCACCCGCCAATGTCAAGGCAGTGGATACTTGTGATCCGGATGTGTCTGTTTCCTTTAAGGAAGTCAGGACGGATGGACCATGCCCACAATCCTACACCCTGATCCGCACCTGGACAGCAACAGATGATTGTGGAAACACAGCATCGGACACCCAGAAGATCACTGTGGAGGACACCACTGCACCTGTCTTTACTCAATTGCCGGCAGACATTACTGTCGCTTGCGACCAGCCCCTGCCTCCGGTCAATTTCGTAGCCAAGGATAATTGCTCGACCAACCTTTCTGTAGACATTGAAGTCCTGGGTGGTAAAGCTTGCGATAACATTGATGATAAACGGATCATCACTGTCACGGATGAGTGCGGTAATGCTGTCCAGGCCACTCAGAATATCCACTTGATCGACACTATACCACCATGGTTCAAGCCATATGAGCAGAAGATTGAAGTCCCTTGCGATGAAATCGTAGACTTTGAGAAGCCAGCAGCAATGGACAACTGTGATGATGACGTCGAAGTCAGCCTGGTTGAACAGAAAATACCAGGTGCCTGCCCTCAGGAATACACCTTGCTGCGGACATGGACAGCAAAAGATGATTGTGGCAATACCGCTACTGCATTCCAACTGATCGTTGTTGTGGATGAAGAAGGACCTGCTCTCATCCCCAACCACCCTGTTTTGGTCGGATTGCCCAATGGCTCGACACTGACCTTCAATTGTGAATCTGCACCTGCATTGGATGAAGGATCCTTTGTCCCTCAGGACAACTGTGATCCTGACCCATCCATCACCTTTGATGAGGTGGTGACAAAGGGAGACTGTGCGACAGACGGATACTTCTTGAAACTGGTCTGCACCTGGACGGCATCAGATGCTTGTGGCAACACCACCAGCTTCACGGTGACCATCCTGATTACGGATACGACTGATCCTGTCTTCAGTTTCGTTCCGGCGGATGTCACCATCGGATGTGGAGATGATCTACCTGATGATCAGGCTACTGCAGAAGACAACTGTGATACAGATGTTGCCCTCTCTGTCAAAGACGTTGAAACCGATCTTGACTGCGGCTACCGCGTCACACGGACCTGGACGGCAACCGACGATTGTGGCAATACCACCACGGCCAGCCAGGACATACGCATTCTGGATACGGAAGCTCCATTCTTCCTGACCGTCCTGAACGACATTACTGTTGATCTGGATAACGGAGGTGTTATTCCGGCTCCTGCCATTGTAGAAGCGGATGATGCCTGCGGAGATGTGACAATCACTTATGACCAATCTGAAGTGCCAGGTCAAAACTGCGGTCAGATCCTGACCCGCACCTGGACAGCAACGGATGATTGTGGCAATTCTGCAGAATTGGTTCAGGTCATCACTGTCCTGCAGTTGTGCCCTTGTGTGATTCCGGAGATTGATGACATCACACTTATTCACCCGGATTGTGGTGAAAAGAATGGTGTGATCACCGTGATCCCGGTTGGCAATGCTGACGATTTTGACTACACCTGGCTGCCAAACAAAGGCGTTTCTAATAGTGCCGGTAACAGCCATTCCAATCTGCCAAAAGGAACCTACACCATTCTGGTGAGCGACCCGACGGCTTTGAATTGTTTTGCCAAAGTCAGTGTAGAATTACTGCCAGTTGGTACTTGTATCGATACCGTTTATGTGAGCATCCCGATGGATGATCCTTATACGATCTGTATAGAAGATGTCCTTGATTTCGAAGGAGATATCGTTGACGCTTCCGTTTGTGGTGAAGACCTTGATGAGGTGGATGCCACCACAACAGATGGTTCGCCTTGTGTCGTCCTCGATCCTGAAGATGGCTTCACCGGTACTTCCACTATTTGTGTGATTCATTGCAATGATGAAGTCCCTGCAGTTTGCGACACGACTTATATCATTGTGACGATTACCACATTAGTGCCATGCGACACGATCTTCCAAAACAGCCTGTACGGGTATGATGTGGAAGAGTGTGATGGCCTTGCAGAAGTCTGTATCAATATCGATCCATTGCAATCTGCTGACTATGAGATCCTGGTCAATGGTCTGCCATATAGCGGACAGCTCCTGCCTTGTGGCGCCAATGCGGTGACCATCCTGTTGCCGGTGGGTACCTACAATTTGAATGTGACCCACACCGTGACTCAGTGTACTGATGGAACGTCCATTCAGATCGAGTGCCCGGATGAGGAAAAACTCATTGCTGTGGATGACCTGGCCAAGACTCGAAAAAATCAGGCAAAGGAAATAGCTGTCCTGAACAATGATATTGTGCCCACAGGAACGAGTATTGAATCCTTCGTGATCATCAGTGGCCCAACTTATGGAACGGCTCAGATCAAAAACAACAAGACCATCCTGTACACTCCTCAGAAAGATTATTGTGGGCCAGACCAACTGACCTATGAAATCTGCATCAATGAGGAAAACTGTGATCAGGCGGTTGTCGATGTGGATGTGACCTGCTCCGGCTTGGTCATCCATACTGGATTCTCACCGAATGGTGATAGCTTCAATGATAACTTCACGATCGAAGGCATCGAGGATTATCCACAGAATGAACTGACTGTATTCAACCGATGGGGACTGAAGATCTACCACCAGAAGGGATATAAGAACAATTGGAATGGAAACTGGGAAGAGCAGGTGTTACCTGATGGAACCTATTTCTATGTCCTGAAGGATGGAGAAGGCGAAACCTATTCCGGTTATGTCCAGATCCATCGATAAGATGTAGATGTGAAATGAAAAAAGCGGCGTCCGATGGACGCCGCTTTTTGTTTACATGCGGACGATCTTGAATTCGGTTCGTCGATTCAACTGATGCTCTTCTTCCGAACATCGGACACCGTCATCACATTTATTGACGAGTTGCCGTTCTCCATATCCTTTGGCAATGAGCCGCTTGACATCAATTCCCTTTTCCTGAAGATAATTGATGGCTGATTGGGCTCTGCGCTGGGACAGGTCTTCATTATACTCGTCCCGGCCACGACAATCGGTATGGGAGCTGAGTTCGATCTCCATATTGGGGAACTTGTTCATCAGACGTACCAACTCGTTCAAGTTGTCAAAAGCATCCTTCCGAATCGTCGCTGCATCATAATCATAATAGATGCCCTCCAATTTGAATTTTGCTCCAGCGGTAAGATCTTCCTCTTCAATACCCAGAATGACCGGCTCGATCTCAATCATTTTCTTAGCCATGGGGGCCATTCCTTTGATCTCCGGTGCACTCAACGCGATCACAGAACTGAGATAACCCTCTGCTTTTGCACGGATCTGATAGCGCTTCCGCTCATCGAGCATCCATGGTAGATTGGGATCAGTGGCATCACCGGTTGTTGCCCTTTCGGCAAAGCCCTGGTCCGTAAGGAATTGTGATGTGATCAGATCAATCTGCACATCATTCCAATCCATGATCCCATTTTCCGTCGTTGATCGCAATTGGTAACGACCTTTAAACCAGGCCCGCAATTCATCCGAATCTGTGGGCTTCTTTTCCTTCAGTGATCCCAATGGCTTTGCCTTCGGAATGGCTTCCAGGCCGAGGATCGGCTTTTTGGCTTTCCGGTCGCGGAGCTGGACAAGATCACCCTCTACGAATATGGCTCCAGCAGGAAACAAAGTTGGATCGAAGAGATTCAATGCTGAATTTCCTTTTTCCTCACCATTTGCTGATTGGGAGACCGGGAGAAGACGTCCACCCGGGGTCATTTCAAATACTTCAATATTCGGATTTTGCACCGGCAAACCGCTATCCTTATCCACCACATTGAATACAAAGGGCTGGTAAACCCCGCGTTCAAGTTTGATGACCTGAGAATCGTCGTTCGGCAGGGACACCGCATAGTTTCCGGAGATAAAACCAGGCGCAGAGACCTCAATGGTATGTGAACCCGGTGTCAAAGACTGGATTTTCAGCCTTCCATCATCATTTGACTCCAGCAGGCGCTTTCCAAATTTAACCTTCGCACCGGGGATGGTCATGCCTGTTTCAGCATCTACAATCAACAATTCTGCACTGGCATACGGCAGCTCACCCAATGGCTTATTGGATACCCATTGATAGATATCATCCTGCCCTACTCCACCGGGCCTGTTTGTGCTAACATAACCTGTTCGACGACCAGTAGATGTCGTCAATGCGAAATCATCGTAACTGGTATTGATCGCCTCACCGAGATTCCGACCAGTTGTCAACAGCTTGTCTTCACCGGGTGCAGCGACAAAAAGATCGAGTCCACCAAACCCGGGTAATCCATCTGAGGCATAGAATAGGAACCCATCGTCACTGAGGTGTGGAAATGCTTCATTCCCGGGACTGTTGATGCCCGGGCCCATATTCTGAGGGACGCCCCAGGTGGCACCCAGCTTTTCCACTTTATAAATATCCAGGCCTCCTTGTCCGCCAGGCATGTCCGAAGCGAAGTAGAGTGTTTTACCCGATATATCCAGTGTTGGATGGCAGGTGGCATAAGTCGGAGATGAAAAGGGGACTCTCGTCATGGTCTTCCATCGATTGCCCTTGCGCTTTGCTTCCCAAATGGTTAGATCTCGCATGGATTTTTCGTTTAGTCCGACATCCTGAGTACGGGTCAGAAAGAGACTTTGCGCATCTGGCGAAACGACGGCTGCGCCATCGTGATAACGCGTATCCAATTCGCGAAATTGGGACGGCTTATGCCATTGGCCACTTTCGTTCCTCACCGCAGTGAAAATCTCAGTATACCCACGCATTGTCCATGGATCATGTAGCATTCCCGGACGACTGAACGTCCGATCTGTTGTAAATAGCAGTTTATCCTGCCATGGAACAGCCGAAAATTCACTGGCTGCAGTATTGATTCCGGCCAGGCCATTCAATTGGACGACCAGCGGGTTCTCTTCCTTTTCGATGGTTGGGCACAGCACTTCTGTCGCCATGCCTTTTTCTTCCAGATATCGGGTATACCATTGCTGTCCTTCCTCGCATTGACCCGTCATTTTCAGGACCAAGGCATAAGAGAGGTAGTCCTCTGGTCCACGGACCTGAAGGATGCCCTTACTATACCAGATGGATGCTTCAACCGGTTGTCCATTTAAACGATAGTTGTCCCCCAATTGGAGGCAGACCGCAGGAGACTTTTCCAGTTCTTCGATATCCTTCATATACTTTTCAGTCGACAGCGCAAATCCACCACGCTGTGGCAGATTGAACGGATCGGCTTTCCGCATATAGGATTTGGCAGTATAGTCGAATCCCGATTGTGCCAGAACACTCCCGGCAATAAGGATCAGGACGGATATTGTTATAGTACGCATCATGTTCTTCAAGGATTAAAAGAATCGAATGTGACGGGTTCCATCAGTGGCTCGATCCAGGCTGTATTCCAGCATGATCTCCGCTGTGCCATTGGAATACTGATTCAAGGCGGAGACGGTGAAGTCATAGCCCATTCCCAACTTCCACTGGGTGGATAACCGGTATTGAATGATCCCGGAAAAAGCATCGTCCAGTCGGTAGGCTGCTCCGATGATCAACTGATTCATCAGGAGCATACTGAGATCGAAACCCAGGTCTAGCGGTGCGGATGGATTGTAACTCATCAACACACCAGGCCGTACTCTGAAATTGGGCGAGATGCCCACATCAAACCCGGCCATGCCATACACTTCACGGACTTCGGATGATTTGACATCAGTTCCTCCATTCCCACGATACAAGTGATTCTTCAGAAATCTGGGAACGGAAACACCGATATACCAGGCGCGATTGTGCAGGGTCAGGCCGGCCCCAAAGTTGGGCTTCCAGACATTTTCCATTCCGCTTCCCAGGAGTGGGTCGCCGACATCGGCTGGATCCGCCATATCCCAATTGATTCGGCCATATTCCAGAGTCCCCGAAAGGCCACCCAGAAGTTGAAGATTACCTGGCAAACGCATGACATATGCATAGGATGCTGTTGCCTGGCCTGTTTGGGTGATCCCGATCAGGTCATAGCTTATGGCCATCCCCAACACTGCGTTGTGCTGTGTGAGTGGCGCAACCACATTAAACATCCCGGTTCTGGGGGCACCCTCTACACCAAACCACTGATGTCTGTAGATCCCTGTAAAAGTCAAGGCATCATAGGCACCAACCAGTGAGGGATTGAAGTTCAACTTGTTGAATGTAAACTGAGTAAACTGTGCAGCTTGTTGTGATCGAGCAGCCGGAAGGCTGAAGATCAGACACAGTATAATGATGGTTATTGTCCTCATTTTAGTTGCTTTAATCCCGTTGAATATGGAGATATCCACTCAGGGTTTGTTCATTCAATCCTTTGATCGTAATCAGATAGAAGTAGGTACCATGGGTCAGTGGGTTACCCTTATACGTCCCATTCCAATCCTGTTGATAATTGTCTGATATATAGACCGGATCTCCCCATCGATTAAAGATGGACAGGTTGTGATCTGGATAATTCTCCAGGCACGGCACCAGGAAGAAGTCATTGAAACCATCCCCGTTGGGGGTGATGATATTGTGAATATCACAGTCTGCCGGCGTGATGTCCTCGGATATCTCTATCGTCAGAACACCTTCATCACAGGCTTCCTCACAAATGCTTCCACAGATGGAGTACACCACCGTAACTGTTCCTGTAAAACCGGGCTCTGTTTCGTACTTGAACGTCCCATCCGCTTGCAGAGTCAACTCCCCAAATGCCGGGCCGCTGATGATCGTGATCAACAAGCTCTTGGTATTGAATTGATCGTTCGTCAACAGGTTACCCTGAAGTAATTTCTGGGTATATGGAATCTTGTAATTATCATTTTGTGCGACGACGATCGCGGCTGGCAATACCGTGAGATTGAACGGCAGTGCATTCGCAGAAGTGCAACCGTCTACAGTCACATTCACCGCATAGCCACCATTATCGTCTTCCTGGGCATTTTGCAGGATATAGACTGGATCAAGCGATGAACCGATCGGGTTGAATGTTCCTCCTGGCGCTTGAAACAACCAGGTGTACGTCACATCCTGCCCTGTATACAGCTGACTGGATAGAATGATTGAATCTCCAATACAGATCTCTGCTGGATCAATATCGACCAATGGCGTAGACGGCACAGGTTTCACATCCAGGAAGAGAGATACTGTATCACCGGCACAACCCTGACTGGACAATACGGTGAGTGTGTAATACCCTTCTGCAGCCGGAGTAGCCGTCACTGGCGCTGTCAACGGTGCCGCATTTGGAACGGTCTTCGTTACGTTATAGTTTGCAGGTCCAGACCATGTATAGGTCAGGTCCGCGGGAAAACTCTGAATGTTCTGACCGGTCAAGATCACTTGAGAACCACTACATATCTCGATGATCGGGTCCAGGTCTTCCAGCACTGGAGTCACATCAGGCCAGCAATTGAACTGTCGGAATTCATCGACATTGTTCATATCGGTATCCGGGCATGGCTCTCCACCGGGACATTCTTCCTCATCTGTCCAGAAATCATTATCACTATTCAAATCATCTACGTCTGGTATCCCATCGCCATCTGAATCAATGCAATCCCATGGATCCGGGCACTCGTAGCCATCCCCAATGCCATCACCATCCCGGTCAATATCCTGGAAGTCTGGCGCCATGTCCTGATCCAGATCACGAGGATTCGAAATAGACGAGATACTGGCGCCTGTCGCATCCATGACCAGCGCTCCACGCTTGTTCACCTGAACCGGGCTCACACCTGGGCGAAGGTCTTTATCGGGATCTGGAAGCGGGGCTTCGACCACATCGGGCAATGTATCGCCGTCAGAATCCAGGTCGCGATAATCCGGTTCTGCATCCTGGTCAGTATTGACCAGAATCGAGGTCGACTTGATGGCAAATCCGACTGCATCACTAAGCAATCGGCCATTCGCATCGACCGTTACTGGTCCCTGTCCAGGTTCTCCATCCTGATCTGCATCCGACTGGATGTTCTCCAGAACGTCATGAATACCGTCATTATCAGAGTCAATATCCCGATAGTCCGGGACACCATCCAGATCAGCATCACGAGGTAGTTTAAGTGGATTACCCGTATTCATTGGATCGATCTGCAGAGCAATGCCACGCAAGCCCACTGCCGGCGAGCCAGAGCCATCATCTAATCGGCCATCATTGTCGCTGTCCCATTTGGTGTAGCCTTCTTCAGCGGCATCATGTGTGCCATCATTGTCGCTATCCAGATCCAGGTGATCGAAATGGATATCTCCATCACTATTTAAGCGGATATAATTAATTGTGGCTGTGAATGCATCTGGATCTGTTGCCAATAGGTTGTACAAACCGTTCGCGCCAAAGACAGCCTTGGGGCCATCGATGATCCCATTGCCATTGGCATCCGGACCATCATGACCGGCTTCATACAGATCTGTCAAGCCATCATTGTCACTGTCCAGATCAACGTGATTGGCCACACCATCTCCGTCTGAATCATAAGTTGCCGCCACCCGGTCGCAAATGCCATCATTATTGGCATCGACACAACCATTGTTCACAGCAGGATCTTTGGCATCCCAATAGTTCGGGATAAAGTCATTATCCTCATCGCCATCCGGATCTTTCCCACCAGGCAAACAGGCAAAGCCCTGGACACCATTACAGAATTCCATATTGTCAGGAATACCATCATTGTCATTATCGAGGTCTTCGAAATCACGGACGCCATCCCCATCTGTATCATTGGTATAGAAGCTGTTGGGGTCGCGGAAATCATCCACACCATCCGTATCTGAATCCGGGCAATCCGGATCATCGCCATTCGGACATTCTACAGCATCGCCCAGTCCATCATTGTCACTATCCAGGTCGTGATAGTCCGGAATACCATCCCCATCCGTATCCGGACAAGGCGCTCCCGTCTCACACTCATAACCATCAGAAATGCCATCATTATCACTGTCTGTATCCTGGAAATCAGGAATGCCATCGCCATCAAAATCTGGTGGAACAACCACATTCACCAAGGGATCTCCATTCTGATCCGTCACAGGCACACCAAAAGAATTCACGATCGGCACACCAAAGCCGGAAATACCATCATAGTCTGGATCATACACTCCTGCTTCATAGGTATCCAGAATACCATCTGCATCACTGTCATAATCCTGGAAGTCGGGCAGACCCAACATATCTGTATTGACTGGATATGAAGTTGTAGAAACAGTGTTTCCGACTCCATCCTCATAGACCTGGCCGAATTGATTGACCACCAGATCAACAGCTGCTCCTGTCCCGATAAAGCCATTTCCGTCCCCATCTGGATTAACCGTTTCAATGACATCCATCAAGCCGTCATTATCCGAGTCGTGGTCGAGGTAATTGGGATAACCATCCAGGTCAAAATCCTTGGGCAACCCGAACGGATTTCCACTGGCAGATGGGCTAACCTGAATGGGAATACCTACGCTGTCAACCATGATTCCTCCAAAACCGTCATCTATGGCGCCATCATTATTACTATCCAGCATCCCCATGTCATTTTCAGCGACATCATTGATCCCGTCATTATCTGATTCACGGTCATCGTTATCCGGAACACCATCATTGTCTTTATCGGGAGGGAGATAGGTGGCTACGGCCAGTTGGCCATTAGAGACACTGGAGATATTATTATAAAAACCGTTATCCCCAAATTCAGCCACTGGCACATTAATCACACCATTTCCATCAGGGTCAGGCACGTCTATGTCCAGCCTCATACATATCCGGGATACCATCATTATCCGAATCGAGATCCAGATGATCCGGTACACCATCGCCATCGTGGTCATAAACCAGGGCGATCTGGTCACAGATCCCATCAGCATTGGCGTCGACACATGGATTGACAAACGCCGGATCGTCTGCATCCCTGAAATTGAGGATCTTGTCAGAATCTTCATCATGTGAGGGATCCAGTCCACCTGGCAGACAGGCAAAACTGCCCACTACGGAGCAGAATTCCCGGATATCCGGAATCCCGTCATTATCATCATCCAGATCTATTATATCTATGATCCCATCACCATCTGAATCGAGAGAAGGGTCTACACAATTATCGACGATGTCAATCATGATCGTCACATCGTCGCTGACGTCTGAAACAACGAGATAGGACCAATAGTCCATCATTTTCTCATCACCCAGCGCATTTGTATAGATATTTGGCAGATTTGTCGGCTGTGGATCTCCTGGAGTTCCTCCGCCACTGACACTGCCGCCAAACGAGGAATGGTCATAGTAGTAATCCACCATTCCAGGGTTGACTCCATTTAATCGATTGAGGGTGATCCCACCGGCAGCATTCTCCACGTCAAAAACCATATAGTGCATTTCACCACTATAGATGGTTCCTGTCATACTGAGGACCAATGGGAAGTTTTTTTGTACAGGTACTACAACACCCATAATGTCGTACCCATTCCAGAAAATGGAATCCTTTCCTCCCAGGACTTCCTTTACCAGAGATAGATCTACTGGGTCAGCATAACTGCCATTCTGGTTGATATCGATTCGAAGCTCCACATATCCCCTTCCAACGGTTTCAAAGACGATAAAGCCCCCTTGCCCTACTCCTGTAGTATGCCCGCCGCATACAGTATAAATACTTGTATCACTCACATACGCTGAAAAGTCAACATTGAACAATGGATCATCGTAATCTGGAATAACGGGATTCAACCAATTGGAAAATTTGAGATTCCGGTACAGATCATAATCCGGGGCGGCTAGAGGTAAATTCGGATCTGGTGGATTGAAGAAGAGTTTATTGTTCGCCAATGGATCAAAGTCCATGGTTTGAGGCTCGTAAAAATATAAGTTGCCATTGGACCAGCTATTTGTTTGCCATGACCGAATGTATTCGATATCCTCCGCTGAACGAAGGATAGGATTGCGCTCGTGATCTACTATGCCACGATTGTTACTGGAAAGGAACCATCCCCATGGATCAAAATCATCCATCTTCATGTAATACTGGATCCCCTCGTTGCTCAGGACATAAAGGTCAATATCTGTCAGGTTGCCATTGTTGTTGACGATATAAGAGATCTCCTGTGTAAACACCCGACCGGTCAACATTTCCCCACCATCATTGGCAGGGGCAATTTTGGACACTGTTACATCCCATGCCAATACAACACGCTGATTGGTGGGCTGATCAATAATTCGCTGCCAGTTATCGACATTCAATACATTGTTGAAAGGGCTGGTCGTGTATACTGGATACTCCAGGGTAATCGTCCATATCCCGTCTTCATTTTGCTGCACAGGAACAACCCCGGGGATGTACCCCGGTCCATTTAAGGTTCCACCACCGGTTGGGCCGGCAAACTCTTGCGCCTTATTATAGATGATGCCTTTTTGAATATGCTCACCCTTATTGTCGAAGATAGTGTGGGTGGTACCATCCGGTCGTGTGACCCGGATCGAGCCACCTGAAATCCCAACGTGACTGGATCCGACTTGAATAAATTCACCCGTCTGAGCATATACTTTTATCTGCTGCCGTTGCTGAGCATTGAAAAACAAACGGTATCCCTTTGTACTCACCAGGTCTTTTGAACCCTCAGCATGCACTCCGGCTGAAGCCAGAATCATCCCGAAAATCAAGGCCACCACATTCCAACGATACATCATGGAGATCATATTAAACATATTTCAAATACATCCTCTTCAATATCTGTACCAACTTGATAACATACGCATTATGCATGCATGAATATTTCATGTCACAGATATGTCCCCTTGTACGCAGAATCGAGAAATCATGTTTCGTGGAGTTTGTGTAGCTTTCGAAATCCAACAGATCAGCTCATGAGATTTCTTTTCACTGCCTTTTGCGGGTTCCTTCTTTTTACTCAACATTCGACTGCCCAACCCCTTACGTTGGATAGGATCATGAATGGAGAATCTTTTGTCGGGTATCTCCCCGAAAATCCTGCCTGGCATCCAGACAATGAAACCATTTTTTTCACCTGGAATCCTGATGGAAATCTTCTGCGAAGCACCTACTCCTGGCAACCAAAAATCGGTACTGAAAAGCTTTCAGCTGAACAGGTGATGGCCCAACCCAGTGCCTCACTTCATTGGTCCAAATCTTTCAGAAAAGCACTCTATTCCAAGAATGGTGACATCTTTTTATGGGATACCCAAAAGCGGCTCACCCGGCAGTTGACCGCCACTTCTGCATTTGAAAATGATCCTGTCTTCGGACCCACCGAACATGAAGTTGTATATCGCAGTGGTAACAACCTTTTCTTGCAGGATCTACAATTGGGGTCCATCACTCAACTGACTGATTTTCAAAAAGGAAAGAAAAAGGCAGATCCTCGCATCAATGAGCAGGACCAATGGCTGAAACAGGATCAGGAACACTTGTCTTCTGTTCTGGCAGAACGCCGCCAAAATCAAGCTGCCCGAGAAAAATGGGAGGAACAAACGGCTCCAAAACGCCCCCTCGCCATTTTTCTTGGTGACGTCCGGATCACATCTCTTTCTGCCGATCCGTCCCTTCGATTTATCACCTGGACCCAGGTAGAGTCATCAAAATCGACGGCAACCGAGGTGCCCAGTTATGTCACAGAATCCAGCTATACGGATCAATTGCGCGCCCGGGCCAAAGTCGGGCATGACCTCGACAAATACACCTTTCATTGTTATGACAGGCAAGTGGATACGACCTACCAGCTGCACATTGACAGTCTTCCCGGCATCCATCAAAAACCACTTTTTCTGGCAGAATATCACCAGGATTCCCTACCCTGGAAGCCTCGGTATACACAAGCAAAACCAGTCATCTACCACGGGCCTGTGTGGTCAGATTCCGGCAAGGCCTTACTGGAACTCAAAAGCCTGGACCATAAGGACCGGTGGATCCTGGTATATGATCCAGCTCTGAATCATTACCAGCTCATCGATCATCAACATGATGAAGCCTGGATCGGTGGGCCAGGCATCAGCAACTGGACCGGCCAGGGAGGCGACATGGGCTGGATGGATGATGGCGAGAATCTCTGGTATCAATCCGAGCAAACCGGCTACTCTCATCTTTACACTTATGCGCTCTCATCAACGACACGAAAAGCTTTAACCACTGGCCCTTATGAGATTCTGAAAACCCAACTGTCCCGGGACAGGAAAACGTTCTTTATCCAGGCCAATGCAGAGGGCCCGGAAGAGCAGCACTTCTACCATCTCCCGGCCAAGGGCGGAAAACTGGTCAGGATCACAACTCAGCCCGGCAATCATGAAGTGACCATCTCGCCAGATGAACGCCAGCTGGCCATCCGGTATTCCTATGCCAACCAACCATGGGAGCTGTTTATCATAGAAAATCGCCCCGGTGCCATTCGTCAACAGATCACTCGAAGCACTACTGCAGAATTTCAGACTTATCCCTGGCGAGTACCGGCCATTATTCATGTTCCGGCCAATGATGGTGTCCAGGTCCCCGGAAGAATCTATCGGCCCGAAAACCCGAATGGCGCAGCAGTGATCTTCGTACATGGCGCCGGATATCTCCAAAATGTACATCAATGGTGGAGCAGTTATTACCGGGAGTACATGTTTCACAATATGCTCTGCGATGAAGGATACACCGTTCTCGATCTCGACTACCGCGCCAGTGAAGGATATGGCCGCGATTGGCGAACTGCCATTTACAGACACATGGGAGGTCGGGATCTTGCCGATCAGATCGATGGCGCAACATTCCTGGTGGACAGTATGGGAATCGATCCGGAACGCATCGGGATCTATGGCGGATCCTATGGAGGCTTTATTACGCTGATGGCCCTTTTTCAACACCCGGGCACCTTTGCCTGTGGTGCTGCCCTTCGATCGGTGACCGACTGGGCACAATACAACCACCCCTACACGGCAAACATTCTGAATACGCCTGTTGAAGACAGCCTGGCCTATCGACGGTCTTCGCCGATCTACTATGCAGAAGGATTACAAGACCCACTGGTCATGCTGCATGGCATGATCGATGTCAATGTCCAATATCAGGATGTAGTACGCTTGAGCCAACGGTTGATCGAAATGGGGAAGAAGGATTGGGAACTGGCTGCTTTTCCGCTAGAGGATCACGGCTTTGTCGAACCCAGTTCCTGGAAGGATGAATACCGCCGAATTCATGAATTATTCACGAGACATCTGTTGCTCACCGAGCATTGAGGAGGGCCTTGCGCACACTGCCGGCGGCCAGTAATTGAGTCCTGGCTTGTTCTTCAGACAGATTGAGCTCCCGCATGAGAATGTTTGTCCCTCGTTCGACCAGTTTCTGATTGGATAACTGCATATCCACCATCCGGTTATCCTGCACCCTGCCGAGACGGATCATGGTCGCGGTGGTGATCATATTCAGGACCATCTTTTGTGCCGTACCTGCCTTCAATCGGGTACTCCCGCTGATAAACTCCGGACCCGTGACCACAGCGATGGGGAAATCACATGAATGGGCGAGAAGTGAATCCGGATTGCACGTGATACAACCTGTCAGAATGCCCTGTTCGCGGCAAGTGGTCAACCCCGATACGACGTAAGGTGTCGTCCCGGATGCCGCCAGACCGATCACCACATCAAGGGTGCATACATCATAGGACTGAAGATCAAACCAGGCTAGCCCAGGGTCATCTTCTGCACCCTCAACTGCCTTGCGAATGGCTTGATCGCCCCCGGCGATAATACCGTTTACCCAACTGGCTGGCACGCCAAATGTGGGCGGACATTCTGAGGCGTCCAGGATACCCAGGCGGCCGCTCGTTCCCGCCCCGATATAAAACAGGCGGCCACCTTTCTCCAGGGCAGAAATCACCTGTTCAACAAGTTTTTCGATTTGTGGCAACGCCTCTTCAACAGCCTTGTGAACAGAAGCGTCCTCCTCATTCATCGTTCGGATCAATTCTCCAACCGACCAGGTTTCCAAATGACGATGCGGCGATGCTGATTCAGTAACTCGTTCCATACCGCAAAGGTACATTCAGAATTGAATGACCCTGACCGGCCATTTGAACGATCCACAGAAAACTTTTGACGAAAAATTAAGGCTGTTGATCGAATTACTCTTGAATTTATCATAGTAATTCAATACTATTGTGATATCATTTTAACATCACTGCACTATGAAAGAGATCACCTCAAAACCTCGTTCCGGATACACCATGCTCTTGGTGCTACTGCTCTTCCTTATCGGCGGTATCGCCTTCATCGTCCTCCGGATGCCTTTACCAGGCATTCTGATCCTGGTTTCCATGCTTATCCTGACCCCTGGATTTTTCTTCATCAATCCGAATGGCTCCGTAGTCCTCACCTTGTTTGGAGATTATAAGGGGACCGTTAAACACAACGGCTTTTTCTGGGTGAATCCATTTTACTCGAAAAAGTCCATTTCATTGCGGGCAAGAAATTTTGATTCAGACCGGCTGAAGGTCAATGATAAAATGGGTAATCCCGTCATTATTTCTGTCATCCTGGTTTGGCGGGTTGATGAGACCTTCAAGGCTGCTTTTGAGGTAGACAATTATGAGACATTTGTCAAAGTCCAGACCGATGCTGCGGTACGGAAGTTGGCTGCCCGCTACCCATATGATAATTTCGACGATGAAATGGCAGAGATGACGCTGCGTTCCGGACTGGAAGATGTCAACCACAACCTGGAGATCGAATTACATGAGCGTCTGGCTATTGCGGGGATTGAGGTCATTGAAGCTCGCATCGGCTATCTGGCTTATGCTCCTGAAATCGCCAACGCCATGCTCCGTCGTCAACAGGCTACCGCCATTGTTTCGGCTCGATTCAAAATCGTAGAAGGTGCTGTAGGCATGGTGGAAGAAGCCCTTAAAATGCTGAGTGATAAAAACGTCATTCAATTGGACGATGACAAGAAGGCGGCAATGGTCAGCAATCTGATGGTCGTTCTTTGTGCGGATCACGATGCTGTACCGGTGTTGAATACAGGAACACTGCATCAGTAATCTCAGTTATGGAAAAGAAGAAATTCGTCCTTCGTATCGATGCATCGACTATGGCAGCGGTAGAGAAATGGGCGGCTGATGAATTCCGAAGTGTCAATGGTCAACTGGAATGGTTGATCACAAAATACCTGCGTGAAAGAGGCCGAATGGATCCTGAAGAAAAGGATGCTACTCCTCTGGATGAAACCAAGGAAGGGCCTGCGAATGCAGGTCCTTCCAACACGTAGAAAACCTCTAGTGTTGCAAGAATCCGTTTGCCGCCTCGCTCAGGGAGGAGACCGTCCAATCGGCATGATCATCCTGCTCACCAATACGGATCGTATACATCCCCAGGTGGGCACCAAAAGCAATATCACTTTTGCTATCTCCGATCAGAACGGAACGATCGAATCGGATCTCAGGAAAATCGAATAAGGCTTGCAAGCCCATACCTGGAAGTGGCTTTCGGCACACCGGAAGTTCACTAGCCAGTGATGGGCAAAAGTAGATGCCATCCAATTGCACTCCCCTTTCTCGTAAATCATCCGCCATCCGTTGATGGACCTGGGCGAGATCGTCCTCTGTCATCCAACCCTTCCCGATCCCTTGTTGGTTGGTCACCAAAACGACCCGGCCAAACTTCGCACGCAAAACCTCAAGCGCCTCTTTCACTCCAGGCAACCAATGAAATTGTTCGGGTTCTCGGACATAATCATCCGGGATGCGTTCATTGATCACGCCATCCCGATCCAGGAATAAGGTCCAGCTTTGATCGGGTGAGGGGCGTTCCTTCGCTACTTCTTGAGCAAACCATGCCGGAATAGCTGTTTGAGCCTGATGGTAATCGTCGGGAACCCCGATATCCAGGAAGTGCCCACTAACAGGCACTCCTGCCAATCTGCCTTGTGTAAACTGTACTTCGAGGACCTCCTTTTCAAATGAAAAACTTTCTTTTGGTGGTGCAGCCTCCAGTAAACGTCGGTCCACGAGATAAACACCTGCATTGATCAGACCGACATCAACGGCTTGCTTCTCTGCAAACCCGATGATCTTTCCACTGGCATCAATCTTGACCGTTCCATACCGATCAAACCGGGTCATCTGCTTCAACGCCAGGGTACACCCTGCTTTGCTGGCCTGGTGAAATGCCCAAAGCGAATCAAAGGAGAAATCAGTGTACGTGTCACCGTTCAATACCCAGGCATGTCGATCCTCCAGATCCTTCCAGGCCCAGCGAATAGCGCCACCTGTGCCCAGAGGCTTCTCCTCCCGAACATATCGGATTGCCATGCCTTGCCATTCGTGTCCGATGAATTCTTCAAATGCATCTGCCATATGTCCTATCGACAGGACCACAGTTCGAATGCCTTGTTTCGCCAGGTGATCTAGTTGCCAGGCGAGAAATGGTCGTCCACCAACCGGAGCCAATGGCTTGGGCAGATCACTGACCACAGACTGTAGACGAGTGCCTCTCCCGCC
Organism: uncultured Saprospiraceae bacterium; assembly: GCA_942490895.1. Taxonomy (GTDB): domain Bacteria; phylum Bacteroidota; class Bacteroidia; order Chitinophagales; family Saprospiraceae; genus JAGNXB01. The sequence continues at coordinate 40,877 of CALNZC010000069.1, forward strand.
CGCTAGAATGATCGCCAGTTCAGGCATCATGGTCGTGTAAACATTTGTGCTTCTGTCAATTCACAAAGGATATGCCCCAATAGAATATGAGACTCCTGGACTCTTGGCGTATCCGATGAAGGCACCTTCAGCATAAACTCACATTGGCCATTCAGCTTCCCTCCGGAAGCACCCGTCATGCCAATCACGATCATCTTTTTCTTTCGTGCTTCTTCAACAGCACGCAGGATGTTTGGTGAGTTCCCTGATGTCGATAAGGCGATCAGAATATCACCTTCATGCCCCATGCCCTTGACCAACCGACCATAGATCTCTTCATAACTATAATCATTCGCCACAGCTGTGAGATAGGACGTATTGACATGCAAAGCCTCTGCGGGGAGAGGATCGCGATCAAAATAGAAGCGCCCACTTAACTCTGCTGCCAAATGCTGGGCATCCGCAGCACTTCCGCCATTTCCACAGAAGAGCACTTTACGACCATTTTGCAAGGCTTTCACCCAGGCATCCACCACTTGTGCCACCACCTGGCAGAGTTGAGCGTCTTGTAGTAAAGCTTGTTTGACCCGGATACTCTCCTGGATGATCGATTGAATTTTGTTCTGCATATTCGGCTATAATTGCAGACAAAAGTAGCGAGTTCACACCACACCCGTTTGTGCACGGTAAAGAGGCCGAAGAATTCAGTAGCACAAAGGCTACTTTCCGGTCCAGGTCACCACACCGAGATCGGTAAATTGGAAGCGCCGAAGTTCTCCACCAAACTGGAGAAGTCGATCGGCAACAGCATATCGTTTGTTCCCGGGCACGTAGAACATCATAAAACCGCCTCCACCGGCACCGGAGATCTTACCTCCAGTTGCCCCTGCCAACCGAGCTGCGGTGTAGATCTCATCAATGAGTGGATTAGTTACTCCAGCAGCAGTTTGTTTCTTGTAGGTCCAGCCAAAATCCAGGATCTCGCCGATAGAGTGCAGGTCTCCAAGGAAGAGTGCCTTCTTCATCATTTGAGCCTGCTCTTTGAGCTTGTGGGCCGCTTCTACCGGTTTTTCAAAACCGGAGGTAAAGTTGGAAGATTGCTTTTCAATAATGTCTGCACTCAACCGGCTTGTTCCGGTGTAATAGAGGAGGATATTAAACTCCAACTCACGCAGGTAATCAGGTCGAATACGTAATGGATTGACAATCACCTTGTCGTCGGCATAGAACTCCATGAAGTTGAACCCACCAAACGTGGCGGCATACTGATCCTGGCGGCCACCGGCCATCCCCAGATCGATCCGTTCAATCTCATAAGCGAGGTGGGCCATATCGTATTCCCCAAGAGGAATCTGCAGCCATTCAGCAAATGCGCCCAATATCGCCACTGTAATCGTTGAGGATGTCCCCATACCACTCCCTTTGGGTGCATCCGCCCAGGTGGTTAAATGCAAGGCCAACGGTTTGCCCCCTGTCTCTTTTACTACTCGATTATAGACGCCCTTCAATAGGGCCAGTGGGCCATCAATGGGCAATTCGGCCATCAATGGATATTCTTCCTTCACCCGAAGGTCAACCGCTTCCAGAATGATCACCGGCTCCTCCAATGGCTCGATGGAGGCTTGCGCATACATGCTCACTGTAGCATTGAGGATGGCCCCGCCATACATGTCTGCATATGGACTCACATCGGTACCACCACCGGCCAATCCGATTCGTAATGGAGCTCTGGAACGATAGAACATAAATCCGGAATTTAAGAAAGGTAAGATACTAGTTCGACCGGATCATTTGATCATGGTGACCCCGGATTTTTGGCGCCAATAATGTATGGTGTCTGCGATAGTCTCCTCGATCGTAAAGTGTTGTTTCCAACCTGTGCGTTGAATGAGTTTGGTTGCATCTCCAAAAATAACTGGCTCATCAGATGGCCGAAGTAGTGATGGATCCACTTCTGTTGGAAGTGAAATACCCAATACCTCTTCAATCATGGGGATCAGATCACCGATGCGGTAATCGTATTGGCCGCAAATATTATAACATGCGCCCCACTCTCCTTTTTGGGATAACAGGATCAGAGCATTGACCAGATCGCGAACATCGGTGATCCCTCGACGGGTCTCCAGATTGCCTACCCGCAAGGTGGATGCTTCTCCCCGTTCGATAGCCACTGCCCGGCGGGCAAAATCACTCAAGACATCACCCACCTTTCGCGGACCGGTGGTATTAAAGATTCGTGCCCGAATGGTACGAATGCCTTCATTCGCATGGTATTGATAGGCCAGCAGATCCTGGCCAACTTTACTCACTCCATATGGATGCAGGGGCAGGAGTTCCGCCTTTTCATTCACAGGTGTGTTTTCCGGGGTCAGGCTGGCTCCATATTCCGCACTTGAACACGCCACAACCACAACCGGGTCATAGGTTGGATCGATTCGACGTGCACTGCGAATGGCTTCAAACAGGTGCACTGTTCCCTGCACATTGATCTGCATGGTTTCTTCCGGTCGCTCCCAGGATACCGTGGGATAACTCTGCGCCGCCAAATGGAAAATGGTGGTCGGCTTATACGACTGGATGATATCCTGAACCGGAGCACTGTACCGAATATCGAGTTCAGACAGCATAGCTTTCCCGTCGATCTCTTGAATATCTGTGGTCGGTTTATAGTAGGTACCGATAATCTGACTGGATGATAAACCTTCTCTCAAAAGGGTATCCACCATGTGAGACCCTACCATTCCACCTACACCGGTGATATATATCTTCTGTTGCATCTTCATATTGTAACGAGAATCACGAAAATACGTTACCCATGTCGTACTGTATCTTTGCCCTGATGAAAACACCACATATCGTCCTTCTTGGCCCCACATATCCCTACCGTGGCGGGAATGCTCTCTTTATGACCTTCCTGTATGAAGCTCTGGAGGAGCAACACCGGGTGGATTTTATCAACTTTAAGATGATGTACCCGTCTCTGTTGTTTCCGGGGACGACACCCTATGATGTCAGTGAGGAGCACTTTCAGAAGGTTCCCAGCCAACGTCTGATGCACTCGATGAATCCGATCAGTTGGTGGCAAACGGCACGAGCGATCAATCGCCTGGACCCGGACATCATTGTTTTTGACTGGTACCAACCTTTTTTTGGCCCCATGTTCTATGGCATTGGGCTGTTTCTCAACCGCAGAATGAAACAGCGGGTCCTGTTCATCACTGAAAACATCATCTCCCACGAATCGAGATGGATCGACAAGTGGCTGACCAAGCTGGGATTGAATTGGGCGAAAGCTTTTTTGACCCTGTCGAAAAAGGTCGAGGAAGACATCCAGACACTTGCTCACGGCAGACCCGTCTATCGTTCAGAACTGCCGGTTTATGGATGGTACACACGCAGTGAAGACAATGGCCTCCAGACGGCACGGTCTGAATTTGAACTGGGTGAATCGGATAAAGTCCTTTTATTCTTCGGCTATATCCGTCATTACAAGGGTTTGGACATCCTCATGGAAGCCCTTGCCTTGCTCCTGAAAGAGGATCCCGCTTATCGCTTGCTTGTCGCTGGAGAAAGCTATGAGGAAGAAGCACAATACCAGCAATTGATGGACAAACTGGGTATTCGGGAATACGTGCGATTCAAGAACGAGTTTATTCCAAATGAACGTGTGGCCCGATATTTTGAAGCGAGTGATGTAGTAGTCCTACCCTACCGATCGGCTACCCAAAGTGGCATCCTGAATATGGCCTATGGTTTTGAAAAACCAGTGGTCATCACCGATGTCGGTGGTTTAGGTGAATTTGTCGATGAAGAGAAAACAGGAATTGTGGTTCCAGAACCCAATCCTGTTGCTGTCGCAGCAGGGATACGCCGTTATTATCAACTGCACTCTTCTACAGACTTTGCCACACATATCCGGGATCGTGTAGCCTCCAACAGCTTTGGGGATATCCAGAATGTATTCCTGGAAGTCTATGAATTATTCCATTGATCGGTCCTATTTCTCAGACATAACCTGCTCGAAGAGAATCGCATAAAGCATTCCATTCCGCTCATCAGCACGCAACTCGCCATTCAATGCTCGGTCGACCATTCTTCGATCTGAGCGCTCTGTGATGGGAATCCGTTCAGATAGTCCTTCCAGAATTTTCTTCCATTCACTTGCCTGGCAATCCGGATCTGCAGCAAGGGCAAGTTGCAAACAACGATGATCATCCTCTTCTTGCAGGGCCACTTTGGCTGCTGCCATCAAGTCTTTACAACGAGCGGCCTTTTTATCTTTCATGAACGTATCCCACAGATCCTGCACATCATTTGAACAGGGAGTCCCGGGAGGAATGCTTCCCAATTTGACCATTGCAACCGGGTATTTCCCTTTCTCCGCAAGGGTTTTGCAGTCATCCAGAAACGTCAGGCAATCATTCCACTTGATCTGCTGAATACGATAGGCTTCATCATAGGCCGTTCGAATACTGGTTGGGTCGACTTCCAGATCCTGGAAAGCCTGGCGGAGCGCCCATTCACTGTTCATCGCCCTGCCTGAAAACGGGGCTTCCACCTGTCCCAGCAGAACCAGGTCTCCTGGTGAAAGGATGTGAAAAACCATCATCCCATTGACCGATACCGGGCGTCCATTACTTGATTCCTGAGGCAACCCCAGACTATCCAGAATAACTTCCGGCTGGATCACCAGTGAACTTGATTTCCCTTCAGGGAACTTGACTGATCCCTGGAAGAGTCGCTCCGCCCGAGCAACAGCCATTTCTGAGGCGGAGGATGGAAGAGGCTCTGAGGATTTACAGGAGGTGACAAACGGATATTGGGCCTGACAAAGAGAGGCCGACACCAGAATGAATAACATGGTCCAGACTGGCGTAAATGGAAAGGTCCAATTTTTTTTCATGGGTAGAGGTGACTTGGTCTTCACAAATAAGAAACAACCAGAACGGTACAATTGACCATTCTGTTGCTTACAAACTGTATTGGAAAAGATGATGCCAAATCAAACGCTAGCAGCCGACCCGATCTTTGATCAGGTATTCATTCCGGTTTGCAGCACTTCTGGAGATCAACTCTGCCAGGAATCCGGTCAGGAAAAGCTGAGTGCCAACAATCAGGGCCAGGATGCCGAAATAAAAAATGGGGCGATCCGCAATCCCATATTCCAGCACGATCAATTTTTGATAGGACAACCAGGCAAGAATGAGAAAGCCAATAATAAAAAACAGCACTCCCAGAGGGCCAAAGAGATGCATCGGCCGCTTGCCAAACTTACTGATGAAGATAACCGACATCAAATCCAGTGGACCTCGAATAAACCGTTCGATCCCAAACTTGGAAACACCGTATTTACGCTCCTGGTGCTGGACCACCTGTTCTCCAATCTTATGGTATCCCGCCCACTTGGCCAGTACAGGGATATACCGGTGCATATCCCCATACACCTCAATGCTCTTGACCACATCTAACCGATAGGCTTTGAGCCCACAATTAAAGTCATGCAGGGGAATTCCGGACATGAGTCTGACCGTCCAATTGTAAAATTTGCTGGGAAGATTTTTGGTCAATGCCGGATCCAGCCTCTTTTTCTTCCAACCGGAAACCAGATCATACTTTTGCTCCCGAATCATATTGACCATCGCTGGTATCTCTTCCGGGCTGTCTTGCAGGTCTGCATCCATGGTGATCACTACATCTCCTGTCACCAGGGCAAAGCCTGTATTCAGGGCTGCAGATTTGCCATAATTTCGTTGAAATCGGATGCCTTTTACCCGCTGATCCTCCTGTTCAAGTCGTTGAATGGTGGCCCAAGACTGGTCCTGGCTTCCATCATCGATAAACAGGATTTCGTAGGTCCATTGAGTAGGAAGCAATACACGCCCGATCCACGCATGCAGTTCAGGAATTGACTCTTCCTCATTCAACAATGGAATGACCAGGCTTACATCCATTTTACCAACCATTATTTGATCAGACCTCCAATTCAGGGTTCTTCTTCCGAATGATCAGCGAAATGATCAGTGCAATGATAAAACCAGGGAAGATCAAGCCAATACCATAGCCAAGAAAGCTCTTTTTCAAATCCAGACCAAACCCTTCTTCAGCAATTCGCTTATTGATTTCGTCCAGTGTTTCTTCATCCATATTGGCTGTTATCTGCTCCATCCATTCCATGGTCACTTCTTTCTGAACATCCACCAATCCTGGATCGATGAAATTGAACATGGCATACATAAAGACAGTCGTCAATATGGAACCGATCACCCACACCAGGAAGGTGACTTTGAGGGCCTCCTTAAACTCGATGAACCCATGTTGAAACTTTCGGATTGCCAGTCCGGCCATGACCATAGTTGATCCCAGCGCCAGGTAGGAGAACCATGCTCCCCAGGTAATAAATCCACTCACATTCATCAGGTAATACAGGAGCGAAATGGCAATAGCTGCCATGCCACCGATCAGGCCGTAATTAATACTGGTTTGGTTGGTATTCATCTATTTGTGGTTTAGATTCTGCTCAAAGATAATGGCTCCGATGAATCCGACATCAAAACGAACGGGAGAACGGGCTTAATGCCGAACTGCCCGTAGATTCGCGATCACGCCAAACACCCGCCCATGCAGCTCTTCTCCATCCAGCGGATTATTTCGTCCTTTCGATTCCTGGTCAGAAACAGTGAATTTCCAGGACCTATTCGGTTGAAAAACGGTAAGATCCGCAGATGCGCCTACCTCAATAGTGCCGGGATCCATGGCCAGCAGTTTACGCGGACCGGTACTCAGTCGGTCGACAAGCTCATCCATGGTGAGGACATTGGGTACAAGATGGGTACAACACAATGCAAAAGTGGTTTCCAGCCCCGTGGATCCAAAGCCGGCATAGGGAAACTCCACTTCTTTTTGATCGTCCTCTAATGGTACATGCTGGCTGACGATTGCTTCAATTGTACCTTCCTTTACCGCTTTGCGTAATGCCTTGCGGTCATCGTCACCCCGCAGAGGAGGCATCAATTTGTACCGTGTATCATAGGTTTTGACGGCGTCATCGGTGAAAACCAGATTCCAGGCGGGTACAGTCGCCCCCAGATGAAGTCCTTCTTTTTGCGCTCGTTTGATCATGTCCAGGCTTTCCTTTGCAGAAATTGCGTGAAGCACCATTTGAGAATCTGCATATCGAAGCAATTGGATATTGCGATAGACTTGAACCGACTCGGCCAATGAAGGTATGCCTTGCATGCCCAACATCGTACTGACCGTCCCCTCGTGGACCTGGCCTTTTATCGAAAGAGATGGATCCAATGGCTGATCAATTACCACCCCATCCATGGCTTTGACATACATCAACGCTCGGAGCAAGACCCCTGCCTTTTCAATGGGATGACTGCCATCGCTGAAAGCAATAGCACCCGCTGCATGCATGTCATACATTTCAGCAATCTCATCTCCCTTTGCATCCCGGGATATCGCACCGATTGGATGGATCTGCACGGCTTCCGTGCGATTATTCTTTTGGAGATATAACACCTCCGCCTTACTGTGGATAACCGGTTCTGTATTGGGAAAGACAGCAAGATGGGTGTAGCCTCCGCGACTGGCGGCGAGGACGAGGGTGTGCAGATCTTCACGGTGTTCCTGACCGGGGTCCATACTCTGGGGGCCAATATCTACCCACCCGGGGGAGACATGAAGGTCCTCCCCTTCCCAAACATCGACACCCCTGGCTTTAATGTCCGGTTCAATTCGCTTGATCAAACCATCCTTGATCAGGATATCGCATACTGTCTGATGAAGTGGATGATTCGGATTGTGAAGGGTTACACGACGCAGCAAGATGTTCATAATCAGTCCTTAGGTCTTCCAAAATCGCAATAACAGCGATTCGATGGCAATCAACACCAAGGCTAAAATTACACACCAGCGCCATAATACAATGCCTCTTTCCTGTTCGCCGACCCAAACAGACAGGTCTGCCCGTGCCGTTTCATCCGGAATCTGGAAGCCTTTGGCTCGAATATCCTCTACTCCGAGGATACTCAGATCCGACTCCCGACGGTCATAATTGAAGGCCACATTGCCCAGGACTGTCGCCTGATCATCCAGTACATCATACACTCCTGAACGAGTAAGACCTTCTTCCATACCCAGTTTAACCCGAGATCCGATATATCGTTGAGAAGGCACAAATTCTTCATTTTCAGACCGAAATCGAAGCAGGCTCTCCGCTGTTTTCCGGACAGGAACGGTCAATTCGACTTCCAGGTCTTGTCCAATGGTATAGGCCAGTTGATGATTCCTTCTGCCAGACAAAGCCATTTTATAGACCATGGGAATAAAGACTTCTCCCGTTTTGATCAGATCGCTATAGGCTTCATTCAGGGGCGCTGAGGAGAGAAAAAGGTTTCCGAGATCAACCGGGTAACGAGCCAGCATTCGCTGCCCATTCCGATAGGAGATCAGCACTTCTTCATCAACGGCTCCTCCCGACTCCATCTGATAGTTCCCTTGAGTGGCTGGCAAGCGTAAATTTGCTTTTGCATTGGTGTACACATCAGAAAATACAAAGGACCTGGTATTGAGTTCGCTGACGTCCTGACTCTTGGGGTCCCAGGTGCCATACCGTCTCGCTCCGGCACGCGTACTCAGGTCTGCGAATCCGTTCAAATCCGTTTGGTTTCCTTTAGGGAAGACGAGGACGTTACCGCCTGCCTTCATGAACGATTCCAATTCGGAGATCAAACCAGATGACAAGGTGCTCAGGTCATCCAGGATGATCAGCTGATACCGGGCAAACTGGCTGTAATCCACCTGACTGGCCGATTGGAATACAGGCTCAAAGGCCTGAATGCCCATAGTGCCCTTCTGCAGGTAGGGTGTTGCGATGCCGTCATAGATCACCAGGATACCAATCCGTTCTTTGACTTCTGCCGCGAGATAATAGGCATCATCAAATTGGACAGGAAAGTCGGTAATTCGCAATTCCAGTGGTTGCCAACCTGCCTGTTGGGCGGTATATAAAAGGGTATCTGTTACAGTCGCTCCCGGAGAAATGGCCAGCTGTCCAATGGGTTTCTCTTGTCCATTTTCAATCACGGACAGACGAACCTGTTCGACTTCTTCATCTCCGTGGTTGGTCACCCGGATCACTAAAGGATTCGCTTGGCGAGCGATCAGAACCGGCCCTTCAAACCAAGCTGAATCAATGGCAACGTTCTGTTCCTGCACGGCCTGGAGCGGAATCGCAGTAATGGTCATACTGGTATCCTGAAAGTCACCTGTAAAGGAGGCGTTTTTCTGGAAGTCAGAAATCAGGTAGCTGAACCGAGTATGATCCGACTGGCTGCGCAAGATTTGTTGTTGTCGTCGTAGCACCGTAGCCAGATCAGCAACAACAGGACTCAGTTGGATATCCGTGATCAATTCACGCGCTTGTTCGCGAGAAACCAGGCGTTGCTCCTGGCCAGAATAGGTATTGGTCATGATCTGGAACCGGTCCTCCCCACCATAGCCATCGATGATCTCGTTGGCCTTGATCTTGGCCACTTCCAAGAGGGGCACATCCCGACTGAGGGCACCCATGCTGAATGAATTGTCAATATAGATCCCGACTGCTTTGGGGCCCTGGTTGGCTGTTTCTCCACGGGGAAGGAAGGGTTGAGCAAAGGCGGCCACTAATGCCAGAATGGCTAAAATCCGGGCGAGTAGCACCAGCAAGTTGCGCAGTCTGGACCGCGAAGCCGTTTCTTCTTTGATTTCACGAAGAAATCGAACGTTGGTAAAATAAATAGGTTTGAACCTCCTGAAGTAGAAGAGGTGGATCAAAATGGGAATAGCGATTGCCAACCCGGCAAGGAGAAATCCTGGAAATAAAAACTGCATGGCTTGATACTAACGCGTCGTTGCGTTCTTTCTTACGCAAAGAAAAGACCATTTGTTCATCCGAAGGACATATATCCTGATATGGCAATCAAATCGCATCTGAATATGGGTGACTTCCAGCGGTTAACGCCATGAATGGCATCTTATTTGCGTTTCGTGAGATGAGGACTTGGTATTGTTACTTGAAAACCCTCAACTTAACCCCACTAACCGATTTTATCATGACAGCCATCAAAGATTCCGTAAAAACATACCTGCTAGAGGAACTAAACCTTCCTTTGTCTCCTCAAGAATTGGCGGATGACACACCCCTTTTGAGCAGCCGACTTATTGATTCGATCTCCGCTCTTCTCCTCGTGGAGTTTCTGGAGAAAGAATTCAAGATTGAATTTCAACCACATGAGGTCAACAATGACAATCTGGATTCCTTGAAATTGATCGAACAATTTGTCCAGGGAAAGCAATAGTTGAAAATGAGTGAACTTCGTCTCCTCATTGAACATGCGCTGACGCATCATGCTGCTCAGATCGCATTAGTCGAGGAATCGGGTAATCAATTGTCCTACCAGGATTTAGAAACAAGCAGCGCAGGGATCGCTGTTCACCTGAAATCACTAGGTGCTGAATCAGGACAACGCATTGGCATCTGTATCCCCAAATCAGCCCTTTCAGTCGTCTGTCTCATCGGCACTCTTCGCAGTGAAGCGGCATATATCCCGCTTGACCCAGAAGCACCGGCCAGCCGGAATGGCTATATCATTCAGGATGCCCGGGCCTCCATGATTTTGACCACTCCAGAGCTTGCTGATGCGTTACTGCCCATCCTGGGCTCATGCAAGGTTCTTGAACTTCACATACTGGATCAACCTTGCAAAATCCTGGTCCCGGCCTGGGAAGATGACAAGACACTGACCATCCCGGAGGACCTCGCCTACATCCTGTATACGTCCGGATCAACCGGCCAACCCAAAGGTGTGATGATTACGCATCAGAATGCAGCATGCTTTGTCCACTGGGGAATCGATCTGTTCCAACTGGGGCCTGAAGATGTGCTCTCTTCTATCGCCCCATTCCATTTTGATCTTTCTGTTTTCGACCTCTATGCCGGGTTGGGGAGTGGTGCCAGCATCCTGCTCATTCGACCCGAATCGGTGAAAAACCCGATGATCCTGTCCGAGTTTATTGATCGCTTTGGCATTACCATTTGGTATGCCACACCCACAACCTTAAAGATGATGCTTCGGTTCGGGCGGATGAACCGGTACAAGCACACTTCTCTGCGACATATCCTCTTTGCCGGGGAAGTATTTCCCATGGCGCCTTTGAATGATTTGCGTACGCGATGGAGTCATGCCGCCTTCCATAATCTTTATGGACCTACGGAGACAAATGTGTGTACTTTTTACTCCCTGCCTAAGGATATCAATCCAGAACAAACCAAACCCTTTCCGATCGGCGAGGCTTGTGCCTACGACCAATGTTTCATTGATAATGGGGAGGCGATTCAAGTACCTGAGTCCGGAGCCATGGGTGAATTGTTGATCGCTGGTGACTCGGTCATGGGTGGATACCTCAACCAACCCGAACGGAATGCATCTGCCCTGCTCGATCACGGTGGCTTGCGGTGTTATCGAACAGGGGATATTGTCCGTATGGACCAGGAAGGGCAATTACATTACATCAGCCGGAAAGACCGGATGGTCAAGCGACACGGCAACAGGATCGAATTGGGTGAAATAGAAGCTGCCCTGCATGCCCACACCGAAATCACTGAAGCTGGTGTTTACCATAGTCTTTCTGGGCCCGATCACAGTGAAATCCGGATAGTCGCCTGTTATGCCACTGCTGATCCTGATCACCATTTAGCCGTGTCAGGACTGCAATCATTTCTTCAGCAATATATCCCTTCATATATGCTGCCTGATCGATTTGTTCATCTGACGACCATGCCCAAGACCAGCACGCATAAAGTCGACTATACAGCATTGAAAGAAAACTACTAATCAGCATACAACACATGTATTCGTTCACCCCAGATCAGGACCAAAAGAACTTGCGCCAGGAAATCCTGGAGTTGGTCGCTTCTCTTCCTGGGGACTACGAGGTAAATGCATCTGGTTTTGATCGGGACCGCTGGTCTCGGCTCGGCACCCAAAAGGTTCCTGGCTTGGCGATACCCGAAATGTATGGAGGAAGGGGATGCAGTGCATTGACCACAACGATAGCCCTGGAGGCCCTGGGTTATGCTCATCCGGATAATGGTTTCAATTTCTCCGTAGCGGCTCACTTGTTGGCATGTGTTGTCCCACTGTGGCTGTATGGATCAGAAGAGTTGAAGGAGGAATACCTTCCAGGCTTATGTGATGGATCGATCATTGCTGCGAATGCCATGAGTGAACCGTCTTCAGGGTCCGACGCCTTCAGCATGAAGACTACGGCTCTAGCGGATCAAACGGGATATACGATTTCCGGATCGAAGACTTTTGTGAGTAATGGTCCGATCGCAGATACCGTTTTACTCTATGCTGCTACTGATCCGGAGAAAGGCTATATGGGTGGGATCAGTGCCTTTTGGGTCGATAAAACAAAACATCCGTTTTCGAGCAGTGAGCCCCTGGAAAAAGCTGGATTAACGCACAGTCAACTGGGAAGTCTCTTTTTTGAAGAGATGCATCTCGAATCAAAGTATCGGGTTGGATCTGAAGGCCGGGGTGCACATCTGTTTAACCGGTCCATGGAATGGGAAAGAACTTGTTTGGGGGGCCTGCATATCGGCAATCTCCATCGCCTGATCGAACGGTGTGTTCGACACCTTCGGACCGGGTTTCAGCAAGGGTGGCCACGCGAAAGACATCAGAAGGCCACACACGACCTCGCATTGATCCAGACGCAACTGGAAGGCATTCGATTGCAAGCTTATGCCGCCGCATGGAAGATCGATCAAGGTAAACCAGCCGGGCGTGAAGCTGCCATGGCCAAACTGACTGTCAGTGAACTATATCAGCGAGCTGCCTTACGGATTGCCAGCATCTATAATGAAGCAGGTGTTCAGGATTTGGATGCAGATCAATCCGCCCTGGATGCACTCTGTAGCACCCTTTATTCCGGTACAACTGAAATGCAGAAAACCATCATTGCCCAGTCAATGGGACTGTGACATATGAATCAAAATCTTGATTTGATCCTTATGGCACTACTATTGTTTATTGATGAATTGAATACTTAAGCCCATGAAAAAGGACGTCATTATTATCGGTGGAGGGCCGACAGGCTCCAGCCTCGCCATTTACCTGGCCAGACAAGGACTGGATGTTCAAATCCTGGAGAAGGCCAAATTCCCCAGAGAACATGTGGGCGAATCCATGCTCCCGTATTGCTACCATCTCTTCGAAGAGTTAGGTGTCCTGGATAAAATGAAAAAGAATTTTTCCCGTAAGCCTGGAGTCACCTTTTCCAATCCAGATGGGAAACAAGCATCGCATTGGTGTTTCGATAAGGTGGTGGATGGCCCATCCAGCCTGTCCTTCCATGCCCGAAGGTCAGAATTCGATCAAATGATGCTGGAACATGCCCGATCAGAGGGTGTTGAAGCCCTGGAGGAAATGCAAGTTATGGATGTTGACCTCAATGCCCCGGGTGGTGGCGTCTTGGTGAAAGCCTTGCACCAAGGCAATAAAGAAGTTGAAATTTCCGGTCACTTCCTCGTTGATGCAACGGGCCAGGATTGTTTTCTCACAAGAAAACTAGGCAACCAAAAACGTTTCGAAAGCCTGAATATCCGGCTTGCTCTGAGCGCTCATTGGACAGATGCTCAACTGACACCTTCACTGGCCCATGGCAATATCACCATCGTTCACGTTGGGAGCGAGAAATCCGGTTGGATCTGGTTGATTCCGTTGAATGATGATCGTCTTAGCATTGGCCTGGCCATCAATATGGATTATGCTCAGGACCAGCGGAAAAAATTGATGAAAGAACATGGAGCTCGTAATTGGCAGAAAGCACTTTACCTGCAAGAGATCAATGAAGCTCCTCTGGTAAAGGAAATCATTCAGAATGGCTCCATGTGCTGGGATGTGGTCAGTAATGGTGATTTTTCCTATTATGCAGAGGAAAAATTTGGCCCCACGCATGCCATTATCGGAGATGCCGCTGCATTCCTGGATCCTATCTTCTCCAGTGGTATCTATTTAGGGCTGCACAGTTCAAAAACAATCGCCCCTGGTATCGTTTCCATGCTCGAGACGGGAGATCTCTCCGAGATAGAACGGGGCTATAAGAGCTTGGATGGAGGATATCGTGTCATAGAGGAATTGATCTCTGCGTTTTACGACCCGAATGCGATTAATTTTCCCGAACTCTCTGGATCCAACGGCATTGATTTTATACATATGGAATCAGCGTACACCGTATATCACATGCTTCTAGCCGGTGACTTCTTCAATGATAGCGAAAGATATCTGAAAGCAATCAGTGCGCTTAGGGATTCTTCAATGATTGAGAAATACAAAAATTTGAAGGGCCATGGAGGATCAGATTCACACAGTCTGGTCTGTGCACTGAACGCTGCACTCGTCTAATGGAAAAGGTAGGATATGGGGAGTATTGGGATAAGTTTTATCAAGCGACTTATCAGCAACAAACCGGAGGCAAGGCGCTTTGGGACGTACCTGTCGAACACTCCGCCGTCTTGGACTACGCCTGGATGGAAAAGCATGTACCACAAGACCTGCCTCTTTTGGATGTCGGGTGTGGCACAGGTGAAATCGCTTTTTTTTTCACAGCACATTTTCCGAAAGTCATTGGTGTAGATGTCGCCCAAGGCGCCATTGATATCGCTCGAGCACAACATCCCGAAACAAATGTTGACTTTCAGAAAGTAGACATTACGGATAGCATAGCATGTAAGGCATTATCCAACCAATATGGACCACTCAATATTTATATTCGAGGGGTCATGCACCAGGTTGAGGAGCGCGACCTCCCTCAATATGTCGATAATCTGGAGTTACTTCTTGGCGGCAAAGGGGTGTTGTACATGATTGAAGTGGCTTCGGGTATTCGTGACCATTTCCTTCACCATTCTGAAGGATATCATAAACTCCCGGCTCCAGTTCAAAAGATCTTCATCAGTAACCTGCCTCCCAGAGGGGTTACCATTGAAGACATTGCGCAATACTTCCAGTCAAGTCGGTTTGACATACTGAAATCCAACCCGGCGACGCTCAACACCAATCTGCATTCCCCAGATGGTACCGAGATCTATATTCCTGCCGTTCAAGCCATTATAAAGACCAAAAAGTTCTCTTAGATACAGTATCTTTACATCCTTAAATCAAAACACTCATGAAAAGGTCCCTATTTTATTTCGCCTTTATGGCGTTCGCCCTCTTTTTTGTCGCATGTTCCGACTCAGCTCCTGCTACTGAAGGTGCAGAAGCTGACGCACCTGCTGTTGAAGCTCCGGCTGCAGCTGAACGCAGCATTAATCAAGAAGCCCCAGCTGAACGTATGTTGAGCAAATATCAGTCTATGGGTCTTGAACTTACTGAAGAGCAAGCTGCCAATGTGCGTAGCATTGCGGGTCAATATGACTTTTCTTCCGAAACAGATAAGTCTACTCGTCAGGACATGCGCGCCAAAATGCAAAAGGAAATCATGGAAAATGTCCTGACTCCTGAACAAGCAGCAACATTTGAAGCGGCTCGTCAAAAGCGTTAGACGACCGTAAAAATCCATTTGTATCCATCACCATCTTTCGGGTAACACACCCATCGAAGGACAGGGGTACAGGTATGCATCAACGCCCCTGACAGATCATGGATCTGTCAGGGGCGTTCTCATTCTCAGCTAGAAATTTCCAGGAATAGCTGCTGGTATTTCTGTACAGATTCAGACAGTTGAAATGACCTGACCGGTTTCATTTTCCATTGTTCATTCCTTGCACTACGGAGTGCCTGGCCAATTCCTTCAGCGGTCAATGGGTCGATCTGAATCATTTTTCCGCCTACCACTTCTTCAAGAGCCGTCCGTTCAGAAGAAATAATGGGTACACCTATTCCAACGGCTTCTGCAGCTACAAAACAAAATCCCTCACTGTAGGAAGGGATCACAATGCACGTGGAGGTGGACACCTCACGGTACAGTTCCGCTTGGGGAAGATCATGGAAGAGCACGACCCTCTCTCGTGAGCTCCATTGATCCACTTGCCCCATCACCCAGGAAAAAAGGGCTTGGGGAACTTGAGGAATAATCAATTTGAACATGGCTTCCGGATCAGCCTTCAGAAACTCTTCCATTGCCGGAAGCAGGAGATCCAACCCTTTTGAGGTTCCCAAACGACCAAAATATGTCGCAGTGAACACCTTTGGTGGAGCATAGGTTATTCCTTTGAATTTTGTGTAATCCAACCCATTGTGGATCGTGACAATGCGTGAAGAACGCACACCCGCCTGTTGGAGGGCTCTGGCCGTTGCACCGGACACCGCGATAAAACGATCAAAGGGTAATCGCAATAACAATTGCTCCCACATCCAATATGCTGCTTTTAGCCACATTGGTGTCTGGGGCAATCGCCACCATAACCTTGCCCAAACTTCGTGAAAAGTCACCACCACTGGCTTCCTCCGCCATTTCGCAGCAAAAAAAGCGGGGAATGCCGCATTGTAGGACGTCGTTTGGACCAGGTCGGCTTTTTTAGCCTCCTGGAATACTGTGGGGAAACTGAGAAATGTAAAAAGGTAGCGATTATGACAATCAACCCGGATAATTTTAACACCATCAATCAATTCCATTGACGGTAGATCTGAACGAAATCTCGTTGTCACCACAGTCACCTGGTGATCCTTAAGGATCAATGCCCGGGACAACTCCCAAAACAGGTGCTCTGCCCCGCCGATGTAGGGATAAAAGTGTTCAAGGACAAATAGGATCCTCACTGCTCGTTCTTCATTTCTTCATCCTCCAACGCCAGTTTTCTGGTCAACGTAGTCAATGCAGATTGTTGCTGCTTAAAGAGAAGGAAGAGCTTGTACTGGAAGAAAAAAATCAACCCCAAACAAAAGAAAATCACTGCATTGATATTGCTTTTAATACCAAAAGCTTCAGCGATGGTTTGAGAAATAAAATCTGGAAAAAAAGGCAAAAAAGATCACAGCTACCCAGAAAAAGACACCCAACATAGCTTCTTGCCAACCAGACTTTCCAGCCCAAAAACGCTGCAACAAACTTCCAATGAAAACAATGGAAACAAGCGGGACAATGATCTGATATAATTCCAGTTGCATGATGGTATTATTTGGGATGTGAGACTAATTTCCAGAGGATATTCATGGCTGTATTGATCCCCATATAGAGGTCTTGACCTTTGCTCATAGAGTATGCAGTGTAGGCGACCCGAATAGGCACCTCAGTGATCTTCAAGCCGCTTTTCTCACCCAGGATGATCATCTCGCTGCAATATCCAAAACCGTCTATATGCAAATCGATCGTTTCAATAGCAGCCCGGTTGAGCATCCGAAACCCAGACTGGGTGTCGGAATACCACCGGGTACAAAACCAATTGGTGAACACGTTAGACAACTTGTTATAGATCACACGGATAACCGGAATATCCTTATTCGGATTCATGAATCGGCTGCCAATCACAATATCCGCACTTTCCATTTCCATGGCTGAACTTAAATCACGAATATCTTCAGGAAAGTGTTGTCCATCTGCATCAATCTGAACGATATACGAGATCTGATGCTTCCTTGCATATGCGATCCCTGTTTGAGCACCGGCACCAGCACCCCGATTGACCATGTGTGAAACCACAACGGCCCCTGCCCTCCTGGCCTCTTCGCTCGTTTGATCCACTGAGCCATCATTAATCACCAGGACATTCAAATAGCCCTCATCAATGACACGGAGAACCACATCAGCGATGACCGTCCCTTCATTAAAGGCCGGGATGACCACGAGTATGTCTTTAGGCTCGATCATTCAGGTATAACTCAATTTCCCTCTTTTGTAGCTAACTCAAAAAGTATAAACGTTCCAGGAACAGTTGTTTTACCCCCAAGCCCTGGTTTTCCGGGCCAAACTTTGTCCCCTACTTTCGTGCTTGGCACAGCCGGGTCTTCAATAAAGTTGTCTGTAAAAATGGGCGTGGCCAGCGGAGAGTCAAAAAGGAGCATCAGCACTTCATTCGCCTTTTTTGCCAATGTTTGCTCCGGTGTCAAATCTGTTCCTGCCAGGTTTACATTATACAACACATATTTAAACCCATTATCAATTAGTTTTCGAAGGAAATCATCCTTGTCTAACATCTTTTTACTGAGGTCCATATAGATGCCCAATTGGTTATCCTCTAACACTCGCTTGTCATTCTGCAGGATGTGATAGTTGAGGTGGGTACCAATTCGATAGATCTTGGTGGACGGATCTTCATTCATTTTTTCGATTGCCTCTGCCATATACGGACGAAACATTCCCAGGCTTTTTTCCGCTGTCATGTCTGACGATGCATATTGCAGGAAGGGTGACTGGAAAATCAGCCGGGCACCCGCCTGGTTTTGAGTAGCACTGACCAGGAAGAGGGACATACAGAGAACCATAGAAGTCCCAACAGCTATTCGCCACCATTTTGTCAATAGATTTTTGGACAACTCCGGATACCATTCAGATATATGATCTGTCAGCCAAATGATCAAAAGGAAGCCTACCATAAAGAGGATAAACCCATACCAGACAATCGCATTGCTGAAGAAAAACCACAAACCACCAAAGGCCAATGCAAACACCAAAAAGCTACCAAGCGCTTCTGGAAGACGTGATATTTTTTCTCTCAATACCCATGCGGCCACAGCGAATAAGGCCAGAACAACAATGTAGGTTTGAAGGAAACTCCAATCGGATAGCCACTGATTCAATACATTCAGACTATTCCCCAGCCTGACCAACAAGGTCTGTAAGGGAATGAAGAGCATACCAGGTAAAGCCGCAAGACCACTCAAAGGTTGCCCCATCTGCGCCAAAATACTACCATTCAATGCCGTTGGATCCAGGCGTGTGTCCATTGGATAAAGAGACAACACCGAAATCAGCCAAAAGCCCAGGAATCCAATAGCCACAATCAGATTGCGATACCAGGATCGGCCAAAGAACATGAAAGGAAGCAGTAAAAGGAATAGAAAAGAAATATCCAGATATCGCGAGAACGGAATATTGGTATTCATTGTCAAATCATAGGGAACAGAAAAGTAGAGCGGTGCACCCGCTTCAAACCCGAGGTACCTTCGGATTTCTTCCCGCTTTGTTCCCCCAAAAAAAGAAGCTTTCACCGGATGTTTTCCGAAGGCCTGTGCCAAAGCACCTTGCTTTTGGCCTGTAGCGGTTTCAAATTGCTCACGTGTCAGCACCGTATTAAAGATATCCTGACGCAAGGCTGCCAGTCGAGTCCGGCGCTCTGTCATATCCTCAACCATCACATCGTTGCCCCTCAACAGGGAAACGACCAGATCCTTTTGATCATTACTCAGGGTAATGCCCCTTCTTTTCAAGCTCTCGATAATCAATTCACAGCCCATGGATATATCTTCCTCCATGGCTGAATAGTCCAGCCCGAACTGGTTGATGGACGCTTCCGCAATTTGTCTTTGTTCTGGCGTCAGCACATTCAGCATGATCTGATTCCGTGCAAACTGAGATTGTGCTTCTACACTTGATGTGTCTGTTTCCCCAATAATGATTTGGATGAGAATCTCTTCCGATCTTTGTCGCTGCTCCGGGTTCAGTTGCAATCCCATATTTTCCAGGGAGTTGTACAACACGCGTTTCTGGAATTCCACCATTGACAATTCTCCTTTGACATCCAGATTCGGGTCTAAAAGTGCCGTAGGCGCCATGCCAACCAATAAATTATTGACACTGACCGATTCATGTTCTGAGGCATTTTTGATCATCCAGGGTGAAAATGACATAAGCGCAGCCAAGGAAAAACAGCCTATGGCAATGCCCATAGAAGCCATCACTTTAGGTCTGCGGATAGCCGCCCAAACCAGGAGAGGCAGCCCCAAACCGAACCCAATGATTGCAAAGGTAGACGGAGGGGTATCTCCCAGCTCCATATACCCAAACTGGTCAATGCCAACTAAAAACAACCCGCCAAGGGTCGTGAAGAACAATCCGGCAGCACCCCTCCAGCCCCATTGCCAGCGAAACAACATAGCCATCAAACCAATCATAAACATGATGGCTGTATACTTGATCCCAAAGGCATAACCGCTCAACCAACCAGCCATCACCCAGGGCATCCAGGACAAAGCTGCCCCATTCTGATCTGTAGGGTTTTCTGCCTGTTGCGCTCGCGATTGTTGACGCAGATCCAAAAGCAAAAGGATGGTGGTCAATAGAATAAACAAGAAACCCAGGTCCACCTTGGCGTCATGTGCCGCATGGAAAGAAAAAGCTGGATTGATATAAAATACGGCTACAGCCAGCCAGGAACTCTGCTTGGTGAGGACCATTCTCGCCAGGCGATAAAATGCAAACAGACAAAGCAGCATGGCACTGTGCGACAACATAATAGAGACCGAGACTGACTGAAACATCAGCTCACCCAGGCTCGTCCATAATGGCCATCCATCTGCCTGCCCACCAGCGATCAAGCCCCCATATTGAGCAATCAAATGAGACCGATTCATGTATAAACTGACAGCATCAAACCCTGTGGGAAAAGCCTTTAAGGCCGAGATTTGATTAAAGGCAACAGCGATCAGCAACATCATAATAGGAATGATCCCCCAGCCAGAGGTCACTCCCTTTTTTATGGGTACCCAAAAGAACTGTTTTAAAACCTCAATGAGCATTCGATATCGAAAAGCCACCGGAACAAGGGTTAACGCCCACAGCACCCATACATTCAGACCACCCACCAGGCCCAAGATGACCAACACAAATCCCGTGATACTCAATCCCACTGCCAGGTTGATCACAACTGCATTTTCCTTCTGGACGCGTGTTGGCAGAATTCGCATCAGACTATCACCAATGGCGATTTGAACAAGAAAAAGATAGGCTACTGCACTATGAATGAACAGGTTGAATCCTAAAAAATAGGGAATATGTGAGGCTACATTATCAGAAAAAATCTTTTCTCGTGATGAATACATCAGGAAGATGACCATTTCCAACAACAGGACAAATGCATAAATCATCCACCCTCTGATTGGTGTCTTTCTAGATTTCAACATCCACCAGGCGCCTCCAGAAAGCAGGCCCAAAACAACCAGAATGCCCACATTGGGCAGATCCTGGATCACTAAGCCATAATACGGGTGAAAGCCTAAATAACTGAACAGTACCAGGAGAGTCCAGATCGCTCCAAACCCGATAATCAGCCATTTATTTACATTTTCCATAGTGGCAGTGGTATTAGTTGATCAAGTACTTTACGTAAAATGCTACGGATTGTTCCTTCTTCATCCGCCTCTAGTGTGGTGATACAGAATGGTTTGACTCCAAACCAAATTGTGTGTCATCGACCCATAAAGTTTTCAGGTTGCGGATAAATTCACGGGCATGAATATCCCAACTAAATGTCTTGGCACGCTTGAGACATGCGGTTTGCAATTGGAGGCGATCTTCTTTCGATAGTTGATCCATTTGAGCCATTTGGCCAGCTATGCTTGCTACATCTTCAGGGTCAACATACCATGCCGTATCTCCACCCACCTCTGGCAAGCTGGACACTTCCGAACAGATCACAGGACATCCACAGGCAAACGCCTCCAAAACAGGCAAACCGAAGCCTTCATACTCTGAGGGGTAAACCAATGCTGTGGCATGTGAATACAATGCTGTCAGTTGATCCTGAGTGACGTAACCTGTCAAGAATACATCCGTTCGATAAGGATGGCGTTCCAGCGCTTCAAAAAAGGGTTCTGCCTTCCAGCCACGTTCACCGACAATGACCAAGTTCACGATTTTATTATGATCCTGTCGGAATAGTCGATATGCCTCTAATAACCGAACCAGATTCTTTCGTGGCTCAATTGTGCCTACGACCAGCCAATACGGCGATGTAATCTTCAAAGCTTTGAGTACTCCCGTATCCTCAACCCGCTGCATGGTTATATCGTAGCCCAATAAAATCGGCGCCACACGGCCTTGCGTAAAAGGGAACACCCTGTGGATATCACTGGCGGTGTAGGCCGAATTGGCCACAATGAGCGTTGCCTTTCGCAAGATCCCTTTCAAGAATATCCGTTGTAACCATTGACTGTGGAAACGGTGGTACTGTGGAAAGAGCAAGGGGGTTAAATCATGAATGACAGTCACCCGTTTGATTCGCTTGGGAAGATTGAAAGGTCCGAAATGAGCGGGTTCAATGACGGCATCTACACGATTCCACCAGAGAATGAATGGAACAATCAAGAACAGGCGCAATGCTGCCAGGCCGAGGCCAATCCGGATATTGGGGACCGCAATCTGCCGCACCCCTTTCAAATGAGGATCCTTTTTTTCACGTAACAATAGAAACTCAAAATCACATGGTACGGCCAGAAGCCCATTGACTAATTCACGTGTATAAACATGCACCCCACCCTTCTGATTGTCTATGGGATCAGCGATAATGGCAATGCGCTTCTTTCGGTTCAGTGCAGAAGTCATGAGCGGTCACCGTTATGGGTCGGATTGGATTCGATAATCTGCTGATAGACATTCAGCGTTTGAAAGGCCGTCTTCAACCAGGAGAAATACCAGGATCGCTCCAGAGCCTTTTGTCCAAATTCCTGGCGAAGATTCGGTTCATCGACAAATCTTGCCATACACCTGGCAATATCATCCGGATTCGATGGATCGGCTGGCAATCCTCCTTGTGCAATCACTTCTGGCATGGCGCTATTCTGTCCATAGATCACAGGTGTTCCGCATCGCATGGCCTCAAGTGGAGGCAATCCGAACCCTTCATAATAGGCCACATAACAAAGAGCCAGGGCATGATCATATAATTGAGGAAGGTCGTCATCCAGGACATGACCTGTAAAAACGATCCGATCAAATCCAGGCGAACGTGCATCTGCCAAATCCTCCAATTTCCAACCTCTTCGTCCACAAATGACCAGATGGACATCATCATATTGCGCATTTGTGGCCAGAGACAAAAAGGCCTGAATGACATGTTTGAGGTTCTTTCGGGGTTCCAATGTAGACAGACTGATCAGATAAGGCCCCGAAGGGAGTGCATACCGCTGTTGGATCTCCGCCCATTCCCGTTCGTTCTGTTGAGGTCTGAATCGATCACCATTTGCCGCTTCATAAATAGTATAAATGCGATCTTCTTGAATACCATATTCACGGATCAAGTCCTGGCGAGTACATTCCGACACCGCGATCACAGCATTCGCCTTTTCGCAAATGAAATCCATCCCTTTTTCTGCCAGATCAATGTTTTCCGTTTCGTGATATTCCGGAAAAAAATGGTGTGTCAGGTCATGCGCAGTCACTACAAATGGGAGGTTGAAGGGCTCCACAAGGAATGCGTGCTGCGGTAGAGGGACATGCATCAGTTGATGGTTCCTCCCTGCTTCCTTCCACACTTTGCGATATTGTTCCTTCACGGTCCCTCCCCGAATCCAACTCAACACTCTTCGAATGGGCAAATTCCGGTAAATCGGACTCAGACGATTATACCAGGACTCCGGAAGTGTTCTTTGAATGACCGCCTTGAAGGCCAGAAGGGCCTGTTCGAGATATCCTTTTTTCAGTGCAAATAAACCCAGTTGTCGTTTTTCTGCTTCACGCCGCTCTACGATCTTACCGTAATATTGGTCCAGTGGAAAGATCTTTCCATGGACCAGAACATCAATCCGCCATTTATCGGGAAGACGATGCTGGAAGGCCCGAAGACCACCGATCAATTCCTCGGTATACCGGCGGATACCGTCCATATGCAGGTCTGTTGTTTTATTCCCTTCGATCAGGATCCGATAGGGGTTCGGTATCATCCAAAGCCTGCCTCTTCGCCCAGGCCTCACCAATAGGACCGCGAGGGTAACCGAGCAGGTCCATTTGATCGCCGTGCAGGTCCCAGAACAAGGCCTCCATTTCCTTTGGCATCTCATCTTTCCAGGCACCGGCCTGCCCTCGTCTGAAATTCTTTTTTGCTAATCGTGCGGCTTCATCTGCATCCACCTGAGCAACACCCGCACCGTAGTGAGGTGTACCGAATTTCAAATCCTGGAATGTAGGCAGTTTGTCCAGGTCGGGCTCTCCCAGGTCCATGATCTCCCGAAGTTTCTCCACCTCTTTGATCGGGTCAGCGATCAAGTCCTCGAATCGGATCACGATATCAGCAACCTCAGTCCAGGCTCTCACATTTTCTGACCAACCTCCGAAAAAACTCCCGTCCATCGCCAGAATGGCTTCAAGTAGATTGAGCTCGAAGTCCGTACCCGGCTGAACGATGTCCTTGCGGTGGTGTGCGATAGACACCAGGGCATCCCGGCCTTCGCGAACGATGTACACTTTTTTAATCGAAGAATCCGAGGGATCCAACTGGTGCGGTAGCAAATGTGTCTTGATGACCGGATAGGTGGCATAATCCGGTTCCAGAGGATAGTTGGCCTCATGGTGATAGGTGCTGGACGCTATACCATACACTTCATAGAGCACATTGCGGAAGAATGTGTTCCCTGAACGCGGAAAGGAAGCGAGCCAGATCATAACCGGATTTTTGGGTGTCGTCTTACGAGTGCAAAAACTCAGCCACACCCCATTACAAATGTAAAATATTTAAATATCAATTGTATCCTTTGCATGACCACACGCTTTTCCTGCTTCTGGTGAGGAATCCTTCTATGTTTTTTGTTGGGGAGATGCCTTTGCCTTCCGTCTCAAGTCATGTTTTCAAACAAGGATCGCTCATCATGAATAGGTAGATGGACCTGTTCTTCATCAGAACCCCATCCTTGGCACTTAATTTGGTTATTACTTTAGCTATAGATAGTTCGATTGGCGGAACCGGGAAGGAATTGTTGAAACAATACTTGGCTAAATTCATCCCCAGGCGCGTCGGACTAATCCAGATTGACCATCCGGTTGAAGGACGGAAACGTGCTTCATAGTACTCGACCATGAAAGCTATTTATCGCATATTTCAATCAGAGGAGAAAAGTTGGACGGACAAATATCTGCCTGTTCTGTTTTTACTCCTTCAGCTGTTGGCACTCTGCTGGATTAGTGATGTCTATGAGATTGAGACCTCACTCCACATTCCACAACTTATCTTCTGCTCTACTATTGGGTTTGTCTTCTATCTCTTTATCCCGGCCAATAGGAAACAGATGTTCTTCCTTCTGGCCAGTTTGTGCGCATTGGTTTATTTCATTGGTTGGGTGGACGCAGCTCTTGGGATCGGATACACACTGATCCTGTTCACTGCTCTGATCAAAATCACATCCAACCGCTGGCGGACGATTACTGTACTAATTCTGATGGCCCTCCCCATTGGAATGTTGATTCAGAAGGGAAGTTGGACGCTGACTCATATAAGCGCATTCTCCCTCTTCGGTTCGATGACCATCTACCGATTGCTGATCTTCATGTACGACAGAAAGCATATGAAAGAGATGACGTCTTCAGTGGCCGACCTCTCCTACTTCTTCATGCTTCCCAACATGGCCCTGACCCTGTTTCCAGCGGTTGATTATACGATGTGGAATAAACACTTTCTGAATGATCGTGCCATTCTCATCCAGAAGAAAGGAGTCCAGTGGATGGTGCTGGGTGTCTTTCATTTGATCTTGTACCGCATCCTCTATTTCTATTTTGTCTTGCCCCTGGCTGGCGTTGAGGACTTACACACCTTCATCTGGCATGCCACCACTACATACACGCTCATTCTCCGGCTTTCAGGTATTTTTCATCTTGCAGCCGGCGTCTTGTGTCTCTTTGGCTACAATATGACACCTGTATTTAATAACTATTTCCTTGCATCAGGTTTTAGTGATATCTGGAGACGATTGAATGTCTATTTCAGGGACTTCATGGTCAAAATCTTCTACTACCCCGTCTATTTCAAGATCCGGCATTTGGGCAATCAGAAAGCTACGGTACTGGCCATTTTATCCATGTTCATCATATCCTGGATGCTTCACTCTTATCAATGGTTCTGGTTTAAAGGGACATTCCCATTGAAGTGGGTGGATGTGATCTTCTGGAATACCTGGGGCATCCTGGTGGCAGTTTCAGTTTTTCTACCCAAGAATCTCTGGCGCGAAAAAGTAAAAAATGAGCGCTGGTTTGCTGCGTCTCTCCAGATGACCAAAGTTCTGGCCACATTCCTGACCATGAGCCTGTTATGGTCTTTGTGGTCCGTCAACACCCTTCCAGAGTGGAGCCGGGTCGTTTCCCTGGCTATTCGAATTCCATTCTATCAATATCTCCAATTGGCGCTCGTATTAGGCACCGTTTGGATTATCGGAACCATCCTCTTTCGGTTGGCAGAGCGATATCAATGGTCCGCATTTTTCAATCCAGACCCTTCATCTGACCAGGCATCATTCTGGTCTTTGGCGATGCTAAGTGGATTGGCACTCCTCCAGGTATCCCCCATTAATCATCAAATCGGGCAATCCTTGAACGTTGATATGAACGGGGTCCTGACGGCTAAGCTTTCTGCTGAAGATGCCGAACTTCAGGTAGATGGCTACTATACCGAATTGCTCTTTGGGAACAACCTGACCAGCCCTTTGGCCAGCATGAAAACCCAGGGCGGCAAACAATTTCAACACACAGAAGGGGCCCGGATCATCCCGGGGTTCCGGCATCTGGGTATGAATCCAAACACCTCTGTTCAGTTTAAGGGGAAAACGTTTACGATCAATCAATGGGGTTTCAGGGATCAGGATTATTCGCTGACCCCGCCACCCAATACAATACGCACCTTGTTCATGGGCGGATCTTTTGTCGCCGGGTCTGGCGTTGCGGATGACGAAGTGGTTGATGTCCTTCTCGAAAACAGGATGAATGCCAATGATTCTCTGGTCAGATATGAATTCCTCAACCTGGGTTGCCCCCATTATGACCTGTTGGAATGCGTTCTTCAATTCGAAGAAGATCATCTGGAACGGTTCGAGCCCCAATACCTCTTCTACTTCTCCCATGGAAAAGACCTCCACCGAAATAACAAGGATATCCTTAAAGCCTTCAAACAGGGTTTTCAACTACCCTATGACTTCCTCGATGATGCTATTGAGAAGAGCGGCATTCAAAAAAACATGACCGATCAGGAGATCCTGGATCGACTCAAACCTTTTGGGGCGGAAATACTGCAAAACACCTACCGCGAATTGATGAATCACTGCCGGGCAAATGGCATCACTCCCGTTTGGGTCTATTGGCCAACAGTCGACAATCGCAATGTCCAGAAGGAAGCCAAAAAGGTGCTTCGTAAGCTTGTCGAAGAATTGGGCTTTATAGTACTAGACTTGGAAGGGATCTATGCACCATACAATAAAAATGATATGAAAGTCAGTGCAGAAGACATCCATCCAAGCCCTCAAAACCACCAATTAGTGGCTGATACACTCTACCAGTTCATTCAAACCCGTTTGTTGCCAGGAGTCGTCGAATAAACATGACGCCAAGCAAAAATGAAAAGATCCCCTACCGCATTAATTGCAGGTCTCCTTTATAGAGTCGACTCGAGCCATCTTTGAATACAATCTCCACCACATAGACATAGACGCCCGGATCCATGGGGTCACCGCGATATGTCCCATCCCAACCGGCAATGCCATCAGCCGGCAAGTCTTCCATCAGAAAGAGTGCGTTCCCCCACCGGTCGTAGACCGCCATTGACTTGACTCGTTCCACCGATTCTCCTCCATAAACAGAGAAGACATCATTGATCCCATTCAAATCGGGTGAAAAACTATTCGGCACATATACCCGTCTTCGGATGATGACACGAATCCCGATCTGATCCACTGCTTCACATCCATTCTGATCTTTTACTGTGAGCATGATGAATTGATCCGTAGCTGGCGTGATCGTCAACTGGGGGCACCCCGTACAAAGAAGACTATCCACATCAGACCATTCATAGGACACGATTCCTGAACCTGGGCTGATCAACTCCGGTGCAACCACTAAAGATGCCCCATACTCAACCGTCAAATCAACCCCCAGATCCATGACCAACACCGGAGGCTCATCAATGGTCAATGTGGAATCCCAGAAACAACCAAAGGCATCTGCAACCTGAATGGCATACTGACCGCCAGTCAATCCAGAGATCTGCCCTGGTACTGTAAAGCTGGTTGAACCAACTGTCGCGGTAAAGGGTGCCTGGCCCCCAATGACGCTTTCAACAGTTAGCTGACCGGTTGCCTCACCGAAACACAATGGTGGATCAACTACAATCTCTTGAACTGACAGGCCTCCGCCGAAAGTAATCGACACCTCGTCGGTATCCGTACATCCATTCACCGGATCCAGGATGGTCAACACATAGGTGCCCGGACCCGAGGGTTGAATGTCCATCTGATCCGAGGGGCCAATTATGCCCCCATCCAGGGTGGACCATTGAAAGGACAAGTTTCCTTGCCCGGTTGAATTACTTCCACTGAGCGGACCGAGTGTCTGACCACAAGGAATCAGTTGATCCATTCCGGTATTCGCCGAAGGTGTCATAGTGTCCTGGGTCACCGATATGCTACCGGCTGACAAACACAGACTATTCTCATCCAGGATACTCAACTGGTATGTGCCCGGTTGATTGACCTGAGGAAACAGAGAGTTGGCCCCACTCAAGATCTGGCCATCTATCGTCGACCACTGCAGGACATATCCAGGACCGGAGGAAGAACCAGAGGCATCCAGAGTTACTTCATTTTGAATGCAATTCAATTCGAGAGGCGGCAAGATCATCACCTGAGGCAAATCCAGACTGGAACCCAGATAGATTCCGGCACTATCCTGACAACCCGCCGTATTCTCGAGCAGGGTCAATGTATACCAGCCAGCTGTAGTTGTTTGAACTGATCCCAGATTCATTGGAGGGACAAGGACTCCTCCATTGGTGCTCCAGGAATAGGATAGTCCGGTCTGGGGAGTGGTCAGTGCCGTCAGGGTAATGACCGTGTCTTTGCAGGAAAACTGACTGGTTGGAGATGGTAGAATATCATCAATCTGTGGAGACTCAATAAATATGACTGGAAGGCCATTACTCAGGTCAAGACAGGCATCCGTCGTATCTACACCACCGAGATTACCCATATTACCCGCTATAGCTACGACATAATAGGTCTGTCCAGTTTGCACCGGCAATCCGGGATAATACAACTGGTTGATGTTCGACTGCCAAAGCAAGGTACTCTCAGGATCCGAAAGGTCCTCCACCAGCCAGTATACCAAAGTGTCGTCAGAATCCAAAAATTCACCTGCGCCCAGGAAGCCAAGGGTGTCCCCAACACAGATATTCAAGGGGCCACCACTTAGACTGCCTGCATTGGTCAGGCAGAGACAATCATAGGTGCCGGATACCTGGAAGGGTGTGCAATTATATTGATCCGATACCACAAATGAATATGCAGAACCTGCAGGAATAGGCTGAGAAGTGAAGATATTTCCTGTCAATGTTCCTGGACCAGAAACAGTATAACTACCTGGATCTCCCCCATTAATCTGGAAGGTGATCGTGAATTCAGTATTCGTACCATTACAATTGAAATCAATCCCTGTTACGGTGGGTCCCTCCTGCACCACAAGGTTGAAGGAGTCCATCAGATCAAAACTGCAAAATGCGTCAGACAGTGTTAAAAATTGGACAGTACTTGAGTTGAGGCCGGGTATGGATAATACTGCACCCGGATTTGCCCAGGTCATTTGTTGGCTATTGCCCCCATTGATCTGATACGTCAAATTAAAGGGGGGCATTCCACCAAACATCAAGGCCAGGGAATAATTCGATTTAGCACAAATGGTGTCTGACAGCAATGCGCTCAGTGTGGGCGCACCATGAAAAACAACCGGTATGCCTGGTGTGATGGAAAGGCAAATGTCCGTCGTATCCACTACTCCCCCACTCATATTCCCAGCGATGGGTGATACATAATAGGTCACCCCTGGCATCATGGTCACCGGATCAAAGACAAAAACCGGCTGAGTATTCCAGGCGAGGATCGATTCAAGGATCAAACCACTCCCTTCATGCAAAACATATTGACGTATATCATCGGGATCAAGGAACCCATTCCCAGAAAATGTCAGAAAGAGGGTATCTGTCATGCAGATATCCACACTCGTTTCAATGAGATTTCCTGCATCAGTCAGACAATCACAATTCTGATTGCCCGTGAGTACCAGGGTGTCACATCCACTATCATCCCAAACGAAGAAGGTAAATGCCGTTCCACTGGCTATGGGTGCAGATTGAAAGGTATCTCCCATCAGGATGCCTGCGTCTCCACCCACCTGCCAACTGGTCGAGTCGCCGCCGGAAATCACAAATGTGACCACATATTCATCCTGATCACACACCTTGAGTACTGGTGCGGTGATCAGTTGAGGTGTAACAGTGAATGAAGCTATTCCACCCGATGCCGGAGGGCAGCCAGGAGGCGTTTGATCCGAAAAAGACAGGATCGAATAGCTGACAGATTGATTGGGATAGTGAATATCGGTAAGTGGATTCACCGAACCGTTGATTGTAAAGGTGTCTACCCCATCTGTATACGTGACACTATAAGGGGGCACTCCGCCAAACTGAAAGGTCAGGAAGGCTCCTTCTCCTTCACAAAGTGGCCCACCCCCAGAAAGAAATACCGAAGGGGTTTCCAAAAAGGTCAGGGCAAAAGAGAGGGTATCAAAACAACCGGCCAGATTGGTCATTCTCACCCAATAGATTCCGGGTTGATTGACAATTGGCGGATCGATAGCCGGCATGCCAGCTACCGCAAATTGCGCTGAAGAATGGAACGTTACTGTATAGGCATTCGGTGGTAGACCGGAAAGCTCCTGGATGTCAATAGTCGTGAGATCAAAACTATCGGAGGCACACTGAACCGGAGGAGGAACAACCTGAATATCCGGAGGTGGTAAAAAGACGACCAGGATTTCTGCCACACCGAAACAACCATTAAATGTTTCTGCCCGGACCCAATACGATCCAGAGGTATCCACTGTCGAACCAAACAATGGGTTTGTTTGATCTTCAGCATCCTGCTGGGTGGGGTAATAAGAAAAACTGGTCAGGATATTTCCATTCAGGTCGATCACATCCACAAATCCAAGGTCCAGTGATCCGGGTGCACACAATGGATCTGGTTGAACCACCAGGAGATCCAGCCATTCCAATTCGATCATCACCGGAATCAGCTGTTCACAACCATCTCCAGCAACAACTCGAATCCAGTATGTGCCACTTGTATTCACAATCGGTGGATTACCCATGTCGGGAGTACCCGCTTCCGCTGCATTTTTATCCGGGTGGAAGGTGAATATTTCGCCTGGTTGCAAATTAGTGACGAGGAGATCATTCAAGTTGAATTCTTGACCACAGATGACCCCTAGTGGGTCAACCTGGGCCTCGGGAATGGGCGTCACTTCTACCGTCACACAAACAGGATCACTCATTCCGCATCCATTATCCAGTTCGACACAAACATCTCCACCGACACTTCCCCAGTCGATGGTCACAGATGCTCCGGAACCGTTGACCGAAGCGCCCGGTGGTGCCGTCCAGGTATATGTGACCCCGGTAACGGGGTCCACCGCATAAATCACCCCTTGGTCATTTGCGCAAACAGAAAGGTCTGCTTCAATAAAGTTTGCCGGATCGGGTGGCCCAACGGGATCCACTTCCGGGCAAACGATCTGATTATTCCATGCCCCTCCCGTACTGGCTGTAAAGCCAAAGAACACCTCCGATCCTCCTATTACAGAAGCAAAATCATAGTTGCCTGATAAGACCAGAGCCCCATCAAAAAGGATCTGAAATCCACCTGCTCCATCCCAGACAAATCGAACATCATGAGTGGCCCCGTCTTCGATATTCCCCAGGTCAGAGGGTCCAAACAAAGGTGTGCTCATCACCCCGTTAATGTCCATGGACACGTGGTCATTGGGAATATCACCATAACCGGCACCATTATCCCATGTATCGAATTCAAAGATCACAGAATTGGGAATACCGCCAGCACCGATATCCGCCCCATACATTCCGCAATCTGGAAAGGCAGCCAGAATAAGGCAGATGCCATCTGCGCCAGCATCATTGTCACCAAAAAACATTTTGACAGTAATGTCTAAGGGCCCTCCAAGATCAACTGTCTCTTCATCCCAAAGACAACCTGATTGTGATTGCCCTTCAGACGTCAGCTGAAAACAGTTGTTACAGTCGAGAACGGTTGGTGCCGTCTCTCCCATCATCGTCCAGGGCGAAGGCGGAAATGGCATTCCGGACAGGTCAACCTTGACTACTGGAACCGGCAAAATAGTTGCCGACAACAGTAAAGAAGAGAATAGAAAAGCAAAAAGAAAGAGGGTTTTTGTCGCGTGCACCAGCTTAGGGTTTCCTAAAAATAGAAAAAGTGGAGCAGGTATCACTCCTGCTCCACTTTCACTATGGATTTTTCCTTCAGGTTTTACTCCAGAAGTGAGACATCGCCTTTCAGTGTCAGTACACGGCCATCGATCAGTTTGATTTTGGCGTAGTATACAAAGACTGCAGGATTCATCAAGGTTCCCTGATGCATGCCATTCCAACCATAGTTTTCATCATTGGCCTGGAACTTCTCTGCATGGAATACACGCTCCCCCCATCGGGTAAAGACCTCAAAGAGCTCTACCTCCTCAATACCAAAATCCTGAGAGAAGATCATGAAGATGTCGTTGTTTCCATCATTGTTGTGTGGCGAGAACGCCGTGGGAATAAAGATATTCGGATCACGAACAATGATCTTCATTTCTGTCAATCCAATACATCCATTGATATCTACGACAGAAATAAAATAAGGCGTCGTGATATAGGGTTGAGCAAATACAACCAGGCTATCGGTCCGATCCAACCCATAAGCCGGATACCAGGTCACGCCACCTACTTGTGATGCATCAATATTGAGCTGTGCCTCTAATCGGATCTGTTCACCCAAGTTGATATAGATCTCTGGATCGACATGAACCAGAAGTTCATTCACATCAGGAATCTCAAAATCTTTCTTAATAATACAGCCCTTCGCATCTTTGACGACCATCTTGTAGGCACCCGAAGACAAATTGCGGAAACGAGGATTGTATTGGTAGGATGTCCCGCCATCCAGTGAATACTCGTAAGGGTAGAGACCACCAATCACGTTGTAGATTTCCAGAGTACCCGGATCATTGTAGCATATTGGGTCAGACATTTTAATGTCCGCACTTTGCAAGTAATCCGAACCGATCACCACATCATCAACAGCTGTACAGCCGTTCCGGGTGTCTGTCACCACGAGGAAATAAGTTCCTGATTCAGAAGTAGCCGGAGTTTGTTCATTGAGGAATGAAGCCGGGCCACCGAGTTCAAGATACCAATCATACGTGTAGACGGTACCTGTTGAAGACTTGGATCCATCCAGAATCACAGAGTCACCCAAACAATAGATCTCGTCAGGCTTTCCTGCATCTGCTTTTGGAATAGTCTTGTCCTCCAGAACAATCACAGATTCTGTTCCGGTACATCCATTGTCCGTATTCGTTGCGGTCAACGTGTAGGAACCGGCGGCATTAACCGTTGGCGTCACTGTTGTTGATCCGGAGACAATGTTACCACTGCCTGTTGTCCACAGATATTGAATCGCAGAACTGAAGTCGGATTGTGAACCATCTAATATGACCTGATCAATCGTACAGGTCAGGTTTTCAGGATCCTGAATGATCACCTTCGGAATAGTGACATCTCCTTGAACAACCGTTGAAGATTGTGCGGTACATCCGTTGTCGGTATTTGTGACCAACAATGTATAGGTACCCGTCTGATTCACTGTAGGTGTCAACGAGGTTCCACCCGTTACAATATTTCCATTCGTAGTTGACCATTGGTAGGTCATGGAAGCGGTGTTGCTTGATCCCGTACCATTCAAGGTGGCGATCGGATCAGAACAATCGATCAACTCCCCTGCGCCGGCATAGGCGACAGGTGGAACAGTATCCAGATCCACGATTGCGGTTATACTTGAGGTACAACCATTCAGCAGGTTCGTCACCGTCAGGGAATATGTTCCTGGCTGATCACATTCTGTGTTAATTGTGGAACTGCTACCCGTAATATTTCCAAGGAAGGTGCTCCACTTATAGCTGTAATCCGCTCCAGTAGAAGATCCAGTTCCCAAAAGACTCACAACTGTATTGGTACAGTTCAGGATGTTCGGCGCATTTGCATTGCTCACAGGTTTCACTTTATCCTCTGTGACATTCACTGTTTTCGAATTGATACAACCTGTCACAGGGTTGATTACCTGCAAGGTGTAACTTCCTTGTGCATTGACAGTCGCCAGATCAGAAGCAGCACCATTTACGATATTTCCATTGCCAGTCGTCCAGGAATACTGCGTGCCTGGCAGACTAAGAGAACCAGAACCATCCAAGGTAATCGATGGATTGGCGCAGGTAATGACTGCTGGTGGCAAAATATCTACAGGAGGTGGGGCAAGGTCACCTTCAACGGTCACATCAACCACCGAAACACAGTTATTCCCGGAATTGGTCAATGTCAGCGTATAGATCCCAGGTGCCCCGACGGTTGGCATCAGTGTATTTCCACCACTACTGATGACCCCGTTTGCGGTAGACCAGGTGGCAGTATAATTCGGGCCTGAGCTGGATCCAGACGCATCGATGATTGTCGTTGTATCCTTACAGGTCACTTTAGCAACCGGATCGATCTGAACACTCGGAGAATTATTATCCGGGAGGACTTGAACGATATCCGATGCCGTGCAACCATTCAGACTGTTGGTCACAATGATCTGATATGTTCCTGGCAATCCAATAGTCGGAGTGAGTGAAGTCGCTCCACTGATGATATCTCCATTCGTGGTTGTCCAGAGATAGGAATAGCTATTGCCTTGATCTGAGCCGCTTCCATCAAGATTCAGGTTAAGAACACCACAATTCAAGGTATCGGGCAATCCCGCCTCTGCAAACGGTGGAAGCGTATCCACTGGAATAATGACATCGACAACAGTAGTGCAGCCACCATCATCTGTCACGGTCACCTTGTAAAGGCCGCCGCCCAGACCGACCGGGTCTTCTCCTGTTCCTCCATTTCCACTCCAGTTATACTGGTAGGGAGGTATCCCTCCATTCACTGTCAAATCCGCACTTCCAGAAGTAGGATTGGCACAGTCAACACCTGTCAACGCTTGTGCATCACCTACCGGTGCATCAGATGCCACGATGAGGAAGTCGGCATATTGCTGGCAGCCCCGTGAGTCGGTCACTGTGACGCTATTCACGCCAGCACCCAGGTCATCAGGGTCTTCATTGGTATTCCCATTACTCCAGTTGAAATTGAATGGCCCATTGCCACCTGAAACCACAAGGTCAACGGAACCTGTAGCGTCTTTGCAGGCTGTTCCACCTGTCACCATACCATCTACTGTGATATCAGCGGGAGAGGATAAGGTCACACTATCCTGAAGGGAACATCCATCGTCATCCGTAATGGTTACATAGTATGTCCCTATTCCCACAGGCTCCAAAATATCTGTCCATCCAAATCCATTTGACCAGAAGTACTGATAAGGCTCTGTTCCACCATAGGCGAACACGTTTATACTGCCATCCTCAATACCCTGACAGGATACTCCTGTGGTATCATAGAATGGCTCAATATTCACTTCTTCTATATAGGCTCCCCCTTCAATAGTCCCTTCGCATAAACCTCCAGAAAACACAGACACCAAGTCAACCGGGCCTGGAGTATTGATCGTCAGGATATAAGGTGAACTGGTAATCCCTGTTATGGGTGCTTGAGGCACTCCGTCAACCACATAAGTCAACTCCCATGGACCTGAGCCTGGAGGACTGAATGTTACACTCAGATCTACAGAGGAATTCGGATCACCTTTACATAGCTTGCCATCTCCTTCAAGAGTGGCAATCGGCCTGGGGTAAACGGTTACATTAGATGTCGCTGTAACTTCCTGTCCACACTGGTCTGTAACCGTTACAGTGTACATGCCGGAGGTTGATGGAAACAGAGAGATGGACTCGCCGTCATCTCCATTACTCCACAGGAATTCAAAGTCTTCTACCCCTCCCGAAACCAGGGCGTCAATATCTACCCCGTCATTTTCACATATCGCAAAATCCTCAACTTCAACACCTAATGGAGGTGTATCCGCGATCAGAATTTCTACAAAAGGGTTTTCACAGGAACAGGGTATTTCCAATTCCAGTAGGATAGTCTCAATTCCTTCCTCAATGACATCATCAATGACCTCAAGTTGGAATTCGATGCAGTCCTCTCCGGCCGGGATCAGAAACTGAGTCGGCAAGTTGGTGTAATCCACACCTGCTGTTGCAGTACTCATGGCATTCACCGTGAATTCCAATACAACGTCAATATCTATATCTGCTGGAGATGACTTACAAATCGTGATGATACCATCATCACACTTTTCATAAACGAGGTTGGAACCTGTCGACGGGGATGCAAATTCCAGGTTGGCTTCGCCACCTGCATTAAAGCTGTTGGCTTCCAGGAATACAGCAGAATCAAAGATTCCATCGCCCGCATCTGCTACAACCAATTTGATGTGATACTGCTCACAAACCTCAACATCCAATTCTGCAGTAAACACAGTCGTCCAACCATCATATTGGAGGTCTTGTCCCCCCGTATTGTCCACATAATATTGCGAGTAACTCAAGGACCCTTTCCCGCCAAGGCAATTCTGGGCATTTCCAAAGGCACCCGCGACTCCCGGGTTGACAGAGTTGATCCCCACCGGGATCGTTGTACCTGGAATCCATGCAATGTTATCTGCATTATTCTGGAACGATCCAGCGATACCGGGTCCACTGACGAAGAACCCAAAGACATCATTAAAGATAGCACACACGTATTCCGGATACTCTTCAGAAGCAAAAGCATACTTGAACTCAATATGAGGGATGGTCGGCTGAAAATCGAATTCAATTCCAGTAGCATCAAATGTGGTTTGACCTGAAATCAGGTTCAAATCCGGATCACCTGATTCCCCAAAGGAATTACCTGCACCACTCTGGTTATTTGGTCCCTGAGAGTTGGTTACATTACCTGAAGCCATGATCACCCCGCTTTCGATACCAATTGGGCCTCCATCTGAAAACTCTCCCAATCCCGCAGCAGCTCCGATCCCAGAGACTCCTGAAACATCAAAACATCCACCTCCGATAAAGACTTCCTTGATCAGGTATTCAGCATCACTATTGGGTGAAACATCATATCGTTTCCCGACTTTGGAAGGCGCTTTACAGCTCATGCAAAACGTCGACAACCAGGTATTCATATCCGCCATCGGTATGCCACAATTCACATCCAACTGCAGGGTCACACAGGATTCAGCAGCTTTGAACTTGTGAATTTCACCTGTTGTGACCTGAACAAAAGCACCGTTCAAAATGGTCACCTCGTCAATACATTTTTGTGCAACCTGACCATTCATCATGAACCCGTAAGTTTCCCCCGGGGTCAGACCACAAATCTGAATTTCATTTGCCCCACTAGCCAAGGTCAAATAGTCCCTGGATGCGGTTTCGGTCATCACAACCTTGTTCAGTCCAGACTGCGCGTGTATCCCTGAAATAAAGAAGAATACAAAACTGAAAAAAAGTGAATAGCGTGTCATGTTTTGGAGCATCGGATTAGGCTTATTGAATACGTTAAGATATGATGAATTCACGGTTCATCCAAAATCACAGGGTTGTCCCTTTATAAGGGAGTACTCAAGCCACTAAAACGCTGCCCGAATCACCGAATTAATTGCACTTCACCCTTGATTTTTTTGACTTCGCCTGTAATGAGCAATACCTGGAGGGAAAACACGTAGACATTTGAGGGGGCAAGACGATCACCAATCTCTCCATCCCAGCCTAAAGGTTGAGTGTTTCCTGCGGCATAGGTCCATCTGTACTGTTGATTGCCCCATCGGTCAAACACCTCCATTTGATCCACTCTTTGAACCACATCTGCATTCAACACCGGCAAAAACAAATCATTGACGCCATCTTCATTTGGAGAGAATGCTGTAGGTGCATAGCTGTACCAGGTCTCTTCAAATTTCACATAGGTCTGGGCACAGATCTCACAATCGGGCCCTAACTGGAGACAAAGGGTGAGGATGCCACCTCCGATTCCAGCAATATTCACCTGGGCACAGTCAGTGCAATCCAGGATCAATTTGAGAGCAGACCAGTGATATGAAGTGATGAGAGAATCAGAGAATCCCAATATAGGCTGAATGAGGATTTGCTCTCCAGCTGTACCTGTCAATCCCTGGGGCAAACCGAGTGAAGGCAGTACCGTTGCTGGCATGGTGATCAATGTATCCCACATACAACCATTGGCATCTATCACATGCAAAAGATAGTCTCCCGGGACGAGGCTCGTGAATGTTGGCCCTCCAGTCTCGCTGTTGCCAAAGCCCTCCAATGTAAGGGTAAAAGGCTCATCACCTGAAGTGAGATCGACGAAGGTGAACAGTCCATTTCCCCCTTCACAAACGGGTGCGTAAATCACGTATTCCATGCCACCCAATGACTTTCGCAGGTCCAGCACTTCAACGGTATCCAGTGCACTGCACCCATTAGTGGGGTCCGTCACCTTTACCTGAAAGAGACCAGGATCGCCGACCAACAAAGAGCCACCCATGAGGGGACCCATGGACGGGTCAGCCAGGTTGGTCCATTCTGCGATCAATGGAAAAGGAAGGTTTCCCTGTCCGATCATGACTGAATCCGTGAGGCAGGTCAATGATCCATCTTGGCCGGCATCAGCTTGGGGCAAGTTCCCGTTCTCTATGACGGTCATCATTTGCTGGAAGGTGCAACCCCCATTGGGGCCGACTAAAGACGCTGTCAGAGTGTAAATCCCTGCCTCTTGTACCATCACATTAGGGTTGGTGGCCCCGGGGATGATATTCCCCGAGGGATCTGTCCAGGAAAGGACAATATTCCCAGGTCCACTGGCCACATTGGCGGAAATCATGACCTCATCCAGGATGCAACTCAGGGTGTCCGGATTTTGAATGGATATGGCGGGGTCCCAGAAAAAGGCATCCACCCAAATGATCGAGTCACATCCCCATTGATCCGGAATGATCACTGTATCCAGTCCAGTATTGACGATGGGCATCCCACCAACCATCAACAAATCCCCAATGCAGAGAAGAGTATCGACAGAAGTAACCTGTTGAGGTACAAATCGGACTACCACCGTATCGGATATCCAGCATCGTTCCTTCATGACAATAT
Organism: uncultured Saprospiraceae bacterium; assembly: GCA_942490895.1. GTDB lineage: Bacteria > Bacteroidota > Bacteroidia > Chitinophagales > Saprospiraceae > JAGNXB01. The sequence continues at coordinate 80,219 of CALNZC010000069.1, forward strand.
CATCCAGAGCAAAGTCATTCCCGGAATTCGAACCATTGAGGTTGCGAATACACACTTGGGCGCTCGTCTGCATGCCCGCTGTCCAGGTCAACGTGGATTCCTCCCATTCACAGGTCACAGGGCCAAGCAGGTTGAATGTCCCATAATTCTGGCCATCGATGCGAAAAACCAGTTCTGCTGATTCATTTTCCGTCAGTGCGGAAGCCCAAAAAGAAAGGTCATATTCCCCCCCCTGTTCGACGGTCACATTTTGACACCAGATATCTCGATTGGGCAATAAACTCCCATTACAAGCCAGCATCAACCCGGTACCTGAAGTATGATCCTGACATGGTTTAAAGTCCTGATGGACCGTCGATGGATCGTCGACGATCGCATAGGAGCCGGGGATGAATAACGTAAAGGGTGAAGACAACATGGTGGATGTGAATCCGCTGTTTCCCGCTGAAAAATCACCATTCTGAATCATGTTCGGTGACTGGATCTGGGCCGTTGCGATCAAGGTTTCCACCCCAAGGGTATTGACGGACCAGGTGGCTGAATCAAGAGGAGAGGGTATAATGCCAACTTCCCAGCTCAGATTCAAAACATCCCAATCACTTTGGGCTTCAACCAGAGTTTCGAATTCAGGTGAACAAAGGATTTGGTCAGGCCCCAACGTAAAGGCTTGTTGACAAACATTGGTCTGGGCCGCTGATTCAGAAAGTGCCGAGGCAAGGAAAAAAAACAACAACAGGGCGTACCACCTGGATGAAAAAAAACGTGATCAGGCATAAACGAGCAGGGACAATAGAATGACTTATTGACCAAAGATAATAGATTCTCCTTCTATGATTGACGCTGTTTTCGCACCGACTTAAACCACCAGAACACTGGAATGCCAGCACTGCAAACCAGCAAACCGGCCCAGGCCTGTTTGGGTTGACTCCACAATAAAGTCGCCAGAAACCAGAGACAAAGACTCAAGTAAATCAGGGGGACGATCGGAAAAAGTGGCACTTTGAATGAGGGCACCTCGCCATCCTTTTGTCTTCTAAAGATGAAAATCGCAAATGCTGCCATGACCATAAACACGATATCCATGAAAACGACATAGGTGATCAGGTTTTCAAATGTCGACCAGAACCACAACAAGACAATGGCCCAAAAGGATTGGAGAAGGATCGCCAGGTAGGGCGTTTGAAAACGCGGATGGATCTCTGCCAACTGAGGAAAAAAGGACCCATCCTGGCCCATAGAATAATAGAGCCTGGGTGCAGAAAGAGTATAAATACTGGCGGTGCCCAAAGTGGAGAGAATGATGAGAATAGAAATAAAAATCCCGCCCTGTTCAAAGACCTGCCCCACTGCATCTGCGGCTACTGCTGAGGATCCGGCTATTTCTTGAGGTGATAATAATTGCAAGTAGGCCCAATTTGCCGTGACATAAACAGTCGTTACGACCAATGCCCCAATAATCATGGCGCGTGGAACCGTTCGAGCTGGTTCAATGGTTTCACCGGCCAGATAGGATGCATGATGCCACCCGCCATAGGACCAGAATACTCCGACGAGGGCTAAACCCAATCCGGATAACCCCCAGGAATGGGGCACTTGTTTCTCCACCAGAGATGTACCAAAGAAGTACCAGGCTCCACGGCAACAATCATAAAAATGCCCAGGATTTTCATCATTGTCAGTGTAGATGCCACACCAGCACCTGATTTGACACCCCGAATATTAATCATAGTCAACAGGAGCAACAGAACCGTTCCGACGATCGGCGTGCCCTCAGGGCCAATAGGGAGAAAGTAATCGAGATAGCGCACACAAGCCAGAACCAGTGCTGCAATTGCACCTGAAGCGATCACAGTCAGACTGACCCATCCATAAAGAAAGGCCACCAGGTCGCCATATCCTTCCCTCAAATAGGCGTAAACACCACCAACTCCTGGAAATCGACTGCCCAGTTCGGCAAATGTGAGCGAGCCTGTCAACGCCACAACGCCACCGATCATCCAGGCAATCAGAATCCCATGTTCATTGGGAACTTTCGCAGCGATGTCACTTGGGGTGAGAAATATTCCAGAACCAATGCAAGCCCCGATGGCAATCAGGGCCAACGGGATCAATCCAATCTGGCGTTGAAAGCCTTGCGGCGGTGTCATGAATGGCGACTTATTTCTTTAGTGCGGCCGGACGATCATACTGGCAGCAACCGTGCAAATTCTCATAAACCTCATCCGATGCACGTTCCGTTTCGGTATCGTGACCGATACTCGCAATGGTCTTTTGAATGGTTCCTTCCGATGTTTTTCCAGGCAAATACTTGAGGGTCAGCAATTGCGTATCCTCACTCCAATTGGCCATAACAACGCCTTTGACAGAACGTGCAGCACGTTCGATCCGATCTTTGCACATACCGCATTTGCCATAGACTTTAAACTGAGCAGACTCCAGGGATTTCTTTTTTGCACCATAGTTACGAGCTGGTTGGGTTTGCACATCTGTCGCAGCGACCTGCTTTTCAGCCAGAATCTCTCTGATCGTCAGAATCGGATAATCGTCCTTATTGGGCACAGTCAGGCTGAGTCGATTCCCGCCCACCTGGACCTGACGGATATCTGTATACTCCGAAAAGAGAGCTTTGATATCTTCATCCGAAACGTTTTCAGGACGCTCCAACTGGATCGTATATTGAATTTGGGCTGTCAGACTGGAAATTCCCAGGATCACAAGGAGGGATAGCAAAATGCTGGTACGCATAGGTGGAGATGTTTTATCTATAATGCAGTTTGGAGACGTTAAGTTACCTTCTTTGCAAATAAAATCAAGGATCTTGCTTTTTTTCAATGGTCCGTTTATTCAACTACTGACTTATGAAGACATCAGATTCCCTGGATGACCTCCTCCATCAGATTAACTCGTTAGCTGATCGTACGTCCAAAATGGAACCCAGTCCCCAGGAATGGGGGCAATGGCTGGATGAAATGAAAGCCTATACCGATGACTTTCTGAAAGACACCAGAGATGGTCCTGCCTATCGAAAACCGGCAGCCGGCCATTCACAGGAAAACTATGCTTTTCATCTGGAAGAGAACGGTGTTCCATTGTCTTCCGTTCTGGAAGAAATGAACCAGATGGTCGACTACTCGGGTCTGAATCCGGCATCTGGAGGGCATCTGGCCTATATTCCCGGAGGTGGGGTACTCCCCTCTTCCTTAGGTGATTTGCTGGCCGCCGTCACCAACCGTTATGCTGGTGTCGCCTTCGCCAATCCTGGAGCAGTTGCATTGGAACACTTTCTTATTCGCTGGATGACGGAACTGTTCGGGTTCCCCAAGACCACTGGCGGCAACCTGAGCAGTGGTGGATCCATTGCCAACCTGATTGCGATCACTACCGCCAGAGATGCCCTGAATCTTCGTCCATCTGATTATGAACGGTTAGTGATCTACGGGTCTGAACGCATGCACCATTGCCTTCACAAGGCTCTTCGCATTGCCGGCCTGGGCTTTAGTCCACTACGAGAAATAGAACTGGATCATCGCCAACGAATGATCCCTGAAGTGCTGGAGGCTCAGATCATCCAGGATAGAACCGATGGATTGACTCCATTCCTGATCATTGGTTCTGCCGGAACAACCGATACTGGCAGTATTGATCCATTAGATGCCCTCGCGGACATTGCAGAACGTCAACACCTGTGGTTTCATATTGATGCGGCCTATGGGGGCTTTTTTTATCTGGTTCCGGAACTCAAATCCCGCCTCAGTGGAATCTCCAGGGCTCATTCATTGGTCATCGACCCACACAAAGGATTGTTCCTCCCTTACGGAACAGGGGCCGTACTCATCCGGGACATCCAACAACTCCATGCCAGTCAGTATTATCAAGCCAACTATATGCAAGATGCCGCAATGGCGGACCTGGGTTGGTCTCCTGCCGATCTCTCACCGGAACTGACCAAACACTTTCGAGGCTTACGCATGTACTTTGCGTTGAAGATGTTTGGCATAGATCAGTTCCGAAACGCCCTCAAAGAGAAGATTGTCCTTTGCCAGTATTTCCATCATGCCATTCACGAACTCGGATTCGAGGTGGGTCCTTACCCAGAACTTTCTGTCACGCATTTTCGCTGGGCTCCTCCCGGAGTTGACCCAAACAAGGTCAATCGCAGGATCATGGACCTCGTTCATGCAGATGGTCGTGTATTCCTCTCCTCGACGACCCTCGATGGACAAATCTGGATTCGGCTTGCCGTTCTCAGCTTCCGAACCAAGCTTCGACACATAACAATGACCCTTGACCTTTTGCGTGAGACATTGACTCAACTATCTGAAAATGATTAAGTTCGTATTCAGGGTATAGCTTAGATCAAGCAGCATATGAATCAAATCACTCACTTCATGTCAAGGTATCGCCAATGGGTGATAGCGTTGATTCTATGCGTGACGGGCCCAATAATTCTCTTATCGCAACCAGCCAATACACCGTCGATCTTGTTCATGCCTGGCAAGGCTGTCCGGGTACCCTTTGACTATGAAAATGGCTTTTTGGTGATCGACCTCTTGTTTGAAAATGTCCTTCCACTCCGTTTTATCATCGATACCGGTGCCGAATACACTATTCTAACCCAAAAGGCAATCAGTGATCTATTGAAATTGCCCTATGAACGGGAATACTCGATGGTCGGTTCGGATATGCAAACCATAATCGAGGCACTCCTTGTCCGGGACGTTGATATGGAGATCAAACGAATGAAGTTGATGCATCGTGATATTTTGGTCACCAAGGAGGACTACTTTCAGATCAATTACTTCACCGGGTCACCCATTCACGGTATTCTTGGTGCGGATATCCTCAGCCGATTTGTCATCAGCATTGACTATCGTCGCCAGGTCATCGAATTTATTGATCCGGGCACGTTCAAGGAAGAAAAGGGGTATGCTGAAATTCCGATGACCCTGCATCGCAACAAACCGTTTCTACACCTTCCGACAAAGATCCATGAGCATACGGATGCGCTACCGTTCAAGTACCTCCTTGATACCGGAGCGGCTTTGCCTTTGCTCCTGCTTACAAATAGTCATCCGGCTATTCATTTACCCGACCATGTTGTCCAGGGTATTCTCGGGATGGGTCTGGGCGGATTCCTGACTGGAGCAAAGGGGCGAATCCAGCAGGTTTATCTCGGCCCTTTCCCGATCAATAACCTGGTTGGGAGTTTTCAGGATGTCTCACTTTATCCAGACACCACGCATTTGCAAGGACGCCATGGCATCCTGGGAAATCTTGTTCTGGACCGGTTTGATCTTATTCTGGACTACCCTCGCGGACGGGCATTTGTCCGACCGAATGATGACTATGCCGATCCATTCCCAGTCGACCGAAGTGGATTGTTCCTGATCAGTTCGGGTTTTGACCTCTCCACCATTATGGTTCAGGAGGTTATTCCGGGCTCTCCTGCATTTATTGCTGGTATTCGGCCGGGAGATATCCTCAAAAAGTACAAGTTCTGGCCGGTCAGTTTTTTTGGATTGGAAGGCTTGACTCAGCGCTTTCGAAAGGAGCCCGGGAAGAAGATTCGGTTGAAGATCAAACGAGGTCGAAAACGACTGCGTCGTCACTTTGTGCTCCAGGACTATATTTAGCCCTGCGGAATCGCGCTTATCCTTTGGAATTCAGCGAATGAAGTACTATCTTTGCAGCCGCTAAAAATAACTCATCTATGTTCGCAATTGTCACTATTGCTGGTCAGCAATTCAAAGTCGAGGAAGGGCAAGAGCTCTTCGTCCACCAGCTGGAGGCAGGCGAAGGAGATCAAGTCTCTTTCGCGGAAGTCCTGCTCACCGAAAACAACGGTCAGGTCACGGTTGGAAAACCCTTTGTTTCAGGCGCTAAGGTTACGGCCTCAGTGATTGGACAACAGAAAGGTGACAAAGTGATTGTTTTCAAAAAGAAAAGACGGAAGGGATACCGGGTCAAGAATGGCCACCGTCAAAGTTTCACCAAGATCAAGGTGGACTCCATTAACGCTTAATTCAGAAAAAACCAACCGACCATGGCTCACAAGAAAGGGGTAGGTAGTTCAGACAACGGACGCGACAGTAAAAGTAAACGACTAGGTGTCAAACTCTTCGGAGGTCAGGATGCCCGTGCCGGAAATATTATCATTCGCCAGCGCGGAACTAAGTTTCACCCAGGTGAAAACGTAGGTATGGGTAAAGATTATACCCTGTTTGCACTTGCTGACGGCGTGGTTAGTTTCCGTACAGGTCGTAAAGACCGTACGTATGTTAACATCCTACCAGATATGACAGTCGTCGCTGAGAAGCCGGCTCCAAAGAAAGTTGCCAAGGCTGCTCCAGCACCAAAAGCTGCTGCTCCAGCTGCTGCTCCAACACCGGAGGCCCCAAAGGCTGCCGAAGCAAAGGCTGAAAAGGCTGCTCCAAAGGCAGAAGCTAAAAAGGCCGAAGCTCCAGCACCAAAAGCTGAGGCGAAAGCCACTCCAAAGGCAGCTCCAGCAAAAAAGTCGACCAAGAAGATCAAGCCAGACGATCTCAAGATCGTTGAAGGTGTTGGTCCGAAGATCGAAGAACTGCTGAAAGCTGGTGGCATTCCTACACTGGAAGCCATGGGTGATACGAGTGCTGATCGCATCAAGGAAATCCTAAGCGAAGCTGGCTCACGCTATCAGATGCACGATCCAACCACCTGGCCCGCCCAAGCGAAGATCGCTGCTGCCGGTGACTGGGATGCGTTAAAGGAATACCAGGACCGCCTGCAAGGCGGTCGCGAGGCGTAAGCCTTATCGACAACATTAACAAAGAGGCGATGATCTGCGGATCATCGCCTCTTTTTTTATTCATTGTTTCCGGCAGGTTGTTTTGCTCGCCACTTGTCCAGCAGGTCTTCATAGTTCAAAGGCTTCTCGGCGGCTCGCCATTTGAACCCCTCCAGCTTCAAGTTTCCATGATCGACCTGATCCATTGGGTACATCACGGACTTCGGTTCACGGAGATAATAGATATCCTGAACTTGATTGTCCTGAAAGTACAGCACCATTTCACTACACGCGGAAGTATTGACACCCAGGTATTCATATTGCTCATCCTGTGCATAATAGACAGACTCCGCATTGCCATCCACGTCCATGCGGGATAATTCACCTTCCAGGAAGGAGGCCACTATCGTCCGGCCTTTGATCTGATTGAAATAGGGTTCATTCGGTGCATTGATGATCAGCGCCCTTCGCCATAGATAAATCGAGTCGATAGCATCATTCGCCATGCGAATGGAGAGAGTATCCGCCGTAAACTGGGATGTATCTGACCAGATGACCGGGTCCTGGTAAAAGAAAAATGCCGAATCCCGCTCACTGTATACCAGAGAGTCACAACTGGCCTGAAGATCAGATTTATAAATCAGGACATGGGTGAACGCATGAATTTCGCGAGTCGAGTCAGGGCCCTCCCTGCGGATCGCTTGTATTCTATCGGCTACCAGGAAAAGAGTATCTCCATCCAAAACCTGAATCAACACCGGTGGATCGCCCATCGCCAGGAAATACCCGGTGCTTCGCTGATAACGAGCGGAGTCACATGTCAAGGTCACTTTGGCAATAGTATCTCGCCAGATCACATGACCAACAACTGTAGCGACATCAGAGGTATCTGAATTGCGAATGTCATCCGCTTGCAGAAACTGGGCCCCATCCTGCACATTTGCCCGACCAATGGTTCTAAACTTTTCTGTCCGGATGTTATAATCGATACCTTCAGATTGAATGGTTTGTGCACCATCCTTGATGGTTGCATTTCCCCTCACCTTAAAATCACCCTTCGTTGTATTGTAGTCCAGGGTATCGCCTGATGCCAAGCGCGTTCCGTCCTGATAATTTGCGTCCCCGTAGAGAATGAATTGTTCTGGATTCGCCTTATAGAAAATCTTATCTGCGGTAGCTTGACGGCTGGTATCGACAAACTGGGCATTCTGGGTAAATAGCCCCTCCTGTGCATTCAAATCATAATACCCTCGTTCACAGTACAGGTTGGCCTTTTGCTGACGAATCAAGGTTGGCCCAGTGAAGAATGCTTTGTTTTCACGGACCCGGTAATACAGCGAATCCGTCTTTAATCTGAACTGGGGATCTTGTATGCGGACAGAGTCTTTAAAGTAAATCGTCTCCTCCTCTACGTGATAATAGCCTCGTTGGCTATACATTCGGGTATTCAAATTTTCGAGAAGGGCGCCGGTACGATATGTCGCAATCTTGGTGCGTGTATCATACTGTAACGAATCAGTTCGCAAGCGTTGGTTGCCATTGATCATCAGGACATGACCGAGCAAGTGCGAAATACCCGTTCGACTGTCATACGTCAATGTATCCGCAAAGATTTTGAGGGAATCCCCCTGGACCAATGACGCGTGCCCAACTGCTACAAACACATTTCCGTGAATATTTGCTGTATCACAAAAGAGAAAAATACTGTCATATCGCACGCTGACATTCCCCTCCAATCGATCAATGATCGCTGAATCTCCTTCTTCATAAAAACTCACATCCGCATGGATCAGATAGACCTGTGTTTTTTTCGGTGTTGGGTTTTGAGAAAAAGCAGGCTGCATCCATAACAGCAATGCTGTCACAATTATGCCAATCCACCTGACCAACCTGCTTGTTGTCTTCATGCTGATAACATCAAATGAGCGAGATCGTCTCCGACCAGGGTCCCAATAGCCACACCCATACCACCTAAACGAACAGCGGCAAAGATATTCTCTTCAAGCTCTCGGATAATGGGCAATTTTTCTTTCCCGATACCCAGTGTACCACTCCAGGACGATTCGAATTTGATTTCTTGGGGAACCGGCAAGTGGTTTCGGGCAAAGGTGAGCAGGTAGGATTCAATCTGCGATGTGATTCCGGGCACATCCGTTGTTTCTCCTTCCGGGTCTAAATGACGCCCGCCCCCGATCAGTAACCGCTGTCCGATTCGACGCGCATAGATATATCCCTGATCGACATGCAGTGTATGATCCCAGGTCAACCCAGGAATCTCTTCAGTTAAAAAAACCTGATTCCTGGCGGGGCGAATATCCAAACCAGCGATCAACTGGGGTGTGAAGCCGTTGGTTGCCAATCCCAGACGCCGCGTTCGAAAAACGGGTCCTCCTGCCGTGTGGACCTCCTTCAATGCCCCCGTTGAGTTCCAACCAGTCACCGTTTGCCCACCAATGAACTCAATGCCCAGCCCTCTGGCAAGGTGGTGCAAGTATCGCATCATCTTACCGGGATGCAGTCTTCCCTCATCCTTGATCCGGATTTGCCCTACCCCTTGCCGAAAACCTGGGTCCGGTACATCTTGCGCAAACTGTTTACCCTTGATCAATGATGAAAACTGTGTATTGAGAAAGGCCAGCTCATCACCAACCCTTTCCCAGGACTCCTTGCGTGCAGCTGGAAAGAACTCTGTGCCCCCACACCAGACCAGGTCCATAGCAGACGCCTCTACCCTTCTGATCAGGCGTTGCAAGCCATTCCAACGCATCTCCACAATACTCATGACAGCCTCTGCACCTACTTCCTCCATGTCTGCCAGCAATTCGGTCGGGCTCCCGATGCAGGCAAATCCGGCATTCCGAAAGCTGGCTCCATCGCCCCATGATCCTTTATCAAGGACGGTAACTCGAGCAGACGGGGCCTGACTCTTCAAGCTGATCGCTGCGTTGATACCGGTGATCCCTGCGCCGATGATCAGGAAGTCGGACGTGGTCTGATAAGTGGACTGTTCCCAGTAACTGGTTGATTGGTTGGTCATACTTGGACAAGATCTCTTGTTCATTGGCCCTGACAGGCCTTATCTTTGCACAAATTTACATGGAACATGCTACAACGAATCCAAACGATTTTTCTCCTTGTCGCTTTAGTCTCAGGTTTATCTCTATTGATCGACCCCATGAGCCTGGCAACTGTCGATGGTGACCTGACCTTATTGAAAAGTCAACCGCAAAGTATGCTGGATGACGGCATCTTCCACATTACGGATCATCTGATGCTGTTGATCCTGGTTGGATTGACCAGCCTGATCTGTCTGATCAGCATTTTTCAGTTTAAAAACAGAACACGACAACTGACTCTTGCCCGCCTTGGGCTGATCGGCTTTCTTCTACTGTTGATCCTGGCCGGTTTTTTCTTCTATCAGGATTATTCTTTGTTGAATCAGGGAGCCTACCTGTTCGAGGTGGGATATGGTGTACTCTCCCCCATACTGAGCATCATTTTTATCATTCTCGCCATGCGCGCCATTCGGAAGGATGAGAAGTTGATCCGCTCCATGGACCGATTACGGTAAGCCAGTTGAACGGATCATGATGAAAAAGAGGGAAGACATGTACATGTCTTCCCTCTTTTCAAAATATTCAGAAATCATGGATTGCATTTTTACATGCTGGCCATTTCTTTCTTTTTCGCAGAATAGTTCAAACGCAGCTGATTGCTCTTTCGGAGCATGACTTTAACGTCCTGGACAATTCCCATGGTGACATTGCCATCCACACGGAGTGAGGTGGTAATCAGGGCATGACGTGATTCCGGGACCTTTACTTTGTGTTGTTCCAGGAACAACGGAATATTCGCAGGTCCATCAACGATTTGGTCACCTAATTGAATCCTTGGCTTAGTTCCGTAGATCTTTGCATACTTTTCAATCGGGCGGCCGATGTAGATATAGTTTACCAGGGACTTTTCTTCCAGTTTGGTCAACTGTGACGCTTCTGGTGTGACCACCTTCAGCTTCATTTCACCTTGTCTCAATACGGTTACGACCATAAAGAAGAACAAAAGCATGAACACGATATCCGGAAGTGATGCCGTCGAGATCGTCGGTTTAGCATTACCCCGCTTTTTCTTAAAATGTGAGGACATAGTCGATCGGTTTATTCCTCTCCGTAAGAGGTCGGTTCAGCTTCAGAAAGGACCATAGGAATCTTTCCTTTGATCTCTTTCCTATATTCCAGGGGCAGGTCATCACTATACGGCACGCCGTACTTTCGCATACTTTCCTCATCCCAAAGTTCATCATAGGCGGCTTTCAACTCATTATAGACCTGGATATAGGTCTTGTAGTTGGTCCCGCGGTCGTTTTTCAACGATATGATCGCTTTCGTGGGTGCTTGAGAAAGGTCTTCTCGCTGAGTTGGGTTGATAATGAATTCCTTCGCTCTTTCCTTCAATTCATCCACTTCAGCCGGTTCGCCTCTCACCAACAGTTGATTATTGGCGTTGACAAGAACGGAGAATACATTCCTTGGGATGAGCTTCAACGGATCCGGTGGAATTTCCGACCAAGGTGGAAGTTTCACGAGAATCCCTTTATCCTCAACAATCTGAGTGGTGACCAGGAAGAAGATCAACAACAAGAATGCAATATCCGCCATCGAACTGGCATTGATCTCGTTGGAGCCTCTGCTATCTCTAGAGCGTTTTTTCAGCATGGTTGTGCCTTATTTGAAGATGTTCCGAACTTCTGATACAACAAATGCAACAGCAGCTCCTCCGAAGAGTACTAACGCAGTGGTCAAACCACCGGAGACGAATTTCTCTTGTCCGGCAGTAAGTTCAAAACGTTCAGCAAGTGTAGCCATCAATCCGGATTCCGCTGGGGAAGCCATGACGTAGGCCACGACAAAGATGGCGACCAGAACAAGTGCCTGAATAATCCCTTGCATGGACTGTTTCGGATTTTTGGCAATGTAGTACACACCAAAAATCACAATCGCAGCAGCACAAAGGATGGTCAGAAACATTGCTGCCCACAGACCCAGGTTGAAAATACCGGACTGCAATTGCGCTTCTTTGCCCAACCCGTTGAACTCATCCACTCCGGCAAATACAGAGCCGAAGAACAGGACGATGATCAACAGACCCAGCCCAAAAGCCGCAACCTGGCCGTATTTATTTAAAAACTGATACATGCTGGGTTGTTTTCAGGTTATTTGATGATGTTACGACGCGTCAGTGCCTCAATAAGGCCAATGGATGCGTCCTCCATCTTATTCGTGATGCCATCGATCTTGGATACAATGTAATTGTAAAAGATCTGCAAAATAATGGCAACAACAAGACCGAATACAGTCGTCAGCAAGGCTACTTTGATACCACCAGCTACGATCGCAGGAGACAGGTCACCCGCCGCTTCAATGCGGTCAAAGGCCGTGATCATCCCGATAACCGTACCCATGAATCCGAGCATTGGTGCAGTTGCAATAAAGAGAGAGATCCAAACCAACCCCCGCTCTAACAGGCCCATCTGGACACTACCGTAGGACACGATTGCCTTCTCCACAGCATCTGCCCCCTTGCCGGAGACTTTCAGCCCTTCATAAAGAACGCTGGCAGCTGGACCAGGAGTGGCCTTACAAACTTCCATCGCACCATTGACGTTGCCATTGGCAAGTTCGTCATCAATGGCACCGATGAGTTTTTCTGTGTTGGTCGTGGCAATATTCAAGGAAATGATCCTTTCAATACAAAATGCCAATCCCAGGATAAGTGTGACCAATACCAGGCTCATAAAGCGCCAGTCACCCTCGATAAAATACTTTTTGAGCAGTTGGAATCCGGAAGGACCCGCTGCTTCCCCAGCTTCCTGGGCATACAATTCCATTGTTCCGGTAAGCAGAACGGCCGTAAAGACCAGGAATAGCGCAATTACACGTCGCATAGTGAAGGAGATTTTTCGTTTGCTTAAAGTTTGAACTCAGCGGCTAAAATAATAAACAATTGATGTTCCTTGCCTACTGAACTCTGAAATGTGATACATCTGACAAAAACTTATCATGAATTCCGCCCTTAACCCTTGATTTGGAGCCGATCATGACTTTTTCATTTTTTCCAGATACTTTAAAGATGCGCAACTTTAAGATTTTGGTGGAAGCCTTTTTGACCTGATTTCGACCCTATCTGTATATGGACTGAAAAGCGGCCCTGCGTCTTAGTCCTCATTTACAGCTCTACACAGCACTACATCAGGCATGAAAACGTGACGACAATGGAAGGTGATGCATCTCAACTGCAAGCCATGCCCTGCTTCCCAGGTCAGCTTTTTTCATGCCCACACTGCACCCAAGCAGGGATTACTTCGTGATCCCAATGAGGGGGATGCATCTCCAATGTAAGCCATGCCCTGCTTCCCAGGTCAGCTTTTTTCATGCCCACACTGCACCCAAGCAGGGATTACTTCGTGATCCCAATGGGGGGGATGCATCTCCAATGCAAGCCATGCCCTGCTTCCCAGGTCGGCTTTTTTTATGCCCACACTGCAGCCAAGGAGGGATTAATTCGTGATCCCAATGGGGGGGGATGCATCTCCAATGCAAGCCATGCCCTGCTTCCCAGGTCAGCTTTTTTCATGCCCGGCGTTCATTCAAACCTTCGGTTTGGTTCACTTGGGCATGAAAAAAGCCATCCGTCAGCTGACGGATGGCTTGCAGTGGAGTGCGGAGAGTAAGGGATTCGAACCCTTGAACCGGTTTTGCCGGTTACACGCTTTCCAGGCGTGCGCCTTCGACCACTCGGCCAACTCTCCAATTCGTGCCTTTTTTCAAAGGACTGCAAAATTGGTGATTCCCAGCCACATTCCCAAGAGCTCGTAGGTCTATTCCTTGATTTGTTGAAAAACTGTTCTGGCATTTGTACTGGTGACACGGATGATCTCATCAGTAGAACAGTTCCGATCCAGAGCCAGCTTCGCGACTATTGACGTAAGATAAGCTGGTTCATTACGTTTACCCCGGTACGGAGCAGGTGCCAGATAAGGCGCATCTGTCTCCAATACGAGATGATCCAGTGAGGTATCCACCAAATGTTCGGCCATTTGAGCCTTTTTAAACGTGTATACCCCCCCGATTCCAAGGTAAAATCCCAATTGAGTAATTCTAAGTGCTTGTTCAGCAGTTCCGTTGAAACAATGAAAAATACCACAAAGTCCGGGCTTGAATTCTTCTGTCACGATGTCGATACACCGATCCATGGTATCCCTTGTATGTAGTATGATCGGCAGCTTTCGTTCAATCGCCCAGCGAATCTGTACACGCAAGGCCTCTTCCTGCCAGGGCAAAGTGCTCTTGTCCCAGTATCCGTCCAAACCTATTTCTCCAACAGCGACATACCCCCCCAGGTCCAACTCGGTTTTAATGCTGTCTAATACATCCTCCCAATCTGCCTTCACAGAACAGGGGTGTAATCCCATCATGGGTCTGCATACCTCCGGGAAAGCCTTCATCAGAGATTTGATTTGGGGAATACTGTCCAGGTCTATATTAGGCAGAAACACCTCCTCTACCCCTGCGGACCGTAATCGAGCCATCATTTCCTGACGATCCTCATCAAAAGCATCCAGGTAGATATGGGCATGAGTGTCGATCATAAAGCAACGTCTATTGAACCACAAAGCTAAGGCCTCATCTGCATTTTCCTTCACCCGGAGATTCTCCTACATTTGCAGTCATGGCCAAGAAAAAATTCTATGTGGTTTGGGTCGGCAGTGAACCGGGCATCTATTCCACCTGGGATGATGCAAAAGCGCGAATCCAGGGATACCCGGGAGCGAAGTACAAGTCATACCTCAGCATGGCTGAGGCAAAGGCCGCTTTCCATGCCGGATATGGTGCATCATTACAAACCAGTCAACCACAGGGTAAAGGGAAACGGTTGGTAGTGAAGCCACGAATCGGGGTCGACATCCCCTTGCCTGCGTGGTCTGTCGACGCTGCCTGTAGTGGCGTACCTGGCCCTATGGAGTACCGAGGCGTAGATCTGGCCTCCGGCGAAGAGTTGTTTCATCAGGGGCCTTATCCTGACGGCACCAACAATATTGGGGAATTCCTGGCATTGGTCCATGCACTGGCCCAGCTTCATCGTCGAGGAGACCATCAAACATCTGTCTACACCGATTCACGTACAGCACTCGCCTGGCTACGCAAGAAAAAAGCCAAAACGACCCTTCAGGAAACGCATCGAAATGCGATCCTTTTCGAACTAATCGATCGTGCTGAACAATGGCTGGCCAACCATCAGCCTCGGAACAAAGTGATCAAGTGGGAAACAGATCGATGGGGCGAAATTCCGGCTGACTTTGGACGAAAATAAAAAAGGAGGACCCGAATCGGATCCTCCTTTTTTCTTCTCATTTGGACAATGACTTAGAAGGTATATCGGGCACCCAGCCCTCCTACCTCTGCACCAAAACCATCTCCCCATCCGCCAAAGACGAATGAAGGCACCCAGTCAACCGTTAAGTTGATCGGTGCATTTGCGAATTTATAATCCAGGCCGATGGCACCATGGATACCAATACTGACAGATCCATAATCCTCTCCAAGAGAATCAGACCAATCCTTATAGTCACCACCCCAACTGCGGAATGATGCACCACCGCCATAATACCAGCGAAGTCCTTCCACACCTTCAATTGGATTGTGAATGAGGTAAAGTCCCGTCAGCTGGAAATAATTATATCTGAACCCTGGAACTCCCCAGGAGCGATAGGTCACGACACCTTCCAACGCAGCCTTTTCATTCAGAAAATGCTTGTAGCTTATGCCGTAGTCCCAACCCAAACGCAAGCCTATTGCCCGACTATAGTCCTGTGAATACATGACCGTTGTAAAGCCCGCAAAAACCAGAAGTAAAAGCAGTTTTTTCATAATATCGAGGTTTTTATTGGTCGGCAAGTTAAGAAGCTTCTCGCTAGTTCACCCTGAAAAAGTTGAAACGAGATAGTGGGGAACACCTACCCCAGTCGAACGGCAAACCTCATCTTATAATCCGACTGGATCTGTCCTGTCCGGATCATTTCCAACTTCTTCTTGATCAGTCGGCGTTTCAAAGGCTTCAGTTTCTCCGTAAACAGTACCCCTTCAATATGGTCATATTCATGCTGGATCACCCGTGCATTCAGGCCGCCATACGTCTCCTCATGCCATGTGAATGATTCATCCTGATATCGAATTCGGATGGATGGCAATCGCTCGACTTCACCTCTGATATCAGGTATGCTCAAGCATCCTTCTTCGTACGACCATGGTTGGCCCTCCTCCTCGAGAATTTCGGCATTGATAAAGACCTTCTTTATCCCAACGTCCAGTTTCTCGTCATCTTTCACTTGCTCCGTATCCACCAGAAAGATGCGCAAGGCCAACCCCACCTGAGGTCCGGCTAATCCAACGCCATGTGCATTGTACATTGTTTCCCACATGTTGGGGATCAACTCTTCCAGAACAGGATCTGTAGGATCGATATCCAAAGCCATCTTTTTCAAGACAGGCTGACCGTATCCATAAATCGGTAATATCATCGTAATGCTTGCTTTTCCTGATGTTCTAAATATTCCAGGAGGATCACACTGGCTGATACCTGGTCGACCAATGCTTTATCCTGGCGTTTTTTCTTTTTGGCTCCGGACTGGAGAATGATCTCTTTGGCCTTTTCTGAGGAAAGTCTTTCATCCCAAAAGTCAATTGTCACATTCGGGAATTTCCGGCTCAGAAAGATGCCATACTGATGAATCTGTTCATACAATTGTGCAGGATCACCATTCATATGAAAGGGTTCACCTAAAATAATCCGGTCTACCTCTTCTCCATTGAGATAACTTTCCAAAAAGGGTAAAAGTTCTTTGGTGGGTACGGTGGTCAATCCGGATGCTATGATCCGAAGGGGATCCGTCACTGCGATACCCGTCCTTTTTGTTCCATAATCAATGGCCATCCAACGTCCCATAACACAAATGTAGGCCGAATCCATCAGCTCGAGGGGCCCGGGATAAAAAATGAAAAGAGCCGGAGGATCACCCCGGCTCTTTTACTCACTCTTCTGGCGAATTCGCCTTATTCAGCTGCATCTTCCTGCATCACAGACATACGGGCCTGGTGGGCTTCGTAATGATTCTGATCAAGGACGATGAGGTTTCGGAACCGGCGCATACCGGTACCCGCTGGAATTGGTTTTCCGACAATGACATTCTCCTTCAGACCATTCAGACCATCTTTCTTCGCAGAAATGGCTGCATAACTGAGGACTTTCGTCGTTTCCTGGAAAGATGCCGCAGAAATCCAGCTCTGTGTGCCCAGAGAAGATCGTGTGATCCCCTGAAGCATCGGACTGGACGTGGCTGCAACAGCATCACGGTACTCTACCAACTTGAGGTCATTTCTCTTCAAGGAAGAGTTCTCTTCCCTCAATTGGCGTAAAGTGACCAATTGACCAGCCTTGAGCACAGTGGATTCACCTGGTTCTGTGACAAATTTCTTGTCAAAAATCCAGTCGTTCTCCTTCAGGAACTCAAACTTGTCTACTGCTTCACCTTCCAGCAAATTGGTATCACCTGCGTCTTCGATTTGCACTCGGCGCATCATCTGACGTACGATCACTTCAATATGCTTGTCATTAATGGCAATACCCTGACTCCGATATACTTCCTGAATCCCGTTGACGATGTACGATTGTACAGCAAACGGGCCCTTGATATTCAGAATGTCCTTAGGCGATACAGAACCATCCGACAATGGTGTGCCCGCACGTACAAAGTCACCTTCCTGAACCAGGATATGACGTGACAATCCAACCAGGTATTTCCTGATCTGACCATCTTTTGCAGTGACGATACACTCTCGGTTACCCCGCTTGATCTTACCAAAGCTCACGA
This sequence comes from uncultured Saprospiraceae bacterium, assembly GCA_942490895.1. GTDB lineage: Bacteria > Bacteroidota > Bacteroidia > Chitinophagales > Saprospiraceae > JAGNXB01. The sequence continues at coordinate 97,909 of CALNZC010000069.1, forward strand.
CACCATCGATCTCGACTACAACAGCCGGGTTTGACGGGTTTCGGGCTTCAAATAATTCAGTCACACGCGGCAGACCACCGGTAATATCCTGGATCTTGTTCTGCTGTCGTGGAATCTTGGCCAGTTTTTGACCTGACTTCACGGCAGTGCCATCATCAATGGACAGATAAGAACCTACGGGTAGTGTATAGGAGCGCAGCACCTCACCATCCGGACTAATAATCTGAATGGTTGGGACTTTCCTCTTGTTTTTGGCTTCGACAATAACCTTCTCTGAATATCCAGTTTGATCATCACGCTCCATACGGAAGGTCATCCCTTCTTCGACATCTTCAAATTTGATGATTCCGGAGAATTCGGAGACGATTACCGCGTTAAACGGATCCCATTCGCAAAGCATATCACCCCGTGCGACTGTGTCGCCATCCTTTTTAAACAAGGTAGCGCCATAGGGTACGTGGCTGTTTGAAAGCAATTTGTTTGTCTCCGGGTCTACGATGCGAATCTCACCGGTACGAGACAAAACGATATCATAGCTACCATCGGGGCCTTCATAATACGTTGACCGGACACCATCGAATTCAATTCGACCGGCATACTTGGTCACGATCTCAGACTCTGACTTCGTCACCGAAGCCACACCACCCACGTGGAAGGTCCGCAAGGTCAGCTGTGTTCCAGGTTCACCGATAGACTGCGCAGCGATAATACCCACGGCATCACCATCTTCTGCAATCCGGCCAGAAGCCAGGTTCTTTCCATAGCACTTGGCACAAACCCCTTCTCTGGTCTCACAAGTGAGAACAGAACGGATTGTGACTAACTCGATACCATTTTCATCGATGCTATTGGCAATATCCTGGGAGATATATTCTCCAGCAGGCAACATGACTTCATCTGTTTCCGGATGATAGATGTCATACAGCGTATAACGACCCTGAATACGTGATGAAAGTGATTCGATGATTTTATCCTGATCCTTCAAGGCAGTTGTATCGATACCCCGAAGTGTATCACAATCCACCTCACGGATCACTACATCCTGGGAAACGTCGACCAAACGACGAGTCAGGTAACCGGCATCGGCCGTTTTCAAAGCCGTATCCGCAAGACCCTTACGAGCACCGTGTGTTGAGATAAAGTATTCAAGTACGGACAGGCCTTCCAGGAAGTTGGACAATACCGGATTTTCGATAATTGCTCCACCTGTATCGCCAGATTTCCGTGGCTTGGCCATCAGTCCCCGCAATCCACACAGCTGCTTAATCTGCTGTTTAGATCCACGAGCACCGGAGTCCAGCATCATGTATACTGAGTTGAAGCCGTCTTTGTGAGCGGCAAGCTCTCGCATCAAGTTGTCCGTGATCCGGTTATCGGCAAACGTCCATTTGTCAATGATCTGGTTATACCGTTCGTTGTTGGTAATCAGACCCATATTGTAGTTGTCCCAAACCTCGTCTACCTCAGCTTGAGCATCAATCAATGTTTTCTCCTTGATTGACGGGTTGATCAAGTCACCCAGGTTGAATGACAAACCTCCTTTGAAAGACCAGCCGAAACCGAGTTCCTTGATCTCATCCAGAAATTTGGCAGTCGTCCGGAAGTCTGTCAACTTCAGGATCCGTGAAATCACGGATTTCAGGTTCTTCTTGGTCAACAATTCGTTGAGGAATGGAACCCGTTCTGGTACCACCTGGTTGAGGATTACTCGACCAACTGTTGAGTCCACAATGCCTATCCGCATTTCACCGTCTTCACCCAATATACGGGCACGAACCTTGATGGCAGCATGAAGATCAATCATGCCTTCATTGAAAGCGATGTTGACTTCTTCGGCAGAATAAAAAGTCCTTCCTTCACCCCTCACCACATGCTCCTTGCTGGATACGCGGCTTTTTGTGAGATAGTACAATCCCAGAACCATGTCCTGAGAAGGCAGGGTGATCGGTGATCCATCCTGAGGTTCAGCATGCCAGTGAGGAACATCACACTGTGTCATGTAATGGCTTCATGGCCTGTACTATGCTGCAATGCTATCCGTCACGATTATGTGCCATGGAATACCATGAAATCATGTAATTTGACTGTTTCTCTCACCAATCTGGTTTGTACCGGCTGGAGATTTGTGGAGTTGGTTCTGTCTAATGGATTGCATCCGTTCAGACTGTTTTCCATATCTCTGATCATAGAATCTCTGGTACTAAACCAGTTTTCAAGGATTTTAGCTCCTGGATAATTTTGTTGATCGAACTTTCTGATACTAATCATTTGAATAGCTCGTGCCATCGAATACTCTAATTGCAATTTGTGTTGATCACACTATTGATTTGTGTCCAATCTAATGCTTTCCCAGAGGGTTGAATTGAATCCATTCGAGTCCTTTCGAAGAGGTCATCAGACCATTCGAGCATTCAATTCCATTCTAAATCCATGATTTCCATTGGTTATTCGATGATTCCATTCGTTTCCATTCGTTTCCATTCCATTCGATTCCATTTGATTCCAGTAAATTGCTTCAATCGATTGCTCTGGATGATCACTTGATTACAGCCCATTCGAGTCCTTGTCATCCATTGGAATCCATTGGATGGAATCCATTGCATTGGTGATTTGGGTCCATTCGTGCTTATCAAATCCATTGGTGCTGGCGTACATTCGTTTGTGGTTTCCATTCATTGGCGTTCGATAACGAATGAGATGTCATCCAACTGCTTCAAGAGTAGATTCAAATATGGCTGGTTCGATTCATGTGAAATCGTCCGGATGGTTATCATCCAGACTCGATTTTCCTGGAGGTATCTATCTCCGATATCTTCACTATATGGTCGATGATAATGCCCTTTCATTTTCAATCCTGGATAATTTGAATTACTATACTGCTCGTAGTAATAAATACGTTCTCCAGCTTCTGATATTACCCATAGAATCCATTCATTCATGAATTGTCCTGTGATAGGACGATGGAACTATCAATTGATAGTCCATCCGCTCCTGTTAGAATCTTCTGGTAGATTTTATTACCATCAGACTGGTAACCATTCAATTGATTGTAGATTATTGCATTGATCGCATATATCCTTTGAATTCATCGAAGATCCTGTCAAGAAGAGTCCGTCACACTCATTGAATGGACTGTAGTTATCAATTTCAGAAATCAATTTCAGGGAGTCCAGTGGAATTTCCAGTGATGCCATTCGATTGCATTCGATTCCATTCGAGTACATTGGTTTCCTTTAGTGTACTTTCCATTCGATATTTGAATACCACAAATCATTAGATTCCATTCAATTGATGTCCATTCAATCAAAAATCAGGAATCCATTCGATTCCATTCGTTTGTTCATTGGTTTCCATTCGTTTGTGGTTTCCGTTCGATTCCATTCGATTTCATTCGAGCAATTCCTTTAATGAAATTAAAATTCAGTGCATTCGATAATTCCATTCAATGCTGTTCCAAATCATTTCATTTCAATTCCATTCGTTTTTCAATGAGTCGAGTACATCCAATCGAATCAGTGCATTTCCGTCATCCGATGATGATGATTCCATTCGAGACCAATCGATTGCATTCGTTTGGTGAATCCATTCGATTCCATTCGATGGTTCGACTCCAATTGCATGCAATTCACTTGATGGTTATTTCATTCGATCACATGAATTCATTAAAATTCGTGTCAATGACACTCAACTTTTCTCCATTCAACTCAAGAATAAATTCAAAGACCGTTCCAGGTTCATCCGATGTTAATTCAGTGTTCAATGATGATGATGCCATCCAGTGCATGTCTTTGCATTCGATTCCATTAGACAATAATTCCATGTCATCATTAGCCATCTTGATCCCTGACTCTAGTCATTGTATGAGATTCTACTAAATCAGCACACCGCTGGTGTTCACCTGATCGAAATATTGAACTTCTCACGTCAATGTCCAAACCTCATTTACCTTGATGGAGAAGTTGTGCAACAACCTGGCAATCAGCCCATTCGTATGTTCATCATCCGACCATTTGTTGTAGTCTACAACAGAGTAGTCAATGTTCTTCAATACATTCAATGAGAATTTGATCCCTTTAGAGACCATGTCCTCGTTGTAGATACTCCGGATACCTTGAGCGACCTTCCCCTTTGTAAGGGTCATCAATTTGTCGATCAGGATGGTCTTCAGTTCATTCAATGCAACTGCATGCTGATCATCCAGCTTGTCGAGCAGTTCCTTCTCCTGTACTTTCTGAACCTTATCCTTCTTCGCGCGAGCAAAGAGTTGCTTGGAAATTACTACCCCAAAAGTAGATGGAGGTGCTTTCATGGAAGCGTCTTTGACATCTCCAGCCTTATCGCCGAAGATCGCCCGCAACAACTTCTCTTCCGGAGTCGGATCAGACTCGCCTTTTGGCGTGATCTTTCCAATCAGGATATCACCTTCATGAACCCAGGCCCCAACACGAATGATTCCGTTTTCATCGAGATCCTTAGTGGCATCTTCGCTGACGTTTGGAATATCATTGGTTAGTTCCTCTTCTCCAAGTTTCGTGTCCCGGACATCCATCTCGAAGCTTTCGATATGGATGGAGGTGAAAATGTCATCCCGAACAACACGCTCAGAGATCACAATGGCATCCTCAAAGTTGTATCCCTTCCAGGGCATGAACGCCACTTTCAGGTTCTGACCAAGTGCCAGCTCACCCAATTCGGTGGCATAACCATCACACAGAATCTGGCCTTTAATCACTCGGTCACCTTTCTTGACGATCGGCTTCAGATTGATACAAGTACCCTGGTTTGTGCTTTGGAATTTTGTCAGTTGGTATGTCTTGCGGTTGTCTTCGAAGGAGATCAACTGATCTTCATCGCTCCGGTCATACCGGATCACCACTTGATCTGCATCTACATATTCAACGACACCCTCTCCTTCTGCATTGATCAGCATCCGGGAATCCCGCGCAACTTTGCCTTCAAGGCCTGTTCCAACAATTGGAGAGGCTGGCTTGATCAATGGTACAGCCTGACGTTGCATGTTCGAACCCATCAAGGCCCGGTTAGCATCATCATGCTCGAGGAATGGAATCATGGAAGCCGATACACCAACGATCTGGTTGGGCGCGACATCCATATAATCCAACTCATCGGGTCCGAGAACCGGGAATTCCCCGTGTTCCCGTGATTTGATTCGGTCGGTCGTAAAACCACCCTTATCATCCAGAACCGCATTGGCCTGGGCAATTCGCTGGAAGTCTTCGCCTTCAGCAGAAAGGAATTGGATGGCTCCTTTCAGATCGACCTTCCCCTTGATCACCTTTCTATAAGGTGTTTCCAGGAAGCCCATCTTGTTGACCTTCGCATGAACGCAAAGAGTGGAAATCAAACCAATGTTTGGTCCTTCCGGCGTTTCAATCGTACACAACCGTCCATAGTGGGAATAGTGTACGTCACGAACTTCGAAACCGGCACGTTCCCGTGACAGACCTCCAGGCCCCAGAGCAGAAATCCTCCGCTTGTGAGTGATCTCAGAAAGTGGATTGGTCTGATCCAGGAACTGGGACAGCTGACTCGTACCAAAGAATGAGTTGATCACTGAGGACAGGGTCCGAGCATTGATCAGATCAACTGGTGTAAACACTTCGTTGTCCCGAACATTCATCCGTTCCCGGATGGTCCGAGCCATACGAGCCAGGCCGACTCCAAACTGGGAGAACAATTGTTCACCCACAGTACGGACCCGACGATTACTCAGGTGGTCAATGTCATCAATATCAGCGTGCTGGTTGATCAATTTTACCAGGTACCGGACGATATGAATAATATCTTCCTTGGTCAGTACCAGTGTTTCTTCATCAATATCCAACTTGAGTTTGCGGTTGATCTTATATCGACCTACCTCACCCAAATTGTATCGCTTGTCACTGAAAAACAGTTTATCAATAATTCCGCGAGCCGTCTCCTCATCCGGAGGATCGGTACCACGCAATTGGCGATAAATATGGGTAACCGCCTCCATTTCAGAGCTGGATGGATCTTTCTGAAGTGTGTTGTAGATAATCGCAAAATCCTCTTCAACATCATCCTTCTGAAGGATCACAGATTTACAATCTGCAGCTATGATCTGTTCGATATTGGTTTCATCCAGAATGACATCCCGTTCCAGAATGATTTCATTCCGTTCGATGGTCACCACTTCGCCTGTATCTTCATCAACGAAGTCTTCCGTCCAACTCCGCAGAACACGAGCGGCCAGTTTACGGCCGATCGCTTTCTTCAGGTCCTTCTGGGTCGCTTTAATCTCATCCGCCAGTCCGAACAAGTCCAGGATCACTTTATCTGTGTCATAGCCGATGGCTCGTAACAAAGTCGTGACGGGGAACTTTTTCTTCCGGTCGATATAGGCGTACATCACATTGTTGATGTCCGTTGCGAACTCCATCCAGGCTCCTTTGAACGGAATGACCCGTGCAGAGAAGATCTGGCTACCATTGGGGTGGAAGCTCTGACCGAAGAACACTCCTGGTGAACGGTGCAACTGAGAAACAATAACCCGCTCGGCTCCGTTAATGACAAAGGTGCCTTTGGGGGTCATATAGGGAATATTCCCTAAAAAGACATCCTGAACAATGGTCTGGAAGTCAATATGTTCCTCGTCATTACAGGACAACTTCAGCTTTGCTTTTAAGGGCACGCTATACGTTAATCCCCGTTGCATACACTCCTCGATGGTATATCGTGGAGGGTCGACGAAGTAATCTAAAAATTCTAGGAGAAAGATATTCCGGGCATCTGAAATCGGAAAGTTCTCCTGAAACACTCTATAAAGTCCTTCACTGATTCGATTATCAGGAGTTGTTTCCAGTTGGAAAAACTCTTGAAACGAACGCAGTTGGATATCCAGAAGATCTGGATATTCCATAGACATTTTAATTTTCCCGAAGTTGATGCGTTGCTGTTCCGGGCTGATCAACATAGCGTTGGATCCCATGAGAAAGAGCGGTTTTGAAGCGATGAAAAAGGCTTCCCTTTTCCAGAAGGGGAATAAACCAGAAAGGGCCTAGTCGATATACGAGATACCGACTAAGCCATTATTCCGGTTGATGTACTGTTCTTACGTGTGCGTTAACGCGCATATCACCATTGGCACGGTTAAAAGAGCAAGGATTACTTAATCTCAACAGAAGCGCCTGCTTCTTCCAAAGCCTTCTTTAATGAATCGGCTTCTTCCTTAGATACTCCAGCCTTAATTACGCCTGGGGCACCATCTACGAGATCCTTGGCTTCCTTCAATCCGAGGCCGGTGATCGTTTTAACTTCTTTTACGACTTGCAGTTTCGCTGCACCCGCGCTAGAGAGGATAACATCGAATTCAGTCTGCTCTGCTGCGGCGTCACCACCTGCTGCTGCTGGACCTGCTGCAACGGCTACTGCTGCTGCTGCTGGTTCGATACCATACTCATCCTTCAAAATGGATGCAAGTTCGTTAACCTCCTTTACTGTGAGGTTAACCAATGATTCTGCAAGGCCTTTCAAATCTGCCATGTTGCTTGTTTTTTCAATAATGATTTAATGCGGTCTCAAATGAGCGCAAGCTTGGAAGCCATACCTGTGATTCGCTGCCTGAAATTAGGCAGCACGTTCTTCGAGTGCTTTGACCAAGCCAGCGATGGTTGAACCACCAGACTTGAGGGCACCGATAACGTTTTTCGCTGGAGACTGAAGCAGACCGATGATTTCGCCGAGCAACTCCTCTTTCGATTTGAGTTTGCACAACACCTCTAGTTGGTCGTCGCCAAGGAAGATCGCCGTTTCGATATAGGCTGCCTTCAATAACGGCTTCTTGCCATCCTTACGATAATCCTTCATCACCTTTGCCGGCAAATTAGCCGTATCGGTGAAGAGGATGGCGGTCGTCCCTTTCAGAGCATCGAACACAGCTGCATAGTTGCGTTCCTCCGGAAAGGATTCCATGGCCTTTTTAGCCAGGGTGTTTTTGACCACCTTGATTTCAATCCCCTTTTCATAACAAATACGGCGTAACGCCGTAATCTGCTTTACGGACATAGCTGATGTATCAGCCAGGTAGAAAAAGGAATTGTCTTCTAGTTTATTTTTAAGTTGCTCTATGGCGAGCGATTTCTGTTCGCGATTCATGATCGTTTGTTTTAAACGGTGAACACTTATTGCTTAATCACCCGGGGATCTATCTTGATTCCAGGACTCATCGTGCTGGCCACCGTCACCGACTTCATATAAATACCCTTTGCAGTAGAAGGTTTCATCTTCACCAGGGTATTCAGGAATTCATTGGCATTATCTATCAGCTGCTCGGCTGTGAATGAGACACGACCTACTGTTGAATGGATAATTCCGAATTTGTCAACCCGGAATGAAATCTTACCAGCCTTCACCTCAGCAATTGCACCGCTGACGTCCATCGTCACCGTTCCGGTCTTCGGGTTGGGCATCAACCCACGTGGACCCAGGATTCGACCAATTTTACCCAATTGGGCCATAACCGTTGGCATAGCCACGATTACGTCAATATCAGTCCAACCATCAGAAATTTTCTGAATATACTCGTCCAAACCAACGTGGTCTGCACCTGCAGCTTTCGCTTCTTCTTCCTTATCGGGGGTAACCAAAGCAAGTACACGCTTTGTTTTACCGGTCCCATGAGGAAGAGAAACAGTGCCGCGCAAAGCTTGATCAGCTTTTCGTGGATCGACGCCAAGACGTACATGTACATCTACAGAAGCATCGAATTTGGTCGTGTTCACCTCTTTTACGAGGGTCAGTGCCTCCTCCAGGGAGTACAGCTTGTCGGCTTCAACTTTAGCCTCAGCGACCTTTCTTTTTTTCGAAATTTTGGTCATTATTCAACTATTTAGGTGATAGCGTACCGGTATGGTGGCCGATACTCCCTGTGATCAAAATGTTCCTATTTGTTGCCCCAAGGTGGTGTTCCACTTACCGTGAAACCCATGGAACGTGCCGTTCCTGCGATCATTTTCATCGCAGATTCAATGGTGAACGCATTGAGGTCAACCATCTTGTCTTCCGCAATCGCTTTGACCTGATCCCAGGTGACAGCCGCAACTTTCAATCGGTTAGGCTCGGCAGAGCCCTTACTGACTTTAGATGCTTCGATCAACTGAACGGCAGCTGGTGGTGTCTTGATGATGTAGTCGAAGGACTTGTCCTTGTACACAGAGATCACCACTGGCAATACCTTTCCCATACGATCCTGGGTATCGGCATTGAAGCGCTTGCAAAACTCCATGATGTTCACACCTTTGGCACCAAGTGCAGGACCTACAGGTGGCGCAGGATTCGCTTGACCACCCTTAACCTGCATCTTAATGAATACTTCGATTTCCTTTGCCATCGTATTGGCGTATTTTAAGCTTGTTTCTCAACCTGGAGGAAGTTCAATTCCACTTCCGTTCCACGGCCAAAAATTTTAACAATCACTTTCAGTTTCTTCTTCTCTTCATTCACTTCCTGAATGTCACCGACAAATTCGTTGAAGGGACCATCAATAATTTTGATAGTCTCTCCCACCAGGAAGGGTTCGATCATCGCCTCCTGCATTTCCTGAGACTCGTCCACCTTGCCTAACAGTCGATTTGCTTCAGACTGCTGCATGGGAATAGGCTCATTCTTGCCCAGGAAGTGGATCACATTTGGAATGTTGGCGATCGTTGAAACGACCTCTCCAGAAAGTCTGGCCGGATCCGCTTCGATCAAAATATAGCCCGGAAGAATATTCCGTTCCATAATGACCTTTTTTCCATTGCGGATCTTATAAACCTTCTCTGACGGAACCAAAACGGATGTAATGATGTCCTGCCAACCACTTCTCTGTACTTCAAAGTCAATCCTCTCTTGGATTTTCTTTTCTTTTCCACTAATCACCCGGAGGGAGTACCACTTATTTTCTTCTGCCATATCAGGGGGCGATAATTTAGATACCGTAGATCATGTGTGTTCCTTGCGTGGAAATTGTATCCATCACAAACACAACTAGCGCGATCAGCAATGAAGCAATAAGCACGACTACGGTTGAGCTGGTCAGGTTTGGCCAAGTCGGCCAAGTCACCTTGTGCATAAGCTCATTGTAGCTTTCCGTCAGATATAACCGAATCTTATCCATATTCGCTTTCATTTACATTCCTTTCGATGACACTCCTTCGAGTGTCGTCATCCAGAATCGGTTCAGAAATCAGACCCAAAACGGTTTTGGTCAGATCAGATTCCTAATGGTTCAAAAACCTGGCCTCCAGATCTTTGATTTTGCAGGGGAGACAGGAATCGAACCCGCAGCCTACGGTTTTGGAGACCGTCGCTCTACCAATTGAGCTACTCCCCTTTTCAGAAACGTGAAAAATTAAGCACCCCTGGAGAGATGCTTAATTTTCACATTTCGTTGTGAGATCCTAGTCGGATTAAGAAATAATCTCAGTCACCTGGCCAGCACCAACGGTACGACCACCTTCACGAATAGCGAAGCGAAGACCTTTTTCCATAGCAATCGTGCTGAGCAGTTTCACCTCCAAAGACACGTTATCACCAGGCATGACCATTTCTACACCGCCTGGCAGAGTGACATCACCTGTTACGTCCGTTGTCCGGAAGTAAAACTGTGGGCGATAACCGTTGAAGAATGGTGTGTGACGACCACCTTCATCCTTTGCCAGAACATATACTTCACACTTAAAGTGCTTATGTGGCTTTACAGTCCCTGGCTTACAGATTACCTGGCCACGGCTGATAGCTTCTTTTTCAATACCACGGAGGAGGATACCAGCGTTGTCACCAGCTTCTCCACGAGTCAGGAGCTTGCGGAACATTTCCACACCTGTAACAGTAGATGTCAGAGGCTTTTGATCCTCACTCATCATACCGACAATCTCCACTGGGTTTCCAACTTCAATTACTCCACGCTCGATACGACCTGTAGCAACTGTTCCACGACCTGTGATGGAGAATACATCCTCAATAGGCATCAGGAACGGCTGATCGATCAGACGCACTGGTTCAGCGATATCTTTGTCGCAAGCATCCATCAGATCGCGAATAGCCTGAACGGCACTCTCTTCACCTTCCAATGCCTTCAATGCAGAACCTTTGATGATCGACGCATTGTCACCATCAAACTTATACTGGCTCAGCAATTCGCGAACTTCCATTTCAACCAATTCCAACATCTCTTCATCTTCGACAAGGTCAACCTTGTTCATAAAGACAACAATGTTTGGAACACCTACCTGACGAGCAAGCAGAATGTGCTCACGAGTCTGAGGCATAGGTCCATCTGTAGCAGCGACAACCAAGATCGCACCATCCATCTGCGCAGCCCCTGTGACCATGTTCTTCACGTAATCCGCGTGACCCGGACAATCCACGTGAGCATAGTGACGGTTCACCGTCTGATACTCCACGTGTGCCGTGTTAATCGTAATACCACGCTCTTTTTCTTCAGGAGCAGCATCGATTGAGTCATAACTCGCCTTCTCAGCCAGTCCGTCTCCGGAAAGTACCGATGTGATGGCAGCGGTCAATGTAGTCTTTCCGTGGTCAACGTGACCAATGGTCCCGATATTCAAGTGCGGCTTAGTTCTTTCAAACGTTGCTTTAGCCATTTTTTTGGGTTTTAACAGATTTTAAAAATGCGATCATCATTTATTTAGAGCCAATGAAGGGATTTGAACCCTTGACCCCTTCCTTACCATGGAAGTGCTCTACCCCTGAGCTACATCGGCTGAAAATCAAGTTCTTCATCAACACCATACGGTATGAAAAAGGATTTGTTTCTTCACCAAAGACATCTTCTCGGAGGTCCAAGTCGACTCGGCCGGTTCACCGGAACAGCCCTTTTGATATGGTGACGAATCCTCTTCTCTTTTGAAGAGGACAAAGTTGAGCGGGTGATGAGACTCGAACCCACGACCCTCAGCTTGGAAGGCTGATGCTCTACCAACTGAGCTACACCCGCCTGTTTGTTCTCCCTGCTTTCCACCAGAACGAATCAACGTCCATCTATAGAAAACCGAGACAACCATTCGCCCAATTCTTTCAAACAGGGCAAAGTTGGTGGGGGCGGTTGGATTCGAACCAACTCAGCCAAAGGCACCAGATTTACAGTCTGGCCCGGCTCTCCAACTCCGGCGCGCCCCCTGTTTAACCCTTGAAAAACTACTCTTCAGCCCTTTGTCGAATGCGATGATTCGGCCAATTGACTTTAATGAAACTAAACAATCTGCAAGTGGAGCCAGCAGAGGGACTTGAACCCCCGACCCGCTGATTACAAATCAACTGCTCTACCAACTGAGCTATGCCGGCTGATCACTTTACTAGCAGATATAGTTCTGTTTCACTGATCATTCCATCTGTTCAATTCCACAATTCGTGCAATTTCAGCATGATTCTGATCAGCCTAAAACCTGTTTTTCAAGGCTATTTTCCAGTAATTCAATGACTTAATTCAATCTTTCCTTTGAAAGCGCTTGCAAAGATACACCTTTCTATATGATGAGAAAAGATTTACCTGAAAATTTATGCATGGAAAAGGACTGGTTTTTTTTCACCAGCCCTTCAATCGTATTTATGCCGTTGCGGATCGCCGTCTCCGATCATTCCCACGACGCTCCTTGAAACGGATAATCTGCCGTCTCAAAGTCGTCGTTGACTTCTCAATCGCAGTTTCAAATGTCTTGGCCGTTTGTTTCGTAAACAAGTTCGCACCTGGAATATGCAACTTCACTTCAGCCACCTTATCCCGAACCTGTCCACTATTCTCCAAACGAAGAATCACCTCAGCACCCTGGACGTTCCCATTCAAGGTGTCCAACTTAGACAGCTTCTTTTCAATAAAATCAATCAACTTTTGATCAGCAGTAAAGTGAACAGATTGAATCTTCACATTCATATTATCTCTTTTTTCTTGTGAACAATGGCTCATCCACCGGGCTTCTTTGCCCTCTTGGATGCGCTTTCAAGTATGTTTTTTTCAATTGTGCGATCTGTGTATGGGTGTACACTTGCGTGGAAGCCAGCGAACTATGCCCTAACAACGATCGAATGGACTGCAAATCCGCCCCTGATTCAGCCAAATGAGTGGCAAAAGTATGCCGCAAGATATGCGGGCTCCTTCTTTCCAACTGACCAACAGACATCAAATAAGTCCGAACAATATCGTACAAAGACCTTACCGATAATGGCGAGCCCTTGACTGTCAGGAAAAACGAATATGCTCCTCTCTCCCCTGCATGCTCGTACCGCAACTGCATATAGGTGTGTAACAAGTCTGTCAAACCCTCGCCAATTGGTACGATCCGTTCCTTCCCCCGTTTTCCAATGACACGAATCTGACGTTGTGCCAAATCAATGCGGGACGACTCAATACCCAGCAGTTCAGACCGGCGCAACCCCGTTTCATAGAGCATATGCAGGATCAACCTGTCCCGAACCTCCATATAAGTATCTCCCTGCGGCAACTGATCGAGAAAGGTCTCCATTGCAGATGCGGGAATAAACGTGGGAATTCTTGACTTCTTTCGAGGCAAGGACACCCCGAGGACCGGGTTCGCCTCCATCCCAAGTCGCCGTTGCAGAAATTTGTAAAACGCCTTCATAGAAGACATCTTCCGCCGGATCGTAGCAGACTGGCAATTGGCCTCCATCAGAGACACTGCCCAGGAACGGATCATCACGGGTTTGACAACTGCCGGGCTGTCAATGTCATATTGATCAAGCAAATAGGCAAAACACTGCTCAATATCCTGACAATAAGCCGTAACCGTATGGGGCGATCTACGCTTTTCCAGTTCCAGATAGGCTCTGAAACGCTTCAATTCCATCATCGGCGGTCTGTACAACAATGTTCAAGGCCAAGATAAGAGAATTGGTAGAAAGAGGAAAGCGATCACTTTCCGTAGACCCGCTGACGGTATTCCGCTTTCAAAAAATTGTCGCGCTTCTGAATAGACGGCTTGGTGTAATGCCGCCGGTCTCGCAACTCCTTGAGGATGCCTGCACGATCTACTTTCCGCTTGTAATTTTTTAAAGCGCGGTCGATCGACTCCGAATCCTTAACTTCGATGATCAACATAAGTACTTGCGATTTAGCACACAAAAATATATTCTACCTCCAGATTTTCCAATCGCATGAAAAAAGAAGTAAAGGGGTCCTCTATTCTAAAAAAGCCTGAATACCCGGGAGGGATGAAAGCCATGCGCGCTTTTATCACCAAACATCTCAATTATCCGGAAGAAGCCCTGAAGGCACGGCTCGAAGGCACGGTGCATATCCGGTACGGGATCGACCATACCGGAAAGGTGATCGATATTAAAATCATTAAAGGATTAGGCGCTGGATGCAGTGAAGAAGCCATTCGCCTGGTGGGCATGCTTAAGTTTAACCTGGAACGGACCCGGGGTGTCAAGGTGCTCTTTCATAAAAAAATTCAAATCCATTTCCGTCTCCCTCCGCAACAACAGGCCGCCTCTCCCCCATCGATCGGTTACACGATTACACCAACGGCTCCCAAAACCGCCCCGGCTGTAGCTCCTAAAAAAAACTATACCATCACCATCACATATTCTTCCTGAACACCCATAACAAAGGTTAAATCAGGCAGTCAGAAGACGGCGATACATTCGGATCGTATTCGCGAGACCATAATATAAGGCATCACATATTAAGGCGTGTCCGATGGAGACCTCTTCAAGATTGGGAATCGACCGGTTGTAATAGGCCAGGTTCTCCAGATTGAGATCATGGCCTGCATTCAATCCCATCCCCAAGCGTAACGCTTCCTCACTGCAAGCCAAGTGCGGTCGTATCGCCTTTTCCGGGGATGCATGATACCCCGAGGCATACAGCCCGGTATATAATTCTACGCGGTCAGCCCCAACACGAAGAGCCCCCTCAACATGGGCTGGATCCGGATCAATAAAGAGAGACACCCGAATCCCTTTCTCTTTCAATCTGGCCACTACATCAACAAGGAGGTCTCGGTGGCGAATCGTGTCCCAGCCGCCATCTGAAGTGAGGGCATCGGGCAGATCTGGTACCAATGTGCACTGATGAGGCGGATGTTGACAGACTGTGTCCAGAAAATGATCGGTTGGATTGCCTTCGATATTAAATTCAGTAGTCACCACATTCTGTAATTCTGGTAGATCTGCAAACCGGACATGACGTTCATCCGGACGAGGATGGACGGTGATCCCCTCTGCTCCAAAGTCCTCACAATCGCGGGCGACCTGGATCAAATCTGGCAGGTTCCCACCTCGAGCGTTCCGAATCAAAGCGACCTTATTTAGATTCACACTCAAGCGTGTCTTGACAAGCGAAGTATCCATGAGGCAAAGATAGGTGCTGCCACCTTTTCTTATGTCCTGTTCCGGTGAATGGTTTTGTGTAGTTTTGAGCGGACCAATCCAGTCAATCTTGCGTCAACGTGTGATCACCGGAGCTATTATTGTCATGATCGTCCTCTTAGGGACCCTCGCAGGCAAATGGCCATTTATTATCCTTTTTGGACTGATCCTTTTTAGCTGCCTCTGGGAGTATTATACCCTCGTTGCCCCCAAGGACATCTGGAAGGATCTGTGGCGAAAATATTCCGGGATCGTATGGGGAATGATCCCATACGGCATTGGCATCTACCTGGCTCATGGTGTATCCATGCCAGGCAAACAGCTGGCCTTGTTCGTCCTCCTGTACATGACGGCCCTACTCGCCTGGTTTTTCATTCCAGAATTATTTGTTCGAAGATCAGAACGGTTTTCACAAGCGGCACTTGGCCTCACCGGTCTGATCTATGTGGCCCTCCCCTTTGGATGTCTGCCCATGATCACCATTTTAGATGGGCAATACTCCTACAACCAGGTTTTAGCTATCCTTCTCCTGGTGTGGTCGAATGATACTGGCGCTTACCTCAGTGGAATGCGTTGGGGCAAACGCCTGCTGCTACCCCAGATTTCACCCAAAAAGACCTGGGAAGGTTGGTTGGGCGGCATGGCGCTCACGCTGTTAACCGGGCGGCTACTTGCCCATTTCCTGGACAACTGGACTGTTTTCGATGGTCTGATCATCGCTGTACTCGTCTCGATCTGGGGCCCATTGGGCGACCTGGTTGAATCCATGTTGAAACGAGAGTTTGAAGTCAAAGATTCCGGCCAACTATTACCCGGTCATGGGGGTGTCCCGATCGATTTGATGCCTTCCTCTTTGCGCTTCCACCCGTTGCGCTGTATTGGATTGTTTTACGATAAAAGAGGAATTGAACTGAGCATTCTATTTTTGAAGACACAATACCGAATATGCGCTATCACAAAGAAGGGCACCGACCTCTGATCTTTACGGCTGTCATCATGTTGCTGGTTCTGGCAGCCATTCAGAATGGCCTTCCCATTTTGACTTTGCCGGCATTGGTCATATGCATTGGCCTCTATGCGTTCATCCTCAACTTTTTTCGACATCCGGAACGCCCTATACCTGTCGATGATGACCGCGTCATCTATGCTCCTGCTGATGGTAAAATCCTGGTGATGGAGGAAACTGACGAACCGGAATTTCTACAAGAAAAGCGAGTGCAAGTCAGCATCTTCATGTCTCCACTCAATGTTCATGTCAATCGATATCCCACGAGTGGTAAAATCATATACTCCAAGTATCATCCCGGGAAGTTCCTGCTGGCATGGGATCCAAAATCCAGCCTCGATAATGAGCGGACAACTGTAGTACTGGAGAATACATGGGGCCGAGTGCTGGTCAGGCAGATTGCCGGTTATGTGGCCCGTCGAATCGTTTGTTATGCTGAAACAGGTGCTGAAGCCCGGCAAGGCGAAGAAATGGGATTCATCAAATTTGGCTCCAGGGTGGACCTGTTCCTCCCGAAGAATGCCGAACTCTGCGTAAAGCTTCAAGATGTGGTAGTCGGTAATCAAACCATTATCGCCAGGTTCGCTGAACCGAAACCATAACCTCCGAATGTCGTCTTCGTCCCGCAGTGACCCTATCGGGTCACTGTTAGTGGAAAAGTGTGAGCGCCTTCATCCTGATGGATGCGTAGATAATAGGTTCCAGTCGCCAACGAAGCTGGCATCTTCAGACTCACCTGATGGTTTGAGATCAT
>CALNZC010000070.1:0-179557 GCA_942490895.1 uncultured Saprospiraceae bacterium
GGCGGACAGGCTACAATATTCTACCGTTACTTTTTTCCAGAAGATGTCGCGGTGAGTTTCCCCCTGGTGGCGCCGATCAATTTCAGTGTAGAAGACCAGCGCATTTACACGTTTCTGGACACTGTGGGTACCGATGCCTGCCGAAAGGCTCTGTTTGAGGTCCAAACCTATTTACTTCGCCATCGGGAGGAGATCTTACCGCGTGCCCGATGGTTTGCAAAAGGTGCCGGCCTCTCCTTTACCTATCTAAACCTGGAACAGGCCCTGGAATATACCATCCTGGAATACCCCTTTGCCTTTTGGCAATGGGGCAGCCCTTGCAATGAGATCCCCGGACCAGAGGTGGGCATTGACTCCATGCTCAGTCATGTCTTCAAAATCTCTGAACTAGGCTTTTTCTCCGACCGGGATATTCAGAAATATACCTCTCATTATTATCAAGCAGGTACAGAAGTGGGATACTACGGCTATCAGACCACACCATTCAAAGGCTTGTTGAAGGCTTTGCCGACAGACCACAATCCGAGTGCCGTCTTTATGCCCGATCACGCCCCGATCTCGTTTAACGGTCAACTGACCAACAGTGTATACAAGTGGACCCAAACAAAAGGTGAACACATTGCCTACCTCTATGGCAGCTCAGATACCTGGTCAGCGACGGCCGTGCCCAAAAGCGACAAGGTGGATGCTGCATGGTTCTTTCTTCCGGGAACGGATCACCGTGCAGCACGCCTGAAAAACCTGAGCAGCTCAGAACACGCACGGTTTGTTTCCGTGATGGAACGCTGGCTGGACATGGAGATCGAATAATTCAAATCGTCTGCCCATTTTATTTATTTAATGCTTAACCCTCTTCCATTATGACAACTCCACTCACTCCTGAAATCGGCAAAATCGTCGAATATACCCGGGTATTCACCGCAGATGAAGTGCGTCTCTTTGCACAGATCTCCATGGATGACAACCCCATTCATCTGGATGAATCCTATGCCGCCAACAGTATTTTCCAGCAACGAGTCGCGCACGGGATGTTTACCGGGTCCATGTTCTCCAGGATTTTTGGCGGCATCTACCCTGGGGAAGGAAGCATTTATTTGAGTCAGGATCTCCGCTTTATGAAGCCGGTATTTTTTAATCAGCCGATCACAGCAAAAGTAGAATTGACGAGCTATGATGCTGAAAAGCGGATAGGAACATTTTCTACGCTCTGCATCCAGGCAGATGGCAAGCCGGTTGTCAAGGGAGAGGCCCGCATTCTCTTTCCCCCGGAAATCGCAAAATAAGTGCAGACAATGCAATGGACTCTGGCTCGTTCTATGCTTTGAAGCTCTGGACCCAAGTGGGTCAACCTTTGATCAAAGAGCCAACCAGGGGCCAGAAACTTTCATACCCTTGAGTGGTTATCAAGTCACCCCTCGCGAATTCATTTCATCAATTACCCAGTGAATCCATGTTTGACATCTCTCGTCGCCTTCGTCTAGCCGTTTGGCTCCTCCTGCTCACCCCATTCTTCCTGCAGGCCCAATCCAACGATGAACAAGCCATTCGTTCATCCCTGTCCAGCTACTTGAATCATGCTCAAAGCCAGAATATTGACGGCCTATTAGATGACCTGTATCCGGGTGTTTTTGCCATTTTGCCACGGGATCAGATGTTGGCCTATTTTCAACAATTCTTCATGGACGAAGAGGTTCGCTTTCGGTTTGAATCCATGGATGTCAACACTGTATCCGATGTATTTGACTATGACAACCGTGCTTTTGCCCGGGTGGATTATGCCCTGGTCATGACGATGGAATACCGGGCGGCTGATAGGGATGAAAGTGTACTGGACATGCTCCGCCAAAACCTGTCGGCGGAATATGGTGCACAAAATGTCCAAATGGATGCAGCAAAAGGATCCTTCCGGATTCAGGGAAAAAAAGTCATGCTGGCCATTCGGGATACGCCAGAGACTGGTTGGAAGGTGATGGACTACGATGCCACACTCACAGCATTCCTGGAACAAATGCGCATCCCTCAGGAAGTGGTTGAACACTTCAGTTTGTAAGCATGAAGATCCGTTCCCTCTCTCTATTCCAATCTGCTGTTGTCTTTTCTTTTCTATTGACGCTGGTAAGTCCTCCGGTTTTGTACAGTCAGGTCATCTCCGGGCAGGTATTCGATGACGCGACTTCCACCCCTTTGCCCTATGTCAATATTGGTGTGGTGGGCCTGGGCGTCGGGACAGTCTCCCACGAAAATGGCAGCTATTCCCTCAATGTATCCGGCCTGCAGGATGATGCCATCCTCCGCTATTCCATACTGGGATATCAAACCATGGATCTGTCATTAAAATCGGTTCGATTGAACCCTGATCTGGCTTCCTCCCTCCTGATGACGCCAATCGCATTGGAACTCCCTCAGATCACTGTGAATCCGAAGGATTATAAGGAACGACGTGTCGGCAATGAACTTAGCAATCCCAATTTCGGGGCCGGATTCTTCTACAATGATCTGGGTAACGAATTGGGAACCATGGTCAAGATAAAGGCTCGCCCTGCATTTGTCGATCAGGTCAATCTCCATCTGGCATGGTGTAAATACGACACCATTTTTTATCGTCTGAATATCTATCGTGTGGATGATGGAGCGCCGGTAGAACGCATTTACAGCTCACCTTTGATCATTGATTATCGCGATCATCAGGGGCATGATGTTTTTGTAGATCTCAGCCGGGAACAGGTGGTAGTGAATGACGACTTTCTGGTCAGTCTGGAATTAATCCGTGAATTAGGTGAGGGTGGCCTGATGTTTTGTGCCGGCTTTTTCAAGGATAAGACCTGGTATAGGAAGACCAGTCAAGCGGTATGGGAATCCGCGAACGTGGGTATTGGGATCAGTGTAGACATCCGGCAGGAGACTAAATAGAACGAGCGACATAAATGCCGCTCGTTTCTTATTTGCTATGCTGTCTTGAGCTATTTGATTCCCGTAAGCGAGATAGTCAGTTGGATGTCATCACTCAACACTGACTCCTTGACAGGATTGGCCCAGGATACCCCATATTTTTGACGATCAAAGGTCATGTTCCCTGTAGCCTTTAAGGTGCCATTTTCGTCACTGACCACAATGTCTTTCACTGTTGCAGAATGAGTCCGTCCACGGATGGTTAGCGCCCCATTGCACGTATTTTCACTTCCGCCTTTTACCCGAAATGTAGCTGTTGGATGTGAGGAGACATCAAAAAAGTCGGGTGACGCCAAATGACCCAACAGTTTATCTTTTCCGTAACCAGATTCAGGGTTATAATTCTCGTCGGTTGTCAACATTGACGAAAGGTCAACTGTAAAGTTTCCACCGGTCACTACGCCATTATCAACAATGATGTTTCCATCGGACAACTTCAGAGTTCCGGTATGCTCTTTTACTCCCAGCATCACACCTTTCCACTCTACGACACTATTGGTGATATCCATATTGTATACACCTGAAGGACCTGTAGGTGTCAAAGCCTCTTCAGTGTTCGTATCAGGTGCAGCCTCGTTTGAGCAGGAGGTCATAAAGAGGCCGATGGACATCAGTCCAAAAAAAAGAAATTGTTTCATGTTCATTAAAATGTTCGTTGAAGAAAAGTGATTAATGCAAGCATAACAAAGCAGGTAACAGAAGGTTGGGATTTGAACCAAAGAACAAGGGCCTTGCAATGTGCAAGACCCTTGTTGATTGTTATGGCCTGACTGACGATCAATGCTGGATCGTCAATGGCAGGCTGCGTGCTCCGTTAGCGGAGCTGATGGTCATGAAGTATACACCCGGGCCCCAATCTCCGGTATCCAGGTGGAGGTGTTGAAGATGATTTGCCGGCAGTTTCGCCCGATAGACTTCAACTCCCTGCATGTTGACGATGTTGACGCCAATGGCTTCAGCATGCTGTTGGGTGATATCGATCTCCAGATAGTCATTCGCCGGATTAGGCCAGAAATTGACTGTCGGAACATCATCAATCACCTGGACCTTTTTGATGACATCCTCCTCCTCAGGAGCGGTAAATCCATCATCCTGGAGTCCAATCTCATCTTCCTGGCAGACCAGAACCTGCACTTCAGCCAGCATCAATCGACCGCTTTCAGCCAACTGTACTTTGATGTATTGACCCATCTGGCCAATGTCAAAGGTATAGCTGTCCTCAATCGGGCCACTGTGGTAGAAGGCCTGAATATCCTGCTCGAAGACCAGATCCTCAGGGAAAATATTATCCGGGATCGGGAATTCAGACACAAAGAGATAAAATGGCTCCAACAAATCGCTACAGCAATCCGTCCGGTTCCAGACTCGAATCTTTTCGATCGGAGTCGGATCCAGTAAGGCCATGCTGAAATAATTCTGATAGCCGGCAAGGGTACTGGTCACAGAACCGTTGGCAAAGTCACCATCTGTATTCTGGTCGATGGCTCGTTCGGCAATGGCCCCCTGGAAAGTGCTGCTCTGCTTGACCAGCGCTGTAGAGGTCATATTCCCTGGACGGCAATCATCTTCGTAGTAGAGGATGCAATCCTTTGGCAAGCCAACCGAGAATGTGGAGGCATCTGTACTTCCACTTTGATCGGTTACCGTCACACTGAAGATACCCGGTGAAACATCACCCAATTCAAATCCAGTGGTACCTGTAGACCAGGTGACCGGATAATTGAATCCATCCAGGGAGATCACTTCAGCTGCATCCTTGATCACATTCGTCGGATCACAATCCAGTTCGAATGAGAAGATACCTTGAGCCACAACCTGATCAGAATTATTGGTCATCGCGATGATCACCCAGCCACCGTAGGCACTTGTCTTCGTATTGGCACCTGCACCCAGTTGGAATCCAAAATTCGGGAAGTTCGGCGATATCCGCACGTTGAAGTTCTGGCCGGAATAACAACCTGTTCCCGTCATTTTACTGCGTGAACCATCCACTTCAAAGAACTCCCACAGTTTCGGATCACCTAATCCGGAGAAGGAACTGATATTTCCTCCGGCAGCCACCCATCCATCGTGGGTACGGCGACGGTGGAGCCAAATGTCCATATCCCATCCACAAGAGTTCGGGATATCCGTCCAGCTTCCTGTCAAGTGAGCCGATCCATCTGCAAACATCTCAAAGTTGCCATTAGACTCCACATCAAACTGGATGGGGGTCATATTATTCACGATGTATTCGAAGCTGTAGTTGTCCGGATTTGGAAGGTCCTTCACTTCGCAGTTGGTCAGAGAAAGGTCTTCACAATCCACATCATTCAGCACAACGATATATCCGGAAGCATCTGTTGGAACAATGACCCAGAAGGAACACTGATAATGTGTGCCATAGATATCTACATGTTCGTACGTAATCAAGGTCTCTGTACCCGGGCTGAAGTAGCTCAGTGGAGCAGGACCTCCGATCTGCACCATATCTTCAGATCCCTCACAGATATCATCTATGGATGGGATCGGCCAATCGACCTTGATCGGGAAGTGCGAGGGCTGTGTAGTGACATTCGGAGTACAATTGACCAGCAATTCTCCTCCAGGCAGTACGTACACGACCTGCTCATAGGTGATCTCATTTCCAGAGGCATCAAAGGCTGTCCATGTGCGGCGCACCAGATAGCTGTTGATTGGTCCGGCGGGCCAAACTTCCTGGACATCCACCCAGTTGATGTTCACCCCTCCGCAGTTATCTGCAGCCTTCGGGTTATCATCAAAAACGTCGATGCAGTTGACAGTGATGTCACCAGGCATATAGGTCCAGACGGGAGGAATTGCGTCGATGATCGTCACAGTAGCCGAACAGTTGTTCGTATTACCACTCGGATCTTCTGCAGTCAGCAGCACCACATTTCCACCCAGGTCATCGCAATCGAAAGTCGTTTTGTTCAGTGAGAGTGATTCGATCTCACAATTGTCCGAACTACCACTGTCAATGTCCTCTGGCTGGATCGTGATCGGGCTGCCCTGGTCATCCAGGAAGAAGGTCAGATCCTTACAGGCCATAATCGGTGGTAATTTGTCGGAAATGACTACAGTAGCTGTACAACTATGCTTGTTTCCACCCGGATCAGTAACCGTCAGGGTCACATTCTTCAAAGGCATATCCGCACAAGTCACCACATTCGGTACCACCTGATAGTCGACAATGGAACAGTTGTCTGTTGAACCACCATCGATATCGAAGTACGTGATCGGTGCCTCTCCTTGTCCGTTGAGATCAACAAAGTAGTTCTTACAAACCGCTACTGGAGGTATCTCATCCACAACCGTCACATTGGCTGTACAGGTAGAGACATTGCTGTAAATATCTGTAACTGTCAACGTGACCATGCTTGTTCCCAACCAGGTGCAATTGTACTGGGACTGTGAGATCACCAAACTGGCGATATCGCAGTTATCGTAGGAACCATTATCTACATCATTCGGTGTAATGCTTCCCTGACCAAACTGGTCGAGTGAAACCGTCACATCCTGACAGAGGGCCGTGGGCGCGATTGCATCAGTTACGGTAACCGTAGCCGTACAAGTATTGCTATTGTCACAATTATCAGTAACTGTCAAGGTGACCAAATTCGGACCTTCATCATCACAATCGAAGGATGTCTTGCTCAGAGCCAGATCTACCATCGCATCACAATTGTCTGAAGAGCCATTATCCACTTCTTGAGCGGTAATGGTCGCCATGCCATCGTCATCCAGGAAGATCTCCTTATCCTGACATAGTGGATTAGGTACCGTGACATCTTGCACCTGAATGGATTGGATATGGGTGATCGCATTATTGCAATCATCCGTTGCCGTCCAGGTCCGGGTGAGGATATAGGTATCCAGACAAATGCTATCAGAGCCGACCTCTGTATACACGATATCCACATCGATATCACATCCGTCGGAAGCTGTGGCCACAAAGGCCGCCGGAACAGCATCGCATTCCACGGTAATATCCGCAGGCATGCTTGTATCCCAACTCGGGTTCGTGGTATCCTCAATCGTGAATGTGCCGGTGGCGGTAGTACTATTTCCACACTCATCCATCAATGTATAGGTCACCAGAACGTCACCCGTAATACCACACTCATCAGTGAGGTTCCCGAAGGAATAATCATGCGTCACCGTGATCGTACCGCACAGGTCAGAAACACAACCTTCGAGATAGGCCACATTATCCGCATTCCATGTATTTGCGGCTGCCAGATTACCGGCATCGCCATCACACTCATGCGTGTCATTGAGGTTCGTCAGGTTGCAGGCCGTCAGGTCTGGAGCCGTATTGTCTACAATGGTAAATGTGCCGGTGATCGTGGACGTATTCAAACATTCATCCGTCACGGTATAAGTGGCTGTCAGGCTTCCTGTTTCACCACATTGATCAGACAGGGTAGCGAAGTTGTAATTGCTTGTCACCACGATCACACCACAAACATCATATGCACATGTTTCCAGTGTAGCAATGTTGGCGGCGTTCCAGGCAATAGCAGCTACTTCGTTTCCGGCCAGACCGTCACACTCGAATTCTGCATTCAAGTCATCCTGGACACAATTCATCATCACAGGAGGATCAACATCCTGAACAGTGATGATCTGAGTGCATTCGGTGGTATTGAGACAATTGTCCTCAGCCATCCAGGTCCGAGTGATCGTCCCTGTCATAGAACAACCGTTCAGATCGTTCACATCACCATAAGTAATGGTTGGATCCGTATCACAATTGTCCGTTGCAGTCGCTTCCAGTGTCAGGCTGAGATCCAATGGATCATCATCACAGTTGATGGTGATGTTTGCCGGACAGGTGATGACTGGTGGTGTATTCTCAATGATCGTGTACGCCTGCTTCCGCTGACGATGGTTACCACATCGATCGAAAAGGCGGAATGTCACTTCGATGGTACGGTGACATTCATCCGCATCCATAAAGAGGTCTTCATTGATCTCCCAGACATAGAGTTTGAGCTCATCATCCGGAGTACAATTATCTGTTCCGTTGCCATTTGGTGTCTGGAAAGTGACCCCATGCACCGTAAATGGCACCGTCACATGACCAGAGGCGATCGGTGTAGCCTGATTGACGTCCAGACTGATGTCAGGTGTACCCGGGCAGGTGGCGTTATCTTCTAGTGTATATAAGGTCACATCTGGTGTGCCCAGATTATACACCGGCTTCTCGATATCGATCACTGTGATCTCCTGCAAGCAGGTGAAGGAGTTCGTACAATCATCCGTAGCGATCCACGTCCGTTCGATCACATAACTATCCGGGCAACTGCCAGGCACGATGTTATCCGTGTACGTGATCATTGGATTGGCATCACAAACATCAGATGCTGTTGCTGGTCCGCCAGTGTCCATTGGGTCTTGCGAATCTTCACAGTTGATCGCTACTGCTGGTGGGCAGAAATCGATCGTTGGTGGAGTCGTATCCTCGATAGTGAATACAGCAGTAAAGTTGGTGGTATTCATACACTCATCTTCCAGTGTATAGATCACCGTCAGTACGCCAGCTTCACCACAAGTACTGACCAGATTGGCATAGTTGTAATTCGAGCTAACCGTAAAGTCACCACAAACTTCGTTTGCGCAACCATCCAGAGCAATGACATTAGCAGCATCCCAAGCTGCCGCAGCAACTTCATTGTTTGCAGCACCATCACACTCGAAAGTGGCATCCATGTTTGGACATCCAGTGACATCCGGACCAAAATTATCGACAACAGTCAGCGTTGCTGTCGTCGTCGTGCTGTTGTTACATTCATCCGTAACTGTATACTCCACAGTTATGGAGCCGGACAGGCCGCAGTCATAAATGTAATTGGCAAAGTCGTAATCACTGGTTACTGTGATGGCCGTACAGTTATCTGTTGCACATCCGTAGAGGTATGTGATATTGGCCATATCCCAGTTGATCGCCGATTGCTCGTTCCCGGTATCACCGGTGCATTCCACTGTACCGTCCAATGGCACAGAACAGGCACTCAGATCAGGAGGAGTGTTTTCGAGGATCGTGAAGATCTGCTGACGTTGCTGGAAGTTTCCACAATCATCATAGACCCGGAAGATCACCTGGATCTGTCGATCACAATCGTCACCTACTCCCTGGAAGCTGGTATTGATGTTCCAGACGTAGAGGTCCAGATTCGGAGCCGTGCTACAGTTGTCACTATATACTGTCGGGCCATCAAATGGCAGCCCATGAACAGTAAAGACAAATGGTGCATTTCCAGATGCAACAGGTACCGCCTGATTGACGACCAGTGAGATATCCGCCACACCAGGACAGGTTGCCCCATCTTCAGTAGTGATGGATTGATCCGCTGGTTTAGGGAATATCGGGACGATCATATCCACGGCAGTAATCGTCTGCACTTGCGTAGTGGTATTCCCACAATCATCCTCGAGGAACCATGTCCGGGTAATGATCTGTTCACCTTCACAGGTTCCAGGATTCACATCATCGGAATACGTGGCATCGAGGCCAACGAGCGTACAATTATCCGCTTCATCCGACACAT
This sequence comes from uncultured Saprospiraceae bacterium, assembly GCA_942490895.1. Classification (GTDB taxonomy): domain Bacteria; phylum Bacteroidota; class Bacteroidia; order Chitinophagales; family Saprospiraceae; genus JAGNXB01. The sequence continues at coordinate 9,504 of CALNZC010000070.1, forward strand.
CCCCGGTGAAGACCGGATCTGCATCATAATCACAATTGACATCCTTTTGGATCTCTATATCTGCAGGCACTGTAAACGTTGGTGGCGTATTGTCATGCACCACAATCGTCTGTGTCTGCACTGTAGAGTTTGAACAATTGTCGACCAGCGTCCATGTCCGGGTAATGATTTCTTCACCCGTGCAGTTGCCTGGGTTGACTGCGTCAGAATAGGTCGCATCCAATCCTGTGCTACAATTATCATTCTCATCCGTGACATCACCAGTGATCAATGGATCTGCATCATAATTACAGTTCGCGTCCTTATCAATGGTGATATCAACGGGCACCGTAAAGGTCGGTGGTGTATCCTCGATAATGGTGAAGAATTGCTGACGAGGTTGGTAGTTACCACAATCATCATAGACGCGGTAAAGTACACGAATCACACGTTCACATTCATCCGCATTACCGTTATAATCCAGATTGATCGCCCAGATATAGATATCCAAATTCGGAGCCGTACTACAGTTGTCACTGTAGATGACCGGGCCTTGCTGAACTACACCATGAACGGTAAACTGGAATGGGGCATTTCCTGAAGTGATCGGATTCATCTGATCGACCATCAACGAAATATCTGCAACTGTGGGACAATTGGCGCCATCCAGTTCAGTCGTGATGGTCACATCCGCCGGCTTCGGGAATGTAGGAACAATCATATCCACTGCAGTGATCGTCTGGACTTGTGTTGTGGTATTTCCGCAATCATCCTCGAGGAACCATGTCCGGGTAATGATCTGTTCACCTTCACAGGTTCCAGGATTCACATCATCGGAATACGTGGCATCGAGGCCAACGAGCGTACAATTATCCGCTTCATCCGACACATCCCCAGTGAAGACCGGATCTGCATCATAATCACAATTGACATCCTTTTGGATCTCTATATCTGCGGGCACTGTAAACGTTGGTGGCGTATTGTCCTGCACCACAATCGTCTGTGTCTGCACTGTAGAGTTTGCACAATTGTCGACCAGCGTCCATGTCCGGGTAATGATTTCTTCACCCGTGCAGTTGCCTGGGTTGACTGCGTCAGAATATGTCGCATCCAGGCCTGCAAGTGTGCAATTGTCCGCTTCATCTGTCACATCGCCGGTGAAGACCGGATCTGCATCATAATCACAGTTCGCATCCTTATCTATGGTGATGTCCATCGGTACTGTAAAGGTCGGCGGTGTATTATCCAGAATGGTGAACAACTGGAAACGAGTCTGGTGGTTACCGCAATCGTCGTATACACGATAACGAACCCGAATGACTCGCTCACATTCATCTGCATTGGCATTGAAATCCAACTCGATATCCCAGATATAAATATCCAGGTTAGCTGGTGAACTACAATTGTCCGTATAGACTGTCGGGCCATCCTGACTGAGGCCATGGACGTCAAAAGCAAATGGTGCATTTCCAGAAGCAATGGGTATTGCCTGATTGGCCACAAGACCGAGGTCAGCCGGTGAAGGACATGTCGCACCATCCAGGGTATAGATGGTCACATCTGCTGGTTTGGGGAAGTATGGCTTGGTGACATCGTAAGCGATGATGGTCTGCGTCTGAATCGAATCATTTCCGCAATCATCCGTCAATGTCCATGTCCGGGTAATGATCTCTTCTCCTTCACATGCACCTGGAGCTACTGCATCCGACCAGGTCGCATCCAGACCGGTACTACAGTTGTCTGCTTCATCGATGACATCACCTGTGATCAACGGATCAGCATCATAGTTGCAATCCACATCCTTTTCGATGGTGAAGTCGACAGGAACAGTAAAGGTCGGCGGGGTATTGTCGAGGACCGTAATGGTTTGTGTTTGAACATTGGAATTTGTGCAATCATCTTCCAAAGTCCAGGTCCGAGTAATGATCCATGAACCGGTACAATTTCCAGGAACAGTAGCATCACTGTAAGTGGCATCGAGTCCTATACTGCAATTATCGGCCTCATCTATAACATCACCTGTATTGATCGGATCATCATCATAGTTACAACTGGCATCCGAATAGATGGTAATATCCACTGGTACAGTAAATGTCGGCGGAGTATTATCGATTATCGTAAAGAGTTGATAACGCGACTGATGATTTCCACAGTCATCAAATACTCGATAATCGACCCGAATGACACGCTCACATCCATCCGCATTTCCATTGTCATCCAGTTCGATATCCCACACATAGATATCCAGGTTTGCAGGTGAACTGCAATTGTCTGTATAGACTGTAGGTCCTGCCTGGCTGACACCATGAACGTCGAACGCAAATGGTGCATTTCCAGAAGCAATTGGTACTCCCTGATTGACCGTAAGACCCATATCATCCGGTGACGGACAAGTTGCACCATCCAGGGTATAGATGGTCACATCTGCCGGCTTAGGGAAGTATGGCTTAGTGACATCATAGGCGATGATCGTCTGCGTCTGAATGGAATCATTTCCGCAATCATCCGTCAATGTCCAGGTACGAGTGATCAACTCTTCTCCCTCGCAGGAACCTGCGGCGATAGCGTCAGACCAAGTTGCCTCCAGTCCACTACTACAGTTGTCTGACTCATCGGTAACGTCGCCGGTGATGGCAACATCCGCATCATAGTTGCAGTCCACATCCTTGGCAATGGTAATATCCACTGGTACCGTAAATGTGGGTTTCGTATCATCCTCCACCCAGATGGTCTGCGTCTGTACGGTTGTATTTCCACAATCATCTGTAAGTGTCCATGTCCGGGTAATGATATACTCGCCGGTACATGCACCCGGAACAGTGTTATCACTGTAAAGTGCATCCAGACCAGCACTGCAATTGTCATCTTCATCAGAGACATCTCCAGTATTGGTCGGATCATCGTCATAACCACAAGAAGCATCTGTATAGATGGTGAGGTCTGCGGGAACAGTAAATGTGGGGAACACATCGTCAACCACAGTAATTGTCTGTACTTGGATGGAATCGTTTCCACAATCGTCCATCAGTGACCAGGTACGGGTAATGACAAGAGACCCCGTACATGGTCCTGCAACTGAAGCATCTGAATAGGTTGCATCCAGGCCCACAGAACAGTTGTCCATTTCATCGGAAACATCGCCTGTATTCGATGGATCGTCATCATACGTACATGCCGCATCCGTTGAAATGGTGATGTCCGCAGGGACAGTGTAACTCGGCTTGGAGTTGTCCTGAATGGTGATGGTTTGATCAGCTGAAGTGGAATTATTGCAGAGATCCGTGAGCGTCCAGGTTCGGGTGATCACAAATGTACCTGTACATGGACCAGCCACGATTGCATCTGTATAAGTTGCATCCAGACCCATTGAACAATTGTCCATCTCATCAATGACATCTCCTGTATTGGATGGATCGTCATCATATGCACATGCCGCATCTGTAAATATGGTTACATCCGCAGGAACTGTAAATGTTGGATCGTCGGTATCCGCGGTAACCGTGAATGTTGCAGAGCAAGTCACATCAGCTTCACAATCACTGGTTACGGTCCAGGTAACGATGGTGAATCCACCACAAGCATTCGGTGCACCCGTATTGTCATCTGACATCATTGGGTTCTTGCCGCCTGTATATGTAGTCGTTGCCAACCAATCTGCAAATGCCTGATCAACTGCCGCCTGATCCTGACAAGGGGCGACAGTGGTATCATTCGCACAGGTCAAGATGACATCCGCCTTCAAAATAAAGGTGTACTCCACCCAGTCACCGGAACATTCTCCCGGATCAACCAGGTTGTTACTATTGAAATCCAGCCATGCGCGGAAGCGCATCACCATGGTTCCATCCATCGTTGGGTCCACCAACGTTGCGGTACCGACATAGGGTGAAAATGCGCCAATCGGAGCAGCACAATTATCACACATAGAAGTGGTCACATTGGTCAATGTGCGTGTTTGGAAAGCACGAATATCACCTGGAGCACCGTTTATGTCTATGAAATAATCGAAAACGATATTTCCTGCCGTATTACATATTTCCATTGGTAAGGCAACATCATCCATGCCGTCGTTATTTGTGGTGACGACAACACCATTAATGGATGTTTCCAACAACGGATATTCATGTACGGTTACCGTACGTGTCACCTCCACAGCAGCATTACTACACGGATCTGTGACGTTATAGGTTACCGTATAGATACCAGGGGTATTGACATCGACCGGGTTGGCCACGACAATATCACCGGTAATATCTCCAAAGCAATCATCATTGGCAGTGGCACCCATGTCGGTGTAGCTGTCGCCAACACAGAGGTCAACGGTCGCTGGCCCAGTCAGAGTGATTACAGGGATGATCAGGTCTTGAACAGAGACGACTTGAGCACAAGTTGCTGTATTCCCACAAGCATCGGTAGCTGTCCAGGTCAAAGTGACATCATAGGTATGATCGGTGCAAGAGCCATCATTGGTCTGACCGGATACCGGTACTGGTCCTGTCACAACAGGGAACATATCACAATTGTCCGTAGCCGTGACCACAGGTGGTGTGGGCATTGGGTCATTGCAAGCAATGGTCACATCAGATGGACAACCAACCAATACTGGCTGGATATTATCGATGACTGTAATGATCTGGTTTTGTTCCAGAGAGTTATTACAATCGTCTACCAATGTCCAGGTTCGGGTGATGATCACTTGTCCAGCGCAAGCGCCGGGTTGTGGGTCATCCATAGAAGTTGCAACGAGTACGGTTGTACAATTGTCAGCTTCATCATTCACTTCTCCAGTGATCGATGGATCTGCATCATACAGACAATCGACATCTGCGTTGATGGTTATATCCGAAGGCACGGTGAAGGTTGGGGAGATCGTATCCCGAACGGTAATCGTCTGATCGCCGGAGGTCGTGTTTCCACACAAGTCCGTCAGGCTCCAGGTTCGGGTAATAATGACTTCGCCCTCACATGAACCGGCTACGGATGCATCGGAATAAGTTGCATCCAAGACACCTCCACAATTATCCATTTCGTCTGTCACATCACCAGTGATCAACGGATCGGAATCGTATGTACATCCTGCATCAGAATAGATATCGATATCGGCAGGAATTGTAAAGGTTGGGTCAATATCATCTTCAGTCACGGTAAACGTAGCGGAACAGGTTACGTCAGCTTCACAATCACTTGTGACTGTCCAGATGACAGTGGTGAATCCACCACAAGCATCCGGAGCTCCACTGTTGTCATCCATCAACGCCGGGTTCTTACCACCGGTAAATGTGGTCGTCGTCAGCCAGTCCGTAAAGGCCTGATCAACTGTTGCCTGATCTTGACAGGCAGCCACTGTGGTATCATTGGCACAAGTCATGATGACATCTGCCTTCAGAATAAAGGTGTATTCCACCCAGTCACCGGCACATTCTCCCGGATCAACGGTATTGTTACTGTTCAGATCCAGCCAGGCGCGGAAGCGCATCACCAGGGTTCCATCCATTGTTGGATCAACCAAAGTGGCTGTTCCCGATACGCCTGTGAATGCAGCAATTGGTGCAGCACAGTTGTCACACATCGGCGTGGTGACATTTGTCAGGGTGCGTGTCTGGAATACGCGAATATCACCAGGCACGTTATTCAAATCAGTGAATACATCAAAGAAAACATTCCCTGCTGTATTGCATATTTCCATCGGGGGGGCGACATCATCTGTGCCATCGTTATTCGTCGTGACGACAACACCATTAATGGATGTCTCAAGTCGTGGATAATCATGGACGATGACGGTCCTGGTCACTTCTACCGCAGCATTGCTACATGGGTCCATGACGTTATAGGTCACCGTATAGGTATCCGGTATGTTGATATCCACAGGATTATCGGTGATGATGTCAGCGGTAATGTCACCAAAGCAATCATCGTTGGCAGTTGCACCCATGTCTGTATAGCTATCGCCAACACAGAGGTCAACAGTAGCTGGGCCAGTCAGTGTAATGACCGGAATGAGGATATCTTCTACGGAGATGACCTGGGAACAAGTCACACTATTATTACACCCATCCGTGGCAGTCCAGGTCCGGGTCAATGTATAGGTATGGTCGGTACATGAACCGTCGTTCGTTTGCAGATTTACTTCACTTGGAACTGAGACCAACGGAGAAGGATCACAATTATCGGTAGCGGTCACAACTGGTGGTGTTGGAATAGGATCCAGGCAAGAGATGGTCTCATCGGCAGGGCAACCCACCAGAACAGGAGCAATCATATCCTGGATAGTGATCGTCTGTGTTTGAATCAACTCCAATCCACAATCATCTGTCAATGTCCAGGTCCGGGACAGGATCGTTTCGCCAACACAAAGGCCCGGAGCCGTGGCGTCAGCATAGGTAGCGTCCAGACCCATAGAGCAATTGTCCGCTTCATCCATCACATCTCCTGTATTCGATGGATCATCATCATAGTCACATGAGGCATCCGCCTGAATGGTCACATCAACTGGTACTGTGAAAGTTGGAGGAGTTGTATCCTCAACCGTGATCGTCTGTGTATGCGTGATCGCATTTCCACAAACATCTTCTGCGGTCCAGGTGCGCGTAATCGTATACCCATAGAGACAAGCTCCAGGGCTAGTTGTCTCATCATCTGTATATATGATCTCGTTCGGATCATCACAATTGTCCATTGCAGTCAGATCGACACCTCCGACAAGTGCTACTGGGATAGCATCGCATTCAACTGTCTCATCAGCTGGCATTGCCTGATCCCAAACAGGAGGCGTGTTATCTGTGATATTGATGAGTTGATCAGCTGTGGTTGTATTTCCACATGGGTCAGTTATCATCCAAGTCCTGGTGATTCTGTATTTTCTGAAATACAATCCATTTCCGGTGGTACTACATTCACCACTTGGGTGCGGGTCTTCAATCGCATCACTAAATGAAACTGTATACCCATTGCTGGTCATCCAGGTTGTTGCTCCGACAGTATATCCATCTGCTCCATCTTCGTCATCTGGGGCACAGTTGTCATCGATATTATCTGGAATTCCCATGAGGGAGAGATCGGCTTCGGCACCACATTCATATCCATCATTACCGATAATATCAACAGGTACATCGAAAGTAGGAGGAGTTGTATCCTCAACAGTAATTGTCTGCAAACATGTCAGACTATTATTACATGCATCTGTCGCTGTCCAGGTCCGTTCGATAGTCCAGGCATTCGGGCAGGCCCCGGCAACGATATTGTCACTTTCAGCAATGACCGGCGCATTGTCACAATTGTCGATAGCCGTGGCCATCCCCTGGGTCGCAGAGGTCAGATCATCACTGCACTCGACTACCACATCTGCCGGGCAAGTGATGGCCGGAGGTGTCGTATCTTCAACAGTGATCGTCTGCAGACAAGATGTACTATTATTACAATCGTCTGTGATGGTCCAGGTACGGGCAATACTTTCTTCGTTTGCACATAAACCAGGGGTTACAACATCTGCATACGTTATGGCAGGTGATGGATCGCAATTATCCGTAGCTGTGGTCATACCGGTGTTGGCCGGCAAGTCACTTTCATCACATTCAATGACGACATCAATTGCACAGGTCACGATAGGAATCGTTGTATCCTCAACGGTGATCGTCTGGGTATGCGTGATCGCATTGCCACATACATCTTCAGCCGTCCAGGTGCGTGTAAGGATATACTCGCCTGTACATGCACCAGGGGTATTCAACTCATCATCGGTGTATGTGATGTCCATTGGAGCATCACAATTATCTGTAGCGGTCAGATCTACTCCACCAACCAGTGCAAGTGGAACATTATCACATTCAACTGTTTCATCCGCAGGCATCGCCTGATCCCAAACAGGAGGTGTATCATCAATAACGGTGATCGTCTGGTTGGCGGTTGTCGAATTACCGCAAGGGTCTTCAACCGTCCAGGTCCGGGTGTAATGGTACTTCCGGTTATGAAGGCCATTCCCTGAAGTTGAACACTCCGCCCAAGGCTGGGGTGCTGTCAACACAGTCACGAAGGAAATGGTGTATCCATTTGTCGTGGTCCAGGACAAATCTCCCATGGTATATCCGTCGCTGCCATTCGCTTGGGCAGCAGCACAATTATCGGAAATCACTGTTGGGAATCCAGTCAGGCTGAGGTCGTCCTCATCGCCACATGAAAGTTGGCTAGCTGCCAAAATACTGGCAGGTGTCGTAAAGGTTGGTGCGGTTGTGTCTTCCACTGTGATTACCTGAGTATGGGTAATCGCGTTACTACAATCGTCAGTCGCCACCCATGTACGAGTAATCGTATAGTTGTAGTAATCACAAAGTGCAGGATTCACCCCTTGTGTACTGATCGGTGAAAAGGTCACATCGACCATGTCATCACAGAGATCGGATGCATTCACGGCAGGTACGGCAGGAACTGAAGTACATTCCACAACCACATCTGTTGGCATGGCCTGATCCCATGAGGGAACAGTCGTATCTATTATGGTATACATCGCTGACTCTTCAGTGGCGTTGCCACACTCGTCTTCGATTCGAATATTGACTGTATAAACAACAGTCTCACCACAACCTGAAGTCGTTGTCAATCCATTCGTGCTGAAGGTGACCGCACTGCAGTTATCTGTCGCAGTTGCGCCAGCGAAGTTGGATAACCAAGCAGCAAAATTGGCACCGTTTGTGGCCAGGTCACATTCAATGGTTTCGTCCATTGGGAAATCAACGAAAGCCGGAGGTGTCGTGTCCTCTACTGTCAAGGTTTGGACACAATCTGATGTTTGTTCACAAACATCTTCTGCAGTCCAGGTACGGGCGATACTATACTGACCATCGCAAGGTCCGGCAGTGATCACATCATCCTCTGTAATCAGGATATCTAGAGCATCATCACAATTATCTGTAGCAGTGGCGACACCCTGTGTAATTGAAGTCAGATCATCACTACACTCAACAGTAACATCCGCTGGGCAAGTAACTACTGGAGGCGTATGGTCAGTGATGTTGATCTCCTGGATAGATGTGGTCGTATTGCCACAAGGGTCTGTGACCGACCAGGTCCGATTGACACGATACTTACGGTAGTACAGTCCATTACCGGTAAGCGAGCATCCACCACCAGGATGGGGATCGATGACAACATCGGAGAACGAAATGGTATAACCGGTTGAGGTCAACCAACTCATGTCGCCCATGGTATACCCATCGGCACCGTTGACATCATCATCCGCACAATTGTCATCGATGTTGGTTGGGAATCCAGTAATCGTCAAGTCTTCCTCATCACCGCATTCCAGTCCGTCATTTCCGGTCCAGATTTGAGGGGTATCAAATGTTGGTGGCGTTGAATCCTCCACAGTCAGCGTTTGGACATGCGTAATTGCATTGCCGCAATCATCAGTGGCGGTCCAGGTACGGGTAATTGTTTGTTCTTGTGGACATGCACCAGGAGCAGTGCTTTCCGCAAACGTTACATCTACAGTATTATCGCAAGCATCACTGGCAGTGTATGTAACCACGGTTGGAATGGCATCGCATTCGACATTCGCATCTGCGGGCATCGGATCATCCCAGTCTGGTGCTGTAGTATCCTCGATCGTAAAGGTGGCTGGATCATCCGTCGAATTACCACATTGATCTGTGGCCCGAATGGTCACTGAATAGACAATGGTATTACCGCATCCCGGTGTGGGTACTAAACCTACAGTAGTCAATGTCACGGAACCACAATTGTCTGTGGCAGCGGCACCAGCAAAAGAGGCTAGCCAGGCTGTAAAGTTGGCGCCATTGGTAGCCAGATCACATTCGATGGTCTCATCCATGGCCGGCGTAGTAAAGACTGGTGGTGTGGTGTCTTCGATCTCGATCGTCTGATCGCAAGTCGCAGTATTGCCACAATTGTCCGTGGCTGTCCAGGTCCGGGTAATCGTTTCTTCCTGAGGACATCCCCCTGGAGCAGACATATCCATATAGGTCAGGGCAACATCCAGATCACAGTTATCTGTGGCTGTGGACATCCCGGTGTCCGCCGGATCAGTTGATTCATCACATTCGATGATCAGGTTAGCCGCACAGGTTATTACTGGAACTGTCGTATCGTCAACAACGATCTGTTGGATACAGCTGGAGGCATTACCACATTCATCGGTAGCTGTCCAGGTCCGTTCTATCGTAAAGGCATCATCGCAAGCTCCTGCAACAATATTGTCGGACTCTGTGATCATCGGATCAGGGTCACAGTTATCTGTGGCCGTAGCCAAACCATTGGCGGCAGAGGTCTTGTCATCACTGCACTCAACGGCAGTGTTCGCCGGACAGGTGATGACTGGAGGGGTGCTGTCATCAACAGTGATCGTTTGCACGCAAGTGGAGGTCAGTCCACATTCATCCAAGGCGGTCCAGGTCCGTGTAATCACGTATTCGGCGGTACACGCACCCGGTGTGGAGGCATCAACGGATGTCACTGTAGTGGTGCCGCAATTATCGGTAGCGGAAGACATACCCGTGTTGGCCGGATCAGTTGGATCAGTACATTCTACAACCTGATCAGCTGCACAAGTGAGGACTGGTGGTGTGGTATCTTCAATTGTAAAGGAGACATTTTCTTCGATAAACAATCCACATTCATCTGTTGCCCGAACATTCACTGAATACACGATAGTATTCCCACATCCCGGTGTCGATGTCAAGCCATTTGTGGATAGTGTGGCATTCGAACAGTTGTCTGAAGCAATGGCTCCTGCAAAATTGCTCAACCATGCAGCAAACGCCGCTGCATCTCCAGCTCCACATTCTGCAGAATCATCTGCTGGAGCCGTATCCCAGGTAGGATCAGTGGTATCTTCCAGTGTCAGGATCTGGTCACATGTTTCGCTGTTTCCACAAATATCTGTTGCTGTCCATGTACGGGTGATCACAGATTCACCGGGACAACTGCCTGGACCACTGACATCCGCAAAGGTGATAGTGATCTCGATGTCGTCATCACAATTATCTGTGGCGGTGGCAAGTCCCAGAGCCAGATTGATGGTTGGGTCCAGCTCATCATCACATTCGATGGTGATCGGATCAGGGCAAACGATCACTGGTGGTGTATCATCGATGATGGTCATGGTTTGTAAAGCCGTGGTGGTATTTCCACAAGGATCTTCGATGCTCCAGGTTCGTTGGATCTGATATTTCCGCTTATGCAGTCCGTTACCCGAAAGGGAGCACTCTGTAAATGGCTGAGCTTCTACATCCACAAAGGAAATGAGATAACCGTTTGTGGTGGTCCAACTGGTAGCGCCAACTGTATAGCCATCACTACCATCTACTTCCGTGGGTGCACAGTTGTCCATGATGTCTGTAGGGAAACCCGTGACACTGAGGTCTTCTTCGTCACCGCAAGAAAGCTGATCAGCTGCAACCAGATTGATGGGTGCCGTAAATGCAGGGGCGGTGACATCCTCGACAGTAATCGTTTGCGTATAGACCTCCTCATTGGTGCAGTTATCCACTGCCGTCCAGGTGCGGGTAATCGTATAGGTATAATAGTCACATTGGGTCGGATCGGCACCCTGAGTGGATACCTCTGCAAAAGATACAACAGGGTCAGAATCACAGGCATCCGTAGCTGTGATACCTGCCGGAGGGGTAGGCACTGACTGGCAATTCACCATGACATCTGCAGGTAGAACCTGATCAAAAACCGGAGGAGTGGTATCCTGTACGTCAATGGTTTGATCGCAGGATGTATTATTCCCACAATCATCCTCCACGGTCCAGGTCCGGGTGATGGTATAGGTATCATCGCATGGACCGGCGGTGATGGCATCGGATGAAGAGACCATCGGAGATGGATCACAATTATCCGTGGCTGTGGCCATACCCTGTCCTGTCGGTGTCAGGTCATCGCTACATTCTGCGACGGTATTCGCCGGGCAGGTGACTACAGGTGGTGTAGTATCTTCAGTGGTGATGGTCTGCAAACAGGTACTGCTATTTCCACAGATATCAGTAGCAGTCCAGGTCCGTTCGATGATACTTTCACCGATACAGAGTCCTGCAATCATATTGTCTACTTCTGCGATGGTAATATCGAGATCGGCATCGCAATCATCTGTTGCTGTTGCCACACCCTGTGTCGCAGAAGTCAGATCATCACTACACTCGACAACGACATCCGCAGGACAGGTGATCGTTGGTGGAGTATCATCGATAATGGTGATCGACTGAGAAAGAACTGTGGCATTGCCGCAAGGATCTTCGACAGTCCAGGAACGCAACACACGATATTTCCGATGATGCAATCCATTGCCGGAAAGGGAACATTCAGCCCATGGCAAGTCCTGAATGTCTGAGAAGGATATGGTGTATCCGTTCGGCGTCACCCAGCTGGTTGCACCATTGGTGTACCCTGCGCTGCCATCTGCTTCTGCAAGTGCACAGTTATCTGTAATCGCAGTTGGGAAGCCGGTCAAGCTCAGATCATTCTCATCACCACAGCCCAGCTGACTTGCCGCTACGATATCAACGGGATCCGTAAAGTTCGGGCCGGTCACATCCTGAACGTTGATCGTCTGGGTGTAAATGGTTTCGTTAGCGCATTCATCCGTTGCCGTCCAGGTACGGGTGATGATATAGGTGTAATAATCACATTGGGTCGGATCAACACCCTGTTGGTTGTCTTCGACAAAATCGACATTCACTGCTCCAGGACATGCATCTGTAGCTGTGATCGGCGCTTGGACTGCAGGTACAGACTGGCAGTTGACCACTACATCTGCGGGCATCGCCTGAGCCCAATCAGGTGCAACATTATCTTCAACTGTGATGACCTGGATGCATTCCGCTGTATTGGCACAATCATCGGTGAAGGTCCAGGTCCGGGTGATCGTCCCTGTATAATTTCCGCATCCGGTCAGATCTGAAACCTCTCCCAGACTGATATCCACTGTCATATCACAGTTATCCATAACAGCTGGATCAACAGCAACTGGAATGGCATCACATTCTACCGTTTCATCTCCGGGGCAGGTTGGATCCGGAGGAGTGGTATCCTCTACCGAAATGACCTGAGTGCATTGGGTGTCATTGCCACATTCATCGGTGAGGGTGAATGTCCGGGTGATCATATAGGTATGTGTACAGGAGCCAGCGGTGATCACATTCGCCCAATATGAGCCGGACATACCGCTACAGAGGTCATCCCCTTCGGCAATCCCTTGTGCGACAGCAGAAGTATCCTGGTCACATTGAATGACGATATCTGCAGGGCAGAAAATGATGGAAGGAGGAACATTATCTACAACAGTAATGGTTTGGTCACAAGTCACGAAATTATCACACTCATCTGTGGCTGTCCATGTCCGAATGATGACAAAATCATTCGAGCAACCATTCAGGGTCATTGCATCTGACTCCTGGATATCCACGTTCAGAGAGCAATTATCTGACGCAGATGCCATACCAGTGCTTGCACTCGTATAATCATCCTCACAGTTCACCGTTGCATCCCCGGGACAAGTAATGATCGGATCTGTGGTATCGACAACGGTGACATGTTGCGTACATGATGCTGTATTGCCACAGTCATCAACAGCCTCCCATGTCCGTAAAATGAGAATGTCCTCCACACATGGGAATGGATTATTGGGATCATTAATCACCTCTTCCGTTCCAGTAATGCCGATGACCGTCGGGTCACAATTGTCGACATAAGACACCATTGTCGCTCCGATTGAAGGGATAACATCACATTCTACCGTGACATCCGATGGGCAACCAGAAATCACGGGTGGCGTTTCATCCAGGACAGTGATGATTTGTGTTTGAACGTTGCTATTTCCGCAATCGTCACTTGCTGTCCAGGTTCTCGTAATGATGGTCTGGCCAACGCAAATTCCAGGTGTCATCATATCGACAAAGGAGGCATCGACCATCATATCGCAATTGTCCATTTCATCCATCACATCCCCGGTGAGCGCCACATCTGCATCGTAAGCACACATGTTATCGACATAAATACTGATGTCAGCTGGCACAGTAAAGGTCGGTGCCTGTGTATCTTCTACTGTAATGGTCTGGACACAAGTGGCTGTATTGCCACAATCCTGAGCCGACCAGGTCCTTTCGATCACTGTCTCACAGTCATTTGCTGAGATGGTCACGTCGGCCAGGCTGATGGTCACATCGGCCATACAAATATCTATCGCCGTAGCTTCTCCGAGATTACCATTGACCATCGGATCAAGGCTTTCATCACACTCAATGGCGATATTGGCTGGACAGGTGATCACCGGTGGGGTAGCGTCCTGAATGATCACGGTGATCGAATATGGGCCATTCACGGCACAATTATCCTCGGAATCCTGAGCATCCACCAGAATCATAATAGAGCCCACACAATTATTTGCTGGGGCTGGCGAAATAATGCAAACCGGTACAAACCCATCGACAATATCAAAGGCTGTGACCTGCATTGGCCCAGGCGCATTGATCAATGCCAGAAGGTCTTCCCAACAACTCACAGTTGGAGTCATTGCTGCTCCACTGATGATCGGGCCATTAGCATTATTCCCGTTAGGGCATGTGCACGATTGTGCATTCAAGGTCTGTGTTTGGAAGCCAAATACCAACAAACTGAGGACGACCAAATGGTAGAACTTTCTCATAAAGAGGTGTTTTCTATAAAATATGGGGAATGGGATCAACGAGATTGAGCAGCCTTTCGGGCTTGCTCGGAAAGGTCAAAGTGCTGTTGCATCTTTTGACGATCAGTCGCACTCAGTTTCTTGAGGCGCTGGATCTTTTCTAGTTGGCTGTTTAAAATCTGTAGCCAATGAGTTTTCTCACTAGAGGTCAACGCTGTTCGAGAAAGTGCGTCGTTACTCTGATGAACAGCATACTCAGCCAGACAGATCTCCCGGTCGACCACATCTGTGATCGTGGAGCACTTTTCTGTCGTGAGGGTAGCAGATGATGAGGGAGAAACCGACTGGGCCTGGAGAGTCGCCATAGTGGCTAGACAAATGCCCAAAATCAACGTGAGTAGACCTTTCCGATACATACTTGCAGGTTTAATATGCCATATAGTCCGACCAACAAGCCTAGCGCTTGTCCATCGGACAATCAATCATTATTTCCTAGCAACGGGAGTCTGGCTATCCAGTAGAGAAGGGACCGCAATTTCCCAAACCCCGTTAGATGGGGCCATAACACCGTTATACTATAACCGGCTCTTCCGGTTTAGTGCATGTCCATGGGAAAGGGACAGGTATGGCGAACCACACCTTCGGCAAAGGTAAGGAGGTTTTCTTCAAGATGCCAGTATTCTAAAAAAATAGCTTCAAGTATTGCTTTAAACATCAACAGGCCAATCCTTTGGCCGCCCTGATTCAACTTCAGCTATGCTGCCGCTGCAGCGTTAAAGAAAAAAAAGCCCACCCCGAGTCCTCGGGGTGGGCTTTTGATCAGTGAGTTCATCCTGTTATCGTTGGACCTGTACCCATTGGGTACGCGTGCCATCTGTTCCGGATACAGCAATCGCATACATCCCCGACAGCCATGAGCCTACAGGAATGGTCAATTGATGCTCCTTCGATCCGGACAGATCGTTCCGATAGACCTGCTGACCACTCATCGACGTGATCGTGATCGTCGTCGAGCCGATCCGACTTTGGATGATATACACATTCAAATCATCCGAGGTCGGGTTTGGCCAGGCCACCAGATCATTTGTGTTCGGTGCATGATCACCTAATGAATTTCCGGGTGTATTGGGGAAGAATGGAGCTCCAGGTACTGGATCCAAACGATCTTTCTGACAAACCAGGGCTTCCACCTCAGCCATCATCAATCGTCCGTCTTCAGCCAATTGAACCTTGATATATCGACCGGTCAATCCGGCAGGCATACGCCATGCTTCATTCATTGGTCCTTCGTGACGAATTGCCCGTATTCCGCCTGTCGCCAGTAAATGTTCTGGTGCCACATCCGGGATCGGATTGGCGGATACAAATACATAGAACGGGTCCAGAGTCTGATCACAGCAATCCGTTCTCGGCCAAATCCGTACAGATTCGATCTCATGATTGTCCTGCAGATCTGCAGACCAGGAATTCTGCCATCCAGCCAATGTGCTGGTTACAGATCCTGCCGCAAAATCACCGTTGGTATTTCCATCCACGGCACGACTGGCTTCTCCATTCTGGTAAGTACTCACCTGCCATGCAGATGCCCCAACCGCCATATTCGCTTCACGACAGTGATCCTCCCAAAGCAGGGTGCAACCAGTTGGTGCCACCAAAGAGAATGTATGGTTGTGTTCCTGGCCGTTTTCGTCCGTCACCTTTACCGAATAATTGCCTGGTGCAGCGCTACCCAATTCGGCACCACTTTTACCATTTGACCAGGCGACTGGAAAATCAAAGCCATTCACTGAAATCACAGTCCCAGCGCCCGTCAGCAGATTCGTAGCGCTGCAATTACTCATGAATGACAGAATCCCCTGTCCAGTAAACTTGCCTTCATCATTGCGAGAAGCGATTGCACACCAACCTCCCTGACCAGCGGTCAGTCCGTTGGCACCATTGCCGATCTGCAATCCTGATTTGGCATGATTCGGAGAGGTCTGTACGGTGAACAGATCTCCGGTATTACTCCCTGTGCCTGTCAGCAGACTCAGTGCAGCGTTCACCTCGAAGAAGGTCCAGGTGGACGCATCTCCTGTTCCCGATCCCAGGTTTGCTTGACCACCAGCATGTTGCCAGCCGTCAAAACTTCGGCGATGATGGAACCACAGGTCTCCATCCCATCCACTGGTACCGGAGCCATCGCTCCAGGAACCGCGCAAACGGGCTGTACCATCTGCATACATTTCCAGCGTGCTGCCTCCGTTCAGGCTATAGGATGTGGTGGTATTACTTCCTTTGGGTGTCCAGAAAAGACTGGCATCAAAAGACCCCCCCAAATCAGAGATCGCACATGAACCGATCTGATGGTCTCCACAGTCCGCATCCGCTTGTTGGATGACCACCTGGTAATCATCCTGAATACCAGGCACCTCCACATGGAAGGCACATTCGTATCGAGAACCCCATGCATCCTGATAACCATAGGTGATCCGGGTGCGGGTGCCTGGATTGAAGTAGCTGCCGGAAGGTGGGCCTTCTATCTGTGTCATGCCATAACTACCGTTGCAGATATCATCCACTTTCGGGGCGTCCCATGTGGCTTGTACAGGTACTTTGCTGGGTGCAGTTTTGATGTCATCGGTGCAGAGGACGACGAGTTGACCTTCGGTGAAGACCACAACGCGTTGTTCCGCTGTCACTTCATTTCCGGCCTTATCCACTGCCCACCATGAACGTCTGACCAGGTAACTCCCTGCTGGTCCGCCAGGAATCACTTCCTGACTGTCATTCATACCCAAGGACACAACCTCGCAATTGTCATCGGCGATGGGGACTTCTACTGCTGATTCTTCGGTACAATACACCGTCACATCCGGAGGGAAGTATGTAAAGACTGGAGGGATCAGATCATAGACCCGGATCGTTGCAGAACATTCATTGCTGTTGTCACTCTGATCTCGGGCAATGACCTTCACCACGTTCTTCCCCAGATCATCACAACCGAAGACGGACTGGCTCAGGTCGATCTGAGTGACCGTACAATTGTCAGTAATACCGTCATCGAGGTCTGATGGATCCAGAGTGACTGGATTTCCTGTATCGTCAAGATAGATTTCCAGGCCTTTGCAAGCCATATGTGGTTTGAGATCATCAATCACTTCAACAGTGGTGTTACATGACCCCACGTTACCACAGGCATCCGTTACGGTCAGCGTAACGGGGGCGCTCCCCAGGTTGGCACAAGTCAACAGTGTAGGGGCCACCGCCAGAGAAATCGCGCTACACACATCATAACTTCCATCATCAATATCACTAGGATGGATGGTCGCCTCTCCATCTCCATTGAGATAAACCTTATGGCCCGAGCGACATTGGGCTACCGGTGGTGAGGTATCAGTCACTGTAATGACCTGCTGTCGGGTAGACGTATTATTACAATCATCAGAAGCAGTCCAGACTCTGGTGATCGTGTAGCCACAGTTGGCGCCACTGATATTTTCTGTCATAGAAATAGTCGCAGGTCCACATTGGTCATTGGCGGTCATGACTGGTGCACCTGGGACCGGACTGTTACAGTTGATCGTCAGATTGTTTGCTGTCCCTGAGATCACGGGTGGCGTATTATCCACTTTGGTGATGGTTTGTGAGCAGGTATGGGTCGTTCCGCCGTCTGTGGCAGAGAACGTTCGAATAAAGGATCCGGTACCGTTACACAGGGTCAGCCCAGCATTGTTATCTGCATAGGACAAGGTAGGAGAACATGCTCCTGCAGTCACTTGTACAGTCGCATTTCCACTGGTTGCCGGAGCCGGATTGGGGCCGCAGTTGACTGTGGTATTGCCTGGGCAGGTGATCGTGAATGTGCATTCAGCAGGTGCACCACAGGGTGTCAGACAGCCGACACTGGCTACACGGTTACGGATGACGTCCCCTGGTTGAGGGCCAAATCCGAGATTGAAATTAATTCCCACATTCTGGTGGCAGTAGCTCATGATTGTTCCCCCACCTGGTGGTTGAGGTGGTAATGCACAGCCTCCTTCTGTATATCCTGAGCAACCATCAATGGCCGTATTATTTCCGTTCCACACGCACGCATGGGTATGCCGGGATCCGATCAGGTGACCCATCTCGTGGGTACACACCATAATGGTCCAGGAATAGGTGGGTACATTATTGTAGGATGTGGAGATCCCGGAATAACACATATTCTCATCATAGTCAGGGTTGCAAACACCATCAAACCAATGGGCAATACCTCCATATCCATTCAAATCCACATAGTGGGCCAGGTCACCATTCAGGGTGCCATTGTAAGCTTCAAAAGATGCTAATCGAGCGGAAGAGCTATTCCCTGTATAGGGATCAGTTGTGACCCAGGCATTGATCACCGAAGTTGCCATATCAATCGCCTCGTTGGCATAAAGTGTATAGACTTGGGCCGACATTGCGGTGATATAGGCTACTGCCTGAGGGCCACCGCCCTTATTGTTTACGATATCATCATCCACTTCCCACCAGATTCGAATGCAGTCGCCGACATCACGGCCTCCGTCATGGCTTTCCAGCTCGTGTTCTTCATACGGAGCTTCATCATCTTCAACGCCACACGAGAAGGTATTAAACTGGTTGATGTCGCGGTCATTATAACAGATGTGGATCTGCTTGTCTGTTGCATCTTCGAGGGGACCAAGGTTCCAGTTTCCCCGATCATCCGCAATTAATCCAATCAGTTGGTCGCGGTAAATCGAAACCGAAACCAGACTATTCATATCCCCTTTGATCACACCACGATAATGGATACCGGGTACATCGTAATCAATAGTCCCATCTGAATAGCGTATTTGAAAGTCAGGTGTCACCACATTGACCTTGTACAGAACCAGGGCCAGATTTTTTCCGGCATGATGAGGAATCTGTAATTCCAAAAACTCAGGTTGATCGTAGACAAGCTTCGCCAGCTTGTTGAGATCGGGGACTAGTCCCCATCCAGAATTTTTCACCTCCTCCATAATCTGGAGTCGGTCCGGGTCAATAGTTTCAGTAAAAGGCGACACCTGTTGAAAGGGAATACCCTGGTTCAAATAGGTCTGCACCTTCGCAGGAACAGGCTTCAGATTGGAGGATTGCTGGGCGAATCCGAGAAATGACCAGCAACACAACACAAGGGTGATGATAGACTTCATAGACAGTATAAAGATTAGTGAATTCTCCAAAGATAATCATGAAGTTCATATGTAGTACAGCCTTTAGAGAAATTCTAATCTATTGAATGTCTAATATTTACAAAACAAATAAATTAAATACTATTGATAATCAGGGGTTCACAAATTCGTCTTTTTCCTAATATATTCGTTTACAATTGTCGGGGTAGTGCAAGCCAAATTCAGGAATACCCATATCATTTTGACTAGACTTCAGGAAAAAGAGGAAATCCTATCTTGGGAACTGAAGCCATCGCCAACACCCAGCTGATCATGATCTCCTATAACCCCAAGGATTGGTTTTCCTTTATTTTTCGATTCCATAAAGCGGACACTGTTCGTGCCCTCTTCCCCTTGATGCTGGCCATCTCCGCCTATTCCGGACTGGTCGCCTACATGGAACTGGAATTCTGGCAATTATCCAAAAATGACTCCATTAGCAAGATCACCATCATGCATAACATGCTGGGGTTTGTCATTTCCTTATTGCTGGTCTTTCGAACCAATACCGCCTATGATCGATGGTGGGAAGGGCGGAAACAATGGGGTGCACTGGCCAACAATGTGCGCAATCTGGCATTGAAGCTTTCCGCCATCCTGAATGATCCGGAAGATCGACAGTTCTTTAAAAGTTGGATACCCGCATACGCCTATGCTCTTGCCGGGCATCTGCAACGCGAACAAACTCGTGTCGTGCTCTTTGAAGGTGCAGAATTGGACCACACAAAACATGTCCCCAATCAGGTAGCCGGTCTGATCATCCGCAAGGTCAGCCGATTGTACAAGGCCGGACAGATCACTGGTGATGAACTGTATACGATTAATGCGGAACTTCAATCGTTTACGGATATCTGTGGTGCCTGCGAACGAATTAAAAACACACCCATCCCCTACTCCTACAGTGCCTTCCTGAAGAAGTTCATCTTCTTTTATGTGATGTCGCTACCCTTCGGATATGTCTTTGATCTGAGTTATCTGGTCATTCCGGTGGTCGTTTTTATCTTTTATGTTCTGGCCAGTCTGGAGATCATTGCAGAAGAGATCGAAGAACCCTTTGGCACAGATACCAACGACCTGCCGACCTATCGCATGGCCGACAATATGAAAGAGCAGGTGGAAGATATTTTTGAGGCCAGAATGGCGAGCTGAATAAATTCAAGTCCCTATTTCGACTCAGAGATCAGTATCTGTAAATCAGAAGTAAGTGCTTCCATTTCAAGTGGCAATGTCCCTTTATAAATGCCCCGTAAATGGCCGTCGGGATCGACCAATAATACATGTTCCGTATGCAGGAATTCCCGACTGTCCTTGTTATATCCCATTTCCTCCTCTGCAAAAAAGGATCTGCGAGCCAGCGTATAAATTTCATCCTGATCGCCTGTCAATAAATGCCACCGATCTGAAGGCAGTGAAAACCGCTCTGCATAAGCTGCCAGTTTCGACACAGAATCTCGCTCGGGTGTCACTGAAAATGAAAGAAAACGGATGCCGTCCAGATCATTCGTCGCATCGGCAACCTTTTTGATATTCTGAGTCAGGGTCGGACAAATACTGGGACAGGCGGTGAAGAAAAAATTCACCACCAGAATGTCACCTGTACAATCTTTTATGGAAAATTCATGCCCGGATTGATCCAACATGTGAAAGTCCTGAATCTGATGCAGGGTGTCCACATTTTCTCCAGTCTCCGATGGCCAAACGGGTGTAAAATCAGGAGTATTGTAAAAAGGCAATATGGTTTTTAATTCATTCTGACATCCTGCAAAAATCACACTACTGAAGACGCAAATCAAGAGAATCAACCTCCCAGGGTGAAGCGCAATTCTTTTTTCCGCTGAGTCCATATTTTCGTCCATTTCGCACTTCGTAATTGGCCAATACATTTCCCTGTTCATCCCAACGCTGTTGCCGGCCTTCTTCCTTTCCGCTCTGATAATGAAATTGTTCATGTGGTTGCCCATTTTCGTACCATGTCCGGACCTGGCCTTCATAATGATCCTCAACAAAATTGGCTTCAAATGCTATTTGACCGTTTGGGTGCCACTGCTGACCCATCCCTTCCTGCCGTCCGTCCACAAAATGCCGGACTTCAGATAACTGACCGCTTGCATACTTCGACACATGCCGTCCCTGTCTCCACCCTTCCAGAAAGCCCCCGAGAAAAAGAGTATCCCCTTTGGCATCAGTCTCATATTGCCACCCGGTATAAGGAGATCCATTCAGAAAAAGAATGCCCTGACTCACCACCCATCCTGAATCCCTTCGAGATACCCATTCAGCAGGTATAGACAAGGACGTTTCCGGCAGTTCTGAAACACACCCGATGATCAGAAGAAAGCTGATCAGAAGGAATGGATCAATTGGTAACCGTGCCCGGGACGCCATAAAAGCCGCTGCCATTGATATATGGATCCTGATCCGTGATATGATAATGGTAGGTTCCCTGCGGAAATTCCAGTGTCGCATGCGAATGACCGTGATAGGCATCCAGTTGGCCATTGGTCACCAGTTGGCCATTTTCCATAGGGCCATATACAGGATATCCATCCAATAAAAAGCCGAGAAGGGCATCTTCACCAAAGTTGGCAGTGAGATATAATGGCTCCCAATGATAATGATATTGTCCACTCATTTGCGGGTGGCCATATGCCTGATCGAATGAATTTACCTCGAAGGTCAAGGGCTGATTATTCGGACCGGCATATTGATTATAAAAAGGCACACCATTCAGGGAGATACCGATGGAGCCGAGTGGGGTCGATTGAGGGTTGGAAGCCGGCGTGGGATTCAAGGGGATTTTGAAGGTCATATTCTGCTTCTTGATCCGGTTTGGATTCAGGTTAAACTGATTGTTGTCGCCATTGTAATCCTCGTACAAGGAAGATTCCCATTGCGTGCCGAGGTAGTACGGACTTTTATGGTCGGGGAGATCTTCCGATTTGATCACAACGTAATTCCCATCCTGATAAATGGACGTCGCACCATAGATCTTCTTGTATAATGCCAATGGATCGCCATTGGGCTCGACATTGATCGTAAGTGTCATTGAACCGCTGACCCCGGATCCATCGTTGGCCGTTGCCTTTACGGTCACAATTCCGGCGATCACGCCGGTGACCTCCCCTGCATTCGAGATCAATGCGGTGGTCGGATCACTGATACTCCATTTGACGGTTTTATTACTGGCATCTGTCGGCAGGATATTGGCTATCAATTGCAGAGATTCTCCTGCGGTCATGGTGCTCAAACCAGTTTGGCTGGTCACCACGATCTCTTCTACGGCAACTGGTGCATCCGGATCAATCGGTAAGGCTGCCTTGTCGCAGGCGGCAAGTAAAAATAATCCAGGGAGAAGAAGGAAGGAGGCACTGCGAATGATCATCATAGTGTTGGATTTGTAGTCTTGGACGTCATCCAATCCAATTGGTTTAATATGGTTGAAAAAACATTATTTGCTATGCAACGCAATCCGATTGCCTTCACTATCCAGGAACATCCCCATATATCCATGATCCGGTGAGATCTGCTTTTTGGGCACGAGGACTTTCCCCCCAGCCTTTTCCACTCGATTCAACTCAGTTGACAAATCACCAGAGAATGCCGTAAAATAGACCAGCGGCCCTTTACTCTCTGATGCCGCGTAAAACTCGGGGTGCTTGACCAGGGTGCCCGCAGCACCAACAGAATCCTGGACAGACGGAAACCAGGCCATATCCAAAGGACCCATCTGATGCCGTTCCAGTTTGAAGCCAAAAACCGTTTCATAAAACTTGATGGCGCGATCCATATCCGTTACCGGGATCTCGATCCAGCCGATGGGATTGTGGGGAATCATCTGGGAAGAGTTAAGGAGTTAAGGAGTTAAGGAGTTAAGGAAATTAATCAAATTGCATTTTCCAAATTTTGATCATTCGAATTTAGGAATTGGAATTTATTTGTTATTTGAGATTTGAGATTTGGTACTTCTCTATTCTATTTCGTGGTCTTGCCTTGGTACAACTTTGTAAAGACCGGGTCTACTGGTTCCCACAGCTCTACCTTGGTGCCATCCGGATCGAGGATGTGTGCAAACTTACCGTATTCATATTCCTGAATCTCCCCGACGACTTCAACGCCTTCTTCTTTTAATGTCTTGATCAACCATTCCAGATCCTGGACCCGATAGTTGAACATAAACGACTTGTCAGATGGCGCATAATAGTCGGTGTCCAGTGGCATGGGACTCCAGGCCGTATATCCGGTTTTTTCCGGCTCAGCTCCAGGGCGAAACTCAAATACTGAACCATAAGGGTTCAGCACCAGGCCGAGGTGGCGACCGTACCATTCCGATAAAGCTTTGGGATCTTTGGCCTTGAAGAACACCCCACCCAATCCAGTCACCCGCTTCATTTCAGCCGGGTCAGCCGCTTTGATTTTTCCCTTATACGGTAGACCCTCTCCCGCTTCACAAAGAAGGCGCAAACTGTCCAGATAGCGCCCCCAGGAGTAATTGCACTGGGCCATGAAATCGGATTCCTCCGGATATCCACGGTGTGTGAATCGTACCCGGGTCTTTTCTTCATGTCTGTCCAGAGAAAAAACGATTTCTGTGCCCATCCATTCGCCTGCACTGGACGACAGACATTTCCAGATCACCTCATGCGGTTCCCGGAGAAACATCAACTGGTACACATTCTTAAACCGGTCATCAAAATCAACATGTAGCATCCCTCCATCTGGATAATCTCCATGGGCCTGCGCGGACCACCATTTTTGCACACCCTCCAATGTTGCCAGTTGTTGAAATACTTTTTCCTGAGTTGCAGAAATGTGGAGGAGGTGGTGGATAGAATGCATGTCGGTTGTCGGTTGTCAGTTGTCGGTTGTCGGTTGTCGGTTGTCGGTTGTCGGTTTTTCACCACTAAGATACTGAGCGCACAAGGATTGCGACTACAGCTCAGCTTCCCTTCAGCTTTTCACAGTAGCCAAGATGACCAAGTTCACTTAGAATCCCCCAATCATGAATCTCTTAGTGTTCTACTTTTTACTTTAATCCAAGCAATATCTTCAGACAAATCAGCAGAACATTACTTCCATCTTCTGAGTGCCTTAGTGGTAAAAGAAATACACCCAATTATCAAACGTTTTGTCAGTTGTCGGTTGTCAGATTAACATGGGTAATGGGTATTGGGTGTTCGGCGTTCGGTATTCGGTATTCGGTATTCGGTATTTTACCACTCAGACACTTAGTAAACAAAAATCGTGGCTATCGTGCAGACTATCCTCTGCTTTTTGCAGTACCCAAGTTAACCAAGTTCACTTAGAATCTCTCAATCATGAATCTCTGAGTGCACTTCATTTCACTTTATTCCATTCAATAGTTTCAGACAAATCTTCAAATCATGACTCCCATCTTCTGAGTGCCTTAGTGGTAAAAGAAATACACCCAATTATCAAACGTTTTGTCAGTTGTCGGTTGTCGGTTTTTCACCACTAAGATACTGAGCGCACAAGGATTGCGACTACAGCTCAGCTTCCCTTCAGCTTTTCACAGTAGCCAAGATGACCAAGTTCACTTAGAATCCCCCAATCATGAATCTCTTAGTGTTCTACTTTTTACTTTAATCCAAGCAATATCTTCAGACAAATCTTCAAATCATGACTCCCATCTTCTGAGTGCCTTTGTGGTAAAAGAAAGAAACCATACCATAGAACTCAAGGCCAGTTGTCAGTTATTGAGTTATTGAGTTATTGAGTTATTTCGAAAATCTATATACGGGAGATATTCGCTTAAAACACAAACCCCTCTTTCAGGAATTTGAATTTTGAATTTGATCTTTATTTGGGATTTGTATGTTGTGTTTTGATATTTCTCTTGTCTGTTGTCAGTTATCAGATTATCAGGGGTAAAGGGTATTGGGTATTGGGTAATGTTTTTTACTACATTAAATTCATCCAGGAATAAACGAATAAACCCATTAACGAATAAACGAATACTTGTCCGCCGTGGCGGAACCGAATACCTGTCCGCCGTGGCGGAAACGAAATTACCTGTAGGATTTATTTATCTGCTCCAATTTATTTGACCCCGGACAAAGGTCTTTTTCCTGTAATTGATTTAATGGCGATTGCACGGTATCCAATGTAGCATGCAGATCCTGACTTTCTGGCTCGATGAAAAGTAATCCAGTGACGATCTCGCCAGTCCGGCGCGCCTGGTGCAGTCGATTCAAAGCAGAGATCCGATCCAGGGGGTCCCACTCGGTCGGCAGTTTATGGAGGACAATTTTATTCCCACCATGTAATTCCAGCTCCCGGGCCGTGTTCTCCGGATAATCCACGGAAATGGTTTCGGCAGGCGGGACAAAGTCAATATTGGAAGCCGCATGATTGTGCTCTCGCACATAGCTGTAGGACTTGGTGGAGCCGAAGTTGTTATTAAAGGTCACACAAGGAGACACCACATCCAGAAAGGCAAATCCGCCATGGGCCAGGGCGGCCTTGACCAGGGGAACCAGTTGATTTTTATCGCCGGAAAAACTGCGGGCGACAAAGGTGGCCCCCAGCTCAATGGCCAGAGAAGCCAGATCGATGGTGGCGAATTTATTTTCCGAACCTGATTTGCTTTTTGAGCCGACATCCGCTGTTGCCGAGTCCTGGCCTTTGGTCAGTCCGTAACAGCCATTATTCATGAGGATATACACCACATTCAAATTCCTGCGGATGGCGTGGACAAATTGCCCCATACCAATTGACGCTGAATCTCCATCTCCGGAAACACCCAGATAGGTCAGACTGCGGTTGGCCATATTGGCCCCGGTCGCCACAGAGGGCATCCGACCATGGACGGTATTAAATCCGTGGGCGTTGCTCAGGAAATAAGTGGGTGTCTTGGACGAACAGCCAATGCCTGAAAGTTTGGCCACTTTATGCGGCTCGATGGACATCTCCCAACAGGCTTGCACAATGGCTCCACTGATAGAGTCGTGACCGCAGCCTGCACACAAGGTGGAGATGGCACCCTCGTAATCCTTGCGTGTGTATCCCAGGATATTGGTCGGAAGTTCCGGATGTCTGAATGTAGGACGTAGATAAGTCATGCAGTCATTTTATAGGGACACAGCCACTGGCCAATGTTCCCGAATCTGGCGAGAAATAAAATCAGCCGTAATGGGCAGACCATTATAATTCAGGACGGAAATCAGTTTTTTACTGGAAATATCCAATTCCTGGATCAGCATCGTGCGCAATTGCGCATCGCGGTTTTGTTCGACAATAAATACAAATTCGTGCTCCTGAATAAAGGCCTCCACTTCCCGGGTGAACGGGAATGAACGAATACGCATGCCATCTATGGAGAGGTGATCCTTTCCTAGCAAGTCCATAGCCTCCCGGGCTGCGTGGCCCGTGGTACCGAAGTACATCATACCGATGTCACTCTGGTTTTTCTGGTGCAACTTGATCGGACCAGGAACAAGGGTGGCTGCCGTCTTCCACTTCACCAGCAGACGGTCTACATTGCGGACATACGCTTCCCCAAATTCCGTGTATTTGGCATATTCATCCTTGGACGTGCCCCGGGTAAAATAAGCCCCCTTGCTCGGGTGACTTCCCGGCAGGGTGCGCCAGGGAATCCCATCGCCATCGACGTCCAGATACCGTCCCCAATCCTGAATTTCTTCCAGCTCCTGAGTAGACAATACTTTTCCACGATCATATTTTCGCTGGTCATCCCAGGTTAACGGGGCGGATAGATGATCATTCATCCCCAGGTCCAGATCGGTCATCACAAAGACCGGTGTTTGTAGTCGATCGGCCAGGTCAAACGCCTGGGCGGTCATCTCAAAACATTCTGCCGGCGTACTCGGAAAAAGGAGGACATGTTTGGTGTCGCCATGCGAAGCATAGGCACTGGACAGCAGGTCCGCCTGCTGGGTCCGGGTCGGCATACCTGTTGAAGGACCACCTCGCTGGACATTGACCAAGACAGCCGGGATTTCAGCGAAATAACCCAGACCAATAAATTCACTCATCAGGGATATACCCGGCCCGCTGGTGGCGGTAAACGCCCGTGCTCCATTCCAGGCAGCTCCAATAACCACACCGATCGAAGCCAATTCATCCTCTGCCTGCACAATGGCATACTTCTTTTTATCGCTCTTCTCTTCTCGCCGATATTCATCGCAATACGCCGCAAAAGCGTCCATCACCGATGTCGAGGGCGTGATCGGGTACCAGGCGGCCACCGTCGCTCCACCGTAAACTGCTCCGATCGCCGTCGCCGTATTGCCGTCGATCATGATCTTGTCCCCGACCAGGTCCCGACGTTCCAGGCGGAATGTTGTTGGGCAGGCATAATGCTCCAACGCATAATTCCGACCCATCATCAGGGCCTTATCGTTGAGAGCAATGAGTTTTTCTTTTTCGCCGAATTGCTCCCGGATCAATTGCTTGAGCACGTCGACTTCAATGTCCAACAAGGCGGACATCACACCAACGTACACCACGTTTTTCATCAACTGTTGAATGCGTGCTTCCGGAAAATGTTCGATGCACATCTGGATCATCGGTACTCCGATCAGATGCACATCTGTGCGGCGCAGCTCCGGTGGCAGATCTTTGCTGTTGTCGTACACCAGATAGCCTCCCGGCTCCAGCACTTCAATATCCCGGGCCAGGCTTTGAGGATTCATGGCGACCATGATGTCGATCCCTTCCCGTCGACCCAGATATCCTTTTTCCGAGATCCGCACCTCATACCATGTCGGCAGGCCCTGGATATTGGACGGAAAGATATTTTTGGGCGACACCGGTATCCCCATGCGGAATACCGATTTGGCGAACATATTATTGGCACTGGCGGAACCGGTACCATTGACATTGGCGAACCGGATCACCAGATCGTTCACACCACCTCTTCCTGCTTCCATAGGGGAGCTGCTTTTGCCGTGTTGTATAAATATTTCTGCATATCCCAGGCAGCCGTCGGGCAACGCTCCGCACACAGGCCACAATGGAGACAGACATTTTCATCCTTGACCATTACCCGCTTGGTGGGCAGTGATTTGGACACATAGAGGTCCTGGTCCAGCTGATTGGCAGGAGCCACCAGTCGTGTCCGCAGGTCCTCCTCGTCACCATTGGTGACAAACGAGATACAGGAGGTCGGACAGATATCCACGCAGGCATCACACTCGATGCATTTGGGTTCAGAAAACACAGTCTGCACGTCGCAGTTCAGACAACGCTCTGCTTCCCGGTATGCCTTTTCCAGGTCGAAGCCGAGTTCGACTTCCTTCTTACGATCCTGGAGAGTCAGCTTCTTATCTGCATGGGGTACTTTGTAACGGAGATCTGGTACCACCGCACTGTCGTATATCCATTCATGGAGGCCCATTTTCTGTTGAGCCAGATTGGTCATAGGCGGTGGCCGATTCTGTACATCCTCACCCCGGCAATAGAGATCGATCGAAATGGCGGCCTGGTGGCCTTGCGCTACGGCGGTGATCACATTCTTTGGTCCGAGGGCGGCATCACCGCCAAAAAACACATCTGGTCGGGTGGATTGGAGGGTTGTCGCATCCAACTTTGGTAACTCCCATTGGTTAAACTCCAAACCGAGATCCCGTTCAACCCAGGGAAAGGCATTGCCCTGACCAATGGCTACCAGCACCTCATCTGCGGGAATAAATACCTCTTCCCCTGTCGGTACCAGTCGTCGCTTTCCATTTGATTCATAAACAGCCTCGACCTTTTCAAACAGCATGCCCTGCAATTTGCCACCTGTCGTGACAAATGCCTTGGGGTTATGATTATTCAGAATGGGGATATCCTCCATCTGGGCATCTTCGATCTCCCAGGGAGAGGCTTTCATTTCATTGAACGGGCTGCGAACGACGACTTTGACATCCTCGCCACCCACACGCCGTGCCGTCCGGCAGCAGTCCATCGCTGTATTCCCACCACCGAGGACGATGACCTTCTTGCCGATCTTATCGGTATGTTCGAATGCCACACTGGCGAGCCAGGTAATGCCGATATGAATCTTGTCGGGATCATCCCAACGTCCGGGCAATTTGTCCAGGTCATTTCCCTTGGGCGCACCTGTACCCACAAAGACGGCATCGTATTTCTTGTCGAGGATCTCCTTCATGCTGGAGACATAGGTGGTGAACTGGGTGTGAATGCCCATGTCCAGGATATAGTTGACCTCTTCGTTCAGGACTTCTTCGGGCAGTCGAAAGGCGGGAATCTGCGAACGCATCATACCGCCTCCCGCGGGTTGGTCGTCATACAGATGGATCTCGTATCCCAGCGGTGCCAGGTCGCGGGCGACGGTCAATGAGGCGGGTCCCCCGCCGATCAGGGCTATCTTTTTTCCATTCGAACGGAAGGGTGCTTTGGGCAGGATATGATTGATATCATCTTTAAAATCTGCAGCAACTCGCTTGAGTCGGCAAATGGCCACAGGCTCCTCTTCTACCCGGCCGCGGCGACAGGCCGGTTCGCAAGGACGGTCGCA
The DNA here is from genome assembly GCA_942490895.1 of uncultured Saprospiraceae bacterium. GTDB lineage: Bacteria > Bacteroidota > Bacteroidia > Chitinophagales > Saprospiraceae > JAGNXB01. The sequence goes on from CALNZC010000070.1 coordinate 39,802, forward strand.
TGTCCGGCCCAGGACCCCGGGAAAGACATTGGATTCCCAGTTGATCAGATAGGCTTCAGTGTATTTGCCTGCTGCGATCAGGCGGATATACTCGGGTACAGGGGTATGTGCGGGACAGGCATATTGACAGTCGACCACTTTGTGGAAGTACTCGGGGTCCTGAATATCAGTAGGTTTCAACGGCAGAAATTTTGGTAGCTGTTGGAAGGACGAACCAATATACAAAGACCCCTGACGATGGCAAGGCAAACTTGACTGGAAAGGCATTTCAGCCTGCTGAATCGTGGTTCCTGTGTTTCCGCCAGCTGGCGGATTCCTAGTTCCTGCGTTCCTGTGTTTCTGATTCCTAATTCCTAATTCCTGGTTTGTCTTTGGGATGGGCAGTTCGTTGCAATCGTCTGGCCGCTCGTCTGTCGGGGAACGGGAGGGAGGCTATGAGGGGAGGAGGATATGTGTCGAGGAGTCGAGGAGAAAAAAGAATGAATGCTGCTAAATCAGAGCCTCCGAAAACGGAGTTCGGCTTTCGGCGTTCACTGAGGTGTGGCCCACTGCCCGTTACACTATCCCTCCGTGAAATCCCGTAATCCGCGCTCATCCGTGATTCAGACAATTTTGGGCTTTCGCTAAAGAGGTAATTCTCCTCCCATCCTGTTCATCCTGAAATCCTGAAAATCTTGATGCTGACAATATTCGGTGTTCGGCATTCGGAATGAAACGCGAAGAAACGAAGGCCCGGACGCTAACGGTCCGGATCCAGACCCCAAGTTCTCGGGGCCAAATGGCGAAACGTCTGGGCGCGAAGAATGGTAATGAGTTCTATTAAAATTCCGTCGCCAAACGAGGACCAAGAAAGTGGAGGGGTTGCCCGCCGAAGCCCAAGCGAAGGCGGGGCCGAGCAATAGTCCCTGCAGACCAAAATCCACGATGACACCCAAAAGTGAATTCCTGCACCTGCGTTGGGTAAGAAACAATCCTGGATACAAGCCCTACATGATGTCCAGAACGCCCACCAGCGGCACCACAAAAGTATGCCTACTGCCACCCTGGGCACCCCGAGGCCCCTGATACCAGCTATTCTGCCTACATCCTTGGCCTGGAGTAGAAGACGAAGCCTGCATCACATGCGTAACTTTGTTTTAAATGCTATATTGTAGGAGGAATGATTCTAAGTAATCTGCAATGAAATATTCTTTCCTTCCACTTTGTGTATTCCTATTCTTGATAGGATTTCAACCAGTCATTGCCCAGCAATGCCAGTACTTAGATTCATCGTTCTGTTATATCAATAAAAAGTATGTACCTGGCCCTATCCAGCTGGAACTGAAATCAGCAGATATAATAGGTAAATTTGCTTGGAAAGCTCAACTAACTTTTGCTGATATTACTGGTGACTGCTATCCTGAGGTACTAGTATTTTCTGGACCTAGCATCTTTGTCTTGGATCCAGGTACTGGAGATACCTTATTTTCTGTTCCTACCCAATTAGGCTCCATAAACGGCCAAACTATAGCTATTGCAGATGTAGATAATGATCAAATCACAGAATTATTCTTTCCGATTGAACGGGAATACAATCCACCTATTCATGGTCGAATTTTTTGCATGAACTTGGATGGAACCACCCGATGGGTCTCGGATGACTATCACATAGATTGGAATAGAAGACAATGTACAGGGAACGTTGGTTTGGCGGATTTTAATCAGGATGGCATACCCGAGGTCTATGTGGGCAATCGTATTTTTAATGCCCGTACGGGTGTAAAACTCGTTGATGGCGGTGATTTCGGAATTGGCGCAGGTTGGAGATTCGGAGTTTCCGTGGCAGCACAATTGGATAACGATCCTTCCGATCTTGAACTCGCCGCCGGATATACGATCTACAAGGTGCATATTACCAATCCCGATGGTCTTGCCGGCAACACCATGACACCCTACAATATTCTGGTGGATGGAAAATATAGGGATGGGCCTACTGCCATCGGCGACATCAATAATGATGGCATCCTGGATGTGGTGGTACATAGTGGTGAATCACCACAACTCGACTCCCGGGTTTATGTCTATACATTTGTAAATGGCACGCTTACTTTACTAGCAAAGGCCACTCCTCCTATCAATCCCTTGAACAATTCTAAAATTACTAATATCCCAGCTATCGGAAGCATTTCTATTTCCGAATTCCCTTCGATTCTGATTGTTCGAGAAGCACAGTTGTTTAGTTACCAATATAGTGGAATGATTAATCTTACAGAGCAATGGAAGTTTCCCCTAAATGAAAAATCAGCAGGCTCTAGAATAGTGCTATTTGATCTCAATGGCGATGGGTTAACAGAGATTATTAACCAAGATCAAACAGATCTACGCATTATAGATGGTAGTTCTAATATTCCCATGGTGATAGCTAGTACACCTTGTCCATTGTGGACTGAATATGGAGGTCCCATTACGGGTGATGTTCTCAATAATGGTACCTCCCAGATTTGTGTTACATGTAGCGATGGAATGGCTGCAAATAGCAAGGCTCGAGTTAAAGTTTTTGGCTCTCCTGACAGCCTGCCCCCCTGGGTCCCAGGCCGAAAAGTCTGGAACCAGTATGCCTATCATATCAATAATATCAACGACGATCTGACCATTCCCGCCGTCCAGAAAAACAATGCCACCGATCTCAATGGGCGTTACAACAGTTTCATGGAGCAACAGTCCCTGCTCGACACCAATGGCTACTATCGCCAGCGGGCAGCGGGGATGTACGGGGAGATCGGCTGTATCAACTACGATCCCACCACACAGCAGTACACCATTTCTTTTGATCTACACAATCGTACCGATGCATCCCTTTCCCTTCCTGTCGGCATACCTGTAGCTTTTTATGATGGGAATCCACTCGCCGGTGGCAACCTGCTGGGGGTTTATTTGACCACGCAATCGATCGCTGCGGGCGAGAGTTTGCTTGATCTGACATTCAGCTTTACTTCGCCACCGCTTACCCAACTGCACATGGTGGTTAATACGGATCTATCTGTTTTGTCTGGAGTGGATGAGGATGACTTTCACATTCCAGAATGCGACTATACCGACAATTTTTCCTTGACGACAGACCTGGCGATGGCACTCCCCGACACTGTGATGTCAGGCACTTGCGACCCGCTCCAGGTGGGTGTATATACCGACACATTGAGCAATCAGCATGGCTGCGACAGCATCGTCGTTCGCATGATCACTATGCTCCCCTCCGATGAGACGAATGTATCCCTTCAAACGTGCGACCCCGCACAGGTGGGTACCGATACCCTCTGGCTGCAGAATGCAGAGGGCTGTGACAGCTTGGTGATGACCACCCGTACGCTTAGTCCTTCCTACTTTATCGAGGTGACCATCGATACCTGCGATCAAACCCAGGCTGGGCAGGATACCCTGGTTTTGCAGTCGATATTTGGTTGCGACAGCATCGTTGTTCGAACCATTCTCTACACTGGGCAGTACCAGAAAACCAACCATGCGCTGATCTGCGGGACAGGGGCAAATTATACCGATACCCTCATCGTCAGTGGAGGCCCTTGCGACAGTTTGATCATTACGGAATACACGTATGCACCCCTGGATACAACCTGGTTGTCAGGCACAACCTGCGATCCGGCACAAACGGGCATCACCATCGCCGTGCAGCCATCATCGCTTGGTTGCGATAGTACGATTGTCACGACAACCAGCCTGTCGCCCTCCGATTCAACCCTCCTTGCAGGAGTAACCTGCGATCCGGCAGAAGCCATTATTAACGTCACTGTTCTATCTAACCAATTCGGGTGCGACAGCATCGTGACGACAGATATACAATACGTCGGCATCGACACGCTATACGTTGCAAAAACGACCTGTGAGCCATCGCAGGTCGGTACAATAGTGAGTGTTTTGCCTGGTACCGATTGCGATACAGTGCTCGTTACTGAAACCACGTACGTGCCCTTCACGCAAAGCGAGGAGACCATCATTTTGTGCGGTCAAAGCGGTATTTTAACCGATACCCTCTACCTGCAAAATTCCGCCGGCTGTGATAGTCTAGCGATCCGGTTTTACGAGTATGCGATCATGACCACAAAAGTCGATATCGAAGACGAAACCTGTGCCGGCGATCAGGATGGTCAGATATCCATAACCAGCGTGACCGGAAGCTACCCGCCATATGAGGTCAAACTGAATTCGGGGAGCTGGCAATCTGCATTTTATTTTTTCCCATTGCCTCCAGGCCAATACACGTTATTTGTTCGCAATGGCGCCGGTTGTCTGGATACCCTCACCGGCCTCGTCATCACGCCGGGCGCAACCGTCGCCATTGATGCTGGACCGGACCGCATCGTCGCACCGGGAGAAGTCATCGACCTGTCCGCCCAAACCACCCAGAGCCTGGCACAGGTGCAATGGACCGCCTCGGATCCACTTTCCTGTCCCGTCTGCCTCCAGACCACCCTTGGGCCTCTGACCACCAATCAGACGGTCGTCGTGACCGGTTGGACCCAGGAAGGTTGTTCGGATTCAGATGCATTGGAAGTGATCATTAAAACGAGAGGAAATATATTTATCCCCAACAGCTTCACACCGAATGGCGATGGCATCAATGATGTCTTTTCCATCTACGGAAATGACCAAATAAATCGAATAAAAAACCTGGCCATTTTCGACCGCTGGGGCAATGCACTTTATACTCGTTCAGACCTCCCGATCAATGATCCTTCTGCCGGTTGGGATGGAACCTTCCGGGATGATGTCATGGACCCCGGCGTATATATCTATGTCGTCGAAGTGGAAATAATTGATGGGTCGGTGAAATTGTATAAAGGGGATGTTACGTTGACCAGGTAAGGCGTTTATTCGTTTATGGGTTTATTCGTTTATGCTATGCCCGCCGAAGCCTTAGCATAGGAGGGGGTTTATTCGTTTAGTGGAGGCGTTGCTTGCCGAAGCTTTAGCCCCGACCCCGAGCACTCGGGGGGGGAAGGAGTTTGGAGGGGAGGAGTCGAGGAGAAAATAAATGACCGTCACCAAAGGAGGGCCTCCCGAGCACATCAGTGACCCGTACTACCAAGAAATAAGTCAACCTCACATTTTGAAGCGGAATTATTATATGAAAATTGCCGCATTATTTGGTCGGACAATGTGATCCGGGCTTTGATACTTGATACGAGATGATTCAATGCTGAACAGAATCCGAACCACCGATCAAATACGAGTGGCCGTGTCCTGATGTATGGATGAGCCCAATCAGAAAACGATATGAACGTGCTGCCAATTTCGTATCGAAGGCCCATTTTGGTGACAAGCAGTTTTGGGTACTTTTGCTGCGTCAAAAGTTCCTAGCCCAGCCGGCGATGAGGCGATGCCAGGCAAAAGTCCCTGAGGACCAAAATTCACGAAGACACCCAAGTGTAAAATACTGCACATACGGTGGCCACCAACCAATTCTGGATAAATCCCCTGTATGATTGTCCGAGATATCCCCTGATGATGCTTCAGAAAAACACCTGCTGCGTGAAGGGGGAAGCTTTCGAATTGAAAGCATCACATTCCAAACCGCATGCCTGTTCGGGCGATCTGAAAACCGGACTCCAGCACTTTTTTTGTAGTATCTGACTGTGGATCGAGCATCGGATTACTGTGGTTCATGTGGATAAAATGGACTCGAGCCTTCTGGTCATCAGGCAAAGAGGAAAGCAGCGCCATGCTTTCAATCACAAAAGGATGGGGGATCTCACTCATATCCCTTCCGGGCAACTCATCTCCATCAAAAAAGGTGGCATCCAAAAATGCCCAGTCGACCTCTCGGATCAACTTTACTAATGACCGTTCCCATTGGGCCCATTTATTGATATCCGGAATAAACAATGCAGACTTGTTGGGTCCCTGGATTAGATAACCGACAGTCTCTGAATATTCATCCCGATGCGGAACCAGAATGGGCGTGACCTGGATGGATTCCGTCACCTCCATCTTATTTCCTGCCATGATCGGCTGCAAGGCAATATTCTCCAGGGTCACCAACTGGCTCCAGGGGCCATTGGTCCTCAAAAACGCTTCCATGAGGGGCATGACATAAACCGGGATCTGGTGAGTGCCCATCACCTCCCTTCCCAAATACATCAATCCGGTATAATGTCCGATATGTGCATGGGTCAGAAAGATCCCATCGACGGTACCCTTCCCCGTCAATTCTTGCAAGGCCATCATTTGCGTAGGAAGATCTGGTGTGGCGTCGAACAGCCAGGATTGTCCGCTTTCGGGATCGACCAATCCCAGGCAACTGACCGGTTCTCGGGCTACCGAATCCGACCAGGCCGGAGCACAGCATGATTTCACACAACCGGCATGAGGGTATCCTGCGTCTTGAGCAGTGCCCAGCACCTGGATGAAGGGGGATTGCTGGCCGTATAGGGGCAGGGCGAATAGAAAGATAAACAGAAAAGGAAATTGCATAAAAATGTTATTTCGTTATTTCGTTATTTCGTTATTTCGTTATTTCGTTATTTCGAAATCATTATTCTGCTTCTTCCCGGAATATGACGAATGCAATCCCTAAATAAAATAGACTGAATTGATCAGCAACAAACGTGAACTAACCTCTCCTCAAATTCACTTCCACTCAACCAACGAATAAACTCATAAACGAATAAACTCCGACTTAGCAATAATTGAAGAAAATGCACCATCATTCGGAACATCCATCGAATGCATGAACTGCCTTTCGTGTTATCAGATCGCGAGTCACCGATCATTCCATCCTTTTCCAGCGAATATTTTAGTTGTGCATTTTTCAATTCTGGCTTTTCGTGTTGTGGATTGTTTGGGTTGCGAAAAATGAAGTAAATAACCTCTCTGTCGGCCGGGAGTCAGGGCAATAAATGCAGCTTTAAAATCAGGAGATTTATCCAATGCCTGTTGCAGTTCTTCTGACATGTTGAACTCCGCTGTCTTCTTTAGCTCCACTTTTAGTCCTACTTTTTCCACTTCAATGGCTTCGAAAATTGTGGCTTGAATAATGGATGTCAACTCATTGATCTCTTTCAGATTTGTGAATCGCATCTGCCTGGCAGACTGGACATTCTCCGTTTGTTGAATGAGCAAACCATCTGCATCATTGAGCAAGGCTCCCTTGTGAAATAGCAAGGCACAATATTCTTTGAATCCATGGATCAAGACCACATTACTCTTCTGCCAGGTATAACAGGGCACACCCCATTTTAACTCTTCGGTCAGTCCGCATTCAAGTACAATCACCCGGAGCTTCGCATATTCCTTTTGCCATTGGGTGGCCTTTTCGAAAAACCAATCCACTTTTGCATTCATGTTTTTCTTTTAACACCTACTCATTTCATTAACGAATAAACCCATAACCGAATAAACGAGCATAGATAACTTGAAAATGACAAACTCACTCTTCTTTCAGCAGAGCATAGATCTCCAAACTGATCCTCTTCCCATTCTTTACCTCACAATCCCGCATGGTACCTTCGTGCTGAAATGGCAATTTGGCCATGGCCTTTTTGCAGAGCACATTTTCTGATTCGACAAATCCTTCAATGCGGTGAAGGTCCAGATGATCGAAGCCATAATTCCAGATCACGGGCATGACTTCCTGCATCACCCCTTTGCCCCAGTGTTCAGGGAATAGCCAAAAACCAATTTCTGCTTTCCTGTGAACCTGGTCAAGACCGTTCAACCCACCTGCTCCAAAAAAGGAACCATCTGTTCGATCACAAATCGCCCACCAGATGCCCGTGTTATTAGCTTCTAAATCGGCAAACCATTTCATTTGTTCGGCGGTCGCTTCAAAGGTAGAAAAGGTGACACCATAATAAGGGATCACATCCGGGTGTGATAGTCCTTCGAAAATATGTTGCTGGTCCGTTGGCTGGATCTGACGAAGCAAGCAGTGTTCGGTTAATAATTCAGGAAATGGATTCATGCAGGCCAGTGATCAACTTAAAAATTCACGCATTCAATGGGTTCAATATGGGTCAACTGGCACAATTCACACAATACGGGCTCTGGGGCATCAGGATCACCCGGCGCAATGGAATGGCTTGTTTGCATTTGACACAGATACCCAACTCCGGGTCATGCATTCGTTTTTCCATGGCTTCCAGAGCATTCAGTTTAGCGCGGGCCTGTCGCAGAGCTGCTTCTGCTACACTCTTATTCTGAATGGCATCCATCCGTGACACCCGGCCGATGGCATTTTCCGGGCTGACCGGTTGAGTCATTTCCTCAAATGCATGTATGGCGGCCTTGGTCTTAGTCATTTCGGCCTCCAGGGCGTCCGCCAGTTCCTGACGCTGTTCTGCTGATAACATGGTTGTCGGATTGCGTATCCCCAAAGTAGGGAAAAGAGCTGAGAAGGAGTGGAGGTGCGGAGGAGTGGAGGAGTTTGGAGTAGAGGAGTTATGGAGTAGAGGAGAAAAAACGCGAAGACGCCAAGACGCTAAAATATTCTATACATTTCACTTCAAGGTCATTGACCCTTTACCAGAGCAGCTGTGGTCCCGCTGGCATAGCCACAGGCGTGCCTGGCGAATGGCATCAGAAGAAATTACGTTGAGAGGTCGAGAAGTTTAGGCGTCGTGGAGCAAAGGGGTCTCATTCCATACATAAACTGATCTAGACAGACCGGTTCGTGTACAGAGAAAAAGCAGGAAAAATATTCGGTTCGGCAATGGGAACCAAGCTCTCACTTGAATGGGACAATGGTGAAAATGAAAGAATTCCCGCAGGTGAACGCTACGTGATCGAACGATTCGTTCAGCGCTTCTGTATGATGAAGAATGCAATCCGGACCAACATATACAAGAAGACTGAACCCGGGAGCATCACCGTCAACCAGGCTCCCAGCGCCTGGATCTGCCACAGACCGATCTGTTCAAGCCAGGGCAGTAGTCCGGACATGGCCAGCGGAAGCCCTTCCTCAAACGGATACCATCCGGCACCCATCTGAACAAATGGCACGACCATGGCTGCCTGGATGGGGGTGATGGCAAAGGTGAGTCCGACAACTAACGGGATGGATACCCGTAAGGCCCAACCACTGAAAAAACTCAGTGCCGTCACCAGCCCCAACATCGGCATAGTCCCCCACAGGAAAGAGACAGCCACTGCCAGCCCCCACTTGTGAGGTGATAATCCCGACCGCCAGCTGTCCAACAGCAGTTTCTTTGTATTGATCCAATATTTATACAGCCACTTACGCATTACATGGTCACTCAGGTGTCGATCAGATAACGTTGATGATATACTAAACAATGCACTGGGTAAAATGGATCAATCCTCACCATGAATAAATTGATTGATGGTCGTTGCAATGGCATGAGGTTGCTCGAGAGGCAGGAGATGACCGACACCTTCGATTTCGACAAAATATCCGTTGGGCTGCAGGTGTTTCATTCGCTTCCAGTCCGCCGGTTGGATCGTATCGGATTCCTGGCCTTTGAGGATCAGCATCGGAACTCTGACTTGTTTGATTGCCGACCAGGGATTGGTCACCGTGGTATAAATGCGGGCCTCCCAATCTCTCGAATAGGCCAGCTCGCAGGAATGGTCGGGCAATTCCACCAGCATGCTATCCAGCATATCATCAAATACCGGATCGCTGATCCGGGCAAAAACCCGCTTTTTTCGAAGGTGAGCCCTGGCAATCTCCCGGTTGGGCCATCGATCTCGCCGCTTTCTGGCGATGCGTGCCAACGGCACCAGATACCCTCTGAACCGATGTGGAATGACCCCTTTCAACCAGTAGATCCATCGGGGTAGAAACACCGGATCGAGTAGGACAATAGAGGAAAACAGATCGGGTCGCTTGACTGCCGCCAGCAGAGTCACCACTCCTCCCAGAGAATGTCCGATCCCGACAATCGGGAGATTGGACTGCTGATCGAGATAGTGGATCAGGTCTTCTACCAGATCATGCCAGGTTTGAACCTCATCGGGATTGCTCTTGCTATTCAAAGAGCGGAAAGGCATAGCCAGAATGGGATGCTCCGAGGAGAGCGCATCGACAAATTGTCGATAACATCCGGGAGGGTAGCCATTGGCATGAGCAAAATGAAGTTCGCCTTTCATGTCCGAAAGGTAACCAAGACCCTGTTGACTTATTCAAACTCCGGGAATCGATTGATCTCTAATGAAACTCACCAAGGGAAAAATCAACCATCTATCAAATACCCACACCACCTCCGGAGAGACCTTTCATACCAGTGACAGCCACGGCAAAGAAAAGCACCAAACCATAGAGTGCAACTCCGATGATCATGTAAATCCACATCAAATGCCAATATCGCTGCATATGATAGAATGCTTCTTCAAGGACACTTTGATCATTGTCTTTAAGGGCTTTTCTAGCATTTCGCGAAAATCTGAACAGGAAGATGGTCGGTAACAAAATAAAAACCATGAAAAGGATCAAAACCAATAAACCTGTCGGGCCAAAGCCTCCGCTTTTCTGCCAGGGGCCCAGCTGAATACCAACAGCCCCGATCAGAAATACGATCCCAAATAATACAAAGTGCATCCAGGCGAATCTTCCTGCCCACTTCGCGGTCTGTTTTAATTCGGAGCGAATGCGATTGGTGAGTTCCAACGGCTGAGGTTCCTCCTGAATCGGGTTGAATGCGGGCTCCATGAGAATAGGATTGAATAGTTGAAATGGTGATCGCTAGTGTGCTTTCAAAGCTAATCAAACTCCAACTGGGGTTATTGAAAAAATAGGAATTGATATAAAGAATCATTCAGATTAAACAACCAAATGATTCGGATCATGGGTCAGTCTTCCCCAGGGCTGTTAACTTAGACTTCTGAACAACCATCTGCCCTATGGACCATCAACTGGAAGCCCTCACCCGGAAACTCTATACCGAGGGGATTCAAAAAGCAGAATCGGAGGCTGGCGATATCCTCGCAAAAGCCCAAAAGGATGCAGATCACCTCTTAGGTGTAGCCCGCGACACGGCGGACGATATACGCGACCAAGCCAACCGTGATGCCGAGCAACTCCTCCAACGAGCTCGTGCAGAATTGCGCCTGGCTACCGAGCAAACTCTCGGTTCAGTCCGCACCGCTCTGGAGGGGCTGATCCGGAAAGAGGTCCTGGAACAACCCGTATCTGCAGCACTTCACCAAACAGATGCACTGATCGAAGTCATCAAGATAGCTATTCAAAAAATGGATATCCCGAAGGATGGAGAGCCCCGCATCCTCCTTTCCCCGGAAGATGAATCCAAGGTGGGCAAACCCTTACGGGAAGGGCTGCAACACCTCTTTCAAAAGGAACCCATGATCCAACCACTCCCCGGCATTCGCGCCGGGTTCCGCATTCAGAATGGAGAAGGTGGCTATCAGCTCTCCTTTACGGATGAAGACTTCATTGCTTTCCTGATGCCCTACCTTTCCAAAGAAGTTCAACAGATCCTCCGCCCGGACCATGAACAAAGTTGATCGTATCTATCCCGGTATTGTGGCTGCATTGCCATTGCTTCATCGCTCCGGTGCTGAACCGGTCCGGTTTATCAACCTGGCTCATGAATTCCATTATCTCCTCCACTCTGATGATCAGGCACTGATCCAACTGGCTTATCTGCCCATAGATCACGACAATCTCCTGCACCGACTCTTTGGCCAACAACAATTCCAGGCCGGGGGAAATTTTCGAGATGATCAAATTGACCGTATTGCCAGAGGAGAGGAATCACCATTTCTATACTGGGAAGAATTTCTAAGGCTGTTCTCTGCATCGAAAATGAATTACCCGGAAGCCGAGCGCATGATCACTTCCGGATACTACCAATATCTGCTGCAGGGCCCGAGCACACTACTCAGACGTTGGGCTAACATTCAACTAGAGCTACGGCTAACCATTTGGACCCAGCACGAGGTGCCCACCTGGTTGCGACCTGATGTAGAGGCTATTCAGCAGGTCCGTGATGAAGAAGCCCCTGCTCTCTCTGAAGAACTGGTCCGACTGGTCCGCGATCCCGATCTGTGGCAGCGCGAAAAAGCCATCGATCAATGGCTTTGGGATGAACTCCTGGCCGCCACTCGATTTGACCCTTTCAGCACCGACGCCCTCATCAGCTATGCATTGCGATCGTTTATTGCGACCCGATGGACGGCTTTCCAGGTGACACCTGGAGAAAAACGACTCCACCAATTGATCCTTTCATCCATACCGAATTGACATGGCATCATTGACACAAGGAACGGTCACCGGCATCACAGCCAACCTGGTTGAAATCCGACCGGCTGGACCTGTCCGACAGAATGAAATGTGTACCGTTCAGGCAGGTGATGCCCACCTGCTCGGGGAGGTGATCAAAGTAACGGGCGACACAGCGTTTGTCCAGGTATTTGACTCCACCCGAGGACTGACCGTCGGCAGTCCGGTGACCTTCAGTGGTGAGCGGCTGGTGGTCACCCTGGGCCCAGGCATTCTCAGCAAAAAATATGACGGCCTGCAAAATGACCTCGACAAATTTGAGGGCATCTTCCTGCAGCGAGGACTGCGGTCCGAGCCATTGGATCCAAAACATCAATGGGACTTCATACCACTCGCCAAGGTTGGTGATGAAGTCCGTGCTGGCGATTGGTTGGGAGAGGTCAATGAGCATGAATTACCTCATCGAATCATGGTGCCATTTACACTGGAGGGCACTTGGACTATCAAAAAGATAGCACCTGCCGGATCCTACACGATTAATGATGACATGGCGATCCTTTCTTCTTCTGCAGGAGGGGAGATGCCGGTCACTATGGTCCAGACCTGGCCAGTAAAAGAACCCCTCACGGTTTATGCCAGCAAGACCCGACCCTATAAATTACTGGAGACGGGCATTCGTATCGTCGATACACTTCATCCCATGCTGGAAGGCGGCACGGGATTTATACCCGGACCGTTCGGGAGTGGAAAAACAGTCTTGCAACAAGCCCTGGCCAAGCAGGCGGATGCCGATGTGGTCATTGTAGCAGCATGCGGTGAACGGGCTAATGAGGTGGTTGAAATTTTCACAGAATTCCCGGAGCTGGATGATCCACGAACCGGCCGCAGCCTGATCGACCGGACCGTCATTATAGCCAATACCTCCAGTATGCCGGTAGCGGCCAGAGAAGCCTCTGTCTATACGGCAATGACCCTGGCGGAGTATTATCGGAATATGGGTTTGAGAGTATTGCTCCTTGCGGACTCAACTTCTCGATGGGCACAGGCCCTTCGGGAAATGTCCAACCGACTGGAGGACCTCCCCGGACCAGATGCCTTCCCCATGGATCTCAGTGCGACCATCGCCCGGTTTTACAGCCGGGCCGGTATGGTTGGCTTGTCCAATGGTAAAACCGGTTCGGTCACCTTTATTGGAACGGTATCCCCTGCGGGAGGAAACTTTAAAGAACCGGTCACGGAAGCAACCCGAAAAGCGGCTCGCTGTTTTTATGCGTTGAACCAACGACGTGCGGACAGTAAACGCTATCCAGCGGTGGAACCTTTGGAAAGCTATTCCAAATACCTGGAATATCCCGAATTTCAAAAATATGCCACTGAAGAGGTGAGTCCCCTGTGGATCGACCATGCCCGGGAACTAGCCAACCTCCTCCTGAAAGGAAAGGAAGCTGGCGACCAGATCAATATCCTGGGAGATGATGGAGTATCCTTGGAAAACCATCTCGATTTCTGGAGAGCGGAGCTGATCGATTTTGTCTTGTTGCAACAGGATGCGTTTGATCCTGTAGATCAACTCTGTCCCTTACCCCGACAGGATGCAATGAGCGTTCTGGTTCTGGATATCTGTCACCGCGCCTTCGCATTTGAAGACTTCCAGGGGGTTCGTCCTTACTTTAAGAGGCTTATTAACGCCATCAGGCAAATGAATTATTCTGAATGGGATTCTCCGGAATACCATCATCACTTCCAGGACCTCACCGGGATCCTGGCCGAACAAGCCACGGAAATGGCTATATGATCATGGAGATCAGACCTTTTGCAAAGCGATTTACGCAACTGGAGGATATCACCAGAGCGACGTGCACTTTGCGTGCCACTGGTGTTCACAACGAAGAACTGGCCCTTGTGGACGGTCAACTCGCACAGGTGGTCCGCATCAAGAAAGAGATCGTCACCCTGCAAATCTTTGCCGGCACAGAAGGCCTGTCCAACCAGGCGGAAGTTGTCTTTCTGGGGCAATACCCAAATCTGCGCGTCGGACCCCATCTGTTAGGCCGTTTCCTCAATGCCTATGGCCAGCCCCTCGATGGGGCACCACTCCCTGAAGGAGAGGGAACAGAATTGGGCGGCCCCAGTGCCAATCCAGTTCGTCGTGCTCAACCATCAGAACCCATCCTGACGGGTCTGCCTGGAATCGACCTGAACAACACCCTCGTCGGTGGACAGAAGATCCCCTTCTTCGCCGATGCTGACCAGCCTTATAATGAGGTCATGGCCATGGTGGCCCTGCGTGCCAAGGCCGATCGGATCATTCTCGGCGGCATGGGCCTTTCCTATGATGACTACGTCTATTTTCGGCAAACCTTCCAGGAGGCCGGCGTACTGGATCGCATCATTGCCTTCATTAACACCACGCAGGATCAACCCGTTGAACGGCTATTGATCCCAGATCTGGCCTTAACCACTGCTGAACATTTTGCAGTTGATCGTGGAGAAAAAGTATTGGTCCTGCTGACGGATATGACCCTGTATGCCGATGCCCTCAGTATCGTCGCCAACCGGATGGATCAGATCCCGTCCAAAGACAGTATGCCCGGTTCGCTCTATAGTGACCTGGCCCGGATCTATGAAAAATCCCTGCAATTGCCAGACGGTGGTGGATCGATTACCATCCTGGCGGTGACCACCCTCAACCAGGGGGATATCACCCATGCCATCCCGGATAATACGGGGTATATCACCGAAGGGCAGCTCTTCCTGCGGAAGGACAGTGACACCGGCAAGATCATTATTGATCCTTTCCGCAGTCTGTCTCGTTTAAAGCAGTTGGTCATTGGTAAAAAGACCCGGGAAGATCACCCTCATGTGATGAACACAGCGATCCGGTTGTACGCTGATGCGCAAGAAGCACGTACAAAAAAAGAGAATGGATTTGAGATCACGGACTATGATCAGCGCACCATGGCATTTGCAACGGCCTATACTCAAGAGATTCTAGCTATTGATGTTACTCTCGATATGGATACCATTCTCCATACCGTATGGAAACTGTTTGCCGCTCATTTCACCCAGGAAGAGGTGGCGATCAAACAGGAATGGATGACCAAATACTGGCCGAACTGATGGCGTTGCGATTTCAATATAACAAGATCGCCCTCCAGGAATTGGAACGCGGTCTCAAGATCCGCAAAGCGGCTGTTCCCACTTTGCAAGCCAAAGAAGCAGCCTTACGACTCGAGGTCAAACGTTTGCATCTGGCACTCAGCCAGTGCGAAGACATCTATCAGAAAGCATTGACGGAGGCCAATAGGGCAGGAGAATTGTGGGAGGAATTTGATCCTCGCCTGGTCCAGGTGAAAGAGATTCACACTCGATGGGAAAAGTTGGCTGGCGTTCGGTTTCAAATATTGGAATCTATCCAATTTGCTGAGCTCCCCCTGGCTATGATCCATCAACCGCTGTGGACCCCGGAAGGGATCCCACTACTTCAAAATGCCATCGAACAATATATTCGAATGGAGTACCTCCGACGCCAGGCCGATCTGCTGGAATACGAACGCAAAAAGACCACCCAAAAGCTGAACCTCTATGAAAAGGTGCAGATCCCTGAATTCGAAGACGGAATTCGCCGGATCAAACGATTCCTGGAGGATGAAGAAAACCTGGCAAAAGCAGCACAAAAAATTGTAAAAAAGAGAAAAGAAACCCTGCAGTCATGATTGTACCTATGCGTCATACGACCTTCCTGGTTCACCATTCGGACTACACTTCATTTCTGGAGGGGCTGCGGGAATTGGGTCTTGCGCATATCCATCCTGTCGACCCGGAGCAGGCGGCTGAAGTGGAACCAATTCTGCAGACAGTTCGCCGATATAGGAGCTACCTCCAGGAACTGGATCAACGGAAGGTGAGCCGCAAAACCAATGTTTCGGTATCTGCTGCTGATCTGGCTCGGGAGTATGAGGATCTGCGGGAGACACGTTACGCACTTGAACAGGCACAACAGAATACCCGGTCCAAACTGAATCTCCTCGGGCCATGGGGGGAGATCCCCTGGGAAGAGATCGATGCCTTGAATGCAAAAGGCGTTCAGGTTGGCTTTTACCATTGTGTGCCCAAAGCCTTTGATCCATTCTGGAATCAGGAACACCTCCTAGGGCTGATCAAAAAAGATCAGGCAATGGTCAGCTTCGCACTGTTCAGTACAGATGCCATATTGCCGATTCTGGAAGGTGCCGAACGCGCTTACCCGCCTCGCTTCGAACGTCAAGCTTTAACCGATGAACTCAAGAATCTGGAGATCCGGATCGCTGAAAATGATCTGGAGATCGATTCCGTCGCCAAGAATCGGAACGCCTTCCAGGATGCCGTAGACGGAATGAGCGATCAGATGCACTGGGCCGAAACCATACACCAGACGGATCAACATCATGATGGACGTTTGATGGTACTGGAAGCCTGGGTGCCCAAAGAACAAATGCCCTTGCTCGCAGGTCAACTGGAGCGACTGGATGTGGCCTGGATCGATCGATCACCGCGTCCGGGAGAAGACATCCCTGTATTGTTGAAAAACAACCGGTTTGCTCAGCTCTTCCATCCGATCGTAGAGCTCTTTGCCTTGCCCATCCCCACCGAAATGGATCTCACCCCATGGTTCGCTCCTTTTTTCACCTTGTTCTTCGGGCTATGCCTGGGGGATCTGGGCTATGGCTTATTGTTATTCACCGGCGCAACTGTGGCCAGTTTTATTCCGGCCATGGCTGGCAAACGATCGCTGATTCGACTGATCCAATGGCTGAGTGTTGCCACAGCCCTGGCAGGCATTCTGACCGGGACTATTTTTGGTGCTGACCTGGGCAAAATTGGCCCCTTCAGCGCCTGGTCTGGGGCCTTTCTCGGTGCAGATGAACTCTTTCAACTGGCCCTTTGGATCGGATTGGTCCAGATCCTGTTCGGGATGATCCTTCGTGCCGTCAATCGCTCTCTTCAGTTTGGATTTGCCTACGGATTAAGTTCCATCGGTTGGATTTTGACAGTATGCGGGTTGACCCTCACCTGGTTTGAACACCTGCCGGTAGTCGCCCTGTCGTTGATCGGTGTTGGCGTCGGCTTGATCCTCCTCTTCAGTGACCCTCAGGCGGGCCTGCTCAAACGTTTTGGATTGGGTTTGTGGGACCTGTATGGCATCTCCGGATTATTCGGTGATCTACTCTCCTATATCCGATTATTTGCCCTTGGATTATCATCCTCCATTCTGGGACTTGTCGTCAATGATATCGCCTTGAGTGTGAAGGGTGATGGATCTTTGATCGGCTGGATATTCTTCTTGATCATTCTGTTGGTCGGCCATGGTATGAACTTCGGCATTGCCACATTGAGCGCCTTTGTGCATCCCATGCGATTGACCTTTGTAGAATTTTATAAAAATGCCGGATTTACCGGCGGCGGAAAACCGTATTCACCTTTTGCAAAACGATTAAAACCTGAATCATGATCGCAGTAATTCTTGCATATGTCGGCATCGGATTGATGATCGGACTGGCCGGCGTGGGTAGCGCCATCGGTGTCTCCACAGGTGGTAAAACCACCATTGGTGCGCTGAAGAAAAAACCGGATGCCTTCGGTAATTACCTCCTGCTGAGTGCCCTCCCCGGTTCACAGGGACTGTATGGCTTCGCCGGCTTTTTTGTCATGAATGGAAAGATCCAGGAATTGGGTGAATTGACCATTTATCAGGGAGCCGCAGTGTTGGCAGCCGGCCTGGCACTCGGACTGGTTGGCCTGTTCTCAGCCATCAAACAGGGAGAAGTTGTTGCTTATGGTATCGAGGGGATTGCCTCCGGCCATGATGTGTTTGGTAAAACCATGGTATTGGCGGTATTTCCAGAATTGTACGCCATTATCGCCTTTGCAGCGGCCTTCCTGATCAGTGCCGGATTATAAGGAAAAAGTAAACGCCAGCTCCTTTCCGAAGGAGCTGGCGTTTACTTTGGATGGGTGGATGAAGATTTTAATCCCGATTGAGCGAGAACCGCCCACCAATGCCGATCTGCAATAATCCAAGATTGCCATCCAGTTTGCTACCCAAATTGTAATAACCGAGATCAATCCCAAATTTGTGACGCCTACCCATGAATATCCCCGTGTTACCTCCTAGGTAATTGAGGCCAAAATTGGCTCCCGCAAACGCAGAGAATTGATAGATATACCGCGGACTCAGATACCAGGTAAATTTTTCATTTGGATGAAAAGAGAAAAAGAGAGGAATCTGGACATTCCAAATCGATACGCCTAAAGAGGCCAAACCAATGACGCCCACTTCCAGGCCGACGCCAAGAGCGGTTTGAGATTCTCGATCACCAAAGACCTGGATTTTGGTACCTATACTCAGATTGGTAGCAGAGCTGATTTTCAAATTAATATCAACATTCTCTGCAATTCCATAACGCCCTCCAATTTCGAAAGTGGTTATTAAAAGGTCCGGGATCCCATTGTCATCTTCATCCCAGTCCTCAAAATTAGGACTGCTGGAAACGTTAATTGAGCCAGTCAGATCTGCGCGATCCTTGCCCACAGTGCGTCCATCCTGGAATCCGGTCAGGGAGGCACAATTGCTGAACAACACTGCCACAACGAAGAGGCCGATGATGTGAAATAGGGATTTTTTCATCAGAGTTTTCTTTTG
Organism: uncultured Saprospiraceae bacterium; assembly: GCA_942490895.1. Classification (GTDB taxonomy): domain Bacteria; phylum Bacteroidota; class Bacteroidia; order Chitinophagales; family Saprospiraceae; genus JAGNXB01. The sequence goes on from CALNZC010000070.1 coordinate 58,674, forward strand.
AGTTAATAAACGTATAGGCTACGAACATAAACATTCTTATCTCTCTTTCTCCAGTATCTGGCTGTTTTGATCGTTTGATTACCATCAATAGAGATCGTAATGATGATCAATGATTGGCATTCAATTGAGATGTAACTTTCTCGTGTAAAGATGCACATGATGAACAAGCACACAAGCTCCACTCCGCTGGTCGCAAAAACAGTTGGCCAATGTCTGCATGAAACGGCAGAACGACACACCGAACAACCAGGCGTTCTCTTCAAAGAAAATGATTGGCAACGAACCTGGAAAGATCTGGATCAGGAAGTCGACCGGGTCGCCAAAGGATTGATCGCCCTCGGTTTTGGGCATGGGGGCCATATTGCCATCTGGGGAACCAACGTCCCGGAATGGTTGATGACCCAACTGGCCGTAGCCCGGATCGGAGCCGTGTTGGTCACCCTTAATCCTGAATGGAAACAGGCGGAACTCACCTACGCCCTCAAGCAATCCGATACAACTGGGTTGGTCATGATCAAAGGCTTTGAAAAACCGGGCAAAGGGAAGCCATTCGTCTACGATTATCTCGGTACCATCCAGGCGATGATCCCCGGACTTCAGGAGTCTTCCGTGGATCAACCATTGGACGTTCAGGAATTTCCCGCTCTTCGGCGGATCGTTCTCATATCCGAATCACCCCAACCAGGGATGATCCTATGGCAGGATTTGCTCCATGCTGGTCAATCCATTTCCACTCAGCAATTACATGAAATAGAAGACAAGGTTTCACCGGAGGATATTGCTATGATCCAATACACATCCGGTACCACCGGTTTCCCCAAAGGAGCCATGCTCACCCACAATAATATTGTGAACAATGCCCGGATTGCCACTGCGCACCTCTTCCTTACTGCAGAAGATCGATTGTGTGGACCAGTGCCTTTTTACCATTGCTTTGGGTCCATCCTCGTCAATCTGGGCTGCGTGGTCAGCGGTGCAACCATGATCATCCCCGCTCCGACCTTTGACCCACACAGGACCCTGGAGGTGGTTGAAGAAGAAAAGGTCACCGTTCTCTATGGTGTACCGACCATGTTCATCACAGAATTGGATGACATCGATTTTCCCAAGTACGATCTCTCCTCCCTGCGCACAGGCATTATGGCTGGTGCTCCAGTGAATAAAGAACTCTTCGAAGCGGTCACCCAACACATGGGCGCCACAGAGATCACCATTGCCTATGGATTGACGGAGACATCACCTGTTACCCATCAAACCTATGCCAGCGACCCCTTTGAGAAGCGTCACAGTACAGTCGGAAGGCCAATTGAACACACCGAGTCCCGTATCATCGACCCGGGCACCTTAGCTGATCTTCCCAATGGCGAAGTGGGTGAGATCGTGGTTCGAGGATTCCATGTCATGAAAGGATACTATAAAAAGCCGGAGGAAACGGCCAAAACCATTCTGGAAGGAGGTTGGTTGCGATCCGGTGATCTGGGTATTCGCGACAAGGATGGGTATTACCGCATTGCCGGACGATTGAAAGAAATGCTGATCGTCGGTGGGCATAATGTATACCCTGCTGAGGTGGAACAGGCGCTTCATTCCCTTCTGGCCGACAAGGTGGAAATGCTTCAAGTGGTCGGGCTACCCCACCCCAAATTGCAGGAGGTTGTCGGTTTGGCAGTCAAGTTGCACCCTGGTCAATATCTCACTCTGGACGATGTCAAATCCCGTTGCGAAGGCAAATTGGAGTGGCCCAAGATCCCACGTCAGTTGAAGATCATGGATGATTTCAGTCAGGTGATGACGGTGACCGGAAAGATTCAGAAGTTCAAGTTGCGGGAAGTGCTGGAACACGATATTCAACCGGTATAAGTGGAATTATGCCTTTGTTGACTGAGAGTTGACAAAATGATTGTGATCCCGATTACGTGAGGATCCAGTGAGGATTGCCGTTCTTTATGAAATCCATGGATATTCCCAGGCAATCCGAAGACTCGACTTCCATTCAACAAGGATTAAAAGAGAACTGGCATCAGTTCACTCTTCTGATCCTGATCAATGCATTTGTCGGTGCAATGGTGGGTTTGGAACGGACCATTTTACCCCGGTTTGCGGAAGAGGAATTTGGCATTTCAGGTCATACAGCCATTCTCACCTTCCTGATCGCATTCGGAATTACCAAGGCCATCAGCAATTTTTACACGGGGCTGCTGACCTTACGCTTCGGATCGAAAAACCTGCTGCTGATCGGCTGGTTGCTGGCTATTCCGGTTCCTATACTCCTCATCTATGCACCCTCCTGGTCATGTGTTGTAGCTGCTAACGCATTATTAGGTATTCACCAGGGGTTAGCCTGGAGCAGCACGGTGATCATGAAGATCGATCTGGTCGGTGAAAAGCAACGTGGCCTGGCCATGGGACTGAATGAATTTGCGGGCTATTTGGCCGTTGCTGTCATGGCCTATTGGACCGCGATTTTGGCTGATCAATATGGAGTACGGCCTATTCCATTTTATCTCGGCATTGGTATCTCTGTTCTGGGCCTGTTGCTCACAGCTTTCCTGGTCAAGGATACCAGACAATTTGTCCATGGCGAAGCCAAAGATCATCCGACTGCTCGTTTGGACCTACCTTTTCGAGAGACCAGCTGGACCCATCCCAATCTGGGGCCGGTCACCTTTGCCGGTTTTGTCAATAACCTGAACGATGGGATGATGTGGGGCCTGTTGCCTGTATTGCTCGCCGACAGAGGGCTGTCACTGGCCGAGATCGGCACGATTGCCGCCATTTATCCGGCGGTGTGGGGATTGTCTCAGATCGGTACAGGTGCCCTGGCGGATCGCATATCGCACCGGTCCCTCCTCTTTGTTGGTATGATCCTGCAAGGATTCGTCATACTTGGATTTATCAGTGTCGGGAGCAATTTGTGGTATATCGGTTTAGCTATCCTACTGGGGCTTGGCACAGCACTGGTCTACCCCACTTTTCTGGCGGCCATTGCCCGGGCGACGCATCCGGCAGATCGGGCGCACAGCCTAGGCATCTTCCGATTCTGGCGCGATCTGGGTTATGCAGCTGGTGCTTTGTTTACCGGTGTTCTCGCAGATCTTCTCTCCTTGAATTGGGCCATTCTGGCCGTAGGAATACTGACCCTGATTTCAGGAATTATCATCCAGGTGAGGATGGATCGGTGAGGGGGTTATGGCGTTATTGAGTTATTGAGTTATTGCGTGAGTAAGGTGAAACGCGAAGAAGCGAAGTCGCCAAGGCGGCCGATCTGATTCCTGATGGCCCTTTACCCTTTGCCCTTGACCCTGTACCCACCAGAGTGGCGACAGCCACTGACGTGCTCTGCGAAAAGCGAGCGGCGAATAGCGAATGGCGCGGCCCCTTCGCCCATTACCCTTTGCCATTTACCCTTTACCAGCCAGAGTGGCGACAGCCACTGACGTACTCAGCGAAAAGCGAGCGGCGAATAGCGAATGGCGCGCCCCTTCGCCCTTTACCCTTTGCCATTGACCCTTAACCAGCCAGAGTGGCGACAGCCACTGACGTGCTCTGCGAAAAGCGAGGGGCGAAGAGCTTCTTCAACTTTTTTACAACAAATGTTGCACGTTCATGTTATTCATCGTAATATTGCAATGAACAAATGAAGCAATCATGGGACTGACCAAAACCGAAGCCTTTACCGATCAACAGAATGATCTGGCCGCTCTGGCCAAAGCCATGGCCCACCCGGCACGAGTCGCCATCCTCGAGCACTTGATCAAGGTCAACGCCTGTGTCTGTGGTGACCTCGTCGATGAACTTCCTCTCGCCCAGGCCACCGTCAGCCAGCATCTCAGAGAACTGAAAGCCTCAGGTCTGATCAAAGGCAATATTGAAGGTACATCCGTTTGCTACTGCATCGATACAGACCGCTGGCAATCCATACGAAAACGCTTCCTGTCCCTCTTCGACCGATGCTGTGGACCAGATTCTACTTGCTGCTAATATTCATCAGGGAGGTCAAATCAACCTCATACCAGCGAAGAAAGAAATCCCAAATGACAAACTTCAAATGACAAATAAATCCGAAATGCAAATGTCCAAAACGGTCAACACGAATCAGTCTAGCATAGATGTTAAATGCAGAACTGAAAACTGATAACTGACAACAGCCATCCTGCATTTTTCGCCTCAACTCCTCCCCTTCTGAACTCCTAAACTCAACAATCATGAAAAACGAAGATCTCAAAACTATCGTCCGAGACAAATACAGTGAAATCGCTCTCCAGTCCAAAGAGGAGAACCAATCCTCCTGCTGTGGTGCAGGCGGTTGCTCGACAGTTGACTACACCATTTTCAGTGAAGACTACTCCGCTCTAAAGGGTTACAATGCCGATGCGGATCTGGGTCTGGGTTGTGGCCTGCCCACAGAATTTGCACTGATCAAGGAGGGAAATATGGTGGTCGACCTGGGCTCCGGTGCCGGAAACGATGCCTTCGTAGCTCGGGAGATCGCCGGACCGACCGGTAAGGTTCTCGGCCTGGACATGACCCCGGCCATGATCGAAAAAGCCCGTGAAAATGCCGACAAACTCGGCTTCAATAATGTCGAGTTTCGTCTGGGTGATATCGAAGCCATGCCCATCGGGGGCAACCAGGCTGATGTGGTGGTCAGCAACTGTGTTCTGAACCTCGTACCGGATAAAGAAAAAGCGTTTTCTGAGATCTATCGAATCCTCAAACCCGGAGGACACTTTTCCATATCTGACGTGGTCATCCAGGGCCAATTGCCCGATGGATTGCGCAATGATGCAGAGATGTACGCCGGCTGTGTCTCAGGCGCCATCCTCAAAGAAGACTACCTCGAATTGATCCGGAAAACCGGATTCAAGGATATTCAGGTCCAGAAGGAACGGGTCATTCAGATCCCGGATGATATTCTGGCAAACTATCTTTCTGAAGATGAGATCCGTCAGGTCAGAGAAGGACAGGTCGGCGTCTTTTCGATCAATGTCTACGGTGAGAAACCCACCGAGTCCTGCTGTGAACCGGGTTGCTGTTGATCAGTTGACTTAACATTCCTAAACGATCCTCTTTTTATGCCCCCTCAACCCTATCCCGACCTGGAGGTATTTATTCGCCAGACAGCTGAGATACAGCCGGATCCCGCAAGGGTACCTCTTCTGGATCAACTGGCGGCCTGGATCCGATGCAGTCGTGAGGAACGGCCGGAGGAAGCCATTCACATTACGTTCATCTGCACACACAATAGTCGTCGCAGCCAACTTGCTCAGGCATGGTTGGCTGCTTTGGCTCACTGGAACGGCCTTTCCAATATCCAGGCCTATTCCGGAGGTACGGAAGTCACAGCTTTTCATCCCAATGCCGTTGCCAGCCTGGAACGTGCCGGTTTTCGCATTCTACCCCGCACGTCCAGTGAGGATAACCCTCCCTATGAGGTCAGCTTCAAGGTAGATGCTAATCCACTTTTGATGTACAGCAAGCGGTATGATGATCCGGCAAACCCCGACCAGCAATTTGCAGCCGTCATGGTCTGTTCCGATGCAGAGGCTGCCTGTCCTTTTGTTCCAGGTGCTCCATTCCGTCTGGCACTTCCTTATCTTGACCCCAAGCGATCAGATGGAACCCCGGATGCACCACAGGTCTATGACCAGTGCAGTATGGAGATCGCTTCTGAAATGAATTATGTCATCCAACAGATCCTCTTCAATGAGTAATGCCGGCATCTCCTTTTTCGAACGACACCTGACCTGGTGGGTCCTTTTGTGTATCGCCATCGGTATCGGTGTCGGTGCAATTGGTGGCGATTCAGTCCGACAAATCGCCCAATGGGAAATTGCCCACGTCAATATCCCAGTGGCCATTCTCATCTGGCTGATGATCTTCCCGATGATGGCCTCCATTGATTTCCAATCCTTGCGCGAATGGCGGCAACATGCCCGGGGATTATCCCTGACCGTTACCGTCAATTGGTTGATCAAGCCCTTTACCATGGCTTTCTTTGCCTGGGTCTTTTTTGACCATTTATATGCCGCCTGGATCACTCCTGAAGAAGCCGATCAGTTTATTGCCGGAGCCATCCTCCTTGGAGCGGCTCCTTGCACAGCCATGGTCTTTGTCTGGTCCTACCTCTCCAAAGGGGATCCCAACTTTACTCTGGTGCAGGTATCAGTCAATGATCTGATCCTGCTGGTACTGTTCATTCCGATCGTACAATTGCTATTGGGCATCACGGGCATCCAGATTCCTTTCGATGTCCTGGCAACTTCTGTCATCGCCTTTGTGGTCATTCCTCTGGCTGCCGGGTATCTGGCCAATCGGTGGTTGATCAAATCACGGGGTCAGACCTGGTTTACAGAACGCTTTCTCCCTCGGCTCAAACCCTTTTCAATCGGCGCATTACTGGTCACCCTGGTTCTGCTCTTTGCCTTTCAGGGGGAACAGATCCTGGCCCATCCCTTCTTTATCTTGTTGATCGCCATTCCCCTGGCCCTTCAGACCTACCTGATCTTTTTCATCACGTGGTTTGGCGGTAAGAAATTAGGACTCCCCTATCGTACTTGTGCCCCTTCAGCTATGATCGGTGCCAGCAATTTTTTTGAGCTGGCCGTCGCTGTGGCGATCATGTTGTTTGGTCTGGATTCAGGTGCGGCATTGACCACTGTTGTCGGTGTATTGATCGAAGTGCCCATCATGCTCTCGCTGGTTGCTCTCGCCAATCGATGGTCTTATGGAGATTAATCATACCCCAAACGACAGGATGAATTGGCTTCACTTTCGCTGTAGTCGATAAGCAGCCCAGGCAAACAAGGCGGTAATACCAGCTCGAAACAGCAGTGCATAAACCGTCTTCTGTTCGTACGCTCCACCTGCAGAAATATGGAATTGCAATCCCACCTCGGTCAAGAGTAATAAGCCAACGGCAACCAACAGCCATTTGACTACCCATCGCTTCTTCTTGATGAGGCCGTAGATGGCGATAAAATATATGATGCTGCAGACCCAGTTGGCCCAAACGACAAACAGGACAAATTGGCCCTCAGACTCCCGGACTCCGAAAAGGTCCAGGATCACGGATGTGCTCAGATAAAAAGTGAGTACACCAAACAACCCAAGCAAAACTGCCAAAATAAAATGCGCATATTTTTTCATGATCAGAAATTCAGAGGCCCGAATTCATGCCCGAATGGACCGAGCATTCGTTCACATTGATTGCCGGTTACTTTCCAGCTGTAGTAAAGTAATTTTCATACGTAGATAAATATTCCAAAAAGCTGTCCACCACATTCATCTCTTCTCCTGGAGATGCAGACAATAAATTACCTAAATGATCTTGAATAGGAATAAGGTAATCATGAAGGTGCTCATGCGCTTCCCCGGTCATCGTACATTGCTTGAATATATTTTGAAATGCACCTTCCAGGTCAGTATGCAATTGCAACAGGTCTACATCCTGTTCTTTTGCATTGTTCAGGATCGTTTGCATATTGGCAATCCCTTCAGTAGTTTCCGGGTTCGCCTCCCATTTTTGTCCTTGATCGAGGGTAATGGCTCCCGACTTGTCAGCGTGTTGATGATTCTGCTCACAAGCAGAAAAAAGAAACGGCAAAATAATAGAAATCAATACGAGTTGTTTCATTGTTGTTGAATTATCGTGATTAAAAGAATCAATTGAGAAATTTGTTGCACCCCCTTCGATTGAATATCAATTTTGAACCCATCCATCCGCCACTCCAGGAATAATAGACGCATGGATCCCATGCAGGTTCTGGCAATCATCTCCGGAGATAGGTCCGTTCGGGCCTGTCCAGCAAGTTGTGCCTGTTCAATCCATCGGATCAAGCTCGTTTTCATCAGGTTCATCACATTGAATATCCTGGATTGAATATCCACACTGTAGGAATGCAATCCTTCAGAGAACACCGCCACTAAAAAGTGGGGGTGATGAGCGAGAAATTCGAAATGGCCGGTCAGAATTTGTCTGATTTTATCCATTGGGGAAGCGGAAGGATCCTGTTGAATTTCCGTAAAGATGGCTTCCAGATGTTCAAATAATTCCTGTAGTAGGGCAATGAGAATAGCCTCCTTATTCGCAAAATGACGGTACAAGGCAGATTCGACAATCCCGACACGGGATGCCAGGTTTTTGATCGTCAATTGTTCAATCCCCTCTTCGGTCAGGATGGTCCCTGCCGCCTGGAGGATTTCCTGTTGTCGTTCAATTCCCTTCATGTACCGGTTTCATTTGCACAAAGGAAAGACCAAGCCAGACTACAGCGACAACAATGGATATTGCCCCAAGTAGAACAAAGATCGGTGATGCACCCAAATAGATCTCCGCCAGGATTCCCAGCGGCATGAGCATACCTCCGAGGGCCAACCAGGAAATCAGATTTGCTTTCGACAGGCGGTTCCGAAACTGGTATAGAATATACCCAATGACAATATTGAGAAAGGCAAACAGGTTGCCATGGACGTGCGCCAATCGGGATTCAAAATGTTTACCAATGCCATATTGGGCAATCCAATCCTCCTTTCCGGGTGCAAAGTCACGCAGATAAATAAGGAGAAATCCGTAGGCCATAAAGAAACCCATTGTCAGGAAACCAAGAGCCAAGTTGCGCTTTCCAACCATGATCTAAATAAGTTAGTGAATGTTCACTCACAAAATTGATCAAACATGTACCTGTCTCTTGTGATCTGCATTACAATCTTTGATGACCTGTATTCACAGGTAACCCACCATGGCATACCAAGATATTGGACAGCATGACTTATTGCATGCCCTATTCAGGGCAATTCCTGTGATTCACCTGACGATAACCTGTGGATTGCCAATCCCCAAAATGGATGCAGACTTTTAGTGGAGTCCCCGGATGGGAAAACCTGAATTGGTCAACTCATTGTCATCTCCTTGACCTTTTCCAGGATCTGGCGGCTGTATTCATTGCGAATACGCCCTCCTTCAGCACCCTGTTCATAGATGCCACGAATATCTGGCAGCATCTCCATGGCCCTTTTGTTGACCTTCTCTTTGCCCATATAGACAAAATGCTCCGGCCGAATATTGCCCAACATATTCCGAGCCTCGATCAGATCGGGCGTAATATCAAACGGGTGCGATTCCGAAGTATTCTGCAACAACTTGAACAGCTTCAGTCGATCCGGTTTATAATGACATCCATTGACCACCAGAGGCAAGAAGACATAGAAATAGGCAATCTCGATCCAGTTGAGACGGATCGCGCTCAGGAATGGATCGTGCATGGACGGATACCAGTTGGTGATCGCCGTCTGGGTGGCGATGACCGGCCCCATCATGGCATCTGACAAGGTATCAACATACTGAGGATCCAGACTTCCTTCCAGATCCTGCATCAACATTTCACCGATCTGATCCCACTGAATGGTGCCAAAGGCCAGTCCGTTCGAAAAAAGAGGATCCGGGGCATAGGCAGCATCACCAACGATAGCCCAACGATCAGGCGAGTACACCTGCTTGACCACATAGTGGTATTTCTTCAGCATATTGGTATCGTCCGTTGTACCACTTCTGACCAGGTCGGACACAACACGATGAGACTGGTCCGTATATTTCAAAAAGTCATCGATGTTCTTCACGTTCCCATCAAAGTGAGCGGGATGTGACGTAAATCCAATGCTCATCATATCGCTACCATCGGCATCTTTCATCGGAATGATCCAGATCCAGAAGCCACGTCCCATAAAGTGGTGCGTACTATAATACCGCTCGTAGTGATACTCTTCTCCTGGTCCGGCGGGCATCGGCCCAAGGGCATTGACCTCCTTCAACAGATTGCGATCGAAGCCCTTCAGTCGGAACCAGAAACAATCGCGCTGTCCATCCGGCTTGACCACCAGGTCCAGTTTTCGGCCGAGTAGTTGTTTGCGACCAGTCAGATCGATGACCCAGTCCGCCTCAACGGTCTGCTCTGATCCATCTTCCGCTTTGACAGAAAGCAGATGTTTTCCACCGGGACGGATCTCCACATCCTTGACCAGGCCATGAATCTGGCGAATGGCTGGTTGATCATCCACCATCTGGTGAAGGTCACGATCAAAAACCTCACGATTCAGCAGCCAGGAAGGCGGCTGATTCATAGGGCTTTTCCAGTCCGGTATTTGCCGAAGATCATCCGGTGCGCGCTCATTGCAATGAACTGAATAGGTCCGGTCCTCCGGGTTGTCCGGATCAATCTTGAAGTAGTATGTGAGGGCATACTTAGGAAGGTGATTATCCCTGAAATAGGTGGCCAGCCCGAGATGCTCCTCCATAAAATGGGTGGTGATCTCGATAATGGATTCGCCGACAACCGGCAGACCGCCGCGATCTGAAGGACCAATGCGGGTGATATTCAGTTTATCGCCAAAGCGATTGTGCAGGTATAATGCGCCCAGGTTAGCCTGGATACCGTTTCCGATCAGTGCAATTTTCATAATCTGTACATTCAATGAAGTCCAATACGACGGTCTATCATATAATAATCAATTCAAGAATTAGGCCGGAAACAGTCGTCATACATGCCATTTCAAATATATTCCTGTCAACTGACCCGTGTAAATACAAGTCAATTGACTGTCACTTATACCAAGGAAAAATGGGCTATCCCCCAAACCCGGCAAACAGGCCCTGAGGGACAAACCCATCATATCATGGAAATCTGAATATCAAAATGACCCAAATCCAATTCCATTTAAACTGTAGTCACTTCCTTTATTCGCTCTAAAATCTGCCGGGTATACTCATTCCTCACTTTTCCTCCCGCGACACCTTGTTCGAAAATTCCTCGAAGATCTTTCAACACTTCCATGGCCCGAGGATTAACCTTTTCTTTTCCCATGTACACAAAATGATCATGGGTGATGCCATCCAGGCTTTTTCTGGCCTCGATCAAATCAGCTGAAATATCAAATGGATGCGTGTCAGAAGTATTCTGAAGGAGTTTCCAATAATTCAGCCTATCCGGTTGATAATGACAGCGATTGACGACCAATGGAAGCATCAGGTAAAAGAAAGATATCTCGATCCAGTTCAGACGGATCGCCGTCAAGACAGGATCATGCATTGTCTCATACCAATTGGAAATAGCCGTTTGTGTTGCCAGAACAGGACCCAAAAAAGCCTCTGCCATGGAATCAACAAATGCAGGCTCAAGAGTACCCGCCATATCCTGTGCAATCATTTCACCGATCTGCTCCCACTGAATGGTGCCAAAGGCCAATCCATTACTGAACAAAGGATCTGGTGCATAGGCAGCATCTCCGACGATCGCCCATCGATCTGCTGAATAGGTCGGACTCACTACATAGTGATATCGTTTTAAGAGATTGGTATCCACCACAGTGCCGGAATTGACCAGTTCCCAGATCACTGGATGAGTGGACTTCACCTGATCCATAAATTCATCCAAGCTATTGACTTGTCCAGTGAAGTGGTCCGGATGCGAAACAAATCCTATACTCATCAAATCATCACTGTCTTCACCCTTCATCGGGATCATCCAAATCCAATGGCCCCGGCCCATAAAGTGGTGGGTACTGTAATATCGATCATAATGATAGGGCTCATCCGGGCCAGGAGGCATAGGACCTAAAGCATTGATTTTTTTCAGAATATCCCGGTCAAAACCTTTGACACGGAACCAGAAACAATCCCGTTGCCCATCCGGACGAATGATAGAATTGAACTTTCTAGCCAGCAATTGTTTCCGACCAGTCAAGTCAATCACCCAATCTGCCTCGATCTCCAAAAACCCACCCTTCTCTTCTTCTACTTTCAGTTGATGAGGAGCTCCTGCTTGGATTTGAACATCAAGGACATGTCCGAGTATCCGATGAATATCCCCATGATCATCGACCATTTTGCGCATATCCCGATCAAAGACTTCCCGATTGATCAGCCAGGAAGGCGGACTGGCCATCGGGCCATCCCAATTATCAACATCCCGCAAATCATCAGGACCTCGTTCCGCACAATGCACGGCGTACGTCCGATCATTTGGGTTTTCGGGTTCTGTTTTAAAATAATAGGTCAGAGAATATTTTGGAAGGTGGTGCTCTTTCAAATAACTTTCCAATCCCAAATAATTTTCCAAGAATTGAGTAGTTATTTCAATTATAGATTCGCCTACTACAGGAAGCCCTTCCCGGCTCTCCGGCCCGATCAACATAATATTTACAGATTCGCCGAAGCGTTTTTTCAAATACAATGCTCCCAGATTTGCCAGGACGCCATTGCCAATGAGTGCAATTTTCATGGGTATGCAATTTTATTATTCAATGAATACGATGCTCTTGTTTAGAAATCATGTTGACGATTGGTCAACATTTTCGATAGAGGGCTATTCTTTCACATCCATAGTTTGTTCTGCATCTAACCCCTGGAAACGAGGATCCTCATCTTCCAGATGCGCTACATCTGACACACCTGTTTTGAGGGACCGGGCTCGGGTAACAATGAACCAGGTCAATGGCAACACGCCTCCAAAGAAAAACACACTTGCACCAATACCGCGCAGCCATGTCAGTGATTCAAAAATTCCGGAACCAATAAATTCATGTGATCGAGCGTACCACAACCCTTTCTCGACAACGACCTTAAACTGGATCGCTCCTGCCGGAAACAGGTCCAACGCTACCATTAACATCAATCCGATATTGATCGCCCAAAAGGATGTCATGACCAGTCGCTTACTCCAGGCACCCGGCTTTAACAACAACCGGCAGGCAAACAATAAGGCCGCTATAGAAATATTTCCATAGACACCCATCAGAGCAGCATGTGCATGGTTAATCGTCAGATATGTTCCGTGCTCGTAGTAATTCATCAAGGGCAGATTAATGATGATTCCCATCACACCTGCACCAAAGAAATTCCAAAAGTTCACCGCGACCAGGAAGAGGAACACTTCAGGAAATCCGAAATCTCCCAGATCCTTTTTCTCCACGCCATTGATGGCGATCTTTGGCATATTCTTAAATCGCCATGCCTCGACAGTGAGAAGGATGAGTGGCACAAATTGCAGGGTAGAGAAAATACTCCCCAGGGCCATTGTTGCCACCGGTTTGGCATTCCAGTAAAAGTTGTGTGAAATTCCCAGCAATCCCGTTCCCAGGAAAAGCAAGGTGGCGATATAGATGACCCGCACTGCAGCCTGGCGGCTCACCAATCCCATCAGCACCAGAAGGTAACTGACGATCACCGTAATGAAGACTTCAAAAAACGCTTCCACCCACATATGGATGACCATCCATCGCCAGAAGTCAGCAATGACAAAATTGGTCTCCGGAGTGGCCACAAATCCAGATATAAACAAAAGAGGAATTCCGACAACGGAATAAATAATCCAATTGGGAAGATTCCAGGGTTGTCCTTTAATAAAGGCAGGTTTTACTCCGCGATAAACGATCATTCCCCAAAGCAGGAAAATGACCATTAATAATCCCTGGTACAATTTACCAAAATCAACAAATTCCCAACCCTGATGCCCCAGGAGATACCACCAGTCGCCCATCATTCCTTTCGGGCCCATAACCATCCCCACCAGAGAGCCACCCACCAGAATGAAGACCAGAATAAACAAAATGTTGATCAGCAGGAGTTGCCCTTTGATCTCCTTTTTCGCCAGGATAGGCAAAATGAAAATAGAAGAAGCAATCCAGCATGCCGTGATCCAGTATAAGGCCAGCATTAAATGCCAGCTCCTGGCCACAGTGACCGGAAATGCCGGTGAGGGGTGAATACCGAAAAATCCCAGAAAATTGACAAAATCATTAATGGTCACAATTCCACTCATGACCTGTATGGCCAACAATAACACTGCGACAAAAAAGAACTTAAATGACGCACGCTGGGTAGGCGTCGGCTTGAACGCCGCCACTTTCGCTTCATCCAAAAGATCTCGTGATGGGGGTTTGAAGTATTTGTTGGGGAGCTGATTGTATTGCCCGATAAAATAGAGGACGATGCCGCAACCCAGGACAAATCCGAGCAATCCCAACACTGTCCAGAGAACTACCGGAGAAGTCGGTGTATTTCCGGAATCCGGATCAAAAGGCCAGTTATGCGTGTAGCTGAATGTTTCACCCGGCCGCTCGGCCACACATACCCAGGCGCCCCAATAAAAGAATGCACTCAGATCAGATAGTTCGTCCTCATCCGAAATATATCCGGGATAGGGAAAACCTTCATGATCGTCGCGTTGGAGGTAGCGGTCCTGATAATATTTGCGGACAGATTCCCAGGCATGCACCTGGGCATTTGACAGGGTGACAATATCTGCAGTTTTGTCGTACCGATTGACTTTCAATTCAGCCATCACATCCTCCCTCGTGATCCGTGCTTCCATGTCTGTGGGCTCACGTCCGGAAGTTTGTGCAAACTCCTGGAGATAATATGCTTGCATGTGGTCGGACATCAGGTGAAGCGCTTCAGCTGTAAAGTCAGGACCCCGCTGGGCGCCATCCCCGAAAAAGCTGCCGTACTCCATCAAGGCATACTTATGGAAGACCTTTTGCCCGTCAATAATATCCTGTTGGGTAATGACGGGTTGCCCATCTTCAGACTGGAATCCAGACATCGGAGGAGCTTCGAAGTAGGTCTGATACCCGATCATTCCCACACCGGCCACACTGATGATCAGGATGAACAGGAGGGGCTTCCACCAGTTGGCGGTGTTCATGAAAAAACTGATGCCTTTAGCGGCTGTTCCATTGGTGTGATTGTCTTGGGCCATAGTGTTCCGTTTGTAAAAGGCTGGATATTCAGGGTGTTAAAATGTTTTCACATTTAAGACTATTATGTCTTATTTGAATCAAAAGCAATGCCAAACTGATTGACAGAGGACATAAAGCACTTAAAATCAAGGGATCAGCCGCAGTTTTTCGGCCATAATCCGTTGACCCATCATCGCCAGGGAGGTCGTCTCAAAATCGTGTTTGACCTTCCCCTTGATCTCTCTCCACAAATGATGGACGGGACAGGGATTACAATCATCGCACCCTTCCAGGCCCAACATACAAGTATCAAAGAAATCCTGACCTTCCAGAATTTTGACGACCTCGATCAACATGATCTCCTCCGCAGGGCGCTTCAGAGCGATCCCTCCATTCGGGCCTCTGTAGGACACCAGGATATCGCCCTGGGTGAGCAATTGCATAGTCTTGGTCAGAAAATGAAAGGAGATATCCAACTCTTCCGAAATCTCACCCAAAGACACATAGGCATCTCCGCCGCTCTTTCTGGAAACGATATACAGTAATGCTCGAAGACCGTAATTACTGGCGTTGGAAAGTACTTTCATGTTTTAACTTATACGTGTTCATGCTTCGAAGATAAGTGCCCCACATGGGAAACCAGAAAATCCTATGTGAAAAGGACCTACTGATTCAGTTGGAACAAAGATCAGATGGGTCTGGCAAACCACACCTCACCTGATCCTGTTCAACTTTCATACATCACTCATTCCACTTTCACAAAAGTCTTTACTCCGATACGATCCCCTCCCTGTATCGACAGTTGGTAAGCTCCTGCAGGCCATTGCCCGGGCAGCGTCAGGGTCAGGGTATTATTCCCCTGGGAGAGCTGAGCAGACCGTTCGAGAACGACTTGCCCGGATGCATCCGTGATGCGAATCATAGACTGACCATGGTCATCTGCAGGCACACGCAATACCACTTTCTCCCGCACCGGATTGGGATAGAGCGCAAATTCAATTTCTTGACCGGAGGTCCAATGCTGACTGGACAACAGTGGTTGTGCCTGGAAAATGTTATCGTGAATGACGGTGATCGGAGCATTCCGTCGGATAACATCAGCCAATCGAACTGTTCGGATCCATTCCTTCTCTTTCTCACTGATCTCGATGTCATTCTCAAAATAATATCGATCACCATCACGTAAGGCTATAAATTGCTTTTCGATGATCGTCATCACTGTATTGCCAAACAACGCACCCGGCATATGATCCTCTGCCAGCATACCCACATAGGGATCCACTTTATCCATAGAACCATAGGCATACTCCAGAGTCTGATTCATCAACGGATCGGAACTAAAATCACTGAAGCTGGTGAACGCAGGCAATCCAAAATCTGTGCGAACAGTGTTGTAATCAGCCAGACCCCGTTCACGACCTCTGGCAATATTGATGGCCCCGAGGTCCATACCTCCAGAACCTGGCTTCCCGAAAAGGAAATTGCGCAAATCGTCAATGATTTTGCAATCAAAATCCTGCTGGACAACAGTGGACATCCCGATCAGGTAGGGATCAATACCACTGACATCCAGAATAGCATACGGATTGAAAAACGCATCCCGCAGCAGAATATCTCCCTGGGCTATATAATACCCGTCGTTATTCATCCGAACCAGTAAACTGTTGATAGTCGTGTGGCCATACCGGTAGGCTGCCGCAGAAAAAACATTCATGATCCCTGGATTGGTGAAAGGATCATAGATCTCATAATCCGGAACTTCCATGCCCATTGCCGGCAGCCACTCTTCGTATACGATGTGTTGTACCTGGGCGCCCACAAGTTTCCGAGCATACTGATATAATTGTTCATCTGTCCAGTCAGGATGCAAGCCGGCCAATTCATCACATAAACGATTGTGCTCCCGGACAAAAAGGGTATGAATGGAGGTGAGGAATGCGTTTTCATTGGCTCGGATGTCGCCCGCAACAAACCATTTTTTCACGTTGGGATATGGCATGGCCATTTCTGGACTGTTGGCATCGATGGGTGCACCGAATTCACCAGTGGTGGTATTCCAGGGAAGCAGATTTCCAGAAGATACTTTCAAGTGTCCGCCAGAGAAGGTCCGCAACCATGCAGCCCGATCATCCTCAGAGCCATACACGGTAGATGCATCAATAAACGATGTGATCCCATTGACATGTTTCCGGGGATTGGATGGATCCGTACCGGTGACGGGATCTGATTCAGATCTGGCCATAGGAATGACCACGGTCCCCGTAGAAGACGGATCAAAAAATAGATCACCCATCGGAATGGCAATAGTGATGCCTTCACTGGCATTGTCCCTGACCAGGGTGATGTCATGATCAATAAACTGGCCCCATCCCCAGCAATACCCGCTGAGCCCTTTGGGATCATTGGCCAGTGTATTCTGGGTAAATAGCAGATTGCTGATCAATCGGGGATTGGGCCGATCGGGCCCGGCAGGTTCGGAGATGCCATCAGCATAAGCCACTGTACCAGGGGTTAGTTGGTTTTCTCCCGCAGCGCCCCAGGATTTATAAATCAGATTGTTGTTAAACCCGTCAATGGTTCGATTGCCCTGGCTTTGAACCGTTGAAACCATCAGCAGGAAGAAGAAGCTGATCGCAATTTGTGTAGTCCACTTTTTCATTGTGTTTTGTTTACATGTTCATAAATGAGATTTAAGAAATACACTATATTTTAAGACATTTTTGTCTTTATTTATTTGCCGGACATACCTCAGCAATAGTATCCCGTCATTCCAGATAGGATACACCATTATCAGCCACCTATGGCAATTGCCAAGGCATCGTTTTGGGATGAAAATGTTCGTAAAACCTGTAAGCAGGGGTAGGCCATTTGGTCGACAGCCTACCCTGCTTCAGAGATTTCACACCCTAATTCAGACAAATTAGACTTAAATCTACATGACATTTTCAAAAAGTGCAAATCCAGACAAAAAATAATCTTGATTCCTATCCAACCTTCATGTCGAATACGATATCTGAAGGCACCGCTCAAATCCTTATTCCATCAAAGCTGAAACAGTCTTTCGAGCATAGAATTCATGATTTCCGGAACGGTGGTGTCTGCATTCTATATCTTCACCCCGCACGTCAAAAGCACTGAAATGAAGGCCAGACAATTATTCATTTTACTCTCCTTCCTGATCACCTCCGCATTGCTGATCACGGGATATTTTTATAGATGGGTGCTCTGGTTCTTTCTGTTGATTGGTCCCTTGCTCATCATGGGGTATACCGATATCCTTCAACGCCGGCATACCATTAAACGCAATTTTCCACTGGTGGGCCGTCTGCGATACGTCCTCGAATCGTTTCGCCCGGAGATCATGCAATACTTTGTCGAAACGGATACGGAAGGACGTCCGATCAACCGCATTTTTCGCACATTGATCTACCAACGCGCCAAAAAAACCAACGACACCACTCCTTTTGGTACACAAATGAATGTCTACCGTTCCGGATACGAATGGCTGGAGCATTCCATCTTCGCCCGCCAGGCCGACGAAACAGAAATGGACCCCCGGGTATTGATCGGTGGACCCGACTGCACCCAACCCTATTCGGCCAGTCTGCTGAACATCTCCGCTATGAGTTATGGCTCTCTGAGCAATCGGGCCATCCTCGCCCTCAACAAGGGAGCCCAATTGGGTCGTTTTGCGCACAATACCGGAGAGGGCGGTATCAGCCCATTTCATCTGGAACCGGGTGGCGATCTGATCTGGCAGATCGGTACAGGGTACTTCGGATGCCGGACACCGGATGGCCACTTCGATCCGGAAAAATTTAAAGTCAATGCTACCCTGCCGCAGGTCAAGATGATCGAGATCAAACTCTCCCAAGGCGCGAAACCCGGTCATGGTGGCATTCTACCCGGTGTCAAAAACACGGAGGAAATAGCCAGAATTCGCGGCGTGGTTGCCGGGGAAGATGTCCTCTCCCCGCCTTGTCACAGCGCATTTTCGAATCCGGACGAATTCATAAAGTTTATTCAAACCCTGCGCACATTAAGCGGCGGCAAACCGATTGGATTCAAATTATGCATTGGCAAACTGGAGGAATTCATTGCCATTTGTCTGGCCATGAAAAATAACGATATACAACCTGACTTTATATCCGTTGATGGCGGAGAAGGAGGCACCGGTGCAGCGCCTGTCGAATTCTCCAATTCCATGGGAATGCCCCTGCGGGATGGACTGGTCTTCGTACACGACACCCTGCTAAAAATGGGCTTAAGAAAAGACATCAAAGTCATTGCCTCCGGAAAGATCTTCACCGGTTTTCATCTGGCCCGAGCACTGGCCATTGGGGCCGACCTCTGTGCCAGTGCACGAGGCATGATGCTGGCCCTGGGTTGTATTCAGGCTTTGGAGTGCAATAAAAACACCTGCCCTGTCGGGGTGGCCACACAGGATAAACGCCTCATCCGTGGACTAGACCCTGCTGACAAATCCATTCGGGTGTACAATTTCCATAAAGAGACTCTCAAGAGTCTGATCGAAATGACAGCTGCTGCCGGACTCGCCAATCCTCAAGACATTCAACGACGAGACATCAATCGCCGGGTGACCACCATGAAGGTCATGGATTACGAGGAGATCTATCCGACGCCAGTGGAGGAGTACTGAGGAGGTTATGCCTGCCCGCCGAAGCTTTGGCGTAGGAGGGAGGTTATGAGTTTGGAGTCGAGGAGAAATGTAGGCCTCAGTTCCTGACCATGACGAACCCCATTTAATCTGGCTTGTCTACATAAACAGCCTAGTGCACTCGGGTCTGGGTTTTGAATTTTGTATTGCGTTGAGGTTTGGCCCATTGACCTTTTACTCTTCACCTTTTACCCCCTCAATCCAGAGCGGAATCTTCACCTCAACGAACTCAAGCGAACGGCGAATAGCGAATAGCGAACAACTGTTTCAGGAGTGGAGGGGTCGAGGAGTCGAGGAGAAAATACTGGCCACAGTTCCTGACCCTGACGAACCCCATTTAATCTGGCTTGTCTACGTAAACAGCCTAGTGCACTCAGGTCTGGGTTTTGAATTTGGTATTATGTTGAGGCTTGACCCATTGACCTTCTACCCTTCATCCTTTACCCCCTCAATCCGGAGCGGAATCTTCACCTCAACGAACTCAAGCGAACGGCGAATAGCGAATAGCGAATAGCGAACAACTGTTTCAGGAGTGGAGGGGTCGAGGAGTCGAGGAGAAAATACTGGCCACAGTTCCTGACCCTGACGAACCCCATTTAGTCTGGCTTGTCTACATAAACAGCCTAGTGCTCTCGGAGGCTGGGTTTTGAATTTTGTATTGCGTTGAGGTTGGCCCATTGACCTTTTACCCTTCACCGGCTACCCCCTCAATCCGGAGCGGAATCTTCACCTCAACGAACTCAGGCGAACGGCGAATAGCGAATAGCGAATAGCGAATAGCGAACAACTGTTTCAGGAGTGGAGGGGTCGAGGAGTCGAGGAGAAATGTAGGCCTCAGTTCCTGACCCTGACGAACCCTATTTAATCTAGGTTGTCTGGATAAACAGTCTCGTGTACTCGGAGGTTGGGTTTTGAATTTTGTATTGCGTTGAGGTTTGGTCTATTGCCCTTTTACCCCCTCAATCCAGAGCGGAATCTTCACCTCAACGACCTCAAGCGAACGGCGAATAGCGAATAGCGAATAGCTGTTTCAGGAGTGGAGGAGTCATGGAGTCGAGGAGAAATGTAGGCCTCAGTTCCTGACCCTGACGAACCCCATTTAATCTGGCTTGTCTACATAAACAGCCTAGTGCTCTCGGAGGCTGGGTTTTGAATTTTGTATTGCGTTGAAGTTGGCCCATTGACCTTTTACCCTTCACCTTTTACCCCCTCAATCCGGAGCGGAATCTTCACCTCAACGACCTCAAGCGAACGGCGAATAGCGAATAGCGAACAACGGTGCTAACAATTGTCCTGCTTACGGCACCAACACTGAACCACTAATCATCTGCCCGTTCGACAATCTGCAGGTATAAAACCATAAACCCGTGGTGACCTCATGGGAAAACGGGCAGAAGCCAATATCGTGCGCTTCAAAAGAATGTACGACCTGTCCGAGCAGGGAATACAAATAAATCTCTCCATGGAGCCCCGGAGGCAGATCCCATTCAAATCCATAACGATTGACTTTTAAGCTATTCTCAAGCAGGGGCAGTGGATCAATTGCTGTGATGGTTTCCGGGCAGCCGATGCGCTTTGTAGCAATGACGATATTATCAAAATAACGTTCCTGCTGGATGGGCGATCCATCATTCCAATAATTCTCAAAAAAGACTGCATTGATCCCGTAGTTGTCTGGATTGGTATTCCAGTTTCCATGCCAATTCAAGCCATAACTTCCAGCCTGAATCGTGTCATTGATCCAGAATTCGAAAATACCATCGGTCAGTCCGGGAGTATTCAACCGTACATGACCCTCAATGCAAAACCAACGGCCGGCTTGCTCATCTGCATACAAAGGCGTGATCCCGGGAAGCCAGCCCAGCCAACGCATATTGGAAAAGTCATTATACTTGGTGGTCACGAGGTTGCCATCGACATCAATTCCGCTGGCGGGATCCATTCCCAGGTATTCCCCTCCAGGCCCGCCGCTCCAAAGGTGGGCCATTGCACCTGTAGCCCAATTGGCATTAGCCAGGGTCAGAGCGCGACTTAATTTTGCCGGACCATTTCCCTGCCAGCCCACCTGATGGCGAACATCCATCTTCCAGTAGACCTCCATAAATGTGCTATCCGGATGGGCGGCATGTTTTCCTATATAATTGGAAGGTGTGCGACCAAAAGATTTTTTCATGCCACCGGCACCGACCTCACCGTTTTGCCAGATCGTCCGTACCGCTCGACTTCCCTCACGTCCCACACCGTCCAGGGGCACAAAGTCCCCTCCGTTATTCCCCACTTCAAAGTAGCGGTCAGACATTGGATCGAGAGACTCAAAATCATCACAAAAGATGAGACCGTCCTGGTTTAATTCCAGGCAATAATTGGATTGTCCTTCCAGAGAAACTCCGGAAACGACAAGGATAAACATCAGGACCAGAATGCAATTCCGATTCACACATGGAAGTTACAGAAAAACTTCCGAATTTTCAACTCCAGCTCCTCTATAAGTGGCTTCCTGTGAGGGATTTACAAATCATTACCCGACTCCGCAACTCAAGAAATAGTACGACGGTTTACAATTGATTCATCCTGAAACTGGCAGGCACATTGACAGATATCACCCTGGAATTTGACATCCTGCACTAGGCAAGATGTCCAAATTTTCCACTTTGGAATTCTTCAATGGCATCCACGATCTCCTGCTGCGTGTTCATCAGGAACGGACCATAGGCGACAATCGGTTCATTTAATGGCTGGCCCATCATCAGGATAAACCGCGCGGCATGCTTGTTTGTCCGAATGGTGATCTGCCCGTCCTCAGTCCCCATGACCGCCATATCACCTTCCTGGACATCCTGGTCATCCTGGATCGTGGCTTGACCATCGACCTGCAGGAGCAAACTGTTCCATCCTGCAGGAACCGGAATAGCGGTTGTGCTTTCTGGCACCAACTGGACATCGAGAAGGCTCAAGGGGCTGAGGGTCTCCGCTGCTCCCTGGACACCGATATAATCACCACCAATCACTCGGACCACACTGCCCTTTTCATCCAGTTTAACCACAGGGATGTTTTCCCGGGTCAGGGTCTGGTATCGCGGTGCATGATGTTTATGCTTTGCAGGCAGGTTCACCCACAATTGCAGCATATGTTGAACCCCGCCTTTGCTGGAGAATTCTGGAGTCTGAAATTCCTTGTGCAAGACACCTGCTCCAGCTGTCATCCATTGCACTTCATCCTGGCCGATCGTACCGCTGCTCCCTGTCGAGTCCGCATGGGCCAATTCCCCTTCGAAGACAACAGTCACTGTCTCGAATCCTTTGTGTGGATGCACGCCAACACCACGAGGTGTATCCGTTGCCGGAAAAAAATGTGGTGAATTATAGTCCAGCAGATAAAAAGGACTCACCTGTTGCTGGAGATTTCTGGGTCCGGGCAAATAACCTTTGACACGAAAACCGTCACCCACCATATGTGGCTGATCGACCCGATAGAAATGTGTGATGGATTTGTTGTTCATAGGTGGAATAACAACAGCATATGGCTCCTTGTTTAATTTCTCATCTGCAAATGGGGCTTTAGGGTTATTTCGATATTGAGTGATTGCGATATTTCGTGGGTTGAGAGGTGAAATTGGTATTGGCCGTTGGGCGTTAGGTGTTGGCTTCTACTACGCTCATCACTGGATGTGTTCTTTCGATATTGGGTGATTGCGATATTTCGTGGATTGAGAGGTGAAATTGGTATTGGCCGTTGGGTGTCAGGTACTAGCTTCCACTACGCTCATCACTGGATGTGTTCTTTCGATATTGGGTGATTGCGATATTTCGTGGGTTGAGAGGTGAAATTGGTATTGGCCGTTGGGCGTTAGGTGTTGGCTTCCACTACGCTCATCACTGGATGTGTTCTTTCGATATTGGGTGATTGCGATATTTCGTGGGTTGAGGGGTGAAATTGGTATTGGGCGTTGGGTGTTGGGTGTTGGGTCATTCCGATTTGAACATTGGAATTTAACTAGCCACCGAAAGGCGGGTTTGGAATTTGCATTTTGTCATCTCGGTATTGGCCTATTTCGCTATTTCGAAGGATCAGGAATGAAAATTGAGAAAAGCGGAAAACTGACCTTGCTAAAATCAGGTTGCAAGCCCTGAAGGGGCGCAATATATCAGCGTTGGGCAACGCCCAACGAATGATGCAAAACCAATCCAAAAGCCCTGAAGGGGCGAAAGAAAAACTGGAGTCGATCATAAATCAGATCACCTTCCAGCATGGAGGATTCGGAGGTTCAGGGATGCGTTTTGTATTCTCGATTAAGGAATGCCTGCCCTCTGCAGCGGTTGGAATAAGCCAAGACGAGGGCCGAATGTTCCTATCTGAAAATATCACTTTGAACATTAAACAGGGCCGCGCCAGCGGTCCCCTTAAACCTTGAACCTCCAGGCGATTAAAACCAGGTCCACATCACTCGGGTCAATCATGAACTTGAAGCACATGAACCAGGAACGCTCACAATGAGAAACGACTTTTCATTACAGAAGTGTAGATTTGGAGGCTTTGAAACCAACACACCTTTAGCACTATGGAGTCAACCCGTTCCAACCTGACCCTCTATGCCACTGTCACCGTGGCCAGCCTGGGTTACTTTGTAGATATATACGACCTCCTGTTGTTCAGCATTATCCGCATGGAAAGCCTCCAGGCGATTGGCATTACAAACGCCCAGGATCTCCAGAATATCGGACTGAGTCTACTCAACTGGCAAATGGCGGGGATGCTTATCGGAGGTGTGCTATGGGGGGTGTGGGGAGATAAAAAGGGTCGACTATCTGTCCTCTTCGGATCCATTATTCTGTACTCGTTGGCCAATGTGGCTAATGGATTTGTGGAGACTGTCGGACAATACAAGGTGCTGCGTTTTATTGCCGGACTGGGACTGGCCGGCGAACTGGGTGCCGGGATCACCCTGGTCAGTGAGATCATGTCAAAAGAAAAACGGGGCTATGGCACGACCATCGTCGCGACCATCGGCATCCTCGGTGCTGTCGCTGCATACTTTGTCAGCCAGATGTGGGAATGGCGAACAGCCTTTTTTGTCGGCGGCGGACTGGGCATTCTCCTCCTTGTCCTCCGCGTTTCTGTCTTTGAATCCGGCATGTTCGAAGGCATCCGTCAAGCTAATGTCAAACGGGGCGACTTCCTCAGTCTATTCCGAAGGAAAGACCTCTTTTCGCGATATCTCAAATGTATCCTGGTCGGCTTACCCACCTGGTTTATCGTGGGCATTTTGATCACACTTGCTCCGGAGTTCAGCAAGGAATTTGGTATGTCTGACCCACTTGCCACCGCCGGAAAAGCGGTGATGTGGTGTTATGTGGGCATTACTGCTGGCGACCTGAGCAGTGGCCTCCTTAGCCAGTGGCTGCGCAGCCGTAAAAAAGCGCTTCTCATCTTTCATATCCTGTCCGCCTCAACCATTATCTGGTATCTGATTTCAGGTGACATATCGCAGTCTACCTTCTACACCAAGATCTTCCTCATTGGTTTTGGTGGCGGATACTGGGCCATTTTTGTCACCATCGCTGCTGAAAACTTTGGAACAAATTTACGTGCAACTGTGGCGACCACCGTGCCGAATTTTGCCCGCGGCGCTCTGATTCCGATCACCATCGGATTCAAAGTCGCCTCCAGCTCCATGGGCTTGATCCCAGCCGCTTTTCTGGTCGGAGGGATCACCGTAGTGATCGCACTGGTCACCCTTTATTACTTGCCGGAGACCTTTGGCAAAGACCTGAATTATCTCGAGCAGGAAACGACGCATTTGTGATCAAGAGAAGGGAATCCTCGTTCCATCCTGCTCCCTTTTTCGACTTTTCTGCATCACCGGCAAACGGGCGACTTCCGACTTTTACCAGTAAGCCACTCAGGATACTATAGCGGTGAAATAGAAATTCTACTAGAGCGCTTGAGGGTGTTCTAAAGTGGAGGTTAGTCCCCGGACGCTAAAGGTCCGGATCCAGATATCCGCCAGGTGGCGGATCGTCTGGGCACTAAGAAATTCAAAAATTTCTCTGCGAGCTTTGATTTGCTTATCAAGAGGCATTATGTCAAAAGTTGGAGGAACATATCCAACTAATGACAGACTTCCCTTTGCGACACAGCGCCTTTGCGTGAACCATCTCTAGCCCCGAGCCCCCAAGGGTAACACATCGCAATCTCAACGTCCTCAGGTCTTTCCGCCTTCCCACTTCCGGGTTTCGACTTCTACCTTTCAGAAAGTTCGGATTTCTTGCAGCCTGCTTTATCTTCACCCATAAATCCTGCTCATTGACTACACTTGACGCCATCCTCATCGCCATTCTCGAAGGGCTGACCGAATTTCTGCCCATTTCTTCGACAGGACACATGATCCTGCTTTCTCATTTACTCGGATATGGTGAAGATGAATTCACCAAGACATTTGAGATCTTCATCCAACTCGGCGCCATCCTGGCGATCGTCTTTCTCTATGCACGAAAATTCTTGCTGAAACCGGAGATCTATTACAAACTGTTTGTCGCCTTTCTGCCCAGCGCCGTCCTCGGATTCCTCTTCTACAAGATCATCAAGACCTACCTGTTCAATCACTGGGTGGTGGCGATCTCCCTGATCCTGGGGGGTGTGGTCCTCATCGTGATCGACAAACGACTCCATGCCCGACAAGCCACTGAAGGGGCCAATCTGGCAGATCTGTCCTACCGAACCGCTCTGTTCATTGGTCTGTTTCAGGTGATCTCCATGATCCCCGGAGTCTCCCGAGCAGCAGCCACTATTATCGGTGGAATGGTCAACGGTCTGTCCAAAAAACAGGCTGCTGAATTTTCTTTCCTCCTGGCTATTCCGACGATGGCTGCGGCAAGTGGCTACGACCTGTTGAAATTTGAAGGCACCATCACTGGCGATCAATGGGGCTTGTTGATCATCGGCTTTATTGTCGCCTTTATCACAGCAATCGGTGCCGTGATCTGGTTTGTCAAATTGCTTGAACGTTATGGATTTGCCGGCTTCGGCTGGTATCGAATAGGGATTGGGGTTCTCTTCCTGCTGTTTGCCGGTTTTGCCTGATCAGACCATTACTATTTCATCAAGAATCCGGGAAATGCGCCTTTATTTGAACCTATTTATTGCTGAATAAGCCACCCCACTCGATCATAGGAAATCACATAATGCAGGATCACCACCCCACCGAGGATCCAGGCCAGACGAGGGGTCTCTGATTGGAGGAGGCACCACACGGCAAATCCGAAAATCGCCAGTTCCAAAAGCAATCGAATGAGGCCGGGCACGATCACTGGCGCTGCTCCCGATCGGCTCGGATCACCTGGAACATTGAACACCCCCCAAGCAGCAGCCACGAGGATAGGGATTAATGCGGCAAGTATATATTTCCAACCGTTGGATACCAGGCGATAGCTCCACATCCCGATAGACATGAGGGCCAGGATTTCTAATAAAAATCGGAGTGCGAGATTCAGAGGATGAGAACCCATTTTTCTAGTCGTCTGTGGCTATTCACCATCCGATGGATCTTCATCTTTTTTCTTTTGGGCCAGACTGGCGCCGATGGCCACACCTGCACCCACTCCAATGGCGAGTCCAATGGCTATATTTCCAAATACGACGCCCAATGCGGTTCCGATTCCGGCTCCTACAGCCATGCCCATGCCCATGCCCAAATATTTTGGATTTTCCATGTCTTTCATTTAGTCTTCAGAATATTTATAAGTCTCTAAACTAGGCATTTATATTAGACCAATAATTCCAACCAGGTGGTGAATGACCCATTTCGGCAACCCGTTCACCTCCCCCTGCTCAATAGGTATAAAGTCATTGGAGCCTCAATCAGGATGATTCCTTCTTCAGGCCATTGCTTACCTTCATCATGACCTATCTATGCCCAACCTATGTCTCAACAGTCTTCCACACCCCAACTCCTTCGTGTTCTCGGCTTGTCTACCGGTATCCTTCTTGTGGCCAGTTCTATGATTGGCTCTGGCATCTTCAAGAAGATTGCCCCGATGGCGGAGACCATGCAGGATGGAGGGGATATCCTTCTGGCCTGGTTACTGGCGGGTATCATTTCCATGTTCGGCGCGTTTGCCTTTGCAGGATTGGCGACCATGACCGAGGAAGCCGGCGGACAATACGAGTACCTGCGCCTGATCTATGGCAAGTTCTTTGGATTCCTGTATGGATGGACCTACTTTTCGGTGATCGGTTCCGCTTCTGCAGCATCCATTGCCTATGTGTTTGCAGAGTCCGTCAATAATCTCATGCCCCTCAGTAATCCACTCGAAGCCTGGGCAGACTTGAATATCGGAGGGTTCATTTATCCATTCGCCAACTCTGGAGTGAAAATTCTGACCATTCTCACCGTGATCGGATTGACCTGGATCAATATCCGCGGCGTAAAAAAAGGGGGCGCTCTGAACGATATCACCTCTTCATTGAAGATCCTGGGCATTCTCCTCATCATCGCACTGGGCCTTAGCCATGGTGGCGGTAGTGATGCCTTTGCCCATAGTGGCCCACCTTCAGTCGACCTGACTGGTCTGGGATGGTACTCTGCATTATTTGCAGCTATGTTGAGCGCATTTTGGGCATATGACGGCTGGATCAATATCACCTTCATGAGCAGCGAGTTCAAAAATCCTCGCCGAAATGTTCCTATTGCTATCGTTTCAGGAACCCTGTTGGTGATGTTGCTTTATCTGGCGGTGAACTATGCCTATTTAAATATTCTGGGTATACCCGAACTGAGGGGGATCAATGAGGCTGGGAATCAGATTGCCGGGGCAGAAGTGGCTCGCCACGCTCTGGGCAATGCGGGTTATTTCTTTATTTCCGTCCTGATCATGATCTGTACGTTTGGTGCCACAAATGCCACCATCATGACAGCCGCACGCATCTATTTCAGAATGTCGCAGGAAGGCGTATTTTTCACCAAGGCGAAGGAGGTTCACCCGAAATACCATACACCAGCGGTGGCCCTTAAAATTGCCATGATCTGGTCATGCATCCTGGTATTGAGTGGCACCTTTGATCAATTGACAGACATGCTCATCTTTGCCGCATTCATCTTTTATGCGGCAGGTGCATTGGGCCTGATCATTGCCAAACGGCGAGGACAGATCACGGCTAAAACTTTTGGTTATCCCTGGATGCCCATCCTCTTCATTTTATTCTGTATTGTCCTGGTCGGGAATACGCTGTATGTCTACCCGAAAGAGTCGATGACCGGACTTCTACTTATTCTCATTGGCTTGCCGGCTTGGTGGTATTTCACGAGGAAAAAAGTTGAGGCGTTGAGGAGTTGAGGAGTTGAGGAAAGTTATTGAGTTATGGAGTTATTTCGAATAATTCCTCATCAAACATAACCATCGTTATACTGGCGATACCAGCGAGGTACCCCATGGGGGTGCAAGGATTGATGCGCAACAAACTCTATACAGAAATACCTCTATAAACGCTCATTCCTAGAATTACCGCTGTCAAATAAGTGAACAAGGAAAGCCAATGGGTATCGGTTGTGAATTTTCAATATCAATATCTTGATCCTGGATCTGAATTTCATGCCTGTCGAGTAAACATAATCATGATTCAATACTTTTCCTATTGACTCATCTCATGCTATTTCAATTCAAATCTTTCAGTCTTCTCTTCTCCTTAATTTTCGCATAATGCCGTTCAGGATAATATACAAATTGAAGAAAGGTGACTTGCAATTGGTCGAGTCTTAGTTCTTTGGGCTCCCATGCCAGTGGATCTGGCTCATACATAAACCATGGCAAGTATCGAACACTGGATCGAAGTGCCAGCCAATTGTTTCTTCTGTCAGGCCGGAATTCAAATCCGCAGGTAACCAGCAGACCACCATCTTTAGATTGGCGTTCTATGACTATATCACCACCATCCTTTTCTTCATATTCATGCTGTTCCAAATTATAACCAGCACCAAAAAACGGTGTAAACGCTCGAGTTCCTCCGAGAAATGAAATCAGTTCAAATCTTGTCATTCGCCGATGAAGATTGATACTATAATCATAAGATGAATAATTATGATTAAAGGAAGCATGGCTGATCTGAAATGCCAAATTTAATGAACTAAAATAATATCCATAGAGAAAATCAATATAAGGCCCTGAAGGAGGTTTACCTGGCAGGTAAGGCCGGTCTTCCTCAATATATCTGGAATTGCCAACAGGAACAGCCATTGCCAAGCCTACCCCTCCAAATGCACCTCGTTTCTTTTCAGAAATTCCCACCACATTTTCAGAATGACTGAACAGCTGTCTAAACTTTGGGATAGAATTCAATTGGTATGAAACCCCCATATTCAATGAAAATGGTACAAGTTTAGCAACAGCATTTTTTGTTTTGGATACAGCAATTCTAGAATCAGAATTGAGAAAGCCACTGACACTAAATAGCATTCCCAATCGCTTGCCTTTAAAATGCACCCCACCCTCCAGGATCGGTTTTATTGAATGGTTAGAAGAAATGCGGCCTGACAAGTCAGTTTGCTCATGCGTAAAGTCACTAAGTGAAAAACCTATAAATGGGCCGCCAACCTGGTTACCAAAATTCCATGGAAATACCCTCATGCCTAGACTCAATCCACTATCAAATTTCGTCAATACTTTACCCGGATTCGCAACAACATGATCAATGATAAAGGGGAAGGAAAAATATGTTTGCAAGATCCCTTTAAAGTGTGTTACACCCAATTCACATTCATATCGTGTAAATCCGGCGGAATAGGTCGTTTGTGTCAATCCATTTTCATCAATATAAGGTATTGATGAAGTCCCAAGAAAGCCACCATCAATAGCGGTATGTTGTAAGCCAATTCCAATATAAAAACCAGAAAGATCGTATTCTGTCTTTTGAAAACTTTCTGGCTTGGGAGCCACAATTAAGGAATCAGATTGAGCTGTGCAAAAGCAGATGTAACTCAATAATAAACTGAGTAGTAAAAAATATCGTAGAACAAATCGAGTGAAAGTCATTTCCAAGAGTAAATTATTTAGTATGTACGAATAGAATCAACCATAATATCAGTTCAAGCCTCATCATAACTGGCTCCTGCGTCCTTTGATTTTGCACCCATTACGCCAAGGACTATCCTTTGCATTAATCCCTCGACCCCAGTTATGCAAAATTCACACCTCTGGAACCCAATTTTGTGGCAACATCCACTACAAACACATAAATATTAAGTGTATATCAATACATACACCTTGGTACTAGCAACCAGCTTGATTGGATGGATTGGAATCCATATTCAAAGAAGATTCCTAACTGTATTATTCTACTCCAGACTGTCTGTTAAATAATCCTGGGTCAACCTGCCGTAGTAAATCCAGGGTCTGGTCCACTTCTTTCGCCGCTGCTTGATCCATCAAGCGAATACTGACCCTGGACAAGTCCCGGGCCAATGGAATTTGCGCACCTACCGGATAATCAGACAAGGACATAAAGACCAGCTGATCTGGGTTGTCAGGTCCAAAGAGACGGATCGCCCGCTTCCTGGCAGCCTCTGTTTGGGAGGTGAATGGAGCAGATGCCGCTTGACTGAGCATCGCCGGGCTTTGATGGAGCGGAGCCCGCGGCAACTCACCGGGAGCATTCCCGTTTTCCATGGCCAAAACTACAATTCGGGCATCCGGACATAAACTGTCCAGTTCAGCACGCAGACTGGAATAGACCTCCAGAATGGTCGTCAGTCCCTTATTTTCGTAGGCACCTCCATCCATAAAGTTGCCGACACCATCCACATAGCTGAAAGCGGAGAAAACCGGAAATAATTCACTCATGTTATTGGCTGTCCCCAAAGCGATGGTCTTTCCTTTGGTCTCTTCCCAGCAGGTCGACTTGGCTTTAAACTCATCGATCACATCGATCGCATCGATAAATGTATGTTCATGCAAGGCTACCGGACTGAGCACACCTCTCCTGCCGGTCCGCATATGCGTCGTGTTAAACAGAAGTAAGGGCCAGCTGGAATTGACCTCACCGGAAGAATGGTGATATAATTCAGGGAGTCCAGTAAAATGCAAGTTGGGTATCTTCCTCCCTTTCCGACCTGGTAATTGAAGAGAATCTACATGACTGGAACCCCTTTTGTACGTATTCCGCAAATTCAGCGATTGACGCCCTAGTCCAAATAGAAATCCATAGTTTTCTTCTTCCTGCAAGCGAAGGTTGCGGTCACTTCGCCATGTTTTTAGCAGGAACATTTTGAAAAAATCCCGGGTCAATACATCAATAATTCCACCCGTCACAAAATTGTGTCCAAACGTACGCTCAGAAAATCGGTATATAATGCTATCCATTTGACCCGTTGTCAAATTCCGGTTGTCTTTCAATCGCAACAATTTGTACCAGGCAGACGTCCCTGCCGAACTACCTGAAACCGTAGACAGTGCAAACAGGCGATTTGCAAACCGATAATCTGTAACCGAGTCGAGCTTACCCAATAATCGACTGGTCCAATAAGCGGCCCGACTTCCGCCCCCTTCTCCGGCCACCAGATAGAACACCGGTGCGCAAGAAGTATCATTAGAAAGTCTTTCATTTATCCAGGCCGTTTGATATTCAGCATAGGATGCCCGGGGTGCCTCCATTCTATCATTGACCAGATGAATATAATGTCCTTTACTCGGCCTCAGATTCATCAGGATGAGAAGCAGCAGAATACCCAATGCGACACCTATCTTCCGAGTGGCGGAAAGCAGTTTCACCCGATAGGTAATCAGATTGATGAGCAGAATATAGGCCGCTACAAAAAAGATCAAAACCGGGATAGTGGCCATGCGCATTGTGTTCGGCCAAAACATCAACACAAGGGCGATCAAAAGCACAGCTAGTCCGATCAATCTATAGATCTGATTTGCCTTCCAGGTCAACTGATTTCTCTGCTTTGAATCTGCAGCATCATCAAACCTCCGCTCCCATCGGTGAAAAATGGCAAAAAGTAAGAGAGCACTGATAAACAGGCTATTCCCCAACAAGGCATAAGCCAGTTCAGGACTTTTTGGAAAAAATCCCAGAAACAGGGCAAACCCGATCGGGATAAAGATCATAATACCGATCAGCAGGGCTACGACTTGCCTGATCCGCTTCAAGCCATAAGCCAGACAAATGCCGCCCAATAAAAGGATCATTGAAATCAATCCATTCGTGATCCAGTATCCGATCTTCCAGTCGGCGTCCACTTCAACGCGATACGCAAACGTAAGTCCGTATAGTAAAAAAGGCAGTATGGCCAACAACCGAAGAAAATTGGATGACATACTTATGGTCCCTCCAAAGGGAAGTTGATCTTCACGCAGCCCCTTCGCTCGTAGTTGATCCATCTCCTTTTTTTTCTCTAATTCCGCCTGGATATAAAAATTGGGAATCACCCAGATCGCATAGGCCTGAAGGACCATCATGGCCACGAGCCAAACCATACGTACATAGTCGCTGATGTTAACACCAATGCCCTTTGTCTGAAAAAGATTGAGAATAAGATCTCGTCCCTGATCCATCAACCAGAGCAACAGGATGGGGGTGAGAATCAAAATAATCAGGATAAAATGCCTGTAGAGAAATCCCAAAATGGCCAACAGGATCTGTGCTTCTTCATTCCATCCCCGGCTCCTGCGCCAGGCCCTCACCTGTTCGACAATGATCTGCCAGAGCGATCGCAACCTCGAAGGACAGGATTGATCTGGCTGAAGGAATTTCTTGACGGAAGGGGAGTCGGGCTTCATAGATGGTAATGAGGAGAACAGATTAGAGCGAAAGTTATTGAGTTATTGAGTTATTGAGAATAAATATTGAATAAGATTCATCATGCATCTTCAAGCAATCACCTAATAAATTGGAACTTCCAGGTATTCATTTGGCTCACAAAAGATAATTTCATATGGACTGCTTTTTCATTCTCTATTTCAAAATAATTCATTTCCAACTATGCATTCGAACACACGACTCAACCTATTCGGGCTGATTCATTGTCCAAACAGGTACCAGGCATGTTGACAATAGTATACATTCACCAACAACAATAGAAATCCATTTTACATTATAGCACATCGTCTCAAGATCAAATATGAAGTTCCTCGAAATAACTCAATATCGAAATATCGAAATAACTCCTTCATACCGGCACTTCACTCCCTGACCAACCAAAGGGGCTCCCCGTAGATTTGCTGGAAATCAAAAATGATAGACTTCTCCACGCCAATATTGGTCTGCTTTTTATCCACTAGCGCATAGATGGATAAGTGGTCTGCAAATTTCTCGACTACAGCCACCAACTTGGGATCACTGCCAGAACCCTTGCCTGTCCGAACCTTTTTCCCCTTTCCAATGAGAAGCACTTCATGATCCAAACGTATATTGGTCCGTTGACTCTCGGGCATTCTCTCGGCAAATGCCTTGACTTCAGCCAGGCTGCCCTGATCTACCTGTCCATAAAAGATGGTGATCCGCTCATACTCTGTTTTATCATGCAGTGTCCTTCCTTTGATAGAAGCCAAAGCCACATATTGCCCCTGATGCAACTGCTTACATGAGGACCCGTGATCACATTTCTGAACCCAACTCTGAAAAGCATGCCATTTGGGATTGGATACATCGGTCGAATCGAGTAAAAGCAATGCACCACTCTGAAGAAAGGCACTATTGTCAGGAAGCAGTACTGACTCCTCTACATTGTTCTTATAAAAAGACCGTGGCTTCAGGGTCATCACAAAAGAAGATCCCTGCGTAAGATCAGCAGCAGCTTTCGGATGATATAACTGCACCGCCCCAGGAATGTCCTCCAGCACAAAATACTTGGGCGAGCAACCCACCGAAAGCATGACCAGACCAAGGAAGATATAATTAGCGTATCTCATAGGGCTGATAATAAGTGATACCATAAAAGAGTCGATTCACATCCTTATTGGGATGTAGTGGATCCCGTTTAAGCAAGTGGATCAGATCCTGCAAGGCAAAGAATGTTTCCTTTTCTGCATTGCGCAGGGATCCGATCACGCCGACCTGCATGCCAATCTGTGGGCTGAAGAAATACCGGGCATAATAGGTGGAGGAATTATAGTTATACCCAAAGTTGGAAGGCTGCGTCAAATTATAGGTGCCTGTCTGCCCACTGGCATTCTCGAAGGATCTGAATATGTCATAATCCTGAATATCCATTCCAAAAATACCACCCAATTCGAACATCAATTTTTCATAACCGGTGAATTGATCGAAGTAGAATTCAGCCACATTATATTCATCACGGTTATGGAGGTACATCCCGACACCACCGGTCCACCATCGATCGAAACCATCACCCAATCCGATATTGTTAATGGGAGGGCCACCGTCATTATAGTAATTCAGTGAAAAACGGCCGGCCGTCAGGGTCAGCGCTCCGACGGTTTGATTTCGACGGTGATTATTCAGGATGAAGTTGGTAGACACCAAAACCGCATACTCTCCATCATGCCGCAAATTATAGAATGGCGTGTTATTGATAGTCTGCATCTGCCGTATATACAACGGCCCTGCCTCACGAATCACCCCGAGGGTAAACGAACTGGTCAAATCGATCTGATTATCCTGATACAGAAGGTTTAGACTATTTCCAAGAGACTTGTTATAAATGGACAGGTTGACAGAAAAGTTAAACAGACCGAAGTCTTTATCGCGATTGAGATTGAGCTTGTTTGAAGAGGAAAAACCAATAAAGGCTTTGATACCGGGGAAGTTGTTTCGAAAAGCGCGTTTACCCAGATTACTGTGCAAGTTTACAGAGGCACCCAGGGTCAGCTGGTACCAACTTTGTTCGATCTGGGCGGTCAATGGATGACTGATGGCGAACAGGAACAGGATCAGTGCTCCGGTGATGGAACGCAAACCTGAGATCCGTGTGGTGAGGGCTGGATACTTCATCGGAGGCTTTCGGTTCTACCAAATATAAGCAACTACCTGCAAGAATGCGAATGGTAGGGTCAATATCCTAGAAAATGAGGACCTGGAGAGGAGGCGTTATGACGTTATGACGTTATGGCGTTATGGCGTTATGGCGTTATGGCGAAAAATAAAAGGTTGAGAACACATGCCCGCTGAAGCGGGAGGAAAAGGGACTGCTTGACCGTTGTTGCCTGCCAGGGTGGGAAGAATGCATGCCCGCCGGGGCGGGAGGAATGAGGAATTTTAAACTAAAAAATGCCGTGAAACATATCCGGTCATGCAAACGGAGAATGGCGAAATAGTCAACACTGAAGGGGTGTCATATTCCAGCGTTAGGTATTGCCCAACGATACAAATACGCAGTCTATAGAAGCCCTGAAGGGGCGAAACAAAATCCACAACAAGGAGGTTTGAGGATATGTGAAAACATGGCGATTAATAACACAAAGGGCCGGAAAAGTGAAAAAAAATCCAAAGCTGCATTGAAACCAATCTGATTCAGCGAAAGGCGAATGGCGAAAAGCGGACAGCGAATGGCAATAATCCTACATGACGTAAACTATTCCGCAAAACCACCACTTTCAGACTGAGTTTTCAGGCTGATGAGCTGAACTGTAAACTAGACCAGGCATGGATCAAGGGACATGATATCTATTCATTGCTACTGTCCTGACAAGCAAAATTAGCTGATGAAAGCTTCGTTAACCACCTTGCCCGTCATAATCTATATGCTCTGTTAGCAGTCGATTTTTTTGTTCCTTTCTTCAATAAAAGGACTGTACATCATTATTGCATGATTCTCAACGAGTAGCGATTCATTTTCGTTACCGTTTTCCTCTTTTTCAAGTTTGAAAATTTGATTATGTCTCGTGTATCCTCCCCAAACTTGTTGATTGATGAGGTGATTCCTTTCTTCTATTGAGAAAGTGGATTTCGGTCGTTGATTTGAAATAAGTTCACCATGTAAGTTCGTTTCATCAAGCCAAAGCTTGATTTGGAATTGGTTTGAAGTTTCATTTTTAACTTGAAGGTCAATATAGTTGTATGCTAATGTCGCTCCAGCACCAAAAGGAACTTTTCTGTTTACGTCTGGAAAAACGTCAAACCCGTGACGATGTCTTTCTATTACAGTCAGCGGAGAATGTGCGAAAACCCAAAACAATAGATTTCCCAGTTGACATAAACCGCCACCTGTCCCTTTGTCAATTTTGCCC
This sequence comes from uncultured Saprospiraceae bacterium, assembly GCA_942490895.1. Taxonomy (GTDB): domain Bacteria; phylum Bacteroidota; class Bacteroidia; order Chitinophagales; family Saprospiraceae; genus JAGNXB01. The sequence continues at coordinate 95,266 of CALNZC010000070.1, forward strand.
TGATTTAGAACCAATCCTTCTAAATAACCTTTGTTTCTGGTTGGTCGACCCACTTGTCTCCACAGAGAAAATGTTTCATCTGCATTTATTGTAGTGTTGTTTAACCTCTCGACCGCCAGTTTTAAGTTCGCTCTCTTGTTTTCTTGAAGGTACATGTCTACATCCTTCAATGGTCTGAGAATCATTGATTGATGCTTGAAAACTGTAAAGCCGTCAATTTCATAACTGATTTGTCGAGTCCATTTTGTGCCACCAAAAATCCAGTTCCACTTTCTCTTCAAGATAAAATACTCTTTACCTAGAATTTGACGAATCGGACTGCGAATTATCGGTTTAAGGACGTTCGTCATTATTAAAGATTGCTAACGGGTAAAGTATAAGCGTAGTGCGGGATTAATTGCATTTCTCTTTCAGTTAAACCATAAGCTTGTTAATATTTAATAAGTTTAGATTTAGCACTTTCGCCCGCATTACGCTTATACTATGTTGTATGCAGTGTTTTATCTATCCAATTCGTTTAATAAATCGGTTCTCTTTTTTAGGTATTTTATGACAATATAACTAAACCCTATCACAAGACACATTGCTATTAAAAAATAATTGTAGTCAGTTGTATTATTAACAAACTCTCCAGCCAAGTCAAATACACAGAAGATTAAGAATAAAGCAAAAAGTCCGTTTTTTTCTTTTTTCAATACTTTTTTCCAACTGAAAGGTAGGTCGGATTTTTTAAAGTTCCTGAAATTTGGTATAAACGCAGGTACATTTTTAGACCATTCTAAATATCTTGCTTCAAATTTTCTTCTTAAGAATTGTTCTTCTGCAAACATAATTCGTTCGTAATAGACACAATAGAAAAGTATGAAAGCAATAATAAACCAAAAATGTCCAGTTAACATTGCGGGTCCGAACCACATTAAAAAATTTCCTAAATAAAGAGGATGTCTTACAACTGAATAAATACCAGTAGTATTCAAAGCGTCCGCCACTAGTCCTTGCTTTGTGTTTCGTCCCGAAGTGTTTTTTGGTGTGTGTCCAACTGTGTAAACACGGACAAAAAGTCCAATCAAACTTATAATTAGCGTAATTGCCTCATAATAAATCTCATACGGTGTTTCTTTTAAAATAAATGTTTCAGGATAAATTTCAGTTCGTAAATAAAGAGCTGTTCCGATAAATAAAACGATTAAAGGTAAAAAACTTCTATATTTAAATAGCCAGTTTCCCTGTTCTTCAAATTCTTCTTGTAATGCCATTTTTTTGTTAACGTGATTTTTGTTTCAACATTGCATACAACGGCTTCGGGTACATGCGGAGTTGGAAAATCAAGCGAGCGAAGCGAGCTTGAAATTTTTCAATGCCGACATGTGCCCTGATGAGCGCCGTTCCCGAAGGGCGGCGTGCATCAGGGCGCGTGGACATGCACCCGAAGCCGATGCTACGCCGAATGGCGTCGCATCGGTTTTGTGTATGGTTAGTTGCGTGTTTCAGCAACTAATTTAGTAAACAAAAACGAACGCGAGAAAATTCCGAAGGAATTTTCCAAATAGGCAACGACCAAAGCAATTAATTATACACGTTGTTGTGCTTTCGTTATTTTAGTTGTATGTACGTTACAATTGTTTTTTTTGCACCAATTTTATTTAGTTGAAGTTTGTTCATTTCAGACTAGTATAACTTCGATTATATAGCCGCTCAAGTCAATTATAACTTTAGTTTGTTTAAACAGGTTTAAGATTGAAAGTTATCGAGAATCTCAAGAATTAATGATTGGATTATTTGATTCATTTCAATGGCTGCTGTATTCCAGATAATAAGAAAAAGAAAATTTATTCATTACAATTATGACAAACAACACCGTTTTTTGCGGTACCACAAAATACTCCCGTAACGGCATCTAAATAACCTTGACTACTTCCGCCACAAGAACCACCATTTCTACAAACTGCCGCTTCGCAAGCAGCTTGCGCACAGGCAACCAGTGCTGAATTTGTCAGGCCTAACCTATTAATTAGTCTTCTACAATTAACTGCTTGCTGTGCGGTTTCTTGACCAGGTGTTAACACTATATCCTTTCCATTTGGGTAATCTATAATTCCACCATTAATAGTTTCAAAATATAAACCATAATTATCTGTTTTAAATCCAATTGAGATTAAATTTCCTTTTATATCATTAATAAAAAACAAACTAGCATCTTGCTCTCCATTGTCTACAGCAGGGAATGCTATTGAGTAAATTTTTCCACCTAACATACCATTTTCAATGTCTTGCGAACCTGAGCGGTTTATATTAATTGCCGCTTCAATCGCGACAAGGCGCTTATCTAATGTGTCGTTAGAGTTGTCGCATGAAAACAAAAGATTAATCAATAAAATCGTAAAAAAAAAGTATTTAAAAATTTTCATGACAGATAAAGTTTTGGTTGTTAGTGTTTTATAAATTTAGTCATTATATAGACTGTTTGCAAATTATATATTATGATCTAGGTAGAAGTCTTATTCAGCCTATGTAAAAACGGTCAAAATCAGAAGAAAAATTGCAAGTCAAAAAATGAAAGAATTTGAATTTTCATAAAGAATTTTATCATTAGTTAGCGGTTTGTCATAATGAAACACAACTTACTTATAACCGCTACAATCCTGTATCCATCTTTCGCTTTTTGACCACATTCTTCCGCCTGTATGGACATCACCGTAGCCCATTAGGCGTACAATTGGTGCTTGAAGATGGATCCCCGGTTGGCCCAGCTGTAGAGCAGGTATGTCAGCAGCCACTTGCATGTCCAGTTGTGACAGTACTGAAAGCTCCTCCTTTTCAGAGGATATGCCGGATATTACACCTGAAGTCGGGACACCGACGGTGGTTCCGGAAGAGTCAAGCCATCGCTCTATGGCAATCGCTTGGGTGAGGATCCTTCCTCTTTGCTGATCAATAAGTAGAGTGTTGATCATCGTCAAACAAATACTCCAGTACGGACAAGCTATAGCTGAAGCTCTGTCATCCGTTCCTGTCCGTGTAAATTACAACTGTTTATGAAGTTTTCCAAGCACCAGGACTAACCACCAAAAGAGACCAAGAACCAATAAGACCAGGCGTACCCCTGATTGCAGGTACGCACGAGTTTTAAAGTTGGGTGAAGTTTGGCTGCCAATCGTTTAACCAGAGTGCCCAACTCGACCAACCAGGAACCAGCTACAAAGGCTTTGAACTTCACCAGCCGGCTCTCCCGATGGCTCGGGGAAAAACTCCGCCCTTAAACCAGCCAACTTTCTGCTTAAACGTGGTCCACGTTAAACCTTGAACAGACGAGCCGTCAGGCTCTGTCCTCGAACCCCAGACGAGGCTTGTGGCGCCTGATCGGACTCATGAGGATTTGGAGGCATCGTCCGGGAACAGCCAAACGGTCAAGACTCCCTGCCAAACACTCAGCCATCCTGGAACTCTGAACCATGCTTGGTGGCAGACAAGCAGCCAAACGATTGAAACCGACTTCCCTTCCTAAAACCAACCAGGAATCAGGAACAAAGGAACCAGGAATACTATTTCTCACCACCCAAGACCTCGAAGCCGCTTGTATGCTCATGCACTGCTACAATAATAAAATTAATCCTTTCTTTAGATGAAATAAAAAGAAGGAAACCAATTCACATGAACTGGTTTATTCCGTACTTAACGGACCATCCCTCCCGGTTCAGCGACAAGCGAACATCCGTCATGATGAGCCTACCGTCCAAAGCGAAGCCCCTTGCGTTTTGAGCTAGATCTGGTGAAAAGTGATAGATTTGACAACCTTGACCCACACTGCATGACCCTGACCGCTCAGGACCCTCAATTGATTTCCCGCCTTCGTTCGCGGGACAAGTCGGTGATCGATGAGATCTACCGCTTGTATTCGGGGGCCTTGTACAATGTGATCCTCAAGCTGATTCCCGACCGGGATCTGGGGTCGGAGGTGTTGCAGGATGCATTTGTCAAGATCTGGCAGAATGGCGATCGCTATGATCCGGCCAAGGGACGACTCTTCACCTGGATGGCGCGTATTGCCCGCAATGCCGCCATAGATACCAGTCGATCCGGTGCGTATCAACAGGGACGGAAAACCGATTCCATCCCCGACTCCGTATATGATCAGGAAGCATTCAGCCAAACGGATGATCAGAGGGACCCGGGATTACAGAAAGTAATCCACCAACTGGATCCGGATCATCGGTCTATTATTGAATTGCTCTATTTTCAACAGTACTCTCAGTCCGAAGCGGCTGAAAAACTCAACATTCCGCTCGGCACCGTAAAAACGCGTTCGCGAAAAGCCCTGTCTACCCTGCGCCACCTGCTGGCTGGCGAAGGATTGATGGTCCTGCTGCTCGCAATATTGTTCACCTTGATGCACTTGACCCTTGGATCTTAAGGCATATATCGAATCCGGCATTCTCGAGCTCTATGTGCTCGGCCAACTCAGCCCCGCAGAACAACGCGAGGTGGAGGCCATGGCTGCACAGCACGAGGAAATACGGTTGGAGATCGACCAGATCGAAAAGACCCTGGAAAGCTATGCCCAAGCCGGAGCGGTGACCCCGCCTCCGGGTACATTGACATCCATCAAGGAACGAATTGACAGCCTGGACCATACCCAACCAACCATCCAACACCCAGCCTCCAACTGGACCCGCTTCCTGGCAGCAGCGAGCATTCTACTGACAGCCGGATGCATCTGGCTATGGATAACCAATCAACAACTGCATCAGGATCTGAATGCCCTGACATCCAATGCCGATTCACAGAAGATCTGCTGCGATTCCAGCCGAATGGAGGCCGACTCCCTCGCTGGCATCATGGCCTTCCTCCAGGATCCGAATACCCGCACCGTGATCATGCAGGGTACTGACAATAGCCCCGGATCATCAGCTACGGTCCTCTTCAACGAAGATCGACAAACAGCCTTTGTCAACCTGGCCAGTATTCCACCTTCACCTACCGGCAAACAATACCAACTCTGGGCCCTCATCGACGGCCAGCCTGTGGATATGGGTGTCTTACCGCTTAGCATTTCACGAGACCAGTATCTAGTCACCGTACCCTATCAGGCAACCGCTGGCGGTTATGCCGTCACGCTTGAGCCAGCAGGTGGAAGTGTTGTCCCCACCCTGGAGGCCATGGTGATGATCGGCATGATCTAGATTCTATCTGAAATTGTGTTGCTGGGTTCCTGGTCTTGAAAAGAGGCCACTATTCATACCCGTCCATCTCCAACCATTCGATTACGTTCCTGCTGATCTCCAGCCCCAAAGTTGGTCGGCGGCCATCGATTCTTGCTTGTTCAAAGGTTGACGGGCTAACAATTCTCTCCCTACAGGTGATCGCTAAAAATCGATCAATTCAAAAACACCTTCAAGAGAAAAATACTTGCTATAGATCGACACGATCAAATCCACAATATGCGTGCATCGAATATAAATATGAACTAAAACTCAGGAGTCACCCAGGGTTCTATTTGTTTGGATTGCATGATCATTTGATCGACCATCTGCATCCTGATGGCTGCAGCGCCTGTCAGCTCCAACAGCACTTTGACACTGTCTCGTCTCTCCACTTCTTGCGCTTGACTGGCTAAGGCCACAAGGATCAAAAGAAACAAATTCTACTCGCATAATGAGTAATTTTTGCGCGAGCAAGTTGTCTGTTCCAGCATTGATCGGAGCATCATGATGCATAAATGAAGTAAGGATCAAGTAGCTATGAAGTATATAGAAAGTATACCAACCTCTTTCTAACAGCTTTCCAATCGCCTCCTTCACCTGCGTGGATCAGGCTCGTGCGACAAAGTTGATGAGTGGCGAAGGAGCATATATCCCTCAGTCCCCGTCCTGGCTGACAACCAACGAAATTTCACCAGTGATCACCGAAACCATTCATCCTCCGTTTTGACGGAAGACTACACGATTATTCCTCAAGTCTGCACAATCTGTAAAAACTGAGTCCCCGCCTGGATTTCGCGACCAGGCCCTGGCTTTCAAAGGTCCAGACATTATGGAATTTGTTCTTCGAATCGATCCCTGTTAACACCACTTTCTGCCCCTTCATAGCCCATGTTCCCTGAGTGTAGATCTTCCTGTTCAAACGGGAAAGATCCTGGTAAACAAAGGTATGGTCAGCTTCCAGGACCAGCTTGATCTGTGATGGATCAGAACCCGTTATCCCATATGTTCCAACAATATGGAGCGGATCCTTTCCGGTAAAGGAGGAAAGCATGAGAAATGCAGCGATCGTGGCGATCAGGTTTAGATTCGTTTTCATATTGGTGTTGAATTTAGGCTGACATTAGCTTTTTACTATAGCCCTTACGAAGGTATATAACCCCCAAAACACCAAAAAGATTGTTTCCAGGAATCGGGATCGACGCTGGAGCTTGTCCGGACCGACGAAGGCGTTATTATGCGCCTGAAGGGATGCAAGAACATGGATGACAATCCTTGATTGACCCTTACATCCAATTGCTCGTTTAATGGCGTAAATATCCCGCTGGGAGGACCAAGGGTCGGCAGGGCAGAGAGACGAAATGACGAATAGAATGAAAATGTGACTTCAGTCGTCGAATGAATGAGGAACCAGCAATCAGGAACGCAGGAACTCATCTCCCAAACCTTATTCCGTCTACCCAGCCCCTACCCCGGCAAACGACTGACATGCCTGGTCTTCCTTTCGTCGAACCAAATGTTATTTCTATCGAAAAAACTGAGGAAACGTTACAACCATTCAGCGTTTCCAGCGTTACTTTGTCCTTCGAACCCGCTATGAGTACACTTCGACACATCCTGGAGACCGCTGAATCCCTCTTTTTTCGCTACGGCGTCAAAAGTGTCACCATGGACGACGTGGCCAACGAACTGGGCATGTCCAAGAAGACCCTCTACCAGGCGGTTCCCACCAAAGCCGAATTGATCGACCACATTGTCGAGAACCATATCCAGGCCGAAGTGGCCATGATCGAAGATCAACGCGCCCAGGCCGCCAACGCCATCGACGAGATGCTGGCTGTATCCCGAATGGTAGGTGACACCCTCCGACGGATGACACCGCTCCTGCTCTACGACCTGCGTAAGTATTACCGCCAATCCTGGCTGAAGATCAACCAACTGCATCGCGATCATATCTATCAGATCATCCGCACCAACCTTGAAAAAGGCCAGGAAGAAGGTCTCTATCGATCCGACTTCGATCCGGCCGTGATTGCCCGCCTTTATGTGATCAAAGCACTGGCATTGATCGATGAAAAATATTTTCCCCACGATCAGTACGACAAGGCTGAACTTGTGGCCAACCATTTGACCTATCACCTGTACGGCGTCCTGACAGAAGCCGGGCGTCAATACCTGCAAACCCAATCATCATGCGCATCCGGAATCTCTTCCTGATCCTCCTGGCCGCCTCCGGCCTGACCGCACAGACCCCGATGACCCTCGAACAGGCCATCAACTATGCGCAGTCCAACAACCAGGAGATCCAACTGGCTCGCCTCAATATCGAGGACGCCGACGGCCAGATCACCGAACGTCGAGCCTTTGGTATCCCCCAACTCTCCGCCGATATCGGATATACCCACTATATGGAGGTACCGACTTCTGTGCTACCGGCAGACTTTTTCATTGACCCCAACACCGGCCAACCCGATCCAAACGCTGAACGCGCTGTTCAATTCGGTGTAAAGAACAACCTCACTGGCACCCTGGCACTGAACACCATGCTCTTCGATCCGAGCTATTTCGTCGGACTGAAAGCCGCACGCGGCTATCGGGATTACACCGCCCAGGAACTGATCAGCCAACAACGCAAGGTCAAATATCAAATCATCGACGCCTTCCTGCCCGTATTGCTGGTCGATGAAAACCTGAAGAACTTCGACAAGAACATCGCCAACCTTCAGAAACTGCGCACCGAAACCAGGGCCCTCTTCGATGAAGGTTTTGTCGAACTGCTGGATGTCGATCGCCTCGACCTGTCCATTGCCACCATTCAAACCGAACGGGACAACCTCGCCAACCAACGCAAAGTGATCCTCAATGGTCTCAAAATGGTCATGGGATATCCGATGTCTCAAGACCTGGATGTTACCGGCAATCTGCAAGACCTTCTCGCTGCACCGGATGCCCAGGACCTGACCGGCAAGGTGGACTATTTGCGCTGGCCGGACTATCGGGTATCCATGCAGGGGAAGAACCTGGCGGAGCTCAATGTCAAACTCGCACAATACGGATACCTCCCCAGCTTATACGGTTTTGCCAACTTCCAACGGACCTTCCAGGGAGACACTGTCGACGATGGTATTTGGGCAAATGCATCCTTTGCAGGTGTAAGCCTGAAGGCTCCAATCTTTGATGGATTTCTGACCAAAGGACGTGTGCAACGAGCCAAAGTCACCGAGCAAAACACTCTTGTCCAGATCGGGATGCTGGAACAGCAGATCGATATGACCGTTCAGAACGCCCGTGATCAGTACAAGAACGCCCTAGATAAATTGCGAAACCAGGAAAAGAACCTCAATCTGGCCGAACGGATCTATGAAACCACCCGGATCAAATATCGGGAGGGTGTCGGCTCCAGTCTGGAGATCAACCAGGCCGAACAGGCCTTGTTCACCGCCCAACGCCAACACGTCCAGGCCCAATACGATGTCGTGCGCGCCATCCAATCCCTCGAAAACGCTTTAGGTAAATAAAATCTCCTCCTACCGTTATGAAACAGTCTCTACTTACCCTCGCCATCCTGACCGTCCTGCTGGGCTCATGCAGCCAACCCGGCCAGGATACCGCCATCCCTGCTGATGCCGCCGGCCAACGCACCCTGCTGGATGCCAAGCGCCAACAGTTGAATGACCTCAAAAAGGAAATCGTCGAACTGGAAGAACTCCTGGGGAATCAGGCAGGAGCCAATAGCGAAGCAGACGCCAAAGTGGTCACGACTTCCATATTGGAAGCCACCACGTTTCGCCGTTTCACAGAGATCCAGGGCAACGTGGAGCCAGTGAAGAAAAACAATATCAGCAGTGAAACGGGTGGCCGGATCATCCGCCTCAATGTCAAAGAAGGTGACGCTGTTACCAAGGGCCAGTTGTTGGCCAGTGTCGACATGGAACCCCTGAAAAAGCAGATCGAGGAACTGGAGACCAGCCTTCAACTTGCCGCTGATGTGTTTGAACGTCAAAAGCGCCTGTGGGACCAGAAGATCGGCTCCGAAATTCAGTACCTCCAGGCCAAAAACAACAAGGAACGCCTCGAGAAAGGCCTGGGTGGGATGCGCGCTCAAATGAAGAAGGCGAATATGTATGCCCCCATCTCGGGTGTCATCGAAGGCCTCAATGTCGAACAGGGTGATATCGCTCCTCCAGGAATGCCGATCATGCAGCTCATCAATACGCGCGACTTGAAGATCGTCGCCGATGTTCCCGAACGCTATGTTGGCACTGTGAAAAATGGCGAAAAAGTAAACGTTCAGGTCCCAACCCTCAATACGGAGCAAACAGAGACTATTCGTGTCGTCGGGCGGGTGGTTCATCCATCCAACCGGACATTTCACATCGAGACGTCCTTGAATAATCGCTCCGGTGCCTTTAAGCCAAACCTGCTGGCACTGGTCCACATCGAAGACTACAAGGAGGAAAATGCCCTGGTCGTCAGTGTCGATCTGGTCCAACAGGAAGTGGGCGGTAAAGAATTCGTCTATATCGCAGAGAATACCGACAAGGGGAAAATCGCCAAGAAGGTCTATGTGAAGACGGGCGAAAGTTATGACAACCACATTGTGATCCTCGAAGGCCTGAAGGCTGGTGACGAGATTGTCCAGGTCGGCGCAAGAAGTCTGTCTGAAAATGACATGTTGGAAGTAAAAACGGAAACCAATGGTTGAGGAGAATAAGCCCATCATCAAAAAGGTCAAGGAATTTGGCCTGACCTCCTTTGCCGTTGACAACGGCACCAGCATTTTCATCCTCACTCTGATGATCGTCTTCTTCGGCATCGGGGCCTATGAAAGCATGCCCAAGGAGCAGTTCCCGGAAGTGAGTTTCCCCACAGTGTTTGTCAACACGCCCTACTTTGGAAACTCCGCAGCGGATATTGAGAACCTGGTCACCAGACCCATTGAAAAGGAGATCAAATCTATTGTCGGCCTGAAGAATGTCAAGTCCACCTCGCTTCAGGATTTCTCCGTGATCACGGCGGAATTTGAAACCTATATGGATATCGATGATGCGGTGAGGAAGATCAAGGATGCGGTGGATAAAGCCAAATCTGATCTGCCGAATGACCTCACCCAGGATCCGGACATCTTTGATGTCAACCTGTCTGAGATCCCCATCATGACCGTAAACCTGTCCGGGAAATACACCAATGATGAGCTCCGCAGTTTTGCGGAATATCTCGAAGATGAGATCGAAAACATCGACGAGATATCTGGAGTGGAGATCAAGGGATCTCTTGAACGCGAAGTCAAGATCGATGTGGACTTGCCGCGTATGGATGCCTTGCAAATCAGTTTTCAGGATATCGAAAATGCGGTGAATTGGGAGAACATGAACATGTCTGCCGGGGAGATCGTCAATAATGGCTTTCGAAGGGCCGTCCGCGTAGTCGGTGAATTCGACCGGGCTGAAGACATGGAGCGCATCATCGTTAAGAGTGAAGGCCAACAGCCCATCTATCTCGGCGACATCGCCAAGGTGACCTACGGATATAAAGAACAGAGCAGTATTGCCCGTTCGGATGCCAATCCGGTTGTTTCGCTCGATGTGATTAAACGTAAAGGCGCCAACCTGCTCAGTGCGGCGGACAAGATCAACGAAAAAGTGGCCCATGCTAAACAGCATGTCTTTCCTGAAGAATTAAAAGTCAGCCTGTTCAACGACCAATCGGTCAATACCCGAACCGAGGTAACCAACCTGGAGAACAGCATTATTTCCGGGGTCATCCTGGTTGTTCTGGTCCTCCTCTTTTTTATGGGAATCCGCAATGCCCTGTTCGTAGGTATGGCTATTCCGCTGTCCATGTTGATGGGTATCATGGTCCTCAATTTTACCGGGACAACACTGAATATGGTCGTCCTCTTTTCTCTGATCCTGGCCTTGGGGATGTTGGTGGATAATGGGATCGTGGTGGTGGAGAATATCTTCCGGTTTATGCAAGGAGGGGATAGTCGAAAAGACGCTTCCAAGCATGGTGCCGGTGAGGTGGCCATCCCAATCATTGCTTCTACAGCAACAACACTGGCCGCCTTCCTGCCACTGGCTTTCTGGCCGGGCTTGATGGGTAGCTTCATGAAATATTTGCCGATCACCCTGATCATCGTTTTGGTCTCTTCTCTGTTGGTCGCACTGGTCATCAATCCGGTCTTTACCAGTCGGTATATGGCTGTGGATAGCAAAGCGACCAATGACCTGGATAGGTCTCGACGCGTTCGGAATACATCCATCATGGCAGGGGTCACTTTTCTGATTGCCATCCTCGCGCATATTTTTGGAGTGATCTGGTTGCGAAACAGCATGTTGATCATATCCATATTCAGCCTGGTCAACTTCTGGTTGCTCCGGCCGGCTTCCTTCTATTTTCAGGAGAATGCCATGCCCTGGCTGGAAATGAAATACTACCAGTTCGTAAAGTGGGGGCTGGGTGGCCTTCGTCCCTGGGCGATCTTCTTCGGCACCTTTGTTTTGCTGTTCATTGCCATTTTGGCTTTAGCCATCAAATCACCCAAGGTGGAGTTCTTCCCGGTTGCTGATCCGCTCTACATCAACGCGTTTGTTGCCCTTCCTTTGGGCAGGGACATCGTCGAAACAGATAAGATCATGGCCGAGTTGGAACAGCGCATCGAAAAAACTCTGGAGCCTTATACCTCCATCGTCGATGCCGTCCTCTCTCAGATTGGCGAAAATACCTCAGACCCCAACAGCCCGCCAGAACCTGGCGTCACTCCGCATAAGGCGCGACTGACGGTGTCTTTTGTACCCTCCGCTGAACGGAACGGCATTTCCACTTTCGAGGTCATGGAAAAGATTCGCCAGGCCGTGAAAGGATATGCAGGAGTAGATGTGATTGTCGATAAAAATGCCGACGGACCACCTGCAGGTAAACCGATCAACATCGAGATCCAGGGCGAAGACATTGACAAACTGGCCATCCTCTCCCAGGAGGTCATCAACTTCATCGAGGAGAAAAAGATCCCGGGGATCGAAAAACTCCAGGCCGATGTTGATGTCGGCAAACCAGAATTGATCGTGCACATTGATCGGGAAGCGGCGCGCCGCTTTGAATTGTCTACCGCACAAATTGCTTCCGGCATTCGGACAGCGATCTTTGGAAAGGAGGTCTCCAAATTCAAAGATGGTGAGGACGAACATCCGATCATGCTGCGGCTCAATGACCGGTATCGGAACAATATCGATGCCATCCTCAACCAGAAGGTCACTTTCCGAAATCCAACCAATGGAAAGATCGTTCAAGTTCCTATTTCAGCTGTAGCCGATATCGAGTACTCAAGCACATACAGTTCCATCAAACGAAAGGACCTGGATCGGGTGATTACCGTTTACTCGAACGTACTCAAAGGCTACAATGCCAACGAGATCGTCGGTCAACTCAAGGAGGTTCTCCCGGAATATGAGTGGCCGAATGGATTCAGTTATGAATTTACAGGTGAACAGGAACAACAGGAAAAGGATTTGTCCTTCCTCAGTACGGCTTTCATTGTCGCCATCTTCTCCATCTTCATCATCATCGTTGCCCAGTTCAACTCCATCGTATCGCCATTTATCATCATGCTGACCGTTCTGTTCAGTACCATTGGTGTATTCCTGGGTTACGTCTTCACGGGAGCTGACATTGTCATCATCATGACGGGCGTGGGCATCATTTCCCTGGCTGGAGTTGTGGTCAATAATGCCATCGTACTTCTCGACTACACCAATCTTCTGATCCATCGACGGCGAGATGAACTGAACAAAGCCAGCGAGTATGATCTCAATCTGGCAGAAGTACAGGATGCCATCATTCAAGCCGGAGCGCGTCGTTTGCGCCCCGTTCTACTGACCGCCATCACGACAGTCCTTGGACTGATTCCGCTGGCGATCGGCTTCAACTTCAATTTCTTTACCCTGATCTCCGAATCAGATCCGCATATCTTTATCGGCGGTGACAATGTCGCTTTCTGGGGACCTCTGGCCTGGACAGTGATCTACGGTCTGACCTTTTCGACGTTTCTGACCTTGGTCGTGGTACCCGTGATGTACTGGCTCAGCTTCAGGGGTATTCGGTGGAGCAGGATCAAGTTTGGATCAGCTGAATAGAGAAGCACAAGCAAGCGATAGCAGCCGGCTCCCTGGACAGGGGGCCGGCTTTTTTATTTTTAGTGCTATCCCGGTTTGATCACTCGGAGAATCGAAATAAACCCGGAAAAGATGCAGTCAGAAGTTTTGTTAAAAAACACGCTGATCGTAAATACCCATGACCCAAGACGCACGCATTGATGTTTTAGCCAATCAATCTACCGAAAGATTTACTCCATTTCCATCGAAAACGATAGCTTTACAAAAATCCGATCACCCCCATCGTTATTCACATTTTCAGGAGTAGTTCGGCCAGATGGGTTCTACCAAATCCTGAATCACAGTTCATGTATCCTATGAAATTTATACCCTTCCTTGCACTACTTCTCTTGAGCAATATTTGCCCGGGACAAACAATTGAATTTGAACCTGCAGTGAAATTGTTCGACTATCCAGGAACCTTGCAAGCAAAATTCTATGACGCACTAATGCCCATCGATTTCGACACGGATGGCGATATCGACTTCATCGGCACAGATCCCGACTCATGGCAAATACTCATAGAAAATATGGGCTCGGGTACATTTACAACGAATCAGGTTTTTCCAGGCTATAAGGACAACCCTCTGAAGGTTGTCGACTTCAATTCTGACGGCAAAATGGACGCTGTTTTTGAAACGTTTATAGCCATAAATAACGATGTGTCAGGATTTGACATTTACGAGCCTGTTTTATTTGGCTTCTCCCTGGATGTCATAGTGGATGTTGCAGATTTTGATAAAAATGGCCATACGGACATTCTAAGACATAAATCATCCAGTTCTAAAAACGATCTGCTTCTGCTCCATTCAAATGATGGCACCACATTTGGGGTAGATACACTCGCTTCATCATACAGCGGTTTTGGTGATTTAGATATTGGAGATATCAACAATGACGGACTGATCGACATCGTCGTGCTTTTAGAAGGTGAAGATGACCAGGCCCTGATTCTGCTCAACCAGGGTGGCAGCTATGCAGAGTATGTGATTCCAAATTTATTTAATTGGGGGAGCAACAATTTACTGCTCGGAGATCTTGACAATGACACTGATCTGGATATCCTCATAGGCGAGGACGATCATATATATTTTCTGGAGAACACTGGATCTCCATCCAGTTTCACCGTGCATCAGGAAATCAATGTTCCCGATTTATTATTCTTCAAGAGTGCTGACTTCAACAAAGATGGACATCTCGATTTGGTGGTCTTGCAAAAAACCAAAGATTGGAACTTCACCATTTCACTGATTGAAAATCTGGGAAATTTCAGTTTTACCGATCCTGGGATTTTACAGGAAATACCAGGATCGAGTTCTTTCTCTCTCAACAATAATGGTAATTACATTAATCAATCGTTAAGCATCACGGATTACGATGGTGATGGAAAGAGTGATATCCTGTATGTCGATGGGTTTACGAGTCCCAGCTCCATAAATGTACTGTACAATAAAACAACCATTTCATCTGTCCATCCAACTCAATCCAATGCTATTGAACTGTATCCGAATCCGAGTACAGACGCGATTAACATAGCTACGCCTCAGGAGTTTAATGGTGCCAACTTCATTATATCGGATATCCTGGGACATAGCATGCTTTCTGGACAAATCGATCAACCAGTTATCCACGTAACAGACCTCCATCAAGGAACATATTTCTTTCACATACCCAGCAAGCAGATCTTGTTGAAGTTTACAATATTATAGTGGTGCTGATTTAGCCCAATGCAGAGCCTAAAACCTGCTTCTGTTATCGGTGCAGTTCTGGCGCCCATGCAATAGTTCTTTAGTGACGTGTATCACATTCTGACCAGGCAATACAGGTCACCTTTGTGGTGAAACCAATCAGATCAAATAACAAAGCTATGGCAACGATCAAGTTAACTGCAGATAAGTTCAAGAGTGACATTTTCGACTACACCACTGAAAAAGAGTGGCAATACAAAGGGGAGCGCCCTGCTATCATTGACTTTTATGCCGATTGGTGTGGCCCTTGCAAAATGGTCGCCCCCATTATGGAAGAATTGAGCAATGAATATGCCGGCAAGGTCGATATATACAAAGTAGATACCGAGATAGAGCAGGAACTTTCAACTGTTTTTGGCATCCGCAGCATCCCCAGCATTCTGTTTATCCCATCAGAAGGCACGCCCATGATGCAGGCCGGCGCATTAACCAAAGCTGCTTTTCAGGAAGTGATCGAAAAAGAATTACTGCAAACAGCATAGGAACAAGGACAGATCAAAGAGGACAGCCGGCTTTGTTTACAAAGGCGGCTGTCCTCTTTTTACAGCAATACAAGAACATCCATCAGTTGACATTCGCAAAGGGGAGCACTTTCATCCTCATTGCGATCCAGTGTACGTTCGCAAAGAGAGAATCGAACTTGTGGGTACGATGCAAAACTGGGAGTCCGAAAAGTTGTCCGTCCTTCACCGAAGAAGAACTATATTCGAGAGGCAATTGGTCATCGGAGCACACAGAATTACGATGATGGCCAACCCCATGAATCATGGGACAAGGTTATGTGGAAACAGAGACAATGAGTCCCTGAACGATATCCCCTGATCATATGAAAACGACATGCTTAATCATCTCCATCATCATGGCATCCTTCCTTTCAGGATATGCCTTGAAAGAACTGATGACCATCCAGCAAGAAAAATCAACGATCATGAAAAAAGTAACTGGCATCGGTGGCATTTTCTTCAAATGCAAGGACCCGGGAAAAATGACAGAGTGGTATCAGAAAAACCTGGGGCTGGAGACAAACCCTTATGGGGCGACCTTCGAGTGGTATGAAGGCACCGACAGCACTAAAAAAGCACAAACACAATGGACTCCTTTTGCGGAAAACACAAAATACTTCGAACCTTCTTCCAAGGATTTTATGATCAACTACAGAGTTGATAACCTGGAAGCGCTGGTCGCCGAATTAAAAAAGAATGATGTCACGATTCTAGACACTATTGAAACCTTCGACTATGGCAAATTCGTCCATATCCTTGACGCTGAAGGAAATAAAATTCAACTGTGGGAACCCATTGACTGAATACGGACCACTCAATTGAACCGGACTAATCTTTTGCCCATTCAAGAAATGCATTCATGACCGCCGGCCAACCAGGTTGTTCCTGATCCGGCCTGCCATCCACACCCACGGGAAAGAAGTTGTGTTCCCGATGAATATACCGGCGCATCGTCAGATTCTCTTTGTTTTCCCGGA
This sequence comes from uncultured Saprospiraceae bacterium, assembly GCA_942490895.1. GTDB lineage: Bacteria > Bacteroidota > Bacteroidia > Chitinophagales > Saprospiraceae > JAGNXB01. The sequence goes on from CALNZC010000070.1 coordinate 111,845, forward strand.
TAAAGAGCAGTGGAATAATGTCACACAGATCCGCAGAACGATCCTCCGTGCCATAGGCCAGATAAATAGGCTTCTCCAATGCCAGCCAATCATCGAACATCGGTTCTGAAAAGGACCAAAGCGAGGCCAGGTTTTGATTATCCAACCGCACCTGAGGATCTGCCGTCAAGCGGCTCAATTGAACAAAGTTATCCATCAGGGTATCGGCCTGCTCCCAGGTCTGACGGCCCAGCTGAGCATCCAGGCGAGTTTCCCGAATAAACTGATCGATCCGTCCAAAAGGGTTGGGTGAAAAAAGGCCCAATCGAGAGATCCAGGGAGAAGCTGACGCCACCTTAGTCGCCACTTTGGCCCCTTGCGAATGGCCGGCGACCACCCATTCCACCGGATATACCCAGGTTTGTTGACGCAGGTAACCTAACACCATTAACGCACGATCCACATAGTTCTCCAATGTATCCGCGGCCAGATAGTCCGGTGAAAAATCACGCGGAAGTTCCGGGTTTGGCACGTAACAAAATGACGGATTCAAATGGGCTTGCTCCACCACCAGAGGTGTGAACGGCATGGAGATGACCACTGGATAATAAACCTTCCGCAAACTGTCCAGATCAAAATTGGACATACCCCCTCCGATCAAATACAGTCCATGTCCTTCCAGATTGGCAAAGAGTGGAATGGGCAGGGAGCCCTGACAAAAAAGAAGTATCGGTTTTACTTTAGAAAACGTCGTATCCAATACTAGAAAATCAATCGGCTGATTCTCAGGGCCGATTTGAAAATGAGTTGCATCATTACCCATTTGTACAGGTTGCTGAGCCGAAATTCCCGAAAAGGTCAGGACAATAATGCTCAGGAAAAGCCCATACCGCATCATGCGGCTGAAAGAATTGCTCATGAACTCAATTTTGATCTTCTACAGGCTGTTCTATTCCTGCCTCCCGCTCCGCCTGACCCTGATAAGGAGGATAGGCCCGGTCCACAACATAAAAAAAGTAGGACAATTCCCATCGCTGGTCATCCCAGGGGCCATCCAAAAAAGCTGTTGGTGCAGCCAATGCATTCTTTTGCGACAGTGTCGTTATAGCACCATCCAATTTGACCACCAGGGCGATCCGATCATGAGCAGCTTGATCCGTTCTGATCTGCCCCCGGGCCAGACCGTTTTCCTGTCTTCGCAGATAGACCGTGTCCCGAACCGACCAGGCGCGCCGGTTTGGATATCGGATATCAAAAGCGATGACCTCCACAGGGATCACCAGATCACTAAATACCGGCTGAAGATCATAGACAAATTCAATACAATTGGCTTGTCCACTTTCGGCATCGATCCGAAACCCCACTTTGGCAAGTTCATAGCCGAGTGCCTGATTGGTCAGCAAGGAGGCTTCCATTTGCAGACCTGTATAATAGGTGACCATTGTGGCCATGGGTGAGACAACCCTGTAGGTCTGTTGGTCTTTGACATAGGTTTGCCAATGATCTGCATTCTGGCCAGAACAGGACATCCCAAAAGCGGTCAAAGCGACCCACAGAAAAGAAGTTTTGTAGAAATATCCGATAGACACCTGAAAAGAGTTTGGATCGTCAAAGATAGACATTGGAACACCCATTGCCGTTCTCAACCGACCAGGGATCAGTAGTCTCCAGCATCATCACCAATCAAGGTGACTCGAACCTTTCTTTTTTTCAATTTCTTTTGATCAAGGAGGGATATGAGCCGTTCCACTTCTGATGAAGCCACCGCCACATACGATTCATCCCGGGTTAATTCGATCCGGCCGATCAGTTCAGGAGGCGTGTTTCCTTCCTTGATGAACAGACCCGCCACATCCCCCTTGGATATTTTATCATTGCGCCCTCCGGAAAGAACAAGGGTCCTCCATTCTGCCGGAGCCGGGGTTGTTCCGGGAGGAACAGATTCTACACGCAGCTTGGGGATAAACTCGGGCAATTGCTCCCCTTTTCCCTGAAGGATATACGCCACCCCATCCTGATCCATCCGGGCGGTACGACCATTACGATGCGTAAATTCCTGTTCCCGATGGGGTAGATGATAATGGATGATATACTGGATCTCCGGCACATCAATGCCTCTGGCGGCCAGATCCGTGGCCAAAAGAGTGCGATATGTTCCGTTTCGAAACTGGATCAGGGCACGTTCCCGTTCCTGCTGTTCCGTGCCCCCATAAAAACAGCCATGCGCGATCTGCTCCTTGTGCAAATGATCACTGATCCGTTGAATGGCATCTTTGTAATTGCAGAACACGATCCCACGCGCATCACCCAGATGGCAAAGCAATGCAGCCAGGGTCTCCAGTTTGTCCTTGGTCGGTGATTCAACAATGCGCAACTCCAGGTAGGATTGTCCAGAGTCTGTATGATCCAGGACCAGCGGGTCATCAATACCGACAAATTCCGGGATATCTGTATCTCGGGTAGCCGACGTGAGGATCTTCTTTTCCAGTCCGGTCAGTGATGCACAGATCTCGGCCATTTCCTCTTCAAAGCCGATCTCCAGTGATTTATCATATTCATCCAACACCAGTGTCTTAATTGACGATGGCTTGACGTTGCCCCGGCGGATATGGTCGGCTACACGGCCGGGTGTGCCGATCAGGATGGCTGGGGCATGTTTGAGGTCTGTCTTGTCTTTGGACACGGAGCGCCCGCCAAAAACAGCATTGGTCTTGAATCCAGTCCCCATATTTCGAACGACCTGTTCGATCTGGATGGCCAGTTCCCGGGAAGGCACCAGAATGAGGCATTGTACATCCTCGACCTGTACATCAAGTCCAGCCAGAATGGGAAGAAGGAAGGCAAGGGTCTTTCCAGTACCCGTAGGAGAATGCAGGATGACCTCCCCATGGCGATGGATGGCCGACTGAGCTTCCAGCTGCATGGCATTGAGGGCATCAATGCCCAGTTTGTCCAGGATGGCTTGCTGGTTTTTAAGAGGCTGGGAGATCATGTTAATAGACGGGCTACTTTGAAGATGAAGATGCACAAGTTATCCCTTTTCATTTGCGTACCGCGGACCCTGTAGGAAGGATACCCGAAACTCCGCATATACCACCTCAAGTGCTCGAGGTTCGGTCAAGGGCTCACATCCCGGATACCTGGCATCTCCGTTACTTGGAGACACAAACCTAATTTGTAGAGTTTATGACCCTACATTGACATTAAGGATAGATCTGACCAATTAACTTGCGAACTCCAGACTGACCCTGAAAGGGTCAAAGATAATAGCCCCGGGTGCAACCCGGGGGCAACAATCGACCGGCTCAACAACCCTGAAGGGGTTGAAGAAACCTTAATCTCTTGAACCCGCCTTGGTTAAAACGCCGCGTATCCCGCCCCGAGTGCTCGGGGTTGGAAATGGAAACACTTGCCGGGGTGTCATTTTTCCCTTTTGAAACCTGGTGCTAATTAAAACGCCGCGTATCCCGGAAACCTGGGGAATGGAATCACATCCCGGATATTGGTCATTCCCGTCACAAAGAGGATCAGTCGCTCAAAGCCCAGGCCATACCCGGCATGCGGTACTGTCCCAAACTTGCGGGTATCCAGATACCACTGCATCTCCTCTTCCGGAATATCCATCTCGGCCATTTTGTTGCGCAGGACATCATAGCGTTCTTCTCGCTGCGAACCACCGACGATCTCACCGATGCCTGGAAAGAGAATGTCCATTGCCGCCACCGTGTTCTTATCGTCGTTCAAGCGCATATAGAATGCCTTGATTTTTGCTGGATAATTATACAGAATCACAGGGCGTTCGAAATGTTTCTCTACTAGATAACGCTCGTGCTCACTCTGCAAGTCTGCACCCCATTCGTCGAGCACAAATTGGAACTTCTTCTTTTTGTTCGGCGTCGAATTGCGCAAGATGTCAAACGCCTCGGTGTATGTCACCCGGGCAAAGTCATTGTCCAGACAGAACTGAAGTTTTTCACGCAAGGCCAAAGGTGAGCGCTCATTTTGCGGCTTGTTTTTTCCTCTTCCAGCAGTCGTTGCTCGAGGAAGTCAAGATCATCGCCACACTGTTCGAGCACATGTTTCACGATGTGCTTCAGCATCCCTTCGGCCAGGTCCATATTGTCATCCAGGTCTGCAAAGGCGACCTCCGGTTCGATCATCCAGAATTCTGCCAGGTGCCGCGTGGTATTGGAGTTTTCCGCACGGAAGGTGGGACCAAAGGTATAGACCTCACTCAGAGCCAGAGCGCCGAGCTCTGCCTCCAGCTGACCAGAAACGGTCAAATGGGTCTGTTTGGCAAAGAAGTCCTCCTTCCAGTTGACCGCACCCTGTTCATCCAGGACTGGTTTCTCTGGATCCAATGTGGTGACCCGAAACATCTCACCTGCTCCTTCCGCATCCGAACCGGTAATGATCGGACTGTGGAGGTATACAAAACCCCGCTTGTGGAAGAACTCGTGAATGGCCCAGGCGACATGGTGACGAATACGGAATACTGAACCAAACGTATTGGTCCGGAAGCGCAGATGCGCAATTTCCCTCAGGAATTCCAGACTGTGTTTCTTGGGTTGCAACGGATATACCTCTGGATCGCACTCTCCATAGACCTGAATCGAAGTAGCCTTCATTTCAAGGGTCTGCCCTCGACCCATCGAGGCAACGATATGACCGGTGCAGGCAATACCGGCACCGGTGGTCAGCTGCTTGAGGAGCGCTGGGTCCGTATTTTCGAAATCCACAACCACCTGCAAGGTCTGGTTGGTCGATCCATCGTTGAGGGCAATGAATTGATTGTTGCGAAAAGTGCGGATCCATCCCATCACTGTGGTATCAAATCCGGTTTTTCCTTCTGCCAGCAGTGTGGCGATCTTGGTCCGTTTGGGCATCATATCCTTCGGTATACGTGATTTCGGGCGCAAAGTTAACCGTTTCAACGGTCCAATGCCCGATTCTGGTCGGATCCACTCTCAGACGAGCATACATGACATTGATGTGAAATGACCTGAACACCGGTTTGGTCCTGTTTTTGCACATATAAGCATTATGTCTAATGGCTTACCCCAAACAATAGCCATCCTGGGCGCCGGCAATCTCGGTCAGGCGATGGCCCAAGGCTGGCTCGACCGCGGCCAATTGCCGGCGTCTCAGTTAATCCTCACCCGACATCGGACAGGAAACCTCAAAGCCTTTGCCGAGCGGGGTGTCACGGTGACGTCCAACAATCTGGAGGCGGCCCAAAAAGCGACCTTCCTCATTCTGGCAGTCAAACCCTACAAGATCCAGGAGGTCATCGAAGGAATCCTGCCGGCCTTGAATGAACAGCATATTCTGGTGAGTGCCGCGACTGGCATTTCCATTGCAGATATGCGGAACTGGGCCAACAATCATCCCCACATCTTCCGGGCCATGCCCAATACGGCTGTCGCCATCGGAGAATCCCTGACTTGTCTGGCGGGTGACCCTGGAGCGAATGGCCGACTGGATCAGGTGGAGGCGCTGTACAATCTAGTGGGCAAAAGCGTACGCATCACTGAGGATCTCATGAATGCCGCCACTGTTCTGGGGGCATGTGGTGTCGCCTTTGCGTTGCGTTTTATTCGAGCCATGCAGCAGGGAGGTATCGAGATCGGGTTCGATTCTGACACTGCCGCACTGATCGCCAACCAGACCGTTCGTGGAGCCGCCACCATCCTCCTCGAAGGGCAAGCCCATCCAGAAGCAGAGATCGACAAGGTCACCACGCCCAAAGGATGTACCATCGCCGGACTGAATGAAATGGAACACCAGGGCTTTTCCTCTTCCCTGATCAAAGGGATCCAAACCTCCTTCAAGAAGATCGAGTGAGCGGGATCGGGTAACTTGAGGAGAATTCTCTGTCCTATGCTCGAACTCCGCCCCTGTTGTGAACACTGTAGTCAGGACCTCCCTGCGGACAGTCCGGATGCCATGATCTGCACCTTTGAATGTACATTTTGTTCCGCTTGTGTGACATCCATCCTCCACAACGTCTGCCCCAATTGTGGTGGCAATTTCACCCCACGGCCGATCCGGCCCAAAAAAGCTCTGGCCCGTCATCCTGCTTCAACGGCCCGTGTCATCAAGCCCGTGGATTCAGAAAAATTCGAATCACTTCTGTCCAGGAATAAGTCTATCCCGCCTGGCCAACGTTGACCGGATTACACCTGGAAGACATTTTTGTCCATTCCTGTTTAGAAGGCCGTCCTGGCAATTCAAGAATTCCATCCAAATTTCCTCTGCCAAAGCAACTCTTTTGGCATAGAAATCGTTGTTTTGTGACAGAATAGATATTTCATGAAGATTCTGATGGTCTGCCTGGGCAATATTTGCCGCTCCCCTCTTGCTGAAGGTATTTTCCGAAAGCAGGCCCAGCTTCGAGGCCTGGATTGGGAAGTGGATTCCGCAGGCACCGGAGCATATCATGTCGGCGAATCTCCCGACCCACGATCCATGCAAGTCGCCCGACAACAGGGCCTGGATATCTCCGATCAACGCGCTCGGCAGATCCGTCGTTCAGACCTGTCCACCTTTGACTATATATTCGCTATGGATCGATCCAACCATCGCAACATTCTCGAATTGGCGACAAATGAAGACCAGCGGTCCAGAGTTCAGCTCTTCCTGGACAATTCTGGATTGGATCAAGAAGTAGATGTCCCGGATCCGTATTGGAATGATAATGGCTTTCAGGAGGTCTACCATATGCTCGACCAGGCCAGTCATCAGGTGATCGACCGGATCCTGGAAACAATAGAGAAATTAAAAAAAGATAAGGAAATTATTCAACTGTCTTCTGATCAATGATCAAACAGCTCGTTGGATCAATTCTTCAATCCTGTGGTTTTTCATTTCCTTTCCAGCTGCTCAAAAATCTTTTCCCGAAGTCTGGGCCAGTACAGATTCACAAAGGACATCGCATCTTCACGTGTACGAGCACAATCTTTCATATCGTCAAACAACAGATCAGCAGGTATATCTTCTGGCTTCAGAATTCTGTAGCGTTCACTGGCATATGCCAGTTGTTCATCGTCCAGAAAGTAATAAAATAATTCTCGAGCGCTGCTCGCCTCGGGACGCTTGTTCCACTCCCGGTAGCGAAAGAAAAAGACGTCTCCATCTTTCAGAAAAACATCATTCCAAAGCTCTTGGGCCGGCTTCAAGGATTGGAAGGCGACATGTACCAGCTCTCCATCGTACAGGCTGACTTCCACTGAATCCAAGGGGGCATCGTCAAAATGCATCCAATAGGTATCGGTGGATTTATACTTAAATAATCGCTCTTTTGTCACTCCGACCAGTGAATCCAAATGCTTGATCATGACGGAGTCTTTCTTCAGCCATTCTGAAGGGGGCGTTTCTGCAGATGCCTCTTGTCCTGCAGGCGCCTGAACCACTTCTTCCTGACAGGATTGGCCCAAACACATGATCAGGAGCACTGCAACCACCGCAGAAACTCGAATACAATGAGTAATGAAAGGACTTTTCAACACCATGACTTTTTTCCTTTTAACCATGAATATTCTAATTGCAAAATTCGTACCTGTTCAGGAATTGCATCAAATGTAAAGATTCCGACACTTGGCGAACAGTCAAGTTGGCAGGATCATGACCAAATCCACCATCAGGACTGATGATGATCAGTTCAGCTCGATCCACATCCACATACTTTAGGCGCCAGATCAAAAAAAGGTCGATAACGCATGAAAAGTCGAAGTTCCTGGGCTGAGCCCTACAAGATCAAAATGGTCGAATTACTCAAGATGACCACCCTGAAGCAACGAAAAAAAGCCATTGCTGAAGCCGGGTACAACACTTTTTTACTACCGTCTGAAGATGTCTATATCGATCTGCTGACCGATTCGGGAACGTCTGCCATGAGTGATGTCCAATGGGCCGGCATGATGCGCGGAGATGAAGCCTACGCCGGCAGCCGGAACTACTACAATCTGGAAAAAGCCGTCAAGGATACTTACGGCTATAAATATCTGGTTCCCACACACCAGGGACGTGGCGCCGAACATCTGATCTCATCTATCCTCATCAAGAAAGGAGATATCATCCCGGGAAATATGTACTTCACGACCACCCGACTACATCAGGAGTTGGCCGGGGGCGCATTCCGGGATATCATCATCGATGAGGCACATGATGCTCAAAGCACTCACCCCTTCAAGGGTAACGTCGACCTGAAAAAACTGGAAGCACTCATTGTCAAACATGGCGCTGAAAAGATCCCTTATGTCTGTATTGCCACTACTGTAAATATGGCTGGCGGTCAACCGATCTCTATTGCCAATCTCCAGGCCGTTCGGGAACTGACCACAAAACATGGCATTCGCATCATCCATGACATGACCCGAGTCGCAGAGAATGCCTATTTCATCCAACAGCGAGAACCGGGATTCAAACGTAAAAGCATCGCACGGATCGTTCGCGAAATCTGCGACCTGACCGATGGTGCTACCATGAGTGCAAAAAAAGATGCTCTGGTCAATATTGGCGGATTCCTCGCCCTGAACGACTGGGATACTTTCGAAGAAGCCCGCAACCTGGTGGTTGTCTACGAAGGTCTGCACACCTATGGTGGATTGGCCGGACGAGATATGGAAGCCATGTCCATTGGCATACGTGAATCTGTGGATCAAAACCATATTCATGCTCGGGTCGGACAAGTCGAATACCTTGGACAGCGACTGCTGGAAGCCGGAGTTCCCATCGTACTGCCGATCGGGTCACACGGTGTTTTCCTGGATGCCAAGGCAATCCTGCCACACATTCCTCAGGACCAGTACCCCGCTCAAACCCTGGCTGCGGAACTCTATATAGATGCGGGCATCCGGGCCATGGAGAGGGGTATCGTTTCGGCCGGACGAGATGCAAAAACCGGAAAAGAACGCTTTCCCAAACTGGAGCTGGTACGATTGACCATCCCCAGAAGAGTCTATACACAGGCCCATATGGATGTGATCGCCGAATCGGTCATGCGGGTGTACCAACGTCGAAACAAGATCAAAGGCATGACAATGGAGTATGAACCAACATACCTTCGTTTTTTCCAGGCAAGGTTCAAACCTCTTTAAAGAACCAGGTTTGTTCTTCAACGTCTGAATACAGGCCCAATCGATTGGCCATCATGTTGTGGTTTCCCGCACAATAACCTTGTCGATCCGAGCGCGGTCCATATCGACTACTTCCAGTTCAAAAGTGTGCCACTGAACAACCTGACCCGGCTGAGGAACATGCTTCAACTCGTGAAGGATCAGTCCGCCAATCGTGTTAAATGGAAAATCGGTCACCATCTCATCCAGGTCAAAACGCCGGAAGAACTCTGCCAATGGATATTGCCCATCGACCAGCCACGAACCATCTGATCGCTGGACAAACCCGAACGTATCCTGGTCAAACTCGCCTGCATCACCCACCAGGGCCACAAGAAGATCATTGATGGTCACCATACCCTCGACCTGACCAAATTCGTCGATAATGACCCCATAGATCACTTTGGTCTCCCGGAAACGCTGCAAGGTCTCAAAGGCAGATAATTGTTCGGAGAGGTAGGGCACCGGATGCAGATGATCTTTCAATTGGAATTCAGGGATATGCAGTTTGCCGAACAGGTCTTTCAAGCCAACCACACCGATCAATTCATTTGGATTGCCTTCGTGGACTGGATAGATGGTATGGAGGTCGGCAGAAACCACTTCACTGATCTCAGCAGGAGACATCTGCAAGGAAAGAAAGACCATGTCATTTCGATGGGTCATCAATGAAGACACCTTGCGATCGCCCATACTGAATACACGCTCGACCAGTTCCTGTTCAATTTCCTGAACATCCCCACCAATGGTGGCTTCCTGGAGGATGGATTTGATCTCCTCTTCGGTGACCTGACTGTCGGGTGTGGAGCGCACGGGTAAAATGGCCAGGAGCAAGTCGCTGGTCCGGGTTAACAACCAGACAAATGGGGACATCATTCGCGCCATCCATTGCATCGGAACGGCAACCATCCGGGCGATCCATTCCGGGCTACTCAAGCCGATCCGTTTCGGCACCAACTCACCCAATACAAGTGAAAAGAAGGTCATAATAACCACTACGATCAACACCGCCAGTGAATGAGCATAAGGGGCCAGAATAGCTATTTCCGCCAGCTTCAGCTCAAGATCCTGGGTAATGTGTTCCCCGGAATAGATTCCCATCAGTATGCCGATCAGGGTGATCCCAATCTGAACAGTGGAAAGGAAGCGATTGGGAGACTCGGCTGTTTTCAAAGCAATCCGAGCCTTCCGATCTCCTCTCTTGGCCGTGGATTCCAAACGGCTCTTTCGGGCAGACACTATAGCGATCTCACTCATGGAAAAGAATCCATTGAGTAAAATAAGGAGGAAGAGGAGGAGGAAGACCATCGTTACAAATATGAACACAAAGATGACAATGCAAAAGCAAACTACCCAATTCGACCAATTGACGACCCTCAAACCCATGCCTGTCTGAGATGGATGAAACTTCCACAAACGGAAAAAAAGATTTCCACCGGCTGTGGATAAAAACACCTGACAAATTCTCCTTATGTCTTGGCTCCGTCCCTCAGAATATGGACCTTCACCAGTCCAAAAACGACCGCATATTTCCGGTCATTTTTCGTACCGAAAAACCCAAATTGATGCCTTCTACGAAGACTACTGCTCGCGTTTCGAGCCGCCCATCCTATCTCCGCCCCGAAGTCCTGAATGCCGCTACCGCCTATTTCGGTGGCGACGAACTGGCTGCCACTGTTTGGCTGAACAAATACGCCTTAAAAGACTCTGAAGGCAATTTGTACGAACGTACTCCGGATGAAATGCATCACCGGATTGCACGTGAACTAGCTCGAATCGAAGAGAAATACCCCAATCCCATTTCAGAAGAGCGGATCTATGAATCTCTGGCCCAATTCAAACATCTGATCCCACAAGGCAGTCCGATGGCCGGGATCGGCAATCCATTTCAGGTGGCCTCTCTATCCAACTGTTTTGTCATCGGTACAGGTGCCGATTCTTATGGTGGGATCATGAAAGGTGATGAGGAACTGGTTCAACTGATGAAGCGCAGAGGTGGTGTCGGTATTGACCTGACCCATATCCGCCCGGAAGGCTCACCTGTACTGAACAGCGCCTTGTCCAGCACCGGAATCGTCCCCTTTATGGAGCGTTATTCCAATTCAACGCGTGAGGTTGCTCAGGATGGCCGAAGAGGTGCCCTGATGCTCACCGTCTCCAGCCGTCATCCCGATGTCGAGAAGTTTATTGATGCCAAACTGGAAATGGGGAAGGTCACCGGTGCGAATATCTCCGTCCGGGTAGACCACGGACTATTAGAAGCCGCCCGAACCGGTAAACCCTATCAACTCCGTTTCCCGGTAGACGCCTCCAAGCCAACCGTGACCCGGGATGCCGATGCTGGAGCCATCTGGAAAAAGATCATCCACAATGCCTGGAAATCAGCAGAGCCAGGTGTGCTGTTTTGGGACACCGTCATTAAGGAGTCCGTTCCTGATTGCTATGCCGATAAAGGATTCAAAACCATTTCCACCAATCCTTGCGGAGAGATCCCATTGTGCCCGTACGACTCCTGTCGCCTCCTGGCCATCAACCTCTATGGATATGTAGTCGACCCCTTTACAGAGACCGCATATTTCGATTTCGAAAAATTCCGTAATGATGTCCGCCTCGCTCAACGCCTGATGGATGACATCATCGATCTTGAATTGGAACATATCGATCGGATCATCAATAAAATTGATGCGGATCCGGAGCCCACTCATGTCAAACGCAATGAGCGTGAGTTGTGGGAAAAGATCCAGTTCACCTGTCGTCAAGGTCGGAGGACTGGACTGGGCATCACCGCCGAAGGGGATATGCTGGCAGCCCTCGGATTGCAGTATGGTGGAGATGAAGGCATCGCCTTTGCTGTGAAAGTGCAGCAAACTCTGGCATTGGAAGCGTATCGGTCTTCCGTCATTCTCGCTGGAGAACGGGGTTCCTTCCCTGTATATGAAAGTGAGCGTGAATTAAAAAACCCATTCATTCAGCGGATTCGCGAAGCCGATCCCGATCTGTATGAAGAAATGACTCGAACAGGTCGTCGCAACCTGGCCCTCCTGACCATCGCCCCTACAGGTTCCACCAGTCTGCTCAGTCAGACCAGCTCCGGGATCGAACCCGCCTTTTTGATCAACTATACCCGCCGTCGGAAGGTGAACCCTCAAGACAAAGATGCCCGGGTGTCCTTTATCGATGAGGTTGGCGATCACTGGGAAGAGTACCAGGTCTTCCATCACCATTTCATCACCTGGCTCAAAGCCAAAGGCTATGAAACGGAAAAGGTGACCCGGATGACTTCAGAAGAACTCGCTCCAATCATCGCCGAGTCGCCCTTCCACGGTGCTACTGCAAATGATGTGGATTGGGTACAGAAAGTAAAAATGCAGGGCGCTATTCAAAAGTGGGTGGACCACTCCATCAGTGTTACCGTCAACGTGCCGTCAGACACCACCGAGGAGATGGTCAACCAGATCTATCTCGCTGCCTGGGAAAATGGCTGTAAAGGTTGCACCATCTATCGCGATGGCTCCCGTTCCGGTGTACTGGTCTCTGATCCTTCCTCCAGTGAGAAGTCAGCCCCGGCATTCCGGGAAACCATGCCTCCCAAACGTCCTGATCGCCTTGAAGCGGCAGTAGTTCGATTCAAGAACAGCAGTGAGAACTGGATCGCTGTGATGGGTCTGGTGGATGGCCGCCCCTATGAAGTCTTTACGGGTAAGGCAGAAGACACCTTCCGCCTGCCCGATTATGTGCACAGTGGATTTGTCCTCAAACAGAAGGATGAAGAAGAGAATAACCGGTATGACTTCCAGTTCCTGGATCGGGAAGGGTATCGCATTACCATCGAAGGCTTGTCCCGTTCCTTCAACAAGGAATACTGGAACTATGCCAAACTGATCTCCGGCATTCTTCGTCATGGCATGCCCCTCAATTATGTGGTTGATCTCATCGAAGGGTTGAATGTCCCTGAAGATTATATCAACACCTGGAAGAATGGCGTGATTCGCGCACTGAAACAATTCATCCCAGACGGTACCACCGCAGCAACCAGTCACTGCGAATCTTGTGGTGATAAAGAAGGCCTGAATTACAAAGAAGGCTGCCTCATCTGCCGGAGTTGTGGCTATTCGGAGTGTGGGTAAAGGAGTGGAGCAGGTTTGAGTCGAGGAGAAAGCCAAAGCAAGGATTTCTCCTTCAATCTTGGGCCCTTTCCCTTTTTGCATCCAACATATGGAGTCGAGTCTTTATTCTCTACGAATAGCGAAAATAAAAAAAGAGGGCCCCGGAAACCGGAGCCCTCTTTTTATATATCAGACTTGTGCTTATTCCACTGCCGGAGCAGCTTCTGCAGTAGCGGTTTCTCGTGGTGTATGGCTCACTGCCATATCCCGGACGCAAGCCCATTTTCCATCAGCATTTTTCTTGAAGATGGAGAAGTAAGTACCGTTGTCAGATACAGAACCATCAGGTGCTGTTTCGGTCCAGGAACCGATCTCCGTGATGTGATCGTCACCTACAAACAACTCCAGTACTTTGAAAGACGGTGTATTTCCAGTTGTGTCCTTGGCCATGCGCTCAGCAAGTGAATTCCGGATCGCATCCTTCCCAACAGACGGCGCACGATTGGATCCATAACTGGTCACATCGTCACCATAATACGCGACAATACCATCGGCATCCTTGGCAATTTCAGCGGTCATGTAAGCATCTTCCATCGCCTGGATCTCAGCTGTCAACGCATCCATATCCACTGCCGGTTCGACAGGTGCCTGGTTGCAAGCGGTAAGACCCATAATGGCAAGAGCAAAAAGAATCAATAAAGGGTTTTTCATAATGTGTTTGGTTTGAGAAGTGATGATATTAAGTTTTGGTTGGTCCCCAGTGGACTACTCCATTGTCATTCGTGAAGTCTTACCACTGTGGCATTAGCCCGATTGTTACGATCAGGTCATTAAAAGTAGTGAACTCCTAACGAATCAGCCTAATAATATTTTAAACCCACGCCCATCAACCAATATTCCCAACCCTGAATCCACTGTGGATAGAGGGAAAAATTGCAACTTTCGGCAAATTAAGAGAACCTTAACAGTGGCGTTGTGTGCGTGAACTTTCCAGACGAATCCTGGTACAGCATCGATAAATGGGTGATTTAAGGTATCGTCAAAAGGCCGTCGAATGGGGACCAAAATCAGAAGATGGATCAAACCCCCACCCTGGTTGTCTTCTCTGTATACGGAAACCGAAAGCGACCAAATGATCTCAAGATCCTCGACGCATTCGAATTATTCACAGCCTAAACTTCACATCATGAAAAGCGCTATCCTCCTGCTATCCTTTTGTTTGAGTGCCCTGAGCATCCATGCACAAAACGGGTGCCTGGCTAGCATTCCAGTGAAGGCCGGCCATCACCTTTCAGCTCACTATCCAGATGCGATTGTATTGGACTGGAAACAGGTCTCACCATCCTGCATCAAAGCCATATTTGCCGATTCATACGATTCAGATCTCGAAAGTGAAGCCTTTTATAGTGTTCAAGGCGAATGGCTGGAATCACACCTGGCCATCTCCCAAGAAAACACTCCTGCTTCTATCCTGGCTGCGATCAGATCGATCTATCCAGATTACACATCCCTCACTTCGATGATTGTCGAACATCCTGCTAAAAGTCGTCACTATGAGATTACAATTCAGCAACCCCAGACATCCATCGCTGTGATCAATATCTACCCAAACGGGCAGATCGCCAGTGAGATAGCCACACGATAATTCATTCGGGCCAACCACCCAACACGATGAAAACACCCTTCACGTCACTTTGAACCGGTCGGTCTGATGAGATCACTCTCGATGCCTCCAGAAATGGGGGCATCGTTGTTTTTCCTCCTTTCTCTCATCCCTGCCTCTGCTGGGAACCCCCTATCTTGAGCGACCATAGATCAGCCATGGCCTCACCCGATCCACATACCCTCTTTCCCATTGAAGGGCTCAACACTCTTTGCTTCCTCAAGAATATTGTGGACCACCCTCAGATCCAGATAGGTGACTATACCTATTACCACGATTTTGATAACGTCCACGACTTCCAGAATAACGTCCGCTACCTGTTTGAACACTCTGGCGATAAATTGATCATTGGCAAATTCGGTATGATCGCTTCGGGTGCAACCTTTATTATGAATGGAGCGAATCACCTGACCGAGGCCATTTCTGCATATCCATTTACCATATTCGGTGGTGATTGGGCAACCGCCATGGACGGCCGTGAATTTCCTGCGAAAGGGGACATTCAGATCGGACATGATGTCTGGATCGGGTATAAGGCCACCATCATGGCAGGAGTATCAGTGGGTCACGGGGCCATTATAGCCACCAATGCAACAGTTACCCGGGACGTGCCGCCCTATGCCATTGTCGGCGGCAACCCGGCGCAGATCATCCGCATGCGCTTTTCAGAGACAGTCATCGCCACGCTCCTGGAACTGGCTTGGTGGGAATGGCCCATTGAAAAGATCACCGCAAATGTTCAAGCACTGACCGGATCAGATCTCAATGCATTACGGATGTTAGTGTAGTCATTCCCTCATCAACGCCTGGACACAACGAAAAGATTCTACATCATGCTCAAGTCATTGCTCTCCTTCATTTTATTCATCGTTGTGATCAGCCTGGCCACAGGACAACCCACCTGGATCGATAAGGTATATGCTACCGAAACCATCGAAGACGTCCATTATGGGGATGCTCTGGATTATGCTGGCACGATTCGAGATCTCCGGCTGGATATTGCTTACCCCCTTGATGATACACCACCGGAATGCGGTCGACCGTTTATGCTGATCATCCATGGCGGAGCCTGGTTGGGAGGAGACAAAGCCGAAGGTTATCCGGCTCAGCTGTTGAAGGATTTTGCTGCCCGCGGTTATGTCACCGCTTCGATCAATTATCGCCTGGGGATGTTCCAGACAGAAAAGATGATCAACTGCAATATTTCCGGCCTCAATGGCCTTCAGTGGAATTGCTTGAATATCACCGATTCACTGGAATGGACGCGCGCCTGGTACCGGGCAGTGCAGGATGCTAAAGGAGCCTTGCGCTATATGATGGAACAAGCAGACGACTTTCAGATCGACCGACGGAATGTCTTCGTGGTAGGCGAAAGTGCCGGTGCATTTACCGCCCTGGGAGTGGTGTACCTGGATGTGGAAAGTGAGAAGCCCTCGGCTTGTCTGTCCATTAATGATGTCCCACCACCCCATTCGATTTATGAAAACCCCTGTATTCTCTCACCTGGATTCGCCAATGGAATTGACTCCATGGACTACGGCCGTGCGGACCTTGGGCCCATCCAGGGTACTCTTCATCCAGATGTGGACAGCTTTGTGATCAAAGGATGCGGTGATCTGTATGGAGGGCTATTCTTTGACCTTTTCTCCCAGAAGGCCACTTCGAATATCCCAGCACTCTATATGTATCACCAGCCGGCCGACCTCATCGTCCCGATCAATTATGGATCGGTGCTCGCAGGATTTTCTGCGTGTGCTTCATCCATTGGAGGCTGCCAGGCCATCTATGGTCGCCCATATGTCTATGGGTCAAATGCCGTTGCCAACCTGTTGCAAAATCTGGAACAGGACGGCCTGGATATTCCTGTATGGATGTATGAAAAATCAAACAACAACGCATCCTGTTTGGAACAGATCCTCAATCCGGCTTTGGGTGGTCATAGTCTCGACAATTATGAACTTCGCACAGACCATATGGCCACCTATTTTGCCCAGCAAATGGATCTGTCATCCAGTTGCCTGACCACTTCTATATATCCGGAAGTGGGGGTTTCACATCCAGTCCGTCCGTTTCCCAATCCTGTCCGGGAGGCGCTGCATGTACCCGGACTGCCAAACGGTGCACCCTATGTCATCCATGATCTGCATGGAAGAAAAATCATGTCAGGACGTTTATCAGGCGAGAATGCATTGGATGTCTCCACCTTGCCTGCCGGGATGTACGGGTTCCAATGGACGCATAAGAAGGGTAGTTTTTTCTTTACATTTATAAAGCTGTAACGATCCTATGCCACTCAATGGGTCATACCAGGCACTCTTGAAATGAACTAAATTCAACCAGCTTCAATAGGAACATACACATGGAAGACAACACCAGTCATCGTACTGAAGCAACTGCCAAGAAGCCTGGGATAAATCAGAATTCCCCATTAGGATTTGATTAACGTATTCGGTATACAAACACTCCTGATCGATAAGAGCCAGTCAATGGTCGATGAATGATAACCAGGGAAAAACTGAGCATCCAGCCCACCATTAAAGTTCCATATCCGGTTGCATCAACCGGGGATTTGAATGGTCTTCTGAGTAGTAAAGCAGATGTACATTACGTAAATGAACGGATGGATATCCTGCGCAAACTTTTTTCATCACGCGACAACCTTCACACCATGAAAGCTTCCACTATTTTATTTTTCCTCTTGCTTTGCGGTGGTCTTTCTCTACACGCCCAAACCGGTGTTCTGTACGAGGTCCCGGGCCAGGCAAAAGACTTTTTGAAAATGAAGTTCCCGCAAGCCACAGACGCGGCCTGGACCAGACTCGACAATGACCAGTTTAGGGCTCGGTTCAGAAAAGAGGCTTCAGCCCTGGACCAGCATGCAGCCATCTTCTCTTCAGACGGCACATGGATAGAGACGCTTAGTCCGATCCCTCTCTCTCAATTGCCTGAGAGTATCATCCCTTCAGCGACAGATGCAAAAAGGGGATATGATGTTGCCCGGGCTTACCTGGTCGACAAAGGTGACCCTGATCATCTATTCGAACTGAAAATGCGAAAAAAAGGACACGAGGACATCACCGTACGCTACAATGCAAACGGCTATATGGTCACCCAGGTCCCTGTAAAAAGATAGGTTATTCGGGACGGCCTTTTGCGACTATGGAAACACCCACCACTATCCAGCTTTAAGGCCTGTCCAACCTTTATCGTCGATGCCTTCGTTTACGGGGGCATCGTGCGTTCGGGGCTTTTGATTCTTGATGAGCGATAGATTCACGAACTTTGGGTATTCACCATCCCCGAATCCCCTTGAACGACACCTTCCTCATCCTTCTTTGGCTCACATTCGCCATATCCCTCCTCTGCCTGATTCTGATACTGGTTCGAAAAGGCCCGGATTTGGACACCATTACCTCACGGGTCAAGGAAGAGCTCCTCCAATCTCAGCATCTCAGTGCCGAACAGATTCGATCTGAATTCAGGGCAAGTCGGGAAGAAAGCTCTCGCACTCACCATGAACATCGGGACGCCAATGCCACTCAGTTGAAGACCTTTGGCGAACAACAATCCCATCTGCTTCAGGCCTTCCAAATGCAATTGAATGCCTTTATCGATAGTAGTCAGAAACGAGGACATGAACTCCAGGAATCCCTGACTAAATCACTGGCAGACATTCGATTTGAAGTGACCCGGCAATTAGAGACCTTGCAAAAAGACAACCATGCCCAATTGGAACGGATGCGGGAAACTGTCGATGAGAAACTGCATAAAACACTTGAAGAACGTCTGGGGCAATCGTTCAAAACAGTAAGTGAACACCTTGAAAAAGTCCAGCTGGGCCTGGGTGAAATGCAATCTTTGGCCACCGGTGTCGGTGATCTGAAGAGGGTCCTTTCCAATGTAAAGACACGCGGCGTCATGGGTGAAATCCAACTTGGGAATATCCTCGAACAATTACTGACTCCGGATCAATATGGACTGAACGTGGCGACCATCCCCAATAGTAATAACCACGTAGAATTTGCTGTCAAATTTCCAGGCAAAGATAAGAGCAGTGAACCCGTCTGGTTGCCTATTGATTCCAAATTTCCAATGGATCGGTATGAACAGGTACTGGCCGCATATGAAGATGGCCGAAGTGAGGTGATAGATATCGCTCACAAGGAACTACTACGAACGGTCAAGAATATGGCTAGAGATATCCGTGAGAAATATATTGCTCCTCCACATACGACTGATTTCGGTGTACTCTTCCTCCCGATTGAAGGGCTGTATGCCGAAGTGGTGCGCCATTCCGGCCTGATGGAAGAACTACAGCGAGATCAACGTATACTTATTGCCGGACCGACCAATCTGGCAGCGTTCCTGAACGCCCTGCAAATGGGCTTTCGGTCAATTGCGATCGAACAACGGAGCAGTGAAGTATGGAAGACTCTGGGAGCCGTCAAGTCAGAGTTTGGGAAGTTTGGGAAAGTCCTGGAACTCACCCGTAAAAAATTGCAAGAAGCAACCAGCGTCATCGACAAGGCAGATGTCCGCACCCGGGCGATCGAACGAAAATTGAGGGATGTAGAGGAACTGCCCATTGGAGAAAACCCTTCTCCGTTGGCAGATGGTCTGGACCTTGAAGACCTGGTCGGAGGGGATGGGATCTAGCGTTTCGACCTGGTGAAAAATGGAATCCTAGTCAAATCCACTTGAATACTCATTCAACGCGGGCACTTCACACATTCTCCTTTGCCTCTGGCAATTCCATTCTGTAACTTGGGGAGATCAACCACGCTACCGAGCGAGCGCTCAGCAAGCGTCCAAGTGTATATATGTACAGCAAGGCAAACAGTCGATCATATACAATCTTCAGAGTTGGAAGTAGGATTGAATTCTCACTGATCCTGTTTCTGCTCATCACAGCAGGCTCAGGTAGCCTATTCGCCCAGCCCTGGACAGAATTTTATTTTGAACAGTACGCAGAAAAGGATGGCCTCCCCAGCAATCAGGTCAATTTGACCGTCCAGGACAATCAAGGGTTTGTCTGGGCAGGCACTTCTAATGGCCTGTGTAAGTTTGATGGCACAAACTGGACTTCCTACTCTGCCATTCCAAAAGTCAATAAATCACTGACAAACACAAATGTCATTAGCATCTATCATGATACAAAAAATAGAACCTGGTTTGGAACAATCACTTCGGGTGTCAATTTGCTGCATAAACTCACCGGAGAACTGAAAAATTACAATTTCTCAAGTCTCGACTCAAACACCCTCGCGGGAACAATTGTCACAGGAATCTTCCAAGATCATCAGAACCGCATTTGGGTGTGCGCCAATGGGCTCAATCTATTTGATGAAAAAACAGAATCCTTTACCCGCATCGCTCCTGTACTGCCAGATCATCTTAGTTCAAAGACCCGAGGCTGGGCCAACACACTTCGATATATTCAACAGGATCCTAATGACCAGGAAATGGTCTGGCTATATTCAAGTTTTGGCTTATTGAAATTTAATACGCGCACATTTGCGAATGTATCCTTTCATCCACACGAACAGGAATCCGCGACGAGAATGGCCATTATGGATGGCGAGACCATTTGGATGACCAACTATGGCATAGGCCTGTACGCCTTTGATATACACTCGCATAAATTCAAAATATATCACTGCGATCCTGTAAAAACAAATCAACTGGGCTGCCAGTCTGCTGCTGGTCTGATTGCGTTGGATGACCGCTACCTATTAATCTCTGGATTCACAAATAACCTATATCTTTTTGATCGCAAGGCAGAGACCTTCATCTTCAGAGATCATAGCTGGCCAACCACTGACTACGATGATCAGGAAGGAATTTTTATGAAGGATAAAGAGGGCCGTATCTGGATTTCAACATTGGGCTCCGGGGTATACATTCAACAGAAACAATTTGGAAATTTCAGAAAATATACCGTGGACGGCGATTGCCAGGATATCATACAGATCAAGGACCGCATTTATAGTTGCACTTCTGAAGGGCGGCTGATTGTAATTGATCAGGAAAACAACCATCCTATTCGATCCATACCCATTTCTGATCGGTCGGGTCAAAATACTCATCCATTTAAATTTCACCTGGATGCCCAAAAGCAACTTTGGATCTTAAGTCGACGTGCTGTGCATACCCTTTCTCCAGACCAGAAAAGCACCACTCTACACAATGCTGAATATTTTGAACAGGAAGCGGAAAACTATAACTATTTCTGGGATATCGCGTCGGACACCATCTCTGGCAGAATGTGGCTGGCTACCCAATCTGGCGGATTATTAGGATACCACCCCAAAACCAATGATATATACACGTTCGACAAGGACAAATCCAGTACAAACCATATCCTTCATGACTATTCCATTGGGACCCTCTGGAGAGATAGCGCCAACTGTATATGGGGTTCCAATAGTTCTGGCTACTTCAAAATGAATCCAGCAACAGAAATTGTACTTAACTCTCCAACACCGTTAACGTCCTCTCTCGATCAAAAACCATTTATCGGCGCTCACTTGATGTCCACCGACGAAAACGGAACCCTCTGGGTCTGCGCCGGCCACGGCCGTCTGGCTAAAATTAAAGACGACCCGATACTCTCACAACAATTAGAAGAAATTGCCTTCAATCCGGTCATTCTGAATGACCGACCCAACGATATTCTTGCTGATCACTCTGGAAATATCTGGATCAGCTCCGCTCAAGGCCTTTTCCGATATCATATCGCTTCTCAAACGGTCAGCCATTTTGGTAAACAAGTCGGACTTGAAGAGATCAATGGCCTTTTTCTGAATCAGCATGGAGAAATTCTAGCCGCTACAAAAGGTGGATTCTACCGCTTCGAGCCGAAAGAAATAACCGCTTTCGCACAAACGCCAAAACCCGTTATTGAGTCATTTCGTGTTTTTGACATCCCCTATGCCATCCCTGCAGATTCGTCGCCGAATATTTCCCTTACTTATCAGCAGAATTTTTTCTCGTTTGACTTTAGTGCCATTGATTTCAGTGGGAAGTCAAAAAAAGAATTTGCATACATTTTGGAAGGAATAAATGAGGATTGGATCCTTGCGGGAGACCGGAGATATGCAGCATTCACAAATATAAGTGGAGGGAGATATACGTTTAAGGTTAAAGTTAGAAATGAATATGGTGCATGGAGCAACCCCGTCACTTTGGGCATCACCATTGTGCCTCCATTTTGGAAAAGACCCTGGTTCTGGACCCTCATTTTAATTTCAATCCTCCTCCTGGCCTACCTTGGATATTCCTACCGTATTGCCCAGATAAAAAAAGAAGAAGAACTAAAATCTGCTTTTTCCAAACAACTTGCCGAGGTAGAAATGAGAGCCCTTCGCGCACAAATGAATCCTCACTTCCTGTTCAACTCCTTGAATGCGATCAAATACTACGTACTCAAACGAAGCAAAGAAAAAGCCGCCGAATACCTGACCGACTTTGCCCGGCTGATTCGCCTTGTCCTCAATAATTCTTCTCAATCCATTATCAGCCTGGATAAAGAATTGGAAGCCCTGGAACTGTACATTCGAATTGAACGGCTTCGCTTCGATGAAAAATTCGAATACAATCTGTCTGTAGACCCGGATATTGACACGACCACTGTATATATCCCTCCCCTGTTAATACAGCCGTTTGTCGAGAATGCGATATGGCATGGACTGATGCATAAAAAAGACAATCAGGGATTACTCCGTATCTCGATCAGTAAGATAACTGGTGGCATTGAATACACCATAGAAGATAATGGCATTGGTCGTAAACGCGCTGCAGAAGTAAAAAGTAAATCAGCTCAACATCAAAAATCATTTGGCCTGAATATCACCAAAGATCGTATGGCCATGAGTAAGGTATTGAACAACATGGACATCACAACGGATATTCATGACCTGCATGATGTGAACGGGCATCCTACGGGTACCAAAATCATTGTACGAATGATCACTCCTGACCTGTCCGGGCAGTCTGAGAATCCATAAAGGTAAATTATGAAAAAGCTTCGTGTTCTATTAATCGATGATGAGCTATTCTGCTTGGAAACACTCAAGTGGGAATTAGAGCAACATTGCCCTGAAGTAGAAATTCTGGCTTTGTGCCAAAGCGGAACTGAAGCGATTCAGGCGATTCAAACACATGAACCCGACGCTGTGTTTCTGGACATTGAAATGCCCTATATGAATGCCTTTGAAATGCTCCAGGAATTGGATACCATAAATTTTTCCATTGTATTTACCACCGCCTACGATCAGTTTGCCATTCATGCCATTAAAGTCAATGCCCTGGATTACCTCCTCAAGCCCATTGGCAGTGAAGAATTAAAATCAGCTGTTCAAAAGATCAGGAGCCATCATCAAACCAATGTGTCCGGGAACAACCTTCGTAGTCTGATGGAACACCTTCTTGCCAATCAGCATGAGGTGCAAAAAATTGCCTTGCCTACCATGCAGGGTTTGGAAATGGTGCGTGTCGATCAAATCGTATTCGTAGAAGCGGACAGTAATTACACCCATTTTCACTTACTTTCCGGGAACAAAATTTTGATTTCTAAAACGTTGAAACAAATTGAAGAATCTTTGAAAGAACACGACTGCTTCATTCGCACACATCAGTCATTTCTGGTCAATACTCGTTTGATCGACCGGTATCATCGCGGATCCGGAGGTAGCCTGGATATGGCAAACGGGGTACAAGTTCCAGTCTCTCAAAGTCGAAAAGATGATGTTTTAATGCGCCTGAAAAACGAATAGCATTTCTGTCAACATCCCTTTACAGGCGCGCCCGATCTAGCTAAACATCAACTTATACTCCCCACCTCCTTCTGAAAATCCTTCCCTTTTCAAGCCGCTTTCGGTGCGCTTTATGCGCCTGACAAGCTGCATTTTTACTCGAGGTAAATCTAAAAGGGTTCTTCCAAAAGATCCCATCATTCCGGTCAGAAGAACATCCAAATAAAACCCCTCATGTCATTGTAAGAGCACCGTGCCATGCCCGGCTTCACACCGGGGATGACTTATGCAACCAGTGTTCCAACCCCAGGAAAGCTTGCCCAATGATTCCGTCGACCTGGCTTGTCACAATGTCAAAATAACAGCCCCAATTTCAATCCCCCGAAATCAAATACTCACCCATGTTTGCCAAAAACACCATGGGAAGACCCGAATACTCATTGTCTAAAAAGAGTACATGAGTGGGGGGATATATTTGAAATAACAAACCCGAATTATTTCCACTCACCCACTAAATCATTTTTATGAGAGCATTTCTATTCACGATTTCTTTCATCCTGCCAATTTGCCTGTTTGCACAGCAGGGAACAACAGCGGCAGGTGGGGAGATTCAATCATCCTTCGGGGAGATCAGCTATTCGATTGGACAACTGAGTAATGGCGCATTTAGTACAGCATCTGGAAGCATGTATGAAGGCTTGCAACAACCCTATGAAATTGTGGTGACAAATACGACAAACTGGGGAGATCAATTAGGCATTCAGATCACAGCTTTTCCAAATCCAGTGAATGATCAACTGCAGCTCACATTCAATCAGGACCCTCCGGAGAACTGCCGGATCCATTGCATCAATGCCGCTGGTCTGACCGTCTTCACCCAAGAAGTTGATCAGCTCAAAACAGCCCTTAGCATGCATGAATTAACTCCAGGATATTACTTCCTCACTGTGGTTTCCTCAGGCACACTTCTTTCATCCATCACGATCATCAAACAATAAATACCATGAAAAAGATATTGACACTTTTCAGCATTCTCCTTTTAATGAGCGAGGCTGTTCTGGCCCAGGCACCGGCTCGTATGAACTACCAGGCCGTCATTCGGGATGGCTCTGAAAAACTGGTCGTGAATTCGCCGATCGGGGTTCGGATTCAGATCCGTCAAACGGCTTCATCCGGAACAATTATTTACAGTGAACATCATGTCGTCACCACCAACCAAAATGGATTAGCCACATTGGTTA
The DNA here is from genome assembly GCA_942490895.1 of uncultured Saprospiraceae bacterium. Classification (GTDB taxonomy): domain Bacteria; phylum Bacteroidota; class Bacteroidia; order Chitinophagales; family Saprospiraceae; genus JAGNXB01. The sequence goes on from CALNZC010000070.1 coordinate 136,703, forward strand.
TCGGTACGGGGACAGTTAATGTCGGCACCTTTGGCTCCATCGATTGGTCACAAGGGCCCTATTTTATTCAGACTGAATCAGATCTGAATGGAGGCACAAATTATACCATATCCGGAACCAGTGAATTGCTCAGTGTTCCCTTTGCATTATATGCAGCGAATGGAGGCGTCCCTGGCCCACAAGGTCCTCCAGGTATTCAAGGCCCACAAGGCATTCAAGGAGCACAGGGACCTCAGGGTGTAAAGGGAGTAGATGGATCCGGGGTCAAGATCGTCGGATCTGTGAACACTCAAAATGATCTGAACCCAAATTATTCAGGGGACGTAGGCGACATGATGATCACTCAGGATGATGGTGTTGGCCATGTATGGGATGGCAGCCAATGGGTAGCCATCGGTCAGATCAGAGGCCCTGAAGGCCCGCAAGGGTTAGCTGGACCTACCGGTCCCCAAGGACCCAAGGGGGACCAGGGCGTTCAAGGCATAGCAGGACCTCAAGGAAATACTGGACCTCAAGGAAACACAGGGCCTCAGGGGCCAAAGGGCGATACTGGCGCCCAGGGCACTACAGGTCCACAAGGACCCAAGGGAGATGCCGGTGCTCAGGGCCCATCCGGTCCGCAAGGCGCGAAGGGAGATACGGGACTACAGGGTCCGATCGGCCCACAGGGTCCTGCAGGCTCCTATACTGCTGGAAACGGGATTACTATTGCTTCAAATGTGATTTCTGCAGTGGACCAAAGCGCTAGCAATGAATTACAGACGATCAGCTTGAGTGGCAACAACCTCAATCTCAGCCAGGGTGGTGGCTCGGTTGATCTAAGTGCCATTGGAAACAATGTCTGGTCATTAAATGGGAATAAAGCTTACTACAATGATGGCTTTGTCGGTATCGGTACAAATAACCCTGATCGCGAATTCCATTTGCAAAGTGCAAACGATGCACGTATTAAAATTCAATCTACAGGTGGGACGAATAACGGTGCCGAGGTTCGCCTGCTTCGGAATAATGGCGGGAGCAGCTTATTGCTTGACTTACATCCCTCTTCCAGTATTGTCTCTTTTGCGGATGGCACGCCATGGGCTGGATCTGGCATCCTGACCACCCTTGGAGGTCCCAATCGTTTGTCCATCAACTCGGAGGGCGGTCCAATGAACCTGATGACCCAAGGAAATACCCGACTGTATATTGCTGACCAGGGGAAAGTAGGCATCGGAACCACCAATCCATCAGAAAAGTTAGAAGTATCCGGTGATATCCGCATCAGTGATGGCACTCCCGCAGTCCAATTTTATAATGGCAGCACCTGGAAAGGGTATATGTATCATGATGGCACAGATCTGATCTCTGGAAACGTCAGTCTGGAGAATATTCTGTTCCAAACAAACGCCACCACTATTGGTCAACTGAACTGGGATGGACTGACCTTATCCAGACCTGGAAAAACCATTGAATTGGGAAGCCCCTCAGGAGGCGCTGCCTACATGCGTATCCTGGATGGGAATGCCGCCAATAACCTCAATATTCGCAGTAACGGTGTTTCCATCTCCGAAGGTGGAACAACAAATTCTGGTAACTATGCCTTGCGTGTCGTGCACAACGAAGCCGATTATGGATTAGACATATACAATCCAACTTCTGAGGATCACTGGGAAATATATGCTGCAACCAATGGCTCATTATACCTCTATGCCAACACGAATTATCGCGGAATATTTGATGCCACTACAGGGGCCTATGCTTCAGCTTCGGATAGGCGGTTGAAAACAAATATCACGGGACTTGAGCCAACACTTGACAAAGTGCTCAAACTCAAACCTACCAGGTATGCCTATCTGGCCAATAATCCGGATGGCAAATCTTCCATCGGGTTTATTGCTCAGGATGTCAGACCATTGTTCCCGGAAATGGTACACGAATTGGAAGGGGAACGAAGTGACGGAATGCTTGCTGTGAATTATGCCGGATTCTCCGTCCTCGCCGTCAAAGCCATTCAGGAGCAGCAAGAGATCATAGATCAACAGGCTCAAGCTATTGATGTCTTGAACAAATCCCTGGAACTTCTGGAAGCTCGGATTTCACAACTGGAGTCCCAGAAATAAATCGCTAAGAGTGGCCCAGTCCGACGAATCAATGGATTACCTCCGGAGGTTCGTCGGACACTCGCCAAAGCGGCCATTGAACTAATTAATTTCTTTGACTATACCCGCACAATGAAACACATTTACACCACCCTTATACTCTTGTTGGGGATAGCCCAATCACTCCAGGTTTCAGCTCAGGATTTGAATAACCTTGCCCCAGTAGCCTGGTACACGCTGATTGACTCAACAGGTGATAAACTTGAATTAAAGCCGGAAGCAGAATTGACAAATGCACCATTCGAAGGGAGCGATGGTGTCTATTCCAATGGCTTGTATCTCTACAGTGGCACTCCAGGAGGGTGCCTGGTTACCACGCCAAATCTTCCAGAGCTCTACGACTCTTCATTTGCCGTGTCCCTCCAATTTCGGATAGATTCACTGGACGGCGAATCCCACCCTATTATGATTATTGGTGACTCCTGGAGATATCTGGGCCTCTCTTTACTTTATGATGATCGGTGGGTCATTGACTTCAACGGATATGCCTATGCCCTGCCCGGAACAAAGGCGTTGGCGGGTCAATGGTATGAGGTTACGATTATGTACAGTGCTGACGACTCAACTGCATTTTACTATTTAGATGGGGCAATCATTTCGGAACATAAAGGACCACTGATTCGAGACCTCAATGATGGCCGAATCAGCAATACAAATTCAGGACAAGCAAGAACCTTCCGGGGGAACTGGCGAAATCTGAGGATATTCAGTTCTGACGAATTATCCTCTCCGATCTACCAACCTCAACAAATCCGAAATTTTCAGATTTTCCCGAATCCGACACATGGTCACCTCGTGATCACTCAACAAGATGACCGATACGATTATTGGGAAATTATGGACCTGACCCATCCAAACCCGGTTATGCAAGGGACCTGGACCTCTTCCCTGATGGAAATTCAAATGGCTTCCTTACCCGCAGGCCTTTATTTGTTCAAAGCACTGAATCGAACGTCACAAGAGATCAGGACCAGACTATTTGTGAAGCAGTAGGATGGAGCATGGGAGAAATACGCAAAACCAAATCAAACCCTGAAGGAAGTGTCCTTCATATATAAACAGAGCTTCCCCCTTTAAGGTAGATCAGCAATCGCGAAATGATCAAATGTAAAACGTTATCCCTCTCAGGCAGATGTGCTATTCCTCTTCATTATCGTCGTTGTCATCCTCATCTTCAAAATCGAGGTAATCGCGAAGGCTCTCCAGAACACACTCGATCAGATAACGCTGTGCTTCGGGATGATCATCATGATTCTCCAGGACGGCATTCACCAGCATTCCCATCATATCTCCCAGATCTTCAACATCTGCTGCAGAATACATCTCTCCATTCAGGAAGGGGTTTTCCGGGGCATCTGGGTTGGGTTCGTGATTGCCGATAAGTGCCAGGAACCGATATGGGGTTTCTTCCAGGTTGGGTGTCTCGGTCAGCTCTTTCAAATTTTCTCGCAATTCTTCAAATCGCTCGTCTAATGATTGATCACCTTTTTTCATCCTGAATAGATTTGTGGGTCTGAAGCCGGTATCCGGCCGAAGGCCAAGGTCCGGCTAAATCCTCGGAACACAAAATACTGGCGGTAAAGTTTTTGTCTGACCTGATTCAACGAACATACCTGATCATAGCCATGGCATAACCGAGATGCAATCCCTCATGCACTGGCGCGAATCGGATTGCATCCGCCACGTTGGACAGTGCAACACCATAGGTGGTAGTATATGATTTGTACTCCAGGAAAACCCCGTTTTGAAGATCCCTTTCCACCTGCTCCAGTGTCCTTTCAGATAATGATTGAAGCCGGTGCCATTCCGCTGCCTCTGCGGGCCCTTCTGGACGGGATCCCCGCCGGTAGCGATCCACAAGATGCTGTTCTATATTCAATGGGATGCCAGACAACCCATAGGTCAGCAAAGGTAGCGTAACCACCATATGCCCGAAATTCCAAATCAGGTTATTTGTAAATCCGTCTGGCACCTGATTGAGCTGATGGAGTTTCAAGTCTCGGACTATGTGTAGAAAATTGGAGCGTGTTTGGCGCATCAAATCAAAAGAAGCAGCAAGCATAAGTGATCAGGTACTTGGTTCAACGGAATATCCCAGTCCTCCATTTCAATGCAAATCAGTGGAGTGGTTACCAAAATACATCATTCCAAATTCTGGAGTGCTGAAACTCCTTTCTCCTTTACAACCTCCTCAAACAATGTCCAGCATACTCTTCATTACCAGATGAATAGATATTACAGATAGTCACCATGCTTTTGTACCTTCGAATCGGCCGGTTCATCCGGCGGCTACTTTTTTGTCCCAAAAACCGCCAGCGGCCCGGGTGGGCCGGCCTAATCCCTTTTTGCCTCCACTGCACGAACTACCAACTGCATGGGGGTTCCCATCGCCCTGAATCGCTTCCAGCGATTTTGGCTCCCGTACCGGTAGTAATGTGATTCTCCCAGCAGTGGATAATGGACTGGAATGGACAAAAGCCCGCCCTCTCCTTTCGCAGCTACCCACTCTACATACACCATGCATTCTTCACGTACACTGAGCTGTACAGCCCGCAAATCCACTTGAATCCACCCTTTCTGCCGGGGACCTAAAGAGATTAGAATGGGTTGGGTATGCATCGGAGACTCCGGACTTCCCCGACGCAACTGCATCACCTGAATACGAAACGTGACCTCCTCAAATTCATTCGCAGCCAGATAAAAGGACAACGTATCCAGAATAAATTCTCCACCCATCCTGAACGGACGCCCCACCGCTGATCCCAAATTCTGGTCAGGCCTTTTTTCGATAGCCAAATTCACTTGAGAACGGTATCGCTTCCGTAAGGAGCCCAGTCGCTTGGCCTGACCTTTAGGTCGTACCACCAATTCAGGAAGATTCATAGTTACCGTCTGCAATCGGATCGTATCCGGCACACGAGAGCTCACTTGCTGCAGGATGTGGGTGGCATAACCGACGTATGAATATTGAAGGGTCACCTCTCCGAGATCCTTCAATTTCAATGTATACCGGCCATGGACATCCGTCACTGTACCCAGGGTGGTTTGGGGTATGCCAACGTTGACATATGCCATTGGCTCTCCGGTATCTCCGTCCAGAATCAGTCCGGTTAGTTCCACTTCCTGGGCGACCAAAGCGGTGTGCATCACGCTCACCATCATCAGTATTCGGTAGAATGAATTTTGCAAAACCATCATCAGGAGATTAATTGAAAAATGTAAAAAACAGACGCAGGCCACCCATACTCAATGCAGAACAAGTACAGTACCATCCCAATATCGGGACCATGTCGGACGGTGCCCTTCGCACCCATTTCCAGGTCAACCAAGCCATGCCCAATCCAGCCAGAAAGAGAGGCACACGCAGCATGGGCTCATAGTCCTGGACACCCAGCATATCCGATAATGGGATAATATTGCTGATCGTAAAATAAGTGGTTACTTCCACCAAATGGGCCAGGCCGAAAAACAGCAGCCAATTCCTGAGCAGATCAGGAAGTTTCCGGAAATACCCTAAGAAAAAGAAGACTAGTGTCGCCATGACCATGTTCACCATTACGCCACCCATTGAGCCGTGAAAAATGGCTTCTGAATGGAGCAGATCCAGACAGGCAGAATCCAGAGGGCCCGGGTTGGCATTCCCAAAGTGAAATGGAACATCCACATCCCACAGGACAGGATTGCAGCCATAGAATTGAAAAATAATGGCATGCCCCAATTCATGTTGCCAGATAGCTGCATACAGGGCAGTATATCCGCTGACCACCATCGTCATTATGCGTAGGAAATTGTTCATAACCGGTAGTGTTTATAGCGTGGTCAACGATGCGATGCTTGACGTCTCCATCTCGGAAGGGATGCGGTGTTCCGGAGGATTGATCCACAGATTCTTCCGCGTTATCCTGGGCCCCCCATTGGTCTTATTCCGACGGATTGTGACGATCACAGAAATGGCGATGGTCATTCCCCGAAACAGGTTGGCTTCCCAGCCTCCACCTGCATTCGTACCTGCGGCAAAGAGCATCCACCAGGCATTCATCAACAGGTGCATGAAAATGGGCACCCACAGGTTTCGATCCCATTCGATATACAACCAGGCAAACCACATCCCACCCATGGCCGTAACTGAAAAAATGCCAATTGCACTGGCCATGTCGCTGGCCTGATAAAGATGAAGCCCCCCAAAAACCAGGGCATTGATCAATCCGGCAGGAATGAATCCCCAACCTGCAAATCGAAAAAGCTGTCCGAAAAGAAACCCGCGATAGACCAGCTCCTCAAAAACAGGTGCCAGAAAAATGGTCCAGGCCACCACCTTCCAGGATACGTCGATATGCATCCCTGCCATGACCCCATACCCGATCATCATCGGCAAGCAAAACAGAAAAGCCTCTCGAAATGCCGTCCGGAAATTCCCGTTCAGACCCCATACGTCTGCCAGGGCGAGGTGACGATGAATAAGGATCAATGCTGCAGATAATGTGGCCAGCGGAAAACCTACCCGAAGCAACATATCCAGCAGGGGAAACGCGGTATGAATGCTGGGCATGAAATACTTACTCAGGATCCAGGCCAGGAGTGTGATGATGGTGATTTTCAAAGTGCTGTTGGACATAGCCAGTCATATTGTGGGAGTGAACCCTGTGAAGGAATGATCCAAAGATGACGGGCTTCACAGCACCAGCAAAATGGTCTGTGGCCGAGCGATGATCCGCGGGGTAAACCGTTGTGAGAAGGGCTGAAATGGAGGATTGAGGGGCCAGATACATCCCTGCTCCTGGGCCGAATAGCCGGATTGAGGGGTTGGATGACGCCTTAGATAGGTCGGGCTGCAAGGTGATCCCGAATATCGCCGACTTTCTGACGAGACACGGGTATCAACAGTTCCGGGTGCTTCATTTGTATTTGGTAGGAGGGTGACCTGCCAACCAGATCCTCGATTTGGTCCAGATTGACCAGGTAGGACCGATGAACCCGAAAAAAGGACAGATGGGTCAGTTGATCTTCCATCTCCTTGAGGGTAGATCGAACAACATGTCTTTGTAACCCTTCCGGTTTTTGCAGAAAACACTCGACATAATTGTCCGATGCCTGCAGGTAGATAAGTTCATCACGCTTACAGGTAAAGCTGTCCTGGCTGTTTTCGCCATGAAGTGTCAATAACTCAACTTCATCTTGTCGGGCCTCCTGAAAGGCGTTCTGGGCCTTCCAGGCCTTACTCCCCAGAATCCGCGCGGTCAGCACCAGGCTCAACGGAATAATAGTGGTTGCCAACGCAAGCCCCAGATAGAAAAGGTAGCCATACAGGCTGGTCTGACCTCCAATCATGACAAATTGATAGAGGTAGGTCGCACTGATACTGAACACGATCAGGGGAAACAGAAAGAAAAGCTCCTTTTTCAAGGTCCATGGACGACTGGACATCCAATCAGAGAACACACGAGAGGAGACCTCATAAAACAGGCCTGCACTCAAGAGGATGACCAGGCCATATCCAACGAGGAATATATATTTCGCACTATGTTGAAATGTAGCCGTGCCAAAGGGTTGAAAGAGGACCAAGATGAATACAACGGACATCGCCAGCACCGCCATCCCCTTGTAGAAATCACGAGAACTATTTGGCCGAAGTGATTGATTCCAGAAGTTTGACATGCTTGCGCTAACCGTATGTTCTACATCCTAAAAAACAGTACCGGCAACTAGCCGGATTTCCTCCTCCGTAAAAATAGCCGCTCTTTGGTATTTTCACTCTCCATGGAACATCCTGATCCGAAGTTGCTCACCTCTTTTAACCAAACCTCCTACATCGTCACCCAGCCACCCTTGACGATTCGGATCGGAAAAAGACACCCGGAGCTGGACCTATGGCTAAAAGGAAAAGGGTCTTCTTCCTGGGCTTATCTCACGGCCTGGAATCCACAATCTATCCTCTTGTCGGTTGAGCAAAACACCCGACGTCAAAAGAACATGATGCATGACCTCCGGCTATGGGCGACATACCCCGGTCAGGGCATCCCGGACAACAGCGACTGGCATGCGGAAGAGAGTATCCTCATCCCGGGCATGCCGCTCGTTCAAGCACTATGCGTAGCTAGAAAATTTGAACAGCTCGCCTTTCTGTACGGAGAGATTGGCAGAGAGGCCAGATTGATCTGGTGTGCCGATATTTAGATGATTTCTGCCCGCTTGGCGAACAAGCCCTTGTTGTTCTTTCCCATCTCAAATCGAACCTCGTCTCCGATCTTCGCACGTCCTTTCACCTTGGTCCGATGCAGAAATATCCGCCCCTCGATACCGGGGGATTCGATAAACCCATATCCTTTAGTCCAATTGAAAAATGTAATTGTCCCCGTCTTGATATCGCCGGTTAGCCCGGCCTGGCTCCGTTTCGGAGCTGAAGAGGATCCAAACAGGTTTTTAAACCATTGTAGCAAATTTGCCATAATTCCGTATTTCGTTCTTTACACGATTTTTTTATCAATATACTTGGAATTCAAAAGGCCCAAGGCGCCCATATATACAAGATCGAATTCGATCATACTGCCTACTTTATATCCCCCCCTATTTTCTCCCAGGTTGATAACCAACATATCAGAACTGGCATTGATAATTTCCAATGTAGAGTCAACCGGTTTCAGGTGCTGAGAAGGACTATCCAACAGTCCAACATCGATAATAGCCCGACAACTCGTCTTGCCATAATCTTCCGCCTCGATCTCAAAGGTATCACCTGAAGGATTCTCTGCCAACATTCCTGTAGGAACAATCGGCTTTTCTGTGATTTCGATGATCTCGCTGTAAAATTTGAAGACCTCCTGCTCCATATCCGGTACCGGACCACCTGTGAATAGATCATTTCCGAAGAAAAGGGCCTCTCCAATCCGGAAATGGTTGATCGCCTTGGGTACCCGATGCTGTCGAAGCAGGGGCAAGACGACAGAGGTCCCTCCGGAAATATAGGGTATTGAGCGATTAAAGCTGGTTTCGATCAACTGCTTGTATAAACAAAGTTGAATCAACTTATCTTCTGAAGGCATGACTCCGTGCAGACAATTGAGGTTGGTGCCAATGGCCACCACTTCAATATTGGGCAATTCAAAAATCTGCCCGTAGAATTCCAATAGATTTTCGCCCATGATGCCCTCCCGGAGGTCACCCAGTTCAATCATGATGGTGATCTTGTGTGTCTTGTTTTGGCGCACAGCCTCCTCAGAGAGCATCTTAATGGTCTCTGTCTCCGAATTGAACGTGACATCCGCATAGCGGATAATCTTTTCCACCAAGCGCTTGGCAGGCGGCTTGATATAAACCGTTTGCACTTCTGGTCGCAGCTTTTTGACCATCTTCAGGTTACTGATCCGGCTGTCACATACCTCCTCTACACCCAGGTCCAGCACTTCTTTCAGATATTCAGCATGACCACACAGCAGCTTGGTCACCACCGCCCAGGATCGCCCTTCCTTCCGGAAGACCTCATCCAGGACTTGATAATTATGTCGAAGTTTCTGTCGATTCAGTTCTATATATGCCATAAGTTATTGGGTAATAATACGACGCTCAATGGCTTGAGGTAAGCGTGTGAGTAATTCGTAGTTGATCTGATCGGAATATTCACTGAAGGAGGAAACCGATATTTCCTGATCACCCTGCCGTCCAATCAGGACGACTTCATCGCCCACAAATATCTCTGGAATTTCTGAAACATCCACCTGGATCATATTCATATTCACCATTCCAATGACATTCACCCGATGACCGCGGATCAGAACACGTCCCTGATTACTCAAATTCCGGCTGTATCCATGACCATAACCCACCGGGATCTGAGCGACACGAAGCGCCGCATTTGCCAGGTAGGAAGATCCATATCCAACAAATTGGCCAGCAGGGACCATCTTGGTATCCATCACCCGGCTCTTCCAGCTGATGATCCGTCGTAACGGATCCTCGATAGGCTCTTCGGATTGAGTGACATATTCTATAAACGTCTCCCGGCTCGGAAAAAATCCATATTGCAGAATGCCGATCCGAACGAGATCCCAGTGGGTCTTCGGATAGCGTAACATCGCTGCTGAGCACGCTGCATGAATGGCCGCCGGCTTTTGATCACACGACTGCAAAGCGTATTTCACCTTTTTTTGAAAGTGAATATGTTGTTTTTTGATTCGTACGTAATTGCCAATACTTTCCGCACCAGCTAGATGCGTGCACATCCCGTCCCATTTCAGCGCTTCCGGATGTTGATTGAGCAGCCCTAATGCCCGATCCAGACCCCGATCATCCAGACCCGTGCGATTCATGCCCGTTTCAATTTCAAGATGGATATGAGCAGGCTTTCCAATTCGGCGAGCCATGGCCAGAGCCTTCTCCAGGCGCTCCCTGTTAAAGACAAAAAAGCTGTGCCCTTCCACGATCGCCCACTCCATTTGGGCATCATCCAGCATACCCATGATCATAAGGGTCGGCTTCTTTCCCGGAACCTGGGCCACATGCCAGGCTTCATCTGCACTGAATACCGCATAGTGGTCTACCCCGCACGCCTTGGACATGGTCACAAACTCTCGAATGCCATGACCATATGCATTGCCCTTCACCACTGAATAAAAGGTCGCCCCTGTTGTCAGTCGTGATCGTATGAACCCCAGATTGACCGCCAAAGCCGATTGAGACAATTCAATGTAAGAGGTTGTATGGTGGATGGTGCTCATCAGTGTTGAACTTGTGTGAGAAGATGAAAGAACAGATCCACCCCGGGTTGGATCAAGGCATCTGGGAAATCAAAAGAAGGGTGATGCAAGGGTGGCTGATCGACACCTGAACCCAGTCCGATCAAAGCACCGGGCCAGGTTGACAAAAAATGGCCCATATCTTCTCCCCAACCATAGGGCGCCTTCAACCATTCCAACTCACGGCCCAAGGCATTCGCTGCAATTTCTACCTGTTTGACAGATCCCGCGTGATTGATGGAGGCTGGAAAGGGTTCCAGAATCTCATGGCTGACTTCCAGTTGATCTTGACCAGCCAATTTTGCAGCGAAGGCGGTTAGCAACGTCTGTAACGTGGCCAGTCGGGTATTATCCGCGGCTCGCAATGTAAAATGGATCTCACCCTGCCCGGGAGTTGTCCCATAGGCCAATCCCCCTATCTGTGTATGTACAGGAGTGACCACCGTAAACTCGGGATCTGTTCGATCATGCTGGGTCATGGATTCTGCGGCCAGAAGTAATTGTGCAATCGCACGATTGGGGCTATGAGCCAGATGAGGTTCAGCGGCATGCGAAGATTGTCCTGTGAATCGGAGTACTGTGGAATGCACAGCCGAGGTCATCGGGCCTTTTTTGATGAGCACCTGGCCGAGAGGTGCTCCGGGAATATTGTGATAGGCAAAGATTCGGAAAGGGTTCAAACCAGCAATGATCGGATCGGCAAGCATACCTGCCGCACCCTGGCCTGTCTCTTCAGCCGGCTGAAAAAGCAGCCCCATGCGAACGCCTTTCAATGGAGCTTCTTGCCAGCGATAGGCCAGTCCCATTAAAATGGTCATATGCCCGTCATGGCCGCATAAATGTGCCTTTCCGGGAGTGCCCGAGGTATGGGGCAGATTGTTTTCTTCCTGGATCGGCAAGGCATCCAACTCCGCCCGAAAGAGGATTAATGGATCTTCGTCCTGACCATAAATCGCCAGGATGCCATCCCCTCCGATATTTCGACAAAGCTGATCAGGAGCAGTGGGTTCCAGCCAGCTTGAGATTCTGTCTGCCGTAGAACGTTCATCACCGGAAAGATCGGGGTGTTGATGAAGGGTATGACGGATATGGATAAGAGAGTCCTGCATCAGGCGGTCTTTAGTTGAGGTCCTGAGATCGTCCTTTGGATGATCATAAAGAGAATAGCCGAAACGGTAATTCCAGCCAGATTTGGATCCAGACCACCCGGTAGGGTCATGCCCGCGATCTGCATGGACAAGGTCGTCGTTCCACCACCGATCATGGCCCAAAAAGCAGCCTGGGGTGAGGGACTTTTTGTAAAGAGGGCGCCCAGTACCGGGACCAGCAAACCGGACACCATAAACGCATAGGACATCAGCATCAGTTCGAGGACATTTTCCATGCCCGCAGCCAATACAATAGCCAGAATACCAACGATCAAGGTAATGATTTGTGATAAGCCCAGCTTCGTCGCCTGATGTTCAGTCGGGGTCTTCTTTCGACCCAGAATATCAATGACAATATTTCCGGAGGCAGCCATCAGGCAGCTGTCTGCGGTAGACATAATCGCGGAGAAATATGCCGCCAACATCAAGCCCATCAGACCTGTAGGAAGGACTGTCCGCAGAAAGAGGGGTAGCCCCATTTCTGGATCCATCACCCCCGGTCCGGCATAACCGGCATAAACAAACAAGCCCTGCTCTGCTGCCACTCGTGCAAACAAACCCAGGAGAACACCCATAAAGGCCATCACCGGATACTCAAACAAACCCGCTTTGAACCAGGCTCGCTTTGCTGTCTGCTCATCACGGGCCGCATAAATACGTTGGTACAGGGTCATCCCGACAAACCAGATAGGAACAATGGTAATAAACCAGTTGATCAGCTGTACGGGAGATATATGTGTCAGTGTCAGGAATTCGGGGCCGAGGGATGCACGAAGAGCCGAAATGCCACCAATGGCGCTGTATCCTACAGGGATTCCGATAAAAATCAAACCGATCATGAGGATAGCCCACTGGACAGTATCCGTATAGATCACAGCTTTCAATCCGCCGATCACAGTGTAGATCACGGCGATCGCCCCCATGATGAGGAGGGCATCCATTCGTTCCAGATCCAAAAATGTAGCGGAGGCCAGCTTGGCGCCGGCCAGGATCTGAGAGCTTGTAAACCCGACATATCCAATGGCAGAGATCACACCCGCGAGTAAAGCGACGCGAGCTCCATAGCTATCTCCCAGGAATTGGGAGAGCGTCAACCATCGATTCAGGCGCGCCTTCTGGTAGATGCGAGGGATCAAGAGTACGGCGCTCAACCATGCACCGATCAGCCCTGTGAACAACATCCACGAGCCGCTGATACCCATGATAAAACCCAGGCCGCCCAGGCCGATGGAAAATCCGCCACCCACATCAGTCGCAACAACAGATAGCCCAATATGCCAGCTATTCATGTCACGGCCACCGACATAGTAGTCGTCGTGATCCTTATTCTTTCGATAAAAATAGGTGCCTATTCCGACCATGCCCAGGAGATAGACCAGGATGATCGCACCATCTAAAAATCCCATACATCAATTACATTATCGGGCCAACTTTCAGGCCTGTTCGTCTTGATCGTTCCAAGAATAATAATGACCGATCACTGAAATTCAGTATTCAACCAACAAGAAGACCTTTTCACGCCTGGTAGCGCATCTCCAGATATTTGTTGGTAAAGCCCAGCTTTTCATAAAGTCTTCGCGCGGGGTTATCTGGCTCTACATGCAAGGCAATTCCACCCTGAACGGTTTCGATCGCCGTTTGCATGAGGCGCTTGCCCAGCCCCATCCCCCGGGTTTCCGGGTTGACTGCGATATACACAAGAATATTCTCCGGAATATACTCCGACATTCCAGTAGCATTGATCACCACAGCACCATGAATGACGCCCTGATCATCCCGTGCACTCAAGACAAGACCGCCCTGACCAGGCATGTTGTGCATGTTGAGCGCATAGACCATGGCCTTCTGGATATGATCCAGGGGATCTCCATATTGTTCGAGTGAACGAAAGAGAAAAGAACTGATCGCATTGAACTCCTCCGTAGAGGGTTGCAACTGGGGAGAATGGGTGTGGATAGTCAGATTTGAAATAACGGGTGTGTCCATTGAGGTGAAATTCAATAAATACATCAGAAGTCTTCAGATCTGAAGACTTCTGATGTACGAAAAATAAGGTTTAGTTGACTTAGATGGAAATCATCTTGGCTTGTACGCCATGTGTTTCGACGAGGCCGGCAGTGAAAGCTTTGTGCCCGCGTGGGATGAGAAGGTACAATTGTCCATTCTTCATAGATGCCAGGGTGCTGAGCAGCTTCCATCGGGTCACTGTATCCTGGGGAGTGTCGCTTTTCATTGCCACTTCGATATAACTCTTGCTTGTTCCGCCTTTCAAAGCGGTGATATCTGGCTGGACCTCCAATTGGGAAGTCGAGGATGTGAACGACATCGGCTCCTCATAGCCTTCAAAAACTGACCGAACCTCTTGAAAATCACGCTTTTCCACCCAATCAAGGGCTTTACGTAAGTACACTTTCTTGTCTGCATTCATAAGGGGCCAGTTTTTTGATCAATATCTTTCCATAACTATAACGGCCTCAAGGGCCTGCGAGTTCAATATTATGGAGATTTCAATGCAAATCCAGTAGATCGGCCGAAAAGAGCCGAAGAATACTGAAGTCCATTCGCATTGCAAAGTACAATTAGCGGCCTGTATTGAGGATATACAGAAAGCTCTCAGCCGGCGTTTTAAAAAATTGGCCTGAACAGGAGATGGTCGTTCAGGCGGCCGCGCATACCCCAGATCCACCAGGCGGTGGCGGGGAGCATTGGCTGAGGCACATATAGAAGGGAAGGCCTCCCAATGGAAGGCCATTCTGGTCCGGTACAACCGGAATACACCTGAGTATTAAGCGTTCTTGCGCTCGATATATACAGCCTTCAGCATCTCAGTACGACGTGTAATGGATGGCTTAGTGAAATGCTTCCTGCGACGGAGCTCCTGAATGAGCTTGGTGTCACGCACTTTACGGCGAAGGCGCTTGAGCGCATTGCTGAGTTGTTCGCTGTCCTTAACTTCAATAATAAGCATATAAGTCAATTAAATATTTTGAACAAAAAAGTCGGACTTCCTCTGCCCCGAATACCTTCTCCCATCTATGGGATCCAGAGAAATTTCGGTGTTTTCGTCACTCATTCAGCCCTTTTGGCGTTGCCATAAGGTGATCAAAACCGTTTCGCCCGGACGAATTGTCCCGGCAAAGGGCACTATCCAAGGGGTTTTAGCGTGCTGAAAGAGCAATAAAAACTGATGCCAGAAGGTCAAATTTCGCTTCTAACTTGTTGATGATCAAAAATCTACAACAATGAAGAAGAGATGACTTCTGCCACCTGACTCAAAATCCGATGCAAAGGTCGGTTTTTTTTCCGGAAACAACAAGACTTCAAATCACTGAAGCGCGCATATCACCCGGATTGAAGGTGTTATTTCGTGATTGCGTTATTGGGTTATTTCGAAAGTCCGGTCGCCAACCAGGAACCAGGAACGCAGGAACCAGGAATCGCCTACGATAGACTCTCAATGCGTAGTATAGGTATTGGGTATTGGGGTGGTAGGAGCGTGATTTCGTGATTGCGTTATTGGGCTATTTCGAAAGTCCGGTCGCCAACCAGGAACCAGGAATGGTCCTCAGTTGACTCTCCATGCGTAGCAGGTATTGGGCGTAAGTAATTTACTTACCCAACAGGACTGCAGCCCAAGGTGGCGTCAGCCACTGACGTGCTCAGCGATTGGCCCCGACCTCGAGTGCTCGGAGGGCATGAATGGCCCTAAGGCCTCGGGGAGAGGGGGGCTGATTTCGTCGCTGGATAGACGTATTTCTTCAATCTCAATTCCGTTAAAGTTGTTTTGTCACCCTGTTTGCGGTGCCAGCAAACAAGTCGCCAAAACAGATTTTTCTCATCATTCATACCCCGGGTTCCACCCCGGGCTATTTATGTTGGACCCCTACAGGGCCCTCCTCTTGGCAGGCATCCCCTCCTTCTTCCTCTTGAGGAGACGTGCGTCCAAGATGGAGTCAAGATCTCCATTTCAGGCAAGGTCACCCCGACTTTGCCTGAAATTGGTTGAAAGCCCTGAAGGGGCGAAATATCTAAGCGTTTGGTAGCGCCCAACGATACTGATTGGAATAATGCAGAAGCTGAAAGGGCGCAATAAATTTTCACAGGTATCGAAAACAGAGGACCAAGCGTTACAGAATGCAGAATCAGGAATCAGGAACGCAGGAACCAGGAATCGCCTACGATAGACTCTCAATGCGTAGTATTAGGTATTGGGTATTGGGAGCGTGATTTCGTGATTGCGTTATTGGGTTATTTCGAAAGTCCGGTCGCCAACCAGGAACCAGGAATCGCCTGTATTATATCATTGACTACCCCATCCCCTATCTTAACCGGTCCATAACCCTTTTTCAACTTCAGCACTATGAACAAGGTCAATATCAGTGAAAAACTGAATCTCTTCCACGATTTCTGGAACCCGCGTATAGTCGGTGAACTGAATGGCCAGCATGTCAAACTGGCCAAACTCAAAGGAGAATTTGTCTGGCACAAACACGATGCTGAGGATGAGTTGTTTCTGGTCATCCAAGGTGAGTTTACTATGGAATTTCGCGACCGTTCCGTCCTTCTCCGGGAAGGTGAATTTCTGATCGTCCCCCATGGCGTCGAACATCGCCCTGTCGCACCAAAAGAAGTATCCATTCTGCTCTTTGAACCCGCCACCACCCTGAATACTGGCGATGCGACAAGTGAACTCACCCGGAAGGATCTGGAGAAACTTTTGTAAAGCGGAAAGCGGAAGTTGGAAGTCGGAAAGCGAATTCTAAACATTTCCCCTGATAGAACAGGATGGAAGCCCTGAAGGGGCGGAATACAAAAGGGTTGGGCAGCGCCCAACCAAAAGGATCAATGCACGTTGGAGCCCTGAAGGGGCACAAGAAATACTAGCACCCGTGATTTCGTGGGTCGTTCTGATTTGCATTCTTTTTGAAGAAGAAATGAGGAATGCCTGCCTGCTATAGCAAGAGGGATTTGAAAATTGGAAAGCGGCAGTCGGTGTATTAAACTTGATAATCGTTGACAGTTCCTTCTCCTCGACTCCTTCATTCCTCGCCTCCTTCACTCATTTCCCATCATGATCATCCATGACCGCAATCATTGGAAAAGTGGGGTCTTCCGGTGACATTGGTAGTGGACTAAAACCTTCTTATCATGAACACACAACTCAAAGACCCTCCAGTCCAAAAAGACCTGACCCGACTGGAGAAAATGCAGGCTTTCTTCGAAGAGCTCGAAGTCCAGATGGCTCTGGGCCGCAAGGAATTTCAAGACTTGTGGTTGACGGACATGAAGGACTTGCGCCGGTTCTTCCACGAGGAAAAAAACAACCTTCGAGAAGATCAGAAAATGTTCCAGGACACTTGGGATCGCATTGTCAAGGCAGTGGATGCCTTGGATGGTTCGATGGATAAAGTGGAAAAGGATATCGACAAGGTTTGGAACAAGCAGAAACCCAATCTTGAGCTTCGAATCTCTGACTTACGAAAGGAGTTGAAAGATACCGGTGAGGACTTCGGCAACATCTTCGCAGATGCAATGGATCGTTTCCAGGCCCAAAAGGACACCCCCCTTCGCGAATACCACGATGAACACCCACAATCTTTGGATGATCGGATGGATATTCTGAAAAAGAAGGTGCAGGAGTTCCAGCATGACTTCAAGGAAAAACTGCCGGATGATCAAAAGATCACCGCCTTCAAAACCGAAGTGGGTGAATCATTCGACCGAATGAAAAAAGCATTTCATGACCTCTTTGCCTGACCGACCTATCGATCTATCTGATCAATCAGAAAAAGGTCAGATCAACCGCCCGCCACCGACGGAAGAAGGTGACGGGCGTCTTGAGGCGGTAGCTGAGGCATCCCTCCTTTCTCCCATCCAGGTGAAAGAGACCAAATCACCATCACTGATCAGTCGATATGAAAAAGTGATCGGTGTCCTGATGAAATACGGGTTTGCCGATATCATTGCACACCCTCCTTTCAACCGGTTCATTCCAAAATCAGATCGATGGGTACCTCATATCCGTGGGAAGTCGGTCTTTGCCTATACCCGTTATGAGCGTATGCGCATGGTATGCGAAGAATTGGGTACCACCTACATCAAGTTTGCCCAGATCGCCAGTAATCGTCCCGACCTTCTACCGGAAGAACTACTGGTCGAATTAGAGAACTTTCAGGACAGGGCACCGATGGTGGAGGCGGCTTCGATTCGCCAGATCTTTATCGGAGAATTTGGCAAACCACCGGAAGAACTGTTCCAGGAGTTTGACTACACACCGATCGCCTCTGCGTCCATGGCCCAGGTCCATTATGGCCGACTTGCTGATGGCCAGGAGGTAGTCTTCAAGATCCAGCGGCCGGGGATTAAAGAAATTATCGAACTGGACATCCAGATCCTCCGGCAACTCGCAAACCTCCTGGAATCATACTTCCCCCAATACAATTCCTTCCAGCCTCAGGAGCTGGTCACCATGTTCGAAGACAGTATCCGAAAGGAACTGCATTTTCGACATGAAGCGACTAACCTGGTCCGGTTCAGGAACAATTTCAAAGGCAATCCGGACATCCATGTCCCTGTTTTTTACCCGGACTATTCGACCGATCGGATCATCTGTCTTGAGTTTATACGAGGTTATAAGATCACCGACCTTCCGGCCTTGAATGCACTCGACATGACCGGGCCGGAACTGGCCCTGAAGGGCATCAGTCTCTATTTTGAACAGGTCTTCGATCATGGATTTTTTCATGCAGATCCCCATCCGGGAAACATCTTCATTCTACCCGACAAACGCGTTTGCTTTGTCGACTATGGAATGATGGGCGTTGTGTTGGAAAATGACAAGGTCCTGATGGCCAACCTCTTGCTATCCATTGCCGATCGGGACATTATCGGCCTCAAACGCGCCCTGCTCAAGTTTGGCAAGATTGAAAAGCTACCTGAAGACAAAGACAAGGAACTCGAATACGATCTGGAAGAATTTTTGACTGAGTATACTTCCATGACCCTCGAGGATATTGAAGGAACGGAAGTGATGGCTGCAGTCAACCGCCTCTTCTTCAACTACAAGATTCGTATCCCACCGAATATGCTCTTATTGATCAAGGCATTGGTGATCATCGAAGGGGTGGGTTTAAAGCTGGATCCGTATTACAATATTATTGAGAACATCACCCCGTTTGTCCGTCGTCTTCTGGCCCGAAAATATCATCCTGCACAGCTGGGACGGCAGGCTGTCCGTGCTGCTGGAGACGCTGTACGCTTATTGACAGCACTGCCAGAAGATATCATGGAGGTGATGCGCAAGGTGCGTCAGGGAAGACTGCACATCGAGTTCGAGCACACCGGCCTGGCTCCATTCTACCGTGCGATGGACCAGGTGTCTAACCGACTGGCCTTTTCCATCCTGGTCGCCGCTCTTATCCTGGGGTCCGCCCTTCTGGTCATCGCCCATATTCCGCCCTACGTTTATGGCATTTCCGCCCTCGGTTTTGGTGGATTTGTGATCTCGGGGCTCCTGGCGCTCCGCCTGATCTGGTCGATATTGAAGCATGGGAATTTTTAGTGTTTCATCCTGACTTTACTGAAACCGTAATGCATTTCAACCTTATGATGCGGGTATCCAGAACCAGAACTGATATGAACCAAAGGTGAAAACTCGCCAACAAATTTCCTTCCTCCTCGGAACCCCGTAACTTGCGTACATGAAACTCCCCCTTGGAACCCAACGAACTCTGGCAGAGATCGGCGACATCAGCCGATTCACCTGGCGGTTCTTCCAGGAGTGGGGCAAACCACGTTTCGAAGTCCAGGAGTTCTTCCGACAATGTTATATGATCGGCAACCGGTCATTGGGACTGGTGGCCATCACAGGCTTTATTCTGGGATTGGTCATGACCATCCAGTCGCGCCCCACCATGGCCCAATTCGGGGCCGAAGACTGGATCCCGGCCATGGTCGCCATTTCTATCATTCGAGAGATCGGGCCTGTGGTGATCGCTCTGATCTGCGCCGGTAAGATCGGCTCCGGTATCGGTGCTGAACTGGGATCGATGAAGGTGACCGAGCAGATCGATGCCATGGAGGTTTCCGGCACCAACCCCTTCAAATACCTGGTGGTGACCCGGGTATGGGCCACCACATTGATGGTTCCCATCCTGACCATTTTTGCCGATTTCATCTCCCTTTACGGCTCCTATCTGGCCGTCAATATGCGCGGAGTCACTTCCCTGGCCCTGTTTACCCAGCAAGTTGTGGACAGCCTTGTCTTCAGTGATGTCCTCCCTGCATTTATCAAGACCTTCTTCTTCGGATTTGCCATCGGCATCATTGGATGTTATAAAGGATACACGTCTAGTAAAGGAACAGAGGGCGTTGGCCTGGCGGCCAATTCCGCGGTAGTCGTCGCATCCCTGATGGTCTTTATCATCGATTTGTTGGCCGTGCAGATCACAGACCTTCTTGGACTCACTTGATGCTCATGACACCCACTACCTCAAATAGTTCCGATCGGGAGGTTGTCCTGGAAGTCAAACACCTCTACAAGTCCTTTGGCGACAACCATGTCCTCAAAGATTTCAGTATTGAACTGCATCGAGGAGAAAACCTGGTCGTATTGGGAAAATCCGGCTCGGGTAAATCGGTGTTGATTAAATGTATAATTGGATTGCTCCACCCTGAAGAGGGCGAGATTCAAGTCCTCGGTAAGAATGTCATCGGGCTGAACAAGGAGCAACTGGACAGGATGCGGACCCGAGTTGGTTTTCTGTTTCAAAGTAATGCCTTGTACGATTCTATGACAGTCCGGGAAAATCTCGAATTCCCCCTGCGTCGACATGGTCGCGACAAGAGTCACAGTGAGGTCAACGACCTGGTGATGGAGGCATTGGTCAATGTCGGCCTTCCCCATACGGTGGAACTGATGCCTTCCGAATTATCCGGAGGCATGCGGAAGCGGGTCGCCCTGGCTCGCACCATGATCCTCAAACCGGAGATCATGCTTTATGACGAACCCACGACCGGTTTGGATCCAATTACCTCCAAAGAAATCAATGATTTGATCCTCAAAGTGCAGGAGATCTATAAAACGTCTTCCATCATTATTTCTCACGATATGGGATGTGTCAAATACACGGCAAACCGGGTGGCACTTCTCGTGGATGGACGTTGTTTTGCTTCCGGATCCTATGAGGACCTTCAACAACATACCGATCCTGCGGTACAAGGTTTTTTTCAATAACTTTCCATTATGGAGAAACAGACATCCAGAAATATTCGACTTGGCCTTTTTGTCATCCTGGGCTTGGGTGCCATTATCACCTTGCTCTACTTCATTGGTGCTAATCAAAACCTCTTTGGAAAGAACTTTACGATGAAAGCCTACTTCAAAGATGTGAGCGGGCTGCGTATTGGGAATAATGTCCGTTTTTCCGGCATCGTCATTGGCACTGTGAAAGATATTGAAATTAAAAGCGACACTTCGGTGCAAGTGGTCATGAAGATCGATGACAAGCTGGTGAAATTCCTGAAGCAAAATGACATTGCCAGTATCGGCACAGATGGCCTGATGGGCAACAAAGTTGTCGATATCGATCCCGGACCTCCGGGTGGAACGCCCATCCAAATGGATGACCGAATCCATACAAAGGAAGCCCTGGACATGGACCAGATGATGCGCACCCTGGATATCACCAACCGCAATGTGGCGGCTATGAGTGAAGACCTCAAACAAACGGTACAGCGGATCAACCGTAGTGTCGCCGTCTGGGAGATCCTGGATGATGCGGATCTGCCTCAGTATGTCAAGAACTCCCTCAAGAACCTCCAGTATGCAACCGCCAAAGCCAACACTCTTGTTGCGGATGTGAATGCGATGGTCAATGATGTCGCTACTGCAGAAGGAGGAATGGTTGCCTTGCTCAAGGACTCTACCCTGACCCATGATCTAGGTGAAGCCGCTATGCGCATTCGCAATGTCTCTGCCCAAGCCGAAAAACTGACCACTCTCCTGGATGCATCCGTCCGATCGATCGATAAGGACCTCAAAACGGGGGGCGGCCCTTTGAATGCCATGCTTCGGGACTCAACGATGACCTCTTCCATCGATCGCAGCCTTCAGAACATTGAAAAAGGAACCGATGGGTTTAATGAAACGATGGAAGCCCTGAAGGCTCATTGGCTACTGCGAGGATACTTCAAACGACAAGCGAAAAAAGCGGAGAAGGAGTAAGCGGTTGTCAGTTGTCGGTTGTCAGTTATTTCGTTATTGAGATATTGGGTTGTTTCGAGGAATGGGGACCAATGAGACTTTGGGACTTCGGGAAATTTAAATGCCCTCCCTTGAACATTTGATTTGGAATTTCCCTAGAATTTTGGATTTGATATTTAGGTATTTGAATTTACCTGGCCGCCGTCAGGTGGGTTTGTCATTTGAAATTTCCGGTTGTCCGTATTCGTTGTCTGTTATTTCGTTATTGAGTTATTTCGAGGACCGGGGACTGAGGGCCTAGGGCCGAGATCAAGGAGACTTTGAGACTCTGGGACTTTGAGACTCTGGGACTTTGGGACGGGGAGACGGAGAGACAGAGAGCCGAGGAGACTTTGAGAAATGAATTCCCATTGAGGATTTGAATTTGAGATTTATTTGGGATTTGTGAATTGTGTTTTGGAATTTCTTTCTATTGTACCTTTGCATCCATGTTGATCTACATCCTGTTTGTGGTGGGTCTGATCCTGGTGATTAAGGGTGCGGACTGGTTGGTTGAAGGCGCCGGGTCTCTGGCCCGTGAATATGGCGTTTCCGACCTGGTGGTCGGTTTGACTATCGTATCCTTTGGCACCTCGCTTCCTGAACTGATCGTCAACCTCCTGGCCAGCTTTCAGGGGAGTTCCGAACTGGCCATCGGAAACGTCCTGGGATCCAACATTGCCAACATCTTACTGATTCTTGGGGCTGCAGCTCTGGTCGGCAATTTGCCAGTTAAACGGCCCACCGTCCTTTCTGAAATCCCCTTCTCTCTGGCAGCGGCTCTACTGGTCGGTTTCCTGGCCAATACCACACTCTTCAATCCAGGAGCAGGCATGGGCATCGACCGGCCCGAAGGGGTGATCATCCTCTTCTTTTTCCTCCTCTTTCTGGCCTATATTCTCGATCTGGCTAAACAGGATCGCTCCATACTGGGAAAGTCCCCGGAAGCCACAGGAAAGGGCGTCACGTCAAAACAGATCATCCAGATCGGCGCCGGGATCATCGGCCTCTTTATTGGCGGAAAATGGGTGGTCGACGGAGCCATAGAAATGGCCACAGCCATGGGCATGAGTGAGGCCTTTATCGGATTGACCATTGTGGCCATTGGGACCAGCCTGCCTGAGTTGGTCACCTCAGTGGTCGCTTCTTACAAGGGCAACACGGACATTGCCGTCGGTAATGTTGTGGGGTCCAATATCTTCAACCTGCTCTGGGTTTTAGGCTTGAGTGCCACCATCCGCCCCCTGGACTTCCAGGTACCGTCCAATGTAGATATCCTGATGATCGTTCTCGCCAGCAGCCTGGTCCTGGTCGCCCTGGTCGTCGGCAAAGGATTACAGATCAAACGGATAGAAGGTGTATTCTTTCTACTGTTGTATTTCAGCTATCTGGGGTACCTGGTGATGAGGGGATAGGGATTTTGATCCATAAACTGCCTTATACTTCACGTTTCTGAAGTAATTCATAAAACAATATACCAGAATTTGAATGAATGGGTTATTCACCATTTACATGTTGACCTGAAAAAATCCTGGCAGTGTACACTGCCAGGATTTTTATCAAATTTGACTTCTGGAATCAAGGCTCCTGATAGGCTGGATTGGTCAAAAAGGTATCATCCGTCAATGTGTGCATGAATGCAATAATGTCTGACTTTTCTTGGGCTGTTAAACCTAATCCTCCGGGTTGGATATTGTACTGCATTAAAAATTCAACGGTTGAAGAATTTTTAGCACCGGTATTATAATGATCCAACACCGCCTCCAATGTGGTAAATCGGCCATCGTGCATATAAGGAGGCGTTTTGGCAATATTCCGCAGACTGGGCACTTTAAACTTGGCCCGATCAAAGGCACTCATCGTGACCATTTCGCGTCCTGTATCCGTAAACTCTGCATCGGTATCCAGACCATTGTTCATAAACTCATCATTCGTGAAATTATGTCCGGCATGACAATGGAAACACTCGGCACCTCTTCCTGTGCCCGTGGGGTCAAATTCTGCAAAAAAGAGCTTTCGCCCGTTTTCTTCTTCAGGTGTCAAGGTCACTTCTCCTTTTAACCATTTATCGTATTTCGAGTCCTTCGACACCATGGTAAACATGAATTGTTCCATGGCCAGCCCCATGCGTTCCGGAGTAATTGCATCATCGCCAAATGCCCGAATAAACTGATCACGGTAACGCTGATTGGCTTCTAATTTTGCAATTGCTCCAGGTAATGTTTCATTCATTTCCAATGGATCCTGGATGGGCTTCAACGCCTGATCCCGGACACGTGGAGCCCGACCATCCCAGAACATACCATTGTAATGCCATGCGACATTCATCACCGGCATCGCCTGCCGCTTTCCATCCATCCCCTCAACACCAACACTGAATCTTCGGATATCAGAGAAAGCATCTCCTTGAATATGACAGTCCGCGCAGGACTGGGAGCGATCTCGTGACAGGTCCTTCTCATAAAAAAGCATCCGTCCCAATTCCACACCAGAAATGGTTAGAGGATTATCAATGGGCAGCACAGGATCTGGAAAATCACCAATATCCAGTGTGTAAGGGGTAGGATCATAAACGGCCGGATCAACTGGATCAGGCTTGCAGCCGACTACGGCCAATAAGACCAAGGCAAATAATATATAGTGATTCTTCATGACAATTTATTGTGATTGAAATTGCGGATTATGGAGAAATGCATCGTCTGTCAGACTTTCTAAAAAATCGAGCAGATCATTGGTCTCTCCATCCGTTAATTGGAATGTCCGCAATAGCGGACTCTTGTTCGGGTGATCCTGAATACCGCTTTGGTAATGCTGAACCACTTCACGCAGAGTTTTCAAACTGCCGTCATGCATATAAGGAGCCGTTACTGCCACGTTTCGCAAACTGGGCACTTTGAAAACTGCACGATCCGATTCTTCTCCTGTCAGACGATACCGTCCCGGATCGGAATAATCTTCGTACAACCCGTTATTGGCAAAGGACTGGTCCGTAAATAAAAACCCGGAGTGACAGGATACACAGCCCAATCGGTCGCTCTGAAATAAATTTAACCCTCGGACAGCGCCTGGAGAAAGGGCGTTCCAATCTCCCTGAAAGGACCATCGATCAAATCTGGAATTGCCACTGATCAGAGTCCGTTCAAAAGCGGCCAACGCCCGGGTGATCACAAAGGGATCTACTTCCCGATCATATGCCTTTTGGGAGAGCGATTTATATGCAGGAACTTGATTGACCTTTTTAGCTACATCCAGAATATTGGTGTCAAATTCATGCTGTTCCTGAATGGGAACGAGCACCTGCATTTCCAATGTAGGGACCCCTCCTTCCCGCAGCAACGCCAGCTGATAACCAACGTTTGCCAAAGAGGGTGAATTGCGTGTCCCCACCCGATCCTCTACACCCAAACTGAATCTCGTTGTATCTGAAAAGGCATAAGCCGGGATATGGCAGGATGCGCAGGAGCGGGAACTATCCACAGACAAAATTGGATCAAAAAACAATGCCTTTCCCAGCTCCACACGTTCGGCTAGAAAGGCATTGTCTGCGGGAATAGCCATCTCCGGAAATCCAGGAGGGGCCTGGTAACGGTCCAGTTCAGGCATTTCCTGCTTGGAGCAGGACCATACGATCAAGCTGAAAGCAAAGAAAAAGACCCACTTCTGAAAAATCGTCATTTCTGGACTATAAAGGAGTTTCGGGCGATCAAGCGACCATTATGGTATAAACCATAGAAGTAGGTTCCTGTTTGCCACCCTTGCAGGTCCAGTTGAATTTGGCCTTGTGCCGGTACTTGTTGACGGTAGTGAACCACCTGTCCAAGTGAATTCATGATCCGAAGATCAACCGCGCTGATCGACTGGTCCAGCTCTTGTCCCAAAGAGATCTGGCCATGAGCCGGATTGGGTACTGAGGTCAATGACAATGAATTCTGGACCACATCATCTTGAGCAGAAACTGCAGAGATGGTCAGAAATTTCTCCGTGGAAGCATTGGTCAGCATCTTTTGATTCTGCGCATTACTACCGTGATGGATCAGGTTGCCGATCATGGTCATCCCTTCAAATAGTTTGGCATAATCCACCTCAATATTCACAGTGAGCACGCCACTTTCTGCAGTTGCTTCCCCATCAATTGACGTGGTGTAATAAAGATTATCACCTAGATTATGGTATTGAAATAGTGACTCTGGAATACCATCATTATTATTATCCACATAACCTTCAATAGCCATGAATCGATATCCAGCTGACCAGCCCCAATGCATGGATGGATCCTGAAATCCGAGGGGATGTCCCAACTGATAGGTAGAAGGATCCAGGTGATTTTTTGCCTGATCCACACCAATATGGACTTCCACGCCCTGAATCTCATCGAGATCGACATTACCAATACTCCAGACCATTTCCGGATCACCGGCATCTGCTAGCACATACTGATCATTGAGAGCCGTTTTTCCACCGCCTACGCCGATCAACGAAATCTCCGACAGATAAAATTCTGCCCGATCGATTCGCATGGCTTTTCCGTTCCAAATGGTGAACTGGGTTTCATTGACTTTCAGTTCCTCCCCGTTGACTTTATGGTTGAAGGTAAACTGAACTTCATTGGTTTGGGCTCCCAACATCTGGGCCCACAAAATGCAAAATATAAAAAGAGTAAAGTGTCGCATATCGTATCCATTAACACGTGAAAAATAAAAAAGGATGATGCCTTTCAAGAGGCATCAAAACACTAGTTGGAAGACGTGCTAACAGCGATATTGACAAAACCGGGCCTGGGGATCCCATCGAAAGGGTGGTGGATGTGCCCTGGGGGTTAAAGAGGTTACTTCCCGATCGATCTGAATGGCCAGGCACCTTTCGACTGACAAAGACAGAACGAAACTATTCTTTGTAATCAGTTCGGCTTTAACATCCTGCTTTTCGACCTGCTGAATATCCAGATGCTGATAGCACACCCGGTCCTGACAACAAGGCACGCGCCGAACGGTGGCGATTCGTGTCTTTTTCAATTGGCAGCATGATCCGATCGCCCGTTTGGGCACAACCTTTAAAATACTGCAACACGAAACTGGCAAACCATACAAGCCGACAAGATGACCTTTGACCCGGCAATCATGCACTTGTCCGGAAACACCCGTACTGGAGACCAGAATCAGGAGTGCGAGGAACAAGGAAGTGAAAGGTTTGAGCATGGTTTACTTTAGACCACAGTTGTTCAAATCTACATAAAAACAAGGAGATTGACTAATGATTTGGAGTCAAACCGATGCCCCATAGTGTCCATTCATGCCATTGTGCATTTTAGTAGCCGTTGTTGACCGGGGCCTCCCATTCACTTCTTTCTCACTTCCTTTCAACAAGGGACCTTCCGGCTTGTTACTCCTCCGTATCTTTGCCCCCCTTATGGCCGTTCCTGCAAAAAAGAAAAAACCAGAACCCTTCCGACCGCTGATCACCGACAATGATCCGCATTGGATCCGTATACGGGGTGCAAGGTCCAACAACCTCAAGAATGTAGACCTTGACCTCCCTCGCAATGAGCTGGTGGTCATCACTGGCGTCTCCGGTTCAGGGAAGTCGTCCATCACCATGGACACACTCTATGCTGAAGGTCAGCGGAGGTACGTAGAAAGCTTGTCATCCTATGCCCGACAATTCCTCATGCGGATGAAAAAGCCGGATGTCGATATGATCCACGGGATCTGCCCCGCCATCGCTCTTGAGCAAAAGGTGTCCGGTGGTAATAACCGTTCTACAGTTGGGTCCCTGACAGAGATCTATGACTTCTTGCGCATGCTCTTCGCTCGGATTGGTCATACCTTCTCCCCTATTTCAGGAGAAGAAGTCCACAAACAGGAGGTCAGTGATGTGATCGACTTTCTCCAGGCGCAAACCGAAGACATCCGGGCAGCCATCCTGATCCCATTGCCACTGAAATATGCCGATCGCACAGTCCAGCAGGAATTGGACCTCCTCCTTCAGAAGGGATTCACCCGGTTGCGGATGGATGGCGAACTGGTGCAAATAGAAGATTGGCTGGCCGGCCACAAGGCCGATGCAAAAAAGAAATTGGGTAAATGGGAGAAGGCAGCAGAACTGCTGGTTCTCATTGATCGCTTTGTCATCCACCATGAAGATGAAGACAACTGGAAGCGGATCGCCGATTCTGCATTAACCGCTTTTCAGGAGAGCGAAGGCATTTGTCATATTCAAATCTATGACGGGGAAGAGCGAACCTTCAGCAATCGATTCGAAGCGGATGGCATCACGTTTCCAGAGCCCAATCCTCAACTTTTCAATTACAATAACTCATACGGGGCTTGCCCACGTTGTGAAGGATATGGGAAGGTGATGGGCATTGAGGAGCAGAAGGTCATCCCCGATACCAGCCTTTCAATTTATGAAGGAGCCGTTGCCTGCTGGCGAGGAGAGGCCGGAGGTGAATGGTTGAAAGAGTGGCTCAAACAAGCTGGTTTGATCGACTTCCCCATTCATCGACCCTATTTTCTGCTGACCAAAGACGAACGAAAAAAACTCTGGCAGGGGATTGGCTCCGCACCTGGCGTTCATGGCTATTTCAAAGCCCTGGAGGAAAAAACCTACAAGATCCAAAACAGGGTCATGCTCGCCCGATACCGGGGACGGACCACTTGTTCAGAATGTGATGGAGGCCGACTGCGAACAGAAGCCACTTATGTCAAAGTCAATGGCCGGCATATCATGGACCTGATCGATCTGCCGCTGACCGATCTGACCACCTTCATGAAGGATTTGACCTTGCCTGAATATGACCTTCAAATTGCGAAGAGACTGCTGCTGGAGATCAATATGCGGTTGCAATTTATGCTGGATGTCGGTTTGGGATATCTCACGTTGAACCGGGTTGCCGCTACCCTCTCCGGAGGGGAGACCCAGCGTATTAATCTCACACGCATCCTGGGAAGTAACCTGACCAGCTCCCTCTATATCCTGGATGAACCCAGCGTAGGTCTCCACCCGAGAGACACCACCCGACTGATCCGGGTGCTTCGGCAACTGCGCGATCTGGGGAATACTGTCGTCGTGGTCGAACATGAAGAAGAAATTATTCGCGCAGCGGACTATCTGGTCGACATGGGCCCCATGGCCGGCATCCATGGCGGATCTGTGGTCTTCGCTGGACCCTTTGACGAAATCGGGAAACGGGCACCTGACAGTCTCACAACTGCCTATCTCAATGGAACCATCGAAATCCCAACCCCGGCGACAAGACGCAAGGTTCTCGGTAAGATTGTTCTCTCGGATGCTCGTTTGCACAACCTGAAAAACATCTCGGTGGAGATCCCCCTGGATGCACTCACTGTTGTAACCGGTGTGTCGGGTTCGGGAAAATCCACACTAATCAAACAGCTGCTCTATCCAGCCGTACAACAGGCCGTAGAAGTCCTGCAAGACGGACGCACCCCACAGGTTTCCAATCTGACTGGAGACCTCAAACGGCTGACCGGAGTTGAAATGATCAATCAGTCGCCTATTGGGCGTTCCAGTCGATCCAACCCGGTAACCTATGTCAAAGCCTATGACGCCATTCGGGAATTGATGTCTGATCAATCCCTTTCGGTTATTCGTGGCTACAAGCCCAAACACTTCAGTTTTAATGTAGAAGGAGGTCGTTGTGAGACTTGTAAGGGAGAAGGTGAACAAGTGGTGGAAATGCAATTTCTGGCTGATGTTCGTCTGGAGTGTGAGGACTGTAAAGGAAGGCGTTTCAAACAGGAAGTCCTGGAAGTCCGGTACCGGGAAAAATCCATTTTTGATATTCTGTCCCTGACCATCGAAGAGGCCCTGGAATTCTTTGTGGATCGAAAAGACATTCTCCAACGCCTGAAGCCATTGGATGATGTCGGTCTCGGGTATGTCCAGTTAGGACAAAGCAGTTCCACTTTATCCGGTGGAGAAGCCCAGCGTGTGAAGTTGGCCTCCTTTCTGGGACGAGAAAATCAAAGTGAGCATATCTTCTTCATCTTCGATGAACCTACGACTGGTTTGCACTTTCATGATATCGGACGATTGCTGGATGCTCTCCAGGCCCTGGTCGAACATGGACACACCGTATTGGTGGTGGAGCACAACATGGAAGTCATTAAGTCGGCCGACTGGATCATCGATCTAGGGCCAGAAGGTGGCGATGAAGGTGGACATCTGGTTTTCCAGGGACGTCCAGAAGAATTGGTCAATGTAAAAGGGTCGTATACGGGTGAGTATTTGAAGGAAAAAATAAGTACAAAAGGAAACGCCAAAAAACAAGCACCAAAAAGCAAATAAATCTCAAGCACCAAATACGAATGACCAAAACGGATAACGTTGTTGTTCATTTGTATTTAGAGCTTTCCCATTATAAAAGATAATGCTTTTTCACGCCCGGATTCTATTCTCTCGAAGGCCTTCTTCCCATCTTAACGGCCTCCCAGTATTGATATGCAATAAATAAATATTCGTTTGTGGCGGAAGTTGCCACAAACCAGACTTTTCTGGTCCATAACTTTCTGGAAAGAAAGAGTCATGGTGATTGACATTGCTACAGATACAAGGATCCTCATTTACAACGCAGCATTGCTCTCAGGATTCATCCTCCTCTATCTGCGAGCCTATTCCGTTGGGCTCCGTACCGGATTCACAAAGGGCCCCTGGTTAGCATCTTTGGCCATTCTGTTCATTGCCCTGGTCACCGGTATGCGCTGGGGTGGAATCTCTATGAGTGATTGGACACATCTGATGCAGGGTGATCTGACGAATATCCACCCCAGAGGATTTTCTTTGATGGGTGGGATCCTGTTTTTTATTCCTGTTTTTCTGGTATTGCAACGACAGTTTGATTGGCCTCTCGCTATTTTAGACCGAATTGCCATCTGCATTCCAATCGTCATAGCCATAGGACGAATCGGCTGTCTGTTTGCAGGATGCTGCTCCGGTTCAACTTGTGCCCTACCCTGGGGAATAAATTATGGTATTGGCACACCTGTCTTGACTGGGCAGATTAATTCCGGGATGGTCGATGCCACATCGACTCTTTCGAATCTAGTTCACCCCTTTCCTGCCTATGTCATTTTTCTCAATGGATTGATTGTCCTGTTTCTGTACCGGTTCCGGAAAAAGTTGCACCAACCCGGACAATTGACTTTGTTGACAATTGCGCTGCTTTTTCTTTCCAGATTCCTTCTCGAATTTTTCAGAAGCCCGGCTTCCAATCATGGATTTGCCATGCCCATCCTGGGATTGAAAGTGTCACAATGGATACTTCTCCTTTTCGGGCTTGTCGCACTTTGGAAAACGAATCACCTCAAACCCAAAAAAGATCGGGAAACATTCAGAGATGCGACCTCTTCTTATCCTCCAATATGGATTAGTTCCCTGTCATTCGGCCTGCTTGTTTTAACCTGGGATAAATACAGTTCCCTCGAAATAATTCTACTATTCACCATCCTTCTCCCACTCCTCCTCCACCTTATTTTTTCTGCGTTTGCACGGAAAAGTACTTTTCCCGACTATCTTTTAAACTGGGCCCACCTGCCCAGCCTGGCTGCACTGATCATCATCATGCCTTCAGATAGCATTCCACTTCCCAGGAACACACCTGACAGGTCAAGCTGGGTACAATTGGGCTTTTCCATAGCGCAATCTCCATTTGAACAAAGCAGGACCGACAGATATACCCAGCCGGATTGTGCCGGAGACAGCATAGTAACACATACCTCCAAGATTAAAGTGATCAATTTTTCTGGTGACCTGGGAGTACATATGATCCGCGATGAAGCGGAATGGGTGTTTGGTTGCAACGCTATGTATACGGAAATGAAGCGATCAGCATCATCTACGGGGCTTATCCCAGAAGGGAAATATTATTTCAGGAGTATCGGCCCATACATTCAAGCGGATGGACGTGTGGTGGGAGCAACTATTGGTTGGCAATTCCTGGATACAAATTATCCAGGTAATGAACAATCTGATCTGGCATTATATCCTTCAGATCACCAGCGTTTATTGCTTCGATTTCGATTAGGGCTACGCCATCGCTTTTATATGGAGTACAGTACTTTACAGCGGTCCAATTACCCAACGTTTCCTGGACAGGCGCACTCTTTTTATGCAGCACATGGATTTAATCGTCTGGATGGAAGCACATATCTTCGACTTGGGATTCACGTACCGAACGTGCTTTACGACAATGTTAGAGTATCCGCAGGAGGGCGAATTCCTTTATTGAATAAAACAGTACTTATTGAGCCAGAAATATTCACAAATAAGCATGGATTTCAGTATGCCCTGGGAATGCGTTTCAATATCGGCAAACAATAAGAAGAGTAGCACCAAGTGAATAAATATCAAGCACCAATTTTCAAAATCTAAATAAAACTCAAATCCGAAATTCAAATGACCAAAATGGAAATTCGTTTCGGTCATTCAGATTTTGTGCTTGGAATTTATTTGAAATTTGGATTTTGTGATTTTCACTTAAACGGATCACTCCATTTCTCCTCCGACGCCACTGTCTCATCGGTCAGCGTATTCAAGAAGGCGATCAGAGCATTTCGCTGCTCCTGACTGAAGTTGAAAAAATTAGGTAAGCCATTCGGACGAACCAGTGGAGGATCCAGAGTGGGATGACTTTCTACACCCTCAGAATAATGGCCGATCACCTTTTCGAGCGTGGCAAAACGGCCGTCATGCATGTAGGGTGCAGTCAAGGCAATATTGCGCAAACTGGGCACCTTGAACTTGGCCTCCAATTGAGGTTGATTAAAAAAGCCGCCCACTCCCAAGTCTACCGGATCAGAATCTAACCCATTATTGCGTGGACCGGGTGCAATAAAGTTATCCGTCCCGTGACATACAGCGCATCCCGCTCCATCGGGTAGGGGTGTGAAAAAGATCTCTTTACCTAAATTCTCTTCCGCAGTGAAATTAGCAAAAGGCGTACTCCCCTGATCATTAAAGTTGGCTGGAAAAGCCGCCCGTCCCTGGTCATATTTACTCTGATAAGAAATAATGGATCGGACGAATTGTGCCAGGCTTCGGGAAATGCGATTGGCATTAATGCTTTCATCACCAAAGGCGCGTTTAAACAGAATGGGATAAAATTCTGATGCGGTCAACCGGGCTACCAGCGTGTCTAGAGCCAGGCCCATTTCTACACCATCCTGGATGGGCATCAACACTTGATCCTCCAGAGTGGCCGCGCGTTCATCCCAGAAAAAATGGCCATTTTGATAATACGCTGCCTGAATGAGAGACATACTATGTCGTCCCGTTTGCCCGCCTTCAAATCCTTCAGACAGGATCTGTTCATCAGAAAATCCAATTTCCTGTTTGTGGCAAGATGCACAGGAAATGGTATGGTTGATAGACAATTGTTTGTCGTAAAACAACACACGACCCAACGTAGCCCCCCAATCTGTGATCACATTATTTGCCGGGGTATTGTCCTGAGCCAGGATCAGCGGCACCGTCAAATAGATTGGAAGTGCTTGACCGGCATATATGAATGGCTCTGTTGGCAAATGAAGCACCGTCGCAAGTAGTTGATCGTCCAGCTGATCCTGAGTGGGTGAATCCTCTTTAGCACAAGATGTCATACCCAGCAGCCCGAGAGTGGCTAAAATGACAAAAACAGATTTCAAGCTCATCATGATTTCTTTGGATTTTGGGGCCAGAATCGATATACAAGATTTGGACGGCAACCCGTTCAAATAGTTTATTCGGGGCTGGAAAAATCAGGATTCCAGCATTTCCTCTCGCATGGCCTTCTGCTGTTTTTTTTCTTTTTTAGCTCGACGTGCTGACCGTCGGGGGATCCCTGCTTTTCCGCCCAGAATAGCATCAACCGCCAGGATGACAAATGCAGCATACCAGACGCGCAATCCCCAGTCCGGGGATACACCAATCAGTTCTTCGGTCCCTTCTTGTGGCAGGAAATGAATACCCCACACCAGGGAGGCCATAGCCAATGAAACCAGGATAACGACGGTCCGAGCCCAGCCACCATGCTGCCGGAAGGCGAGAATAAAGCCCAGATTGGCCAACCAGGGCAAGCCAAGCAACCACTGCTGATCCACAAGCCCAATCACCCCGAACAAGATCAGGTGATATCCTTTCAGGTAACTCCCCACGAAAACGGGAAGAAACATAGAGAGGACATAGGTCCAAAAAGCGATCCAGCGCAAAGGGTGCCGCATGTGACGAAGGTAAGTGAAATTGGGGCGATTTAAATATTTCAGCTCACCACCGTTTCAGTAAAGAGCTGGCCCTCACATGCAAAGATGCTGGAGGGATTCTCACTGCCTTTCTCATAAATCAGGCATCGTGACGCATGCCCTGAGCCACTCTGAAAATATGCAGTACATAAGGGAACAGTGCATCCATGGTCTCCCGGGCTCCATTGGTGGACCCGGGCAAAGTCAGGACCAGCGTATTTCCTTTCATCCCAGCCACACCCCGACTGAGCATGGCAAATGGCGTCCTGTCCTGTCCATACTTTCGAGCAGCTTCCATCACCCCGGGTATCTCGCGATCGAGCAGGGGCTGTATAGTTTCTGGTGTTACATCCCGTGGAGACAATCCAGTGCCTCCAGTGAAGAGTAACAGGTCTACTCCATCCGGACCTGTATACTGTTCGACGGCCTTTCGGATCGCCTCAGGCTCATCCGGGATTACGGTATAGTGAGGTACTTCAACCTCCCACTGGTTCAGCTTTTCCCGAATGGCCAATCCGGCTTTATCCGATTTACTCCCGGCAGAAACACTGTCTGAACAAACGACTACTGCCGCCCGAACACCCAGCCCGACATGGTCCCGGAATTGTGACTTCCCACCCTTCTTTTTGATCAACCGGATCGTGCCGATCTCCACACCCTTGTCAATAGGCTTCAACATGTCATACATGGTCAGAGCCGTCACGGCCGCCCCATGCATGGCTTCTACCTCTACTCCCGTCCGGTAGATGGCATGAACTTCGACTTCGACATGGATCTGATTGCCTCTGATTTCACTGTGGATGGCTGCATACTCAACGGGTAGAGGATGGCAATCCGGGATCACATCGGATGTCTTTTTGATGGCCAACAGACCGGCAGCCCGGCTCATTTCAAATACATTTCCCTTAGGCACCAGGCCTTGGCGAATGGCATCCAGCGTTGCTGGATCACTGACGGTGATGGTCGCTTCGGCAACGGCCTGCCGCAAGGTGTTTATTTTATGTGTGATATTATTCATACTCCTATTGATTCACTTTCCAGGTTCCATCCTGATCACCAAACATCTCCTTCCCCCAAATGGGCACATCCGCCTTGATCTTTTCCACAATCTCTCGCAAGGCCGTAAAAGCCGCATCCCGATGACCTGAACTGACAAAGACAAAAAGACTGATCTCACCAGAGCGAACCGTCCCCAGACTGTGATAGATATGCATGCAGGTTAGCGGATAGTCAGCAAAGGCCGCTTCCCGGATCAGATGCACTTTTTGCAGGGCCATCTCCTCATAAGCGGTATAGTCGATATGAGTCACCGAGCGACCCTCTTTCTCATCTGCACGCACCTGGCCCAAAAAAATAGCGTGTGCGCCAATATCTGTTTTGGATTGATGCTTGGCGATAGAATCACCGATAAATCCAGCCGAAATCGGCCCCTCGATAAAAATGGATTTAGCCTTTTTTTCACTCATAATATTCTGTTTCATTCAATCATTAACCTCCGGAATATGGCGGCAGTAACGCCACGGTCATTCCGGGTTCAATAGGCTGATTTCCCTGGATAACTTCCATATCCACTGCCAGCACAAAAGGCAAGTCTTTCAGTTCCGGAAATGACCGGATCAACGCTACTTTCAGTTGGTCAGTGTCGGACACCCAGGGCCAGGACCGTTCCTGCCCCTGAAGCAATTCTACGATCATACCAAAGGCAATCAGTTGAATTTTTTTATCGTCAGTACTCATCAGATCAGGATCAATTTAACGGCAGCGATCAAAAGCACCGTAGCCAGAAAATAACGCAGCCAGGTTTGGCCCATCCAACGGGCGCCAAGATAGCTCCCCGCCATACCCCCTGCAAATGCAGCCAGGATCATATACAATATATTCGGATCAAGATGGAGCCCTCCAACCATCAATCCCGCCAAACCGGCAAGCGAGTTGACCAGAATAAACAGAGCAGATACTGCCGCCGTCTCCTTCATATTGGCCCAATGGAACAAGAGGATCAGCGGTGACAGAATGATCCCACCGCCAATGCCGATCATGCCGGAAAACAGACCGATGCCCGCCCCGGCCAGAATAGCCCATGTCCACTGGACACCCTGAAAAGGTGTCTCCTTCTGGCGGATGTGCCACAACATCCGCAGTACAGCAAATACAAGGATGACGCCCAGAATCCGCTTGTAGATCATTGGATCCACCCGGATCATGCCTCCGATAAAGGATGCCGGAACAGACCCTATCGCAAAAGGAATAAACAAGGAGGCTTTGAAATGACCCTGACGCCAATAATGATAGAAGGCTATGATAGATACAATGACATTGAGCACCAGAGCAGAAGGCCTCATCACTTCTGGAGCCAGACTGAACAGGGCCATCACTGCCAGATAACCACTGGCCCCACCATGCCCTACACTGGCATAGAAGAATGCCACGAGTAAAAGGATGATATAAAAGGGAAGGGTGGGATCCATAGAAGAGCGTGTTCGTTCTTTTGGCTCAAGAGATCCTAAATCTGAAGGATTTGCTGAAATCGATCTGCTTCTTTTTGAAAGGCTTCCAGGGCCGTCAAGCCAGCAGCTGAAAGCACCGTTCCTCCGCCATCTTTTCCTCCTGCATGCCGTTCGACCAATTGATTCGGAGCAGACTCATTCATGGCCTTCACTCTGCCCCAGGCCTGCCGGTAAGTCAAACCCAGTGCATCTGCGGCCTTCCGAATCGAGCCTAACTCATGGATGCTGGCCAGGAGGGCAGCCCTGCCGGGGCCGATCTCCAATCCGCTTGGACAGACGAGCCAAATATGGCCGTGAACGATGTATTCAAGCTCGCCCATGACCCAACAAGTGAACATCAACGATCTCTCCCACCTTATATTCCGTCCGATCTTCTTCCAACATGATCACAGCATTCGCCGGAGCAAATGACCGCATGATATAGGACAGCTGACCCGACAACGGCATCACGCCTCCGTCTTCGACCAGTGCTTTGAGGAAAAAGGTCAGACCGGCCTTTTTCGTAAAGTCAGCTTTGAGGGGCAGTCTGACGCTTTCTAGAAACACCGATGGAAAACCCTGCATCTTTCGTAGACCGGGGTACACATATTGATAGAAGCAACTGGTGACGGAGGCTGGATTTCCGGGCAAGGCGAAGACCAGTGTTGATCCGGTCTGTCCAAAAAAGAGTGGCTTCCCAGGTCGCTGTTTGACCTTGTAGAAGTGGGGATGGACGCCGCCCTCTTCAAAAACCTGGCGAACAATGTCATGATCACCGACAGATATTCCACCTGTGATCAGAATCATATCTGCGCCTTTAACAGCCTCCTGAAACTGGTCACGAAATGTATCCAGATCATCCCGGACATGGCTGACCTGACGAGGGGTGATGCCTTCAGCGAGTAAAGCGGCAATCAGGGTGTGCGAATTGGATTCATAGATATGCCCAGGAGGCAGATCCTGGCCGGGTTTAACCAATTCGGATCCGGTCACCAGGATATCCACCACTGGCCGTCTGTATACCGGCACCGTTGGCAGACCTAAATTGGCCAGAAAGCCGATAGCTCCGGGGGTCATCAGAGTCCTGACCCCAAGTGCCTCTTCACCATTGCGGATCTGGGTGGCCTTTCCTCTGATGTTGGCACCCTGTTTCAGGATACCACTCGTCATCCGGATCGTATCGCCATTGGCTTCGATCCATTCCTGCTGGATGACGGTATCTGCTCCGGGAGGGATGGGCGCTCCGGTAAAAATCCGCATAGCTTGCCCCGGTCCCACCGTTTGGGTTGGCCAGGAACCGGCAGGTATCTCACCGATCACCTTCCAGGACGAGGGCAGTGGGTCCGACCAGGCGAGGGCGTATCCATCCATAGCAGAATTGTCAAAAGGTGGCATATCCACTGGTGAATCCAGCGATCGACTGAGCATCCGTCCTCCGGCCAATTCGACCGGAACCAGCTCCTCAGACAGAAGGGGCGTGTTTGCTAACACCCGCTGCTGTGCTTCAGTCCAGGAAATAAAGTGGGCTTGCATCATGGCTGCAAGATCGCAAATCGTTATGACAATTGTGACATAACGGTTTTGCTTTCTTGATCTGTAACTGAATGGGGAAGTGTTATTGAGTTATTTCGCTATTGGGTCATTTCGAGGGAAGAGGGATCCGGGAAGAAGCGGTATTCGCTGTTCGGTATGCAGTATTTGGCTATTTCGAAAATCCTAATGCATGGATTGGTGTTATGGTCATTCTTTTTTAGGTTTGAGATTTACCTGGCCGTCGGCCCTTAGGTTTGCAGGCGGATTTAAGATTTGTCTTTTGTCTTCTGAATATTGCATCTCGTTATTCTACCCCAACTTGTTTTACCTTTTTCAAAAAAATGTTGACTCTAGTGTCTCTTGAACCAGTTTTGGTGCGGTGTCTCACCGCAACACCGGACATGCCTTTTGAGTTATTTAGGATGTCTACCCCAATACCAGGTGTCAAATCTGGCAACTTAACAAATACCTGATTTTCCTTTAGACACTACTTTCAGAATTTTCATTTATTGGGTTTTGACCATTTTACCAACAGCCATTAGTTTACCATCCGCATCTCGAAGGAAATAATAATAAATCCCGCCTGACCACAAATGGGTATCCACTCTGTGGAGAAATGAAAATGGTGGTACACTCCCATAGTAAATTTCTCTACCTGCTACATCAACAATCTCTAATCTGAATTCACGAGCATGCTGTAATCCCTCGTCCAGCTCCAATGTAAATCCACTTTGAACAGGATTGGGGTAAACCCGGTGACCGTATGAAGAGGGTATTTCTGAAGTAACCTCACTCAACCCCAGTGTATCACAGGGACTGTCCTTCCAGGCACCCAACCGATAATTTGGGATGTTGGGCAACGCCAGAAAACTGAGGTAAGGCAATGGTATTGCGTTGGGCCGTGCCCAACAGGCCTTGCCCTTCAGATCGGGATATTCGATCACGTGGTAGGTCTGGGTACTGCTGCCAGGGGAAATATATATCCGGCCATCTGGCCCTCGCTGCATCATCACAAATCCCGCGCCGGTAGGGGTGGGAAAAGTATCCAGTATGGCGATGGTATCCGGCTGAAGAATGGCATCCTCCATATCCACCTGCATGATCACCTTGGAGGAATTGTAGTAACAAAACCGGCTGTTCGGACTGAACACCGTAAATGCACCCGGCTTGAATACCTCCGGAAGACTGATGAGCCGCTCATTACTCAACTCGCCAGTGCAACGATCAAAGTCAAAAAAGGATAAGCCACAGGTATTGTTATATCGAACATATTTTGTGCCATCTGGTGAAAAGGAATGTGCACCATATGCATTACATTCGGGATAGGGATACTGATACCCTATTGATTGAGAAACATACTCGGAGATCCCCTCATGGTTTAAAATATATAATATATAAGTTGCCTTCCTGTGTTCCGGTGTAATTATGAGCCAGTCTCTTCCATTTCCATGTTTACAAGCAGCTGGCAGTTCAACTCTTGAAATATTGATGATGTTATTTGTAGATTGGATTGTAATACTATCTAGACCCATTTGAATTCTTGACCAATAGGCATGGTGTCGAAGTTATACCAAACAGATTATCCAAAACTACCCGTTTGTGAAAAAGATAAATAGAATTCCCTCTGTGGCAACATGATCATATTGAACATGCTCGGATAACTGCCATTATCTTTACACCACGAATTATAAATCTCTCCAGGGTTCAATGTGTCCCCTCCTGGCAAGACTTGGCCCTTGGCATCAAAAAGTCGGCATCCATTGGACACCAGTAAGAGTTTTCCATCAGCATCCGAAAAACTGGTCACCTGATCACTCAGGTCTGCATTGTTGAACTCAATCGGGTCTGCCGTGACCGGTTGGTTGTGGAAATTCAACTCAAAATTTCCGAAGATCCCGCCGTATTCTGCTCCGTATCCGTTCAGCCAGTGATAATCGTGTTTTTGGGTGTAGCCGCGTACGGCTACACCCAAAAACAACACGATGACCAGGCCAGATCTAATGAACGAGCAATATTTCACTTTTATGATTTTCTCTATTCTCATTGGTCCTGGATGCACAACTTATCAGCCAGCACCCAGAAATCAGGGCACTAAATATAATCGTACCATCTGCATAAATCTGACTGCGCCAATCTCCATGATAAATAGCCGTACTAGTAAAACATTCTTTCATTCAATCTTGACCAGTTTATCAACCACCATTGTTTTGCCCAACTCATTCCGTAGAGTATAATAGTACATGCCGGCAGACCACGAACTGGTTTCTACACGGTGCAAAAATGCATAGGGCGGAATACTCCCCAGGTAAACCATCCTGCCGGCCAGATCGAAAACCTCAAGTTGCCAGGCAAAAGCATGTTGCAAGCCCTCGTCCAGCTCAAAAGTAAAGCCGTTTTGGACGGGATTAGGATATACCCGATGGGCAAATGTGGAGGGCATCGAAGAAGTGACTTCACTCAGCCCCAGTGTATCACAGGGACTATCCTTCCAGGCACCCAACCGATAATTTGGAATGTTGGGCAACGCCAGAAAACTGAGGAAAGGCAATGGTATTGCGTTGGGTCGTGCCCAACAGGCCTTGCCCTTCAGATCGGGATATTCGATCACGTGGTAGGTCTGGGTACTGCTGCCAGGGGAAATATAGATCCGGCCATCCGGCCCTCGCTGCATCATCACAAATCCCGCTCCAGTAGGCGTTGGAAAGGTATCCAGAATGGCAATGGTATCCGGCTGGAGAACGGCATCCTCCATATCCACCTGCATGATCACCTTGGAGGAATTGTAGTAACAAAACCGACTGTTCGGACTGAACACCGTAAATGCACCCGGCTTGAATACCTCCGGAAGACTGATGAGCCTCTCATTACTCAACTCGCCAATGCAACGATCAAAGTCAAAAAAGGACAATCCACAGGTATTGTTATATCGAACATATTTTGTTCCATCTGGTGAAAAGGAATGAATGCCGTAGGCATTACATTCAGGATAGGGATACTGATACCCTATTGATTGAGAAACGGAATGTGTCCAAGTCAGTTCTGAGAATCTCCTTTGGTCCAAATTGAAAACTGACTATTCCAGTCTGTTTCCCAACCTCATCCATCGTACGTCCTATAATCGAAGAAGGAAATCCCTGAGAGAGATTCTCTTGCACTGCACAGAGATTTTGGCTTCCCAGATGGTCACTGACCAAGAAGCCTTCCTGATCGATTCCATCCCGGTTCCTACTTGTCGCATCGTAAGAGAACATAGCTCCAAAGCATGTCGACGCCCTGACCGTGATATTGTTGTTGCCAACAAGGGGTTTAATAGAATTCTTGGTGGCTACTTTATCGGCTATAAAATGCACATTATTACCAGTGAAACCGGGGTTTATCGAGACCTTCTCATTAGCCCGGCCAGTACACATGACAGTTCCTTCCTCAAGGAAATCACCTCTGAGGACACTCATCTGTACGGTCGCACATTGATCGGGGATCGAGGCTATATTGGTCATGCAACCCAGTTAAGATTGTTCGA
Source organism: uncultured Saprospiraceae bacterium (assembly GCA_942490895.1). Classification (GTDB taxonomy): domain Bacteria; phylum Bacteroidota; class Bacteroidia; order Chitinophagales; family Saprospiraceae; genus JAGNXB01. The sequence continues at coordinate 178,736 of CALNZC010000070.1, forward strand.
AGATGTCGGACTAAAATTAGACGTGCCTTACAGACGGAATCAGCGTGATTTTAGGAAATATGATCTAAATAAGCGACTTAAACGGAAATCTATCGAAGTGGTGTTTTCACAATATTGTGATGAATTCCATCTTCGGTTAAATTATGCAAAACGGTTCTCCGGTTTCGAGATCAGAATTCTGTCCAAAGTAGCAGCTAAAACCTTCAAACAATTTTGGAACTTTATACACGATCGCAACATCAACCAAACCAAACATGCTTTGGCAGCTTAACCCTGAGCCAGTCTCTTCCATTTCCATGTTTACAAGCAGCTGGCAGTTCAACTCTTGAAATATTGATGATGTTATTTGTAGATTGGATTGTAATACTATCTAGACCCATTTGAATTCTTGACCAATAGGCAGGTGTCGAAGTTATACCAAACAGATTATCCAAAACTACCCGTTTGTGAAAAAGATAAATAGAATTCCCTTGTGGCAACATGATCATATTGAACATGCTCGGATAACTGCCATTATCTTTACACCACGAATTATAAATCTCTCCAGGGTTCAATGTGTCCCCTCCTGGCAAGACTTGGCCCTTGGCATCAAAAAGTCGGCATCCATTGGACACCAGTAAGAGATTTCCATCAGCATCTGAAAAGCTGGAGACCTGATCACTCAAATCCGCATTGTTGAACTCAATGGGGTCTGCTGTGACCGGTTGGTTGTGGAAATTCAACTCAAAATTTCCGAAGATCCCGCCGTATTCTGCTCCGTATCCGTTCAGCCAATGATAATCGTGTTTTTGGGTGTAGCCGCGTCCGGCTACACCCAAAAAC
>CALNZC010000071.1:0-3430 GCA_942490895.1 uncultured Saprospiraceae bacterium
CAAAATACATCCGCTCCTTTTCCATCTTCAGGTAGTTGGCATACTGCCCAGCATCCAATTCTCCCTCCTCCAGGGCGTGCAAGACAGCACAACCGGTTTCACTGGTATGAGTGCAATCATGAAACTTGCAATCTGCGGCCAGGCTCACAATTTCATCAAAGGTCACGTCAAGCCCTTCTGACATATTCGTAATACCCACTTCTCTCATGCCAGGGTTGTCGATGAGGATGCCACGGTCCAGCACAAACAATTCCCGATGACTGGTCACGTGCTTTCCCCGCTCGATACGCTGGTTGATTTCGCCGGTCTCCATCAACCGATCTCCCGCCAGCGTATTGATCAGGGTGGATTTGCCGACTCCTGAAGAACCCAGGAGGCAATAGGTACGACCCGGGATCAATGCCGACGTCAACGCGTAAATTCCCTTTTGTGATTGGTTGCTGATCGCAAATACGGGCACGTTGTGGATCCGCTCTCTCACCTGGTCTATAAAAACTTCCAATTGGCCTTCTTCTACGAGATCCACCTTGCTCAACACAATGACCGGTTCAATTTTGGAAGCATTGCAAATCGTCAGGTAACGCTCCAGACGATTGATACTGAAATCCCGGTCCACCGATTGCACAATCAGGCCCACATCAATATTGGTGGCGATGATCTGCGTGCGTCCCAACTGACCCACAGCCTTTCGTTCGATGATGGACTTCCGTGGAAAGACCGCATGGATCAGCGCTTTGTGTTCATCATATTCGGAGAGGGCCACCCAATCTCCCACGGCGGGCAGGTCACGGCGGTCCGTAGCGGCATAACGCAGATGGCCAATGAGCTCCGCATCGTATTCACCATCCGCCGTCCTCACCGTATACCGGTCCTTGTGTTCCGCTATCACTCGTCCAACCCCGAAGGCATCGAGATGATGTTCGGTCCGCCAGGCGGCCAGTTCCGCCGTGTAGCCCAACTCTTCCATGGTCATCGTTCCGCTTTTCATCATGCAGCTGTTTCCTGCCAGGACTTGAATACACCTGTAAGATAAGGGCAAACCGCGGACCTCTAAAAAATGGAGGTCAAGCCTGCGAAATGACCCGGTCGAGCGTATCGGAACCATAGACGACCTGGATCACCAGTTTTCCGTCTGAAAATACCTCAGCGAAAACGCTCAGGTTGTATGCCTGCTTTCCTCCCGTATAGGCCAGGCTCAACGAGGCATAGGGCAACCATATATACAGGCTGCTCAGATCAAATTCATCAGCCGTGACCTGAATGACCTCTGTACCGGTAGCCACATAACCACTCGCATCGACATAGCGCACGTCGGAACGGTTGCTCAGTAGAAATTGACCATTCTCATCGACAAAACGGATGACAATCTGGATCGACTTTCCTGCATAGCCACGCAACATGCCTGGCACCTGAATACCCATCCAATAGGTTCCCTGATTGTTCTGCACATTGTGCTGAATAATAGGAGGCTGAAGCGCAGCGTTCAGCTTCGGAGGACTGTATTCTACAGGCTCCCTGGTAAACATATAGTCAATATCAAAAAACAACCCTCTGCCATCGAAGTTGAAATGGAAATTACCCCCATGAGCATGGTCTGCCATGTCTTTCCGCGAGCAGACCACTATTTCCAATCGTTCTGCATGATGGAGATGCGTAAACTTGTGATCAATAAATTGTGGTTCACCATTCACTTTATGTCCGGGATAGTGCAGGAATACATATTCTCTGTACGAGTATCCTGGATCTTTTTTAGCCTCTGTATAGGTCATGCCCGAAGCTCCGTTCAATAGGGAAAAACTGCTCGGGTTATGAAAGACCCAGTCCCAGTCACAATCGCCACCCGAAATAGGTTGGTTGACAACATCCACCAGAATCTTTTCTCCACACGTCACCGTGCGAATATCCTTGTTAAACGACCATCTGACCTGATATACTTTTTTGCATTCAGGGCGGGTTTTCAACCAAACATGCAGTTCCAGGTCTCCGCCCCGGGAATCTGCACGACTGTTTTTGATACAATAGGCATAATCGTATTGTGTCTCATAACAGAAATCCAGGCTGTTCGGAACGTACCGGTTGCCGAGGACAATGTCCTTCAGATAATACGTTTGCGCATGTAGACCCGATACAACCAATAGAGAAAGCAGGAATACGGAAAAGAGGTGCAGGACTGGTTTATAGATGGGATATATTGTTTTCATGACATTGGAAGATTGACAATGAATAATATGGTCTATTCTTCTAATTAAGACTGTCCACATCCCAATGTTGGTGCTATCTCCCAAAAAATGAAAGAACCTCGGTCATCTCTTGAAAAGATTCTTGTCAGTAATCATTTCTCCGCTGGCAGGTCATTCAATCGCTCATCTCCAGCAAACCCGGGATTTTCCTGCAGGGCCCTTTACCTATCTTCATTCACCATTCTCCCACCCCATCCTCTTCATTCTCATATCCTGCACATCCTGATGCTGACATTTTGCGGCATTCGGAGTTATGGCGCTATTTCGGTATTGGTTTATTTCGAGAGATCTGTCAGGAGGAAACGCCAAGACGCCAAGACGCAAAGGGGATCTCGGTGTTCGGTGCTCGGTATTCGGAAAAACGAGAAGGCGTTATGGGGTTATTTCGAAGAATCTGTCGCCAAACCGGGGCCCGGACGCTTCGGTCCGGATCCAGACATCCCGCTAAAGGCGGGATCGTCTGGGCCTCCCAGATACATCATGACCCGTATAATAGATGTGAAAGCAACTTCAAAAGAAATGAATAGCTATCTGACGTGAAAATTGCCGCATTATTTGGCAACATGCCCCGCATGTTGTCATCCCGGACGACATCCGGGGGATGACGAGCGGGATGGTCGGAATTCACGTATCAACTAGCATTTTCTTTTAGACAAATTCGAGCTGCCGGGCCCAGACGATCCCGCCACTAGCCCGGGATGTCTGGGCCCGGACTGTAAACGTCCGGGGTCATGATGTAAACGACTATCATTCGCAGGAAGAAATATGGGAAACCTCAAGCATAAAGACAAGGCCCATTTTGGCGACAAGCACTTTCGGCAACATGCCCCGCATGTTGTCGTCCCGGACATCATCCGGGGGATGATGATCGGGATGGTTACTTTTTGCCGCGTCAAAAAGTAACAGCCCCGCCGGCGAGAGGCGGGCCTGGAGGTAAACCTGGACCCAAAGATTTTACAATAGGAACCATAAAGTGGAATAAAGCACTTCAGCCAAAGGCAATCTACTTACTTAACCTTCAAATAGGACCCATTCAAAACAACGATTGACCTCCTTACGAATGGGTAGAAAATCACCCCCTTCGCCTTGCGAACCCAAGAAAATAAAGATGCCGTTCTCCCATGGATCAACCTTCACTAATACTTGGTGCGCTATTTTTCCTTGACGACACTCTTGATCAACTTCCCCAG
>CALNZC010000072.1:0-23742 GCA_942490895.1 uncultured Saprospiraceae bacterium
CTCTGGAATATTTTGCTGCTGAAGCCGGTGTGGAGCTCTATGCCGTAACGGTCACAGACCGGTGTGGTCGAACACAGGTGGAAACGGGAACAGTCACTGTAGCTGCACGACCCATCGCTACGATGGAAGGGGATGGGTACCTCTGTAAAGGCAACACCAAGGACACGATCCCGGTTACCATCACCTTTGAACCTGCCAGTTCCGCACCCTGGAGCGTCAGCTATTGGATCAATGGCGTTTTGCAACCTGTACTGACCAATATTACCACTCCGGTGATCACCATTCCGGTAACCACACCTGGGTTCAGTCAGATCAAAAGTGTCTTCAACAACACTGTCTGTGATGGGATCATCAATGGTGAATCTTTCATCGAAGCTGTAGAAATAACAGCTGCCCTGGATACTGTTCCTGTATCCTGCTTTGGGATAAAAGATGGCGCCCTGCTGGCGACCGGGCAGGAAGGATTTGAACCGTTCTCCTTCCAATGGTCTGTGCCAGGAGAAAATATGGCCTTACTGGATTCCATTGGCGTCGGCCTGTATTTTGTGACAGTCACTGATCAACTGGGATGTACCACCGTGGATAGCGTGAACATGACCAGTCAAACGGATATCCTGGTGGATGGTCTCTTGATCAATGGGACAGATTGTACCACACCTACCGGCGCAGTCGACCTCACCGTCATCGGCGGAGAAATGCCGTATACCTACCTCTGGAGCAACGGCAGTATTTTAGAAGATCCGGCAAACCTTCCCGAAGGCATTGCCTTTGTGACCGTGACCGATAATAAAGGATGTGAGTCCTATGCCAACTTCCCCATTCCCGTTCCGGATGCTCCGGATATTACGACTTCCGTGACAGGTACTGTGACCTGTGCTACGCCAAATGGAGGGGCTGCAGTCTTACAAGTGACTGGTGGAACCATGCCTTACAATTACGCCTGGAGTGGTAACGGGGGCACCCAAAAAGACCCGGTCAACCTGACCGGAGGTCCGTACACCGTCACCGTCACGGATGCGGCAGGCTGCACATCTCTGGCCTCGATTGATATTCCGGTGGATACCCTGACACCAGTTGCACAGGCAGGTTCTGCGGATACGTTGACCTGCGGTGTGACCACCCTGTTCCTGGATGGCATAGGATCGACTGTCGGTCCGGAATTCAGTTACCAATGGACGACCGCCAATGGTCAGATTCTGACAGGAGGGACGACACTGCAACCCGAGATAGGCTTGCCAGGTCAGTATGCCCTTTTAGTCACTAACACAACAAATGGCTGTACGGCAGAAGCGACCGTGCAGGTCCACCCGGATCAGGATGCACCGGATATTCAGGTCCTGCCTGCAGACACCCTGACCTGTTCGATTACATCGACCATTCTGGATGCATCCGGATCTACTTCTGGTCCGGATATTCAGATCTCCTGGTCAACAGGCAATGGTACCATTTTGTCGGGTGGTTCGACACTGCAACCCACTATCGGAGCGCCAGGAACCTACACGTTGATCCTGACCAACACAAGCAATAACTGCATAGCCACTGCAGATGTCGAAGTGCCTGGATTGAATGCGCTTCTCCAGGCGGATATCAGTGGCCCTATGGAGATTACCTGCACCTTGCCACAAATCACGCTGGATGGCATCAATTCAACGATTACACCTGGCTCGAGTTTCAATTGGTCCACGGTATCCGGTAATATCATTGGCGGAACAAATGGGACCAGTATTCAGGTCGATGATGCCGGGGTGTATACGCTGATCATCCAGGACCCTGCTTCCGGTTGTGCGGATACTTTAGATGTAAATGTCACCCTGGATCAAGTGTTTCCACTAGCAGGCGCCCAAACAAATGGTCTCTTGACCTGCATCAATACCTCGGTGACTCTTGATGGTAGCGGTTCGACTTCCGGACCTGACATCACCTATCTCTGGTCTACCGTCAATGGAAATCTGACAGGGCCGGCACAGAGTCAAACCACAACATGCAATACCGCTGGAACATATGAACTAATCGTGACGGATACAGGTAATGGATGTACTTCCGCTCTGGATATCAATGTGGCCATAGATACCTTGACACCGCTTGCGGGAGCGGGTGTCACCGATCAGATCGACTGCCTGGATCCAGTGGTCAGTCTCCAGGGAAGTAGCCAGGCCTTTAGTGGGAATGCAGTAGTGAACTGGACCACGACAAATGGGAATATCATTGGCGGAGCGAATACATTGTCGCCACAAATCAATCAGGCAGGAACCTATCAACTGACTGTCACAGACGATCAGAATGGATGTACTGCCATGAGTCAGGTGGTCATTACGGCAGATTTTGCCATTCCAACTATTGTCATAGCTAATCCACCACTACTTACTTGTGCCCTCCCCGAAGCGGATCTGGATGCCAGTGGTTCAGTCAGTGGTCCACAGATCACGCCTACCTGGTCAACAGTAAATGGCTTTATTGTCAGTGGAGGCAACAGTTACCAACCGACGATAAGCAGTCCCGGTACTTATCTGCTGGTGCAGGTGGATGCGAATAGTGGCTGCAAGGATTCAGTCGCAGTGGTGGTGAATGAAAATAAGGTCCAGCCGATGGCGGATGCCGGACTGCCCAGTCAGATCGCCTGTCTCGGTGACTCTGCGATCCTGGATGGAACGGGATCAACCCTCGGAAACAATATCACCTATGACTGGTATCTCAATCTGACGGGTCCACCCGTGGTTGCCAATCAGATCATCGGATATGCCAAAGCTGCTGGTACCTATACCCTGGTTGTCACGGATCAGATCAACGGATGCCGGGACAGTAACGAGGTGATTATTCCCGCAGACTTTCTGAATGATGCCGTACTGACATTGATCGATAAATACTGCGATGATGATGTCAGTGATCTGCAGATCGGACCAGTTGCCGGCGGGGTGTTGCCGTATGTATATTCCATCGATGATGGCGCGACCCAACAGGCGGATCCCCTTTTCCGCAAACTGGGGCCTGGTGTGTATCCGGTAGTCATTACAGATGGCAAAGGATGTACCTGGCGAGAAGAGATCGAGGTCCTCGAAGAGGAGGGCATCCAGGTGACTTTACCAGACGATCTCACCATTGAGCTGAGCGATGAAGTCCGTATTGAGGGGACGACCAATATCGATCCGTCCACAATCACCCAGTTGACCTGGTATCCACCTTATGGGCTGGATCGGATCGACAGCCTGGTTGTTTTTGCAAAACCGGGCATTGCCGTTCTCTATACCCTGACCATTCAGGACGAACGAGGTTGTATCGGGATCGATTCGATTACGATTGTGGTCCATGACCCCGATCTGTTCATTCCAACTGTTTTCTCCCCGTATAATGGTGATGGAGTCAACGACGTCTTCATGGTCTTTGGTGAAGTGAAGGGCCTGGTCCAGATCGACCGTTTTGAGGTCTTCAGCCGATGGGGGGAGAGACTCTTTCTTGCCGAAGACTTCCAGCCTAATGATCCCAATGCAGGTTGGGATGGGACCCGCGCTGGTCACAAACTAAACCCGGGAGTTTATGTCTATTACGCTCAGATCCAACTGACGGATGGACGGGTAAAAACCTTAAAGGGAGAAGTGATCCTGCTGGAGTAGTCCTTTTGGACAATGACTCAGGAAAATGGCAAAAATGAAGGTGCCTGAAGTCGTATCCGTCGAAGTACCGATCTTCGTCGCCATGCCCACTTCTCTTCATCGCCCCCTGGTTTCGATCATTATGGCGGTTAAAGACACAGAGCCATACCTGCCCGCCTGTTTGGATTCCATCCGCAATCAGACATTTACGGATTGGGAGCTGATTGCTGTGAATGATCATTCCACCGATCGCACTCCGGAGATTCTGGCTGATTATGCGGCTCAGGATGAACGTATTCGAGTCTTCGACAGCACCGGGCACCGGCTCATACCCACCTTGCAAGAAGGCTATCGACATGTCAGGGGCAGCCTCCTCAATCGCATGGATAGTGATGATAAGATGCCGGCTGACAAGCTGAAATCCATGGTGGAAGTCTGGGAAAAACACGGCAAGGGAACGGTCGTTGCAGGAGGGACGGAGCACTTTGTGGATGTAGGTGAAGTTGGAGGCGGGTTCCGGAGATATGAGGCCTGGTTGAATGAACTGGCCCGCACCCAAACCCACTACCAGGAGATCTACCAGGAATGTGTGATCCCCTCGCACAGCTGGATGTTGCACAAGGAGGACATGGACCGGGTCGGAGCCTTTGATCCGGTGGTGTACCCGGAGGATTATGACCTCTGCTTTCGGTTTTATCAGGCGGGATTGGTGGTCGTCGGTATGGATAAGGTGCTCCACCATTGGCGAGATCGGTCAGATCGGATCTCCCGCACCTGGGAAGAGTATAAAGACAATCGATATTTTGACCTCAAGCTCAATTATTTTTATCAGCTGGATCGAGACCCCGGCCGGCCCCTTGTCTTGTGGGGTGCGGGGCGGAATGGCAAGGATATGGCCAAACTCCTCCTGGACCATGAATCCGAACTCTTCTGGTGCTGTGACAATGAACGCAAGATTGGCAAGGACGTGTACGGGGTGCGGATGTCCTCCTGGGAGATCATTCCTCAGTTGGATCATCCGCAGATCATGATAGTCGTATCTTCTCCAGACGGAAAAGTGGAGATCAGGCAACAGCTACTCGCTTGGGGCAAAAAGCCTGTTCAGGATTTCTGGTTCTTCAATTGACCTTTTTGACCAGTTGATCAGAGGAGGGCAACGATTTGGACCATTTCAGCACCAAAAGAATAAACCAGCAAATGATACGAGGGCTCTACACGTTAATCCTATTATTCGGAGGTGTTCTGATTACAGCTCAACCTACCCTGCTTCCGCATATTGGCCAGTCCGATTTGCCGAATCTGCCTGATCCTGTTTGTGATATACCTGTTTATACCGGGGGCATGGACCAATCTGGATATACAGCTGAAGAAACGGTGCCTGACTTTACACTCTATACGCTCAATGGGGATTCAGTCCGTTTGAGTGACGAACTGGATAAAGGAATACCGGTATTACTAGTGGGTGCCAACTACACGTGTCCGGTATGGCGCGGTAAGATCAAAGTCCTCAATGAAATGGCAAGTGTTTATGCAGGTTTAGTCAGCATCTTTGTCGTTTATACGGTTGAGGCCCATCCAACTGTGGATGTCAGCCCCTATAGTGGGAAGGTCTGGACGACTTCTGCCAATGAGATGGAAGGGGTCCTCTACGAGCAACCCAAGACGTATGGTGAGCGATTGGCTGTGGTCGCAGATATGATCAACGACCTGGATATCACCCCTCTGGTTCTGGTGGACGGACCTTGTAATCCATGGTGGAGTCATTACGGGCCGGCCCCCAACAATGCTTATCTGATTCGACCGGATGGCACCGTGGCGGCAAAACACGGGTGGTTTCATCGTGCGCCTGATAATATGTGGTGCGATATAGACGATTTATTAGGGTTGAATTCGGGCAATTGTTCCCAAAATGGAGATCAGGGAACCTTCACATTAACCCTGGATGATCCCGACAGTGTGGCCTATGGAACACCAGGACAGACACTGGCCCTGCATTCTACGATAACAAATCTATCTGCTACCGACAATGTACACTTGCGGATTCAGAAGGTCAAAGTAACCACTCCCAAAACCTGGGAAACGGCACTTTGTGCAGATATCTGTTATGCTTCAAATGTAGAAGAGACGGAGATCGTGATTGGACCAGCAGAATCTCAACCGTTCATCTTTTATTTCTATACAGGTGCGGAGCCGGACAGTGGTTATGCTCGAGTGCGTTTTCAGAACATGACCAACAACCAGAACAGGACCGTTCGGCAATATTATGGGATCACCGCAAAAACAACAGGAACAAATCCAACTCCCAGCCTGGAAGGGGTCACATTTTTTCCGAATCCAGCTCATGGTCAACTGAGGATGCACATCCCGAATAGTTGGATTGGAGGTGAATGGCACATTCTGGACCCGCTCGGTCGGCTGAACGGGCATGGTCCTTTGGGTCAGGCGCTACAGGATATCAACTTGGTGGGCCTGCCTCATGGCCCTTACATTCTCCAATGGATCCATCCAGATGGAGGATTGTTGATTAGTCGTGTATTGATCGTCGAGTAGCAGCTGAATGCGTTGGAAAGGATAGAAGTTGATATTCCTGCGAATAGGATTCAATGTGTAGATAATCAGATTGTTGCGTGAATGAAGGTGGGCCTTATTTTCTTTTTTGATGAACTTCCTTTACAACTAGGCTGTTTATTCGATCACTTCACCTCTTTTTCTCTCAAAATTGTCCCTATCTTCGGGAGCGAGGTTCCTATCTTGGAAAGAGGTGTTCCCGAACGTTTCGGGAAAGGATCGTAAGTTAGTTTTATGCAAATTCCACGTTTTCTCAAGCCCAAAGATTCCCTTCACGCAGAATTGCGTCAACGTATCACTGCTCATTTTCAGCAAAAGGGTCAAGACAGCAAGGGAGATGTACGTCTCCACTCCAAGGCACTTCTTCTGGTGGGTGGATTCCTGGCATTATATATTCACCTGGTCTTCTTTCTGCCCTCTCAAATCTGGCTAGGACTGATCGAGGCAGTTCTATTAGGTGGATTCACCGCAGCCATCGGCTTTAATGTGATGCATGATGGTGCCCACGGTAGTTTCAGTAAGCATGCCTTTCTGAATGATCTTGCAGGATTGTCCCTGAATTTCCTCGGTGCCAATGTCTTTATGTGGAAGACCAAGCACAATGTGGTCCATCATACCTTCACCAATATTGAAGGAGTTGATGACGATCTGAATGCTCGTCCAATGTTACGTCTGTCACCAGGGCAGAAGCGATATGGGATACATAAATATCAGTATCTGTATTTCTGGATGGTCTATTCCCTCCTGTATCTGTACTGGGTGTTTTTTACCGATTACAAAAAGTACTTTCTCGGTCGAGTGGGCGAAATGCCCATCGGGAAAATGCCCTTTATGGAACATTTGTCTTTTTGGGGGTTCAAGATTCTGCACCTGGGCTTGTTCGTCATCCTTCCCATCTATACCATGGGCTTCGTCACCTGGATCATCGGATTCCTGGTCTATACGTTCGCCGCTGGTTTGATTCTGAGCGTTGTGTTTCAGATGGCGCATACAGTCGGAGAAACAGCAGTTCCCGATCTGGATCCAAACGTACGGTTAGTCGAGGAGGAATGGGCTGTTCATCAGCTCCAGACCACGGCAAATTTTGCAACGAAGAACAAGGTCTTATCCTGGCTGGTCGGGGGTCTGAATTTTCAGATCGAACACCACCTCTTTCCCCATATTTCTCATGTACATTACCCGGCCATCAGCCAGATCGTACGCGAAGTATGTGCAGAAAAAGGGATTCGCTATATTGAGTATCCGCGTTTTCGCCACGCTCTGGCCTCACACATCCAATACCTGCGAGAGCTGGGTCGCGCCTGATCTTATTCTTTCTCCACTTTTTTCTTTTGGAGTAGACAGCGAATCGCGACAGCTTTCGGTCTGAGTGGTATTGCCATACCCAACCCAATCTGTCATTATGCGCCAACTATCCCTCCTTGGTTTATTCATGATTCCATTTTTCTTATGGTCGCAACAGACCATTACCGTTGATCTGCTCACAACTTATCAGGAGATCGACGGATTTGGTGCCCATCAGGGAAATGAGGAGACCAATCAATCCTGGTGGCAGGAACTCTACTACGATGACCTGGGTGCCACCATGTACCGAGTGGACTTGACCCCTCGTCTGATATCTCCCTATTCCGATCTCAGTTATTACTCCCCCTGGTTCATGGGGTCTCAAACCAAAAGTGTCTTCAACCTGGAGGATTTAGACAATCCGAATGGTCCCGAAGGTAATCGAGTGCGTACCTATACCGGACCTCAAGACTACGGTCGGGAGTTTGGAGGTGAAAACGCTCCGATAGCTGTCATGGGGCCGGATATTGAAGAGAATATCCAACAGTTTACCTTCCCAGTTGACGGAGCCATTCAGGCGGGGATCGATCGTAAAGAACAATTGGGTGATTTCAAGTTGATCGGCTCCTTATGGTCCCCCGTTCCCTGGGTAAAAGTATCCAGTGGGAACAGCTGGAGCCAGGGATGGTGGCCAGGCCCGGTGTTTGGATCACCCTGGCCGTTCATCTGGGGTGGCAATTTTGGAGGTGGTATGCTTGATGTGTCCGGACAGCTCTACGATGAATTCGATGACAGTGCTCAGGGGGGTACTGGTCCAACGAGTGCTTTGACTCAGTTCGCCCGGAGTACAGCTGCCTATGTCCTGGGTTATCAACGATCCTACAACACGACTTTTTATGCGATCAGCATTCAGAATGAACTGAACTTCGAGCAGTTTTATAACAGTGCAACCTACCCCTTGTCCTCCCAGTATATTACCGCTTTAAAAACCATTCGGGCAGAGTTTGACAAATACCCTGAACTGGCCGGCATCCGATTGATGGGTCCAGAAGACTTATTGGGGGGTGATGCTTACGGGATGTATGAATATGGAGGTCCGGTACATAAGAACCTGCAATATCTCAAACATCTGTCCGATGATCCTCAGGCCATGTCGGCATTGGATTTTTTTTGCATTCATGGATATGGCAGTGACGGGGTGAGTTCATCCGGTGCCGATTCACAACTCTGGGACTGGTGGGTGAATGGCTGGACGAACAGCCCGGCTCCGGGCATACCAGGTGATATTGAAGGGTTTTCCGCCTTTGGTAAAAAGAGCTGGATGACCGAAACATCCGGCGAAGAATGGCAGTGGCTGTGGCCCTCATCCGGATATCCATCAAATGGTGGCTGGAGTGTAGCCGTGAAGATTCACCAGGCATTGACTACTGGACAGGAAAGTGCCTGGCTCTATTGGACGTTTACGGAGACAGATGCCAACGGACAAGTGACCCCTTATGCCTTGAGCAGTCAGGCAGCGGGAAACACCGCCCCCAAATATGTGGCCGCCAAGCATTTTTTCAAGTTTATTTCACCCGGTGCTTATCGGATCGGAACTACGAACACGAGCCCGGCCCAAATGTATGCCAGTGCTTATTACCACGGAGATACCGAACGACTGACTATTGTGATCATTAATCCACAACCGTTGGAACAGCAAGTAGAATTGCAGTTGACTGGAGGTTCCGGTAATGGGAATATGGAAACCTATACTTCCAGTGATGGGAACTATTGGGTTGTAGGAAATACGCTTGTTGAAAACGGAACTGGCACTTTGACGATTCCGGGCTACGGGGTTATGACACTGACGGATACAGAAGTATTTGTGACGGGAACAACTCCGCAAGCGGATCATCCTGCACTCTTGCAGTTTTCACCCAATCCTTCCAAAGGTGACATGACGGCTCGCTTCCATGTGGACCAGGCAGGAGAGGCGACGGTGTGGCTGATCGATGGATTGGGGCGTGTCGTTCTCAACCGGACTGAAGGGTGGTACAACCAGGGTGACCAGTCTCTCCGGATCTCCACAACAGGTGTTCTTGCTGGTCCCTATACATGTGAAATCCGAATTGGTGATCAATTCTGGAATGGCCGTGTGATCCTGATCGATTAGCGTTTGAGGCAGTAGAGTGACCGACTTTTCATGGCATGTCTCACAGGCATGACTATCTTTAGGATTACGCCTTTAACCCTACACTATGCGCTTACCTCTGTATTTTCTGGCCCTGGTCTTTGTGTTGTTTGCAACCCGGGTCCAGGCCCAGGTCGTGATCAATGAATATTCTGCTTCGAACTGGAAACAGTTTGAAGATGATCATTCTGATTATGAGGACTGGATCGAACTGTACAACACTGCTGTTAGCCCGGTAGACCTAAGTGGATATGCACTGAGCGATGATGAGGATGAAAAAGACAAATTTGTCTTTGCCCCTGGCACAATTGTCGCACCTGAATCTTTTTTGTTGATTTGGTGCTCTGGGCGGAATACCCAGGAGAACGGGTTCTTTCATGCCAACTTCAAACTGACTCAAACCAAGAAAAATGCAGAGATGGTGGTGCTCACATCGCCTTCTGGTTCGATCCTTCAAAACATCGAATTAAAAAAGACCGCTGTTCATCAATCAGTTTGCCGGACGACCGATGGTGCCGCCAGTTGGCAGGTCTGTCTGGAGCCAACACCAGGATGGTCGAATGAAAATACAGAGCAATATCTCGACTTTGCCGACAGGCCGGATATGGATTTAGACGCTGGCAATTATCCAGACACCATCTTTGTGAATATCACCTCTAAAGAGCCGAATGGCATTATCCGGTACACTGTAAATGGAGCCGAACCCACTGCACTTTCTCCTGAGGTGAACGGACCCATTCAAATTGGAAAAACAACAGTACTGAAGGCGAGGACATTTTCATTGGATCCGAATATTCTACCCAGTTTTATTCGGTTTAATACGTATTTTATTCAGGAAGACTTCAGTCGCCCAGTATTTTCGATTGCTGCTGATGATGTGCAAGAACTGGCGAATGGGGATAAAGAACTTCGCCCGATCGGGTCCATGGAATATTTCAATACCGATCTAATCCGGGAGGATGCCACCTACGGGGAATTGAATTCTCATGGCCAGGATTCATGGATCAATGATCAGCGTAGTCTGGATTGGATCAGTCGTGATGAAATGGGTTATTCACGAGCGGTAACGGAAAAAGTGTTCTCCAGCTCGGATCGGGATGCCTATCAGCGGCTGATCTTCAGGGCTGCAGGGGATGATAATTATCCGGCAACAAATAAGGCTTATCACGATGGCTCTTGCCACTTACGTGACGACTATGTACACACCCTTGCAGAGCGAGGGGGTATGGCCCTCGATGTCCGGTCGAGTGAAAGTTGCATTGTTTTCCTGAATGGGGAATATTGGGGGATTTATTATGCCAGGGAAAATCCCGATGATCATGACTATACAGACTATCGGTATCAACAGGGAAAATATGATTTGCAATATTTGTTGACCTGGGATAATACCTGGGCGGAGTACGGTGGGCAAGCTGCTCATGATGATTGGCGAAATTTCAAGAACTTTGTCTTAAACAACGATCTCAGTGACCCGATCATTTATCAACAGGTGAAGGACACGCTGGATCTGCTCAGTCTGATCGATTATTTTATCGTGAATTTAAATGTCGTCGCCTCGGATTGGTTGAATTATAATACCGGATGGTGGCGTGGCCGAAACGCCAATGGAGGACATCAGAAATGGGGGTATATTCTCTGGGACCTGGATGCTACATTTGATTATTATATTAATTATTCAGGGGTGCCTAATACCAATTATAATGCAGAGCCATGTGATATCGAGGACATCTCTGATTATGTCGAATACGATTTTTTTGAGCAGAATGATAAAGATACCTGCTACACCTGGTCGCCTATGCCAGGGGATACGTTTACCTGGTGCGTCAAACCGGATGGAAAGCATCAATTGATCCTGTTGAAATTGTTGGAAGAAAACCCTGAATTCCGGCAGTTGTATTATTCTCGGCAAGCAGACATGATGAACACTGTCTTTTCCTGTGAAAATATGCTGAGCCTTTTTGATGAAATGGTGGCCATACTTGCGCCAGAAATGCCAAAGCAAGTCGATCGCTGGGGAGGGACAATGATAGAGTGGCATGAAAATGTGGTAACCATGCGCAACTTCATCAGCAAGCGTTGCGACTTTTTACCCAAGGGGATGACAAATTGTTATCAGGAGTTGGAGGGCCCCTATGAGGTTACATTGATGGTGGACCCTCCGGGAGCAGGGACCCTTTCCTGGAATACCATTCATCCAGACCCGCTTCCCTGGTCGGGTCGTTATTTCGGGGGTATGGAAAATCAGATCACCGCCACTGCTACAGGGGCGGACCCGTTTCATCATTGGGAAAACACGGCAGGCAATATTGTGATACTTGATCCATTTGACCCTGCGACGAATGTCCAGCTCTCCGGAAATGATACCCTGATCGCTGTCTTTGGCATGCCCAATAGCCTGGAGGATTCGCAGGGAAACTGGTCTGTGTCAGTAATGCCAACGCTAGTGCAGGATCGTTTTCAAGTGAATATTCAATTGCCCCAACAATTGCCAATACAGATCATGTTGATGAATACTCTGGGCCAGACAGTTCGTACCTGGAATGTGGGCGATGTCATACCCGGTAAATCTAGGGTTGATCTGGACCTTTCAGGATCCAGTCATGCCGCTGGTCTGCATTTTCTCCACATATTGGCCGGCGATTCCAGAAAGACAGTCAACATGGTTTTGCTTCCTGGGAATTGAGAATGCGTTTTTTTAGGACGTGCCCGCATATCGGGCAATTTGAATTCATGAGTGGGGATCCCTGGTGGGGTCAATGATTAATTGTTGACTATGTATATAAAGCGGAATTACAGTTTCTGGATGACCTTCAACTGGTCAAAAAAACCATTTCTGATTGGTGGTGCTTATGCTTTTGTGATCACCCTGATCTCTGTTGTTCTAGACCTTGATGTCTCACTTCCCTGGCAACCGATGAGTGTCCTGGGTATTGCTGTGGCTTTTTATCTGGGGTTCAAGAATAACAGTTCCTATGATCGGACCTGGGAGGCACGCAAGATCTGGGGAGGCCTGGTCAACAACAGCCGCAGTTTTGGTACGGCAGTCATTTCCTTTCTCCAACATGATGATTCTGAAAAACTAGCAGCCGAACAAAAAGCATTGATCTACCGACACGTCGCCTGGTTGACGGCTTTGCGCTACCAACTGCGGTTGTCCCGCGAATGGGAGCATCAAGAAGATCGGGTGTCGGGCATTTATATTCCCACCATATGCGAGGAATACATTCATCGACTTGATCAGGATCTTGGGCAGTTTTTATCGCAGGAGGAGATCTCTGAAGTGAATAAGAAGAGCAATATGGCTACCCAGATCATGGCGCGACAGGCATGCGAGCTCCAACGTTTACGAGATGAGGGTTATATGGATGACTTCCGGCACATGCGTATGCACGAATTGATCGGCACCTTCTATGATGATCAGGGAAGAAGTGAACGGATCAAGAATTTCCCCTTTCCCCGGCAATATGCTTCTACGGCATTGTGGACAGCGATGGTTTTTTGTGTGTTGTTGCCATTTGGATTGTTGAATTCATTTGCCAGTATGTCGGATCGCATGATCTGGATGACTGTTCCATTTTCGGCTCTGATCACCTGGGTATTCTTTTTGATGGAAAAGATCGGTGACTATTCCGAGAATCCCTTTGAGGGCACCTACAATGATGTGCCCATCACGTCCATTGCCCGGGGTATTGAGATCGATCTACGGCAGATGATCGAGGACGATCACATTCCTGGACCCATCCAGGCTAAAGATGGATTTCTGATGTAAGAGGGTCCCAGGAAGGAGATGGTCAAATTGGTTGAATAAAGACCAGCGACATCCTGTAATTTCGTCCTGGTATTTGTTTCTTCCCTTTTTAGGGTCTGATCTGCGGAGGCTTGTATGCTTTCAAAGTGTGTTCACCTTTGACGCGTTTTATGTCCACTACCGAACTCTTTTTGATCGCCATGATCCTGATCTATACCGTGCCACCTGACCTGGCGGGCTGGACGTACGGAGTATTGGGCGCCCCTGGTTGTCGTTCAGATCATCACCGGGATTCTATTGGGCCCGGGAGTGCTCGGGGCCATTTTCCCGAGTTATTATGAGTTCGTATTTCCCGATCCGGTCATTCAATCCTTGAATGGGATTGCGATGTGGGCAGTGATGATCTTTGTCTGGATCGCCGGGATCGAGCTGGACTTGAGAAAGATCTGGAGCTACCGCAGGGAAAGTGGGATCACTGCCGGGTTGGCTTTGGGGACCCCGCTCTTATTTGGTACTGTAGCTGCGTTTATTCTACTGGGAGTGAGCACCGGGTGGCTGGGTGAAAACGGGGCTTCCTGGCAATTTGTGCTGGGAGTTGGAATGGCCTGTGCCGTTACTGCTCTTCCCATTCTCATCCTGTTCATGGAGAAAATGAATATCCTGCGGCAGCCGATAGGCCAACGTATTCTGCGTTATGCCAGTCTGGATGATATTGCCATTTGGGGCGTATTGGCCCTGATCTTGATGGACTGGACTCGCGTTGGCCGGCAAGGTTTGTTTTTGTTGGGATTTGGTCTGGCCAGTCTGTTCTTTCGAAAATTAATGCGTGCCCTTTCGGAGCAGGACAGATGGTATCTGGGACTGATCTGGTTAGCCGGGTCCGGATTTATTGCCGACTGGGCGGGTCTTCATTTTATGGTGGGTGCGTTTTTGGCCGGCGTGGTCATGGATGCAGAATGGTTTGATCAGAAGGATATGGACAAGTTGAGGCATTTTGTCCTGCTGATCATCATGCCAGTATTTTTCCTGAGCACCGGATTGCGCACCGATTTTGAGGTCGGCGGGATGGTGGTCATGTTTGCAGCTGTTCTCTTATTGGTGGCTTCAGTAGGAGGGAAACTGGTGGGCGTTCATGTTGCCGGGCGTATCCTGAACTGGCAAAAAGGAGAGGCTTCCATCATCGGGTGGTTATTGCAGACCAAGGCATTGATCATGATCATCTTTGCCAATGTCCTATTGGATAAAGGAATTTTTACGAATCAGACCTTTACTGCGTTATTGGTCATGGCCGTCATCAGTACTATGTTATCTGTGCCAATGGTGACCCCGCGGCTGAACAAGATTGGCGGTTTATTGAACCGGTCAAGTTAATTGGATTTTCCACTTCACTAAGCGGAGTTGATTCGATTTTGCCGACAGGGCCAGGGTTTGGATATCATTCCCGACCTTTGGTCCAGAGGCAGCCTTGCCTCACAAAAGAATGAACTATGGAAGTCAAAGATTCAAACGGCAACCTCCTGAATGCTGGCGATAGCATACACGTGATCAAAGACCTCAAGGTCAGAGGGAGTTCCACGGTGATCAAGCGGGGAACGGTAGTGAAGAATATCCGCTTGACGGATAATGAAGATGAGGTGGAAGGCAAGGTGGATGGTTCGATGATGGTCCTGCGGACCGAATTCCTCAAGAAAAAGTAACATTTCCCCAGTCTGTACTGTGCCGGACAACAGCGGTTGTATATCAGGGGACATGTCTATCTTAGAGGGGTATGGTTCGATTCCACCTTTCTTTTCTATTCTGTTGGTTTTTCGTGAATCTGGTCGCCGGGCAATCACCGGGATGTACCGATCCACTGGCGGAGAATTACCAGGCCATGGCCACGGTCAATGACGGAACCTGTATTTACAAGGCCACAGCGGTGGCGCCTGTCCAGACCAATGATCTACCCGCTGCCATTTCTGAAACTTCCGGGCTGATCCGATGGAACGGTGCCCTGTGGACCCATAATGATGATACGGATACCCAGCTGTTTGCGCTGGAGGAACCCAGTGGGGTAATTGTTCAGGAATGTCATTTGCCTGGGGTGACCAACCAGGACTGGGAGGATATCGACCAGGATGATGGCTGGATCTACATCGGTGATTTTGGAAACAACAGTTCAGGCAACCGGCAAAACCTGCATATCCTGCGCATAGAAAAAGCCAATCTGTGTACGGTTCAGCCCAAGATCGACACGTTGTGGTTTCAATATGAAGACCAGACAGATTTTAGCAATCAGGGGAGCAATGCCACGGACTTTGATTGTGAGGCCATGGTGGTCGGAGCTGACAGTATCTACCTGTTCACCAAACAATGGACCAGCCTCGGCACATCTGTATAGCCTGCCCAAACAGCCTGGTGATCATGAAGCAAAATACAAGACCACTTATCCAGTCAATGGGCTGATCACAGGTGCTACCTGGTTGGAAGAAAAGCGGTTGTTAGCCTTGAGCGGTTATTCTCCTTTACTTCAGCCCTTTCTTTCCTCGGTTATGATTATTCGGATACCGATTTTTTTAGCGGCAACAAGCGCCGCCTGGAACTGACGTTGCCTTTCCATCAGATCGAAGGAATCACCACTACCGATGGGCTGGAGTATGCCCTGACCAATGAACGTTTGAGTCAGGTACTCATGATCCCGCAGCGGTTGCATTATCTTGACCTGAGTGAATATGTTGAAGGCTATCTGGAGGGTTTGACAGGGGTAGATGTCATTGAGAATGGACACCAGGGTCTGGTAGTGGCTTCAGAGGCTGGAGTCATCATCCTCCAGGCTGAAGATCGCTGGATGGGCCAGCCGGTGCGGGTGGTTGATCTCTGGGGCAGGACCTTAGTGGAAGTAGTGCTGGTGTCCCCTATTCAACGGATAAAAACCCCGATCAGCCAGCCTGCTTTCCTGGTAATCCAAGTGGGTAGCACAGTGAAGCGAGTGATGGTTTGGTAAGGGGAGGGGATTCATCTCTCGCATGAGGATGGGCCAGTCTTGTAGGCGGCGGTGTAAAGGCTTATCTTGCAAAACCTGACTGCTCAATTATCACTTCTGAATTTTTGAGACGATGAAGAATTTTAGCTTTCTGTTATTTCTTTTACTTTCCTTCCAACCCATTTATGCGACACATATTGTAGGCGGATCCCTGACTTGTGAGTACTTGGGTGGAGATGAGTATAAAATTCGCTTGGAAATTTTACGAGATTGTTACAATGGCGTTCCGTACTTCGATGACTTTGCATCTATTGGAATTTTTACAGATGCGACCTTGATGGATACATTGCTATTGCCGTTTAGCGGTCTGGACGATACTCTTTCTTTAACCCTTCCAAACGGTGTTTGTGTGCTTCCACCATATCTGTGTGTGAATAAGACCATTTATGAGGGACTGGTGAGTCTGCCTGAATTCGGGGGTGTTTATACGATTACCTATCAACGATGTTGTAGGGCTCAGACCCTGTCAAATCTGGTAGACCCATTGGAGTTAGGATTAACATTTTTTACTGAAGTCACACCTGCTCTTCAAAATTCAAACCCCTACTTTGACAACGATGTCTCATTGGCTGTATTTGTGAATACACCGTTTATTTATAATGCATCGGCTATTGATCCAGATGGGGATTCCCTTGTGTATGAACTGATCAGTCCATTTAATGGTGCTTCAATTTCTGAACCTCAACCCACAACACCAGAGGCTCCCCCTTATGAGTTTGCGAAATTTATTGATCCGCCTTATTCGACGGCAAACATGTTAGGTGGGAAGTATCCCTTAATCATTCATCCGACAACGGGTGAAATGCATGCTGTTCCTTCAACATTAGGTGTTTTTCAGATTTCATATGCTGTCAAAGAATATCGCAATGGGCAGCATATTGGAACTACTTTCAGGGAGTTCACATTCGTGGTCATTCCGATACCTGCAAATCAAAATTACGATGTGAGTGGTGTCGTCCTCGTGAGTGATGGTATTCCATTGGACGCGGGAAGCGTTCAAATTTTGGAGAGAGATGTGACCACGGATTCTCTGTATGTATATGATGAACAGGTTATATCTACAGATGGAGAATATTCGTTTGAGGGTATTCCTCCCGGTGTCTTTTATATTCAGGCGGTCGTCGATACATCTTCTCAATATTATGGCAATTATTTACCAACCTATTTTGGGTCGACCCCTTTCTGGTATGATGCAATATGGATAAATCAATGCGATACATCACAATATTATCGGGACATTCACCTTGTGCATGTCGATAGCCTTTCTGGAGTGATTGTCATGGATGGAGTTGTTTTCAACGCAGGTCGAAATGACGAACTGGCTGCAGATCTGAAACTGATATTGGGGGATAAGAATGGAAATGCCGTTCAGGCGCAATCTACAAATGGTGAAGGGTATTTCAAATTTGAGAATTTATCACCTGGTGTCTACCAACTTTTTGCGGACGTGATCAATTCGCCTATAGATAATACAAATCCTCCTGTGATTGAGTTGACTGAAAATGAAACGATTCAAGTTTACCTCTATAAGGATTCTTTGTCGTTGTTTATGCCGACAACAAGTGTTCAATTGTTTGATCCTGCTCAAAATGATTCGATCCGTATTTATCCAAATCCCGTAAATGAACAACTTCGGTTGTTTATCCATTCTCGCAAGGCAGGAGCCTATTCGGTTAAAATATTAAACGTATATGGGCAATGTGTGATGACCGTCTATGAAAACAGGCGTTTTTCTGAAGGAATCCATGTTGAAGAAATTGATTTGAGAGCCATCTCCTCCGGAGTGTTTTTCGTGGCAGTACAATCGAATGATAGAAAGGTTATTAGAAGCTTTATCAAGAATTGAAGCCACAGGGCTGGATTGTTCTATAGTTCTCCCGCTATAACTATTTCAGGCGGATAGCGTTTATGTATTCACTGGCAAACATTTGACTATGAAACTTCTTGGCACATACCTTCTCACAGCGCTTGTTTTTTTTGCTATTGACCTGACCTGGTTAGGCTTGATCGCGAAAAATTGGTATGCCCGGCATATGGGTCATCTGATGCGGGAGTCTGTCAACTGGCCAGTGGCAATCATCTTTTATTTGCTCTTCATCGTTGGGCTATTTGTTTTTGTGATCCTTCCTGCCGCAGAAAAGGGCTCCTTTCGTTTTGCTCTCATGTATGGGGCATTGTTTGGTCTGTTCACTTATGCCACATACGACCTGACCAATTTGGCAGTTTTGAAGGGTTTTCCAGCCGGGGTTGTTGTTGGTGACATTGTCTGGGGGATGGTCCTCAGTGCGTTGGTGAGTGTTGCCGGGTTCTTTATTTATCAATGGATCCACGGCCAATGATTGAACTGATTTTTCAATCCTTTGGGATAATCTGGATCTATGCTTCGTTGTGGTATGTCTTTTCCTTGATCGTTCATCGAAATGATATTGCGGACGTAGCCTGGGGTTTGGGCTATGTTGTATTGTGTATCTGGTTGGCCTCGACAAGACCTCTTAATCCCGTGGCCTGGTTGATGTACTTGCTCATTGCTGTTTGGGGATTGCGTCTGGCCTGGCATATAGGACATCGACTCATAGGCAAGCGTGAAGATTTCCGGTATCGGCAGTGGCGAGAGGAATGGGGTGTGAACTTCTACTGGAGGTCATATCTCCAGGTCTATCTTCTGCAGGGATTTTTGTTGGTAATGATTGCCATGCCTGTTCTTGTTGCGGCGAAGGCACCTGTTGCCTCACTGGGATTTTGGTCCTTGGCTGGGGCAGGTTTGTGGGTCGTTGGATTTCTGATCCAGTTGATAGCCGATCGGCAATTGGCGCAATTTGTACATGATCGAAAAAGTCCGGCGGAAGTATTGGATACAGGTCTTTGGCGCTACTCCCGACATCCGAATTATTTCGGTGAGATCCTGATGTGGTGGGGCCTCTTTATTATTGTATGCTCATTGCCGAATGGTTGGGTAGCCGTGATAAGTCCGTTGATCATCACCTGGCTGCTGGTATTTGTGTCAGGTATTCCCATGCTGGAGAGACGGTATGCCGACCATCCAGGTTATCAGGCGTACTGTAAAAGAACCAGCAAGTTGGTGCCATGGTGGCCATCCAATGGATGAGATATCTGACGGAGGCCGTCTGCGATCGGTTGATGAACTTATGATCTTCTTTTAGGGTGACAATTTCTCAGAAATCTTTTTCACAAGGGGTTTATTCCGACAGTATTCATTCAGTGTTGGCTCATCTAAAGACTTGGCGTGGTTTGTTTTTTAGTTAAGAGGCAATAGTGAAGATTACGAGCTGTTCTAAACTGAAATCGCCCTCCTATGAAGTGGTTGCTATGCATCGGAATTGCAGTTGTCTGCCATTCGCAGATACCGGCTCAGGATCTTTCAAATGGGCGATTCATTTGTCTGAATAGTGTCCAACTGGATCTGGGTGGGCAGGGATTATTTTATGCTTTGAACTATGAACGGATATTGTTCAACCAGCAGCGTTGGAAGACGGCTGCCCAGGTTGGTGTTTCGTATTATCCGGAATCAACAGGCATTCTCGATTATTGGTTTCCGGTAGGTATCAATGAGATGTACAGTATGGGGTCGCATCACGTAGAAGCCGGGTTGGCCTTTGTTTGGGTAAGGTCTGCATCTCGTGGTTCCCGAAATGAAGTGTTGCATTGGTTTTGGGATTACTTTGCCTCCGGAAGACTGGGATACCGGTATCAAAAACCGGATGGCCGTTTCCTTTTCAGAGCTGGATTCACTCCTTTTCTGGAACTGGGGACAAATTTCTGCGACTTTCATCCTTCCGGTGGTGGGACAATCGGGTATGCGTTTGGAAGTCTTGTTAGTAGGCTGCATCCAATGATCTGCCCTTTGGTCGGACTGCCCCGCATATCTGGGGAATTGTATAGGTCTTCCTTGATAATATGCATGATTGTTCACGTTCCATCACAGGAGTGATTGAGTTTGTTTGCACTCCATCAGAGGTTGCATGCAGAATGGCTTTGTTTCGATATTCCCCGAACTATTATAGGCAGCATCATCTTCGGCTTGAACGGCAGTTATGCATGAATCGGGAACAGTTCGTCCTCGCTTTTTATGACTAAAAAAAGTTTGTCCTCATTATTAATGAATTGACTCATATACCTGAAAATTTATCATTAGATTTGAATGAAATGGCACGATAATATCCGAATATCAACTACAAGTATTGCACGATGAAGCGAGTATTGATGGTTGTTTTATGTAGCTGTTATTATTGGGCTGCTGAAGCACAAAGTGATCCAGTTATCCTGGAGTCCATTCCGAATAATACGATCAATATTGGCTTGCTCGGTGACGCTTCGATTGTCTCTATTTCCTACGAGCGGTTATTCCATATCCGGCCGAATCATTTCCTGACCGGAAAGGCAGGCATTGGATTCAATCAGGAAGATGATTTTTGCATACTTCCAAATATTTCCCCCTGCGATAATGTAGTACGTAATTTTCTCACTATTCCTCATCATGTCACCTCAAATTATGGACGGGGGAAGCATTTTGGTGAAATAGGTTTGGGAGGCACTTTATTGACAGGAAATGCGGGTCCCTTCTATATGATCTACCCGATTGTCGGATACCGGTATACCCATGAAGGTGGATTCGATCTGTTTTCGAATATTTGCCATGCTACCGTTTGCTCTAAGCCAGAGTGTCGGCATCTGGATTGGTCCCATCGGTTTGAGCCTGGGTGGGACTTTTTGATCAGTTGTTATTCGAATACTGCGCATAGTTGGTTCTATTACTTAGCTGGGTTTGTATAGGTTTTAAGGCTTTTATCTCCTGAATAAATTCCAGGGTTATAGCCGTTGTCCTCAATTTTAGGATGATTCAGATATTGACAGATTGTCATTTCCAGTATATATTTCACATCCAAGGAATATGCAAATTCTGAGGCATGTTTAGCAGTTGTAACTCTTGTTGATTTGAAAAATCCATTGTGCAATGAAAACTGATACCATCTATCCATTGATTCTCTTGATCGTCATGGGCATCTTTACTATGGGATGCCAGAAGGAAGATTATTGGAATAATCTAAAAAATTGTAAATCGGATTGTATCGATATTCGCGGTGAGGTGGTGAATCCAAACAATCCAGATGATAAGACAATAGCCCGTGTGGAGGCATGGTATCATAACGGTGCCTTTGTCTATTGGCCGATAAAAGTTGGCGAGGTACGATCTAATGAGGATGGATCATTTGAACTGAAGATCGATGGATCAGATTTTTTAAAAACACAGGGCTATCTTGAGTTTATTGCATACAGGGATGGCTATTTGGCGAGTAACTATGATGGGCGACAGGTTGTCTACTATTATGACTTTTTAGGTTTTAGTGATCCTGTTGGTATAGAAATTGAATCCAGACGGTCTGCTCGAATTCGCTTTCACTTGGAAAACTTGACGGGGCAAGAGTTCAATGATCTGCGGTATAACTATAGATATGTAAATGCACGATATTCGTTTTGGCCCGATGATTATCCTCCTGAGGTTTACGGTTCAGTTCATGAAACTGCTGGTGAACAATACACATATATCCAGTACTCCTATAAACTGGACTTGATCGAAACTGTAAAGCGAGACTCTATTTTTATTGGCGCAGGTGAGCTTGGTACCTATTCGATGGTTATTGATTAGTGCCTGTGATTAGATGCTAGTAGCTCGCCAGATATGGACGTTGTATCCATTGGGTTGAATATGTGGGCTTGTTTTCCTGATTATCTTTGGCTAGATAAACCTATTTACAAGCATCTTACTGATTTATGAACGGGGGTCGACTAATTGCTGAAGTACTGATCAAACAAGGTGTCCGCCACCTGTACACCCTCAGTGGTGGACATGTCGGCCCCATTTACGTGGAAGCTGAGAAAGCGGGCATTCAAGTCGTCGATGTGCGCCATGAAGCGACAGCTGTCTTTGCAGCTGATGCTGAAGCCCGACTATCCGGTATTCCTGGAATTGCGGTAGTCACGGCCGGGCCCGGAGTGACCAATACTATTACCGCTTTAAAAAATGCACAACTCGCCCAATCGCCTGTTATCTTGTTTGGTGGGGCCACAGCAACCCTGCTTCGTAACAGAGGGGCGTTACAAGACATTGATCAGATCAGTATCCTCCGTACTGTGGTCAAAAAATGTATTCAGGCAAAGCGAGTCAAGGATCTGGTACCCGCAATAGAGGAGGCATTTCAGGATGCACTCTCTGGGGTGCCTGGTCCGGTTTTTATCGAATGCCCGGTAGATCTCCTGTACCCCGAAGAAACGGTTCGTGAATGGTATGGGGCGAAAAATGAACCCGGTAAATCGCTGACTTCCAAACTGACCCATTGGTATATCAACCGACATGTCAATCGATTATTTGCAGGCTTGAAAGCCGAGGATCATTCCTGGCGCGAGGCATCACGAAGCATCGGCATTCGAAATGGCGATATCATCACGGCTCAGTCTGAAATCAAGCGGGCGCAGCGACCGGTCCTGGTGGTCGGGAGTGGAGCCATGAGTCAGCCAGGCCTGACTACTGAACTTGCTCACAGTGTTGAGCAACTCGGTATACCCGTCTGGTTGAGTGGCATGGCCCGGGGCTTGTTGGGCCGCGGTCATCCGCTTCATCATCTTCATGCCCGAAAAAAGGCCCTTCGGGAGGCAGACCTTATTCTTCTCGCCGGAGTGGCCTGCGATTTCCGCCTGGATTATGGACGCCACCTCAATCGAAAGGCACGAGTCATTGCTTTGCATCGGGATGCCGTAGACCTGCGTAAGAATATGCCCAAGACAGCCTTGAGTGCCCGTGTGGATCCAGCGGAATTTCTCATCCAACTCGCCTGTGATAGTGACATCTCAATAGATTGCACCGCCTGGAAAGAGCAGCTTTCCGGATGGCAGGAAAACCGGGAGCAGGAGATCCGAAGATTGGCTGATGAATCGATGGAGGGGATCAATCCGGTTTCATTGTTTCAGGTGATGGACGAGTTGCTGCCAGATGAGGCTGTCTTGATCGCAGATGGTGGTGATTTTGCAGCAACGGCATCCTATACTCTCAAGCCCAGGAAGGCCTTGCATTGGCTGGATCCGGGGGTGTATGGCACATTAGGTGTTGGAGGTGGCTTTGCATTAGGGGCGGCCATGCACAATCCAGAGAATGAGATTTGGATCATATACGGAGACGGGAGTGCGGGCTACAGCCTGGCCGAAATGGACATCTTCGTCAAGCATGGATTGAAGGTCTGTGCGGTGATCGGAAACAACGCTTCCTGGGAGCAGATCGCCCGGGACCAGCGCACCATGCTCGGGGCTTCAACTGCCGTCGACCTGCGTTATTCTGATTACCATCTCATGG
>CALNZC010000073.1:0-76039 GCA_942490895.1 uncultured Saprospiraceae bacterium
GTAGAGGCAATATCGACAAATTGCTACATTTTTCCTGCAGTTCTTTCAGGAACTGCTGCGTGCTGCGCAACACGCGCAAACCGCTTAGGTTTGGATTACGTTTGGCTTTGATCGCAATCAGCGTGCTTCTATGATTTACAGAGTGGCGTTGAAGTCAATGCTTTTTACCAGTGCAATTTCTGTGGCTAATACTTGGCGCCCCCAGTTGAGCAGGTCTGCGTCGGACTGCGAGATGGACAAGTTGACCATATTGTAGGTCGCGCACAGCTTTTGCAATTTGCAGCGGATTACCCGATTTTATTCTTTCGCGTATTTGTGACTGGCGTTCGCTATTGTTGCGTGGAAGAGTGACGGCCACCCCACTTAATATTTTGAGTACATGTTTCCAACTTGGCGTGAGCCATAACGTGGGCCGTATGCCCAGTTCAATGGCTTTGCGTAGTCGTATACAACCAACCCCTTGTTCAAGATTTCGACCACGTAATAATGCTTGTAGCCTTTTACAATTTCTTTGTGTTCTACCCCTGTGATACATCCAGCGCCATGCCCGGGGTGAACTACCTTGTCACCAATTGAAAATTGCATAACTCCTCTGTGTCTGCGTACGAAGCACAAAAAAAAAAAAAACAGTGTAGGGTCGCGTTGAGTTGTTCTGTGACCCAACGCGACCCGAACAAATCTTCTGTTTGGAACTGTAGCAATTGGAATAAATTTGACTGGTTTGCCCAGTTTTCATGAATTCTGTGGATGCTCAGCTTCTCGTGCTTGTTGCGGTGTTTCTACATCCTGCATCAAACTGACCCAAAAACCGTTGTCGTCGGTTTGTTTATCAGAAGCAGGAGTGGGAGAGGTAAATAATTGCATTGACTGCTTCAGACGCTTGTTCTTCTTCACCTTGTTCAAGTGAACTTGGTTCTGTTGTTTCCGTCGTTGGAGCGATTCCTTCAGCATCTGTATTAGTAGGAGATGCAACGGCAACACGTGTTCTTTCTTCTGGCGTCGCATCTGTTGGGGATGTGTCGGCGGGTGCGGTGGGTATTTCTTCTTCTGTGATCATATCATCGATGAGGGATGCTTCGGCAACAGGTGGTGTTTCTTCTGGCGTTGCATCTGTTGGGGTTGCGTCGGCAGGTGCAGAAACTCCTTCTGGTACTGTGTCAGCAGAAGGTGTTTGCCCTGCTTCGTTTGGTTGCTCCGACATTCTTCTTTCCATCCACTTTGGTATTATTCGTGCGCTTCTACTTGCTTTTGCGCTTTAGTGCAATGCGTTATGCATTGAATCGATACGCAAGATGCGGAGCAGTAATTTCGTCGCCGCGCTTAACATTTTGCGTGATCGGAAGGTGGTGGGTCGGCCAGTTGGACCGATGTGGACCAGTCCCTCAATGCCGCTATCTAGTG
This sequence comes from uncultured Saprospiraceae bacterium, assembly GCA_942490895.1. Taxonomy (GTDB): domain Bacteria; phylum Bacteroidota; class Bacteroidia; order Chitinophagales; family Saprospiraceae; genus JAGNXB01. The sequence continues at coordinate 1,402 of CALNZC010000073.1, forward strand.
CTACAAAGGCGCCAAAGTCGACTACGTTGGTCACAACACCTGATACCAGTTGATTGACGGTGTAAGTTTCGTCTACGTTATCCCACGGGCTGGGTTGGAGCCGTTTTAGGCTGAGATTAATGCGGTTGCGTTGTTGGTCTAGACGCAGAAGGTAGACATCAACCTCTTCGCCTTCTTGTAAAACTTCTCTGGGATGTTGAACCTTTCGCCAAGCCAATTCGAATATGGAGCCCGGGCCATCAGCTCCCACTCCAGGTCAACAAATGCGCCAGTGCTGCACAGCCGGCTAACTGTGCCGTGGCACACCTGGGCCCGTTTTCAGTTCGGCCATAAGTTGCTTTAGGTCTGAGAGCGCATTTTTTGTTTGGGCCAGTCGTTCCGAAACAATCAGACGTCGTCGGCTTTTGTCTACTTCCATAACTTGCAATGACAGTTTTGGCCTTCGTACGATTGCAGAGATAGTCCTTTGAGATTGACTTGAACTGCGGCTCCCTTGTCGGGTTGTCAGTGAAGCTGGCACAAAGGCATTCAATTGACTAAACTGTACGTCGTAATCAGGCTGCCCCGATTGTGTCCCTTTGAACTGTTCCCGCTAGATTTTCCCGCTTTCAAGCAGAGTTTGGCTTTAATCCAATCTTTCCCATTGTGCTCATAGAGCGAAAGAAGCAGATTCCTCCCTGTCTTTGGCCATTACACAAACTTTGAATCTCTTGTCCCAAGCTCAATTCCGAAGTAAATGTTTCTTCAAGGCGTTCGATATCAGAATGATGAACAAAGCCATCCATTTTGAGGCCAACGTCTACAATTATGCCGTTGTCTTCGATCTTCTAGATAATGCCTTCTCGAACTTGCCCGCTTTGGGTGTCTGTAGTCATAGAGTGCTTCCGATAGCCAATCCTCCATCAATTTTCAGCCGACATAAACCTATACACCTTCCATTGTATTAAAGCCAAAGCCCGGTCTTTCACCTCACAAGAGCCGGGCACCTGATAACACAGTGTGATTACAAAGAACAAAACTTGGTTCACCCAAGCATCCTTCTTCTCAAGTGCGGAAGTGGAGGAACCGCTGAAAAGCTGAACCTTTAGCGTCTTAAACTTTTGGATAAAGTGTTTTGCCTTTATTAGAGAAACCACTTGCAGTAAACCGGTTTCTTATTCAAATCATTGTATAGACTATGGTTTTTAGTTATCCTTTGAAAATTATAAAAATTGAGTTGTGTTACACAACTTTCGTTTGGAAAAAATCTTTCCCAAAAATTCTTGGTTCAAAGTGTGTTCCGTGCCCTTGTGTGAGATCAACAAGAAGAGTGGATGCAATGCTTCATACTATATTTGTGAAGAACGATTTTGTCAAATTAAAATTTTACTTTTGTTGCTATGTGGAAAATATGAGGCCATAAGCAGCAGTTGCTGATAATATCAAAATCGGTGTTGGTTTGTTGAAGTTTTGTGTTTGGAATAAATTACGGGAGTGATACACAATGTGATGCAAATACGTTGTCAGCATTGTCATTGGATGTTTACATTAGGCGAGAGGCCATTGCACTTGCTCTGGCCGAAGCTAAAGCTGAATTATACGCCTACCACATACAAATGAACTCGTCCCAAATGCCGGCGTGCAATCAAAGTTCGCTGCGCAACTGCAACGCCGTCTGCCACCGGATTATCCAATAAGCCAGAACTGAATCAGTCTGAATCAAAGCAATGCTCGGTGATGTTGCCGCAGAGGAATAAGTGTTGTGCAATTTTGATTGTTGGCCTTTTGAGCTGAGCTACACGACTGGCGTGTGAGCTATGAAAATTGATGTTCTGCATCTGCGGGTGGAAGAAACGTTTGTCCCCCGAGCTTGCTCACCGCAGCCATTATGCTGCGCAGGCACAGTCTCAGGAACATATGGAGCAGTGTTTGAGGTGCCGCAGGGTCATCCGTGTGCTTGTCAGAGGATATGCAATCTGCTTTGCCAGATGCCGATAAGCCGGCCAAGAAGCGCTCATCAAGGAAGTCGGCTAAATCGGCATCTTGAAGACAAAAAGCCTTCGACCACGAAGCGGCAGCCGCAATAGTTCCTCCAAAAGAAGTCAACCCAGCGAAAGTCTGTGTTCAAAAACTTCAGTAGATCCAGGTTGTAGAAGCGGGGTTGGCGATTCCCTTAGGGTATTTGGATTTACTGAGTCTGATGGTAGATTGCTGTACAGTTCGGAATAGGAAGCAAGAGTGCTCTTGTCCACCTTTTTTAGGCTTATAGAGCCTCTTTTGTTTTCTTCGTTTGTTGAATCTTTGTCTTGATCTCCTTCTTTGGCTTTCCAGTGTCCGTAGAGGAAATTCATTTCCTCCAGGCGTGAGCGCACAAATTCATTGAGTGTGTCTTGGTCGTGCGCCAGCCCCAATTGCCGGCTTGTTTGCCGGGAAGGCCCACGCGCCTTTGCTATCCAGGTTGAGCAGGTCCTGCATTGGGGCGATAGCCAGTCGGCCACGGAACCCCAGCCCAGTCGGATCATATCCCAGGCAATGTCGCCCGGCGCGGGCCAAATAGCGGCGGCAGAAGTCTTTTTTCGGTTTTCTGGCGTTTCGTACCAGCCACGGGTTGTGTCGTTGCCATGCGTGCCGGTGTATACCACACAATTTGACGGGAAAGTTGTGCGGCAGTAATGTTTCGGTAGGATCGCCCCAAAGAATTGCAAAATCTCTATGCCGCAGGTCAAATCATCGCGCAGCGCGATGACTTCTGTGATATTGCCCAGGTTCGGCGATGATGGGCAATGCGCCCAATGTTTGTTGTACAGCAAAAGAAGTCTTCGCTCAGCCCAGGTACCCATTCCGGTTTCGGCTGTGGGAGCATCGGCTGGCACTTCCCAATAGCCCACAAAGCCGCGAAAGTGATCCAGGCGTGTAACATCGACAAATTGGAAGAGTGTCTTCAAGGCTCCAGCCACTCAGACGTAACCTGTTTCTGCATGGGTATCCCAACGATACAGTGATTGCCCCACAATTGGCTGGTAAGGTGGAAAATAATCTGGGGCACGCCGGCCACTACCGTCGGCTTGCCGTCATTGTCGAGATAGAATAGTTCTGCAGTTGTACCACACGCCGGCGCTGTCTTGAGCGACGAAGATGGGCATATCACCAATGATGCTGATGCCTTGTTCGTTGAGGTACGTGCGCAATGCTATCCATTGCCGAAGAAGAGGAATTGGCGAAAGGCAGATGACGTTGTGGCTGTCTTCGGCGCGGGCTTGCCTTGCTTGCTGCAAAGCTTGCTTGTTTCGTTGTTGGTGGAGTGTTTGTGGGCCAGTTGTTCCAAGCATTTGCCTTGATGCGCTTCCTTGAGCGCCATAAACAAGGCAAAATCAGGCAGCCAAGTTGTGTGCGTTTTCTGAAAAGCTCGAATTCCTCTTTGAGTTCCGCAAAATTCCCAGATTGAAAATGGGCAAATGCCCGGTCGAGCAGCGTCAGTTTCCAAGTGATGACCGAGCCGTAGTCCACGTGCCTGGCAAAATTCCGGGCGATCCTCCAGCTCATCTTCTGTGAGCAGACCTTTCTGCAGCAACTCTGCTGACCAGATAAGGGTTGCCGGCAAAGCCGAAAACATTGATAGGGTGAATCGCCAGCCTGTAAATAAGCGGCAAATTTGCCAAGGTGCTGCCGGTTGAGGCTAAAAGTCGACCCCACCAGAATGATTTCAAATCTCCAATGCCATCTGTAGCCAGGTAAATCAGGTGGAGCAAAATTTCCTGCGGAACGTTCAAATTTCCTCATCGCTCAAGTCCTCGGTTGCTTTATTTGGGATGTTACATTGCCGGACGCATAATACCACTACAAAAATGAGGTTATTCACAGATTGGTTTATACAATGGTGTTTTAACGTTCAACGTTTCAACGTTCAACGTTAAACGTTCATACAGTTGGAGGTGCTTGGTGAGAAAGCGGATTTATATTGCCTATACGGGTGGGACGATTGGTATGAAGAAGACGCCGGTTGGTTATGCACCGGCAGCCGGTTATCTGGAAGAACAGTTGGCTTTTATGCTGAACCAACAGCGATATTATGCCCGCCTATGTCATCCACGAATACGATCCTTTGCTGATTCTCGAATATGACTCCCTCACGATTACGTGATTGCGAGTGATATTGCCGCGCGTTATGATGATTACGATGGCGCCCCCCCCCCTGGGGGGGGGGGGGGGGGGGGGGGGGGGGGGGGGGGGGGGGGGGGGGGGGGGGGGGGGGGGGGGGGGGGGGTGGTTTTGCACGGCACGGATACGATGGCTTATACGGCCTCGGCCTTGCCCTTATGTTGCAGGAGCCAGGAACCCGTTATTCTGACCGGCTCGCAAATCCCTTTGGTGGAAGTGCGCAACGATGCCAGAACCAACTTTGATCACGGGGCAATGTTGATTGCGCTGAATTTTGCCATTCCAGAAGTGTGTCTGTACTTGGCAACAAGCTGTCGCGCGGCTGCCGTTCGGTCAAAGTGAGCGCAGATGATTTTGAGGCTTTTTTGATTCGCCCACTTTCCGCCTTTGGGTTTGGTGGTCCTCGGCTTTAGCCACATCACCCGATAATGCTTCACCTGACCCTCCTCGACGAATTCGGTCCTTGTCCGAATTGCACTCCGATCGTCAATTGTCAACCTGTCTCGATCAACCTGGAAAGTGATGTTCGCTACGTCCGTTGGCTATTTACCAAAGATGGAGGGAATGTGGGTCTGGATGATGTCCTCATCACCAGTGGGGTACTCACACCTGAGGTCGGTTTTGATCTGGCCAACAGTACCATCCTCGAAGGGAATGTAGGCGATCAGAACCATCCTGTCCTGGTGACGATGGCCACACCTCCCTCTGGACCGGTGGCGATTCAAATCAGCGATGCTCTGACCGGGTCGGCCAGCCCGGGAATTGATTATTCATTTGATCCTGTCACCCTCAATTTTGACCCGGCCGATTCATATCCCTTCACCCAGATGGTTTCAGTGACTATCCACGGGGATGGCCTGGTGGAAGGAGATGAGACGATTCACCTCATGCTGGATATTCTCAGTGGATCTGCTGAGCCGGTTCTGGACCAGCATACAGTGACAATTGAGGATGATGATTTTCCAGGCGATTGGTACCGAACTATGTCCGGTGGTGGGTGGACAAATGAAGCTGTTTGGGAGGTGTCCAATGACCAGGGCGCTTCCTGGGTGGCCGCAGGTGCCTACCCGTTCGCCACGAACAGTGATCATGTAGAGGTTTTGCATCTCCTCATGGTGGATGCCGATGTCGAAGTGGATGATTTGTTGATCACTTCCGGGGGCACTATTGAGATACCAGCCAGCAATCGGTTGGAGATCGCTCAAGCGGGATCGTCCCCTCAATGCCAACTGGAAGGGACCCTCATCGATCATGGGGTTGGAGGTGCCAATGGCTGGCGTTTTCAAAATGGTGCACGATGGCTGATGGGGGATAATGGGACCCTCATCAAAACCGGAAACAGCGCTTCCTCGGAATACCGGGATCATTATCTCAATACTCCGGGAGCACCCAACCTGCCAGAGGGGTCCACAGTGATTTATCGATACACTGGAGCAACGGTTTCTGTTTCATCATCCAACTGGAGTTATGGGCATCTGATCTTTGAAAGCCTGGCCGGACACTATGCCTTTAACAGCCTCACCAGCCGGATCAATGAATTTGGGACCTTGACGGTCAAGGGCACTCTGGATATCGGAGGAGAAGGTACCGGCACGGTCCTGGTGCACAATCAAAAGCAGGCCTGCACAACCCAGGGGGAGGTGATCGTTCGGGAGGGCTCAACACTGACCAACGAATCCTATAATGGGAATACCCCCAACGGCCTCTTACTGCAATGTGAAGGACCTGCCATGCAGTTGGAAGGCATTCTGCAGCACACTTTCGGATTGGGTGAGGTACGCTTTGTGGAGCCCGCAGTGGTGGAAGGTAATGCGGATCATTTTCGTGCTTTTCACCTGACCATTGGGGCAGAGGTATTCTTCTCCCTGCACGCGCTCGTCACCAATGCCCTTGAATTTGAAGGAGGGGATAATGTGATCACGGTGGGTTCGTCTGAGATCCGGTTGCAGACCACTGTGCCGGGATCTATCCTCAATTTCAGCTCGGTCGCTTATATCGAAGGGCGATTGCGACGGGACCTCCTCTCCGGTACGGATGGCTATGATTTTCCGGTGGGCGATGCCAGTCATTATGCACCTGTACGACTGGATGTGAACACAACGGATGCCGAAAACCTGCTGGGATATTTTGACCCCTCAGGTAGCGCGCCGGGGCCAGCCAATTGTAACAGCCCACCTCCCGGAGTTCCCTCTGGGGAATATGACTACCTCCTTTATTGTGGCGGTTGGCAGTTGATGCCGGATAACGGATCCAACCACCTGATGACCCTGACGGTCACACCTGCGCTGGCCATGGCACCGTGGTACACCATCGCGGTAGATGAAATATTTGACCCTTGTCCCACGGGCTTGAGCAAAGACATCACGGTTTTTGGGGACATTGATCTGTACGGGGCAGACCAGCCTTTACCGGTGACATGGGTGGACTTCCAGGTAGTCCCTCATCAAAAGGGCACAAGATTGATCTGGAAAACGATTGATGAAGTCGACAACCGGTATTTCACGGTCGAGCACTGTCAGGATGGGATTTCATTTGAAGGACTGGGACGCATGGCCTCGGGCAAGAGTGGGGCTGGTGTGCAGACCTATGTCTTTGACCACTTGACACCAGCGGCCGGGTGGAATTATTACCGGATCCGCCAGGAAGATGTCGACGGGACCTTTGACTATAGTCCAGTCCGGGTCATCTGGAATGAAGGCGTCCACAAGGATTGGCAGTTGACTGGCCCTGGAGGGGATGGCATCCTTCAATTAACCCGGACTGGCGATCTATTCAACTCAGTGGACCTGCAAGTGGTGGACATTCTTGGTCGGGTTTGGAGCCGGATCCAGATCGGATCTGAGGAGACACTCTTTTCAGTTGCGGGGTGGCCACCTGGGCGGTATTTACTCGTCCTGCGCAATGGAAATAGTCTGGATGTCCTTTCTTTTTTCAACCCTTCCAGAATCTGATGACCATGAAACGTATCTCAGTTTTTCTTAGTGTTTTTCTGATGTTTTCTGTGCAATTGCTGACGGCCCAATATCATCATGAGTGGAGCGTATTCCTGGGAGTGGCCAACTACCAGGGCGACCTGCCGGAACCTCATCTGGAGCTTTTGGAGAGCCGCCTTGCCGGAGGGCTGATCTATCGCTGGCACGGACATCCCAAGTGGGCTTTGCGCACGCAGGTGATTGCGGGCAGGATCAGTGGTGATGATCTTCATGCAGAAGCCAGAAGCAGCCGGAAGTTTCGATTTTCAACGCCATTGGTTGAGACAGCAATAATGGCGGAATGGAAACCTTTTGGTCGACGTTCGCAATATTTCGTTGGCCGGTTCCGACCCCATATCAGTCCGTACGTGTATGCCGGTATCGGGATCACCTATGCACGGCCAGGGCCGGAGTGTTATCGGGAGGGCATGCCTGCAGAGTTTGATCCATTTTCAGGGGAGATGCAGCAATCCTGGTTTCTGGCTGTACCTATAGGACTAGGATTGAGGGCCGACCTTCATCCGGATCTGAGTATTGGTTTGGAAGTCGGCCAGCGACCGGTCTTTTCCGACCTCCTGGATGGTGTCAGTATCAGTGGAAATCCGGAACGAGATGATTGGTATGTGTTCAGTGGATTGACCCTTTCCTGGATGATTGGGACCAGACGATACCGGGATGTCAATGTTCAATAGGCTGAATATCCAATGGATGAGGCAGTATTTGATCCATTCTTTTTTTGATTTCCGTTGAGGGGCCTACTTTTATGAAAAACGGAGACTATGGCATTGATCTTACCAGTGGAGGGGAAGTCCCCACAATTTGGACGTGATTGTTTTCAGGCAGAAAATGCGACCATCGTTGGCGATGTGATTTGTGGTGACGAATGCAGCTTCTGGTTCCAGTCTGTCGTACGAGGGGATGTCCATTGGATCAAGATGGGCGATCGGGTGAATGTGCAGGATGGCGCCATTTTACATTGTACCTACAAAAAGGCGCCCTTGACGATAGGCAATAATGTATCCATTGGACATCGGGCCATTGTGCATGGTTGCACGATACAGGATAATGTGTTGGTCGGGATGGGTGCCATTGTCATGGACCATGTCGTCGTTGAGTCCAACGTGTTGATCGCCGCCGGCGCCGTAGTTCTGGAGAACAGCCGATTGGAATCCGGGCATATTTATGCCGGTGTCCCCGCGAAAAAAGTCAAAGCATTATCCGAAGAGGCCTTCAAGGACACCATCGAACGCATCGCCAGCAATTATGTGTTTTATTCCGGGTGGTTTAAGGATGGCGGAGAGGAATGATATTTTGGGTAAAGGGTAAAGGGTAAAGGGTAAAGGGTATGAGTGAAAGGGAAATTCCGGGGGGGAAAAAGGGTATAGGGTAAATCTTGTTCACGGGTGCGGACTGAGGGAACGCCCAGGGGGGGGACGAGGGTGAAAAAGGGAAGGGGGAATTTGGTTAGTATGTAGTGGGGTTCTCTTGTTTGCTTCCATAATGATGTCAATAGCCATGGGCATAATCCAATTCCTCCCACACCCTTACCCCCGACTGAAGTCGGGGGCTATTCACAAAACGGCTAATTGTGCAGGGGACTTTTTATTAAACTAAACGACAATATTCTTTCAGAAATAGGATTTAATACCTCTATTGCCTCGAGCTTTTTGACCGCGGGAGGAGATTAGATCGGGGAATAATTGAAAACAAAATTGGCTTTAGCTATTAAAATGACCATTGCGGAAGCCGTCAATTTTTAGCGAAACGGTTTACGGTAGCCAAGTATTTTTTATAGGAATAGATGACAATCTTCATTCAGAAATAGGAATATGAATCAATAGCCCCGGGCCTTAGCCCGGGGTAAGGAATAGCCTGAAACCGGCTTTAGCCGCATGGGGCATGTCGTTCTTGTGTTTTTGGTAAAAAGAGGATTCCTACTACCAGCCATAAATGGAAATCATGCCTTAAAGGGCTGATGAGGCTAAAGCCAATTTCTTCTACATCTTTACCCTGGCTAAAGTCGTGGGCTAATCACTCGGCAATGATATGTGGTGTTTCTAGATGAATATAACGCAGGTGTTAATAACCCGGGGCTTTCAACCTTCGGCAGACAGGTAGCCGGGAGTATATAAGGGTAATAAACCGGCTTTAGCTGCAGAGGATGCCAAGAGTATATTGAATATATAATCTGAAGGAATCAAGTCAAAAAATAGGCCATTACCCATGCAAACAATATGGATAACGAGGCCACCAGTTTTGGGTTTCGTTTATGAAGAAAGGCTCCTGCATTCAAGAAGAGAGAGAGGCTCAACAGCAACCAGGAAAAATTGTCCTTAGGATACTGAAAGAGGTGGAATACAGCATAGCCCAGGCAAATACCCAGAAGAAAATGAATGGTATATATTTTCTTTCGAATAAAACGATGTTCTAGCCATACCCCCAGTAAATAGGCCAGGAAAAACTCAGCGAGAAGGATTGCGGAAGCGGTGTATGTTCCTCCCAGGAATATCAAAATAATGATGGGGACAAGGATAGCAATCAAGAGTATCGCAAATAGGTAGTCCTCTTTCCAGGAAAATGTCGCAACCATGTGCTTTATGTTTACTCAAATATAGCCGCAATTAACCATTTTGAAACAAGTTTCAATGGCGATAGAACGAGTTGATAACCCTGGATGTTTAACCGCCGGAGGAGTTCATTCCGGAATAACAATTGATTGGAAGCAGACTTTGTCCTGATTTATGGAATTAATGCTAGTAAAAATTCCCAAACAGGCCTGATCTGGCGGTTAACCCACAAAGAGGAATAAGTGTAAATGTCACGTGAAGAAGAAACAAAGGTGAACGTGTGATTCATATCATCACAAATGCTGGGCCCCATAGTGCTTTCCATAGATTCAATTTGAATATCTTTTAGAAGCGCTTTAAATGTATTCACCAACTCACTGGAAATTTGGATTTGTTCAATTGGGCTGTTTGACCGTTTCTGATATGTATAGTTGCCAGAGGCGTTCAATTCAATTTTAAGATGTTGTTTACCCCAACTGTCCCACTGTTCATAGGTTATTCGTTCGAAAGAAAATCGTGAACGATAGGGGGATACCTCTTTCCTGTAAAAGGTATAACCTCTATGTAAATCAATATGGATGGAATCCAGATTGTCATTCAATGCGATAATGCAAAACGTGGAATCACCAGGACAGGAGTCCATTTCATCATCTATTTTACAATAGATTGTATCCCGGCGATTCCCCATCAGAAAAAAGTGAGTCGCTGGCCAGTCAGAGAGTTCGAGTATCCCTGTACTATCCTGGATTTTTAAATATTGAAAACCCTTTCCTGGACCTGCCCATTGCAGTGTGGACTGGGCGCAAAGTGGAATCCATATAAATGCAATGAGAGCTGAAAATATACCTGGAATACACCTGGTTAGCGGAATGTTGAAAAGGCTGTATTTTCTGGGTTGTTTCACTGCTTTAATGTAACGATTTGCGATCAAGCTATTCTTGTATAGTGTATATTCCAGTCAATGGAATCCTTATAGAATAATACTATTTCAAAACCACAATTTCCCTCCAAACTCCGGATCACTATGATAATGAATGGTGATCTCCTCTCCCGGCTGGATAGGCTTCAGGCATTTGAAAACGATATTCTCTTCCCCGAAATCCAACTCGATCTCCGCGTTGGGCTGGTCGTTGTGATTGTACAGTGAACCATAGCCCAGCGCAATCGCACATTGTTGTCTTTTTTCACCCCACAGAAAATAATAGTCGTGTAAGGCTGTCTGATGGATGGCGGAAAGGTCGTGGTCAGGCAAGACGATGACCGGACAGATCTCGATCACATCTCCAGGCTCTAGAGGCTCAGCGGTGAATACCCCACGACCTTTGTCGGTCGATTCGGCAATATATAATCCGGGAATATGCAGACTCATTTTGATCGGGCGGTACGTACTCCGGCGAGGATCAGTACCAGACCTGCAAGATAGGTCCAATGCAGGGATTCACCATCCAGAATTCCCCAGCCTACAGCGACCAGGGGGATGAGATAACTGACCATGGAGCCAAAAATCTGGTCTGTTTTCTGAATGAGGTAGTAGAACAGGATGGAGGCGATCACCGTCCCGAATATGGCGAGGATGGCCACATATCCAAGGGAATATGCCGCGACCGGATCTGTTTGGAGCCGATACACAAAATCAGTACTGAAGAGGACTAATAATGCAGGTATGCCCACGGTTGAAAACCCCAGACTGCCAATGGTCATGGAATCCAGATGCTGCAAGTGGGCTTTAACGGTATTGCCACTGATGGCATAGAAAAAGGTCCCGCCCAGGGCGGCTAGTGCAAACCAACCGGTATTGCCCAATGTCCAATGGTTGACCTGACCGATAATAAGAAAGACACCGATCAGTCCCAGCAGGATTCCCCACAACCAGGACCGACGAAAGATCAGCCCGAAAAAGAGCATACCGATGGCGAGGGTGAAAATGGGTGTGAGGGAGTTGAGCATTCCGGCAACTGCGGAAGAAATACGGGTTTGGGCCAGTGCAAATAAAAAGGCTGGAAAACCACTGCCCGCCCAACCAACAATCACCAGGTAGGGCCAATCCTTGCGTTTGACTTTACGGGCATTCCGCAAAGCAAAGGGCAGCATCGCCAGAAAAGAAATACTCAGCCGAAGTCCGGCCACCTGGATGGGGTTATACGCATCCAGACCGCGTTTCATCAAAATAAAAGAGCTACCCCAGATGATGCTCAGGACCCCCAGCAGGATCCAGGGAATAAAAGAAGGGCGTTCCGTCGTGTTCTGCATAATGCTGTCGACGGAACGCCCTTTTGTTCAAATAGTTGTTGGGTCCTAATCCTTTTTCTCCTCCTCAGCTACAGGTACGCTCTCTTCTTCAGTGAGTGCGTCTGCTTCAGCTTCGGCAGTGTCCTTGTTTTCTGCAACAGAGGGCTCCGCTTCGACAGGAGCTTCGACCACTTCTTCGGCCTCAGCAACTGCAGATTCAGTTGGAGATTCAACGACCTCAGCAGGTTCAGCAACCACAGGTTCTGCTGGTGTTTCGACCACTTTTGCAGTCTCAACAACTGCAGGTTCAACTGATGGCTCCTCTGCCTTGGCGGCTTTAGGTGCTTTCGCAGCAGCCGCAGCCTCCTGGGCCTCAGCTACTGTTTCATTAGGATGGGTGATCTCGTGCGCGGCAGCTTCGAGTTTGTCAGCGACATCCTCCAGCTCCTTGCTGGATTCTTCGATCTCCTTGGCAATCCGTTCCTTAACCGCTTGCTTGGCTTCCTCTACCTTTTTCTTCTCCTCCTCTTCATTCAATTTTGACTTGATGGAGGTCATTCGCCGTTGCAGGTCTTCTTGTGTTTTGACCATATCCGCGAGCTTCTCCTTCTTGGAGTTGACTCGCTCGTTGATCATATTAATCTTGGCCTGCCGGATTTGCATCTCGAGCTGGTTGTCACTATTATTGGCGCGTTTCTCTTCAAAATGAAGGTCTTTCTCATCCCGCTGGATGGATCTATTCATCTTGTCGATGGCGGACATCAGGCCTTGATAACGACGCTCCACCCGGGTGAAGGCATCCGCAGCACCACCGCCGGGTTTATTCCCAAACCGTTTTTCTTTGACCAGCTTGAAGGCCGCATCCATGCGCGTCCACAACTTGTTTCGATCATCACGGGTCAATTCCAGGTCGTGGTATTCACGCTGCAATTTTTTAAGATCCTCGAAAGTGTTGATCAAATGCTTGCCTTCTTCGATCTTGGCTTGAATAGCTTCCAAGCTCTCGTTGAATGTTTTGGCCACTTCGGCTGATTGACGGCGGAAGTGATTGTCCGCAGCCTGCCGTAATTTCTTCATTTGATTGAACAGATCATTGGACTGCTCCCGCAACCCGGCGACATGCTCCCGAAAGAGGTTTCGCTCCCTGACCTGGCCCTGGACCTTATCCCAGAATGACTTCATTTCCTCCCAAAGAGGTTGAGAGAATTCCGTCATCTGATGAATTCGTTCCTGAAAGGAATCGAGCTCAGATTGGAAGGTCTTCTGCATTTTGTAGGAGAGTACCACGAAAGCCCACTCCGATTGTGCACGCTGGACGATATCGCCCCGTTCGACCTTATACTCCTCGGGAATGAGGGTCTCGGTCATGGTCAACGGTTGGGTAATGGCCTGATGGCCCTCAGGAAATGCGACTTCTTTGTCGTCACGCCATTCATCCATCATCTGCTTGGTGAAGGCATCAGTGGCCTGTTCGGCAGTGAACACATAAAGTGTCACTTCATTCTTTTCGGGTAGTAATTGTAGCGCGAGCAAGACGCGATCATCGTTCGCGTTCGTGCCCCAAAGTACGAGCTTGGTCCTCATGTATCAATCGGTTTTCAGTCTAACGCTGTGTAGGGATGTCCAAGTTAGGAACATTCAACAGGAGAATCAAGGGTTCGTCCAGGATCATGTTCCCACAAACATATTTACATTTCTTTAAACATGAATTGTGCCAACTAATTGGTGGCTGGCCAGAAATTCAGCAATCTGAACAGCATTCGTAGCCGCACCTTTTCGCAGGTTGTCGGATACGATCCAGCAATTCAATGTCTTTGGATTGGATTCATCTCTTCTCAAACGACCGACAAACACCTCATCCTTGTTCTGTGAGAGCAAAGGCATGGGATATTGATTTTCCGCCGGGTTGTCAACGACCGTGATTCCTGGTGTATTGTCCAATAATTCACGCACCTCCGGAATGGTGAAATCCCGGTGAAAGCTCACGTTCACCGCTTCTGAATGGCCGCCTTGAACGGGAACCCGCACCGAGGTTGCTGTAATGCGGAGGTCAGCCTGTCCCAGGATCTTCCGGGTCTCATGGACCAGCTTCATCTCCTCCTTGGTGTAGTCATTCTCCAGGAAGGAATCACAATGAGGTATGCAATTATTAAAGATGGGATAGTGGTATGCCATCTGGACCTCATCCAACTTGTACTCTTTGCGCTCCATCTCATACTGACGAACCGCTTTTACGCCTGTACCGGTGATAGACTGGTAGGTAGACACGACAATGCGATCAATCCCATAAGCCTTGTGCAACGGAGCGAGGGCCATGACCATCTGAATGGTCGAACAATTGGGGTTGGCAATGATCTTGTCTTCTGGCGTTAATTCATGTGCATTGATCTCCGGAACAATGAGCTTTTTGGTTGGATCCATTCGCCAGGCAGAACTATTGTCCACAACGGTGGTACCTGCTTCTGCAAAGCGAGGCGCCCATTCCAGCGAAACACTACCCCCCGCACTGAAGATGGCCAGGTCCGGACGTCTGCTGACGGCTTCTTCAAGACCGATGATGGTATGCTCTTCCCCTCGGAAGCTCACTTTTTTACCCACAGATCGCTCTGAAGCGACAGCCATATATTCAGAAATCGGAAATCCTCTTTCCTCTAGCACCTTGTTCATCATTGTGCCAACCAATCCGGTTACACCGACAACCGCTACTTTCATGGATGTAATTTTCAATAAAGATACTCGTGATCAACAAAACAGGAGTATAGACTCTGTTTCTGGTTCTTAGCGAACAGGGCTGTACCTTGGTCACCTTCCGTAAAAAACAACGTCCCATTGCCCGTGGGATTGTTTAATTTAGAGACAATGTTGCGATCCTTCCTCCTCCTTTCCCTTCTGATGACAGCCGTTGGACTATCTGCCCAATGGTCTGATGATTTTTCGGATGGTGATCTGGTCAACGGGACAGCCTGGCTGGGAAATGTGACGGATTTTGTGGTCAACCCTGTACTAGAGTTGCAGCTGATGGCGCCTCAAGCCGGTTCATCACAGCTGTATACCCTCCAAAACATCCCCGATAGTGCGGTTTGGACTTTCTACTTTCGCCTTGATTTTTCACCCTCTACCAGCAATGCTCTCAAACTGATCCTCCAGGCCGATCAACCCGATCTGGCCACTGCCAATGGCTATATGTTGGACATCGGAGAGACCGGAAGCCTGGATGCCCTTCGCCTTTATCGCCTGGATGCGGGTACCCCGGTACTGCTGGCCACGGGCACGCTCGGGGCCTTGGGGGGCGCAACAGCCATTTGCAGAGGTAGAGTCTCCCGGACCAGCACCGGTCAGTGGACCCTGGATGCAGACTATATGGGTGGGCAAAATCTCCAGCCGGACCTCTTTGCCCAGGACAACACTTATGCCGGACTCACCAACGGTGTTTTTGGACCGGTTTGTATCTATACGGCTACCCGGACGGACAAATTCTTTTTTGATGATTTTCGCATCGAGGCCCCTGTGCCCGATCTGACCCCACCGGCCATCACCGGCGTGGAGGTTATCGATGGGCAGGAGATCACCGTGACTTTTTCTGAACCAATCCGGGAGGCAGAAGCGACGGATCCTGCCAATTTCTTCCTGGCACCAGACTTGGGGATACCCGCTCTGGCAGAATGGTCAGATGCACAACCAGCAGAAGTACGGCTGGTGTGGACCAACAGTATGACCACACTGACGAGTTACCAGCTGGAGGCCTATTCCATGACAGATACTGCAGGCAATACTGTGGATACACTGCGTGTTGACTTTCCTTATCTCAACGCCAGGAAGCCCCTCACTAGTGAAGTGGTGATCAATGAAATTATGGCCGACCCCACACCAGCCTTAGCATTGCCAGAAGTGGAGTTTGTCGAAATCCACAACACAACGAATGAGATTCTGGATCTGGCCAATCTGAAACTGACCACGACCTCCTCCTCGGGCACCCTTCCCGATCATCTTATGCTCCCCAACAGTTTTCTGATCCTGACCCGGGAAGCAGATGCATCGTTTTTTTCTGGTTTCGGTGATGTCTTGGGCGTGCCCGGATTTCCAGCACTGACAAATGATGGATCAAGGCTTCGCTTGGTTGGATCATCCGGAGACATCCTGGATGAAGTGAATTATCTGGATGATTGGCACACCAGTACCTCCAAACGGGATGGCGGTTGGTCACTTGAACTCATTGATCCATCCAGACGATGTGATCTCCAGGGGAATTGGTCCAGCAGTATCAACCCGGCCGGAGGAACACCCGGTCAGATCAACAGTATCTACCAATCCATGCCGGATACGACAGGCCCCAGGTTGCTACAGGTCTGGCCAGAAACATCAAGCCGCCTGATCCTGGATTTTGATGAATGGGTGGATTCAGATCCTCAACCAGGCTGGTTCGAGATCAATCCCCAAATCCAGATCGCTCAGGCGACTCGACTTTCCAACGGATTTCAGGTGCAACTGGATCTAGCCACGCCCCTCCAACCCGAGACGTATTATCAGGTGAAGACCCTTCCAGAACTTCAGGATTGTCAGGGTAATCGTTCCAACCGGGTATGGTCAAATGGAGCAGTGATTCCAGAGCAACCTGAACCGGGTGATATCCTGATCAACGAGATCCTCTTCGATCCACCCGTGGGTGGGTCAGATTTCATCGAATTGGTCAATATCTCTTCCAAATACCTGTCTCTAGAACAGGTGTTGATCGGCAATCTTCAACCGGGAAAAGAAGAGGTCAAACCACTGAATCTTAAAGCACTCTTTTTGCCAGGCGATCATATTGTCCTGACATCGGATACCACATTTGTGCGTTCGACCTGGCCAGCCACCAGTGCCCAGCGCATTTTTCAAGTGATCATTCCGGCATTGGCCAACGATCTGGGCAATGTGACTGTCTTTCATCAAAATGGTCCCGACCTCATCCTGTTAGACCAGTTTGATTACACCGATGACATGCATCATCCGCTCCTGGATGATCCGGAAGGGGTGAGTCTGGAACGGGTCAGCTATACCCAACCCTCCAATCTGGCAGCCAATTGGCAATCAGCGGCAGAGGATGTCGGATTTGGGACACCCACCCTGGTGAATTCACAGTTTCGATCGTTGACTATGGATCCCGGTGACGGGTTTTCGCTCGAATCCAAGATCTTTTCTCCGGATGGTGATGGATGGCAGGATGCCTTGATCATTCGATATCTATTAGAAGAATCCGGACAGATCCTGAACCTCAAAGTGTTTGATCGGGAGGGACGGTTTATTACGGATGTGGCCAACACCCAATACCTTGGACGTGAAGGATTCCTCGTGTGGAATGGTGAGAATGAGGATGGGCAGGCTGTTGGACCGGGCATCTATGTGCTGTGGTTTGAACGGTATCAGTTGAGCGGCCAGGTGGACCACTTTAAAAAGACGGCTGTCCTGGCGCTGCCACTGGAATGACCATCTGGATTACCTTTGTCCACATATGAAGGTTTTCAGTCATAGAAGTATCATTAACCTGTTGGGCCTGGGAATCATCCTGGGTGCCCTGTTTTGCATCTTTCCCCCGGAGATGCTCATCTTTCGGCGATGGGCAGCATATGCAGGACAGATCATGATCGGTTATGTCGCATTGGGATTATTATTTCTCTTCATCAGACAGGATCGCCTCACTTTCGTCTGCTTTTTTAGTGCAGCACTCCTCGCCCTGTTCATTAAAACAAGTTCTAATCCAGGCTTGCGACTAGAGGCTCGAACCAGTTCACCGACGATCGAGGTGGCACAACTCGACCTGGCTGGTTTGGTCAATCCCTATCGCCAACTGTCCATATTGATGAACCGACCTGCGGACCTTCTGATCCTTCAATCCCTGGATCTGTTTGCTGTAGAGCAGCTGAAGGATAGCTTGTTGACTGATTATCCGTTTCAGTTCGGGACCAACCACATGGATCAGGCATTATGGGTCTTCTCTCGATGGCCGATGGCGACTCAATTTTTGAGTGATGATCCAGAACCACCTGAGGTTGCCGGCGTGATGTACATTCCGGAGTTGAAGGATACCCTGGAGTTTATTGCCACCTATATGTATCCCGCTTTTACACGAGCCGATATTCAGACTCAACAGGCTCATTTGCTACTGAATCAAAACCTCATCCTCGAGCGCCGCCATCCGATCCTGATGATCGGCCAATTCAATGAAGTGAGCTGGGCACCGGATATCCGGGCCTTTCGGCAGGCCAGCCAGCTGAAGGACAGCCGAAGAGGTTTTTTACCAGGATTGAAAGACATTCTGGATAAACCCACCGATCATATCTTTTACAGCGAGGAATTATCCTGTATATCCTTTCAGAACCAGGTTGATTCCACGGGTCGGTTTCTGGGTATATCGGGCACATATCAATGGAAATGACTCCACATCCCTATTCCTTCATCCATCGCCTGAAATGCGCCTGGCACGGCATCTGCCAAGCGGCAATACACGAGCGGCATTTTAAAGTCCATCTGATCCTTTTTATACTCGTTGTTTTCGCCGGCTGCCTGACCGGACTGGCCTCCTGGGAATGGGTGGCGATATTCGGGGTCAGTGGTTTGGTGCTGGCATTGGAACTGGTCAATGCCGCTCTGGAACAGACTCTGGATCATATTCACCCAGCTCAACATCCGAGCGTTGGTCTGGCCAAGGACATGGCCGCCGGGGCCGTTCTGGTCGCCGCAGGTATGGCCATCCTGATCGCCCTGTTCATCTTTATTCCCCATTGGTTGGCATAACTTCTGTATCCTTCATCGGTCTTCTTCGTATACCCTGGTCTGACCCTTGCTTCGGCTGGCTCATTTTATAAATGGACCTCCCTCAAGAGTAAGTCAGACTTGTGGCATCAAAATTGGTCAAAACCTTTATGGTGCTTCGATTTAGACCTGAATACTCTTTGGGTTTTCATGGAATTGAGCGGAAAAAGTTGTAAATTATGTGGGTGAAAACGCCACTTGTATTGATCGCATTTATTCTGATTCAGATCGGCTGGTCATTCGATGTGTGCGGTCAAGCCATGCCCACTTCTCTCACACGTAAATATCAGCGGGATGCGGCCCGGTTGGCCCTGCGTCTTTCCGGAACGGATGATGAATTGCGCTATGCCGCAGTGACGCTGCCCAATCGGGAAGTGGGTCAGATCTTCCAAATGCTCAAATCTGCTTATGAGCAATTGCCGGCGGTTCGGGATTTGAGCAAGTGCCATATTCACACCAGTTCTTTTCCGCCTATCGATCAATTACAGGTCATTTATAGAAAGGATGCTCCCTGGGCGCGTTCTCTGAATCAAGGTGCCCTGCAGATTGATCACCCGGCCATCAATGAACTGTTGACCAGTTATAATCTGGTCATCGACCGGGTCAATCGATGGACCGAATCCGAAAATGCGCTCACCCTTCGGGCCAGACGTCCGATGAATATCCTGGCTTTAGGAAATGAATTTCAAACCATTCAGGGTGTAACGGGTGTCGATGTTCGGGAGGGGTTTTTACAGTCCAACGATATTCAGATTGTACCCACCGCTCGTGGTTATGAATTCCGGTACACGTTACGCTACAATGGCTTATCCAGTGGCGAGCACTATTGGCGGGTAGAGGTCACCCATCAGCTGAAAGCCACACTTCTCCAGGAAGGCGGCGATCCGATTCCAGATTGGGTCCGATGCGCTATGGAAGCACCCATTCAGGCGGCTACCTGGTAGTCGAGGAGACACCTCGTTTCGATTAATTACGCTGATCAGCGACATTTTTCTCTCTTTTCTGTGAATATCTCATGGAGGCCTGCGATTTTTGCGGTCATGCAGCCATTTGACATCTTCCATCGCCCACTTCATGTATTACTCCTTTCAGCCCTCTTGGGTGTCCTGGTTTTGAATGCCTGTGGGCAGGAACCGAAAGAAACGACTGATCTCGCCAGTCCGGCAACCGAACAGGTCGTCGATCAGGCAGAAGTCATGCCTCGCTTTCCCGGATGTGAAGACATGAGTCTCCCCGATGATGATACTCGATATCGATGCTCCGTTCAGCTATTGATGGATTATATCGGCAATGGAATTTCATACCCACCAGAAGCCAAGAAGAACCAAACCAGTGGGGAAGCAGTGGTCCAATTCATCATTAAAACCGATGGAACTGTAGAATTCAGCAAGATCCTTCAGGATCCGGGTGACGGCCTGGGCGCAATCGCGGAGGCCCAGATCCGGCGGATGACTCGAGAAGGAATCATATGGCGTCCTGGATATAAGGATGGAAAACCGGTGTCTGTTCGCTTTAACTTACCCGTCAAATTTACCCTGCCCAGGGACCCGAATACAGGTAAAATGCCAGGTGAAAATTGAGTGGTATGCTGACGGTTTATGATGACAATTATTTTATGCGGCAGGCATATGCCGAAGCGGTCAAGGCCCGGGATCTGGATGAGGTTCCCGTTGGCGCAGTCTTAGTATGCGGGGGCCGGATCATAGCTCGGGCGCACAATACAACTGAACAATTGAATGACGTGACGGCTCATGCCGAGATCCTGTGCATCACCGCTGCGTCTGACTACCTGGGAAGTAAATATCTGCCGGAGTGTACGCTCTACGTGACTCTCGAACCCTGTGTGATGTGTGCCGGAGCCTTACAGTGGTCTCAACTCAGCCGCATCGTTTATGGGGCAGATGATGAGAAGCGGGGTTTTATGCGGTATGGGAAATCCCTCCTACATCCCAGCACCACGGTGGAATGCGGCATTCTTCAGGAAGAATGCGGAGAGATACTCAAAGCGTTTTTTCGGAAAAAGCGCGAAGTTTAGCGCTGGTTGGTCGGAAGAGCATCACTGCCAGCGGTCATGGTTTTGAGCGTGGCTTCAGACACTTTCTTGATGGTCAAGGTTTCCACCTCATCGCCCAATTGTAAGGCCAGTTGATAAGGACCTTCGGGCATAGCACTGAGATCCAGGCTGTACGGATTGACACCAAAATCCAGGATCCATTCCCCGCTTTCTTCGAACGACTGGTCCAGGTGGCGGAGATGCCACTTCAAAAAGCCACGTGCCCTGCCTTGAACTTCCAATTCAAAACTGGTGGTTGGCAGAATATCAGAATACCGCAGAATGGCAAATTGATTAGGAGTGCGATTCTGCAGTGAAATGATGGATGACAACGTCGGTGCTTGATTGTTTCGTTCTATCCGCAAACGATAGTAGTTCAGGGCATCGATCACATCGGGTGCCAGGTACTGGTAATCGTTCTGGATGGACGAACCACCTTTTCCATTCACCTGGGTGATTTCCTGAAAGGTCAGTCCGTCTGTGGACTTTTCCAGAATGAATTGCACGCCAGGTGCTTCGAAGGATGTTTGCCAACGCAATAAATGGCCGATTGGGAAGACCTCCCCTTTCAACTCCTGCTGGAAAACCACATGTTGAGCCTGCATCTGCAGGTAGCAGAATCCAACGAGGATAAACAGAAAGGATAATCGCGTTTGCATAAGAAACCTTAGAACAAACAATATGCCGAACTGCATCCTTTGATGCAAGACGGTAGATTCAGGTTTTGTGACAGCATAATCGATGTAGTTTGGTCTGAATTTTGCACCTGTCGGGGGTTAACACGGCGTTAAACCGCGCAGGCAACCACCTAAAATTTGGACGACCTGTCGTTCTTCGTATAGAAAAACCACTCATCATGTCACGTTTACCCCTTTTCCTTGCATTGCTGACCATCATGTCATGCTCACCAAAGTTGACTCCATTCACTTCTGATCTGATTGACAAGAATGGATGGGAGGAGCAAGACCTGAAAAAGATTCAGTTCTATCTGTCTCAGGACATTATCCTCCAGCGTGAAATTCGAAAGAACAGCTCTGAGATCGTGATGGGTGAGATCGTCATGCAAGGTGGCCGTGAAGTGGACCAGATCTCGTTCATGGCCGGCACTCCGGGTGTGTTGATCCAGATGGCCCGACAGGAAAAATTGGCGATTAGTTTTGAGACCGGGGATGATCAGCGTTTCCTGATCTTCACACCTCATCCCAAGCGAAATGGCACTTTTGTCTTGTCAGCCCGTAACTGGGATAAAGGCAGTGGTCAGATCAATTATGGAGGCAGTTACTACTATACCATTCCCGGAAGTGGGTTGGCCTCATTGATGGTGGACCTCAAAGCCAGTCAGACCAACACGGTCAAATCACGTCAGGCCACGGGCCGAAAGGTGAATTAGTCGGCATCCAGCCCGCCCAAAAATGGCACGAACCGATATTGACCGAATACTTCTTTTTTGAAGGTCGTCTCGTCTACCCGGATGATGCGTCGCATTTCCTGAACATCCGAACCGACTGGTATGACCAGAATGCCACCAATCACCAGTTGGTCTAACAAGGGCTGAGGGACGTTTTCGGCAGCAGCTGTGACAATAATTCGATCGTAAGGGGCATAGGTTTCCAGACCCATCATGCCATCCTTATAAAAACACCGGATCCGTGCATATCCCAATGTTTTCAGGAAGGCTTTTGATTTCTGATACAGGAGTCGTTGCCGTTCCACGGTGAACACCCGGGCACCCAACTGGTGGAGGATAGCGGCCTGGTATCCTGAACCCGTTCCAATCTCCAGGACTTTTTGATGTTTTTCAACCTGCAACAGCTCGGTCATCCGCGCTACAGTATAGGGCTGTGAGATCGACTGCTCTTTATCAATGGGGAAGGCTTTGTCTTCGTAAGCCAGCTCTTCAAAAGCTCGATCCAGAAACCAGTGACGGGGCACATCCCAGAGGGCCTGGAGGACCTGTTCATCCTGAATCCCCTTTTGCCTCAGGGTTTCCAGAAGCTTTCGGCGCATGCCCTTATGGCGGTAGTTGTCTTCCACGGTGGTAAAAGTAGGGGAAAGTGAGAGGATACAAGAATAGGAATGATGCCAGGAACTAAATTGTGATTTATCCCGAAGGATGGTAGCCCTTGGTTTCCTGACCGCCGCAGGAGGTTAACCCTGAAGATGAAAAATTACCTTGCCACTGAAACCATTAAAATGGTTTCCTCGGGTTCATTGAAACCCCGGGCTACACGATCTTCGGGAATAGATTAGGGGCACCTCTATCAACTCCACTCCATCACCAAGCAATCCGCCAGCTGGCGGATTTTGCTCAAATAACAAAGTCAAAATTAGAATAACCCAATACACCCGTTGTTGGTGCTGGTGTCTCACCAGCTCCTTTTATCTGCCGGTGTCCCCACCGGAACATGAAAACGGATCTCTCAATTGGAGCCCCAACCCAAGCATGAACACCCGTCTAAAGGTTGCGGTGGGACAAAGCGCAATAACCGGTTCGAGTGAGACACTCGAACCAACAAGCCTCATTGATTATCGAATATGGAGGAGCTAGACAGCCCGCCCCCCCCCCGAGTACTCGGGGGGGTGTTTTGTTGTGCCAACATGAATAGCTCCAATTTTATCCACCTGAGGTGGTTTCATTCATCATGAGGAATAATCCTTTGAATATGGGGTCAAACATGCTCACGAAACAGCCTTATCCGTAAAAGAGTAGCCCAGGGTTTCCTGACCGCCGCAGGAGGTTAACCCTGGGACCTCGAAATCACCTCAATGCAGAAACCATTTTAATGGTTTCCCCACCCATATTATCTTCATCATCCCTTTGTTTTATCCATCCCAGGTGTCGTCTCTGGAATGAGAAAGCCCTATTTTTGCGGGCTATGAATACAACGATCAAATTCGGAACCGACGGATGGCGAGCGATCATCGCCCGAGACTATACAGAAAACAACGTCATGCGGGTGGCCAAAGGCACCGCTGACTGGATGAATGAACAGGGCATGACCCGCGCAGTCATTGGCCATGATTGTCGCTTTGGCGGACAGATGTTTGCCGAGGCTACGGCTCGTGTCTTTGCAGGAGAAGGCATCCAGGTTCATCTGGCGAAAGGCTTTGTCTCCACGCCGATGGTTTCCCTCGGGGTGGTCAAGCAACAAGCGGATATGGGCATTGTCATCACTGCGTCCCACAATCCGCCGTCGTACAATGGGTTCAAACTGAAATCTTCTTTTGGTGGACCGACCATTCCAAAGGACATTGCCGCTGTGGAAGCGGCTATACCGAGGACATTGGAAGATAACTATGCCTCCTTTGATGTGCTTTTGGAGAAGGGGTTGATCCGCTATGTAGATCTGGAGGAGTTGTATTTCCAACACGTACAGGAAGGCTTTGACATCCCGATGATCCAGGCCTCCGGCATCCGTCTGGCTTATGACGCGATGTATGGCGCCGGACAACGCATCTTGCCGCGCATCCTGCCTGATGCTCATTGCTTGCATTGCGATGACAATCCCGGTTTCCATGGTCAGGCGCCGGAGCCGATTCATCGTAATCTCACAGAACTTTCCGAATTGCTGGCCACTTCTGGCCAGTTTGGTGCCGGACTGGCCAATGACGGCGATGCCGATCGCATCGGGATGTATGACAGCAAAGGCCGTTTTGTGGACAGCCATCACCTTCTGCTTCTGCTGCTGATTTACCTCCACGACTATAAAAACCTCCGCGGCAAGGTGGTAGTGACCTTCTCAGTAACCGACAAGATGGAGACCCTGGCCAGGCAGTATGGTCTGGACTTCGAAGTGACGAAGATCGGCTTCAAGTATATCGCCGAGATCATGATCGAGCAGGATGTTCTGGTGGGTGGTGAAGAATCCGGTGGACTGGCCGTCAAAGGGCATATCCCCGAGCGGGATGGTGTCTGGATGGGATTGATGATCCTGGAGTTCATGGCCCGCACCAACAAGACTCTGGATCAGTTGGTGGAAATGGTCCACGAAAAGGTGGGCTCCTTTGATTTTGATCGCTGGGATCTGCATGTGGAGGAATCCCACAAACAGGCGGTGATTGCTGCTTGTAAGAACGATACCATCGACCCTGAGAACACGCTGGGGACGACCCGGAAAGAAGATCTGGACGGATTCAAATATTACCTGCCGGAAGGCTGGTTGATGTTCCGCCCGAGTGGTACGGAGCCGGTGCTGCGTGTCTACGCCCAGGGGGGCAATATGGATGAGGTGCAGGATATTTTGAAGCGAGCGAAAAAGCTGGTGGATCGGTTGGCTGAATGAAAAATTAACGAAACCAACCCTGCGATAGCTGAATTCGATCAACTTTAGTACCTAAATATCTGTCTTTTCCCGTTTTGTACATGCCAACACTTTGATTGTGTCCATCTCTATTGGTATTTTAATTAAGTATGTACTCCTGGAATAGTGTGTTGATTGATTTCAGAGCCCATGACAACGGATCCCTTTTAAAACAATGAAAGCGTGGGACATGCACCAAGACTGCATCATTCAGTTAAGAAGTACTCGTACCGATTGAAAATATACGGAGATAATGATGTTCGACGTTGATGAGATATTGCGAGTCGGAGATATTTTTGTGTCCCAAGCAAGTGGACAAGATCTACCTGGGGGGGGGTTTCTCCGATCATCCAACAGTAAGTATCGGGGGGGGGGGGGGGGGGGGGGGGGGGGGGGGGGGGGGGGGGGGGGGGGGGGCCAGTCATCAATTCGGAAATTGTATTTTAGTAGCTCGATAAATTTGAATAATTGGATTTTGAATATATTTTCCTGATTGGTTAATGATTATTTCTGTTTTCGTGATCGGTTGGTCATAGTTGAGGTCATTCTGTGATGGATATTTTCTGCCATATCCCTTCAATTGTGTGAAGTTGATTGAACTTTACTGCAAAACACGTGAGAGTATGCATTCTCAATACTTTTTTTCTCTAATCCAATCTATTATAAGTCATACGCGGGGGGGGGGAAGAAATAGTAGATGATTTTCGCTATAAGCTCATTCGGGCCTTACGGGAGGGACAAATTGATTCTACAAATGATAACTTTATTAAAACCAGGACATCAATTCACCATCTAAAGCCTTCTATTTTGAAGGATTAGGTATCATTATCAGATTGACATGGGGGGGGCGAGGGAGTATATTTCAGGGTTAAAAAACCTTAGAATAGACCTTCGTATTGATTGTAATTATGATATTGTGAATCGAGATGGGTAGCTGAGTTCATCTAACAAAAGAATATCATTTCTTCTGCAAGAACATCTATGTATATACAATCCAATCTTCAATTGTGTTGTATAGCGTTAAGTAATTAGAATCAATATTCTGTATATTTTTATGAGATTGATACTCTCGATTGATTGAATGCAATTGAATTCCTATCGCTGAAATAATGATTCCATAGATTGTGATAAATGTGAGTCGAATTTTTATATTCATGAATAAATAGGATATACCTATTGCTTGATCAATTAACAATCTTTATCTTCTGCACCTTCTTGCTCAACTGATTCACCTCCATCAATGCGGCACTGCCATACCAGGGATGCAGTTCCATGACCAGTCGGCCGGCCTGAATGGCCGGATCGGTTCGGGTTAATTCTTCTGCTTCTTCTACCGTAGCTACATTGAAAATATAGATCCCGCGTACCTCACCTTGATCCAGGAACGGACCGCTAAAACCAGGGTGCCTTCTTCAGCCATCCGCATGATATTTTCCAGATGGGCCTTCTGAAGGGCGGCAGCAGTTTCCTTGTCCTGACTGCGATCCGGACCGGCTTTGAGAAAGGCCATGACATAGGGTTTCATGCCGTAGTCGTCGGCTCCGAGTTGAGCAGCATATGTTGAGTCATAGACTATTTCAGAGGTCACCTCACTTTGGGCAGACAATGAATGCCCATAAAGGAATATTGTAAGCAGGAACAGGAGGTGATAGTGCATCATTTAAGAGATTGAACTGATTCGAAAATACAACATTCTAGACTTTGCTACCTATTTGGTTTCAACTTCTTGGTTGGAGTTGGGGGGGTCAGGATTTCAATCTTTGGTGCCTGCTGGTCTTTTTATTGAACTGTATTTCACCCCCGGCCCCGCCTTCCGCCAGCTGGCGGACCGGCGGGGCTCCTTCTTTTGACGCGCCAAAAGGAACCAATCCCGAGTTCTCGGGACTGTAAAATGCGTCGCATTTTACAGAAGCTTGTCGCCGAAATGCTCGCTGACAATGATTTTAGATATCGGATTATCTCATCTTATGTATGGAAGATGTTGTACTCCGAGAACCTGCGCTGGTTTTCTGCGGTTGCAGTCAAGAACCTTGATCAGAAAGAAGTTTAGCTGGTTCAATCAATGGTACGTCTTGCTTATCCACAGAAAAAGGCGCTCCTTCGGACCGGTTCTCTCCGTGTCTGGGGCGAGCTGTCCGGCGACGATGGATAGGATACTAGGAAAATACTCCAGGAAAATAAGACTAAATGAATAAATATTCAATGTCGCAATCGTACAAAATAATAGAAATTAACCTAAATGTCAATTGATAATCAACATGCTATATGTCTGTGAAGGAAGTTTATCATTTGCATCTATCTATATAGATTGAGCGGTTGAATTGGATTGAAATGGCCATTCAATTTGTCGCCAAACCAGGGCCTCCCAGACATATCAGAGACCCGTATTCCAGTTAGGAAAGTAAATATCCGCTTTGCAATTGTTGTTCATTCCGAAACGTGCCGCATTATTTGGTCGGACAATTAATGCATAGGCTAAGTAAGAAGGGATGCTTTTCATGAACCTCACATTCCAAACAAGAGTACGGGGTACCGATCAAATACGAGCGGCCGGGTCCTGATATTAACGTAAGTTCTAACATGTAATGCGATGAGAGTCCTGATCAATATGAAAATGAAGGCCCATTTTGGCGATAAGCGTTTTTTGGTGACTTTTTGACGCAACAAAAAGTCACTGCCTCGGCGGCATAAGCCGGGCCAGGCATGTAATCCGGATGGGTTAATTGTTTTGCAGAATTGTCAAAGTGGAAAACTGCACTTCCTGATTTGTATATCTCAAAATGAGGCCGTGGCCATCTTGCGTATCCGATCCTCCATACTTTCCGAGCTCATGCGTTCACGTGAGAGCGAATCGACGATGATCGGGAAAGCAAATGGCGTGAACTGACCGGGGGACATCACCCGGATGGTCTGGCCATGGATGCGGTGGAGGGCTTCGCGTAAGCGGCTCTCCTCCAGCTGGAAGATATGGACCTCTTCAAAAGCCTGGAGGTAAAGCAAATTGTCCGGGTCATAGTCGGCAAAGACGTCAAAAAGTAGAGACGAAGAGCTCTGAAGGTGACGGTCCTTTTTCTGGCGGCCAGGATACCCCTTGAAGATCATTCCGGAAATACTGGCGATATCCCGAAATCGTCTGCGCCCCATCTCTGCCTCGTTGATACTTCGCCGGATATCTTCCATCAAATTTTCAGTCGTGTAGAGCTCGGTGTCGGTGAGCTGATCAAAGGGAATTTCATCGGTACTGAGCAATTCAAAACCATAATCGTTCATTGCCATACTGAAGCTGATCGGCTTTTTCCTAGACAGGCGCCAGCCGATCAACGCGGCCATGCCTTCATGGACAAAACGCCCTTCAAACGGATAGAAGACCAGATGATGCCCCTCTTCACTGTGAAAATACTCGATCAGAAAATCGGCATGTGACGGAATCATGCTGGTGGCCATTTGTCGTTCCAGTAGGGGCCGGAGTACCTGGGTCTCTGCATCCGGACCGATGCCATCGCGATATTCATTGAGTTTGTCGCGGAGGAGTTTGGTCAGGTTGGAAGTGAGCGGCATGCGCCCACCTTGCCAGGAAGGAATCTTACCTGTTCGTCGATTGCTTTTACGCACCTGAACCTCCATATCCCGAATGCGCACCAGCTCGAGCGACTGCCCGGCAAACCAGAAGATATCCCCGGGTTTGAGCGCGGAGATAAATCCCTCTTCGATGGTGCCCAGTCGTTTGCCGGACACATACTTGATGACCATGGCTGTATCACTGACAATGGTCCCGATGGACAAGCGGTGGCGGAGGGCGTTGCGACGGTCGATCACCACATGACGACCGTCGGGCTTGACTGTGATCTTGTGAAATTCATCGTAGGCCTCCATACTGCCTCCCCGGGTCAGAAAGTTGATCAGCCAGGCCCATTCCTGATCGCTGACACTTTCATATGAGAAGGTATTGCGGATCTCTTCCAGGATCTCAGCTGGAAAGAAACCATCCCCGACGGCCAGAGTCATCAGGTATTGAACGAGTACATCAAACGATCGGATATGGGGGAACCGGCTTTCCACTTCACCGGTGTGGATAGCACCACGCAGAGCTGCCGCTTCGATCAGTTCGAGGGCATGTGTGGGGACAAAATAGATGCGGCTGGTTTTCCCGGGTTGGTGACCGCTACGGCCGGCGCGTTGCATAAAGCGAGCCACGCCTTTGGGGCTGCCGATCTGAATGATCTGTTCGACTGGACGAAAGTCCACGCCCAGATCCAGGCTGGAGGTACACACCA
This sequence comes from uncultured Saprospiraceae bacterium, assembly GCA_942490895.1. Classification (GTDB taxonomy): domain Bacteria; phylum Bacteroidota; class Bacteroidia; order Chitinophagales; family Saprospiraceae; genus JAGNXB01. The sequence continues at coordinate 30,724 of CALNZC010000073.1, forward strand.
CGGCCTTCAGTTTGCCCTCGTGCAAGGCCTCCTCGACCCAGTCGCGCAATTCCCGACTGATGGACCCGTGGTGCATGGCCATCTGACCGGCCAGATCAGGTGCTACATCCAGGAGGCGCTGGTACCAGATCTCACATTGGGAACGGGTATTGGTAAAGATGAGTGTACTAGGACTGTTTTCGAGGAGGGGAATGACCTTTTCGATCAGGCGAATACCCAGGTGGCCGGCCCAGGGCAATTCCTCGATGGAGTTGGGTAATATGGAGATGAGCTCGATGTCTTTGACCTGATCGGCGACAACCAATCGGGCACCATGGGGAGCTCCGGGTTTGGTGCCCATGAGGACACCGATAGCCTCCTCCAGATTGCCGATGGTGGCCGAGATCCCCCAGGTCTTCAGTCCTGGGCACAGGCTCCGCAACCGACTGAATCCAAGCTCGACCTGCACGCCACGTTTGCTACCTACCAATTCATGCCATTCGTCGGCCACTATGCCCTGGAGGTTTGAAAAGTAGCGAGCAGCTTGTTTCTGAGCCAGGAGGATATGCAGGCTTTCGGGGGTGGTGATCAGAATGTGGGGTGGTGTTTTTCGCTGCCGGTCCCGTTCAGAGGTAAGGGTATCTCCTGTGCGGATGGCGATGTCCCAATCAACGCCCAATCCTTTCGCAGCACGCTGAGCAGAATACTGGATCTCCCGGGAGAGAGCCCGCAGGGGGGTAATCCACAGGAGGTAGGGGCCCCAGCGTTTTTTAGGTTCGGGCCGATGTCGGGATTCCAGGATGGCGGGGATGATCAGAGAGTAGGTCTTCCCACTACCGGTGGGTGCATTGACCAGGCCACTTTCACCGTTCAGCCATGCCTCCCAGGCTTCCAGCTGAAAGGGAAATGGAAACCACCCCTGATCCTCAAACCAGGTGACAGCATCGGCGATGCCGGGGTGGGGAGTGTTATTTGGTGATTTCGTGATGGCGTTATTTCGACAACAACAAGATCCCAAATATGAGGTATTCCTTGGTCTCCAACAGAACGATAAAAGCATTGTTCCTGCCTGCCTGCCGCCCTTAGGTTTAGAAGAACGCTAAACGTTTGGTTGCCGGCCTGCCGTAGGCGCGGTTCAAAGTTTAACGGGTCCCGACAAGTCGGGGCCCTGTTTAAAGTTCAACGTGACTTACGTTTAATGTTGAACTGTCGCTGCAGGCCGGCAGTCAAATGATTGTCAAGTAAAAAAATATTTTAGAACCAAGAACCAGCCAATATCGATCATCTCTGTTGCGATAAACAGAAGGCGGTGAGACACCGCCAGAACACCGGTTTTCATAGACAATAATATATGGAAATTGCATCGCTGCGCTGCCGGTGAGACACCGGCACCAACCATCTGATAAATAGGGTTTAATACCATTGCGCTAGCCTACTGCAAGGATTCAAATTGACTTCGGGCAGTCCTGTTAACCTCACCCCAACCCTCTCCTTTCCAAGGAGAGGGAGTTTCTAAAATCAAGATAGTTATAAACTTGTCTGTGAAACCATACCTCAGGTTACGCCTCTCCCGAAAAGGGAGAGGGGGCCAGGGGGTGAGGTTATCACCACATGCTGTCACACTACGTTCCACAATTAACATTGAATTCAAGCCTGAAAGCTGAAAAGCGGTCACATAAGATGCGGCATATTGACAGCGGTGAGACACCGCCAATACCTCGGTATACATAGCTAATGAAATAAGGACAGTTCGTCTCCGCGCTGCCGGTGAGACACCGGCACCAACAATGAATTTTTCATTTATCTTATCTGGCTTCCAGAGTTCAAGAAATTTGCGAACCGCTTGGCTGGCCCCCGAGCATCAGGGCCAACTTAAACCTTGTACATTGTATCGTGCCTACAGCAGGCGGGGAACGAAGCGATTGAAAATGACTGTCAGGCCTGAAAACCAACCTGGAACTTGGAACAATCCCGCACAAGTGCGGGATGCAGGAACGCAGGAACAAATAAACCTTGCCTCCGGCTAGCAGGCAGGAATCAGACTCTCAGCTCTTTTTGACGTTTAAAAAGGAAGGGTAAGAGGACAATGGTGAACAGGACCACCAGCATGATCTGTCCGGTGAGGAGGTACCAGGGCCAGTCGCCGAGATAGTCCAGCATGGATGCGACCGGTGGCTTGGCCCGGACATACATAAAGTTGGTATCAAAGAGGAGATTGATGGGCGTGACAAAGACCATGTAGAGATTGGTCCAGAGGATAGCTTTCCACAGACTCTTCCAGGTGGGGCGGAAGCCATAGACAAAGACCGCATAGAAGGTACTCATCATCAAACCGATGTGGACCACGAAATACCTGACATTGATGAGATCCGGAAATCCATAATCGAGGTCGGGCGTCAGCAGAGCCTGGAGGGTGCCGGCCATGGTGACAAAGTAGGTGATCTCAAAGATAAAATAGGACTTGCGCCAGAGCATGAACGGCATGACCAGGTTGAGGAAGTAACAGACATGAAAGGGGAGGACCAGGTTTTTCGGAATGGGGTCTTCATTCAGGATGAGCCAGATGCTCCCGGCGATCCAGAGGATGGCGGGGATGAGGCTCATGACCAGGGCAAGTTGTCTTTGTCGTAGACTACCTTGTGATTGTCTTCCCATCCATTTGCCGGCCAGGACCCACAAAATGGAGGACAGCCCACCAGCGATGAGCCAGAGCAGGTGCTCTGTCCCAAAGGAGATAAATTCCTTCATTGCATCAAATTAGACGCATAAGATAGGAAGACTAATAAAGAAAGGGCCACACGCCGTTTGGCGGGTGGCCCTTAAAGCTATCCGAAATGATTCGGATTACTTCTTGATATCGATGACGTAGTTGTCAGTGTTGTCAGTCGTTACAATGTTTACTTCAGAGAAGTAGATCATGTAGTACTTAGTACCATTCTTCACCAGGTAGATGTCTCCCTGGACGATCTTGTCACTTTCAACCTTGTCTGTACCTGCATTCCAGGCAGCCAGGATAGCTTCTTTGTTTGAAGTCGTATTGAAGTTGGTACCTGCAGTCGCTTTCCGGAGGGCAGAGCCATTGACGCCGGAGATTCGTTGCTTCCAGTTCGTCGGGTTAGGTAAGGCAATGTCAATACCCTGGTCGCGAATCTCAGCGATTGGGTCAGCAGACCCTGTGCCAATACCCATATCCAGATCTAAACCACCTTTGCCAGCAGGGCCACCCTGGTTGAATAGTACTCCCATCAGGGAGTCTACTGGAGTTGTAGATGTCACGGTCATGATATTGATGGTCACAAAATTCTTGAGGCCACCTTCATCTTCGATTTCGAACTTGTAGTCGTGTGAACCATCTGCTGCATCACCCAGGATGCCAATCTCCCAGTTGAGGGAAGTCTTGTCTGTGTTGAACAGAAGGGCAGGGTTGGAAGTCGCACCTGAACCATTGAAGGTCAGATCGTTGAAGTCCATTGCAGCGTTGTCCTTATAAACGGTGACAACCTTCATAAGGTCAGTACCATTGGTTGCGATCAGGTTTACATTAAACGTTGAACCTGTTTCGATCTCAGCATTACCACTGATGAAGCCGGCACCTGTTCCCAGGCTAACGGTTGCTGCAGTAGGGGTTGGATCGACGGTATCATCCGTACAGCTGGTCAGGAAAAGTCCGCCAGCAAGCAGGAACATACCAAAAAATTGCATGAATTTCTTACTCATAATGTCATTCAAAGTTGGTGAAAATATTCTCTCTCGAGACTGCAAATGTAAGGTGAATACCCTGTACGAGCAGTCAATTAACCCTTTATTAACGAGGAATGTTATCCAATTGTTGGTTCCCTGAGGGCCCGGCGGAGAATCTTGCCCACATTTGTCTTTGGAAGTTCCTTTTTAAACTCGACCGATTTGGGCACCTTATAGTTTGTCAGATTTTCTCGGCAATACTCAACAACCTCTTTTTCAGTCAGGCTCCTATCCTTTTTCACGATGAATACTTTGACCACTTCGCCTGACTTTTCATCTGGAATGCCCACTGCGGCGACCTCCAGCACTTTTGGATGAGTGGCCAAGACATCCTCAATCTCATTTGGATAGACATTGAATCCGGACACCAGGATCATATCCTTTTTGCGATCCACGATCTGGAAAAATCCATCCGGCAGCATCTTGGCAATATCTCCTGTAGCAAACCAGCCATCCTTGATACTGCGAGCTGTTTCATCCGGCCGATTGTAGTAGCCTTTCATGACCTGTGGTCCTTTGGCTTGAAGTTCTCCCACCTCATCGGGTCCCAGTACTTTTCCATCATCACCGACAATCCTGATATCGGTATTCGGAGCAGGTAAACCGATGGTACCCAAACGCCCGGTGCCATCCAGAGGGCTCACACAGAGGAGCGGAGAGGTTTCTGTCAGGCCATACCCTTCTGCCAGGAAGCAGCCGGTCATTTGTTGCCAGCGTTCTGCCACGGACCGTTGGACAGCCATTCCACCACCCACCGTGATCTTAAGATGGGACATATCCACAGAGGCAAAATCCTTGTGGTTCATCAAGGCATTGAACAGGGTATTCACACCTGGGAAAATACTGATGGGGTGTTTTTTTAATTCCTTAATGACGGACTTCAAATCACGGGCATTGACAATGAGGACATTCAGAGTGCCTTTGCTGGACAAGGCCAGGCAATTCACGGTGAATGCAAAGATGTGATACATCGGCAGTGCGCAAATGGCGACCTCTTTCCCATCTTCCAATACGGGATCCATGACCGCCCGGATCTGGAGCATATTGGCTACCAGGTTGCGGTTGGTGAGCATGGCTCCTTTGGAAACGCCTGTTGTCCCTCCGGTGTATTGAAGGAGGATAACATCCTCGGGATTCTTTTCGATCGTCGGAATGGAAAAGGCTTTTCCTTGCTGGAGTGCCTGCTTGAAACCGACGGAATTGGCGATCTCAAACTTGGGCACAAGACGTTTGATATATCTGACCACAAAGTTGATCAGCCAGCGTTTGATCATCGGCAGCATCTCCCCGATTGAGGTGACAATGACCGTATTGATTTGGGTGTCCGCTATGACCTGCTGGAGATTGTGGGCGAAATTTTCCGCGATTACAATGGCTATCGCCCCGGAATCCACCAACTGGTGTTTCATCTCCCGAGGGGTGTAAAGGGGGTTGATATTCACCACTACCAGGCCGGCCCGGAGAGCCCCGAAAAGGGCGATCGGATACTGAAGCAGATTGGGCATCATCAAGGCGATCCGGTCGCCCGGTTTCAAACCCCGAGATATAAGGTAGGCACCAAACTGGCGGGAATATTTGTCGATATCACCGTAGGTCAGGGTCTTTCCCATGCTGGAAAAGGCACCTTTATGCTTGTATTTGGCAAAATTCTCTTCGATGAGGTCCACTACACTGCAGTAGGCCTCCGGATCAATATTGGCAGGTACGCCTTTTGCGTAGTGTCTCAGCCAGGGTCGTTCTTCAGTCATGATCGGAAAGCTTTGTCCGAAATTTACAACAATAGAAGGGTGCGGGGAAGAAATTAGAAGGTTTTCATGCAGGAAGGTGGTGTTCGGTCCTGGGTATTTGGTATTCGGCCCATGTCTCATGGATATCGGTCTCGATACCTCCTGGCAACTTTCAAACCTGGGCAGGCAGCTTCAGGATTGCGGTGAGACACCGCATAAATAGCCGGTACGAGTGAGACACTCGTACCAACCCAGATAAAATTGAATATCCAAGAGGATCGTACACATTCGGCCAGTCCATCGATCGGCTGGAATGACCGCATTCATGTAAAAACGTTGGTACCGGTGTCTCACCGACACTTGAAAATGAATGTTGTCCCTGAAATAAGCTTCTATCTAAGCTCGATCGCTCATCTCCTGGTTGCGGTAGGACGCTGTGTAAAAGCCGGTAAGAGTGAGACACTCATACCAACCCAGCTTATGTTTATTCATCATCACTGTTCTTTATGCCAGTAGATTGTCAGGACACCAAAGGGAAGCCTTATTGGATTGAATAAAGCAACAGTCCTTTCACAGAAGGTCTCCGATCTCCTCACTTCACAACCTCCTTCTCTCATCAGCTCCTTCACTTTAGATCAATTGAAGCGAATAGACCATGGGGAGGTAATTGCTGACGACCTCCCAGGATTCTCCCCGGTCGCCCGAATGAAAGAGGTTTCCAGTTGTCGTGCCAAAAAGGACGTCATCCCCATCGCTGACGAGCGCATGGCGGTACACGATATCAAAACAATGGTCCTGAGGAAGGCCTTTTCGAAAGGTCATCCATGATTTTCCACCATCGTCCGTTCGACAGATACATAGTTTGCGTTGGAGGGCAACTCGGGAGACATCACTGTTTGCAGGGGCTACCCAGGCCTGGTTGGCATTGTCTGAAGCGGTAGCCAGGGCAAAGCCGAAGTTGGCCTCTCCTTCAGGATCACTGATGTCCTGCCAAGAGACGGCACCGTCGGACGACTTGAAAATGCCACAGTGATTCTGCTGCCAGAGTATATCGGGATCTGTAGGTGAAGCGATCAGGATATGAGGATCATGCCCAAATTCTGCTTGCGGGTCAGGTAGGAAGTCTGCCCGAAGGCCCTTGTTTCTCACCTGCCAGTTCTGACCGGCATCTAAGGATTCAAAGACACCAGCGCAGCTGACACCGACTAGGATGCGATCCTCATTTCGGGGGTCCACCAGCACTGAATGGATTCCGGCATGGTCACGCCCTCCGCCGAACCATTGGCCGCTCACACGGGAGGGATGATTCCACAAGCTGTCTACCAGCTGGAAGGAGTTGCCCTGGTCCTGACTCTGGAAAAGTCCTCCTGGTTCGGTACCCACCCAAAGACGTGTCGGGTTAGACTGCCCGCCTTGTTGCATGGCCCAGAGGTAGCGAGTGGCTGCTGGAACACCTGCCTTAATTTCTGAACCTTCGGGATATGCCGGGGCAGTGACCTCGTCCCAGGTACGCCCCTCATCGGTCGATCGTTGCATTTTCACTCCCCAATGCCCGTGATCGAAACAAGCCCACCAGGTGTTAGAGCGTGGATCGGCATATGCAATGGACACGGGTACACCTTCATGGTGGACATCACCTAATTGCCAGGCACCGTTCATTTTTCTGGCGACAACCAGTCCTTTGCGTGTACCGATGAGGAGGGTCATTTTCATGTGGCAGTATTTTTCAGGCAAATGAGTAGTGGTCAACCTCCGGACAAGGCTTGCATCAGGAAGATCTCCGTGTCAGAGCCGATCTGATCTGACAGCCCTTCTCTGTCCTGGATCGGATCACCATCCAGATAGATCTGTACATGTTTTCGCAATCGGCCCTGTTCATCCAGAATATAGGAGCGAAGCCCTGGATAACGTTGATCCACTTCATGGAGCGCATCGGTCAGATTGTCCGCAACAATCGGTACTTCCTGGAGATCGGGAAAGAATCGCTTGAGGGCATATGTGAACTTAACCTTGGGCATGAAGAGAACTTAACTGTAGGAAGGTAGGGTGTTTTGCTTAATCAGTAGTTGAACCTGCCCGGAAGCCGGGACTGATTACGTATTTTTACCCCATGTCCAAACCCATCATAATTGCCGGTGCCGGATTGAGTGGCACCCTGTTGGCTGTACGTCTGGCCCAGCGCGGATTCGAAGTCGAACTTTATGAATCCCGCCCGGATATGCGTTCGGCGGATATTTCTGCCGGGCGTTCGATCAATCTGGCGCTCTCTGACCGCGGACTGCGTGCCCTGGAAATGATTGGCATTCATGAGCAGGTCCTTGAGGATCTGATCCCTATGGAAGGACGCATGATCCATCATCAAACGGGACACACACATTTTCAATCTTATTCCGGCCGAAAAGGAGAACATATCAATTCTGTTTCCAGGGGGGGGCTGAACATCGCCCTGTTAGATCAGGCAGAAGCTTTGCCTAATCTGAAATTATTTTTCAATACACCTTGTGTGCATGTTGATCTGGAAGGGGGCATTGCTCATTTCCACGATCAGACCACCAATCGTCATATTGAACGTGAAGGTGCACTGATCATCGGTGCGGATGGAGCGGGCAGTGCAGTGCGGGGCAGCATGTTATCGCAGGGCCCACGGTTACGGTTTGACTATCGGCAGGATTGGCTGACGCATGGTTATAAGGAACTCTCCTTTCCGCCTTCGGCAGATGGCGGTTGGCTGGTGGAAAAAAATGCTTTGCATATCTGGCCGCGAGGTGGATTTATGATGATCGCATTACCGAATCCGGATGGCAGTTTTACCGTTACACTCTTCCTGCCGTTTGAAGGGGAAACCGGTTTTGCTGCCATGCATGACGGACCTTCGGTGCGCAAATATTTTGAGACCTGGTTCCCCGATGCCTTGGAGTTGTTGCCGGATTTGGAAACAGAATATTTCCAAAACCCCACCAGTTCACTGGGGACGATCAAGTGTTATCCCTGGTCGGCGTATGGCAAAGCAGTTCTGATCGGAGATGCTGCACATGCGGTGGTTCCCTTTTATGGTCAAGGGATGAATTGCTCGTTTGAGGATTGCCTGGTCTTTGACCAGTGCCTGGATCAATATGGTGATGATTGGGATCGATTATTACCGGCCTTTCAGGAATTGCGCAAACCCAATGCCGATGCCATTGCGGATCTGGCGGTGGAGAATTTTTATGAAATGCGCGACCATGTCGCCGATCCGATCTTCATGCGCAAGCGCCAATTGGAAACCAAGCTGGAAGCCACGTTTCCGGATTATTTCTCCAAATACTCCCTGGTCACTTTCCGAGAAGATGTGCCCTATTCACGGGCCAAAGAATTGGGAAATGCCCAGGATAAAGTGTTGATGGAACTGTGCGCGGTAGACAAGCCGTTGGATGAACTGGACCTCCAGGCGATCCTGACTACGGTCAAAGATCGGACTGCGGCATTGCGTAATGGATTGTAAAGCATTGACAGAAGTAATCTTTCTCGGATATACTACCCACACAGCTGGTTCGTTACCTTTGCACAAAATTTGCTCCATGCGTCTTCTTTTTTCGATGTTGGCTGTTGTTTTAACAGTCGGTTTTGCATCCGCCCAAAAGGTCGGTCACGTTCATTCTCTCCAGTTGCTGTCGCAGCTACCGGAGATCGCAGTTGCCGACTCGCTTCTGGCCATCTATCAGGTTGAACTTCAGGCGAAAGGTGATAGTATGTTGAATGCCCTGCAGACGAATTACCAGGCTTATGTCAAGGAATCTCAGTCCGGGGCGCTGTCTCAGATCCAGGCTCAGACCAAAGAGGCTGCACTGCAAGAGCAGCAAACGGCATTACAGGGTTTTGAACAAGCCGGGCAACAGTTGATCATGTCAAAGCGCCAATCTCTGTACGATCCTATCCTGAATAAAGTGGATGCGGCTATTAAGGAAGTCGGCAAAGAAGAAGGTTATCAAATGATCTTTGACTCGAGCGTCCAAGCGATGGTCTTCACCAATGGTGCCGAAGACGTGATGGCTAAGGTCTTAGCCAAGTTGGGCTACAAAGGGTAAACCTCACATTTGATGGTATTGCATTTCAGAACAGGTTTGCTTCTCCTCCTGACTGGGATCAGTATATCTGTCTGTCAGGGTCAGGAGACACAGGAGCGAAATCAGTTGAACATCCGGCCGATCCAGGGAGAATTCGTCCTGGATGGCCTGCCCGATGAAGCGTTTTGGATGCAGGCTGACTCTGCGACCCATTTCTGGTTGGAGTCTCCTCGTGTAGAACCCGATGCCAAACCGACCACGGTTGTGCGTATGGCTTATGATGCTGACTACCTGTATCTCGCCGGATGGTGTCAGGAGGTGGCTCCGGTGAATGTCCAGACTTTGCGAAGAGATGTAGACTACTTTCGTGGGGACGGCCTGGGTGTTGTCCTGGACCCCATTAACGAACACACATACGGGTACTTCTTTGGCTCCAGTCCGTTTGGAACACAGATTGATGGGGTCATCCTGGGAGTGGGCACGGATGTCAGTACTGTTTGGGACGGCACGTTTTATACCGCCACAAATCAAACTGTGGATGGATGGACTCTGGAGATGGTTATTCCCATGCGAACACTTCGTTATGATGCTGAAAATAAAGTTTGGGGCATTCAATTTGTGCGCAATGTGATCAATCAGAATGAGGTGCAGACCTGGGCACCGGTGCCTCTACAGTTTGGCCCTCTGGATCTCAATTTTACAGGAGAACTCCACTGGCAGGAATCCCCTGCGAGTCGGATCACCAATGTCTCCTTGATCCCATATATCCTGGCGGGTACCCAGAAAGAACCCAATGCTGCAGATCCAATTCAGAATACCTTCAATGCGGGTCTGGATGCACGTATGGGGATTGGTTCTTCGCTGAATCTGGATTTGACGTTGAATCCGGATTTCAGTCAAGTGGATATCGATGAACAGCCGGTCAATTTAACCCGATTCAACATTCGGCTGCCTGAACGGCGCACCTTTTTTCTGGAGAATACAGATGTATTCAGTGAATTTGCATTGAATACGATCAGGCCCTTTTTTTCCAGACGGATCGGTCTTGATGACAATGGAGGTACAGTGCCTATCCTGTATGGGGCACGATTGAGTGGAAATGTGTCTAAGGACACCCGGATCGGCGTCCTGAATATGCAGACGGGTTCATCATCCAGTACCTCTGCCCAGAATTATTCAGCAGTTTCTGTGAATCAGCAAATTTTCAGCCGTTCGCGGATTGCAGCATTAGTCACCAATCGGCAATCCTTTACCGATGGGCAATTCGAGAAAGCCGATTACGGTCGAACGGCAGGTCTGGAAGGTAATTATCGGATCCCATCCGGCAAACTGGAGATCTGGGGATCCATGCATGCATCCTTCAAACCGGACATTTCGGGAGAGCAGGTCTGCTGGACAACGGGCACCGCTTACAATGGTGAGCGATTCAAAGGATATATCAATTATTCAGGGGCGGGAAAGAACTACTATGCTGACATGGGGTTTGTTCAGCGCGTGGAAAATTATGATGCCAGTCGGGATACGGTGATCCGGTTGGGTTATCATCAGTTATACAATGACATGAGCTGGACCACATATCCGGCGTCGACAAGTTCCTGGTTTAACCGGCATTGGTTGCAATCCATCAATTCTGTGATCCTCAATCCAGATGGAAGTTTGAATGAATCATTACACTCGTTGACCTATAATTTCTTCTTTAAGGATCGGCGATATTTTAAGGTCTTTACCAGTCTGGAGCAGATCAACCTGCTGTTTCCAACTTCTTTTGTATCCGATGGTGAACCACTACCTGCAGATGGATACACATTTATTCAGGGCGGTGCATTTATGGATACGGACTCAAGAAAACCCTGGTATTTTTTAATCGGAGGATCCGGGGGGCAATTTTATAATGGGGATATTTTATCCGGGCAAGCCGGGGTCACTTATCGGGTCATGCCTTATGGTAGTCTGGGCCTGCGATTAAATTATAACCGCCTCGATTTTCCGGAGGAATATGGCCATGCGGAGATTGTCAACATGACCACCCGACTGGACATCACCTTTACCCGAAATATCTTCTGGACCAGTTTTGTCCAATACAATACCCAACGGGAGATCTTTAATGTCAATAGTCGATTTCAGTGGCGGTTTGCGCCCTTGTCTGATTTGTTTCTGGTATATACGGATAGCTACGATACACCCGGGCAGTTTCGTGATCGGGTGAGAACGCTGGTGTTGAAGCTGAATTATTGGTGGACAATTTGAGTCGAGGAGTTGAGGAGTCAAGAAGTGGAGGAGGAATATGGAAAACCGCCAAGTCGCTAAGTCGCCAAGATGGATCCGATGTTGTATCGAAGACGACGTAGTCCGGGGTTTGCCTGAGAGAGGAGGTGAATGAGGGGGGTGAGTCGAGGAGGAAAACGCCAAGGCCGGATGTTTTCAGTCCGGATCCAGACCTCCGAGCGCTCGGGGCGTCTGGACGCAAAGTCGCGAAGATGGTCGGGTATGTCATACCGAAGACGATGTAGCCCAGGGTTTTAACCCTGGGATCCTAAGATTTGATATACCGAAAACCATTTCAATGGTTTACCTCATGGTTCCCAGGATTGGAAACAGCCTTGAATCCATCAAGGTGTGTTCGGCCTTTTTTCCTACTTTAGCGTTCCTTTTCCGACATGAGTCAATACCTTGTTTCAGCCCGTAAGTATCGCCCTGTCCGCTTTGATGAAGTGGTCGGGCAGGGGCATGTCACGCAGACATTGAAAAATGCGCTGAAGCTGGATAAGCTGGCTCATGCCTTTTTGTTCTGCGGGCCACGAGGTGTAGGAAAAACAACTTGTGCGCGGATTCTGGCCAGGGTGCTCAATTGTGAGAATGTGAGTCAGGATCATGAGCCGTGTAATACTTGCAACTCCTGTAAGTCGTTCAACAACAACGCCTCGTTCAATATCCTGGAACTGGATGCCGCGTCCAACAACTCGGTTGACCATATCCGAGCTCTGGTGGAGCAAGTGCGTTTCCAACCACAACAGGGGAAGTACAAGATCTTTATCATAGATGAGGTGCATATGCTCTCTCAGGCAGCGTTTAATGCCTTCCTGAAGACGCTGGAAGAGCCGCCTCCCTATGCCATATTCATTCTGGCTACCACAGAGAAGCACAAGATTATTCCCACCATTCTTTCTCGTTGTCAGATCTACGACTTCAAGCGCATTGCGATTGCGGATACGGTCAAGCATCTGCAGGGGATTTGTGACCAGGAAAAGATCAAGGCAGAAGAGGATGCCCTGCATATCATTGCTGAAAAGGCTGATGGTGCCCTTCGGGATGCCTTGTCCATCTTCGATCGTATGGCCAGTTCATCTGACGGTGAGGTCACTTATGACGGAGTGATTCGGAATTTGAATGTGCTGGACTTCCAGTATTACTTCCGGGCCGTGGATGCCTTGATCGCCGGTGATCACGCAAAGGCGATGCTTATCCTGGAGGAGGTCTTTCAAAACGGCTTTGAGGGAGATACATTTATCAACGGGCTGGCGGAGCACATTCGCAATTTGCTCGTGATCCAGGATACCCGGACTACGGCTCTCTTGGAAACGAGTGCCACCTGGCATCAGCGATATCAGGAGCAGGCGATGCTGGCTGCACCCAGCTTCCTGTTGACTGCACTGCACATTGCCAACCTGACTGATGTTCAATTTCCCCTCGCTCGCAATAAGCGGTTGCACACCGAAATGGCTCTGATCCGAATGGCCCATATCCATCATGTGATGGAAGTTGGACAAGCTGCTTTGGCGGCTGAAAAAAAAAAGCCCAAGTCTGAATTGACGGAGGAGGCCCCTGTTCGGCCAACTCCACCTCAACCACAAGTACAACCGGTTCCACGGGAGGCAGAACCTGTACAACCGGTTACCTCCCATCCGAAACCAGAGATTTCAGCTCAAACAAAAGCGGCTACTACAGGATCTGTTGAGGCGGAAACAGTGTCAGATTCCATACCGGTATCGCCAGAAGCCATCCCCCATGCAGTGGATAAAACGGTGCCCCCTCCCAAGGCTAAGCCCTCCCCGGGAGGTGGTGGATTAAAATCACTTTCCAGTCTGGAAAAGGCATTCATTCTGAAGCAGCAGGAGCAGGAAGATGTTGAGTTGGATCTAGACCAGATCCGGGCAGTTTGGGAGGAATATGCTGAAAAAGCGGAGTCGCCTTCCCTTCGACAATTTCTGATGGATGCACAGATCTCCTTGCAGGGAGAGCGGATCACAGTGGTCGTCGGTACGCAGATGGCCCGGGGCATGATCCAACAGGATACGGATCTGATGCCTTTTATTCGAGAACAGGTGCGATATCCGAATCTGGGGATGTTACTAGAGGTGGATACCCGTCTGGCTCCTGAACGGGATACCACGGATGATACGCCAACCACGCCTCGGGAGATCTTTGATCATCTGGCAGAGAAAAACCCGATGATCCACGAGTTGAGAAAGCGGTTTGATCTGCGGATTGATCCAGTTTGAACCTAGCGGCCAGCATGGATGAGCAGGACAGATATATCTGCCGGACTCACCCCGCTGATACGACTGGCCTGACCGATGGTCCGGGGCCGAGAGCGAGTCAGCTTTTCACGTGCTTCATTGGATAGCCCACTCAGTTTGTGGTAATCCAAACTCTCAACAAGAGACATGTCTTCCAGGCGGTTCATTTTGTCAACCATGTCTTGTTCTCGCTGAATATAGCCTTCATACTTCATGGTGATCTCTGCGTATTCCCGGACTTCCTGATCGTAGGGTGCGAGGAAGGTTTGGAGTTCAGGAATCAGATTGGCCAGATCAGCCATAGCGACATGGGGGCGAAGCAGAATGCCATGCAGTTTCCCCTTTTGAGATACAGGGGTTGAGTCTATTCCTTCGAGGAAGGCATTGACCTGGGCCGGTTCAATACTATGGTTGCGAACAAATTTCTCAATGGCTGCACTGCCGTCTACTTTCTCTTGCACTCTGTCCAGCCGAGTTTCCAACCCTTTCATGCCCAGCTTTTCGGCCAGGGGGGTAAGGCGAACATCGGCATTATCCTGTCGGAGGAGAATACGGAATTCAGCCCTGGAGGTGAACATGCGATAGGGTTCGTTCGTGCCTTTATTGACCAGGTCATCGATTAAAACGCCGATATAGGCATCACTGCGACGCAGGATGAAGGACTCCTCTTCTGCGACAGCGCGATGCGCATTGATCCCGGCCATCAGACCCTGACATCCAGCTTCTTCATATCCGGTAGTCCCATTGATCTGGCCCGCAAAGAACAGGTTTTTCACCAGTCGCGTTTCAAGGGACATTTCCAGTTGATGTGGTGGGAAGAAGTCATATTCAATCGCGTATCCGGGGCGGAACATCTTGACGTTTTCAAGACCGTGTACTTTGCGGATAGCGTTATACTGTACATCTTCAGGAAGGGAAGAAGAAAAGCCATTGACATACACCTCACAGGTATTCCGTCCTTCCGGTTCGATGAAGAGTTGATGGCGATCCTTATCGGCGAAGCGGTCGATCTTGTCTTCAATAGAAGGACAATAACGTGGCCCCAGTCCCTGGATACGCCCATTGAACATCGGGGATCGGTCAAAGCCCGTACGCAAGGTATCATGGACTTCCTGGGACGTATAGGCGATATGACAGGGAAGCTGATCGATCAGTGGAGGGGTATCGGAATAGGAGAATTTGCCGGGTGTTTCATCCCCCGGCTGTAACTCCATGACCTCATAGTTGATGGTCCGTCCATCCAGACGAGGTGGAGTACCCGTCTTCATCCGACCGGATTCGAACCCGAGTTCAATCAGTTGCTCCGTAATTCCCGTGGCGGCTTTCTCGCCGGCACGGCCACCACCAAACTGTTTTTCACCAATGTGAATGAGGCCATTGAGGAAGGTGCCATTGGTCAGCACCACTGAGCGGGAGGGAATCTCCAATCCCATCCCGGTCACCACACCCTGAACGCGACCATTTTTGACAATCAACCCTTTGACCATTTCCTGCCAAAAATCGATCAGGGGATGGGCCTCCAGCATCATCCGCCATTCTTCTGCAAATCGCTGGCGATCACTTTGGGCCCTGGGGCTCCACATGGCTGGACCTTTTGATCTGTTCAGGAGTCGAAACTGGACCATGGTCTTATCCGTGATGATGCCCGAATAGCCACCCAGGGCATCGATTTCACGCACGATCTGGCCCTTTGCCACCCCGCCCATCGCCGGATTGCAAGACATTTGGGCGATGGTGTGCATATTCATGGTCACCAGCAAGACGCGGGATCCCAGGTTGGCTGCAGCAACAGCAGCCTCACAGCCGGCATGCCCGGCGCCGACTACAATGACATCGTAAGTTGGAAACATGGTGGTACAAA
Organism: uncultured Saprospiraceae bacterium; assembly: GCA_942490895.1. Classification (GTDB taxonomy): domain Bacteria; phylum Bacteroidota; class Bacteroidia; order Chitinophagales; family Saprospiraceae; genus JAGNXB01. The sequence goes on from CALNZC010000073.1 coordinate 46,592, forward strand.
GGTAAGGGGGATAACCGGATCATGAACGTTCTGGTTCATTTGGTGAACCAGCGTGTGAACAACTCTTGCTTTCGATCTTTCGTTCAGTACTTTTGTAACCAATTTGCAGCTATGAATCGTTTTCTTTTCTTGATCAGCCTCGTCTTTTTCATCCATGCATGTAGTCCTGGAAAAAAGGCCGTCACCATTCCCGTGGATGATATTCAGGATCTACCGGAGTTGGTTGTGACAGCAGAAGCCACTCCTTCAGCAGAACCGGTAAAGCCACCTTACAAAGGAACCAGGACACGAGTTTGGGACCTCCTGGATACCGAACTGGATATCCGGTTTGACTGGGTGAACAGTACAGCACCTGGAAAGGCAATATTGACGATGACACCCCTGCAGGTTGGGCAGGAAACGGTGGTCCTGGACGCCGTTGGATTTCTGCTTTCACGTGTCGGATATCCGGGCCAATCTAAACAATTGGGGTACACATATGACGGCCAACAACTGGCTGTCTCTCTGGATAGATCATTTGCTAAAGGGGATACCCTCCGACTGGAAATTGAGTATCTGGCGCAACCAGAAAAGAATGAGACCAGCGAGGGGCGAGCGGTTACCTCTGACAAGGGCTTGTACTTCATCAACCCCACAGGCCAGTATAAGGACAAGCCCCGACAGGTGTGGACCCAGGGGGAAACCCAGGCCAACAGTCGTTGGGTCCCCACATTCGATCAAACCAATGAACGGGCCACCCAAACATTTCGAATAACGGTAGATACTGTATTTGAAACGCTGTCCAATGGCGTGCTCACCAGCACCACAGTTCATCCGGATGGCACCCGCACTGACACCTGGCGCATGGACCTCCCGCATGCACCGTATCTGATGATGATTGCGGTCGGCGATTATGCCATTATTCGAGATACCTGGCAAGGCATCCCTTTGGAATATTATGTGGAGCATCAATTTGCTGCAGATGCACAGGCGATTTTTCCAGATGCCGCCGCAATGCTCAGTTTCTTTTCAGATTACACTGGCGTGGCTTATCCATGGTCCAAATTGGGTCACATCCTGGTCAGAGATTATGTGTCGGGAGCAATGGAGAATACCACGGCTATCGTTTATGCAGAATCCATCCAGCGGACCACTCGGGAATTGATCGATGAGATGCGGAATGAGCAGGTCTGCGCACATGAAATCTTTCATCAATGGTTTGGTGATCTGGTCACGTGTGAACAATGGTCCCAAACAGTACTCAATGAGGGTTTTGCCAATTACGGTGAGTACCTCTGGTATGAATTCAAATATGGCCGGGACGAAGCAGAGTTGCACCGTCAAGGGGAATTTGGAGGATATCTTGGCGAATTGCGTCGCAAACGCCACCCACTGGTAGACTATCATTATGAAGCACCGGATGATATGTTTGATGCACACTCCTACAATAAGGGGGGGATGGTGTTGCATATGTTGCGGGAATTTCTGGGCGAGCCTACATTTCGGGTTGGTCTGACGCGGTACCTGGAAGACAATGCCTATGGTGCTGTGGAAATCCATCATTTGCGTTTGGCCATGGAGGCTGCTTCCGGACAAGACTTGAACTGGTTTTTCGATCAGTGGTACTTGGTTTCCGGGCACCCGAAAGTAGGCTGGGATTGGCATTATAACCCCGCATCGAGAACGCTCACAGTTCGGACAGCGCAACTACAAGATCCCACGGAAAATGCCCGCGTCTATCGTTTACCCACTGAAATTGCTGTTCTGCTTTCCCGGGATCGGGAAGTCCGTTTTCCGTTGACGCTGGATGAACGGGAACAGTTTTTCACCTTCGAGGTGGAGGAAGAGCCGGTGTTGGTAGACCTTGATCCGGATCGAGTTCTAATTCTGGAACAGGAACGGGCCGAATGGACACCCCAGGCGGCACAGGCCTACTGGCGGATACAGCCTTCTGCCTGGGTCCGCATGGAACTTCTGGACTTGTTGGGTCCGAAGGTCCGTTTGTTGGAACCCTATCCCTGGCAGGATGCCCAATGGCAGGTGAGAGCGATGGCATTGGACCAGATCGAAGAGGTAGATGAATCCCTTCAAAAGGAGTTGATCCGGATCGTTAAGGAGGATCCTCATTCTGACCTGCGGGCTCGTGGGGTAGCCATGCTGTCAGATTTGGAAGTGCCGGAAAAGCAGGTATTTATGTTGGATCTGATCAAAACCGAACAGGCATATCCGGTCGTCGCCTCTGCGCTGCAGGTTTTGATGAATCTCAATGTGGAAGCAGCGGTGATGGCCATGCGGCAAATGGAAGTGGATACTTCATTGATGAATATTTTGATTCTCAGCAACCTGTATGCACGAACGGAAGATGTCAGTCATATCAATTTTATCGTTCGCAATTGGGATCGGGTGGATGGTTTCGCACGAATGGGTTTCACCAAGAGCTATGTGGACCTGGCTCGACAGGGTGATGATCAGATGATCGAAGAGGCTATTGAGCGCCTGACTGATGAAGCCGGATCAACTTCATGGACGCCATTGCGGCGGTATGCGGCGTTCCGGGCATTGGCTGTCTTTCGTCAGCACTTGTTGATTCAGGATCCGGGACGAGCGGAAATCATCAAAAAAAATCTGGATAAGGTTAAAGCTGCGGAAACAGATCCTGGACTGCTGCGGTATTATAATAATTATTAGAGGTGCCTCAGGTCATCATCTTGCTTTAGCGACCAGTAACACTCAGAACGAATGACACCATTTCCCATTGAAACACCGCGATTATTATTGGTGCCGGCTCAGGTGGTTCACCTCCAGGCGGCCCTCGTCGGGCGTGAGGAATTAGAACGGTATATCGGATTTGCAGTCCATCCCGAATGGACCGAGTTTGGCAGTGAGCCTTTGGCTTTTGCTCTGGAACGACTGCAAGCGAATGAGCAAGATGCGGGATGGTGGACCTGGTTTCCTGTCCTGAAATCAGAAGAGCGAATCATTGGTTCATGTGGCTATAAGGGATTGCCCAATGAGGCCTCGCAGGTTGAAATCGGTTACGAGATCGCTCCACCTTACAGAGGTCAGGGATTGGCGACAGAATGTGCGCTTGGCCTGGTCAATCGCGTTCGCCAGATGGATGTTATTTCCGGAGTGTTGGCCCATACTCTGGGTGAGGAAAATGCCTCTGTGGCCATTCTCCGCAAGGTGGGATTCATGCATACAGGCGAGCTGAATGATCCGGATGATGGTCTGATCTGGTCCTGGTTGATGGATCTGGATAAATAGTCTCTTACAGGTTGGAAAGTTATTATTTCGCCCTTTCAGGGCTTGGATGGGTGTGGAGTCAGAATACGAATGGCGATGCCATTCGCTATGTTATTACGCCCCGCTAGGGCTGCAAGGGCTTCAAATTGCGGATATTTTAGAGCTTTCAGCTAGCCCTGAAGGGGCGAGATAAGCACCCCATCTATGTATCACTATTTTCATGGATCTGGATAAATAGAAAAGCCGGCCCGCATAACGGACCGGCTTTTTTGGTTTGGATAGAATCCGTTGGCTTATGCTTTCAGTCGGGACTGAAGTTCGGTATCCAGAGCATCGAGGAATTCCTCGGTGGTCAGGTAATGGTCGGTCGTTACAGATTTTGCACCATGGATGCACACGGCCAGATCCTTGGTCATTTTGCCGCTTTGCACGGTATCGATACAGACTGATTCAAGGGTTTCAGCAAAACGGATGAGGTCCTGGTTGTCATCCAGTTTGCCGCGGTGAGCCAATCCACGTGTCCAGGCAAAGATGCTGGCGATCGGATTGGTGCTGGTTTTTTTCCCTTGCTGGTGCATGCGATAGTGACGGGTGACCGTTCCATGTGCCGCTTCTGCTTCCACAGTCTTGCCATCGGGAGTCACCAACACACTGGTCATAAGGCCGAGAGATCCGAACCCCTGGGCCACGGTATCACTCTGTACATCACCATCATAATTTTTGCAGGCCCACACGAAGTTGCCATGCCACTTCAGCGCAGAGGCAACCATATCATCGATCAGGCGATGCTCGTAGGTAATACCCGCCTGCTCCATTTTCGTTTTGAATTCTGTGTCATAGATCTCCTGGAAAATATCCTTGAAACGGCCATCGTATTGCTTGAGGATGGTGTTCTTGGTACTGAGATATAGCGGCCATCCTTTGGTCAAGGCCATGTTGAAGCAAGAACGGGCAAAACCACGAATGCTGGCGTCGGTATTGTACATGGCCATGGCTACACCATCACCCTCAAAGTTGTACACTTCGAATTCCTGGTTGGTGCCATCTTCACCTTCAAACTTGATGGTCAGTTTACCTTTTCCTTTGGTCAGGAAATCGGTCGCCTTGTACTGGTCACCGAATGCATGACGTCCAATACAGATCGGGGCTGTCCAGTTGGGGACCAGACGAGGAATATTGGTGCAGACAATCGGTTCGCGAAATACCGTTCCTCCCAGAATATTCCGGATGGTGCCATTCGGGCTTCTCCACATCTTCTTGAGGCCAAATTCCTCCACCCGTTCTTCATCTGGTGTGATGGTGGCACACTTGATCCCAACGTTATACTTTTTGATGGCCTCAGCGGCATCCACGGTGACCTGATCATTGGTCTCATCGCGGTATTCCATTCCGAGGTCATAGTATTTGATGTCGATATCCAGGTATGGAAGAATGAGCTTCTCCTTGATGAAGGTCCAAATGATCCGGGTCATTTCGTCACCGTCCAGTTCTACAACGGGATTGGCTACTTTAATTTTTGACATTTTGTAGGGGTTATATCCAGAAAGGCCTAAATATACGGGCTTTTTCAAGCCCAATGAGGTAGGAGGTAGCGACAATGTATAAGAAAACGCACCTTTGGGGGGTGGGACCATCCAGTGTCATATCCTTTCAGGATCTACCCAAGATCGAGTTGCATGTCCATCTGGACACTTCTTTGAGTTTGGCGAATGTGCAAGGCTTGCAGCCAGGACTATCCCGGGATGAATATTTGAGGGAATATGTCGCTCCTGAGGTGTGCCGTGATCTTACAGATTTTCTCCGTTATCCCGCCTCGGCCATAGCATTGTTACAAACAAAAGAAAACCTTGAAAAAGCCCTACGCCAACTGGTCCGGGAACTAGTACTGGATGGCGTGATTTATGCGGAAATTCGTTTTGCACCCCTTCTCCATACGACGAATGGGATGACTGCTGAAGAAGTTGTGAATACTCTTTGCCAAGCGGCTGAAAGCGCAGAACAGGAGACGGGTGTTGTGACGCGATTGTTGTTGTGCACTCTCCGTCACTATTCAGTTGAACAAAGTATGGAAACGGTGAACCTGGCATTGGCATTTCGTAATCGGGGAGTTGTCGGACTTGATTTGGCGGCAGATGAAGGCTTTTCTTTGAATGCCCATATCCCTGCATTCCGTTTTGCGGCCGAACACAACCTGCCTTGTACAGCACATGCGGGTGAGGCACGCGGTCCGGCAAGTGTCAGCGAAACCCTGGAATATTTGGGTCCTCGCCGGATCGGACACGGTGTGCGCAGTATCGAGGATCCCGAATTAGTGCACTATCTCGCACAACATCGCCTCCATCTGGAGGTTTGTCCCAGCAGCAATTTACAAACCGGGATTTTTGCCAAAATGACCAAGCACAGTATTGATCAACTTTATCGGGCTGGTGTCTCATTGTCCATCAATACGGATGGTCGGGGGTTGACCCAAACTACCTTGAGCCGGGAATATGCTTTAATTGCACAGGCATTTGGTTGGCAAAAAGACGATTTTCTTATCGTGAACCGAATGGCATTGCAGGCTGCGTTTGTTGCTCCACAAATCAAGGAACAAATCCGGGCCATATTGGAGGCAGGATATGCACAATAGAATGCCCGGTTGCAACGGGTTCAAACAGACTTCAAGGAAGAAACTCCTCAGAATCAACTAACTTGAAGGAAAGATCACCAAAATGCTTTCATTGAATAAATTCATGTTGACCGGGATGTTTACCTGTGGGATGATCCTGGGATATACCCAGGAAGTCATATGGTCAGATCCTATACCGGTGGCAACCTCCAGTTATGGATACTCCGGGCCACGAATTGTGGTCAATGGGAATGGTGACCCCGTCATGCTCTGGTCATACGAGGCGCTGCACAAGGTTTTCCTGGGTCGGTTTGAACAGGGCCAGATGACCACACCCAAACAGATCAACCCGATCGGCACGCAGTATTTCGGGGCCAGCTGGGCCGGGCCTGAGCTGACAGCTTTTGGACAGGATGTGTATGTTGTCGGAAAGGAACAACCTGAACATGAAACGGGAGTCAGCCTTTTTCATTCATCTGACGGTGGTGTGACATTTAGCCAAAAGAATGATATCGATTGGGCATTGGGAGATGATCTGAGTCGTTTTCCGGATGTGGCAGCAGGACCGGATGGGCAAGTATGGGTCGGATTTATGCGATTTGAGCCCGACTTTTCAGAAGCGAGATATGTGGTATCCAAAAGTACGGACTATGGGGCTTCTTTTGGAGAAGATGTGAATGCATCCTCAGAGATCATCGAAGGAGAGGCCTGTGATTGCTGTGCCGCTCAGCTGGCTGTTGGCGATGAAAAACTGGCTATAATCTATCGGAATAATGATCAGAATATTCGCACGATCTGGGCGGGCATTTCGACAGACAAGGGAGATACATTTTCGGATGGATATGAGGTCGACCAAACCGGCAGTTTTTTTGCTTCGTGCCCGGCCACTGCGCCGGATGGATATTGGGCTGGAAACCGGTTGATTTCTACCTTCCGAGCGGCCCCGGGTGGACGTGAGCGGGTCTTTTTTTCGGTGTTTGATCTGGATAGTCAGAAGGTTGTAATCCATCAATATTTATCCAATTCACCGGAGAGTCAACTGGTTCAGGACCACCCACGGATCACGGGGAATCAGGATACAGTCTTCCTGATTTGGGAAGAGTCCTATGCTGGCGATCTGGATATCAAGTATCGATTGTCAACAACCGGACCGGAAGGGTTAGTGACTGCAGAAACCAAGGTCCTCAATCCTTCCACCAATGGCAATCAATTGCGGCCAGATGCGCATTTTGCAAATGGACTTTTGCATATCGTATATCAAGACAATGTCACGAACAGAGTGATTTATGTACAAGGCGAGATTAAAGGACTTTCAGATCTTCAAGACCATACAATCCGTGACCCATTCATCCTGTTTCCGAATCCGACGAGTGGTCGGGTCAAACTACCGGAGGAGCCAAGAATCAAAGCAGCTTATGTGATGGATGCTTTGGGTCAACTCCTTCAAACTTATACATCGGCATCAGTTATTTCAGAGATTGATTTATCGACACTGCAACCGGGTGTTTATCAAGTGATCCTGATCGATGAAGCATCAGATGATCCATATGTACAACGTATTGTCAAAGTATGTCGATAGCGGTCAATACGATTCATACCAATGAAAATAGGTGTTGACCAATTGGGACCGTTCTTTGTCGATATGATCCAGGATGGCACGAGCCACAGGAGCATGATTTTTTGATTTAGGCCAGATCAGTGTCCACATAGTCTGGATCGGCAAACCTTTGATTGGAATGATCTGAAGTTCATTGTTCCTGAGTTCATTCTTAATGCCAATCAAGGGCATAATGGAAAAGCCAAGGCCAGCCAAAACGGCTTGTTTGACTGCTTCATTTGAGGTGAGTTCGAGTTTTTTTACCACAGATATTTGATTGGATCTAATAAAGTGCTCCATAGTCTGTCGGGTACCCGATCCTTCTTCCCGAAAGATGAGTGGATGTTGGTTGAATACCGTTCTCACATTCCGCTTTGTGGTGGGGACCTGTCGGGAGTTTCCAACAAGGAACAGTTTATTGGGTAGTAGCTCCAGCGTCTCGACATCCATACTTTTCGGCAAGATTGAAACCAATGAAAAATCAACTTCATTGTGCTCGAGACTTTCTGTAACCCTTTGTTTGTTGGTCACATCCATTTGGAGATTAATTCCCGGATGTTGGGCAATAAAGTCGGAAATAAAATAAGGCATGACATATTTACCTGTTGACACAACAGAAATGCGGAGTCTACCTGCCAGTTGACCTTTATAGGCCATTGTTTTGAAATTAATCGCATGGACCTGGTTTAATATATTTTCAGCAGCCAGAGCGATTTCGTGTCCAAAGTCCGTAATGTAGATTTTACGGCCAATCACTTCTGACAACGGAATATCGAATTGATCCTGCAGCTTTTTCAGTTGGATCGAAACGGCTGGTTGGGTCAGATTGAGTTCTCTTGCGGCCTTAGTCACACTTTGTGTCTTGACTACTTGTAGAAAGACCTGAAGCTGGTGCAAGGTGTAGTTCATAAGAAATGCTTATGTAATTCATTACAAATATAAATGTTTAATTATGATCAAAAGCGGGATCTTTGCGTTCAACATCAAACATCAAACAGATATGAAGACAATTACGATAGCGCGCGGAGATGGCATTGGTCCTGAGATCATGTATGCGACTTTGAGGATTTTGGCTGCCGCCGACGCACCTCTAGTCTATGAGGAGGTCGAGATTGGCGAAAAAGTCTACCTGGCGGGCAATACTTCAGGAATATCCGCGGATACCTGGGATGTTATCCGTCGGAATCGCATTTTTCTGAAAGCACCGATCACCACTCCACAGGGAGGAGGGTATAAGAGTCTGAATGTCACCACCCGAAAATTTCTTGGGTTATATGCCAATGTCAGACCCTGCAAAAGTTTTTCGCCATTCATTCGGTCGAAGCATCAGGATATGGATGTGGTCATCATCCGTGAGAATGAAGAAGATCTTTACGGTGGCATTGAACATCAGCAGACGGACGAAGTCGTTCAATGCCTCAAACTGATCAGTCGTCCTGGCTGCGAAAAGATTGTCCGATATGCGTTTGAATATGCCCGTCAGACAGGGCGAAAAAAAGTGAGCTGTTTTACGAAGGATAATATTATGAAACAAACGGATGGTTTGTTTCATCAAGTCTTTAAAGAGATAGCTGCCGAGTATCCCGACATCGAGAACGATCACTGGATTATTGATATAGGAGCCGCCATGTTGGCTGATTCTCCGGAGAAATTTGATGTTATTGTCTTGCCTAATCTGTATGGCGATATCGTTTCAGACATTGCTGCTCAAATATCCGGATCTGTCGGATTGGCGGGGTCTGCAAACATCGGCGAAGAATGTGCCATGTTTGAAGCCATTCATGGTTCTGCACCTACCATTGCTGGTCAAAACGTCGCAAACCCGTCCGGATTATTGCAAGGGGCTATCCAGATGTTGACCCACATTGGTGAATATGCTGTTGCTGAAAAAATCCAGAATGCCTGGTTGAAAACGCTGGAGGATGGATGCCATACCATGGATATCTATTCTGAGGGTACTAGTCAGTTCAAGCTGAGTACACAAGAATTTGCCGATGCGGTCATTGAGCGACTGGGCCAGACGCCGCATACGATTGAGCCTGCATCCTTTACTATGAGCAAACCTCTGGTTCTGGCCCCATACAAGCGACGCCCCGCGGGTATAAAAGTCCTGGACGGAGTTGATGTATTCGTTCATTGGCCTGGAAGCGATCCAGTTGATTTGGCCAATCAATTAAATCAGTTGGGGTTAAATGATGTTCAACTCACCATGATCACAAATCGGGGGATCAAAGTTTGGCCCGATGGTTTTAAAGAGACGTTCTGTACGGATCACTGGAGATGTCGGTTTACACCAAGTCAAGAGAAAAATTTCTCAAGTACAGATATTATTCAGCTCCTGTCACAAGCCCATCTAGCAAATCTGGATATTATCAAAACGGAAAATTTATACCAGTTTGACGGTAAGGCATCCTATTCATTAGGACAAGGTCAATAATTGAATTGACAACCCAATCAAATCATTTTTCACATTTCAACATACACTGCGATGCAGACATTAACGAAACAACAACCGTCCACAGCGACTCCTCGCCACTCCAGTATCCAATTGATTGACGGGGAATTTTCGATTGAGGAAGCAAAGGAAATACTGAACACATTGATCAATAACAAGATCGTGTTTCATCAGCGTAAGAACTTCAGCAATAATGAGCGCTTTGGCTGTGATCATGAAGTTTCAGTGAAGCGAATTCCCCAGTTGATCCAATGCCGGAATCAGGTGATGGAGCTGCTCGAACAGAAAGAAAAAAGTGGAAAAACGTTGCGGATCACATCCACGATAGAAATCGATTAGATCGAGTCAGAAGTTTCCAGTAGGGGTATTTCAACCATCTACATGTGGTGAAAGGTTTGTGTCTATTCTACAGGAAACCATGGCTCCCCTCCTCGAAAGACTGTGCCTTTGAACAGGGCAACCATCTTGCCCTTCTGATTCATCACTTCTACGCGGTATACGCCCGTTTTTCGACCCAGGTTATCCTCGGTTGCGATGGCCGTGAGAGTATCCCCTACCTGGACAGGTCGAAGGTGTGAAATCGATGTTTCTATGGATACGGCTTTGATCCCATGGCCATTTGAAGCAAAGGCGAGAGCGCTGTCGGCCAGGGCATAGGAAATGCCGCCATGGGCGATGAAGAACCCATTGACCATTTCATCCCGGACGGTCATACGGAGGGTGCAGTGTCCTGAGCCTTCCTCCATGCGCTCGATTTTCAGCCATTGGCTGAATGCATCACCATTCATCATCTCATCGACAACTCGGGTAGCAAGAGGTTTTTTAGGATCACTATTCATATCAGATATTTTCTTCCGGGTAGAAACGTTCTCCATTCTGGGCCAGAGAGCGGAGGAGGGGACTGCATCGGTATCGGGGGTCATGATAAGCGTTGAAGAGGCGATCCAGACGGGATTCGCAGGTGGCGATGCCCCATTCATCTGCCCATCGTAAAAGTCCTTTTGGATAGTTTACACCGAGTGTCATGGCCTGATCAATATCGTCACGTGAGGCGACTTGATAGTACATCGCATCGGCGGCTTCATTAATCAACATGACCACTATTCGTTCAAAGAGTCGACGCATTTTTTCCGTATCGGTCCTTTCGGGGTCGGGCTTTGACGCATTGGCTTCCGGGCGATAGTCATAGAACCCCCGGCCGGTTTTTCGTCCAAGCCAGCCGGCATCGACCAACCGGCGTTGAGTAAAGGATGGTTGATATCGGGGTTCATAATAACAGGCTGTCCAAACGGATTCTGTGACGGCATAATTGACATCGTGGCCGATGAAGTCCATCAGTTCAAACGGGCCCATTCGAAATCCACCAATCTCTTTCATGGCTGTATCGATCTCTTCTTTTGTACCCAGACCTTCTTCAAGCAGGCGGATGGATTCACTATAAAATGGCCGGGCAATTCTGTTGACGATAAAACCGGGAGTATCCCTGGCCATGACTGGATATTTCCCCCAGGAAAGCATCAACTGATGCAACATGGCTGGAAGGTCCGGACGGGTTTGTAATGCGGGGATGATCTCCACCAGTTTCATCAGAGGGGCCGGGTTGAAAAAGTGGAGCCCAATGACTCGTTCGGGAAGTTGACAGGCAGCGGCAATAGATGCGATGGACAGGGAGGAGGTATTGGTGGCCAGGATTGCGTCATCTTGCACCAGTTTTTCCAACTCCTGAAAGACAGAACGCTTGACGGCCAGGTCTTCAATGATGGCTTCGATGATGAGGCCACAATCTTTGAGGGCACCAAGGGTCTCTGCATAAGCATGTCGTCCGACGATGGTTTTGACCTCCACATCGGACATGCGTCCTTTTTCGATCTGGCGGTTGAGAATCTTTTGCAGTTGGTCCCTCGATTTATTGAGGGCTTCTTGCCGGGTATCATAAAGTACAACATCGTGGCCGGCTGAAGCGGCGACTTGAGCAATTCCGGAGCCCATGGCTCCACTACCAATAATTCCAATGCGCATCGTCCAATTCTTTGCGACAAATGTACGGCATCCCTGCGGGTCAGGTGGGAAAGCGCTCTCCGATGGGGATGCCATCGATTTTGAAAGACACTCGATGATGGGGAGACGGGCCATGAAGGAGGACGGCTTCTCGATGTGCACGAGTGGGATAACCCTTATTCTCCAGCCAATGATATTGAGGATATTGTTGATGGGCCTGAGTCATCCAGGTATCCCGGTGTGTTTTGGCCAGGATGGAGGCAGCAGCAATGGATTTGAATTTGCCATCACCACCAACGATGCAGGTATGTGGGATTCCCAGAACGGGTTTGAACCGGTTCCCGTCGATCAGGAGATGTTGAGGGGAAGGAGTGAGTGCGTCGATCGCCTTGTGCATGGCCCGAATGGACGCTTGCAGGATATTGATCTCATCGATTTCTTCCGGGGAGCACATGGCGACTGCCCAGGCGACAGCTTTCTTCTCTATGATCGGTCGCAGGGTGTCCCGGTCGGATTCACTCAATTGCTTGGAGTCATTGAGCAGTGGATGATGCCAACGAGCCGGCAGGATCACCGCCGCTGCGAAAACAGGACCGGCCAGACAGCCCCGTCCGGCTTCATCGCATCCTGCCTCTATGAGGGTTCTTGAATAGCTGCTCCGCAACGCCATTGCACAAAGGTAGGGCTCCCGAAGTACTCTGGATGGCGAATTAGAATGCCATTAGATTGAGGTCAGAAGGAGTTCATTCTACAACTGTCTGGGGTGTAGTTCCGTTTCTTTCCGTTACTAATAATGGAAAAAGATGCATTCAGGACATCAGAAAAATTTATTTTCAAACTGGAAAAAGGATATTCCAGCAGGTATTGTTGTGTTTTTAGTGGCCTTGCCACTTTGTCTGGGTATTGCCCTGGCCTCTGGAGCACCATTGATGTCAGGCTTGATTACAGGGATTATAGGAGGGATCGTTGTTGGCGGCTTGAGCGGTTCGGCATTAAGTGTGTCAGGACCAGCAGCAGGGTTGGCAGTGATCGTTCTGGATTCTATCGCCTCCATGGGGTCATTTGAAGCCTTTCTGGCAGCAGTCGTTCTTGCCGGTGTTTTCCAGGTCGTCCTTGGTTATCTCAAAGCCGGGATCATTGGCCTCTATTTTCCAGTCTCCGTGATCAAAGGGATGCTGGCTGCTATCGGGATCATTTTGATCCTGAAACAGATCCCTCATTTTCTGGGAATGGATATGGATGCATTCGGGGAAATGAGTTTCCGCGGCACAGATGGACGGAATACATTTGAAGAGCTGATCTATGGGTTCACGCATATCCATCAAGGTGCGGTGATCATCGGTATTATTGCCCTGGTGACCATGTTGGGTTGGGATAACTATGTCAAGAAAATGATCCCATCCTTGGGTCTGATCCCCGGAGCATTACTGGCGGTGATCCTGGGTATTGTCATCCGACAGTTCATGGCCACAGCAGGTCCCGATTTGGCGATCGGAATTGAGCATGCCGTTCAAATTCCAATTCCAGCTCCGGAGGAAGGGTTAACCAGTCTATTGACATTTCCGGACTGGTCAGCTCTGTCTTTCATGGGGACTTGGAAAGTGGCTGCGGTGATTGCCATTATTGCCAGTCTGGAGACTTTGCTGAGTGTAGAAGCGGTAGATAAACTGGACCACCATAAACGACATACCCCATTGAACAGGGAAATGAAAGCGCAAGGTGTTGGTAATTTTCTCAGTGGCCTGATCGGTGGTCTTCCCATGACGGCTGTCATTGTACGAAGTAGTGCGAACGTTGAAGCGGGGGCGGAAAGTAAGTTTTCGGCAATAGTCCATGGTGTATTGCTCGCAGGATGTGTGATCGGTCTGCCACACCTCCTCAACGAAATTCCGTTGTCTGCGTTAGCAGCCATCCTGTTGGTCATTGGATTCAAGTTGACCAAACCAATGCTCTACCGGTCACAAATGAGAAATGGGATCCGTCAATTTCTCCCCTTTATGACGACTATCGTTGCCGTCTTACTGACGGATCTGTTGACCGGTATTATGGTGGGGATGTGCGTCGGTATTTTCTATGTCCTGAAGACGAATTACAAGACTCCATACTTCTATCATGAGGAAGCTCACCCCGATCGGGATGGCCACAAAGTGATCAAACTGGTCCTTTCCGAGCATGTTTCTTTTCTGAATAAAGCGAGCCTCCAGTTAACCCTGGATCACCTGCCTGATCATAGTGATGTAATCATTGATGGTAGTCAGTCCAAGGAGATCGATTTTGATGCCGTCCGCTTGATTCATAATTTCAAAGAGATGGCTAAGGACAAGCATATCACGCTTGAATTAATTGATATACCTGAATAAGGATGTGATTATTATTCATTCCAATCAAAGACTTCAATATGAAAGTGTACGAAAAACTGCTCCAGGACAACAAACAGTGGGCCCTTGGGAAAACGGATCAGGATCCGGGCTTTTTTGATCGTCTGGTAGATGTCCAGAGGCCGAAAATCCTTTGGATCGGTTGTGCAGACAGTCGTGTACCACCTAATGAAATCACTCAAACCAACCCCGGTGACATCTTCATTCATCGCAATGTGGCTAACCTTGTGGTCCACACGGATATGAATATGCTGAGCGTATTGCAATATGCAGTAGAGGTATTAGATGTAGAGCATGTTATTGTTTGCGGACACTATGGATGCGGGGGTGTCAAGGCAGCGATGTCCAACACTGGTTTTGGCCTGATCGACAACTGGCTGCGCAATATCAAAGATGTCTACCGTTACCACCAGGAAGAGATCGATCAGTTACCCACACCAAATGATCAGGTGGACCGGTTGATCGAATTGAATATCGAAGAGCAGGTGTATAACCTGGCAAAAACATCGATCATACAGGCCGCCTGGCAAAAGAAGAAGGCACCGCACCTTCATGGCTGGGTCTATCGCCTGGAGGATGGGATCATCAAGCCATTGAAGGAAATGGGACCCAATGAACCCCTGGACCATGCGATCTATCAGTATGACATCTAATGGAGATTCACTGAACAATCCGATCACATTTTTCGGTCATCCTTATTCTCGATTTTGAAATTGCCGTATCCAGCAAATTAAAATTCTCTAATCTGTCAGATATTCGCTAAGTTGAGCGAATATGAGACAAAACGGTTCTTGGCTTTCATCGTTTACACTCCGTCACCTTCGCGGAGACCTCTTTGGTGGCTTGACAGCAGGTATTGTAGCCCTTCCACTGGCCTTAGCTTTCGGAGAACAAACTGAGTTGGGTGCCATCGCAGGTCTTTATGGCGCCATTGCTATAGGGGTCATTGCAGCACTTTTCGGAGGGACATTTACACAAATCAGTGGGCCTACAGCACCTATGACCGTGGTTTCAGCAGTTGTGATCACTGAAGCTATCCAGTATACAGGAAGCCTGGAAGCCGGTATTCCGTTTATTTTTGCCACCTTCTTTCTGGCAGGAATACTGGAAAGCCTGATGGGTGTCTTCAGATTGGGAAAGTATATTCGGTTCATACCCTATTCGGTTGTTTCCGGATTTATGAGTGGGATCGGATTTATCATTATCATTACCCAATTATTTCCTTTTCTAGGTGTCCATGCACCATCTGGTGGGCCACTGGGTACATTCAGCGCATTACATGAGATACCGGAAGCATTCAATCTTTGGAGTGTCTTGGTGGCTTTAGTCACCATCGGAATTATTTATCTGTTTCCCAAAATCACACGAAAGGTACCCTCTGCATTGGTAGCCTTGATTGTCCTGACCCTTGTTACTTTTTTCTTCTTTAAACCGGATGTGATCCTGCAGCTGGATTCAGGAGGTCCAATTCCAGTGGGATTACCTAAAATTCAACTGGGATTGTTTGCTGTCTTTGCAGACTGGGAGCACTGGCTTCATATTTTTGAATATGCCCTTACTCTGGCCTTTTTAGGAGGGATTGATTCTTTGCTTACCTCCGTGGTAGCAGACAATATGACCAAAACCAGACATGACAGTGACCAGGAACTGATCGGTCAGGGGATCGGCAACATGGGTGCTGCCTTGATCGGTGGATTGCCGGGTGCAGGAGCCACGATGCGTACCGTTGTGAATATCCGCAATGGTGGAAAGACCCGGATGTCAGGAGTGATTGCAGGAATATTCCTTGTAGTGGTGCTTCTGGGGTTGGGTTCGGTTGTGGGTCATGTTCCCAATGCCGTGCTAGCAGGTATCCTGATCACGGTGGGTATCGGGATCATCGATTATAAGGGGATGCGCCATTTGCGCAAGATTCCCAAGGCAGATGCGATCGTCATGATCATCGTCTTGCTGTTGACTGTCTTTGTCGACTTGCTGGTGGCTGTGGCAGCCGGTATGGTGATGGCTGCAATACTCTTTATGAAGAATATCTCTGATGTCATCGAGAATAAAGCCTATTCGAGTCCTCTACAGGATTTTGCGCGAGAACAGACCTGGACTGATGAAAAGAACTTCCTCGAGAAGTATGGAAAGCATGTCTATATCAAGCACCTGGATGGTCCCCTGTTTTTTGGATTTGCAACTCGCTTTAAACAAATGGTAGAGGCCCTTCCCGATGTGCGTTATGTCGTGATCCGAATGGATCGGGTACCTTATGTGGATCAATCCGGGTTGTATGCTTTGGAAGAAGCTGCTCAGGGCCTCTTGGATCGGGGGATCAAATTGGCCTTCACGGGATTACATGGACAACCGAAGGACATGTTGGAGGGGATCAACCTGGTTCCGGGACTGGTAAGTACGAAAAAATGTTTTCCTGATTTCAATGCTTGCGCTAATTGGATTCTCAACGAATTGAACAATGCACCATCAGATCGGCAGGATCCAATAGGCGAGCCAGGGCATATTCGTGAAATGTGATCAGTGGGCAGCACTAAAACTGATGCAGTATATTTGATCCATGATCCAAGCTAAAGGATTGACTTATCAATATTCGGGTGGATTTGAGATGATCTTCCCGGATATTCAATGCGATGCTGGCGATCAGCTCTTGATCCTTGGTGAATCAGGAACCGGCAAGACCACTCTCCTTCAACTGCTTTCTGGTCTCCGACAGCCTCTTTCAGGTACAGTCAGTATTCATGGAACAGAACTTCAGAACGTGCCCAGGAAGCAACAAGATCAGTTCAGGGGGAAGCATATCGGGATTGTGTTCCAAACCCCTCATTTTCTTCAGGCGTTAAGTGTCGAGGAAAATATTGCCCTCGCTCAACGACTGGCGGGCCAGAAAGTGGATCTTTCAGGGATACGTGCCTTACTAGGGAGATTGGGCGTGTCGCACCGGATAAAGGCCTATCCCAGACACTGCAGCCAGGGTGAGCAACAACGGATTTCGTTGGCAAGAGCGTTGATCAATCAACCCGATATTCTCCTGGCGGATGAGCCTACGAGTGCTCTGGATGACCGGCATTGTCTGGAGGTTTGTGGATTATTGGAAGCGCATGCATCCGAAAGTCATTCTGCTCTGATCATAGTCACACATGACCAACGGATAAAAGACCGGATTCCTCACACCATCACCCTGGACCGCCATGTATAGTCTCTGGTTAAGCTGGAAGCATCTGGTGCACAAGCCGGCGCAGTTGGTCCTCAACCTGGTCCTCCTGGCACTCAGTACCGGTTTGATCGCAGGCGTTTTCCTCTTCGACAGGATGATCACGGAGCGGCTCGATCGGAACCTGGCCGGAATCGATTTGGTGATCGGAGCCAAGGGAAGTCCCTTACAGTTGATCTTGTCCGGTATGTATCATCTGGATGTACCCACAGGGAATATTCCTCTTCAGGCGACCAAGCCCTTTCTAAGACCTGGCCACCCATTGATCAGCAGAGCTGTTCCGTTGTCGCTGGGAGACAGTTATCAGGGGTATCGCATTGTCGGAACAGATACGTCATTTTATGGCATGTATGACCTTCAGGTTGCTGATGGAAAACAACAGACGGAACCCATGGATATCGTCGCTGGAGCTTCAGTGGCGAAGGCCCTCGGGTTGACCATTGGACAGTCCTTTCAAAGTGTGCACGGACTGGATGATAACGAAGATCTGACGCATGAAGACGGTCCGGGATTTCGGGTAGTGGGCATCCTTCAGCCCAATGGCTCGGTGGCCGACCAACTGCTGCTCACCCCTTTGGAAAGTGTATGGATGGTGCATGATCATGGACATGACGGCCATAATCATGAAGTGACAGCCGAAGAGGACAACCGAGAGATCACCACATTGCTGATCCAGTATAAAGTGCGAAATCACCTCACCCTGAATTTGCCCAGAAATATCAATGAAAATACCGACATGATGGCGGCATCTCCAGCAATGGAAATGAATAGACTATATGCATTGATGGGCGCAGGCACAGAACTGTTGCGCCTCCTTGCCTGGATCATTTTGGCTGTATCTGGTTTGAGCATATTTGTCAGCTTATACAGTTCCCTTCAAGCCAGGCGATATGAACTGGCATTACTTCGGATGATGGGAAGCTCTCCGGGTGGCGTATTTCGTCTGATTGTGCAGGAAGGGTTTTTATTGGCTTTTGCAGGAGCTTTGCTCGGGCTGGGTGTGGCTCATCTTGGGCTTTGGCTGACCGGACGTTTTCTGGAAGACGAATGGCATTATGCATTTGATGCCTGGGTATTTCTTCCAGAAGAATTGTGGTTATTCCTGGCTGTTCTGGGCTTTGGCATTATCGCTGCATTGTTCCCCGCCTGGCAAGCACGAAAGGTGGATATTGCCAGTACATTGATCGGTTGATCAGTACTCTATTTTTCGACCTTCAAAGATTATTCAAGTGCGTTCTAGAGCTTGATCAAAGCAGACTGAAGCAGGGTCTCCGATGTCTTTATTTGGATCCAGTACATGCCCGTTTGAATGCCGGCCAAATGTATGCTGATCTGGTTTTTCGTTACCATTTGCGATTGGATTATTCTGCCAGAGCAATCAACCAAAAGTACAGATAGAGGAGATGAATGGACGTCGAAAAATGGCAAGTCAATTTGAACAAATTGATCTGCTGGATTCGGGTAAAGTGTGAACGTGGTTTTCGGTAAAAGATCCTTTGTGGTGACCGGAGGGCCGAGGACGGGTTTTTCCTCAAGTGCCAGTTGCCATCCCGGATGAATACCCTCACCATGATAGGCACCCCGATACGACCAGTCGCGAGTCGAGCCGTTGAAATCCTGATTGTAATCGTAAAAGGTCTGAAATGGATCGGATGGAATTATCAAACTGTGTAGTGGACTATTATTTATGGGAAATACATCTACATCCATTATTTCGGTGGATAATTTGTGGATGTAAGTTTCGGCATTTGATACCTGATCGGTCACACTCTCCAACACATTCACAGTTGTTATTCCAGATCCAACAATTCGAATGGGCGTCGAATGATCGGAGAATACAGCATTACCATAAATATATTTCTGATAAGCAGGATCGGTGTCAGACAATCGGATGCCCCAGCTTTGATCACTGATAACCGTGTTGTGAAAAACATGAATATTTCGGGGTTGAAATCCGTTATGGCTTTGAAAGGTGATTCCTCCACCGCCAGATTGGTTGATACAAATATTATCGTAAAAGGCAATATTCCCAGTCCCCTGGAAAAGAGATTCTACCGGATTCTGCCAGAATAAATTGCCATAGATTTCGTAAACATCGTTTGCGCCATCTCCTGAAGCTGGAAAATTGCCCACCAATAAATTGGGTCGGGCATTTCCTCCCGTACTGGCATTTTCTGCCTTGGTCCAAACGTTGTGGCGGATGATCGTTTTCCCATTCAGGGTCATTCCTGGAATATTGCGACTCCCGACATTCTGATGTTTGATCTCGGCATTGTATCCCACTGTATTTCGGATCAGATTGTATTCAATCAAGCCATTCACAAATGGAGCGGATCCATCCGAATTACCCAGATACATGCCTGTTCCAGCGCCATCGATATGACAGTGTTGGATGACCCAATCCCAGGCGGGGCATTTGGTGCTAATGCCCACTGTCTGCTGATCCCCTCCATGACCGATGATATGGATATTGTCCAGGGTGATATGGTGCGCCCAATTACCTGAAGTTCCCTCTGCCTTGATGGCATCGATATAAGGGATATTTTGACCATCAATGAGGATGTCATGCAGTTCGACGTAGGCCGACTTTTTTATACTCACCGTGTTGCAACAGGCATTTCCAGTGAATTTTGTAGAGAGGACATCTCCGACAATCACAATGGGTGCTTGTTCCGTTCCCGCCAGGTCAAATATTTTCAATTGGTCGGTGTAGGTGCCGGCGCTGAGGATGAGTGTGTCACCAGCTTTTAAATTCGTCACCTTAACGGAATAATCAGTTGGACCGGCCAGGATGGGTTGGCCCACATTTCGAAACGGGATGAAAAATACGCAAAGGAGGAAGAGGGTGGCTTTCATAAAATCAAGGGATCATTGTGAACCAAAGCAGAAATTACAACTCTTTCAACACATGATGCTTTACAACCCAATTCTCAATACAATTATATAGAACATTCCATAAAAAGGGTCGACTATTTGTCGACCCTTCCAATAGCGCAGTAACGGCTGGTTGATTTTATATTGATGGTGAGGCTGAATTATTGAAGCACTTTGGCATTCATCAAATCCTCAATTTCTTCTACCTCCACAGGGATGTGCCCCATCAGGTCTACGGGTTCGTGATCGGTGACCAGGATGTCGTTTTCAATCCGAATGCCGAAGCCTTCTTCCGGGATATAAATACCGGGCTCGCATGTAAATACCATTCCTGCTTGAATGGGGTCATAGCGATGATTACTGTCATGGACATCCAACCCCAGATGATGGGATGTGCCGTGCATGAAGTACTTTTTATAAGCGGGCCAATCCGGGTCCTGTTTTTTAATATCGTCTTTGCTGATCAGGCCGAGTCCGAGTAATTCGCTCTCCATTAATTGGCCTACCTCTTTTTGATAGTCAGTAAGATTGTTACCAGGAACCAACATGGTGGTCGCTTCCTTCATGACGCGTAAGACCGAATTATAGACCGCCTTTTGACGTTCCGTAAAGGTGCCGTTGACGGGTATAGTTCGAGTGAGGTCGGCAGAGTAGTTCGCATATTCTGCCCCAAAGTCAAGGAGAAGAAGTTCGCCATCCTGGCAAACCATGTTATTCTCATTGTAATGGAGAACACAATTATTCTTCCCTGAGCCGATGATCGGGTGGTAGCCATGCCAGGCACGGTTACGGATGAATTCGTGACCGATCTCGGCCTCGATTTCATATTCCATGACACCCGGTTTGACAAAATTCAATACTCTGCGAAAGGTGGTATTGGTGATATCCATACAATGCCGCATGATCCCGATTTCGATATCGGTCTTGATCATGATCTGCTTCTTCAGGATAGGCTGGGCACGATGGTATTTATGCGCCGGATATTTTGCCATCAACGCACGGGCCATTCGGGTGTCCCTTGACTCGACTTCCGGTTGAAAGCGGTCATTCTCTGTGGTATTGATATAGATCCGTTTTGCCAGGAGCATCAACTCATGCAAGACAGGTTCCATCTCATCCAGAAAATACACCTTTTCAATACCCGATACCTTGCGTGCATCTTCCTTGGTGTATTTGTAGCCTTCCCAAATGGAGATCTTTTCATTCGTGCGTTTGATGAATGCTACTTCTTGAAAAGCCTCTTTGATACAATCGGGGAAGAGGACAACAATAGCCTCCGGCTGGTCCAATCCGGATAGATAAAAGAGATTGCTATTCTGGCGATACTCAAAGTATTGATCTCCGTTTCGCGGCATCTGATCATTTGAGTGAAAAATGGCAATGGATTCAGGCTTCATCTCGCGTGTAAAACGGCGGCGATTCTGAATAAACAGTTGAGGATCTATCGGATCGTAACGCATGGTCTTCTCTCTCTTGTGGTGCGTAAAAGGAACGTAAAGTACGGGTAATGAAGGGAATTCGCAAGATGTCGGAAAGATGAGACGCTGCAAATCCTAGCGACCCCGGGACTCTTGTTATCCGATTAGCTTCCTCTCATCAGATACTGATGAGGGCCCCATTCTATGGAACTGACACGACGCCAGGTGTCTAGAAATAACTGGATGACTTCGCCATTTTTCAGCGAGATTTCCCACAGAAATTTCTCACCTCCTTCTGGTGCATTTTTGTCGACTTTTTCATCGACTCCTTTGATCACCAACCGTTTTTCGACCCATTTTGTACCGCCATCATCGAACAGGATGCGGGTTTTGAAGGTCAGATAATCGACAATATCTGTTTCGATGCGGGCACCGGTTTCGGCCAGAAGTGCACTGTCTGCCAGCAGGTCTTCGATCGACAATTGCAATGAATCGATCATGTCTATTTCCTTCTTTTTCAGCTTTTTCTTTTTCAAAGTGTGTTCGATCTCCCGGGTAAATCGAATCGACGTGCTGTCATCAATGGACAGGATCTGCTGTTTGTTATTTTGCATATCGATCAGCAGGAAAGGCATAATGGAGGATCCCCAAATCGAATCCATGGTCATATACATCAATTCCCGACGATCGGTGTACCACACCCCTTTAGCGTCGTATTCTTCTTGGGAGAGAAGTGGAAGCCAGAAGATGATCTCCTTTTCATTGGGTGACCGTTTGAAGATCACAGCATCTGCCTGTCGATATTTATTCAGGATAACCTTCAGATGGCCTTGTAAAGTGGGGTTTCGGGCATTCATCAGATTGAGAATATACCCATATTCTGTCGGGTTGATATTGTTGATGCTGTACACCCCTGCGATGTCTGGCCCTTCGATAAACAGGTTGTTCTGGGTGACGCCGAAACTATATTCTCCCGGGCCAAGCTTGGACTTGCGGGTATCCGGGATCTCCAGTTCTGACGGTCTGAACTGCCAGCCGATCAGATCGGTCGGGTCCTGAAACTTCCGGTCAGAGACATAGGTATAGGTGACAAATTGGGCGGTGGCGATCGAGCCAGCTAATAAGATTACGACAGCGGTGATCCAATGCTTCATCTGATAAAGATAAATCAATCTACAGACAGCGTATCCACAGGCGCCAACCAGTCACCCGGGATCAGATCTGCGGGGATGAGCTCCATAGAATCCAGTCCGATCGTATCCCGAATGGACAGAGTGGCCAAGGCAGGTCCCCGGAGGAAGACTTCGCCGGTAAAACTCAGTGAATCCAATTCAGGGATGACCCCTCTGGATATCATCCGTCTCGCGATAAACCGATTGAATTCCGACCATTGGGGCCGGAGTTGTTCTCCTTCGAAATACCAGCGATATTTCTTCGGCTTGGGGACTATGCTCGCCAGAAAGATACTTTCCGACAGTTCGAGATCTGCCGGACTTTTGGCAAAATAGAATTGGGCTGCCTGTCGAATGCCATAGATGCCCGGGCCCCATTCGATCAAATTGAGGTAGGCTTCAAACATCTTTTCTTTGGAAGTCAGTCGCTGTCCTTCGATCAGCCAGACCAGGAGAATTTCCTCCAGTTTACGGGCCAGGAATTTCTTTCTGGAGAGAAAGACGTTTTTCACCAACTGCATACTGATTGTACTCCCGCCGCGAGCAAAACGTTTTTCCTTCAAATTCTGGATCATCGACTCTTGAATGGCACTGACCAGAAATCCACGATGTGAAAAGAAGGAAGGGTCCTCACAGGTCAATATGGCGTGCCGTAAATTGGGGGCGATCTCTTCCAGAGGCACCCAGTCCGGGTTCTCCGGACCGACCAGAAACTGTTCTGTCAGACGGTCACCTTCATAGACCTGATGCATGAACGGTCCACTCATCTTTCTCAGATCAGTCTTCCCGAATTCCAGAATTTTGAAATCATCCGAAGCGAGTTGAGATCGCAGTACAGATTGGTTGAGACTGTCTTCTCGTATCATCAGGTCAAACGAATAGTCCAATGTCCCTGACGTTCGGATACCTTCCAGATTGCGAAACATCCCCGAAGGGAGTGAAGCGAAAAATTGCTGAGCGGGCAAAGGTGGAATGCGGACTTGCACTGCCAATTGACGAAAGGGTCGAAGTTGGAAGGATCCACCGAAAAGTCCATTGACCTGGTCGACAGTAAAGGTGCTCAGTGTATCCAGGGTAATGTCCTTAGACCCGATCTGCCAATGAACCTGCATGGCCAGAAGGGGCAGGGTGACCAGACTATCCGAAAGACGAGCGTGAGCCAGATGCAGTTGATCCGTTTGACCGAACAATTGAAATGTCAATTGGTCCCCTTTTGTGTGGAGATCGGACAAACGCAGCCGGGCATCCTTCAAAGCGGTCCACAATCCCCCCATTTCATAAAAACCAGGTAATGTCAGGTAATGGCCATCGTCTCCGGTCAGGACAATGTCAAAACTTTTCTGGCTGCGATTGACTGTCCCGTTCAATGACCCTTTTTGCGTTAACAGGGGACTCAGAACGGTGAACGAGGTATGCAAATTCCCCTTATCCAACTGGACCCTGTCCGCAACAAAGGCATAGGTATTTCCAACATAATCCAACTGAAGGGACACATCCTCCATATCCAACCGATCGGGCAGCCAGCGGAAGGCCAGATCAAGCAGACTTGATAGCTGCTCATTCAAACTGCTCGCTGATCGAGTAGAAATGGTATCGACCTTGACCTCTCTGGATCGATTGAGCCATTGGTAGTTGTTCTCCAGAGAGTCGCAATACACGATTTGCAATCCGCCATGCTGCAAGCTGACGGATGCGGGAAGTGTGCGCCCCAGAAAAAGGGGCCATATTCTCAGTTGTACCCGGAGATTGCTGAGGGTGAAAAGAGTGTCCAGATCTGGTGTTCTGACAGAGATGCCCTGGAGCCGGACACTACGCCATGAATCAAAATGGGCATCTTCTATGGACAACTCCCCACCCAGTTGGCCCTGGAATCGGTCCTCGATCTTGTGGATTGCCGTTTGCAGCAGGGTGTTGCGAAAGGTGAAATACGTCAGAAGCAAGCCGATCAAAAGGAGACCGCCAATCCATCCTGCACGACGAACCCACTTCTGTTGGATCAGTTTTTTTACATGAATCATATATGATCAATGGGCTTCCAGCCATGTCTTTCCAGTTCCCATCCCGACCAGAATAGGCACCTTCAGATCGGGGATCGCATTCTTCATCAGATCCTCAATGATCGGACTGACTTTTTCCAATTCGGATTGATGAACATCGAACACCAGTTCATCATGGACCTGGAGGATCATTTTCGTTTTAAAATTGCCTGCTTCCAGCGCTTCCTGGATGCGGATCATGGCCACCTTGATCATATCCGCAGCGGTACCTTGAATGGGTGTGTTCACCGCCATGCGTTCGGCATTACTGCGTTCAAGGCCGCTCTTGGAATTGATGTCCCGTAGAAAACGTCGGCGACCCAGAAGAGTCTCAACGTAGCCATGCTCCCGGGCAAATTCCACTGTAGAATCCATATAGTGTTTCAGTCCCTGGTATTGGGCAAAATAGGCTTCGATCAATTCACCAGCCTCTTTCCTTGGAATATTCAACTGGCGGCTCAGATTCGTAGCACCGGCACCATAGATAATGGAGAAGTTGACGGTTTTGGCATTGCGTCGCTGATCACTACTGACGTCTTCCAGAGGGACTCCATAGACACGTGCTGCGGTAGCTGCATGAATGTCATGTCCGGCCTGGAAAGCCTCCAGCATCGCCTGGTCGTCGCTGATATGTGCGATCAGACGCAATTCGATCTGGCTGTAGTCGGCCGCCAGAAGGATATGGTTCTCATCGCGGGGGATGAAAGCCTCCCGAACCTTGCGTCCTTCCTCCGTCCGAATGGGGATGTTCTGTAGATTGGGATTGTTCGAGCTGAGTCGGCCTGTTGCCGCGATGGTCTGGTTGAAGGAACTGTGGATGCGGCCGGTTCGCGGATTGACCATCTTCGGCAGCGCATCCACGTAAGTGGATTTGAGTTTGGACAGACCACGGTATCGGAGAATCTGATCGACGATCGGATTCTCAGGAGCCAATTCTGTGAGTTTTTCTTCGTCTGTGCTGTATTGACCCGACTTGGTCTTCTTCCATCGATAGGGGATCTGCATGCGATCAAAGAGGATCTCGCCTACCTGTTTGGGAGAGGATAGATTGAAGGGGGAACCGGCAACCTTATAGACATCCCGTTCGGTTTGGCGAATCTCTTCTTCCAGCTGTTTCGAGTAGGTTTCCAGGAAGGGGCTATCCAATCGGATCCCGTTGAATTCCATCTCGGTCAACACCCGGATCAGCGGCCCCTCCATGGTATTGTAGAGGTTTTCTAATTGTTCTTCTTTGATCCTCGGCCAGAGATAGTGGTACAGCTGGAGGGTGATATCAGCATCTTCGGAAGCGTATTCAGCCACCTTTTCTACATCGATATCCCGCATGCTGAGTTGACGAACACCCTTTTTCCCGATCAGGCTGGTGATGGACACCGGTTGGTATTTCAGATAGGTTTCCGCCATGTAGTCCATACCGTGACGCAAGTCGGGCTCAAGCAGATAGTGGGCCACCATAGTGTCCAAATATTCTCCTTTCAGTTCAATGCCATACCACTTGAGGATCTCAGCGTCGTACTTGATATTCTGGCCGATCTTGGGTGTCTTGGGATCTTCGAAGACCTCCTTGAATTCGGCGACTATCGCCTTCGCTTCCTCCTGATCGGCGGGTAAAGGGACATACCAACCTTCATGGGGTCTCAGGGCAAAGGAGATACCGACGATCTCGGCGATCATGGCGTCGACGCCTGTCGTTTCTGTATCAAAACAGATGGGACTGGCAGCTTTCAGTTGCTTGATCAGGTCCTTTCGTTTGGCAGGAGTGTCGACCAGGTGGTAGGTATGTTCGACGGAATGAATATTCTCGGTGGCCACCGAATGCGCGGCCGGACTGACGCTCTCACGGGGACGACTGACAGTTGCCGGGCCGCCGAAGAGATCACCCTGACTGCCAACTGGTGCATCCTCCTCTCCGAGGATCTTTTTCGCCAGAGCACGAAATTCCAGTTCCCGGAAGAGCTCCGACATCTTTTCCTTATCCGGTGGATCCAGATGGAAATCACCTTCGTGGAATTGAATGGGTGCCTGGATGTCGATGCGGGCCAGAGTCTTGGACAGGAGGGCTTGCTCCCGAAATTCTACCAGTCGTTCGCTGTTTTTACCCTTGACCTGATCGGCATTGTCCAGGAGATTTTCCATGGAATCGAATTCTGCCAGGAGTTTGGCGGCGGTCTTCGGACCGATACCGGGCACTCCAGGAATATTATCCACTGCGTCTCCCTGAAGGCCGAGCATGTCGACTACCTGGTCCACCCGTTCGATGCCCCAAAGTTCACACACTTCTTTATTTCCGAGGATCTCCACACCGTTCCCTTGCCGGGAGGGTTTGTACATGAAGACCTTGTCGGACACCAGCTGGCCATAATCTTTATCCGGGGTGACCATATAGACGGTGAATCCTTCTTTCTCTGCCTGTTTGGCCAGGGTGCCGATGACGTCATCGGCTTCATACCCTTCGAGTTCGACGACCGGGATATGCCAGGCACGGATAATGTCCCGGATCCAGGGCAGGGCAAAACTGATGTCTTCGGGTTGTTCTTCACGTTGGGCCTTATACTCCGGATACATCACATGGCGGAAGGTAGGCCCGGGCAGGTCGAAGGAGACGGCCAGGTGGGTGGGCTTCTCTTTTTGCATGAGTTCCACGAGGGTATTGACAAAGCCGGTGATGGCAGAGGTGTTCCAGCCTTTGGAGTTGATCAATGGACGGGCGATGAATGAAAAATGGGCGCGATAGGCCAGGGCGTGACCGTCCAGGAGGAATAGTTTCTTTTCAGCCATGGAGTTGGGGGTGATTGGTCTGCAAGATAATTGAATTCTATAGGCAAGGGTGTCCGGATTTCCGACCTGAATGTATCTTTAGCCTATATAAACCACCTCCGTATGAAATGGCAAGGCAGAGAATCCAGTCAGAATGTCGATGACCGACGCAAGGGCACGACGGCAAAGAAGGTGGGGGCAGGCCTGGGGATCGGGTCCATCCTGATCGTGATCATAGGTCTGCTTCTGGGTCAGGATCCGGCGCAGTTACTCTCTCAATTCCAGGGTTCTGGCAGTCCTGCTGCGGAAGCCAGCGGTGTCCAGCAGGCAGGTACAGCAGATGACGAAATGGCCGCATTTGTCGGGGTGGTGCTCAAGGATACAGAGGATGTATGGGATAAATTATTCCCGGAGCAACTAGGCAGGAGTTACCCTCATCCGACGTTGGTTCTCTATACGGATCAGGACCGATCAGCGTGTGGATATGCCAGTTCGGCAACGGGCCCATTCTACTGCCCTGCCGATCAGAAGGTCTATATCGACCTTGGATTTTACCAGGAGCTGAAGACCCGTTTTGGTGCCACTGGCGACTTTGCTATGGCTTATGTGGTAGCACATGAGGTGGCGCACCATGTTCAGAACTTGTTGGGGATCACGAGTCAGGTCAGTCAACAACAGGCTCGGATGTCCAAGGCTGCGGGCAATGACCTTTCTGTGCGCCTGGAGTTGCAGGCCGACTTCCTGGCGGGTGTCTGGATCCATCATGCGCAGAAGATGAAAAACTTTCTGGAGGAAGGGGATCTGGAAGAAGCACTCAGTGCGGCCCAGGCGATCGGCGATGATCGCATTCAGATGCGCAGTCGCGGATATGTGGTCCCGGAGTCGTTCACCCACGGCAGTTCCGAGCAACGGATGCGCTGGTTGACCCACGGCATGAAGACGGGCGATATGCGCCAGGGGGATACGTTTGCGGCGCGGCAGTTGTAGGTAGTTTTGTTCGGAGGCCAGGAAATAGACCTGGCAAACAGGAACAGGGCCGAGGGCCGGTCTTAGGCGTTGGGTCTTGGGCGTTAGCATTTCCCAAGAGGTCTCAAGCGGGGTTATTTCGTTAAGGCGTTATTGCGTTATTTCGAGGGAGGAACTTGGAAAAAAGGAACCCTGCCTTCGGTAGGCGGGCAGTCAGTCTTTTGAAACCGACTGAACACATTAGGCCAACCAGGAACCCAGGAACGAAGGAATCAGAAATACTCTGCCTCCCCCGGTTTGTCGCACTTGGGGGTATCCTCCATGAGATAATTGCGTCGCCAAACCCGGACCCCGAGTACTCGGGGCGGTCCGGATCCAGACATCCTGACTCCTAGTACTCAATGTCAGGATCGTCTGGGCCACCCCCTCATGAACGCCTTTGTCTCCGAGTTTGGAAGTATTATGGGAGGGGGACATGGATGCTTTCCACGTTAAACCTTGAACAGGTGCTCGTCAGAGCACCGATTGAACCAGCCAGTAGGCGGGCAGGCTTTGAACAGCCAGACGTTTAAAACCGACAGCCAATCCTGAAACTAACCAGGAACCTTGGAACATCCCCCGGGTCTAGTATTATGTATTTCTCCCTAGCCTCAATGCATCAACCAGGCGGTGAGACACCGCCCCTGCTCTCAATTCTATGAAAAGTGATCCCTGGAACCACTCGTCTAGCGCTGCCGGTGAGACACCGGCACC
>CALNZC010000074.1:0-1808 GCA_942490895.1 uncultured Saprospiraceae bacterium
ATAAACAGTAATTCAAGGGAGGAAATCATGAAGCATGAGACGCCCTTGATGGACCAATTGGAGGTGGCCCGTGGCCAAGCTTCGTGACCGACATTAAGCGCCAGGCCGCAACGAAGCCTGAGTGTTGGGATATTCTTGGCATCCTGGAGTTATCCTATAAAGACAGGATCACCCATTGGAAGCACGGCGGTATAGTTGGTGTTTTTGGGTATGGTGGTGGTATCGTTGGCCGTTATGTTGATCTACCAAAGCAGTTTCCTGGAGTTGAGCATTTTCATACTATTCGTGTTGCTCAGCCGTCATCCAAGTACTATTCCACTGCAAATCTTCGTCAGATGATGGACTTGTGGGAAAAGCATGGTTCTGGTATGACCAACTTCCACGGGTCAACCGGTGATATTATTCTCCTTGGTACCCGTACTGAGAATCTTGAGCCGTTTTTCTGGGATCTGTCCCATGACATGGGGCAGGATCTTGGTGGTTCTGGTTCTAACCTGCGTACTCCTGCCAACTGTATTGGCGAGTCACGCTGTGAATGGTCTTGCTATGATACTGAGGAAGCCTGCTATCACCTGACCATGCATTATCAGGATGAGATTCATCGTCCGGCCTTCCCTTATAAATTCAAGTTCAAATTTTCCGGTTGTCCAAACGACTGTGTTGCCGCTATTGCCCGTTCCGATGTCAGCGTTATCGGCACCTGGAGAGATGATATCCGCATCGATCAGGCTGCCGTTAAAGAGTATGTTGCTGGAAATTATCCGCCAAATGGTGGTTCTCATGCAGGAAAAGACTGGGGTCCGTTTGATCTTCAGAAAGAAGTTATCGACATCTGTCCCACCGAATGTATGTGGATGGAAGGTGACGAACTGAAAATTGACGATAAAGAATGTACCCGTTGCATGCACTGCATCAACGTTATGCCTCGCGCGTTGCGTCCCGGTCTTGACAAAGGTGCAACCATCTGTGTTGGTGCCAAAGCCCCGATCCTTGATGGTGCCCAGTTCTCTACTCTTATCGTTCCTTTCATGAAAATTTCCAAAGATAATGAATTCGAGGAACTCATTGAGTTTATCGAGACTATCTGGGACTGGTGGATGGAAGTTGGTAAAAACCGCGAGCGTGTTGGTGAGACCATGCAGCGTGTAGGTCTTCCTACCTTCCTGCAGGTTATGGGTATTGACCCGATTCCACAGCATGTCAAAGAGCCTCGTTCCAATCCTTATGTATTCTGGAAAGAAGAAGAGGTTGAGGGTGGTTTTGAGCGTGATATCGTTGAGTTCCGCGCCAAGCACGCAGCCTAAATAATGCTGCTTTAATTTGAGCTAATAATTCATATTAAATATAAGGAGATTTACACCATGGGTTATGATCCGACTAAACCAATGGAAGGCCGTATTTCAGATCTTGGTCCACCACATTATGAGCAATTTTTTCCACCGGTCATCAAGGCAAATAAGGGTAAATGGTTGTGGCATGAGATTACTCAGCCTGGCGTTTTGATGCACAAATCTGAGACCGGTGATGAGGTATACACTGTACGTTGCGGTACCTGTCGTCTTGTCTCTATTGAGTTTATTCGTGAAGTATGTGATATCGCTGATCAGCATTGCGATGGTTTCATGCGATGGACCACCCGGAACAATGTTGAGTTCATGGTTGACTCAAAAGATAAGGTGCAGCCTCTGCTCGATACTCTCGCCAGCAAGGGTAACAGGTTTCCTGTCGGTGGTACCGGCGCGGGTGTGACCAATATCGTTCACACTCAAGGTTGGGTCCATTGTCATACCCCGGCAACTGACGCATCA
>CALNZC010000075.1:0-2433 GCA_942490895.1 uncultured Saprospiraceae bacterium
GACAGCCAAAGAGATTCAAATGCAACTAGAAGGTAGATCATCTTCGAGTATTGCAGACCGATGATGGACAGTATTTCGTGGAGTCTGGCGAGGGAAAGATTCTCTACAACGTATCCATCAACGATGAGGGCAATACCTGTAGCCGTGGCGCACTTCGCTAAAACCTTTAAGCGCGACCTGACGAAATGCAAGTGCTATCTCATGTATTCAATGCGGTGCCAAAGAAAGATGTGGAAATGCCATGTTTCTTGAAAAGCAGATTCCCCGGCTGGATGAACGCTGGATCACCAAGATTGAAGGGAAAGAATTCGTGAAATACCCCGGACTGCTGGATCTTGCTCACCAGCACGGAATTTCCAGCATTGAGGTTGATATCGTCCAGATGCCCACAGCCGAAAATGGGAACTTCGCTGAGTGTCGAGCAACTGTCATGTCGAAGATTGGAGAAACCTTCACAGACATAGGTGATGCCACTCCCGCCAATGGTAAAGCAAGGGTTGCCAGCCATCTGCTAGGGATGGCTTCAGTACACGATCTATTGCAAGGGCTCTACGATCCTACACCAACATTGGAATGACCTGCCTTGAAGAACTGGGTGATCTTAATGATGTCACCTGAATGCGTCGCTCAGAAAACCACCCGAAACCAAAACCCGGGAAGACCCAACAGCCAGGTAAAAATGCAAGTCCCAGTGCAAACACACCTAATGAGAGGCACCGGACAAAACTAGCAACCCGATACCGCTCCAACAAGTGGTGTTGAACAGGAACTCAAAACCTGGTTCCAACCTAATGGTGACCGGCACCTACTCCCGCAACCTATGATCTCGAGGCACCAAAGTCGCGCCATATACAACCTGTCCAGCCGCCGAAGGGGGATATCTGTGGAACAGCTCGAACCCATGTCTGCAGATGCTCATGGATCCGCCCTTGAGAACCTATGCTCACAGTGGTGATGCCTCAGTCCTTTATCCGATCATTACAGCAGACCGCCTAACCAACAGCATCCACAATCGTATGCCCCAATGTGAACGAAGGCGATAGGCAGAATTCTCGCCGAGCGGGTGCGTCTTGTCCTTTTTTACTTTTAGAAAAAGGGCATCATCCTGCGTTTCGATCAGCCTGAGAAGCAGAGCAACATATCCGGAAGGTGAGCTCAGGCAGCACCCCCATTTATCATCGTCTTCGCATCAGTGAGTAAAATGTGAACAGTTCACTGGCTGGCCTACAAGTTCTCCGGACGTATAGATAGTCATCCGCATTGCATTCAAATCAGATGCCTTGAATTCGGCACCGTGATCCATCGTGTCCTTGCCCAATTTTATCGTGGCAAGGATGATGGGTGAGAAGATCTCGCTGAAACATATTCACCGAGTGATTTTCGAATCCACGTGTGACTGCCACAGCAGATGAATCGAGCCGATATCCGTTAGTACGGTGAAGCCAGGACTTTCAAAATCACTACTCATGCATGGGAAAGATTTCCTCTCCGCCTGGTATCACAAACTGCCTGACGATCAGTTCACAATCATCGCCATCGAGGAAGCATTCAGCTTTAACCTGCCTGATGTTCCCATCCCCATTATCGGCGCCATGGATCTGATTGAAGAGGACAGCGCCGGCACCATCATCATTACCGACTTCAAGACATCTGGCCGAGCATATTCCAAAGATGAAGTGGACCAGAACCAGCAGCTGACCATGTATCAAATTGCCGCCAAGCGCAATGGATACGGTGACCGGGAAATCCTGCTGCGTTTTGACACGCTGGTAAAAACTAAGACCCCAAAGTTTGAACAGTATTGGACCACCCGCTCTGAATTGGATGAACGGCGCCTGATCAAAAAAGCCGCTCAAGTCTGGGATGGAATATCAAAGGGCGTCTTTGTGGCAAACGATACCTCGTGGAAGTGCAAGGGATGCGCATATAAACAGGCGTGTGATGAGTATCTGGAAGGAGAAGAATATGACCAAGCGAGCAATCAATGATGTTCAGTCCTTTTTGACATTTATGCAGACAGATGGCGGCCGGGTGTATCAGATCGTCAATGTGGAACTGTTGCTTAGAAGACACCCACCTGAAGCTGTCGTGTCATTTCTGCAGGAACTGCACAAGGATTACGGGAAGGCGCTGTCCAAGCTCATTCAGGAGGACAAGACCAGTTCCCAGGTCAATGAACTGGTGGCCAAACGATTCAGGATCAAGATGGCCATCAATACGATTCGTAACTACAGCAAGGAAAGGACGGTCGCATGAGCGAATTGAATCCGAAACAACGGGAAGCCGCACAATTTGTTACTGGCATTGCAGCAGTGATTGCTGTTCCCGGATCCGCTAATCATGCACCATGATGGAAAGGATCGGAATCCTGGCTTCAACAAAATACGGCATTCCTCCGGAGCATATCCTGGGTTTGACCTTTACCAGAAACGC
>CALNZC010000076.1:0-12808 GCA_942490895.1 uncultured Saprospiraceae bacterium
AGGATTCGTAATTTCACCGGACTATGCATGTTGATGTTCATTCCTTCTCTGATACTATCGCAGCTCTGAGCACTCCTCCAGGAGTTGGCGCTCTCGGGGTTATCCGGTTGAGTGGTTCTGCCGCGATCGAACTCACAGACCGAATCTTCAAAGGAAAGACCCTCCAGGATCAGTCCGGTTATACCCTGCATTACGGACGCATCGAAGATGAACACGAGCATACCCTCGATGAGGTAGTGATCGCCCTTTTTCGGGCACCTCATTCCTTCACCGGTGAGGATATAGTGGAGATCAGTTGTCATGGCTCACCCTATATCCTGCAAGAGGTACTGCAACTCCTGGTCCGTACTGGTGCCCGACTGGCCAAACCGGGGGAATTTACCCAACGGGCCTTCCTCCATGGAAAGATGGATCTGGCCCAGGCGGAGGCCGTGGCCGACCTGATCGCCTCTACTCATCAATCTGCTCATGAAGTTGCCTTGCGCCAAATGCGGGGCGGTATCTCCCGTCAGATCCTTGCCTTGCGGGATGAATTGATCCACTTCGCCAGTCTGATCGAACTGGAACTCGACTTCAGCGAAGAAGATGTTGAATTTGCTAACAGGGACCAACTGCGGCAACTGATCCAGCGCATCCTGGAAACCATCCGCCACCTGGGTGAAAGCTTCCAACTGGGAAATGCCATGAAGGAAGGGGTCAATACCGTTTTGGCCGGCCGACCCAATGCCGGCAAATCCACGTTGCTGAATGCCCTCCTGGAAGAAGAACGCGCCATCGTCAGTGAGATCGCCGGGACGACCCGCGATACCATCGAAGAAAACCTCACCATTCAGGGCATTCGGTTTCGGCTGATCGACACTGCTGGCATCCGGGAAGCGCAAGACCAGATCGAGGCCATCGGGGTCAGCCGGACCATGGAGAAGATCCGAGAGTCGGCCATCCTCATTTATGTCTTTGATGTACTGGAGACATCCGCAGAAGAGATCGCCGGCGACCTGAAGAAACTGTCCCGGGATGGCCTGACCATCCTGTTGGCGCCCAATAAAATGGATCTCAATCCATACACGAAGCCAGAAGATTACATCTCAGAATGGGTGGATGCTGAGCATATCATACCCATCTCTGCAAAGAATGCACAGAACATCCCCTACCTCAAGGAGAAACTCTATGCCACTGCACTGGCAGGTGCCAAAGCAGAAGATGATGTGTTGGTCAGTAATGCCCGTCATGCCGAAGCACTCTATCGTGCAGGTGGAGCCCTCGAGGCTGCCTTAAATGGATTGGACTCCGGTCTCACCGGCGATTTATTAGCTGAGGACATTCGACAGTCCCTCTATCATTTAGGTGAAATCACTGGACAAGTGACGACAGATGATTTATTGGCCAATATTTTTGGGAAGTTTTGTATCGGAAAGTAAAGCTGCTCTACTTTATCCTTGACAAGGCATTCATATAGAACTACTTACACACCGATTCCTCACACGAGCTATCATGTGTTGATCTAAATCGTCAGGCCATAACCTGACTCTTTGTTCTTATTTGTCAGGATATAACCTGATTTATTATTTGTATTTGTCAGGTTATCCCCTTACTTTTATCGTAGATAAGTCAGGCTTTAGCCTAGCAAAATGAATAAGAAGAAACTACAACTTGAGCAATTGGACCGAAAGCTGAAGGTCTTTACTCCTGTCCAAAAGGTAGCTGTTCCCCCAACCGGGTGGCTCAAAATAGTGCGCGTATCATTGGGTATGTCACTGCAGCAACTGGCTGTCAAGCTAACTATCACAAAACAGAGTGTACAAGAGATAGAACAGCGAGAGAAGGAGGGCAGCATAACGCTGAAATCCCTCAGGGAAACAGCGGATGCGCTGGACATGCAATTGGTCTATGGTCTGGTTCCAAAGGACGGCACTGTGGAAGCACTTATTGAACGCAAGGCCAAAGAACTGGCCCTGAAGATCGTGTCCAGAACGTCAAATACCATGAAACTGGAAGACCAGCAAAACTCCAATCAACGCCTTCAACGGGCCCTTGAAGAAAGAACATCAATACTGATCAATGACATGCCCAAAATGCTATGGGATTAGACCTGAATTACATAGACGGACAGACACCGATAGATGAGGATGAAAAAGATGGTTTGTTGATCGGAACCATTACGACCAAGGCGGATTTAGACGAGTTTGAGCAACAGAATATTGAAGAAGCCATACAATGGGCGTTGGGAAGGAGATTCAACACGAAAGATGTGTTTACAGAGAGATTCATCCACACCTTGCATAAACGCATGTACGGACATGTCTGGGCATGGGCAGGTACATTCAGAAAAACAGTGAAAAACATAGGCATTGACTGGTATCAAATACCAGCTGAGTTAAAAATGCTTTGTGATGACACCGTTTTCTGGATTGAAAACAAGACCTATGCACCTGATGAAATTGCTGTTCGCTTCAAGCATCGCCTCGTCAGTATTCACTGCTTCCCAAACGGCAACGGCAGGCACAGTCGACTGATGGGTGATATCATCATAGAAAAGATCTTTGAACAAGACGTTTTTTCCTGGGGAGGTGCCAACCTTACAAAAAAAGGGGATGCCCGAGCGGCATACCTTGTGGCCGTAAAGGCAGCCGACACTGGAAACTATTCACCACTACTTTCTTTCGCTCGCTCCTGATCCGTTGACCTGAATAAAAGGCATATCTGCTCATAACCTGACCTGGACTCGTAACCCCTCCACATCACCGGATCATCCACAAATACAACTCCTCTACCTTATCCCTGGCCCAGGGCGTCTTCCGAAGGAAGGCCAGACTGGATTTGATGGAAGGATCGTGGGTAAAGCAGCGGATATTGATCTCCTGGCCGAGCTCTTCCCAACCGTATTCATCGACAAGTCGGTTCAACATGTCCTCCAGCTTGACACCATGTAGAGGGTTGTTCTTCTGGCCTTTTGGCGGTAATAGATGTTTTGCCATTCGTCAAGAGTAATTGAATTCCAGAATCCTTTCCGTGCCTTGAAAGTACAATGATTCAAGTTAAGAAGATGGATCCGAAGTGTTAGAACTGCGCCAACAAGGTTGAATTGAACCCCACCTGATCTTGGCCAATGGCTATTCAAACTGATCAAATAGAGCTTGAGTTTGATCCAAGAGGCACTCCAGTCCCCTTCAAAATTTTTGTATCTTTCTGATTCAGGTCTGTAGACACCCTAGGCCTATTTTATTTTTCACCCTAACACAATAAGCACTATGAAAATGAAGATGCTCTTATTTGCATTGCTCCTTCCAATCGTCATGATGGCACAGGAAGAAAATGAATCCTACTCGATGTGGCAGACGATCTATCTGACACCGAACACCACCACACTCAAAGCTTTGGGGACGGCAATGGCCAGCCACAACAAGACTTTCCACAAGGATGGCCCACACAGAGCCTCTGTTTACAATGTGGCCAACGGACCGAATACCGGCAAAATGGTGTGGCTGATGGGCCCACTGACCTATGCCGATCTGGACACTCGTCCAGGTGAAGGCGGCCATGATGAAGACTGGCGCGATAAGGTCATGCCCAACATCACCAAGGTAGAACAAGGTGAATACTGGCGCGCCGATGACAAACTGTCCAATTTCAAAGACGATCCTGCACCGTCCAAATTGATCTATGTGCGTTATCACGAGATCAACGATGGACAAGGCTATCGCGTAAAGGATCATTTTACCAAAATCAGTGAAACCATCAAATCCATGCCGGATGGTGGTCGCGACTGGGGTATTTTCTATAATGAATTCTGGCAGGGGAACAAAATTGGTCGGCATATCGCCACTTGTTCCTACATGGATTCATGGGCGGAAATGGACAACGACTGGAAATTCAAAGCGGCTTTCGAAGCTGTCCACGGCGAGAATTCCTGGACTCCATTCCTGGAGGATGCCAAAGCCATCTTCTCTGACCAATGGGATGAGATCTGGGTCTACAATGCCAAGCTGAGCAGCGACAGGTAACCCACTGTAGTTCACGTTTTAAAACCCCATGATCCGGTCATCCGGGTCATGGGGTTTTTCTTTGCTCATACCTGATAAGCTGCTTAGAAAAAGAAAAGAGTAATTAATTCGACCCCTCCCTATTTCTCAAGCCACTTTCTGGCATTCACAAACACCTCGATCCAGGGCGAGATATCATCGCCCTTCCGATCTGCCGGATAGTTGGCCCAGTTCCAGCGGAACATAGAGCGCTCGAAGTGAGGCATGGTCACCAGATGGCGGCCATCCGCACTGGCCAACATAGCCGTATTGTAATCACTGCCATTCGGATTGGCCGGATAGCCTTCATAACCGTATCGGGCCACAATATTATACTGATCCTCCGCCAGAGGAAGGTGGAACTTGCCCTCCCCATGGGAGACCCAGATACCCAGTCGTGTGCCTGCCAGAGAAGACAACATCACCGAATTATTCTCCGGGATAACCACCGAAGTAAACACACTCTCGTGCTTGTGCGATTCATTGTGCAACATCCGGGGTGGCTGCGCATGCTCGGGATTGATCAGGTTCAGTTCCACAAACAACTGGCAGCCATTACAAATGCCGACAGACAAGACATCCTCCCGAGCAAAGAAACGATCTAAAGCTCTTCGCGCTTTTTCATTATACTTGAATGCACCTGCCCAGCCCTTGGCGGAACCCAGCACATCACTGTTCGAGAAGCCTCCCACCGCACCGATAAACCGGACATCCTCCAGGGTCTCCCGTCCAGAGATCAGATCCGTCATATGTACATCGCGGACATCAAAGCCAGCCAGGTACATTGCATGGGCCATCTCCCGCTCGGAGTTGCTCCCCTTCTCCCGGATGATCGCTGCTTTTATCCTGGGACCAGAACCACTGCGGACAGGCCGCTGACCCGTAAATCCTTGCGGGAAAACATACTGCAGCGGCTGTTTCTTATAATTCTCAAAGCGCTCATCCGCCTTGCCCTCCGTAGTCTGATGACGGTCAAACTGGCGGGACGTCTCATACCACACATCCCGCAATTCGGCCACATCAAATGAATGTGTATTCCCGCCATGCGTGATCGCCAACTCGGCCCTGTTGGTTGCTTGACCGATTCGAACAAAGGAGACGCCTGCGCCCCGGAGGAATGCTTCTACTGAATCATCTACAGCTTGAATAACGACTCCCGTATTCTCGGCAAACAAACGCTTGACCAGATCCGATTCGTCTGCATTTGACAAGTCGATATCTGCACCCAGTTCATTGTCCGCAAAACACATCTCCAGCAAGCAGGTCAATAGTCCTCCAGCAGAAAGATCATGTCCCGCCAGTATTTGTCCTTTTTTAATCAGGTCCTGAATGGCATCAAAACTCCGGGCAAATGCCGCCGCATCTTTTACAGAAGGTGCTTTCTCCCCTACCCTGTTTTGTGTCTGGGCAAAGGAAGAGCCTCCCAGCTCACATCCCTCACCTGAGAGATCGATCAGGTAGATCGGTCCACCATTTTTCTGAAGGACAGGCTCAACAACCGCTGTGCGATCCATGCAATGCCCTGCTGCAGAAATAATGACTGTGCCAGGAGAAATAACCTCACTTCCATCCGGATATTTCTGCTTCATCGACAAGGAGTCCTTCCCTGTCGGAATGTTGATCCCCAGCGCCAACGCAAATTCGGAGACCGCTTCAACTGCGGCATAAAGGCGGGCATCTTCCCCCTCATTTTTACAGGGCCACATCCAATTGGCTGACAAGGAGACAGACTTCAGTCCTTTTTCAAGAGGTGCCCACACGATATTGGTCAGGGCTTCAGCTATGGAGTTTTGACTTCCTGCAACCGGATCGATCAGACCACTGATCGGGCTATGACCGATTGAGGTAGCCAGGCCACTCTTTCCCTCAAAGTCCAGCGCCATTACTCCGCAGTTGTTGAGGGGCAACTGCAGGGGCCCGGCACATTGTTGCTTCGCCACCAGTCCGCCCACACAGCGGTCCACCTTATTAGTCAACCAGTCCTTACAAGCCACGGCCTCCAAACGGAGCACCTTTCGGATATCTTCCTGGACCCGAGAAGAATCCGTATCTGTCGCCGCAAAGGGGCGGTCCACCGTCCGATCATTCATAATCGTCCTTGGGGAACTGCCAAACATATCGCCCAGGGCCAGATCCATGGGCTTGGCACCCGTGGTGGCCGATTGGAAGGAAAAACGCATATCTCCGGTCACATCACCCACCTCATACATCGGTGCCCTTTCCCGTTCCGCGATCCGCCGCAGGGTATCCAGATGCTTGGGGTTCACCACCAGGCCCATTCGTTCCTGGGATTCATTGCCGATGATCTCTTTGGCGGAAAGCGTCGGATCACCGACAGGCAATTTGTCCAGATCGATCTTACCCCCAGTCGCTTCGACCAGTTCAGACAGACAGTTGAGGTGTCCTCCTGCGCCATGATCATGAATGGAGACAATGAAGTTTTCATCACTCTCGACCAGGCCTCGTACAGCATTGGCCACGCGCTTCTGCATCTCGGGATTGGACCGTTGCACAGCATTAAGTTCAATGAGGGATTGGAATTCTCCGGTATCAGCAGAGGAGACCGCTGCACCACCCATTCCGATCCGGTAATTGTCACCGCCCATGACGACAATCTTGTCGCCTTTCACGGGTTCCGCTTTCAAGGCCTGATCTGCCTTTCCATAACCGATTCCGCCAGCCAGCATGATCACTTTGTCAAATCCCAGGCGTCGACCATGCTCTTCATGTTCGAAGGTGAGCACTGATCCGGCGATCAGCGGTTGGCCAAATTTGTTTCCAAAATCGGAAGCTCCATTGGAGGCTTTGATCAGGATATCCAGAGGCGTTTGATAAAGCCACGGACGTGCAGCCATACCCTCTTCCCAGGGCCGATCACCTTCCGAATGGCGGGAGTATGCCGTCATATACACCGCAGTACCTGCCAGGGGAATGGAACCCTGTCCACCGGCCATCCGGTCGCGGATCTCTCCTCCCGAACCGGTAGCCGCACCATTAAAGGGCTCGACAGTTGTTGGAAAATTATGGGTCTCCGCCTTCAGTGAGAGGACGGAGTCAAATGGTTTTCTGACGTACAGTTCAGGAACATCCGGACGAGCTGGCGCAAATTGAGTCAAGGTTGGCCCCTGAATAAAGGCCACATTATCCTTGTACGCTGAGACGATCTCATTGGGGTATTCCTTTGAGGTCTTTTTGATCAACTGAAAAAGGGAGCTGGGCTTTTCCTGACCGTCAATGACAAAGGAGCCATTGAAGATCTTGTGGCGACAGTGTTCACTATTGACCTGGGAGAAGCCAAAGACTTCCGAATCCGTCAGCTTTCGTCCGATCCGACCGGCTACCTCATTGAGGTATTCGATCTCCTCTGCATTGAGTGCCAACCCTTCCTGGTCGTTGAAGGCGGCAATGTCCTCGATCTCCAGGACGGGCACTGGTTGGGTGTGAATATCAAACAGGTCTTGCTCGAGGTTCTGAAATTTCTGGGAAAGCATGGGGTCGTGTGCATCTCCAGCGTGAAAGAAATGATACTCTTCCATGCGCTGGATCCCCTGGATGGCCATATTCTGAGTGATCTCAACCGCATTGGTACTCCAGGGACTAATCATGGTTGCTCGTGGGCCAACAAACGGACCACTGACAGCGGGTTGGGCCAGGATGGGTTGCCCCCCGAACAGCCAGGTCAGTTTCTCTACGTCCCCTTCAGAGAGAGGCCGCTGGGTTTGCACCGCATAGATCTTGAGGGTAGGGTTGCCAAAGAAGTAGACCATAGCGGCAGTTTTATCCTGAAAAAATGAAGGCGTAAAGGTAAGGTTTGAGAACGGGTAAGCCGTGTCATTCAGACATCGATTTTTCAGAACATCAGCCGTCATCAGCCATTCATAATTCTTCAGATCGGCTACACAGGACAGGAAATGTTCAGACAATTTGCCATTCCCCCAAGCGTTACCGTTCTGTTACCATACCGTTAATCCTCTACCCGGTCCGACTGAAGATTCGCATCTTAAAGCACCTATTCAACGAACACGACCATGCAACGTCTTCTTTCACTGGCAGTACTCCTGCTCTTTACCCAAGTCATGTACAGCCAGTCGAAGAGTATCGACATCTCTGGCATAGTGGCCGATACACTGGGTGAACCCCTTCCACTCTCCACTGTATTGCTCCTCGATCCTGTGGATACGACACTGATCAGTTA
Source organism: uncultured Saprospiraceae bacterium (assembly GCA_942490895.1). GTDB lineage: Bacteria > Bacteroidota > Bacteroidia > Chitinophagales > Saprospiraceae > JAGNXB01. Next base: position 8,215 of record CALNZC010000076.1, read on the forward strand.
TACCCGGGCTGATGAAAAGGGCCGTTTCGTTTTGAAAAACGAAAAACGTGCCCCGGCCCTCATCAAGATCAGCTATGTGGGGTTCATGCCTCAGATCATCAATATCAATCCAGAGCCAACGGGTGATGTAAATATCGGAGAAATTCGATTGGAAGAAATTGCCAAGGACCTCTTTGAAGTCGTGGTTAAAGCCGCTAAAGCACCCATGTCCATCCGTGGCGACACCATCGAATATGACGCCAGCAAATTCCAAGTCGCTCCGGGCTCCTCTGTAGAAGACCTGTTGCGCCGACTACCTGGTATCGAGGTCGGACAAGATGGATCCATCTCTGCTGAAGGGCAGTCGGTCACCAAGGTCACCGTTGATGGAAAACGTTTTTTCGGAAATGATCCCAAGACCGCTACGAAGAATCTTCCCGCTGAAGGGATTAAAAAAGTACAGGTTTTCGATGAAGAATCAGAAGAGCAGAAACTGACCGGAGCCTCCTCCACTCCACCCGAAAAAACCATGAACCTCGAACTCAAAGAGGAATTCAAAAAAGGAGGATTTGGTAAAATCATTGCCGGTGGGGGTACTGAGGAAAGAGCCGAGCTAAAAGGCAACTACAACAAATTCAATAAGAAGGAACAGTTTTCGATTATCGGCATCGCCAATAACACCGGTCGGAATGGCCTCAGCTGGGATGACTATCAGGACTTCCGCGGAAGTCAGTCCTTCAACTGGGATGACGGTGGTGACTTTGGCTTTGGTTCTGGTGGTGGCTATACGATCTATTATGGCGGCGATGATGGTGATGATGATGTCGGTGACATCACAAACAGCTTTTTTGGCGACCAGTCATCTGGATTTCCGCGCAATATTCAGGGAGGTCTCAATTATACTTATTCTGAAGAAAAGACCGATCTCAATGCGGTATACTTTTTTGACCGTGCTCAACTCTCAGCTGATGCCACGCGCAATCAAGAGAATTTTTTGCCTGATGCCACTTATTCCAATGAGGACGTCAGCTCCCAGAACAATACCAATATGGGGCATCGTGTCCAGTTCCGTTTGGAGCAGAAGATCGATTCCCTCAACACACTCGTGTTCAATGCCAATGGTGTTTTGAACCAACGAGACAATCTGAATGATGGCACTTATCGATATTTCCGAGCTGACAATTCTCTTTCCAATTACACTCAATACGACAATCAATTCAAGCAGGACGCTCGCTATTTGACGGGGAGTTTGATCTATCGGAAAAAATTTAAAAAGAAGGGCCGAAGTTTTGGATGGAGTGGTTCCTACTTCATCAATGATTCAGAACAGAACGGCACGCAGTCCAGCACCAATGAATTCTATGACAATGCCGGCCTACTCGATTCTACTTCGGTTATCGAACAAGACATCGAGGCGCTCGGTTTGCGCCAGCAGATCAAGTCAAGTGTCATTTATGTCGAGCCCTTTGGGAAACGATTTTACTGGCAGACATTCTACAACTATAACTTGCGATTAGAAAGTGTGGATCGTGATGTGGCAGATGTGATTCAAGACACGCCCACCGCCAATGATTTCTTGAGTCGATATTATGATAATCGGATCGACCTGCACCGATTGGGGATGTCTATCCGCTACTCGTACAAAGGCATCAATCTCTCAGCCGGCCTGGCCCGCCAGGAATTTCAGTTAGAAGGCGATTTTCGTAGCGGACCAACAGTGATGATTGATACGGTTATCCAGCGCACCTTCCCCAACTGGATTCCGAATGTGAATATGAGTTTCGACCTGAAACGAAATCGCTATCTGCAGGGCTCCTATACGGTGAATGCACGAGAGCCTTCCATGCGAAACCTCCAACCCATTATTGACAACAGTAATCCACTGTTCATCCGGGAAGGCAATCCGAATCTGATCCCTCAGATCGACCACAATATTCGTATCAGTTTCCGACAATTCAGTCCGGCAACATTTACTCACCTTCATTCCTCCATCAACTATCGGATCGTTGATAATGCTTTTGTACAGGAACAGACAGTCGACACCCTGCTGGTCACCAATTCAAGGACGATCAATTACAAGGGAGGGCAATCGATCTGGGCTTCTCTAGGGTATGGGTTTCCGATCGTCAAGAATAAGTTTACTGTAAACCTGAACTACAGCTATAGCTTGAACAAGCGGTTTGCCTTAGTAAATGAGGTGGAAAATGAAACATTCTCCAATGGACACTGGACCCAACTCCGCTTGAATGTGACCCCTGGCGACAGATTGACCTTGTACCTGTCCGGACGATTTAATCTGACGGATACGAAGTATTCGATCAATGCAGAACAGAATCAGACGCTGTTTAATCAAACGTACAGCGTAGATCTCAACACCCTTTTGGCATGGGGCATTTTTGCGAATATCCATTTTGATTACGATATCTACCAGAATGATCGGTTTGGATTCAACCAGGATGTACCTATTCTCAGCGCTTCACTCTACAAGGTGCTCTTTCCGAATAAACGAGGCGAGATCAGGCTTTCCGGATATGATCTGCTGAACAGGAATTTAGGTGTCAACCAATTTGCGAATGCAAACATGGTGAGTGAGACAAGAACCAGTACGCTGGCTCGATATTACATGCTTTCCTTTACCTACAATTTACAGGGAATCGAAACCAGTTTGAAAAAAAAGCGCGGCTGGTGGTAACCCTGAGCTGATTTTTCTCTCTCCTAATAAACAACGAGTTGATGACAACGATACGACCCTTACTTTGCTTGCTTCTATTCCTGGGCAGTTTATCCCTTTCCGGACAGAATATCACTGGAGAGATTACCTATGAACGAACTTCCTACTGGGTCAAGATCATGGAGGAACTGCCCTATGTCAGCCAGGCCGAAAAAGACCGGGCCGCCTTAACCTGGGGATCGGAAGATGATTATTCGAGCAACTACATATTGCGTTTCACTGCCGATGAAAGCAGTTATACTCATGATGAGAATGGTGGCACCTCTGATGACAATTCATGGGCCTGGCGAAAAGACGACTATCTGATCTATCGCGATTTAAAAAATATGCGGCGAACGGATTGGTTAGAAATGCTGGATCGCACCTATCTGGTGGAGGACGAACTCAGGTTTCCGAAATGGAAGATCCTCTCTGAGATCAAGGATATTCAAGGTTATGTCTGCATGAGTGCTGAAACGTGGGACACCATCAAGAATCAGCATATTGTGGCCTGGTTTACAGATGAGATCCCGATCCCTATCGGCCCTGAGATGTATGGTGGACTACCTGGTGCTATCCTGGAATTGGAGGTCAATGGAGGCTCACTTGTAGTGACCGCTTCAAAGGTTAATCTTCAGCCCATGCCGGATGGGGTAAGCCTTCCCAAAAAAATGAAAGGAAAAAAGATCGACGTCGCGAAATGTCAGGAATTGATCCAGACCTACCTCAAAGACAGTGTCGGTGCTGAGCGCAATCCGTACTGGAGTATTCGATATTGAGGATTGTGCGTGTTTACGACCCCGGAGTATAGTTTCGTTTAGGGGTCAACATCCTTCCTGGAGCATCATTCATCTCTGCTCTTGGGATCCAGGAATTGCATGATCCATAATCCAGCTGTTCCGATGAGTAAGAGGATAATTTCGGGAGTCATGGTTTCTGAATAATCAAGCTTCAGTCATTTGGTTTACTTTCATTTTCTCGGCCGGGTGCAGCCAACCATTGATGATCACTTTTCGGACGACTCCGGCCACATTGCGAACGCCTAATTTTTTCCGAATACGGACCATATGCGTGATGATGGTGGTTTCAGACAAACCCAACCGACATGCGATCTCCTTGCATGTCCATTCATAGCAGATCAGATTGGCGACTTCCATTTCTCGTGGGGTCAGCTGCCTGCACTTTATCTCGTTTCCGTACATGGGTAAAGATGTTTGATTTTTCGAATGAAAACAATCCTCATTTATCAGGATTCTGCGAAATATACCCTGAGGCGCTTGTCGAAGAATTTGTGGTAAAAAAGATGACTAATCCTCCATAAAGGTCTTCCATCCTTCCCCCTGATTTGTGGCGACATTTGCTACAATCGCATTTTATTTTATTATATATCAATACACTTGACGCTATTGGGATATACTCCACGCTGATGATCCAGCGTTTGCCCTTAAAGCCATCCATTTCATGCGCATCCTCTCTATTGTCTGGTCCATACTGGTGTCCTCGCTTATACTGCAGGGCCAATCACCAGTTGTAGTCATCTGGAAGGAGGACCCCAAAACCGGCCAGGTGGTATATACTGCTTCAAGTAAGACACATGGACTATTTTCCATTGAGGTGGAAGTCCAAATGAAAGGATTAATGTCCGATCATCCCCTCCCTCTTCGTCTGGTGAAATGGGGGCCATTTGAAACCACGGAAATACTTCGATTGACCCCAAAAAGCCCGGGGAAAGGATACTCTTCACGATCCACGTATACCATATCTCAGGGTGACATCTGGAATGTAAAACCTGATCCTGACCAGATCTACTGGTTGCCCGTGGAACCCAACCGAGAGGTGACAATATCCCAGGGATTCAAAGGACGGCACAGTCACCAGGGCGACTATGCCATAGATCTGACATTA
>CALNZC010000077.1:0-16754 GCA_942490895.1 uncultured Saprospiraceae bacterium
ATCCTGGCCGATCTGGAGTCCACTCAGGACCAAAAGATCAAAGATCAAATTGCCGTGGTTTGCATCATGTGCATTGGTCTTTTTGGCCTGCTGATTTCACTTTAACTCCTGGAATGATCGGTATTAAACACCAATCTGACTAAGCCTGCCTCGTCCGTCTGGCGGGCTTAGTCCTTTTTCACCGCCTATCATGTATTTTGTGCCATGCCATTGAGCTGGTCAAAATCTGTGTGTATCGAATTGTTGGGCAAAGCCCCTATTCTGGCCGACCTCTTCATTCGCATTCCCGTCCAACTTCACCCCATTTCGGATCAACTGACCCTCTCCATTCAGAAAGGCCATCCCTGTTTTCAGCCTCCATCTGATCCGACCTTCACTCCAGCACTCCTGTGCAAAGCCTATCATCACCTCCTGCACCTCCTGCTGGAGCACCCTCTTTTGTCTTCACCCTTCAAGGATGACATTGCCTGGCACCTGGCCCTGGATTCAATCGTCAATCAACAGATTCCCCCAGATGTGCATCGGGAAGTCCCTACCTATACCCTGCCTCTTGACTTTCCACCCCAAGCGACATTATTCCAGGCCTGGATCTGGTGGTCAGCCCATTTGGATGATGTTGACCCTCATCGTCTGACTGCCATTCAGGAACATCAATTGTGGACAGATGCGGTGCAGTTGTCCACCCTAACACCCCTGCATTCCTGGCTCCGCAACGCTTCCCTCCCCGAACCTATTCAACACATTCGGGAGGAAACCTATGCCATGATGGACGGCCTCGCCTGGCAACGGCGTTTGATTCAGATCAATGGGGGGGCCGCTTCGACAAGACTGACATGGACTTCCCGCAAAGCCTCCCGTCGATACGGCACACATCCGGGAATTCGCATCCGTTCACGCGGAAGCCTGGTCATCATACTGGATACAAGTGGAAGTATGGCGCCTTCAGATATTCAGGCCATATTCGGTTTTCTGCCTGAAATGAAGCAGTATTACCGGCAGATCCACATTGTAGAGAGCGATTTTCAGGTGAGACGGTCCTATCCTTATCAGGGCCACCCACCCGCAGTGATCGAAGGTCGGGGAGATACTTTTTTTCAACCGGCACTGGACTATGTTCAGGAGCATTTACACCCGGACAGCATTTGGTATGTCACTGATGGTCGAGGAGTTGCCCCGCGGGTCAGCACCCTTGCCCCTCTCTCCTGGATTCTTTGTGGTGACCACCCGGCACTTGAAGAAATGGGATCTTTTCCAGGAAACCTGGTCCCAGTGAACATTCCGCCAACTCCTGGCGTTGTTTCTTTATAAACCAGAACTCTATTTATGCAGTTTCGTAGTTTGATGGAACGCTCCGCGTTTGGTGTCTGCTCCTATGTCGGACAGAAAATTGGCATCGCTGCCAGCCGGGTCCGGATCTATTTCATCTACCTGTCATTCGTCACCTTGGGCTCATCAGTCATCCTCTATCTCTTTGCTTGGTTTTGGATGAATATCCGACAGTACCTGCGCAGAGGATCATCTATCCAGTGGGATTGATCACTGTGTAAACGCATACTGAACCAGATTCGCCCCCATCTGCAAAGCCTTTCTTCGGGCTTCAGGTGAATCGTTATGGACATCCTGGTCTTCCCAGCCATCTCCCAGATCACACTCATACGAATAATAGAGAATTAAGCGCCCTTCCCAGAAGAGGCCAAATCCCTGTGCCGGTTTGTCATCATGTTTGTGAATCTTGGGCAAGCCATTCTTGAATGCAAAAGCCTGATCATAAACTGGATGATTGAACGGCAACTCGATCAATTGCTGATCTGGAAATACGGATTTCAATGCCGCCCGGATATAGGGGTCCATCCCATAGTTGTCATCGATATGCAAAAAGCCACCACCAATCAGGTATTGGCGCAGGTTGTCAGCCTCCTGACGGGTAAACACCACATTACCATGTCCGGTCATATGAACAAAAGGATGATTGAATAACTCCGCACTACCCACATCCACTGTCGCATAATCCGCATCAAGTGATGTACCCAATTCCTGATTGCAAAACGTACTGAGATTAGACAGCGCCGTCGGGTTGGCATACCAGTCACCACCGCCCCCATATTTGAGGAGTGCCAACTTCATTTTGCCGGGTGGATTATCGGCAACGACCTGGCCAGCGGCCAGGCAAATCATCAGAAGGATCAACAGTCTAGAGACCATGGAGTGTATGAATTTGTGCACAGGCCAGGACACCTGCTGTTTCTGTTCGTAATCGGTTATCGCCAAGGAGCACGGCCTGGAAGCCACCCTGAATGGCCGTTTCGATCTCTTCAGGAGTGAAGTCTCCTTCAGGACCGATCGCAACCACTGCCGCATGGCCAGGTCTATAAACGGAAGAAAGCCGTGGCAAGTTGCCCCAATCACAGGTCGGAATCATCTTTATCCTGTCTTCCCCTGGATAGATTGCCACCAATTGTTCAATAGTCAGGTCTTCCAGGTCAAGTTTTGGCAAGTGAAACTGGCCCGACTGTTTCATCGCTGCGACTAATATTCGCTGCAACCGGTCAAAGCGCCATCGTGTACGTTCGGTTCGCTTCGTCGTTAACATCGAAATTCGATTGACTCCGATCTCGGTGACCTTTTCCAGAAACCATTCCAATCGAGCCGCCTGCTTGGGTGGGGCCATGGCCAAATGAATATCTACACCCCAGGGTACTGGACCGGGGATCTCTTCAAGAAGGGTTAAGATCGTTGCTTTTCGGTCTGCTAGCGTGATCTCAGCCTTCCAACCACGTCCGGATCCATCGGTCACCAGGACCTGATCTCCTTTGCGTTTGCGCAATACTTGAAGGAGATGTCCCGACTCATCAGGGTCGAGAAATGCGCTCCCACCCTCTATCCGGGTTGAATAGGCTAATGTCATCCAGATGCTTTGCACCAATGTACGGGTTCCGCAAAACTTTGTGGCCTCGAGTATCGTTCGTCTGGAAGGTTCACAGAACGAGGGGAATCCCTACCTTTGCGCCTTGGCCAATCATTGGGCCAGATCAATCAGAGGAAACTTTCCATGGAAATAGCCATTAAAATTCTACAGCTGATCACCAGCCTTTCCTTGCTCATCGTCTTGCATGAGCTCGGCCACTTTCTGCCTGCCCGGTGGTTTAAAACACGAGTAGAGAAGTTTTACCTCTTTTTTGACCCTTATTTCTCCTTGGTGAAAAAGAAGATTGGTGGAACAGAATATGGCATCGGGTGGATTCCACTGGGGGGCTATGTCAAGATCTCTGGTATGATCGACGAAAGCATGGACAAGGAGCAAATGGCCGGACCGCCACAACCCTGGGAATTTCGGTCCAAGCCAGCATGGCAGCGTCTGATCATCATGTTAGGCGGTGTAACCGTCAACTTTATTCTCGGCTTTTTCATCTTTGGTATGATGTATTTTGCCTGGGGTCGCGATTACCTGCCTGCAGAAAACGTCAAATTTGGCATTGCCGTAGATTCCCTGGGTGGCACACTTGGCTTGCAGGATGGTGACCGTGTTTTGCGTGTGGGCGATCTGCAGCTATCTGAATTTTCTGATCGTACCGTGGTCAAAGAGATTCTGATACACAATGCCGCGACGATCACCGTTGATCGGAATGGACGGGAGATCGACCTGCCGGTACCCGATGGAACCGCTGCCAAACTGGCCAATAGTGCCAACAAGAACAAACCGCTCTTTACCATCCGTATCCCCTTTATTGCGGATACGGTCCTCGCGGATTCACCGGCTGCAAAAGGCGGCATGCTACCTGATGACCAGATCATCGCAGTGAATAGTATCCCGACTCCTTTCTACCATGATTTCAAGCGGGTCATCGCGGATAAAGCGGGTCAACAAGTCCAAATCGGTATTCTTCGCGGTCAAGACACCTTGCAATTGGCCATGACCACCAGCGATCAGGCGATGATCGGTGTCGGCCCCTATTACTACGATCATTATTTCCAGTTTGAAACACAGGAGTACACTCTGCTTCAGGCGCTGCCTGCAGGAGTTGTTCGTGGATGGGATTTCCTCGCTTCTCAGGTCAAAGCGTTTGGTCAAATGTTCCGTGGAAAGATCAATGCGTCCGATAGTCTGGGTGGTTTCATTACCATCTATGACATGTTTCCTGCAGTCTGGGACTGGCATGACTTCTGGAATATGACGGCCATCCTCTCCCTGATCCTGGCTTTCATGAATTTGTTACCTATTCCTGCTTTAGACGGCGGACACGTCATCTTCTTACTCTGGGAGGTGGTTACCGGCCGAAAGGTCAGCGACAAGGTCATGGAATATGCCACACTCGCCGGTTTCATTCTGGTGATCGGGCTGGTGCTATATGCCAACGGACTGGACATTTTCAGGCTGTTTAATAAGTAGAACGCCCCGATGGACTACTTCTCTTTTTTCAAATTACCACGTCAGTTCTTTCCCGATCAGGAGAAGGTTCGGCGTGCCTTTTTGATCAAGAGTCGCCAGCTGCATCCCGACTATTTTTCTTTTTCGCTTTCAGGTGAGAAGCAGAAGGCTGAGGAATTGGCTGGGATCAATAATCAGGCTTATCAGACTTTGTTGGATGACGATCTGAGGATGGCTCACCTTCTGAGCCTGGAAGAGGTCCTCCCTGAAGAAGGAAAGGCACAGCTGCCTCAGGCGTTTCTGATGGAAATGATGGAGGTCAATGAAACACTCATGGAGTTGGAATTTGATCCTTCTCCTGAAAAAAAAGAGGCGCTGCACAAAGAATTGGAAGAATTGGCTCAGCAGATGAAGTCTGCTGTTCAGCCGGTCATGGAGCAATGGGATGCAGGTGAACCCGTTGACCTTCAGCCAGTCGTAGATTACTATATGAAAAAAAAGTATGTGCGCCGGCTGAAATCCAATCTCGAAAAACTCGGCAGCTGAAGGATTCCATGAATTTCCTGGCGTTGCCCCTTGCCTTGTCCGATTTTTTTGTGAACTTTGCGTGCTGTTTGAAGCATTCCCACCTCGGGATGTGGGTTCGAGTCTTCCCCAGAACGATTCGAACCTCAACGATGTAAGAATTGACAACGGTCAATTGTTTTATACACTTCATGCCGAAGTGGCCTCCTTCGTTCCTTCTTCCAGGCGGAACTACGGCGGACAGGACCTCCTGCGGCGGACAGGCGCGCTGGACTCAAAACTTGTCCGCCTACTGGCGGATCCAGTGTAAGTCCCGAGTACTCGGGATGCGGGTTCGAGTCCCCCTTTTGTCGGCTCGAATGCGGTAATTTTTACACAATTGACAACGGTCAATTGATTGAAACACTTCATGCCGAAGTGGCGGAACTGGTAGACGCGCTGGACTCAAAATCCAGTGTAAGCAATTACGTGCGGGTTCGAGTCCCGCCTTCGGCACTCTATTCGTTTTAGAATCCTCATATAGGCGGGACGAGAAGTCTACCCCGCCGTAAAGTGACTGGCTGAGGTACGAAGCCATTGTCACTTTAGAGCGGGGAGTCCCGCCTTTTCACCCGCCGTAGGAGGGCGGCACCCTTTTTACTTTTACCAATCTTTATACAAGGCGGACGAGAAATTGCCCCCCCCCCCGAGTACTCGGGGTCGTGGAGTCCCGCCTTTCCACCCACCGCAGTAGGTTGGCACCCTTTATCATTTTACTGGCCTCATAAAAGGCGTTACGAGAAGTTTAGCCTTCCTCCTGTCCAGAGTGTATACTTGAAATAGATCTAGAGCATCAAAGGTCCATAGTTCAAGCAGGTATATCCCGTCAGTATCCCGTCAGACATCCGTCAACTATCCGTCAGGCGCCTCGATCAAGTCATTCAACGTTCTGGCAAGGAAGTGCAGGTTTGCACTTCATGTACCACTCTCTACTCTCTACTCTTCACCCAAATTCCCCGTCCCGGATCAACTGCTCGATCACCTTGGTCCGATGCTGGAAGATCCCTTCCACCTTTTGATCCACCAACAGCGCATTGGCAATAGACCCCAAAGGCCCGAAAGGAATGGCATAGTGGAGTAGATCTGTCATGCGCACGCCCCCATCGATAGGTTCGAACCAGTGTTCATGATGCCACATGGCATAGGGGCCGATCCGTTGTTCATCGATAAAATGGACTCCCGGACGAATATGGGTGATCTCTGTAGCCCAGGTCATATCCAGGCCCAGTAAGGGCGACACTTTATAGACGATCATCATGCCTTCATACATCTCTTTACCGGTGATATCCGTCTGGATCCGGAAGTTCATCTCCTTCGGCGTGATCCGCTGTAGATTCTCCGGGCGACTGAAAAAGTCCCATATCCGCTGGGGATCACCTGGCAGATCCTGCTGCCATTGCTTGAAATAGACCTTCATAAGGAATGCTTAACAGGTTGAAGAATGTCTTTAGTAAGTCCGTAACACCTTTGGCCTGTATGAGGTTGTCTAAACAACACAGGAAACAGAAATTTCCTTTGTTCATTAGAAAATTGACCGTTATGAAACAGGCACAAGCAGAAAAAAAGGACAAGCGCAGAGGACGATTGATCGCCTTTTTCTTTCACAGCATCATCATTGCACTGGCAGTGATCCCCTTTATGTCTCACAAAGCCCAGGAGGATCTGATCCTGGATGATGGCGTCCAGATCATGTTATTTGACTTCTCTCAGAGAGAAGGCGTATCTGCCGAGGCGAGTCCGGAACCAGAAGCTGAAACTGTCCAGAAAGCACCTGCTCCAGCAGAAGCCGAACAGTTTGAAGTAGAGCCACTACCTGTCCCTGATGTCATCCTTTCCGAAACCCCTGAAGTCGTTGTGATTGAAGAAGCAAAGACCCCGAACAAAAAGGTAGAAACCCCCGAAACCTCGGTTGTGGATGTCGTCGAGGCCGATCGTGCATCCAACTCAAAGAGTGATGTTTTGAACAGTCCCAACAGCGGTGGCAGTCAGAACGGCCACAGCAGCTCCACCGGCGAAGAAGGTGTAAAAAATGGAGAAGGCAAAGGGAGTAAATATGATGGACTTGACCTGAGTGGAAGCGGTGTGCTGACCCGCAGAGTCATCTACCGGGCCAGCCTGGAAAACATCATCCGCCAGAACGGAACTTTTGTGGTCAATATCTGTGTGAATCGCAGTGGAAATGTCACTGCCGCCAAGTACAACCCTGAAGGTTCAACCATTACTGAGCCCAACCTGGTCCGCAAAGCCATGGATGCCGCCACCAGGTATAAGTTTGAACGGGATGCTACTGCTCCCAATCAACAGTGCGGCCGAATGACCTTTGTGATCACAGGCATCAAATAAGGATTCATCCACTTCTCATAGGTTAGCCCCTTCTGCGCAAGCAGGAGGGGTTTTTTGTTGTTCATACAAGGCCTACCTGCACATTCTGTCTGCCGGTCACTTCCATAACTGCACCGGCTGGATTATTCTACGAGTCAGCTGAGATCGAATTGTCTGCTCCACTATCATCCAGGCGTCTGAATACGATGCATCGAACGGTGCGTGCTTCGCCGGCATTCCATCTCATTGCACCACCCATACAAATGAGGATCACTATAATTCATGCCTGATTGAGTCCGGAAATTGAAAAATAATCCAATCACCTTCAGGCAATCATGGCCCTGTTCACCACACAAATCAGCAACGAACCCGGTGGCTGAATATTTCTCAATCTGATCAAACATAACATAATGTCGTATATATTGATATTATAGATATTTTATTCTTCTCATATAAGGAGGTCCTTCATTCACTCCCCCCCGCAACCTGCCAGGATACATTCCAATGAAATCAGCTCTCTGGCAGAGCATGCATCGGACCTGGCTCGCCATTTCAAGCAAATTCTGCACCATAGAACCACCGCATTCATATCGCATTTATTCTGCAATGCGTCACATTCACAATACATCTGCATAAATTTTATATAATATTTTAAATTTTTGGAATGCTTTTTGGAATCAGGATGATGTTGTGCATCTCCATAAGGACTGGAGTGCCCAAGAACCAATCTATGAATCAATTGGCAAAAGGAAGTACAGATATGAACCATGCATTCACCATTTCCCGGAAGGCCCTGGCCATTTTCAGCTTTATACTACTAGGTAGTTTCTGCAGTTATTCAACGCTGCAAGGCCAGGTGGTTTCAGCCTTGAAGGCTGTGGACGCACCATCCCATCTAACAGGGAATTTAATCGCCTATAGCATTGAATTCGGGTGCTCCAGCCTGGTGGGGGATTGTGACAGTGCTTATCTCGTGGACTATCTGCCCCCTGAAGTAATATTCAATAATGCGTCACCGGTCATTGTCAATACAACATCCGGTCCCCAGGCGGTCACGGCCACCTATGATGCCATGCTGCATGCTCTGATCTGGGATTTCCGCACCTTGCCTGGTTCGTCCTTAATGGCTGGTTCCAGTGGAACGATCAATATCACTGTCCAACTCGCACCGGGTGTTACACCCAATGAAGCACTGGTGACCAACAACACTGTTATCTACAGCGTAGCCAATAATGACACATCGATGGTGGTGTCAGAAGCAGAGGCCATGCCGATGTATACTTTATCCAAAAGTGTCCTCTCTGGTCCCATCTACCATGATAAGGATGTGGTCTATGAGATCGAACTCTGCAGTGGAGGCATGATCGGCAATCTGAATCTGGAGAATACGGTCATTACGGATATGCTTCCCCCGGGTGCTGTATTTGTCAGCGCCTCCAATGGCGGCACGGAAAGTGGAGGTGTCGTCACCTGGAATATTGGTGACTTTGATGTGACCACAATGACATGTATTTCGCGCACAGTCACTGTACGCTATCCATTTGCAGACCAGGTCAACAATAACACCGGGTTGACCATGGAAATCCCGAAGCTGAACGAGGTCACTATGACGGCAGATCCGATCGGTGAACCGGAATTCACTCTCACAGCAGATGTATCCGCTCCACTCCTCCCGCCTGTCTTCATGGCCGGGAATGGAGAAAAACTGGCTGAAGACCTGGGCATTTTGCCTATAGGCGAAACAAATACGTTCAGATTCACCGCTGCAAATACAGGTACTGCTCCCTTGCAGGACTTTGTTGTTTCTGATCCCATCCCACCAGTTTTCTATTTGGACAGCGTTCATCTGGATGGGTTTATGGGCGTCGGAAGCATGGATATCTCCGTTAGTCTGAATGGGTCTCCAACCTTTCAACCCTGGCTTTCCAATGTCGATCCAACTACCCTTACTTTTCTGGATGTCGATCTGATTCCCGGCTTTACTCCCGGCGTAGATTATGTCAGTGAAATCAAATTTTTCTTCCCCTTGTTCCCAGATAGCGCAATGGGGACGTTCAGTTTATTAGTGACTCCTGCCGACTCAGTGGCACCCTATCTTGATCTGGAGGGCAACCCCTTCGACTTTTACACACCTTATGAGAACTGTGTCACGATCAATGGGTTTTCCACACTATATGGGGTCAACCCGATTCCAACAGCTGGCAGTTGCGCTGAAATGTGTATTCTTCCACGGATAGGTAGATTGGACCCGGAAAAATCTGTGGCCACATCTGAACCGAACCCTCCTCCCGGACCACCGACTGGAGGCAATCCATTTACACCTGGCTCACAGGCCACATTCACCATCCTGCTTTCTAATGATGGTCCGGATGATGTCGATGACCCATATGTGACCGGAGCTTATTCATTTGATACCATTACCAATCCAATTGCTGCGGATCTATTGCCGATTGGCGCTACCTATCTGCCAGGTAGTTGGGTGATCACCACTAACACTTCTAGCATAACTACACCTCCGGCTTTTGAGGAGATCGCTGACTTTAATGGTACCGGCCGCAAACTGCTTCGCTGGACATTTGATGGCGAACTCCGTCCAGATGAAGTCATCGAGATCAAGTTTGACGTCCATCTGGAGATGGCATTAAACGGAGGGGATGTCCTGACGAATACCTATTGCCTGACAAGCCCGACTTCCTTCTTTTGTGAAGCCGAATGTGGTGAAGCGCAAGGTGACCCGGTCGTTCTGATCGACTTTTTTGCGACTGCCAGTAACAGTGGCATGATGTTACCCGGTATCGATACCGCATGTTGTGCTGCAATCGACCTATTGATTGCCGACTCAACAGCCACCATCGCTCCAGACAAGATGGTTTTGACGGGTGGCCCTTATGCGCCGACCGGCTCATCTCTGGTGAATCTTGGACTGGCAACCGACATGATCGAATTTGCGGTCACTATAGGCAATGACACTCTGGCCAATAGTACCCTGCCAAATCCGATTGGAATGGACCTTCTCCCATATCAACTGGAGTACATTCCCGGCACATGGGAACTACTTTCAAATACAACCGGTCTGACTTTTGATGATGCCGGTGGCAACCCGACTCTTGAGGTCATCGAAGACTTTGCTGGCACAGGCAGAACGCTATTGCGCTGGCAATTTTCCGGGGAGTTCCCCATTGACTCTGAAGTCACCTTCAAATTCAAGACCCGGATCAAGCAGTTTATGGGTGGTACATTCCAAAACACTGTTTACTCCAAGACGGACTTCCGATTCTATAACTGCCTGGCCTCATCTCCAGACACACTGGATCTGGATGAAAACGGGATCACAGATGAAGACCTATGCTCACAGCAATCTCCTATTCTTTTCATTGAATCGATTGCCTCTCTGGCAGCATTCAAACAAGTCAAAGGAGCTAATGACCCGGCATTCCTGAGAACCTTAAATTCGAATAATCTGGGAATTGGATCAACAAATCCAGCAGACTCCATCTGGTGGCAGTTTGACATTGTCAATGTAGGTAACGTCACATTGACAGATGTCGTCGTCATCGACATTTTCCCCTATCTGGGTGACAAAGGTGTCCAGCTAACAAATTCAGACAGGGGAACAGAATTCAGGCCTTACCTGATGGATACAATCATGCTCATGCAACCGGACATGATAGATGTGTTTTACAGCCTCTCCAACGATCCCTGTCGGGCAGAGATCCATCCGGTTACGCCCAATGCTTTTCCACCGGATTGTGTGGAAGACTGGACATTAACGCCTCCCTCACCCATCAAGGATGTCATGGCTGTCAAATTCGTCTTCATGCAGCCGTTATTGCCCGGTGATACGATCCAGGCCATGGCCTTGATGTTTGCTCCGGATAGCGCCTACATCGTTGACAATAACGTGCCAGCTGGGGGTATTGCCTGGAACTCGATTGCGCGAAATGCAAATGAGGTGCCGGCTCAGGAACCCAATAAAGTGGGCGTTCGCCTTGAATACTTTGACGTTGCGCTGATAAAAGTGCCACAAGTGGTGCCCAATCCATTGGAAATCAGGGACATCGTCACCTTCCGTCTGCATGTCCACAACCAGGGAAGCTTCCCGGCGACGGATGTCCTGATCACCGATTACATACCAGCTGGGATGAAGCTGGCAGACCCTGATTGGACCTTTGTCGACGATGCAACAGCCACGATTGTCGTCCCAGGCCCTATCGCGCCTTATACGTCAACCTTCGTGGATATCGATCTACAGATGGACTCGACATCAGAGGGCTTGACACTGGTCAACTTCGCAGAGATCACCTCGGTCAAGGATTCAGTCGGCAATCCTGCTGTAGACTTTGATGCTAAGAATGATGATGACCGTACTAACGAAGGCACAGTTATCGACAACAATCTCGACAACGGCCTAGGTGATCAGGATGATTCCGATATCGCAGTGGTCACTGTTGCCCCTTGTGACATCACATCAGATGGGTTGAATATCATTTGTGACAATAACGGTACGCCGTATGATTATTCGGATGATCAATTCTACTTCGCCCTGAATCCACTCGGGATCAGTAAAGACTACACCTTCTCCGTCACCGGAGATGTGAGCCTTTCCAATCACGCCTACGGGTCACCTACACCTTTGTTTGGGCCATTCCCGGTTGGAGGTCCAAATATCAACCTGACCATCGTGGATGACAACCCGTTTAGTGTTCCATGTGAACTACCGGTCATCGTCGTCCCACCAGTGAACTGTTGTGCTGACTCTTGTCTGCCGGCATCCATTTTTACGATCGAAAAATAATTAAGGAAAACGAACTTAAACGCCATCTCTGAAAGGAGGTAGCCTTTCTGAAGAAATCAATTGGATAAGATGCAATTCAAATACGCCATGGTTCAGAGCTTACATAACCTCACGTCCCTGCGATCCATTCCTCGCCAGATCATCACGAATGTGGTGAACACGGTGGACACGATCGCCACGATCAAGATCTCAATGGTCAGGAGTCTCTCACTGATGATGCTCCTCTTCCTGAGCTTTTCGATGACTTTATGGGCACAGATCGATCCATCTGCAATGGCAGATGTATCGCTCACCGTCACATCGAATAAATCGGAGATCTTCATTGGCGAAAATGTCACCTATACGATCAAAGTGCAAAACGATGCGCATACGTCGGTGACAGGTCTGCAGGTCAAGCTGTTGGACATCCTCCCTCCGGGGTCGAGCTATGTCTCCAAAACTGCGGCCGCAGGCACATCTTATGCCCAGGCTACCGGGATATGGACCATCGGTTCAGCGCTGACTGCATCTAAGGCCAGTCTGACCATGACCCTGACGGTGAAGGCCGTTTCCGATGGCATTCTGTTTGCTCGTGCCGAGGTATCTGCAATGAACGAGGACGATTATGACTCGACTCCGAACAATGCTCTTTTAGACGAAGATGACATTGGTATTGCATGTACTTCTGTGCCCATCTTCCTGCATTGCGGTGGCAATCCGGATACCATCACTATCAAAGCTCCAACCGGATATGCAGGTTACAAATGGTTCAACAATGGCGTTGAGTTACCAGGCGAAACCTCTCCTGAACTGGTCGTATTCGATGAAGGTTCCTTTACATTTGAAATTGATGATCCGGCCTATGATTGTGAGATCAGCCTCTGCTGCCCGGTAGCCGTATACAACTGCTTTGACCTGGCCATCCGGAAGACACTGGTCAGTCCAAACCACCCTGTCACGATCGGTGAAGATGTCACCTTTAATATTCGGGTGTTCAATCAGGGAAATATTGATGCAAAAAATATTGACATTGTCGATTATCTGCCACCGAACTTTGCATTGAGTCCACTGGATGCCAATGGCTGGATCGCAGGTCCGGGCACCGGGCAGGTACAAAAGAGAATTACTACTGCACTGGTATCTGAAGACTCAACGAATCTGAGTATTGTTTTACGTGTCCAACCGGGCATCACCACTCAGACCTATATCAACAGAACAGAGATCTTTTATGCGGAAGACACCAATGGCAAGAGCTATGCGGTACCCGGCGGTGATCGGACAGAGAGTGATTATGACTCTCATCCGGATGCCACCAATGGCAATGATAACGAAGTCGACAATGTGATCAGCGGGGATGTAAAAACGAACCCTGCCTTAAACCAGGATGAAGATGATGCTGATCTGGCTGGTGTGCCCGTTCAGGTCTTTGACCTGGCTTTGATCAAATATCTCGACCCACCTTTAGCACAGGTATCCATTGGCGACACTGTCACATTCCTTCTGACCGTTCAGAATCAGGGCACGATGGATGCTCAAAATATCAATGTGCAGGATGTCGTACCAAGTGGCTTCACCTATCAGACTGCCCTGAATCCAGGGTGGCTGCCAGCCATAAATGGGTCTAATATTCTCAATCGGACGATTGCCGATCTGAATGCAGGTTTGTCCACGACACTATCGTTGAAGCTCATCGTGAACAATACGGCGGGCATGTCCAATGGTGACCTGACGAATACCGCTGAGATCAAGGAAGCCTGGAATGACTATGGCCTGAAACCTATCGATGAGGATTCGTCTCCAGATGGGGATCACACCAACGATATGGTGACAGACCGTACAGATCTGAATGATATAGAAGAATCCGAGGATCCGAATTTTCCTAGTGACGAAGATGATCATGATATAGCCACAGTCAGCCTGGGGACTTTTGACCTCTCACTGGTTAAGCTACTCAGTTCCAGTGGTCCGTTCACAGCTGGTGATGCCGTAGCTTATACCATCCTGGTTAAAAATCAGGGAAGTGTAGATGGCTATAACATCCGGATTACCGACTATATCCCCAGTGGATTACAGTTTGATCCAAGTCTTAATCCAGGGTGGACAGGTGCATTAAATGCAGCGGCCCCAACCTATATGGTGGGATCACTGACTAGTGGCCAGATGACTTCCGTGACCATCAATCTGATCATCCGGACTACCGCTGGAATTTTCCCGAATGACCTGGTCAATGCGGCTGAAATCTATTCCGCCACCAATGCGAATGGTGTGATGCTGATGGATGAAGATTCCTCACCGGATCAAAGTCCACTGAATGACCCAACTGATGATCGACTATCCGCATCGGATATTGATATCGATGATGATCGTCCCAATGATGAAGACGACCATGATATTGCCGTCATCGAACTGGGAACATTCGATCTGGCACTGACCAAACTGGTCAGTCAGGATACGGTCCAATTCGGTCAAGTAGTCACATTCACATTAAACGTTGCCAATCAGGGTGACTTGGATGCGACTAGTATTTCTGTGGTGGACTATGTCCCCACCGGACTGACCTTTGACCCTGCTCTTCCAAACAATACAGGCTGGACAGGTGCTTTGGGTGCTACAAAACCTACCTATCTGGTCACTGACCTGGTGGCTGGAGAAGACACCATGATCCTGATTGACCTGATGGTCAATGCCCTGGCCACAAATACCAATATCACCAATGCGTCTGAGATCCGCTCTGCATTGAACGAAAATGGTATTGCCGTCGATGATGAAGACTCCACTCCGGACAATGTGGATGGCGATGATGTCATCGACAGGAAAGGAGCCAATGATCATATCACTATCGACTTTGAAGTCGGGGACGAAGATGATCATGATATTGCAGTCCTTGTTTTGGAAACATTTGACCTTGCTCTGATCAAGACATTGGCAGCAGGTGAAAGCGCACAAGTTGCACCGGGTCAGATCATCACATTTACAATTACTGTGACCAACCAGGGTGACATCCCAGCTGATCAAATTGAAATCACCGATTATATCCCATCGGATATGACCTTTGTCCCTTCAGGAAACTGGGTCTTGAACGGTGATTCAGCAACAGTCGTGCTTTCAGTGGCAGGAGGAGATCTTTCTACAGGAGGACTCACTTCAGGCAACTCTGTAACTGTCGACATCCAGTTGATGGTCAATACAAATGCCACCCCACAAACAGAAATCACCAACTGGGCGGAAATTTCAGCCGCCACTGATGAAAATGGAGATGCTGTCATCGATATTGATTCCGACCCGGATGGATTGGATAATAATGACATCTTCCTTCTGGATAATTTTGTGAATGGCAATGGCAAGAACGGTGGTGATGAAGATGATCACGATCCAGCCTCTGTCACAGTGCTCGGATTTGACCTTGCACTCTACAAGGTCCTCACGCCTGGACAGAATGCCAGTGTAGCCGGTGGTGACCTGGTCAACTTTGACATCTACATTGTCAATCAGGGCATGATCGATGCAGCCAATGTCACGATCACTGATTATATCCCTGCTGGGATGAGCTTTGTCGCTCAAGCTGGATGGGTAGACAACTTTAATGGAACCGCTACCGGTACAATCACCGGCCCTATTGCCGCTGGTGATTCTGCTGTGATCAGCATCCAATTAGAAGTCAACAACCCGCTGGTAGCGGGCACCTCTCTGGTCAACTGGGCAGAGATCACCTCTGCTACTGATGCAGATGGCAATCCACAGACCGATACGGATTCTACTCCGGATGATACCAATGATGACACCTATCTGGTCGATAACGATATCAATGGAAACGGCAATAATGGCGAAGATGAAGATGACCATGACCAGGCTGAAGTGGTTGTCAAACCTTTCGACCTTGCCCTGTTCAAGAAACTCGCTAATGGCCAATCCGCCATGGTGGAGGCCGGCGATGATGTCACCTTTACCATTACTCTGGTCAACCAGGGTGAGGTAACCGCCACGGATATTGAAGTCACTGACTTCGTACCTGCAAACATGACGTTTGCTGCTCTTTCCAATCACATCGATTGGAGTGAAGCCGCAGGCATTGCGACTCGTGTTGTGCCTGGGCCATTGGCTCCTGGCCAATCGACGTCTATTGATATCGTTCTGAATGTCAACAGTCCACTGGCCTCCGGTACGGAGATCACTAACTGGGGCCGAGATCTCTGATGCTCAGGATATTCATGGTGTTTCCCAACCAGATATTGACTCCGATCCAGATGCTGTCAATGATGACCTCTTCCTGGAGGACAATAACATTGACGGCGATGGTAAAAACGGAGGCGATGAAGATGATCATGATCCTGCATCTGTGATCGTCGAGCCATTTGACCTCGCGTTGGTCAAGAAACTGGCCAATGGTCAGTCTGCTATGGTCTCTCCTGGCGATGTGGTCACCTTTACGATCACAGTCACCAACCAGGGACTGATCGATGCCGATAACATCGACCTGGCTGACTATTACAATCCTGCCCAACTGACACCTGCTGATCCAGATTGGGTCGCAGACGGTGCCGGGCGTATCAGCCTGATCAACACAATGGGTCCTCTGGCGGTCGGTGCTTCCACTTCTGTGGACGTCACCTTTACCGTGGCTGCTGCTCTCCCAGCAAATACGACTATCGTCAACTGGGCCGAAATCTCTGCCGCTACTGATGATGATGGCAATCCGCAAATCGACGCCGACTCCGACCCGGACAATAA
>CALNZC010000078.1:0-5281 GCA_942490895.1 uncultured Saprospiraceae bacterium
TATGGATACGAAATGAAGAAGTGTATCATTGTCACCGCCCCGTCCATCAGCATCAGATACCGGCCTACAGTTACCATCACTATTTCGATACCAGCCACCTGACACCCGGCGTGTATATCCTGCAACTGCAGGATCACCTTCGTGTTGTAGGGTTACCGAGAGGGTGGTGGTGATGCGGGAGTGAAAATCTAATTCCTTTGCTGATCAACCAGAAAGGGCCTTTAAAATTCAAATTCAAAATCCCCGCCTCGCCTGCCGGCAGGCAAATAACCAAAACACCAATCAACGCTTCTAGATTTTCGAAGCAGCCGAATACCGAATCCCGCTCCATCCCTCCCGCCCCGGGCAGACATCCGTCGAATAACCCAATAACGCTTCCCAATCCGCTTACAGATGAAGAAAGCATAACCGTTATGCTAATCTTGTCATAACGATTTGCGATCTTGCAGCCATGACGCCTCCCCACTTTATCTCCTGGCCTGAAGCACAACAAATCGTTCTGGATCTGACACCCCTTTTGCTTCTTGAATCCGTTGCAGTCGAATCGAGTGGTGGACGCATACTAGCAGCGGCACAGGATTCACCAGTGGATATGCCTCCGTTCGACAACTCCGCCATGGATGGCTACGCCATTGTCTGGTCGGATCCATTGCCAGAAACATGGGATGTGATCGGTGAGATACCAGCAGGACATTGGCCTCATCAATCCGTCGGTCCCGGGCAAGCCATACAGATATTCACCGGAGCACCCATACCACCTGGAGCCAATACCGTGATCCAGCAAGAATGGATCGAACAGGACGGAAACACGATTCGACTCCTTCGAGGGAATGTCCAGCAGGGTGCGCATGTTCGTGGACAGGCCACTCAAATTGAGAAAGGTGAACGGTTCCCCTGGAAGCGGGGACATTACTGACGCCAGGGGTGATCGGCTTCCTGGCCAATCTGGGGATTGAAACTGTCCAAGTTCGCAAACGCCCGGTGATCGATATCCTCGTCACCGGCTCGGAATTGGTGAAGCCTGGCCAATCCTTACAACCCGGTCAGATCTACGAATCCAATTCGCATACACTCATCGCCGCTGTCCTGGAGGAAGGGATTACGCCGAGAGAAGTCAGCCATGTCCAGGACGATATGGATGCTTTTCGGGAGCGGTTCAATCAAGCAACCCAAGGAGCAGATATCATCCTGATCACCGGTGGAATTTCAGTTGGCGACCATGATATCGTCCGGCAAGTGTTTGAGGAAGGCGGTGTGACTACCCATTTTTACAAAGTCAAACAACGGCCGGGTAAGCCACTTTTTTTTGGACAGGTGGGGTCCACTTTGGTCTTTGCCTTGCCGGGTAATCCGGCATCGGTGACCAGTTGTTTTTATCAATATGTCTATCCCTGTCTCCGAAAGATGCAAGGGTATCAGGAGGTGTTTCTGGAACCAGTTCAGCTGCCGTTGACGGAAGGATTTGTGAAAAAACCAGGTCTGACCTTTTTCCTGAAAGCGCTGGCATCTTCAGAATCGGTGACACCGCTTTCCGGGCAGCTGTCCTATATCATGCGGTCATTCGCACCAGCCAATGCAGTGATCCGACTGGATGAAATTCGAGAGGTGTATGAGGCAGGTGAGAAAGTTGACGTTCATCTTTTCGGCTATGGGCGCTCCTGAATTTACTCTGCGGGGACATATTTGGCTCGAATGTGATAGTGGTTTGGAGATTGGTCCCGGTCGGGCGGCACTGCTCGAACAGATCCATGACCTCGGTTCGATCCGCAAGGCTGCCGATGCGTTGGGGTTGACTTATCGACAAGCCTGGGCCAGGGTGAAGGCTATGAATACATCTGCTGATTGTCAGCTGGTTCAACGCACCTCCGGAGGAGTGAATGGAGGTGGCGCCTCCTTGACCAAACAGGGCCGGTCTATTCTTGAAGCCTTTCAACAGCAAGATCAGCGGTTCCAGAATTACCTCCTGGAGGAAATAGCAACCAGAAAAAATGACGAGTAACCACACATGGATCCGTTTCTGATTTTTTATTTCGTTCTGCTTGCTGTGGCCTTTTTCTACGCCAGTGTAGGGCATGGAGGTGCCAGCGGATATCTGGCGGTGATGGCTTTATTTGGATTGGCCCCGGAGGTCATGCGTCCTTCTGCGTTGGTGCTGAATGTGATCGTGGCGTCACTTGCTTTTTATCAGTATTTGGTTCGGGGATATTTTCGAAAGGAACTGTTCCTTCCGTTTGCCCTGGGTTCAATTCCGGCTTCATTTATCGGAGGAACAATCGATGTAGATCCCGTTGCATACAAGCGCATTCTGGGCGTTTTTCTGGTGTTAGCTGTGGCTCGGATGCTGTGGCAGATTCGCCAGAAGGAGGTGCCTTTCCATGGCGTAAAATGGGGCTGGGCCATACTTGTCGGTGCGGGCATCGGCTTGTTTTCCGGAATGATTGGTATTGGTGGAGGCATTATATTATCGCCAGTTATCCTGCTCCTCCATTGGGCATGATATGAAGGAAACTGCAGCTGTTTCGGCCCTCTTCATCCTGGTGAATTCCCTCGCAGCATTGGCTGGAATGGTCACAGATGGCTTGACCCTCGATCCACATATGCCCTGGATGATCCTGGCCGCATTTGGCGGGGGATTGGCTGGCAGTTATCTTGGCGCCCGGCGGATTTGGGCATAAATGGTTGCGCTATTTATTAGCGGCAGTACTTCTTGTCGCAGCTGTAAAATTGATCTTGATTTGATGGAAACACAACTCGAAAAAACGATCCAGATTGTCGCTTTCGGCATGATCGCAGAGTTCTCACCAGCCAGGAGCGATCCTGGAAATGGGCGACTCGATACCGATGCCCTTCGAGCTGATCTGATTGCATCCTTCCCTCAGTTGACAGACCTCCCGTTTGTGATTGCAGTGCGTGAGACATGGAAGTCAGTCATGGGAATCAACCTGTTTCACCAGGCGCGACCATTGCTTTGTTGCCACCTTATTCTGGAGGATAGATTTTAGCCTCCATTCAACTAAACAATCATGAGCGAAAAGAAGCCGAAGTCTATTTTTGTCCAGGGACCCATCTCCCCGGTATTCGTTGGTGAATCCATAGCAAAACACCAATCCAAAAACGGATATTGGCGCACACGCGATTTTCCTTGGTCAGGTCCGCGCGGATGTCAAGGATGGCAAGTCCGTTTCTCATATCGATTACACGGCGTATGAGGAAATGGCATTGGAAAAAGTGCACCTCATTCGTGAAGGGGCGTTTGACCGGCATCCCCTGTCGTGCATGCATATTTACCACAGTCTCGGATCGGTGCGGGCGGGAGAGATCAGCCTTTTTGTCTTCGTGAGTTCCCCACATCGCGATGCTGCTTTTACGGCATTAAGAGAGATTGTCGATCAGATAAAAGCGGATGTCCCGATCTGGGGAAAAGAGATTTTTGAAGACGGTGATGGAAGCTGGAAGGTGAATCAATAATAGTTTCATCCCAAAATTTAACTGAATTTGAATCGACATGAATAATATAACCAACAAGATTCATAGCCTCCGTCAAGCGATCGCCGAGGCAACTTTGACCGTCAGTAATCCAGAAACCCTGGACGCTATTCGAGCAAATCGGGTGCCGAAAGGAAATATCTTCGAGATGAGCCGGGCTGCCGGATTATTGGCGATTAAGAAGACATCTGATGTCATACCGGATTGTCACCCATTGCCAATTGAATTTGCAGCAATCCAAAGTGAGATCAGAGGCGATCAAGTTCATATTGAGGTGGAGGTTCATGCCATCTATCGGACCGGTGTAGAAGTCGAGGCCATGCATGGTGCTGCAGTGACAGCACTGACCATGTATGACATGCTCAAGCCGATCGACAAAGGGGTGGAGATCGGCACCATTCGTCTGGTTAAAAAGAAGGGAGGTAAATCTCAGTTTCGTGATCATATTGGTCTGGGTGTCCGGGCAGCGGTTATTGTGTGTTCGGATAGTGTTTCAGCAGGTAAAAAAACGGATCAGGCGGGGTTGGCTATCCAGAGAAATTGAGCCAGTGGGAGGTAGATATCGCTGATTATCAGATCATCCCGGATGAGCCGGAGGCAATCCTGAGTCGCAGTGGAAAAATACTCCTCTGAGGATGCCGTAGATCTGTTGCTTTTCACCGTGGTACAGGCTTCCTCTCTACGTGATGTGACGCCGGAGACCATTCAACCCATGCTAGACCGCGAGATCCCCGGGGTGATGGAGGCGGCTCGGAAATACGGTCAGGATCGGACACCGTTTGCCATGCTCAGTCGAGGTGTGGCGGGCATGAAAGGGAATACATTGATCCTGACATTACCTGGATCCACCAATGGCGCCCGAGAAACAATGGATGCCCTTTTCCTTTATGTCTTGCATATTTTCCGAGTGGCCAAAGGAATGCGCCACGACGGTTGAGACATCAGATTGCCGTTGCATTGATGGTGCACGCATAGTGGATCAACTGAAATGAGAGGCATTTTGCCTTATCTTCGCAGGATGCGGCACCCTTTGCGTTGGATCGCTTTTTGGACCTATGTACTCTCCCTTTTCCTCCCTGTATTCCAAGGCAGTGATTTGAAGGGGTATTATCTTGTATTATTTGGTGTCATCGGACTGGTGGATATGCAATGGGTTTTGGGGCTTCCCTGGTTGGCTAACTCCAAGCTTTCTTCCTCGCATTTCGCAGCGGCATGGCAGCCGTCGGCGCACAATCGTCGTCGTCGTATCCCTCGCAATGTCATCTCTTGCCTGGGCCATTCACAGTTTGCCTCAGGAAGGCACAGAAGAATTAATTGGTGTTGCCCCGGATTGGGGATTGCGTCTCTGGTATTCCTTGTTTCTGTTCTATTGGCTGCGGATGCCCTCCTTGGCCCACGGGCTGGTGTTCGTAAACGCAGAAAATCAAGTGCAACGTCAACGGTTCACGTGGAGGATCCGGAACTGGAAAGTGGTGGAGCATTTGAACTGAGTTTTATTACCGCACAGGCGGACCTTTCGAGCAAAGTGTTCCAGCCAGGAGGCGAGGATTCCCAAGAACCTGAATCAAGCGTCCATGACAAATCAATTGCACTATTTCTGCTCGTTCATCATTTTGTCATTTGGCTTGATCGCATGTGAAAGTGATAAGGCCCCTTATCAGGACCAATTGGACAACGAGGTTTTATCATCCGTCTTGGATTCAAGTTTTACGAGCCCTTCATTTATGCATCACCTTCATTGCCCGATTATTTAACTGTTCCACCAATCACGGCACAGGATAATACGCTGATAATC
>CALNZC010000079.1:0-1559 GCA_942490895.1 uncultured Saprospiraceae bacterium
CGGGTTGCGATGGAGCGCTGGAGGCGACAGAAAAGTCGTCCCAATGAACCGATGACTGCTCAATCCTCACCAATGGTGGGAAGATACGGCTACGTCCAT
Source organism: uncultured Saprospiraceae bacterium (assembly GCA_942490895.1). Classification (GTDB taxonomy): domain Bacteria; phylum Bacteroidota; class Bacteroidia; order Chitinophagales; family Saprospiraceae; genus JAGNXB01. The sequence goes on from CALNZC010000079.1 coordinate 100, forward strand.
AAAATCTCCAAGAGGAGGATTATCGCCGTGAGCCGAGCAGGCACTGACGCAGTGTTGAAATCTCCCTATCGACCAGAAATTGATGGGCTCAGGGCCTTGGCAGTGATCGCCGTGATCATCAATCACTTCAACAAGGAAATCCTTCCAGGAGGGTATCTGGGCGTGGACATCTTCTTTGTGATTTCCGGATTCGTCATTACGTCATCGCTGGCGAATCATCGACACAACTCATTGAAGGATTTTCTTGTAGGATTCTACTCTCGGCGCATTAAACGGCTGATTCCAGCTCTGATTCTTTTTGTATCCATCACAAGCGTCCTGATCATGATGGTCAATCCAGACCCTGGAGTCATGCTGGGCCTTGGTCGCCGGTCTTTATTCGGCATATCCAATATACAATTGTTTAGTGAAGCGACTGATTATTTTGCGACCTCCACAGAGCTCAATCCTTTCACCCATACTTGGTCCTTAGGGGTCGAAGAGCAATTCTATTTCGTGTTCCCACTCTTGCTCTGGTTCTCCGGATATGGGCGTCGAGGAATACACGGCTCCAGAGCGTTGTCCCAAGCTACTGCGATGCTCTCATCAGCCTCACTTTATGGGTTCATAGTTATCTCTCGCAGCAACCAGCCCGCCGCTTATTTCCTTATGCCAACCAGGCTATGGGAGATGGGGACAGGCTGCCTGCTTTTCCTGCTGGTGGGCATGAAGATCCAGGTGCCCGCCGTGATCAGGGCCCTGCCTTCCATTGCCCTTACGATCCTGATGATTGGCATGATGTTACTGCCCGTCTCATTTTCGATTCCAGCTACCGTGGGAATCGTTGTGTTGACAGCTCTATTGATTACCTCCTTTCGAAAGAACACAACTGGATATCGAGTATATACCCACAAGCAGGTGTTGTATAGTTGGGTTAATTTCCATTCAGCTGTATCTCTGGCACTGGGGGTTCCTTCGATCAGTCGCTGGACGATCGGTATTCACTGGTGGAGTGTTCCCTTCCAAGTCGCCTTAATACTGACCTTGGCAATAGTTTCCTATCGGTATGTGGAATCACCTTTGCGGCGGTTGCCATGGTCCGTTGATCGCTGGCGAACGATCGGTTTCGGTCTCGGAGCGTTAACGCTCACAGCCTTGGTCACTTTCGCCATGGGCCTTACACTTGCGGACCGTCTGTTTCTTGGCAAGTACAAGGGTGAGGCCTTCCAGTATGTCCAGCGTGATCTCGAATGCGAGATGCTGAGCCCGAATGTCCTCAGAGACTGGAAAGAATGCTTGAAGCGTCAGAATGATGAGCCTCATATTTTCATCCTCGGAGACAGCCATGCCAGCAATCTTGTGCCCAGCTTGAGGGTGGCCGGAGAAATGGCAGGATATTCTGCTGTTCACTATCTCAGCAACGCCTCACGAGGACGGCTGAATTCCTACACCAGTCGCAATCGAGATGCAACGAACTTCTG
>CALNZC010000080.1:0-117056 GCA_942490895.1 uncultured Saprospiraceae bacterium
TCCTGGGGTGTCGGCTTTGGATAAATGTCAAGATGAACCATGTTCATGGGATTTGGTTCGGAAAGGGATTACAATCAGTTGCCGGATCAGATCAAAGCCAGAACTATCCGGATCAACAGTACAAATATATCACTTTCTAATATTAAATCAAATACAATTTGTAAAAAAGTTTAATAAAAAACCAGATGTGTTTATGGCCATTAAATCAATGCGTTAAATAGCAGTGAGTTACGTATATCGAATCCAATCCATGCTAAGTATCAACATGGGTTCTATACATATACATGTCGGAAGCGTAAATGATGTGTTTATGGCGCTAACACCTTTGAAATGGCTTGGAGATAGGAGGGAAATCCAAGGATCAATGGCAGGTCGTCATGGGCCCCGTTAGGTACACGCAATGCTGTAGACCGTACTCCCTTGTAGGCATGAAAAACAGGCTCTCCGTGGGTCCGGATGGCGGTGGTTTGATCCTCTTCACCGTGGATCCAGAGGAAAGGTTGGCTGATGGTGGACATCCCCGCGATGTTATCGAAGTTGAGGTCCAGTAGAAAACTGGCTGGAAGGGATAGGGTAGAGCCGTCTTGAACCAACGTTTCGCTGCTGGCCAGCGGTGCTTCCAGGATCAATCCACCCCGGCCGGACAGCTTTGTGGATCCGGCCAATGCTACAGCGGGTATAGATCCCATAGAGAAGCCGTAGACAATGATCCTGTCGGGCGATGCGCCTTGTTCGAACAACCAGTTCAGCGCTGTAAACGCATCCTCAATGATCCCTTCCTGACTGGGTGTTCCCGCAGAAAGCCCATATCCCTGGTAATCCAGAGACATGACTCCGTACCCGATGTTCGGACGAGTGTGGGCGAGCAACTGAATTCGTGGCCAATAGAAATCCAGGTGATCCCTGTTTCCATGACAATAGAGGATGATCGTATCTGTTGATAGGGTTGTCAACCTGCCGACGTAGAGGCCTTGAATGTTGACGGGATTACCGTTGGCCGAACTGATCAGGGGTACCCAGTGTATGAGTGAGTCTGGAATATGGTCGGTCTGTGGGAGGCGAAAATCGACTTCCCCCGAATAGTCATCCAGATAGTAGGCATCAATGGATGTCGGTTCAAACAGGTAGTCATCCAACCGGAGACATCCTGCGGCAAACATGAGGAGGGTCAGCGTGACAAACAGTTGAAAAGACCTCATAGAAATCGATATTGGACAGTGAGGTAGACGCCAAGGGCCCCCCGATGGTCGGGTGCCTGGTATTCTATGGCATTAAAGCGATTGTCTATTCCCGGAGCCAGCCACTTGGACTCCAGACTGAAGTCCCAGTCCTGGCGACGGTATTGGTATCCCAGATAGAATGCCGGACGCCAAAGTTTATAGGTCGATCGTTCTCGGGCCTGTTCCCGATGCGGGTCAAACCAATGACTCATACCGATATAGCCCAAGTGTCGGTTAGGCGTATTGCTCCACCACAAATGGAGGTCCGCTTGTGGATAGAATCGCCATCGATGGAGGGACAGATCACTCAGGGTATTGACGCGCAGCCCCGTATTGAGGCCAGGCCGAATACCCGAGGGAAAGGACCATGTTTTTTGCGCTCCAGGGTCCAGGTAAATCGATTGATATAATAGGGCCGTGGTATGTATGCCGATGTCTGCCATCCATCCATTGGTCATTCCTCTGGCGGCATATAAGGCAGAAAAGGGGATAGGCAGCACTGCATCACCCAGTTGAATCAGGGGGCCACCTGCTTGCACACCAACGGCAGATTCACCATCCACTAATGGATAGACCTGCCGCTGTCCAACGCAAGAGGAAAAGAGGAGGATGGCCAGGAGGGATCGCCAATATGACATGGGATCAAGATAGGGCATTCGGTGTAAAAAAAGAAGCCACCCGCCTGCCGGCGGATGGCTTCTGTATAGGTTGACTGTAAAGCGTACAGATTAACGTCCGCCGCGGTATCCACCACCGCCACGGTTGCCACCTCTGTCGCCTCCGCGATCACCACCGCGATCTCCGCGATCGCCACCACGGCCACCTCGGTCACCGCCGCGTCCGCCTCTGTCGCCACCTCCTCCGCCTTCGCGACGTGGTGGGCGATCATCTTCGGACATCCCTTCCGGGCGTGGAAGTAACACTTTTCGGCTGAGGCGGAATTTGCCGGTCCGCTCGTCGATATCGATCAGCTTCACCTGAAGAGTATCCCCTTCATTTAATGCATCTTCGACGCGATCCAGGCGCTCCCAGGTGATCTCAGAAATATGCAACAGGCCACTCTTGCCCTGGAAGTCTACAAAACAACCATAGGGCTGAAGTGAAACGACGACTGCATCATATACATCACCGATTTCGGGGACGTGGGTGATCATCTTGATCCGACCCACGGCATTATCGATATCCTCCTTGTTACTGGAAGAGATCTGGACATATCCTTTGCCGTCCCTTTCTTCGATGTTGATCGTTGTCTTGGTGATCTCCTGCATCTCCTGGATGATCTTACCACCAGGTCCGATTACCGCACCAATAAACGACTTGTCGATGACCAGTTCTACGATACGAGGAGCGTGAGGTTTGAGGTCATCATTCGGAGCAGCCAAAGTCTTGGCCATTTCCTTCAGAATGTGCAACCGACCCTGACGGGCTTGCTCAAGCGCTTTTTCCAGTTGCTCATAAGGCAAACCGTCAATCTTGATATCCATTTGGCAGGCACAGATCCCTTTTTCGGTTCCGGTGACCTTGAAGTCCATATCTCCCAAGGCATCCTCGTCTCCAAGAATGTCAGACAGAATGGCCACGCTGTTTCCTTCTGCAATCATACCCATTGCAATACCTGAAACGGCACTACGGATCGGCACACCGCCATCCATCATCGCCAGGGCGCCGGCACATACCGTTGCCATAGACGAGGAGCCATTGGACTCCAGGATGTCGGATACAAGTCGCACAGTGTATGGAAAATCTTCTGGCATCACCTGTTTCAAGGATCGGGCAGCCAGGTTGGCATGCCCAACTTCACGACGGCCGGGGCCACGTTGAGGCTTTACTTCACCAACTGAAAATCCAGGAAAATTATAATGCAACAGGAATCTGGAAAAACCGAACTCCTGAGCGGTGTCGACCATAGCGGCATCCGTTTTGGTACCCAAAGTCAGTGAGGTCAGGGCCTGTGTTTCACCACGGGTGAAGATGGCTGATCCATGCGTCGTCGGGAGGTAATCCACCTCCGTCCAAATGTCACGGATCTCATCGAGACGACGACCATCCAGACGGATAGACGTGTCGAGAACCATTTGACGGATCACTTTTTTCTTGAGTTTGTCAAAATAGGATGCCATCAAGCCTCCTTTTTCTTCTACATACTCCTCACCTTTATCAGCGGTGACTTTTTCCTTGTATTCTGTATAGATCGCTTTAAAGCGGTCCTTACGTGTGCCTTTATCCAGGGCGCCTTTAGCGACATCCAGGATCTTGTCCTTGGCAAAAGCGGCCACACCAGCCTCGATTTCGGCATCTGTTTCAGCATCCGGACGGACACGCTTGACAGTCGCTTTCTCACCGACCAGTTGAGCCAGGGCATGTTGAGCGGCGACCTGAGTCTTGATGGCGTCATGGCCAACTCGGATCGCATCGATCAGTTCCTGCTCAGAACATTCTTTCATTTCACCTTCGACCATCATCACATCAGCTTCGGTGGCCGCCACGATGATATCCATAGTGGCATCGACCAGAGCCGATTTGTTCGGGTTGATATGGTAGGTGCCGTTGATCTTGGCAACACGGACTTCAGAGATCGGTCCGGCCCATGGAATATTCGATACCCACAGCGCTGCGGAGGCAGCCAGTGCAGCAAATGCATCCGGGGGTACATCTAGGTCGGTGGAGATCAGGTTGAGAATGACCTGTGTGTCATTCATATAGCCATCTGGAAACAACGGCCGAATGGCACGGTCGATCAGACGACAGATCAGGACTTCATGATCGTTCAGTCGGGTTTCCCGACGGAAGAAGTTGCCCGGGATGCGTCCCGCAGCAGCAAAACGCTCCTGATAGTCAACAGATAGTGGAAAAAAAGGTGCACCTGGACGTGGCTCCAGAGCGGAGACGACGGTGGCCAGCAACATTGTGTTGCCACACCGAACGACTACGGAACCATCAGCCTGTGCGGCTAATTTCCCAGTCTCCAGAATGACCTCCCGACCATCAGGAAGATGGAATGAGGTGGTGGTTGGAATTTGCTTCCCCATGTGAATGGCGTTTGAATGTCAGCAATAAATAGGCAATGTCCCCGAAGCGAATGGAACAGCACGGTGGATACCGTGGATTTGCGTTGCTGGATCGCCATTGTTAAGAAAAGAACTAGGGCTGCAATGCAGAACGGTCGCTTCTAAAGGGAGTATAAAAAAAGTGTCCTCCAATGAGGACACTTTATCAGTTATCAAGCACGACGTATACCCAGCTCGTCACAGAGCGAACGGTAACGTGTGATATCCTTTTTCATCATGTAGGATAACATTCGCTTCCGCTGGCCAACGAGGTGTAACAAGGCACGACGACAAGAATGATCTTTGTTATTCGTTTTGAGGTGTTCGGAAAGGCTGGCAATTCGGTAGGTAAACAGAGCGACTTGACCCTCAATGGATCCAGTGTTCTCGGCGCTACCGCCATGCTTTGCGAAAATCTCGTCTTTTTTTTCTTTACTCAGGTAAACACTCATAGGGTTCAGATAAAATTGGTGACCAAATGCGATTTCGAAAATCTTCTTTAGCGGGTGCAAAGGTAGTGGATTCCCAGAGATATTCAAATAAGCCCCAGTCTTTTATCCCACGCTCACCTATTTACGATCAAATTGTTTGGATTCCTCCCAAAGCACATCCATTTCATCCAGGCTCATTGTCTTCAATTCACGATCTGCATGAGCTTCGATATACTCAAAACGCTTCTTAAATTTCCGGTTGACCCGTTCAAGTGCCGTTTCTGGATCGACCTTAATGAAGCGAGCATAATTAATCAGAGCAAAGAGCACATCACCGAACTCTTCTTCCACGCGTTCCTGTCCGTGCCCCTGGTCCAGCGCTTCACGCAATTCTCCTATCTCCTCAGTCACTTTTTCCCAAACCTGGTCTGTCGTGTCCCATTCAAATCCGACCTGAGCCGTTTTCTCCTGCATTCGATAAGCCTTGACCATCGCCGGTAAGGAAAGGGGGACCCCTTCCAGAACGGATTTCTTACCTGTCTGTAATTTGATCTTCTCCCAATTCTGTTTGACCTCTTCGGCATCAGCCACCTTTACATCACCATATATATGTGGATGCCGTTCGATCAGCTTCTCACAAATGGCGTGGAGGGAATCAGCGATATCAAATGCGTTTTGCTCCTCAGCGATGCGGGCATAAAAGACCATGTGGAGCATCAAGTCACCAATTTCCTCCTTGACTCCGGGAAGATCGTCATCTAATATGGCATCTGCCAGCTCATAGGTCTCCTCTATGGTCAGATTACGGAGACTGGAAAGCGTCTGTTTTTTATCCCAGGGACATTGCTCGCGCAATTCATCCATGATCTTGCACAGGCGGCCAAAGGCTTCTTCACTTTTCTGGTGGCGTTGCGGATCCATTTAAAAGCATTTTGTCATTCGGAACCAAAGATGGGGGGAAGCTGTTAGATTTGTGGTCTGACAAGCAATCATTATGCAATTCCTCTACACCCTTGCCATTATTTTTGGCGTATTCCTGATCTCTTTCGTCCTCATCAATATCCGGCATATCCTGACCGGTAACGAGTTCAGAGGGAGCTGTTCGTCCAATAACCCGATGTTGAAAAATCAATTGGGTGAATGTACGGTCTGTGGTAAAACCGCAGAAGAAGCTTGTAAAATGCCTGAACCAGGAAAAGCCTAAATTCAAAATTGATCTCCCTATGAAAGCGATACTCGCCCTTCTGAGTCTTCTTATTACTGTAGCTGTGACCGCACAGGAAGTGCCAGTAACCCTGAAATTTCAACATGCTATCGTTGACGAGGTGTTGGCTCCGGGTGAAGTTTATCCGTCTATCCAGGGCAACTTTATGGTGACACGGCTCTCGTATTACCTCAGCGACATCGAGTTGATCCATGATGGTGGTCAGCGCTATGCGTTTGACGACTTGTATGTTTTGGTCCACGGTTTTCAGGATACATATGATCTCGGCATGGCTGACATTCAGGAAATTGAAGGTATTGCCTTTAATATTGGGGTCGACAGTGTCACTAATCACGAGGATCCAGCCTTATGGCCATCAGAACATCCGTTATCCTTTCAGTCTCCCAGCATGCATTGGGGCTGGCTCAGTGGTTACCGTTTTCTGGCAATAGAAGGACTGCTTGATGGCAATCAGGATGGTGATCCGGAGAAAGTCTGGGAATTCCATGTAGTAGGTGATGAATTGCTGACCCATGTAGAAGTCATGCTTGATGATCCACAGCCGGTGAGTGTGGGGACAGAAGTAAATCTCCATGCCGATTATCTCAAATTGTTCGATCAGCTCAGCATGGACAACATTCTCCATGGGAGTGGTTCGATCGTCACAAAAATGATGGGCAACTGGAACAAAGGGCCGGTATTTACCGCCTTACCTTTCGTGACCTCCACCCTGGATCCAAAAGCAAGTTCGACCGATTTGCATATCCTGGGTAATCCAACAAGAGATATCGTTCGCATCCATTGTACAAGCGAAGACTTGACAACGCAGTCTGTCATTCAGGTTGTGGATATGACGGGTAGGCTTGTCGCCCAAAAGTCAATGGGTGGAGCAACCGGGATCTATGAAATCCGGATTCCTGGTCCTGGGACGTATCAGGTGATTCTGCTCGATGGTAATCGGGTATTGGAAACACACCAGATCATCAGTCAGTAAACAACTTTACCTTTTTTCAAGGGTTAGACAACAGGCCATTGGGGTGACCCAATGGCCTGTTGTCGTTTTGGGTGAGTTTCAGCTGGAGCCCTCATCGGTTTCTTCCTGGAGTCAATTGACCGGTCTGATGCGCATTTCAGCAGATTAGAGCTGCCACGGTCAGCCGGAATTGCACTCGTTGCCACTACCTCATTCTAAAGCCGGGTCATAAACTTCTACCCAACGTCCCGGAACAATGGCTGAGAAGTCTGGATTATACATGGCTTCCACCTTTTGTGCGGGTATATAGAATCTACCTGGATATGCGGCTGTCAATGCCATCTGATAAACCTGTGGAATGCGGGTGCCATCCTTGTTGCTCGAAACATGCAAGTCAAAAAAATGATTGATACGATCATCGCGGACATCCTGATATTTGAAGGAGGATGATTTCAGGGTAGTCACCGTCACCTGGTCCATCTTCAAGTTGCGGATCTCCCATCCAGTCGGAATGATCTGTTGGAGGGCTACTTCGGTCAAAGTCTCCCCGGAAGCAGAGGCATTCCACACCTTTGCCGTTCCCAGGAAGTCGGTCCCTCTGGGAATGCGTTCGACATTGAAACCCGAGCCATCTGGTCGGGTATAACTGACCTCCAGGGTGATGCCGTTCGCCTCCGCCTTTTCCTGGGCCAGATCCGGTTGTCCGGTCATCGATAATTGGACAAAGAGTTCTGACTTGGAGGTGTTCGTAATGACCAAAGGCTTGTTATCCAGTTTTTGAGGGGATAAGGCGACACTCACCATGTTTTGGTTCGTCCCCATCTGTTTTTTGGTACCATCCGAAAGGGTATAGGTCAAGGATAAACTGGAAGGGTCGGGAATCGATTTGGCATAGATCGCATAGGCCCACAGTCCTATTGATAAGGAGTGGGTGGAATACCACCGATCCGAATTCATGCGCTCGGCCATGGCTTTCAGAGTTAAAAATGCATTTGGCCGATCATTGGCGTCCAGCATAGAGATGACCATTAACCCCATATCACGCACATCTGAGCCAAACGTGTGTCGGCTGTCCCGGTATATGGAAACGTACTTGGGTAGTCCTGCAGTAATTCGCTTGCTGATGTCCGTTTTTCCTGCCCGAGCATAAGCACTGGCCAGGAGCCACCGTTCCAACTCTGGTAAATTGGCCTCTTCCATCAGCCGGTTCATCGCACCTAATTGTGGTTCGCCACTCACGGCTAACATAAACAGTCGAAAGGCTTGCAATGTGTGTGAATAGTACCCGTATCTCTCCAAAGCCTTTTTATCTGACGACCATTCATTGGCAAACTGTTTTTGACTGGTCATGATCGAGCGCAGTCCTGCCTCTGAGACGGTATAGCCCTCTTTTTTAGCCAACTGGAGGAATAGGGTCGCATAGATCTCGCTCCACATGTGGTAATAATGACCACTGGGCCAATAATGCAAACGTCCGGAACCATCTTTCATGGACAAAATGCGATGAATACCAGCAGTGACCCGGTCTCGAATATCCCGGGCGGCCCCCTCCGGGAGGTCAGCGAGTTTGTCCATATACAAGAGTGGAAACACCTTGGAAGTGGTCTGTTCGAGGCACCCGAAGTTGTAATTCATGAGGTAATTGAGGTGTTTGGTCACTTGAGCAGGAGGGAGGGTGAATGCCTCCAATTGCACGCTATTGGTGCCGGCAGTCCCGATCAATTGGGCTGTCAGGGTCGCGCTTTGTCCTGCCTTGATCAATTGTGTGTGGGAAACTGTTTGCGACGGATTGGGGTTACGCACAGCGATCTCAACTTCCTGCGTGGCAGATTCACCATGACCTTTGACTTCGATCTTAAACTTGGCGGTGCCAGAACGATCGAGGACCGTGATGGGGAAATATAGGGTCTTTTCATCCGGACTGGAGAAGGTCAAATGGGTGGTTTGAGGTCCGCTGAATTGGACAAAACCACTGGATTCTGTTACTGTGACTTTTGCGGATTTTATCTTTTTGTCCATCGCAAATACAGTCACAGGAAGGAACAGTTTCTCACGGATTCCAAGTTGTCGAGGCAGTGTTGCCACCGTCATCAGGGGCTTCCGAATTGGGATTGTTTTCTCTGCATGGCCATAAGCCAGATTGCCGGCGGCAACAACCATCAACCGAACACTGCCGACATAGTTGTCAATCGAAATTCGATGCTTAGCTGACCGGCCTGCCTTCAATTTGAAGGGGCCTAAATGGACTATGGCGGGCTTGAATCGGTTGGCTTTGGGACTTCCGTCCGGTTTGGCTGCCGCGGCATCACCACCGATAGACACGATCCGGCGCAGTTCGCCGGCAAAGCCACCGAGCACCTGGTCAAAGACATCCCAGGTACTGACGCCCAGGGCTTGTTTGCTATAGATGTGACGATAAGGGTCAGGTGTCGGGAACCGTGTCAGGTCCAGCAAACCTTCATCGACCAGCGCCAGCGTGTAGGACATTGACTTGCCTGCAGATTCCCGGATAGTGAAGTCATATTTCTGGTCAGGTCGCATTTCCTCCGGCGCATCCAGAACAGGTAGGATCCGAGATTCTGGGTCCTGAACATTGATTGAACGGACGCTATACAGCCGGAGCGGCAGATCATTGCCAGTCTGGTCATGGGGTTGGATCAAGGCCACATTCAAATAGACATTCGGGACCATGTTCCGGGATACCTTGAGGGAATAGGTGGTTTGCTCGGGCTGCAAGGCGATCAAATGCGCCTCCAGGATGCCTGCACCCGATTCGACGCTGATCAGCGCTTTCCCGGCTGATGCTCCCGGAAGGTTGATGGTGACTTCTTCATCAGGGGCATAGGTATCTTTGTCCGTTGAAAAAGCAAAATAACGGGAGTCCTTATTGGATGGACTGGAGCGATCATAGATATAGATGTTTGCTCCGGAGCAATGCCCGGAGACCTGGTCGCATGCTTCAATCAGGTAGCGTGCATATTCCTGGAAAGTCAATGTCCAGGTAGCCAGTCCCTTGTCATCCGTGGTCACGATGGTTTCCTGCTTGAGATCTTGACCGTCTTGCTGGTTATAATCCATACGATTGTCCCGATAGCGTTCCCACCACCAACGCCATTTGAGTTTGACTTTCTTCAAGGCCAGCTTCCGTCCTTTGATGGGTTTGCCCAAAGGGTCAACGCAGGCAAAAGTGATGGTGACTTTTTCATTCGGTCCGAAGGTGGGTGTTCCTTCCTTGTTTTTAGGGATAGAAACTCCACAGTACGATGGATAGGGGTCGTAATCAATGGAACGAAAATCCTGACTGAACCCGCCTCCCGGTTCATCAACCCGAAATTTGAAATCCATTCGGACCTTGCCCGGTGGGCGTTGTGAGGCAAAGAGGTTCTTGCCGCGAATTTGAAATTCTCCGGTTTGATCTGTCACCCCTTCAGCCCAGACGAATCCGGAAAATGACTCACTCTGGCGTTCTGGATGGGTGAAGGAATACGCTTCAAATCCTTTGAAGTTAGGTCGAATGTGATTGGCTTTGGCTTCGATTTGTACCGCTTGCTCTTTGGCTGGAGCCCCATGAAGCCAGTTGGCTTTCAAGGTGGCCTTGATCGGTTCTGCATCCATAGACAGGCGGTCTTTGCCGAAGTCCAATTTCAGTTTGAGACGGTTGGGTTTAATCGTCTCTACGCGGATGTAATGATGAAAAACGGCTCCTCCTGCTACGAATTTGGCATGCCAGGATCCGGTCGGGGCATCAGGAGTTGTAGCCACTGGAAAAGCATAGATCGGACCTACGGGAGTTGCATTGACAATCTTCCGCGTCAGTCGGCCACGCGGGTCATACAATTCCATGCTCACCGGGTAATTTTCTGGTAATGTCTTGACGGGATCATGCAGGATGAGATTCATAAAGATGGAATCTCCCGGTCGCCAAACACCCCGTTCGGCATAGGTAAAACCACGCAAGCCTTTCTGTACAGCGACTCCTGAAGTTTCAAAGTCGGAGGTGGACAGGCTTTCATTACGTCTCAAGACCAGGTACCCCGATGATACCCCTGAATTGACAACAACAAAATCGGGCGTGGTTTTTACCTTTCCCAGATAGATACCTCGTTCGTCGGTGCGGACAGTCTGGATGCGCTGGATCTGTTCGTCGTAAAACTGGACCTCGGCGCCGGAAACAGGGTTGGCTGTTCGCAAATCCGTAACCACTGCCAGGATATCCCCATTGTCGCCCATTTTTACGGTGATCCCCAGATCAGAGGCCAGTACATTGCGGGAAATAAATCGATCCGAATGATAATATTCAGGAGCGCATGGGTTGTCCCGGTTTTGCCAGGAATATTCACCGTGATATCCCATGGGTCCCCAGTAGGCATCCATAATGGAATTATTGTCCCGATCAGATGGCTGCCAATCATATTCATAGTCCTCTTCTGCGTCGGAATTGGATGATGATTCAATGGGGGCAGTTTCATCGCAGATATACCTTGTCTGTTGTGGCCAGAATCCAATTCTGACCTGATAAATGGCTTTGGGATCTTTCTGGATCAGAGGAGCAAGATCCAGAGCGTATCTCACCCATTCAAAATTGTTTCGTTCTGGATTCAATGCACTGAGGTCAACGGTACTTCTGTGGATGATCTTGCCGACACGTTGCAGTTCATAGGAGCCATCCAGGCTGTTGACCTGGAGGAATTGAAGAATGTTATTCGCATGGATCTTGAAGATCTCCACCTCTACGGCTTCCAGGTTGACGGCCTCAAAGGGAAAGTAAAGCTCCCTGGACTGAGGAAGGATCATGCCATTGCCGGCCAGACGAACTTGCGGAGCCACCTGGGTGAAAGATGTTCGGGCGGAATAGGGTTGGGCCAGTCGCTGCCCTTGAATATCCCTGACGCCTACCAACACATCCAGGTTGAAAAGGCCTTCCATGCGCTCAGGAAAATAGCAGGTGATCCGGTTCTTTTCGATGAGGAAGCGAGGGGTCAAGGCCGGTTTTTCCCGGATCAAAATGAGTCCGGTGAGGTCCTGGTCCGGATTGACCAGGTGTGAAAAGACAAGGTGGACGATGGATTGACTCCCCTGTTCGACACGCATATTCGCCACACGAAACTGTGCACTGCCGGGGATGATCAAAGTTTCTTGACTGGTTTGGTCTAAACCAAGCGGGCGCCCATTAATCTGGAAGGTGATCTCCCTGTCGTCAGGGCTTTGGGCGATATTCTGGATAGTCAATCTGTGTGTGAGTCCGTTGGGGTCATGATCCCAGTTGATGTTTACTGTCCCATCCAGGGCAGGAATAGCCAAACAGGCCTCGACTTTTTCTGGGTCGGCCAGATCATTCGTATGGAGGATTCCTTTGAGGCTGAATTGTTTTGGGTTTGCGGCATCCGGAATGGTCAGATCATCCAATTGCAGGCGCAGAAACTGATCCTTAACCCGCACATGGAAGCGGAACGATTGTAAAGAATCAGGCAGGCCCTGGACCAGACGATTCAGATCTAGATGTACGATATAGTCTGCACCTGATGCCAGGGGTTCTGAAGGTGTGAACCGCAGGGTGTAGTCATCTTCCCAAACCGTTGAGCCTTTTATGGACGGTTCAAGTTCAAAAGGGTTGGGTTTGAGTTCCTTCTCTTGCTGACCCTTCCCGTATGGTGCCGTAAATGTGACCATCAACGGGCTGGTCCTGGCGATGATCGGACCGCTGAACGCGGCGATATAGGCTTCAAAGTCATCCGGATTGGACAATTCTGTCTGACGTGAACCACAAGAAGACAATAGAACAAAGCAAATCAACAGGAAGGGGAGAGGGAGGTGCCGCATGTTGGAGGTTGTGGCTCTAATTTAAGGCAGGGATGCGGGTAAATGTAAGATTTCGGCATATTTGCTGCCCAGAATGTCTGATGCACTGAAATGGAAATCCCAAACAACCATATACCCCACTTTCCACTGGAACTGGTTCCCTTTCCCGGAGAGCGAGTGAACCTGCACATCTTTGAACCACGATATCGACAGTTGATCCATCAGATCCACCAGTCAGAGGGGACTTTCTGTATCCCAGCAGTGATCGAAAAAAAAGTGCAACCATTGGCTACAGAAATGAGATTGCTCAAGATCGCCCACCAGTATGAAGATGGCCGGTTGGATGTCTCCGTAGAGGGTATCGGGGTTGCTCAAACGATCGACTTTTTTCCTATGCTGATCGGATGGCTTTACCCTGGAGGGTCCATCGAGAGATTGCCCTCTATTGATAATGGTCACGACCTGAATCGATTGAAGATCATTGATCTGGTCCGGGAATTATGGACGTTGTTGAAGATCGAAAAAACGGTTCCGGTTTTGAGTGAGCTCTCCTCCGTGTTCGCGATTGGTCATTATATCGGATTGGACCTGGCTTTGGAGTATCAGTTGCTCTCCTTGCAGGAAGAGTTGGATCGACAGGAAATGGTCATTCAACATTTGGAGGAATGGATGCCTTCTGTACGGGAGATGGAAGAGACGAAGAGGAAGGCTGGGATGAACGGGCATTTCAGAGAATTGCCGCCTTCTGATTGGGCATAAAAATGCCACTTAAGCACCTTGGTGGAGATATGGACCCCAAATATCAGGATTAGGGCGTCTGACTTATTTCGGTAATCCCCTTGGTTCGAATGAACACCGATCGCAATCGGTTGGGGCCCGCCCTAGATAGATCAAGTACGACCCTTATTTTAATCATGTTGAGCCAAACTACAGCGTAGTGGTGCTTAAGTGGACTGCATCTTCGGTGACTGTTCACCGTATTTCAAATGTAAGGGATCTGGATCTGAATTCCAAGAGTGGGGACTGTTTTCAGGGTGACTGTCGGGTAGCATTTCCACTTTCAATCATGATTGGGGATGATTTCTCGCCAACAACCCTCTATATAAGCTCCCCTTCCTGTGGGGTTGTCTATATTTGCGCCATCATTCAAACACCTGCTTATGTCCGCTGTTGAGCCGATCCAAATGGTCGATCTGAAGACCCAGTACCAAGCCATACAAACGGAGGTGGAAGCAGCCATCCGACAGGTGTTGGACTCCAATCAGTATATCAATGGAAGTGCTGTCAAATCATTTTCCAGTCATCTGGCCTCCTATCTGAACGCCAAGAGTGTTATTCCGTGTGGAAACGGAACAGATGCCTTGCAGATCGCGCTGATGGCACTGGACCTGCAGCCGGGTGATGAAGTGATTACTGCACCATTTACGTTTATCGCGACAGCTGAGGTGATTTCTCTTCTCGGATTAAAGCCGGTCTTCGCTGACGTGGACCCGGACTATTTTAACCTGGATCCAAAGGATGTGGAGCGCAAGATCACTGCACGGACGAAAGTGATCATGCCCGTTCACTTGTATGGACAGACAGCGCCCATGGAGCCGCTAATGGACCTGGCGAAAAAACATGATCTGGTCATCATTGAGGACAATGCACAGGCTATCGGAGCCGATTTTCTCTTTAAGGATGGTCGAAAAGCCAAGGCGGGTATGATCGGTGATATCGGTTGCACCTCCTTTTATCCCTCCAAGAATCTGGGGGCTTACGGAGATGCGGGGGCAGTCTTCACGCAGGATGAATCGATCGGAGAGAAGATCAATACCATCGCAAACCACGGGTCAAAAGTGCGCTACTATCACGATGTAGTCGGTGTCAACAGCCGGCTCGATTCCATCCAGGCTGCTATTCTGGATATCAAATTGGGGCATCTGGATGAATATATCCAGCGCCGACAGGCAGCTGCTGCTGCGTATGACAGAGGACTAGCGGGTATTCCCCAGGTAACCGTGCCGGCGAGGGCACCCTGGTCTACGCATGTTTTTCATCAGTATACCTTGAAAGTGACAGAAAGAAGGGATGCCTTGAAAGATGCCCTGCAGGCAGCGGGTATTCCCTCTATGATCTATTATCCAGTGCCCTTGCATCTTCAGCCCGCCTATGCCGGTTATGGGTATGCAATAGGCCAGTTTCCTGTAAGTGAACAATTGGCGGAGGAGGTGATCTCCTTGCCTATGCATACTGAATTGACCGAAGGTCAGATCGAGCTTATTTGTACTACCATTCGACAGTTTTACACCGTATAATTCCTTCTTATGAAACGTATTTTGATCACCGGCGCTGCCGGTTTTATCGGATCTCACCTGAGCGACCGCTTCATCAAGGAGGGATATAACGTGATCGGAATGGACAATCTCCTGACCGGTTCATTGACAAACATCGAGCACCTCTTCAAACTGAAGGAATTCGACTTTTATCATCACGATGTGTCCAAGTTTGTTCATGTGCCGGGACACCTGGATTATATCCTGCATTTTGCCTCTCCTGCCAGCCCGATCGATTATCTCCAGATGCCGATCCAGACGCTGAAAGTAGGGTCATTGGGTACGCATAATCTACTTGGCCTGGCGAAGGAAAAAAAGGCACGTCTGCTGATTGCTTCGACGTCTGAAGTTTACGGAGATCCATTAGAGCATCCTCAAAAAGAGACCTACTGGGGCAATGTCAACCCGATCGGTCCCCGGGGTGTCTATGATGAAGCCAAACGTTTCCAGGAGGCCATTACAATGGCGTATCATACTTACCACGGGTTAGAGACGCGTATTGTTCGGATCTTCAACACCTATGGTCCACGGATGCGCGTGAATGATGGACGAGTGTTACCCGCATTCTTTTCTCAGGCGATACGAGGTGAAGGATTAACCGTTTTTGGTGATGGTGAACAGACCCGTTCATTCTGCTATGTAGATGACCTGGTGGAAGGTATATACCGGTTGCTATTGAGTGACTATGCTCAACCAGTGAACATTGGCAATCCTGCCGAGATGACCATTATGGAATTTGCGCAAGAAGTGCTCAGCCTGGTCGGTAACCCCAAAGCGTATGTCGATTATCGTCCGCTGCCTGTGGATGACCCCAAACAACGCAAACCGGATATTACTCTGGCCAGAGAACTCCTGAGTTGGGAGCCGAAGGTGGACCGTGAAGAAGGTCTGGCCAGAACCTATGAATATTTCAAATCAGTGGTCAAACCTGGATAAAGATGGCAGAAGGCAAACATATCCTTGTGACTGGTGGAGCCGGATTTATCGGCTCACATCTGATTCGGTTGCTGGTGAAGAAGTATCCCAACGACCAGATATGGAACCTGGATGCCCTGACCTATGCTGGTAATCTTGAGAATTTGCGGGATGTTGAACATGCATCCAATCTTCATTTTGTAAAAGGGGATATTACCGATGCTGCTTTTCTGGCAGATCTTTTTGGCCGACAACAATTTGATGGGGTGATCCATCTCGCTGCTGAATCCCATGTCGATCGATCCATAACCGGTCCTTTGGCATTTGTCCAGACCAATGTGATCGGGACGGTACAGCTGCTGGAAGCAGCACGAAAACAGTGGGCCGATCAACCTGACGGAAAACGCTTCTACCATGTGTCTACTGACGAGGTGTATGGCAGTTTGGGTGAAACAGGCTTTTTCACAGAAGACACATCATACGATCCCCGGTCCCCTTACTCCGCCTCCAAGGCGAGTTCAGATCATTTCGTTCGGGCTTATTTTCATACCTACGGGTTACCTGTAGTGATCAGCAATTGTTCCAATAACTAAGGTCCCTATCAGTTTCCGGAGAAGTTGCTCCCACTGATGATCCACAACATTCAGCAGCGTAAGCCGCTTCCAGTGTATGGTGATGGACAGTATACCCGTGACTGGTTGTGGGTGATCGATCATGTCGAAGCCATTGACACTATCTTTCGTACAGGAGTGACAGGGGAGACTTACAATATTGGTGGAGAAAACGAGTGGAAGAATATTGACCTCGTCCATCTCTTGTGTCAGACAATGGATCGTTTACTTGACCGCCCTGAAGGTGATAGTGCATCTTTGATCACTTTCGTCAAGGACAGACCTGGTCATGATCGGCGTTATGCCATAGATGCCGAAAAGCTTCAGAGAGAATTGGGGTGGACGCCCAAGGTTCAAATGGAGCAAGGGTTGGAAGATACCGCCAGGTGGTATCTGGATAATCAGGAATGGTTGGATGGTGTGACATCAGGGGCGTATCAGCACTATTTTCAAAAGCAATACGGCACCCAGGGGCATTAAAACTCTTCGTCCTCTGGAGCCAGTCGAACGACCAGTCCATCGATGTTCTCATTGATTTTGATCTGGCAACCCAGACGGCTGTTTTCCTGGACAAAAAAGGCCTGATCCATCATGTCCTCCTCTTCGTGAGACGCTTCAGGAAGCTCGTGTTCACTTTCGATATAGAGATGGCAAGTCGAGCAGAGGGCCATTCCCCCACAAGTGCCTTTCACGGGTAGTTCACTGGCCTTGCAAAGCTCCATCAGGTTGAGGCCCATGTCCGTTGGCGCCTCTAGATGGTGAATCTCACCTTGCCGATCATAGAGCGTGATCTGGATAATGTCTTTCATATGCTGCAAAGAAACGCCGTAAGGGGAAGGGTTGTTGTGATCGGAGTTACGCACCGGGATTGATCCCTTCTATGCCGGTCACCGTGGTGTATTTGAAACTCAATTTTTTACCGGGAAAAGCCAACTGGAATGCAGATTGAACCATCAGCGTTGCTTCATGGAATCCACAGAGGATCAGTTTCAGTTTGCCGGTATAGGTATTGATATCTCCGATAGCATAGATCCCCGGTACATTGGTACTATAATCCAGGGTGTTGACAATAATGGCGTTTTTGTCGAGTTCCAATCCCCAATTGGCAATGGGCCCCAACTTGGGAGACAAGCCAAAGAGGGGGAGGAATATATCCGTAGGGACGATGAGCTCCGGTTTGTCAGAGGAGGAGATGGTCACGGATTCCAGGTTGCCATTTCCAGATAATCCGATGACCTGGGCATTGGTGATCAATTTGATCTGACCGGAGCTGGCCAGCTTTTCGACTTTTTCTACTGAATCGGGGGCACCTCTGAACTCTGTGCGTCGGTGAACCATAGTGATCTCGGAACCATGTTCAGCGAGATAGATCGCCCAGTCGAGTGCAGAATCGCCTCCTCCTGCGATCACCACCTTCTTGTTGGCAAAATCAGCGGGATCCTTGACGATGTAATAAACACCCTTGTCTTCAAAGTCTGCGATGTTTGAGATCGGTGGTTTTCGCGGTTCGAAAACGCCCAGTCCCCCCGCAATGGCAATGGCTGGGGCCAGGTGTTGCGTGCCTTTATCAGTAGTAACCAGAAAACGTCCATCCGCTTGTTTTTGGATGGTCTCCGCACGCTCTCCCAGGGTGAACCCCGGCTCAAAAGGAGCGATCTGTTCCATCAGGTTACTGATCAGGTCACCAGCCAGAACAGAGGGAAGGCCGGGGACATCATAGATGGGTTTTTTGGGATAGATCTCCGTCAATTGACCACCGGGTTGTGGCAGATAGTCGATGAGATGGCTGCGCATCTTCAGCAATCCAGCTTCAAAGACGGCAAAGAGGCCAGCCGGCCCGGCACCAATAATCAGGAGGTCAGTCTGGATCGGTTCACGAGAATTCATGCGGAAAAGGAGCTAAATGTAGAATTGAACATGGATGATTAGTGTCCGGTAAATTCGGGTTTCCGTTTTTCGATAAAGGCTTTGGAGCCTTCTCGGAAATCATGCGTGCCGCAGGTATATCCAAAAGACTCGACTTCAAAATGGAACCCATCCGTCGCTTCTGTAAAATAGGCATTGACGGCTTCGATGACTTTCCGAACAGCCACAGGCCCCTTGGTGTTGATTTTTAGCAGGATCTCGCGGGCTTTGGCTACTTCTTCGCCACTGGGGACGACATGATTGACCAGCCCCCATCGGAGGGCGTCTTCTGCATTGATGAGATCGGCGGTGAGCAGTAATTCAATGGCTTTTCCCTTTCCGATATACTGGACCAATCGCTGGGTGCCGCCATATCCTGGAATGAGGCCGAGGTTGACTTCTGGTTGTCCGAATTTGGCATGTGCTCCGGCAATGCGCATATGGCAAGCCATGGCCAGTTCACACCCACCCCCCAACGCATATCCATTCACGGCAGCAATCACGGGGACCCGACTTTTTTCGATCAGAAAGTAGGTCTCATGTCCTGTGGCGGAGAGGTGTTTTCCTTCCTGAGCAGAAAAGTTGGCGAATTCTTTAATGTCTGCTCCGGCAGCAAAAGCTTTCGGCCCGGCACCGGTGAGAATGACCCCGGAAATCTCTTCATGATCGGGGATGTATTGCCCGAATAAACGATGCAGGGAAGCCATGGTGGCCATATTAATGGCATTGAGAGCGGACTCCCGGGTTATGGTGACCAGTAGAATGCCATCCTGAAGGTCTAAATGCAGGTTTTCAAAGGTCATGGAGATGACTATTGTTGATTCGCCGCAAAGGTAATCAATGACAACGCCTTAATGGGATGATCCCAATTGCTTTTGATAGTGAGCAATATGCTGGCCAGAAACAACAGGGTATCCATAATTGCGGATCATCGCTTGTCGGGCATGCAGTCCCCAATCCACTTGTACACTCGCCTCAAGTTTGATGAAGGCATGCAAGGCCTCACAAAGCGCATCGGCATTTCCGGACGCAGCCAGCAGTCCATTCTGACCATGATCGATCATTTCGGGCACACCACCTGAGTCAAAAGCCACTACGGGAGTTTCACAGGACATGGCCTCGAGCACGGTATTGGGAAGGTTGTCCTCAAGAGAGGGGAGGATGAAGAGATTGGCGGCCTGGTAAGCCTCCAGGATATCCCTCAAGTCTGTTCGAAAGCCGAGCGGATGGACACGAAAGGGCAAGGCCGCCTGCTGATCGGCATCGAATTTTCCTAATACGGCCAGGGTGATCTCTTGATGGACATCTGATGGCAATTGTTCCGCCAGACGGGTCAGCGCCTGAGAGAGCAAATGGAATCCTTTCCTTTTGTCATTGACATTCATTGCCACAAAGAGAAAGACCAGGCCATCTGCTGGAAGGCCGAGGCGATGCCGTGCACCTTGGGAGTCGCCCGGAAGATATCGGTCTGTGTTCACACCCATGGGGAGGTGGAAGACCTCTTTGGATTGGAATAGGGCGCTTTTTCGGGCTTCTTTCTGTAACCACTGGCTGGAGGTGGATACTTGAAATGATGCATTTTTGAGCAATGTTGATTTTTGGGCGAGAATCGCTGCAGAGAGATCGTTTTTGCCGGGATGTTTCAAGTAGGGACAATGTCCGCATGCACGGGTGAAGCCAGTACAGTTTCCTGCGTAATGGCAACCGCCGGTAAAGGCCCACATGTCCTGTAGATGCCAGACCACGGGTTTGCCCAGGTTGCTCAATCGGGCCAATTCAGCAATGGATAGAAAGCCCTTTTGTACCCAATGCGGGTTGAGGATATCCGCATCCTGAACCCAGGGATGATCACTGATACGTTGTCCCAGGTCGGCGATGGAAAAGGAGAACCAGTCCTCTCTTCTGGCGGCGTGACGAATGAATCGAAATCGTTCCGTCCATTCCAGGAGTTGGACTTTTTTCTGATGGATGAATCCCGTGCCTGATGCTGTAATCCAGGGGGTATCCTCCCGGGCTGTACGGACCAGCATGCGAGCGTCAACACCGGCCTGGCGGAGGGCTTCCACATGGCGAAAGGCTGCTTCTGCGGCGCCTCCTTGCCGATCAAATGTACTGAGGACGGTGACTTTCAAAAAGAAACGTTCAATTCGGGTTTAGACTATTCTTCACCGGACAAATCTAAACCATGCCAAATGAATAGCAGACAAATGATCTTCATTATGCGGGAATATTCCCTTCGACGACATCCGTTTGAGTGGACAAACTATTGCAGTACCCATAGGGCATGTGGGCATCAATTTCTTATTTGTTTCTGCGGATTCTGGATAAAAGCTTCACTAGTAAAGAGTGCATATCCTCAGATATGTGACCATACCAGAGCCCTGTGAGGTAAATGAGTGAAATCAGACTTGTGCGGAGAATGAGATTAATCAAGTGATGACCCTCCAGTGGGAGAAGCGTGAAAAGGGTATACACCAAAATGGTCAGGCCGACTATTTTCATCAATCCTGAAGTAAAGGGATGCATGCCATAATGTCGATAGATCACAATGGCTTTAAACAGATTATAGAGGGCATAGGAGATCAGGGTGGCCAGTGCCGCTCCTGTGATTCCCATTTGCTTGATCAGGATGAAATTGAGAATCAGGTTTATGACAGCCAAAATCAGGATGCCATAAAAGTTCCACCGGAATAGTTTGGAATAAGCGATGATTTCTGAATTGGCACCAGTCAGCAGATTGATCAAATAGGCCAGTCCTAAATAGAACAGGGCATCCTGATTTTGGCCGATCAGCAGACTGTTTGGCATCAGGGCATAGATATCATCCAGATTGAGGATGATCAGGAGGAAGATGATTGATCCTGCGACAAAACTGTTTACAGATGACTTTTTATACAAGGATTGGATTTCAGCCAAATCCTCTTTTTCCCACGCTTTCATAATGATTGGACCGGCAACCGCCGTGATCGCCACCAATGGTCGATTGATCAAATTAGCCATGATCGCTGCAATACCATAGATACCGGTTGCCTGCGGGGAGAGCAAGGTGCCAATCATAAAGACATCGAGATTGACTGCCACAGAAGCGCCCATGCTCCCCAGTACCCCATACCCTGCATACACGCCCATTTGCCGAAGTAATGGTCCCTTGAAAAACGCCCAATCGATTTTCCAGGACAATTGATCGAGGTGATGCAGGTAGACTAATAAGCCTAGAAAAACGATGACAAAGTTGAGGAGGACGCCCACGATGAGGGCCTGGTAATCCCACCATCCAAAATGGACCAACAGAATGAATATGGGGAGAGAGACTTTGATCAGCAAGTCATTCAGCAAACTGGGAACGACAATCCGATGAAAGTTGCTGATATACATGCTCATAACCTGAATCGCTCCACGAAGAATCAGGATGGGGATGAAAAAGTAGAGGTACAATACATAAAGTGGGGAGACCGATCCATAGTAATCGATGATGCGTCCCCAGAAGAGATATGCAGATAAAGCTATGACTGAAGCACCTGCCAGGCACAACACCAGTAACCAGGTGATAAATCCATGGTGACCGGAAGATTTGTCTTCAGCCTGCCCAAAAAATCGAACAGGCAAAGCGATAGCCCCCAAGGTGGACAGGGGGATAAACAACACAGCTGAGTCCATCAGAAACCTGACCAGACCATAAGCCTCGGTCTCCAAAGGATAGATGAAAAGCATGGAGATCAAGCCAATGCCTATTCCGAAATAATTCAGAATCACATATTTTAGACCTTGTCGACGGATCACGCCCATGCCAGAACTTTCAAACAAAGGTAGAAGCCTTACAACATGATCAGGGGGTTTGAGGTGTTCTTTGATAAATTTCCTCACTTTTGGGCTTGTATACCATTCGTATGATCAACCTTTTCCAGGATATCCCCCTCAGTAGTCGATACCTAGATTATTATATTCCGCGGAATGCACTTTTTCGCGCAGTGGAAACTGCCCTTCCAGGATTTTCCGGGAAGGTGTTGGATATTGGTTGCGGCAGTATGCCCTACAAGGCTATGATCCTGAAATCTGAACAGGTGAATTCTTACGCGGGGCTGGATATTCAAACCGCCCTGGACTATGATGGGACTCCACCGGATCTGACCTGGGATGGGTTGACCATGCCCATTGCTGATAATACTTATGATTGTGGGCTTTCTACTGAAGTCTTGGAACACGTACCTGATCCAAAGCCTTTTTTACAGGAGACCTTCCGGGTTTTGAAACCTGGAGGAACGTACTTTTTCACCGTTCCATTTTTATGGCCCCTGCATGAAGTTCCACACGACGTTTGCCGTTATACGCCATTTACATTGCGGCGGATAATGGAAGATGCCGGTTTTCAGGTGGTTCATCTTCAGGCTTTAGGGGGCTGGAATGCAGCTTTGGGGCAATTGATTGCCTTGTGGACCCGTAGAAGTATCCGAAATGTGGTCTTGAAGAAACTCGTCAGCATTCTGGCCATGCCATTGGTCTGGTTTCTCGCCAAGACAGATCGTATCCCTGAACATTTCACAGAGGGCCAAATGATTACCGGACTTTGGGGTGTCGTCCAAAAACCGGAACACTGATGAAAATACTGGTCTTTGTCCGTGAATTCGCTGCACCGACGCTTACGTTTATCTATAATGAGATCAAGGCCATCGCAGACCAACATGAAGTGTTGGTGATGACCACAGAACGGTCAAATGAGGACCGATTTCCATTTTCGAATGTACAAGTGGTCCCCTTGCATGACAATCGTTTCATTGCCAAACAGATTCGTCGATTTCAAGATGACAATTGGGGCCCAGCATTTCTGAATAAGCGTATTCGGCGCACTATTGCGCAAACCGTACAGTCCTTCAAGCCAGATCTGATTCACGTGCATTTTGGCGGACAGGGTTGGATATTTCTGTCCAACTGGCCTGAAAATAAGATTCCCGTGGTGCTGAGTTTTCATGGTTATGATGCATCGATGAAACTACGATCTTCTCGCTATCGCCAGCAGTGCAGAAAGGTGTTGAACAGAACAGATGTGACCCCGATTTTTGTCTCGAACAACATGGCTGCAAGAATGGAGCGTGCCATAGGTCCGATACCTGATCATCAGCTCTTGTATTATGGGACAGATCTGGAATTCTTTAAACGGACACAGAAAACACCTGCGCCTAGGAATCCACTGACCTTTCTCCAGGTCTCTTCCTTTACAGCAAAAAAAGGTCATGCCTATACTATTCAAGCATTTGCTCACTTTGTGAGCAGTCTGCCAAAGGAGAAGGAGGTGCGTTTGATTCTCGCTGGGGATGGACAAAACCTATCTGCCTGCCGACAACTAGTAACTCAATTAGGCCTGGATCAGATCGTTGAATTTCCGGGATTGGTGACACCTGCAAAAAGCAGGGAGTTGATGGAGATAGCACATGTCTTTGTGCATCATTCTGTGACGCCTGAAGAATCAGGTGACCAGGAAGGCATTCCGAATGCGATAATGGAGGCAATGGCCATGGAGCTTCCTGTAGTATCTACCGTTCATTCGGGCATCCCGGAGTTGGTAGAGGACAAGGTCAATGGGTTTCTGGTTGCGGAACGTGATGTGGGTGCCTATACAAATGCATTGCATGCCATCTCAGAATGGCCCCTACAAAGTCAAAATCGGGAAAAAGTGCAACGATTATTCTCGCGAGATGGTCACCTGGATCATCTCAATGAGATTTATCAAAAGGAGATCAAGCAGATGGGTGCTTTGTGAACAGGGTCAAAGCTGAACATTGGGTGTATCGTATTGACAAACGTAAAAGGTGCACGAATGACAGGTCCAGAATAGATGATTGCTTATGAAGTTGTTGTTTTTAACCAAAGTAGATTTTAGTGATCCCGACCTGCTTGGCGTTCGGAAGAAGATTTGTGGTCAGGTAGATGCGCTGAACCGGTCTGGAATGGATGCCGACTTGATCTATATTGATCATCAGCATATCCAAATCAGGGAAAAGGGTGTGGATCGCGAGTTGATGTCTCTTGTTTCAGGGGGGAGTCGATTCTGGTTCTATCAATACAAGCTGTTCACGTTCCTTCGGGCGTCAAAAGGCTATGACACGATCGTTATTCGGCACTTTCAAATGCTTCCTATATTCCTCATTCAATTGTGGATCCTGAAAGTTTTCCAGTGGCCAGAATTGAAGGTTGTTCTGGAAATCCCGACGTATCCCTATGTATTAGAACGGAAGTCAACCTCACTGCGGGCTCGATTGGAGGAGTGGGTGGATCAATGGTCGTGCAAATACTTGATGTCCAGGTCAGTTGATCGGATCTTAACCTATTCACGATTTGATCGAATTTGGGGTATTGAGACCATTCAAACCGATAACGGCATCGCCATCCAGGGAACGGAAAAATTGAATCAGATCCCGGAGATGACCACCTTTCGTATGGTCGCTGTATCGGGTCTTGAACGATGGCAGGGGATCGATCGAGTGATTCAGGGCATGGCACATGTCAGAGATCAGGCTGAATTGAACATCTCTGTAACATTTCACATTGTGGGAAGTGGATCAGTACAGGAGGAGTTGGAACAATTGGTCGACCAACTTGCTTTGCGGGATGCCATTGTCTTTCATGGGCCCATGTCCGGGGCGGATTTAGCAGATCTGTTGAAGGACTGCCATGTGGCGGTTGGATCTCTGGGAAGACATCGTACAGGGAATGAATATGGACAGACGACAACTCTGAAGGCCCGTGAATATGCACTCGGAGGAATTCCTTTCTTCATGTCCATGGTCGATCATGATTTCGGTCCAGAATATCCCTTCTGCCTCCAGGTGCCTTCTACGGAAGATCCCATCCAGATTTCAGATGTGGTCAACTGGTATTCAGCGTTGAAGGCTGAGCATCCGGGTTTCGCAAAAAGGATGTATGATGATGCTGTAAAACGATTAACTTGGGATACCAAACTAGGACCATTGCTTACATATTTACAACATTAAATAGTTCATCATGAATCCTTCATTACGCCTGCTCAGCGCTCTTTTCTGCTTCCTGCTATACAGCCAAATGGGTCTGGCCCAAACAGAATGGTCTATGCAGTTTGATGGGCTGGATGACAAGATCATTGTCGGTGATTCAACGGCTTTCCAGATTTCCGGTCAAGCCACCATCGAATTCTGGTTGTATCTTGAAGAGCTGGGGCCTGATCTGAAACTACTGGTCAGCAAAGAAGGTGAATACAATATTGGCGTCAGTAAAGAAGGGAACATTTCCTGGGCTTTTGCGAATATCAGTCCCGGGTGGAATTGGCACTACTCTTCGACACCACTCTCATTGTATACCTGGTATCATGTGGCTGTTCGCTACGACCTGGATTACATAGATCTGTTTATTAACGGGATTCTTGTTCAAAGTATTCCGTCCTTTGGAATGGTCGGTGACAATGATGCAGATCGGAATACTTTGATCATTGGTGATCGGGAACAGGATATGTTTAACGATCCGTTCAACGGTAAGATGGATGAGTTTCGATTATGGGATATCGCCCGATCGGATATTCAGATCAATACGACAATGACGACAAAGCTCACAGGTGAGGAGTCTGGACTCATTGTCTATTATCGATTTGATGAAACTGACAAATCCTGTGATGTCGTCAATTGTACAACCAATGAGTATCACGGAACCAGACTTGGGGAAACAGGCCCGAACAACCTTCCGCAATACGATAGTGACACACCATTCTTAATGGATGTCCCACAACAAGCAGTGAATGCTTGCCTGATCAGTTCTGTTGAAGATTTGAATGCAGTTTCAGGTGTCACAATGACCCCCAATCCGGCTTCCGACTACATCAATATTACGATTGATGAAGCGAAACTTCCACGGTGGGAGGGTCAACGGTTCCTTATTCTAAACGCCTCTGGAAATGTTGCACTGGAATGGCCACTACAAGCTGGATTGACTCAAATTCCGGCAAACCTCCTGCCCAATGGCGTCTATGCACTGCGTATCTCTGGACCTTCCGAAATACAGGCATTACGGTTTGTCATTTTAAAATAGGGCCTTATCGAATCAGATTGAGCTCCCCAGAAAAGGTGAGCCTACTTGAATTGATCAATGTCAGGTCGATCTTGTAGACAAACAACCCCGGATCCATGATCTGGTGCCGGAAGGTTCCATCCCATCCTAATGCAGGGTCCTGAGGGTGCAGATTCACCTGTGAATGTATTAATTCACCCCATCGATCATAGATCTCAAAATGTTGAATGGACTCAACAGAAGACGGAAAAAATGGCTGGAACAGGTCATTGATCCCATCATTATTCGGACTAAAGGAATTGGGTATGAATGACTTGATATTCAGGTAGATCTGTATGTACATGGAATCGATCGCCACACATCCCATTGAATCCGTATAGGAGACTTTCACCCAACTGTCCTCAGTCGGTGTTGCGATCACCTGCCTGCAATCGTGACAATTCAGAATGGCCTCCGGAATCCATAAATATGTGCCAAGCAAGGTGCTGCCTAAAGGTGCAATAGCGAGGCTCTCGCCTAAACGTAGTGTTGTATCTGGTGGAAGGCTGATGGATATGGGAGCCGGTTCGTCAAGATGAATGGTGTCCAGATAGACACAGTCAAGTGTATCCTGAATGGCTAAAATATAGGCCCCTGGTCCAAGGCTGCCCGGGATATGGCCAGGCTCAATGGCAATCCCATTAAGTGAGACATTATAATCTTCTTCATTGATGAGGGTTAGATCGATGTGACCATCATTCAAACCATAACAAGAAATGGGCGTCAAATTCAATACAAAATCAGGTGGAATAGGAGTTTCTATATGAACTAACCTCGATGTCGTACAGCCATTTCCATCCGTGATTTGAATGTTGTATTCACCGGGTATCAGGAATGCCGGGTCGATAGGATTATGGTTGAGGTCCGTCCAATTTTCAAGGAAAGGAGGAGTGCCAGATAGAACAGACCAGGTCACATCACCATATTCTCCGGAACAGGCATGTTGCACCTCAAGATCAAAAACAATGTCCGGCAAAACAGAAATGACAAATTGAGTGATACTGTCACATCCCGCTTGGGAAAGATGTTTGGTTTCAATGGTGTCTTGCTGCGTGACCAGGATTGAATCGATCATAATGATGTCTCCAGGGCAGATAGAAAGGTCCTTTTGAATGCGGACGGTAGGGACGACATGGATATTCAGAGAGTCGGTCACAACACAGCCTTCCAGATGTTGGACGATGACAATCAGCAAGCCCTCCATAACGGGGTCCAGTTGAACAACGTCTGATTCACTGAGCAAAATGGAATCATTGAAGATCCATTGATATCCTGAATATCCTGGCAAGGACATTTCGAATACGGATGATTCACAGAGCGTTGTGTCTCGCAAGTCCAGGAGATCGGGTGACTGAATGAGGGTTACGGTGATGGAGTCCCTTTGTATAATGCCACATGCATCTGTCGCTTCGACCCAGATTGTCCCCGGTTGATCGATGGTAAATGACTGTTCATCCCAACCATTGAACCAGTGGTATGCCTCAAATCCGGCAGTGGCCTGGATAGTGTAGGCTTCAAACGCACAAATGACGGTATCCGGACCGATGTCCAGTAAAGGAGATGCAAATTGAATATGGAAGGTGTCCACATTATTTTGATAATTGCATTCTCTGATGTTTGGAGTGAAGTTTGGTGGATCAAATACGTATGGTGGCAACTGTTGAGCATTGGTATTCACTACTATGGAATACAGACCATCGTTTTGCTTGGGCATTTTCAATGTGATGATCCTGCATGAGTCTATCTGCAAGGAAGCGTCAATTCTGTATTCGCCAACCAGGTTTGCCGATGCAAGAGAAGCGTTTCCTTCATAAACGGAGATTGGGATCGATGTTGGCATATTGGCATGGCCAATATTGCAATATTGGAACTGGACAAGCATGGAATCTCCCAGGCACTGAATAGATTGAACGGTGATGGATGCGTCTGGCGAAGCCGTCGGGGCAATCGAAACAGCAGTGAGGAATGTGTTCAATGAAGGGGAGCTCTTGACCAGGTAATGTGGTTGGATGGTCCTCAGTATATCCAGGTTGTCTTCAATATGCGTATTGTGAAAGGCGGCCTGGTTCCAAACAGATCGTGTACCCGCCCAGGAGGCAGAACCTGAGCTGAGGGCGACAACCGAAAATTCATTTGTTGATTTTTTTCGGCTTGTGATGATTTCAGCTTGTCCATCCAGGTTGCAATCAGCGATGACCGGGGTGGTATAACTGAGCGGGGTATTCGTTGCAAAAGATGAGAGCGGTAACCCATTGGTGCCATCGATAATGAATAAGGAATCGGCATTTTGGATGATGATCTGGTTTATTCCCGAATTGCAAAAATCAAAGAGTACCGGGGGTGACAAGCTGGTGAAATTGCTGATTGGGCTTTGCCACTTTAAATTAAAGTTGTTATCCAGGGCGATCAAATTGGGCAAGGCGAGAAAGACCAGGTCTGGAGAGAGATCCCCATCGATATCCCCAATAGCGACTCGGGATGCTCCAAACCCATTGGTGGGGAAGGAATAGCTGCCAAGCACTTGATTGGTTTGTAAATCCCAGCCATAGCACCACTCCTGACCGTTTGCGTGAGTGACAACGACACCGTCCACATCGCCATCCAGATCAATGTCGGCAATACTGGTATATCCGTCTTTCAGCATTCCGTTTGCTTCCCGGATCATGGTCAACATTTGCAGGTCCGGGTCAATTCCGAATAACTGATTCCCGCAGACCAATTCAAGGCCGGTACATGCGTTGCAACTTTCGGAGGGTACGGCTTCTGTTATGGCTATTCCGTTATAAATATCTTGCCCAACCTCGGGATGCGATCCCGAAGAGAAAGTTGGTCCACCCGAAAAGAGGAGTTCGCCAGTAAGTGCATGATAGATTTTGGATCCGATGCACACTTCAGGTGTCCCATCTTGATCCAGATCCGATAATTGTATGGTGGTCTGGCCGGTTGTCCCTCCGCTGCCAACAGTATTGGACGAGATGAATCGAATGTCACCTGTATGTTCGAAGGAAACGAGATGATTGCTTTCATCAATGATAAATAGTTCTGCGGTTCCGTCGTGATCAACATCGCCCATAACCGGAATGCTTCCCATTGAGATCACTGCGGGAGTAGAGATGCTGGTGATCAACGTTCCAGTCAGGCCATCCAAAATGGCAATTGAAGATTGCCCGGGTCGAGTAGCCACGATCGTCGGTTTACCAGTTCCATACAAGTCGCCGACCAGAACGGAAGGAGGTGCATCTGCCTGGATCGTCGTTTCCCATCTTTTTTCAATGCTGTAGTCCAGGCAAGTTGGGTGAGTCTGACAGTCTGCTGTACAATGTTGATAGTAATGCGAGGTGCATTCAGCGATACATGGACAATCGGGATCAAAGCAATCGATCAGTCCATTATGGTTATCGTCCTGCCCATTCACGCAATCTTCGACACAGGGATCTGGCCCACAGATGATGGTTCGATTAAGGTTCCGATTTGATGCTTGTGAGAACGATCCCCATTGATAAGTGATGGGGTTTATGGTCAGATTCATGCTGACCTTGCTCAATGAACCAGGCTTCAGGGGAATGATATTGCCGGATAAAAAACAATGATCATGACCCGTTTTCGTCACAAAGAGTAAACCCTTTGAATTTGAAAGGAATCGTTGATCTAACCCGAAAGCAATGTGATCGGAGAGTGTTTGGGTCGGGGTGACTTTTATCAGGGGAGAGGGAGATTGTGTTTTGAGCCAGGGTGCATCGAGGGTTCTGACTTCAACAATCTGACCATCCTGATCGGAAAGGATGTATCCCGGATATCGAAAGGCTCCTGCTTCAAAATCAGTTAAGAAAACGACATTCCCATCCAGGGTCTGAATGGACTCACCGCCATCCATTTGCCAGGGCGTGTCGTATTGCTTTAACCAAAGGAGATTCAGGTCTTTTGTGAGTTTAGCAATGAACCAGTCTTTATCGGGAGATCCATTTTTTTGCATGTTCATAAAACCATGCACCAGAAAACTTCCATCTGCGCATAATTCGCCACTTCGGAAGCTGCAAGTGATGATCCCCGGACCTGTATAATAGGCTGTTTTCTCAATAGAGCCGTCAGGCCCTAAAATCACAGCATGTGCCCGGTATGGTGTCCCTGTCTGACCAAATAGAGCGAGTTTGCCAAGAGGAAGCGGCTTGATCGCTGCAATCTCGAAATCTGAACCGGGAATGACATACCGGCTGTTCCACAACACTGTTCCGTTTTGATCAATTTTAATCAGGCCACCATCATCAGCAAAATTTCCCTTGTGGATCCAATGCGAGATATAATAGCTTTCTCCTGCAGGATCATTCAGAGAAGGCGTGATCAGGACGTTGGCCAATCTATCTGAATAGGCATATTCTTTCATCCAAATCAGGGTTCCGGTGGCCGCATTAATTTTCATGAAGAAATTGGATACTTCATCCATGTTGTTGCTGGTTGGTGAATGGCCACCGCACGCAATAAGATGCCCGTCTTCCATGATCAAGACATCACTCAAATAGGCATATCCGGCATCTTCAAAGTAGGATTTTGACCAGACTACTTCTCCGCAATTATCCACCTTTGTCAGTGTTGCAAAGTGTTTATTGTTTGACCATT
Source organism: uncultured Saprospiraceae bacterium (assembly GCA_942490895.1). Taxonomy (GTDB): domain Bacteria; phylum Bacteroidota; class Bacteroidia; order Chitinophagales; family Saprospiraceae; genus JAGNXB01. The sequence continues at coordinate 31,102 of CALNZC010000080.1, forward strand.
CACTACCTGAGCAATAAAATGCGTTTTCTTCAAGGTGATAACGGTTTTTTGAAAATGAATTCGAATTGGCATTTTGGTAATAGGAGGCATGGTCTTGCTGCAGGCTGCTGGTATCCGGAATGAAAATGTTCTGGCAAAAGGTATCTCGGCAAAGACCACCTGAGGGTGCAACGGTCAGACAAATTGTTGTCCACCCGCTTTGTGATATTGGATAAGTAAGCGTAGCAGTGTTTATCCCGATTTGAGTGGTGATGCTATTTTGCGTGCTTTCCCAGATCAATTCTGTCGGATTGCCAAGGGCCAGGGATTGCAGGGTAATGGTCAGATCAGATTGTACACTATAAGCGTATTGTGAACTGACCGGGCAAATCACCTGAACCTGGATAGAAGCGCCTTTGTAACAATTTGGGTCAGCATTGAATACTTCCAGTGTGATTTCGAAAGTCCCTATTTGATTGAATGTATAGTTGAAGGATGGGGTTGTTCCGAGGGGTACTCCATTGACACTCCAGACATAGCTTGTGCCACCACTGCTGATTTGATTGAACGTGAACGAGGTACCCACGTCGATTTCATCCGCTGGGCCAATGATATCGACATCAGTCAACGAGGTGCACGGATCCATACATAGATTGGTGTTCAACAGACTTGATCGAACCTGATCAATAAACCAGTGCATTCGGTTGGATTGATCGGCTGTAAAGCCGACATAACAGGCCAGGGCACTGTAATCCATGAAATTCCAGATCATATCGTCTTCGTCACTGGAAAATCCGGAATTGATATCGGTTGAACAGGTATTTACGGCCCCCCGTACAGGGAATATGAGCAGTAGACTTATCTGGCGGTGTATCGCAAATTTTATCTCCGTCAACCAGGCAGTCATCATTTTTGCATCCTCCTTCAAATGTGTGGTACAGCCCCAGATAGTGGCCCATTTCATGGATGAGTACAGCGGATGATGCGGGAGAGGAGCCGAAAAAATTTGCCTCCATGACAATGCCGTCCTTGGATGTGCCGTGGGCAGAGGGGAGATAGGCATATCCTGCAACACCTGGACCGGAAACTGAACTGATGATTTCCTTGACCACCCAGATGTTGATGTATTTATCAGGCTTCCATCGAATCAGGTTTTTAAGTGATATATCTTCAGTTTCCACAACCATTGTTGTCAAATCAGAAACCGTTCTTGTGATCCCATTCGATTTTATACCAAATGGATCTTGTCGAGCAAGACAGAATTCAATTTCAGTGTCTATTCCCAGTCCCTGATTGAAGTAGCCCTGCTCCTGGAAAGCCTGGTTGAGGTGATCTATTCCCTGAATGACTTGATTGTCGGAGATGTTTTCTGCACCATTCTCATGGATGATATGTACAACGATCGGAAGGGTGACCGAATTGGTTCTCCTTGATTTGTCCTGAGCGGATGCATAAATAAGCGCTTCCTGATGTTGATGTTTGTGGAGATGGGTCGAATCCAGGAGCCAGGAATTCATGATGCTGGTCGTGGCACAAAAGTCGTTGGGCGACCTGGATGATACCTGTGCAAATAGTGTGGAAGAACTGATGCAACAGGTAAGCCAAAGAAACAATAAACGATTCATGGTCAATGATCTGTACACACGAAAGAGAACCTAAGTTAACACTTTAGGCATTGCAGTACTTGATGATTCACTTCATTTGTCAGAAAACGTACGTTTCAGGGGATATCCAGGTCCGGACGCCCGGGACTATTCAGCCAAAGAAAGCAAAGCAAAACATCACGTTTTGCTTTGCTTTATTGCCATCTGATGACGATCTGAAATGAACGTCAATGGCACACAATCTGTCTCCCTGGAACTTTAGGAGTTAGATGTTTTGCGTTTTTTTACTGATCGTCCATTCCCGGTTGTGGAGTGGTCTGGGTCAGTCAAGGCGATGGGCTCTGGCAATTGATCCTTACGGAAGAATTGGAACAAACCAGCCAACAGAATCAGGAAGCTGAGGAGGGAGCCTGCCAATGCAACTTTTTGACCGGTATACACGGAGCGAGGGTGGAAGACCATGGTGATCTCCTGATTCTCACCAGCTGGAACGCGCACACCTCTAAGGAGGTAGTCCACCTTTACAAAATCATCAAATCGCTCTCCGTTCAAGTAGAGCTGCCATCCTTTCGATGGAGGGTAGTACACTTCGGAAAAGACCATGAATCCATCCTGAGTGGTCGAGTATTGATAGGTCAGCGTATCCGGATGGTAACGAGTTAACTTCACCTGCGCAAACGAATCGACAGTGTAGGTTGTTGGCCAGCCAGAAGGTAGATTGGAGGTCTGAATCACCGCTGTTGTTCGCAAGGGAACATTATTGATGTCAGCCAGTTCCTGATCAGCATCGGATACTGTTGAAAGAGTATTCACAAACCATGCGTTGCCGAAAGGCCGATCAAGGGGAACCGGAACCGTTCTGTTTTCCTGGGGTTGAATGATGTATTTGGTATTCAACATGCGCAGGATATCGAGGTGTTGTCCGGGGTTGCTCAGATAGGCTTCCACCAACTCCTGATAACGCATCAGTTTTGCTGCGTGATAACCGCCCAGGCTTTTATGAAATAAACTGGTTTTGGCGTTGACAAATGGATTGGCTGTCATATCCAGAACACGGAAATGTGGGTCCGGATCATCCAGGATAGATTTGTCGGCCTGAGAAGGTTGTGAATCCGCGTCAATTGTCCGCTCAGACTCATATTTTGCCGGGAAAAGGATTCGAGAATCAACCATCCACACATCTCCGATAACTAGTGCACCGACCAATAAAATAGCTGGAGTCAGTTTTATATTGTTTTTCAAATAAGCCCAGAGTACGCCAAAAGTCATGAGGATGATTCCCAAACTGCGAAAGGCATCGCTTCGTAAAACAGAAGCGCGATCCGCTTGCAGGATCTTGGCCAGTTCGGCACCGACCGCCTCATCATTTGCTCCGGTCATATTCATCATACCGCCTGCGATCAGGATCAGGAGAGTCAACCCTCCTGTGATGCCGACAGCGGTATACAGCGCTTTCAGAGACTTACTTCGATCCTCGCTGTTCAGGAATTTTTGAAGTCCTAGCATAGCCAGGACAACCAGCGCAAAATGACTGAGCCCTAAAGCCATAGAGACTGCCCTGAACTTATTGAACAGAGGGAAGTAATCAAAGAGCAGATCATTCAGGAAAAAGTGCTTTCCCCAGGCGATGGTCAGAGCAAATGCCATGGCTGTGATCAGCCACCAACGGACGGGGCCAGTGACGAGAAGTATGCCTAAAACAAAAAGAAAAATCAATCCAGCCCCAAAGTAAATAGCGACTCCGACAAAGGTTTGTTCACCGTGATAAAACAAAGCACTCACCTGTTGTTCAGCGCTTTTGGTAGCCGCTTGACGGGACATTCCCTGACGTGTGAAATTTTGAACCATATTCGGGAAGATCCGCTTGTAGCTCTCGGTCCCTTCAAAGGTTTGGGATGCCCCACCGCCATAGGCATTGGGGACTAAGAGTGTGGCAGATTCGCCAATGCCGTAACTCCAGCCAAACGCATAATCCTTATCGAGTCCGCCTCCGGTATCAGCCTTGGCTTTGAGATCCGACGTGCCCCGAATGGTTTCTTTTGAATATTCCCAGGTCGGCCATAAGGTGGCCAGGTTACTGGCTACGCCCAGTGCGGTAGCTGCAGCGATCAAACCAAGTGCTGTGGCGTAGGATTTCAACTGGCCCGTTTTATAGGCATTCACACCTAAAAAGATGAGACCAACACCGAGCAATAGAAATGTGTAATACGTGATCTGAAGATGGTTGGCCTGTATCTGAAGACCGACTATTAAACTCATCAAACCCGTCCCCAGGAGCCAATGTCGTTTGATCAGCAAGTATGCAGCGGCCCACACTCCCGGGAGATAGGCCATGGCCAACATTTTGGTGCTGTGTCCGGCTTCCGCCAGGTCGACAAAATAGGTGGATATCCCATAGCTGATCCCGCCGAGTAGTCCGATTCGCCAATCGGCGCCGAAGGCCAGGAGTGCGAAATAGCACATGGCCATCGCGAGGAGGACGATGTAATGAGGTTTCGTGATGGAATGAAACCAGAGGAAGGCGCGTCCCACATGTTGCTGCATATTTCCACGGGACGTATGCCAGATCATGTAGGCGGGCATACCACTGAACATGGCATTGGTCCACAAGGGTGCCTCACCATCAATGGCCCTGTATTTCTGGATCTCCGTCTGCATGGCTTTGGCGCGCTGGTTATCCCCTTGTGAGAGGACTTTGTTTTCCAGGACGTAGGGCCGAAACAGCATAAAAGAAACCAGGATCATGATTAGATACGCGACCAGATGAGGCCATACCTTTGCACCAATTACCTTTACCATAATTTGTATTTCCTTAAGTTCAACCAAATGTATGCAAAAGGTGGCAATGCCATTTTAATGCTCATAAGTGAACCCAGCTTGAATCGAGGGTGTAACGATCAGATAGTCAAGGAGTAAAGAATGAAACAACAAGAGATTACTTGCCCGCTGACCGGTCGGAATACAGTTATTCAGGTGGCTGATCTGGATATTGAACGCATCATATCCGACTACCACAGCCTGGGAATTGATGTTCAGGATGCATTGAGAGCGGCAGGTTCTATTCAGATCTTTGAATGTCAGGAGACCGGGTACCGGTTTTTCATTCCGCAGTCCCTGGCTGGTGATGCTGCGTTTTATGAACAACTTCAAAAGGCCTATTCCGGATATTATCGAAAGGACAAATGGGAGTATCGACAAGCCTTGCGATTCCTGAAGTCTGGCGAGACCTTACTGGATATCGGCTGTGGGGGCGGGGCCTTTGTACATCGTGCCCAACAAGCCGGATTGCATTCCGAAGGATTGGAATACAATGAGTTGGCTGTTCAAAAGGGTCGTGATCTTGGGTTGACCATTCATCATGCCGATCTCCATCAATGGGCGGAAGACCATCCTGCATCCTATGATGTTGTCACCAGCTTTCAGGTATTGGAACATATTGCGGATGTCCGGTCATTTGTAGAGTCCAACCTCAAGTTGTTGAAACCCGGTGGAAAGATGGTGGTCGGTGTGCCCAATTCCAATCCCTATATCTTTGGATTTCATCTGTATGATCCCTTGAATTTGCCACCGCACCATATGGGTCTTTGGCATGCGAATGCCCTCAAAGGACTTGCCCGCGAATTTGACCTGAACGTTGTTAAAATAGGGATCCAACCCATGGATGAGTGGAAGAACTGGTACTTACTCAAACAGGAATCATTGCGAGCAACTCATCCTGGCCTGGCAAAAATGATGGGCTGGGTACCACGACCGATTTATAAAGCGTTGGTGATGTGTATGTCTCCCTTTTTGGAGGGACGGACGGTGCTCGCTGTCTACCAGAAATCTGTTGTAGAGGGTTAGTCTGTAGATAGACTGTTCTTCCTCTGTACTCCAGAATAGACATCCGACCTCTTTAGGATCGTTCTCTTCGGATTGGATATCTTTGATCAATGAGCTTTTTTCTCATACAAGCCATTTTCCTATTGTTGAACCCTCGGATTTCCCCTGTGGCACATGACGTCATACTATGGGATATTGAGGAGGTTAATTGTGACAGCCTTGGCCTGGATCTGACGATTATTTCGCCACCTTGTGCCGGCCAACAGGCTACGGTTACCCTCACCGGCAGTGGGGGAGTGGCCCCCTATCAATATTCTGCAGATGGTGGATTGAATTACCATGCCACAGCCTCTTTCAATCTTCTGGCGGGGTCATATATCTTTTCGGTTCAGGATGCCATGGGCTGTGAAACAGACACAACTATTTCGATCAATGAGCCGCCATTGTTAGTCCTGCAAATTGGTCAGGATACATTCACTGCAGGTGTTGGAGAGGTGATCAATTTATTGGCAACGGCTTCGGGTGGCACACCGCCCCTGGCCTTTTCCTGGTCACCGTCACAAGGACTGAGTTGTACCCATTGCCCCAATCCAACAGTGGTTGCAGGCATGGTCGTGTCCTATACCGTCAGCCTGACAGATGCAAATGGTTGTTCCCGTTCTTTGTCCATTGCGATTGATGTGACCGCTGATAAGAATGTCTATGCGCCCAATGCATTTTCCCCCAATCTCGATGGCTTGAATGATCTCTTTCAACCCTATGGCAGTGGTGTGGGAGTGCAGGAGGTAGAACGACTTCAGATATGGGACAGATGGGGTAACCTTTTATGGGAAAGACAACATTTCCTGTTGAATGATCCTCAGGTGGGCTGGGATGGGAACTGGCGCGGACAGTCAATGGATCCCGCTGTGTTTATTTATGTCATGGATGTCCTCTTTATCGACGGTTCCAAAGCCGCTTACACCGGAGAGTTCGCACTGATCCGTTGATCTGGTATTACAGGATGTCATCCATGATGGTTCTCCCAATATTTCCATTCGCCTACCTTTGTTTTCATGTCTGAGTCTTCACCCGTGCCATTGTTTAGCATCATCACCGTCTGTTACCAGGCAGCTGAAGCGCTCCAGTGTACATTAATCAGTGTTCAAAGCCAGGATTTTTCCGATTACGAACACCTGGTGATTGACGGTGGAAGTCAGGATGGTACCCTTGAGTATCTGAAGGCTCAGAAAGCCCCACAACTCAAGTGGATATCTGAACCGGATAAAGGACTTTACGATGCCATGAATAAGGGGCTGGCAGCGGCAAAAGGGCAGTTTGTCTGGTTTGTCAATGCCGGAGACTTGATCGAAGATCGAGATGTACTGTCCAGACTCGCCAAGCTAGTCACCCCCGAAACGGACATCCTCTATGGCGATGTATTGATGGTCAGCCCGGAAGGGAATGTCCTGGGAACCCGAAGTGAAGTCACCACACAGAAAACACCCTGAGGACCTTACGTGGCGTGATCTGAAGTATGGAATGGTGGTCTCTCACCAGGCTTTTTTACCCCGAACCTCCATTTGCTCACCCTATATGACATCCAATCTCTGCGCTGATATTGACTGGGTGATCAAGTGCCTGAAGCAAAGTCGTGCTACGATCAATACACATTTGATCCTGGCCCGATTTGAAACCGGTGGGCTTTCTCGTCAGCGGCACCGCGAATCCTTAATGGATCGGTACAATGTCCTCAAGATGCACTATGGGTGGTTGCCCAATTTGCTGAATCATATTTGGATTCTGTTACGGGCATTCCTCCAGCGGTTTCGTCTTTCTCGTAGAGCGCGGTATTGAACCCATACTGATCGCTGCCATCTTCTCGGTCGGCCAGGTCATTCAGGCCGGAAGTTTACGGGGTGAGTTTACTCTTCATCTTCATAAATAGCTACTCGCCGTTCTCCGGGCCGGGTGTATCCCCGATACATGCCATCGGTGGTGAAGGGCATGGTCAACTGGCCTTTTTTGTCCAGAGCAATGAGCCCCCCCGTTCCACCGGCTGGAAACAGCTCATCCTTCAGCAAGGAATGGGCGGTAGCATCCAGGTCTCCTTTCAGATATCGCATCCGTGCAGATAGTTCGTGAGCGATGACATAGCGAATAAAATATTCACCATGGCCCGTACAGGATACAGCACAGGATCGGTTGTCGGCATAAGTGCCCGCACCGATTATGGGCGAGTCTCCAATTCGATTCCACTTTTTGTTGGTCATTCCTCCTGTGGAGGTACCTGCGGCAAGGTTGCCGTTTCGATCCAATGCCACGGCACCCACTGTGCCGAATTTGTGATCAGGATTGGATTCCGGCTTATCCTTTTTCAACACCTTTTGTAACGTATCCCAGCGTCGCTGAGTAAAGAAATACTCTGTACCAGCAGTGTCCAAACCAATTTCCTGGATGAATTGATCTGCGCCTTTTCCGGTCAACAGCACATGATCCGTTTGCTCCATCACCGCACGAGCGGCAAGGATCGGATTACGTGCCTGAGTAACTCCGCCCACTGCACCTGCCCGGAGTGTTTGGCCCTCCATGATGGAGGCATCCATTTGATTGGTCCCATCATGGGCAAAAACAGCACCCTTTCCCGCATTGAACAGAGGGGAATCTTCCATAACCCGAATAGCAGCAGTAACCGCGTCAAGTGAGGTGCCGCCATTCTTCAGAATAAATTCACCGGAATCAAGTGCTTCATGCAATTTCACTCTGTATTGGCTGTCCAGTGTAGCGGTCATATTGGCTTTCTGGATGGCACCCGCACCTCCGTGGATGACCAGCGTAAATGCCGGGACATCTACTTGAGATGCCTGTTCTGGTTGACATGATATGAAGGTGACCAGAAGAATAAGAAAGGTTATACCGCGAATCATAAATGAGGATTTATGGTGAATGTACAGGCTTTTCATGGCCCAAAGAACGTCCTGTATTCTGTATACCCGAGCAAGTGGCGTAGCTTGCGAGCAGATCAGAAAGTTAGATATGAAAGTGCTTGTTGTCAGTGATTACAGAGGTACGGTTTCAGTTCGGCCGGAAGCGGAAATGTTCATTGGCCTGGAGAAAGCAGGTGTGCAGGTGGATATCCTGACCTATCCAGATACGGCCTATGAAGCCGCCTTTCGAAAGGCAGGCATGCAAGTGATGACGACTCATCCCCGAACGAAATTCAATCAGAAAGAGACAAAATCCTTACGTGCATTATTGGAGAAAGGAAAATATCAAATCCTTCATCTGTACAATAGCCGAGCGATCATCCATGGATTAAAGGCAGCACGGGGACTGCCGGTTAAAGTCATCCTTTATAGAGGCTATGCAGGGCATGTCCACTGGTATGATCCGACAGCTTATTTTAAATATCTCCATCCCAGAGTCGATGCGATCATTTGTATTACCAAAGAGATCCAGCAGTCCTTGCAACGGCAGTTCTGGTTTCGAAAAGACCCTACAGTACGGATTACAAAGGGCCATGATCCGGCCTGGTATAAAGGAGTGGAACCGGCTCGTCTGGAGCCATTTGGCATTCCCAAAGGTGCATTTACTGTGATCAGTGTGGCGAATAACCGGCCGTTTAAGGATATTTCGACGTTACTCCGTGTAGCGTGTGAAATTTCCGAAAAGAAGGAAGTCTATTGGTTGCTGGTGGGAAGTGGCATGGATACAGAAGCCAACCTCAAGATTATCGCAGGTTCGCCAGCTAGAGAACGAATTGTTTTGGCTGGATTTCAAACGGATCCACTGCCCTTGATGATGGCCTGTCAAGTCATCATCAATACATCTATCGGTGGAGAAGGTCTGAATAAGACATTAATCGAAGGTATGTCTCTGGGCTTGGCACCCATCGTCTCAGATATTGCTGGAAATCGGGAATTGGTGCCGGATGCAGAAAAGGGAGAGATTGTCGCTCCGGGAGATGTGTCGGGCTTTGTAAAGGCCGTAAACCTTTATGCTCGCGATCAGGGATATCGGGAAACGAAAGCGCGGAATGCTCGTTCATTTATTCGAAAAGCCCTTCATATTTCTGTCAGCGTGAAGGAAACCAAAGCCCTGTATCGAAAATTACTCCATCAAGATTAATCACCCCTGTATAGCCGCTACGCCAGGTAAGACCTTCCCTTCCAGGAGTTCTAGCATGGCACCGCCTCCGGTCGAGACAAAGCTGACCTGATCGGAGAGCCCCATTTGATTGACTGCAGTCACTGAGTCTCCGCCGCCGACGAGTGAAAACGCCCCTTTCGAAGTGGCTTCAGCCAACGCCGTAGCCACTTGCAGGGTACCTGTGGCAAAAGAAGGCATCTCAAACACCCCCATCGGACCATTCCATAAAATAGTTCGGGCCTCCATGATCAAGGCGCTGAACGCTGAGCGCGCCTCCGGGCCGATGTCCAGACCCATCCATCCAGCTGGAATCTCATCACTTGGTACCGTCTGTTTTTGTGACTCCTCTGAAAACGTATCTGCGATGACAGAATCGGAGGGCAGGAGGAACTGAATATGTTTCTGTTTCGCTTTTTCGATCAATTGTCTGGCGAGGTCCAGACGATCCGTTTCGACCAGGGAGTTTCCGATCTCGCCACCCTGAGCGGCGATAAAGGTGTAGGCCATGCCTCCGCCAATGATCAATCCATCTACTTTGTCCAACAGGTGATCGAGCAGCAGGATCTTATCTGAGACTTTCGCCCCACCGACAATGGCTAAAAGCGGACGTTCAGGATGATCCATCGTTCGGGCAGCATTGCTCAGTTCCGCATCCATGAGGAATCCAAAAGCGCGTTTGTCAGGGGTGAAATGGGCGGCAATTAGCGCTGTGGAGGCATGGGCACGATGTGCAGTGCCAAAGGCATCATTGACGTAGAGGTCGCCCAATGAAGCAAGAGCTGCAGCCATGTCAGGGTCGCCCTTTTCCTCTCCCTCGTGAAAGCGCGTATTCTCCAACAGCAGGATCTCCCCGGATCCCAGATGGTCCGTTGCTTTCCGGGCTTCAGGTCCGACGCAATCGGCCGCGAAACGAACCGGGACTCCAGTCAGGTTTGCGAGATGATCGACCAGGTGGCGGAGTGAAAATGTGTCTTTGTCCAATGAGCCATCTGCAAGCCTTTTTTTCAAGGGCCGCCCCAGATGTGACATCAGGATGGGTGAGCCACCATGTGCCAGGATATACTGAATGGTTGGGAGTGCGGCTCTCATCCGGGTATCATCAGTTATTTCATGTTGCGGATTCATAGGTACGTTGAAATCAACGCGAACCAACACTTTTTTTCCAGGAAAGGACAGTTTTTTCATGTGGAGTATCTCTGTCTTAAAGGTAGGGAAGGGGGATGGGTTACGTCATAAATAGGACACGAACAGTAATATCGGCAAGCCTGGCGGCATAGCCGGCCTCGTTGTCATACCATGAAATGATCTTGACCAGATTGCCCTGGGCTTGGGTCAAACTGGCATCCAGGATACTGGAGTGTGTGTTGCCAATAATATCGCTCGACACCAGGGGGGCTTCACTGTATTCCAAAATTCCCTTGAGTTCTTCTTGAGCGGCTTTTGCAAACACGGCATTGATCTCTTCAGGTGTCGCCTCTTGATGGAGTACCAGATTGCAATCGATCAAAGAACCGGTGATCACCGGAACCCGAAAGGCTACTGCATCCAGTTTGCCTGCGACTTTGGGATAGACCAGGCTCACCGCTTTTGCAGCGCCGGTACTGGTGGGTACAATATTCATGGCTGCTGCTCGAGCCCTGCGTAGATCTTTATGGGGTGCATCCTGCAGCCGTTGGTCTGCGGTGTAGGCATGTGTCGTGGAGATGAAGCCTTTTTCAATGCCAAATTGTTCATCCAGGATCTTGACTACCGGTCCCAAACAATTGGTGGTACAAGAAGCATTAGACAGGATGTCGATCGAGCCATTTAACAGGTGGTCGTTGACTCCGAGGACAAAGTTGGGTACATCCACGCCTTGTGATGGTGCAGAGAGGATGACCTTTTTCGCCCCAGCCTGCCGATGAAGAGACAGTTTTTCAAATGTTCGAAATGCCCCTGTGCATTCCAGGACCAGGTCGATACCCAGAGCCTTCCATGGAAGCTGAGCCGGATCCCGTTCACTTAAAATAGTAATGTGATGTTCATTGACGACCAGGTCATTACCATTCAGCTGGACGGACCCTTTGAAGTGGCCTTGCGCCGTATCATAGGTGAGGAGATGAGCTAATGTAGTGGCATCAGAAAGATCATTGATGGCCACTATCTGAATATCCGGATGTTGGATCAGGTGTCGAAAGGCTAATCTGCCGATTCGACCAAATCCATTAATTGCAATCTTCTTCATATCAATCTGTTCAATCGCGCAAATCTAAGGGTTATTCCATCGAATATCTTGCATCTGGTTTTGCCGGTATCATTGGGTGTCTCAACTTTGAGGAATGTTTTTTCACAATAGTTTTGATTTTATCTGGCAGCAATTATATCTTTGCCAACCATTTCAGAACGGTCCGTTCGTCTAGGGGTTAGGACGCCAGGTTTTCATCCTGGTAACACGGGTTCGATTCCCGTACGGACTACTAAGGCCATTCGTCATTTGACGGATGGCTTTTTTAGTACCCCCTTTGATCAAATTCGATCCGCCCTTTGGTATATTCTTTGCTACTCGGGTAGAGGTATTGTCCCGTAATATATTGATAAGCAATATGTTTGAGGCTTCGGAGGATAACGCCCATTTGGATGGAATCCGACTTTCAAGTATCTTTATTGGGATAAATTATAATCCTGAATGAATCGTATCCTCACGCTAGGCCTCCTGGTGGTCTTCTGCATGTCGTTGCATGCACAGCAACCACAGCCTTCTGGTCCATCGACAGAAGTGGTACTGACTCCACCAGATATCAAGCGTGCTCTGGCAGAGGACTCTCGTTCTGGCCTGGTCCCCAGGTTTGCCCTGCCTCTCCAACAATCTATTCACTCTGCCGATGAAGGGCTGTGGACCGCGACTGAACAAGGCTATTCCTGGCGTTGCGTTCTGTTTGCACCCGGTGCTAAAGCACTGATCCTGACAACTTCAGAACTTCCATTTATACCTGGTGCCGTCCTGACTGTTACAGATGAACAAGGACGAATCGTGGAGTCGATCACATACCGGGATCTTCGTGGAAAGGCATTGTTTACCTTAGGTCCAGTATCCGGAGAACGCTGTTTTCTTCAGTATGATACACCAGAAACTCCGGTAGATTTTTCCATTGATCGGATCTATTACGCCTTTGATGAGGACTATAAGCCCGGCCTCGAAACTGCCAGTGTGGAGAGAGGTCTCGGGTTTGAGGCCTCCTTGCCCTGTAATGTCAATGTCTCCTGTGTCAACGATGCAGATATTCTACTGGCCGCCAAAAGCACAGTACGGATCATGTGTGTTTTTCAGGAAGGAATCAGTTGGTGTACAGGTGCGTTGGTCAACAATGTAAAGCAGGATAAAACACCCTATATCCTCAGTGCCTTCCATTGTCAGTACGGGTATACACCCCTGTATCAGTTTTGGGCCTATCACTTCCGGTATGAAAGCGAAACCTGTCCCAATCCCGCTGAAGAGCCAGATTTTCTGAAAGTCACCGGCAGTCAGCTTCGGGCGAAATGGGCCGACAGTGATATGCTATTACTAGAGATGGATGCATCTCCCCCCGAGGCCTGGGAAAGCCATTATGCTGGCTGGAACCGTACGGACAACTACACCCCCTCCACTGCCTTTATGGTGCATCACCCCAGTGCCGATATCAAAAAAGTTTCGGTTGATTCCCAGGCCATTACCATTTGGCAAACACCGGTCAACTGGAGCAATGGCATCAAGACGCCCGCATTGCATCATTATCGGGTTTATCTGGATCTGGGCACTTCCGAGCCTGGAAGCTCAGGAGCGCCCTTCTTTGATCCTCAGGGAAGGATCATAGGCCAATTGAATGGTGGCGCTGCATCGTGTACAGCCAATGCCTTGTGGTATGGCCGTCTGCAACGATCCTGGACTGGCGGCGGAAGCTCAGCTTCAAGACTGCGTGATTGGCTGGATCCGGAAAACACCGGCGTATCTACGTTGATCGGATTACAAGATATCAAGAGCGTCGTGGACCTTTCCGGCTCTATTACAACACCGGTGGGTTTCCCTGTACCCAATGTTGGGGTGACCCTCACCAGCCCATCAGGCTCGGCAACGACAGTCACGGATAGTGATGGACACTATCTGTTTTCGCAAGTACCTGTCGGTGAAGAGTATACCATTTCTGCTTCCAGAGATGGTGATGATGCCTTTGGTGTCAGTATTGGGGATATCATCCTGCTCAACAAATACATTGTGGGCATCAATGCGTTGCCGACACCTTATGCTTCAATTGCCGGTGATGTCAATAATTCAGGGAGTATTTCAGTGGGTGATATCGGAATTCTCCGCAAACTGCTACTAGATGTCATCAAAGGATTTGACAGTGTCCCTTCCTGGGCATTTTTCACGGAAGACAGCCTTCCACCCTATGAAACTGCATGGTTGATTCCCTTTTTGGATGAGCCCAATGATCAACTGAACTTCATTGCGGTTAAATACGGTGATGTCAATCATTCCGCTAAACCCTGATCACATTAGATCGCATATAAAAAAGGGGCTATGGAATTCCATAGCCCCTTTTTTATTTTGGGTAGATCCTTTATTGACCGACCTTCACCAAACGAAGTGTAGACGTCATTTCCCCGTTGGTCATTTTGAGAAGATGCATTCCCGGCATCCAGTTACCCCCGATTGATTTGGAGGATTGGAAAACACCTGATTCGATCAGGCGACCCAATTCGTCAAACACCTGGTAAAGTGCTCCAGCCCACTGATCATTTGGAAGGACAATGAAGAAATCAGAAGAAGATGGGTTGGGTAAAACCTTCCATGACACTTCTGCCAGGACATCTTCATTGCTGCTTGTCTCCGTGTCTACCACCAGAAAAGCATCTATTCCCGCTTCGACAATATGACCTGAGCTCGCTTCATCATTAGCAACAAAGAGGACCCGAATGTCAGAAAGATCAGAGAAGTAGTCCATGACAAAGATGGAGTCCCGAGGTCTCCAACTATCCGTATCGCCGGTATATTCATTGATCAGGACATCAGTGTTGCCATCTGTCAACCAGACCTGTAGTGTGTCGTTGGGCATATTGTTGCCTCCCGTATTGACAAACCAGGCATTGTAAAAGATTGCGGGTGCCAGATAATCACTCAGATCCATGGATGGTGATTCCAGGATGGCCGAACCATTGTCCAGATCGAATTCCCCAAGTGAGGTGCCGGCTTTCAGTCCGGTGACATAACAGGTGTTCCCCAGGTCGCCAGCCAGATCGGCAGCAGGGTTAACTTCCATATTGCCAATGTAGGTTCCTTCTGGAATGCCACGTTCCCAAAGTCCGTTGTTTCCAGTTCCTGTAGATGTCCATCCGTAATCGAATACAAAGTCATCCCGATATGCACGGTCTAATTCAAGAACCTGATTGGCTTGTCCACTGATGTTCAAGGCTTCAATGACCCCGTAGTCATAGCTCCAGGCACCGGCGATCACTTCATAATCACCCAGGTAGATATCATTAATGGCAAAGCTGCCATCCAATTCGGCCACAGCATTGTATTTGATATCGTCTAACACGGTAGATTGGTAGTAGACTAATGCACCGGGAACAGGTTCACCTGTATTCTTGTCCAGAACCATTCCAGTCACGTTTGTTGTAGCAAGTGGCGTGAGTTCGATAGTCACATCTGCGACGTCACCAGCTGTCAAAGCAAAAGCTTTAATACTGGGCAGGTATCCCGCCTTATTGGTCTTCACAGTCAGTGAACCATCCTGGTTGCTTCCTGTCTTGAATCGTCCATCCGGTCCACTGATCTCCTCGTTGGGTTGTACATTCTGAATGACCACATCAGCACCCTGGATCGGGTCTTTTGTGATGGCATCGATGACGATCCCTTCCAGATAGCTAGCACGGACGTAATTGGCATCAAAGACCCACAAGCAGGTATTGATATCAGATACAAGGAGCAGGCCACTTGGGAGATAAGGGTAGGTCCCCCAGTCTCCCTGAAAACCGGTTCCTCCAGCGACATAGGTATCAAAATTGGCCACTTCAACCAGGTTGTCTGGCTTGTGCGAATCAACAACTTTTACCCCATCCGTATACCAGGACACGACATTGTATCCATCCAGGTAATGAGTATTGTGAGGGATGACCCCGGTTTGCCGGGTATCCACAGGCTGATATTTGTCCAGCAGTATCATGGCTCCAGGATCGGTAATATCATAGGCATCCATAAAGGCATTGGCCTTTTCATCTGTGGTAAACATGTATTTACTGTCATCAGATACCCAGAGGTTATGACAAAAGTCAAAGGACGTTTCCTGAATACCCAGGGTGACCGGGTTTTGTTTGTCAGAAACATCTGTGATATAGGCCCCCTGTC
This sequence comes from uncultured Saprospiraceae bacterium, assembly GCA_942490895.1. Classification (GTDB taxonomy): domain Bacteria; phylum Bacteroidota; class Bacteroidia; order Chitinophagales; family Saprospiraceae; genus JAGNXB01. Next base: position 46,996 of record CALNZC010000080.1, read on the forward strand.
CGAGATTGCCGCTGTACAGCGTATCACCTCGGGAGAAATTATCATGGGAATACACCGGTTCTGCCTGGCCGACAAGTACGGGTGTACCAGGAGTGGTGTGTACATCAAAGATGATGACCCCGCCGTTATTCAATGGATTACAACCGGAAAGAAAGGCATAGCCCTTTTCATCAATATAGATGTTGTGGCATCGGGCCATGGTGGCCGTATTACCACCAATAGTCAGGTCCGGCTTCCAAAATTCCCAGGTAACGGTATTCGGTAGATTTTCCAGGTTGATGATCAATAAGCCATCATTTCCGGCATCTGCAGTGACATAAGCATAATGTCCCCAGGTCTTCATGTCACGCCAGGTAGAAGTAGAGCCGGGAATATAGGCCACTTCAACAGGGTTGGCAGGATCTTCCAGGCTAAGGATAGCCGTAGCCTGCCGAGTCCCCAGAATGGCGTACTCGATTCCGCTACTATCTACATATCCCCAGATATCGTTGCAGCCCTCAGCATAGGGGACATTGGCAACTTTCGTGATATTGAAATTTGTTTGGGCGGTAAGAGTCCCGGCCATCATCAGGATGAAGGCTGTTATTCGTAATGTTTGCACCATGTTGTGGGTTAAGTAACTGAGAGAAGGGATCAAAAATACCCATATTTGAGGGCAATTGTTTTGTGAACAACTGATTTTTTGCCAAAATGTCTCCTCATGGCCAAGAATAATGACCCTGTTGCCTTTTTTCATAACCCGCGATGCCGAAAGAGCAGGGAAGCGTTGCAGCTTCTAGAGGCAGAGGGAGCTTCTGTTCAAATAAGGTATTATCTGGAAGCACCACCTTCCCAAAGTGAATTGAAAGGGATTCTGGCAAAACTGAAGTTGTCCCCTTTGGATCTGATCCGGAAGGAAGAAGCGTTGTTTAAAGAGCAATTTCGAGGGCAAGAACATACGGATGCCGAGTGGATTCGGATCATGGTAGAACATCCGAAGTTGATCCAGCGTCCCATCGCCATCCTTGGAGACCGCGCAGTGGTGGGTCGTCCACCAGAGGAGGTCCTTACCCTTCTTTGAGCAAGTGAAGCACCTTATTCAGAATATCCGGGTCGCTTTCGGGGTCAAAGCGGTGCCAGTCTGTTTCTTTTCGGAACCAGGTCAGCTGTCGTTTGGCAAACCGCCGTGTGTTCTGTTGAAAGGTGGCAATGGCTTCTTCATAGGTGCATTCATCCGCCATCCAGGCAAATAATTCCTGAAGCCCGACAGTCTTGAGAGCATCCAGATGCCGTTTGGGATATAAGCTGCGTGCTTCCTCTATGAGGCCATCATCCACCATGTCCAGGATACGCTGGTCTGTTCGTTGATAGAGCCATTGGCGGTCGGGCTCCAGGAGTATGGGCAAGATCCGATAGGGCCGGGGAGTCATGGGTTTGTTCCGAAATGAGGAGAACGGCCGACCGGAATGTTCACTGACCGCAATGGCTCGGATCAAGCGCTGCGGATTGTCCAGGTCAACCTCCAGAGCATATTCGGGGTCCACCGATCGCAGTCTTTCCTGTAGGGCTGTCAGGCCGTTCTTTTCATAAACATGTCGAAGATCCATCTGAACCTCCTTGGGCACAATGGGAAAGGAATCCAGCCCGAATCGAAGGGCACTCAAATACAGCCCCGTCCCTCCCACGACAAGGACTACCGGATGCTTCTTCAGTTGTTTCTCCAGGAGGGCAGAGGCTAGAGATTCAAACTGTCCGACATCAAACGTTTCTTCCGGATCCCGGATATCTATGAAGAAGTGGGGGACACGGGACTGTTCTTCCGGTGTGGGCTTGGCAGTAACAATGTCCATTCCTCGATAGACCTGCCGGCTGTCCGCAGACAGGATGACACTCCCCAAATGTTCGGCGAGGTCCATTCCAAGTTTGCTTTTACCAGATGCCGTAGGGCCACCGATAAAAATGACTGTTCCCATCCTCCAAAAGTAGCCCCCGATTGTGAAATCCAGTCTTACCTTGGCATTCTGTTGACATTTTCACATGTTGTATACCCTTTTTCGACCCATAACCCGATGGGCCTTCCTGGCTTTTTTCAGAAAGATCCACTTGACGGGTTTCGAACAGATTCCACGCGACAAGCCTCTGATCTTGACGGCAAATCACCCTACGGCTTTTGTCGAACCCTGTTTTTTGGCCTGTTTTGGTTCTCGAGATCTTCACTTCATGACACGTGGCGATGTTTTCACGTCACCGTTTGTGCGCTGGTTACTCCGACAAGTTCATCTCATCCCCATCTATCGGTTTCATGATGGATTTTCAGCCTTGCGTCAAAATGAAGCCTCTTTTTCGATTGCACGAAAGATCTTGGGAAGAGGAGGGGCCATTCTCATCATGGCAGAAGGCCGAATGGGGCATGAAAAGCGACTCCGCCCACTTCAGAAAGGAGCGGCCCGGATCGGATTTGGAGCGATGGAAGAATATCATCTGAAGGATGTGATGATCCAACCGGTGGGCATCAATTATACATACGCAGAACGAGCAAGAAAGGAGATCATGGTTGATTTTGCTGAACCCTTCTCTCTGGCTCCATATCTCGAAAACTATCAGGATCACCCCAATCAGACGCTCAGCCTTGTCACAGATCGAATCCGGGTGGCCCTGGAGCAACGCGTGATACATATCGAACAGAAAGAAGATGAAATGCTGGCAGAGTGGATATTGCAGTTGGTCAGAAAGCGATCAGACTGCATTCTACCCATCATCGAGCACGATCGAGAAGTGCTTCATGCAGAGCATGAGGCGATGTCATTGTTCAATACATTGGATGATGATGCAAAACTCAAGCTGGTCCATGAATTGACGCCCTATTTTCAGGATTTGGAGACTCATGTGTTGGCGGATGAAGTGGTCGCAAAGGCACCAAAATTGAAGTGGAGTGACTGGATCGGTTGGTTACCTATCCAATTCTTCCATTCGGTCATCAATCTACTTCACAGCCCTCCGGTTCAACTCGGACGTTGGATCACTCGCCGTACTGTAAAGATTATTGAATTTCAAAGTTCCATTCTGCTGGGTAGTATCATGGTCGGATGGGCACTTTGGTGGCTGGGTTGGACGACCGTGATCAGTTTCTGCAATTGGAAGTTTGGGGTACTTTTTCTGATCGGATTTCCCTTATCAGCTGGATGGACTGTATGGAGTGGGGAATGGCTCAGTCAGTTTCGTCAGGCGAAACATTGGCAGGGTCTGGGAGCCAACAGTCAACAAGACCTGAGATCAACACGGCAGCGTCTGGTCAATGTATGGCGCAATCTGTCTGATCGCAACCTGGTCCTTTGATGGACTTGTTACCCATACAGGCGAGGAGGCCAGGTCAGGCTGGTGTGTTCAGAATGTTGAGTTGACGTAGCACATTCCGGACCAGCCATAACCAGAATATGATCAGTGCCGGATAGATCAGAACAACCCCGTAATTGAAATAGAGGGCATCCGTCCATTCCAAATGATGCATGTGCATGACAGCTCGGGTCATCCCGCAACCATAGCATTCTACATCAAAAAAGTAACGCGATGGACACATGATCATCCCTGTGTCGCTGTCAAATTGATCTGCTGGCAGGACCCACAACACAAAAGGGGTAATGGCCAAGAGGATTAGCCAAAGTATCTGGAAGAACCGTGAAGCAGTCATGGTGGAGGAGTTTGGAAACAAAAAACGATCCGGTGCGCCTGGTGCCCCGAATCGTTTTTAATGCTTGTGGAGAAAGGGTTAATAATACTCCTTCATCTTCACAAGAGCATGAATGAGTCCTCCGATTCCACAAAGGAAAATGGTGAGCAAAAGATTGATCCACCAATTGGAGCCTTCCCAGTTGTCCATAATGCCCATTGCAAGCCAGGCCCAACCAAAAATAGCCAGTACGATGTACAAGCCTTTCGGAATGTCATCACTTTTTTTGGATTGTTTTTTTACATATTTCTGCGCGGCCTTCAACGTTACCGTCTGGACGATGCTGAGGCGCTCACCCGTCATTTCCTGGTATTTCGCTGGTGTAAGTTCCAGGAATTGGTTCAAGGCCATCTTCTGAAGGCCTGGAGGTAATGCCTGGACATCTGCCTGGTCGGCATGCCGAGTCGACCAGGTTCCGCTTACTGCTGCAAAGGACAGGCTGGAAACGGATGTGATCAAGAGGAGTAAAAGCAGTTTTTTCATACGATAAAGTTGATTTGGTTGGAGAAATAGTCCATCACTATCCAGGCATGAATGAAGTGTGATGTACTGGCTTCAAGATACATCACTTGAGGAAATTGACAATTCCAATTTTAATTCATTCCGTTGAAAAATCAGCTTTTCATGGCGTGTTTACCAGCGTAGTAAATTTGCTCCCCAGGTAAAACCACTACCAAAAGCAGCCAGACAGACCAGATCACCTCGTTTGATAGCGCCATTTTCTACTGCCTCACAAAGAGCGATAGGTATGGAGGCCGCGGTGGTATTTCCATATTTCTGGATATTATTCCAGACCTGATCATCGCGTAACTTCAGAATACGCTGTACAAACTGACTGATCCGCAGGTTCGCCTGGTGGGGGACCAGCATGTCCAGATTAGCCAGATCTTCTCCAGCTTCTTTCATCACCTCCTGAATGACTTCTGGAAATTTCTGAACGGCCAGTTTAAAGACAAACGGACCATCCATGTACGGATAGGTCATCCCGTCCGCAATCATCTTTTCGGTTAGGAAAATGCCACCGTATTCTTCATTGCGATAGCCATAATCGACGGGCTCGTCCAGATATCGATTGTGATACCCCCCATGTGCTCCAGGATTGATGAAGGCCAGTTTTTCGGCATGGGTGCCATCCGAATGCAACTTGCTGGCCAGGATGCCCTGATCAGATTCTGTGGTGGGCTGGAGTATGACAGCACCTGCGCCATCACCGAAAATGACCGTCACATTTCGTCCACGTGTGGAATAATCCAGTCCCATACTGTGCATCTCGGATCCGACAACAAGCACGTTTTTATACATCCCGCTGCGGATAAACTGATCACCAGTAGCCAGGCCATAGACAAAGCCTGTACACTGATTGCGGATGTCCATTGCACCGACTGTAGTTTTCGTAATGCCCAATTCGCGTTGTAGCAAGACGCCACAACCAGGGAAATAGTAATCTGGACTCAAGGTAGCAAAGAGGATGAAGTCGATATCCTCAGGGGAGATTCCAGCTCGCTCTATAGCTGTTCGAGCAGCATGCGCAGCCATCGTTGTGGTGGTTTCTGCATGCTTGATACCATATCGCCGTTCTTGTATTCCCGTTCGTTCCTGGATCCATTCATCCGAGGTTTCCATCACGGATTGGAGGTCATCATTTTTAACAATCGTCTCGGGCAGGTATTTTCCGATCCCTGCAATCTTGGTGCGTATCATAGCAGATTCTTTGCTGCAATATAAGCAGCAGATTGGGAGAACCGGATATCCTGAATCACTGGATAGCGGATATTTCCATCAGTGGAAATTCGAAATAATGGGAATGAAATAAAGCCTAGAAAAGATCGTATTGACAGAATTCTGCAGGGAGAGGACCATTGAAAACCGGGAAACGTTGCGAAGACTGTAACCCGATCTGACGCATGGCTTGCTTGTTTGCCGAGAGGATCCAGGCTGTAGATCCGACAAAATCCTGTTTCAATTTATCCCCGATTTTCTTGTAGAATTCTTCTGCGCTTTCAAGAGGAATCTTGTCATCATAGGGCGGATTCATGATCACCATCACGGGCTTTCCGGGAGGTGTCAGGGAAAAGAAATCACTGACCTCAGTCATGATGATCTCACCTAAACCAACGCCACGAATGTTTTTGCGAGCTCCATCGATGACTTCCTCATTTTCATCGGAGCCAAAAAGTTCCAGTCCTTCAGGGACAGTGGTTTCCTTTTCTTCGATTTTGATCTGACGCCAGATGCCGGGTTCATAGTCTGGCCATCCCTGAAAGGAAAAACGGCCACGACGGATTTGTGAAGGGCGGCCAATGGCCCATTCAGCGGCTTCTGTCAGGATGGTTCCAGACCCACACATCGGATCCCACAACGGAATATCGGGTGTCCAGCCAGCGAGTTTGATCAAGCCTGCTGCGAGTACTTCGTTTAACGGAGCTAATCCCTGATACCTGCGGTAGCCACGCATGTGCATACTGGATCCAACGGCATCCAGCGAGATATCGACCTGATCTTCGAAAATATGCAGATTGATCCGAATATCCGGTTCATCACGGTCGACATCTGGACGGCGTCCAACATCTTTCCGAATGCGGTCGCACAGAGCGTCCTTCACAACCAGTGAAGGGTAGTTGGTATGCGGAAAGAGACGGGAGTTGATCACTCCAGTAATGGCAAACGTCTGATCGGGGCCGAGCACTTTCCGCCATGGCAGGTCAAAGGTTTTCCAGTATAGTTCCCGTTCAGTCTGGATTTGGAAACTGGCCAAGGGCTCCAATACCCTCAGGATGGTCCTCGCCGTAAAACATACTTTGTACAGTTGGGCAACATCTCCACGAAATCGCACCATCCTCGCACCGGCTTCAATATCCGTCGCACCCAGTGTTTCCAACTCCTGGGCGGTCACACCTTCAAGTCCACCTAAAGTAGTGGCAATATAGTCCCTGATCATTGGTGCCAAAGATAGACAATCCCTTTGGTCAGGTCTTCCGCTTTTTCTTTCGGGCAGCCGGAAAAAGGACATTATTCAAGATCAGCCGATATCCGGGAGAATTGGGATGCAAGTTGAGATCTGTTTCAGGATCGCCAACAAAATGTCGATAATCTTCAGGGTCATGTCCTCCATAGAACGTCCAGAAGCCCTCTCCCAGATCTCCGTGGATATATCGGACCTCATTGGCAGGTTTATTATCCCCTAAGACGAGTACGTTGGTTTTGACATAATCCTTGACAAATGCAGTGGTCTGGCCCATGAAGCCTTTGATTGTGCGGGTATGGCATTGGGTCAGCATACTGGGGACAGGGTCCCATTTGGCTGAAAATTCGAACAGACTGAAGTAGTCCGTATCCGGATTGCGTTGCGTGGCATTATCAATGTTCGAATATTCATACACCAATGGGTCCATGACCAATTTGTAATTGGTGAAGGCAAAGCCATGGTCGTAATTCAGTTTGGATTGGGCCTGTTTGTCAGCCGCATCGCCATCATACATAGCGGCACATATGTCTACACCCTCTGCGGCCAATGCAATATCGTACGTGTCTGTTGCAGAACACATGGCAAACATGAAACCACCCCCTCCGACAAATTCCCGAATCTTTTTCACCACGGATAACTTCATTTGAGATACCTTTTGATATCCCAGTTCCTCCGCGAGTGCTTCCATTTTCTTTTGGTTTTCCTTGTACCAGGGTTGTGAGCTGTAGGAACGATAGAACTTTCCATACTGACCCGTGAAATCCTCATGGTGCAAGTGAAGCCAGTCGTATTGAGAAAGCTGATCGGTCAGAACCTCCCGATCATAAACTGTTTCATAGGGGATTTCAGCATAGGTCAAGACCAGGGTGACGGCATCATCCCATGGTTGAATTCGTTTTCCTTTAGAATCAAATTCCGGAGTATACACGGCCACCTTCGGCGCTTTCTCCAGTTTCATGGCTTCCATATTGACTTCCGGGTTGCCTATTTCCGTGAGGATCTGGTTGAATTGGCCATCTGGAATGATCTCATAAGTGACCCCACGGGTCAAGCATTCTTTTTCGAAAACCGGGTTGTTGGCAAAAGCAAAACTGCCTCCCCGATAGTTGAGCAGCCAGTACGTTTCGATGCCCTTATCCAGTACCCAATAGGTGATTCCATATGCCTTGAGATGGTTCTTCTGCGTTTCATCCATGGGGAGGAGGATGTGAGCGGCATCCAGTCGGGCAGCTAAACTGATCAATAGGGCAAATACTAGGGTCAATATTCTCATAACTCTTCCTTTCTGGTGATTTCTTCGGGCAAATGGATATGGATTGAAACGTTTGGGATGGCAAGATGTTACCTTGGCGGCCGATCATTCCACTGAAGTTTTTCCGAAGGGGTATAACTTTGTGGGCTAGTTCTCGTTTCATCCCATAAATCGAATCGTGGGTAATATTAGTTGGCCATTTCCCTGGTGGTATATTTTAGGTTGTCTGGCAGTCGGGCTGATTGTTGCAGGTATTCTCTATTATCGGACCTCAGAATTTCATGAACGAAAGCCATGGGTTCGCTGGTCTTTGGCTGCCATCCGGACACTCGTCGCCACACTTTTGGCGATATTGCTGCTCTCTCCATTGATCAAACGGGAGGAGAGTGAGCTCCGTAAACCGGTCATCGTTATTGCTCAAGATGCCTCATCATCTATTGCAAAAACGAACGGTGCCGAACAACTGATCCAGGATCTGGAACAGCTTCGATCCGACCTGTCTCAGGATTTCGATGTGCAAGTATATGCTTTTGGCCAATCTGTTCGACCGGAATTTGACCCGACATTCGCAGATCAAGAGACAGATCTGGCCGCTGTCTTGACCTATATCCGCGACGTCCTCGGACAGGACAACCTTGGGGGGATCGTGCTGGCTACAGATGGACTGTACAATACCGGGGCCAATCCCAGGTATAGCCGAAATGTAGCGGCAACACCTGTTTTTCCATTAGCCCTGGGTGATCCAACCCCCATGCGCGACATCGGCATCAAACGTGTATTTCATAATCAAGTCGCCTACCAAGGGGACAAGTTTCAGGTACAGGTTGACCTCCAGGGGAGAAACTGCAAGGGTTCACGTTCGGAATTGATTATTTCCGAAATCAGAGATGGCAAACCCGTCATTCTGCAAAAGGAACCGGTGTCTTTGGATGCGGATCCTTTTTTCATCACGATTGAAACCCTGCTGGAAGCCGGCAGGGCAGGAGTGCATCACTATCGATTTGCAATACAGCCGATCTCCGATGAGCAGAACACGGCCAACAATACCAGAGATATCTATGTCGAAATTTTGGATGCCAGACAAAAGGTACTGATCATCGCAGATGCCCCCCATCCAGATCTCACCGCTCTGAGACAGAGTCTGTCGTCCGATCGAAATTATCAGGTGGAATTGAGATATGGCAAAGAGCCAGGCAAGGGGCTACGGGAATATGATCTCATTATTCTGCACCAGATCCCTTCCAGCCGTCAGTTGTATGCGGATCTGCTGGAGGAGGTCAAGCGCTCTCGAATACCCTTGTGGTTTATTCTGGGCGGACAATCTGACCTGCGCACCTTGCGTGCATGGCAGAGTCTCCTGGAGATCAGAGGGGATGGTCGCAGTACAAATGAAGTCCAGGCCATCGTAGATCAGAAATTCTCAGTCTTCACACTTGAACCGGACCTGTATACTCAGTTGCCCCAGTTTCCGCCAATGATTGCCCCGTTTGGGGACTATCGATCAGATCCGGGAGGACGGACTCTCTTACGTCAGCGGATCGGTGCAGTTTCCACAGAATACCCTTTGTGGATCATGGGCGAAGAGAATGGCGTTAAGCTGGCAGTCCTGGCTGGCGAAGGGCTATGGAAATGGAGATTATTTGATCATCTCCAACATGGGAATCAGGCTATTCTGGATGAATTGATTCGAAAAACGGTGCAATTTCTCAGTTTGAAGGAGGATAAACGTCGCTTTCGGGTGACGACTGCTCGTCAGGTATTTGCAGAAAATGAGCCTATTCTTTTCGATGGGGAATTGTATAATGACAACTATGAGCTGGTCAATGAACCGGATGCACAGGTCGTATTGAAAGATTCGGAAGGAAAGGAATATCCCTTCACGATGAATAAGGTCGGAAAGATCTATGCCTTACAAGCCGGCTTATTTCCTCCTGGAAATTATAGTTATAAGGCCAAGGCCACCCAGGATCAGAAAGAACTGACCTATGATGGCAAGTTCAGTATTCGGGAAGTGAATGTCGAGCAGGTGGAAACACAAGCGGATCATGATCTGCTGCAAGGACTGGCTGCCGAGTCCGGCGGGAAAATGATCTTGCCTTCTGAGCTCAAGAGTTTGGCAGAGCAGATCCGGGGAGATCAGCGCATGAAGCCCATTTTATTTACCACCATGGAAACCAAACCAGCTATTCATTTACGCTGGATCTTTGGTATTCTCCTGGCCCTGTTGGCGCTGGAATGGACGGTGAGAAGATACTTAGGTAAGTACTGATGAATAAAGTTGACCTGTTAGCCATCGGGGCACATCCCGATGATGTTGAATTGGCCTGCAGTGGCACTCTGCTCAAACATCTGGCGATGGGGTATTCTGTTGGATTACTGGATCTGACCCTGGGGGAATTGGGCACTCGTGGTTCGGCAGAATTAAGAACCTCCGAAGCGATGGCTGCTGCAGAACGGATGGGGGCCAGCTTCCGCACACAACTCAACCTGGGTGATGGCTTCTTTGAAGTTGAGGAATCTCGACTGCGAGCGGTAATTGGGGTCATCCGTGCTTGTCAACCGACACTCATTTTCGCAAATGCTCCAGATGATCGGCATCCGGATCATGGCCGAGGAGCGGAACTGGTCAAAAGAGCGGCATTCCTCAGTGGCTTGCGGCGTATCGAAACAATAGGCCCCAACGGTTTGCCCCAGGAGGCCTGGCGGCCGAAAGCAACCTACCACTATATCCAGGATGAGCACCTTGATCCGGATATGGTAGTGGACATTTCGGATTTCCAGGAAAAAAAGTTGGCTTTGATCAAGACATTCCGGTCTCAGTTTTATGACCCGCATTCAGCAGAGCCCGATTCTCCAATCAGTGGTAAAGACTTTCTGGACCACATTATTGCACGCGCTCAGATTATGGGCCGACCTGCGGGTTATGCCTATGCAGAAGGTTGGATCACCAATCGATACCCCGGTGTTCAGGATCTCATGCTACTGGACTAATAAGGGCAGCTCTATCAATCCCTCTCTATGTCTAGAGGAATCACTTGCCTTCCAATCGGTCCACCGTGGGCTGATCACCTATCCGGAACCGAACCGGTACTCCTGACCATTCTTCGAGTTCTCTTTCTTTGCGACAAAACCAGGCTTTTGAGGCCAGGTTTAAACGGAAGTTTCCGGGTGCTTGCTCATCAGCACTTCTGTTTAGGTCTTGAACGAGCCATTGATCCAGACGCTCTGGCAAAGTGGTTGTTCCTGATGTTTCCGGAAGAACATGCTGTGCCTGGATTGTGGATAACCAAATACAACTGGTCAAGACCACTCCGACCAATCGGAGAATGATATGGGTAGGTCGAACCATGTGTTATGTCTGAAGCACTCCAGGATTGAAGGTTTCAACAGGGGCATGGTTGGCAGCTTCAATCCCCATGGAAATCGCCTGCCGGGTATCGAGTGGATCAATGATCCCATCGACCCACATGCGGGATGCAGCATAGTAGGGTGAGGCTTGTTCGTCGTATCTGGATTTGATCTTTTGGAAGAGTTCTTCTTCTTCCTCTGGTTGTGGTGGGTGCCCTTGTTTCTTCAATCCGGCCACTTGAATTTGTGTCAGGACCTTTGCCGCTTGTTCACCACCCATGACTGCGATCTTGGCGGAAGGCCAGGCCAGGATGATCCGGGGATCATAGGCTTTGCCACACATGGCATAGTTTCCAGCACCGTAAGAATTTCCCATTATGATCGTAAACTTGGGCACGGTAGAGTTGGCCACGGCATTAACCATTTTGGCACCGTCCTTAATGATGCCGCCGTGCTCTGAACGTGAGCCGACCATAAATCCAGTCACATCGTGCAGAAAGACTAATGGTATCTTCTTTTGGTTGCAATTCATGATGAATCGCGTGGCCTTGTCTGCACTGTCTGAATAGATGACCCCTCCAAATTGCATTTCCCCCTTCCCGTTTTTCACAACTTCACGGTGATTGGCCACTATTCCGACTGACCATCCATCAATACGGGCATAGGCACAAATGATGGATTTGCCGTAATCCTGCTTGTATTCGGTGATTTTAGAGTCATCGACCAATCTCTTGAGGATTTCCTTGGTGTCGTAAGGCTTCCCGGAGTCGCCCGGGAAGATGCCATAGATCTCTTCAGGAGGGAATGCAGGGGGGACTGGCTTGATCCTGTCGAAGCCGGTGTAATCCGGTTTGCCGAATCGGCTGACCAGGTCACGGATGGTTGCCAGACAGGTCTGGTCGTCCGGCATTTTATAATCGGTCACACCAGAAATCTCACAATGTGTCGATGCGCCACCCAGGGTTTCCTGATCGACATCTTCACCAATGGCTGCTTTCACCAGGTATGGACCGGCAAGAAAGATGGAACCGGTACCTTCAACGATCAGTGCCTCATCGGACATGATCGGTAGATAGGCTCCACCAGCCACACAGGATCCCATGACGGCAGCAATCTGAGGGATTCCCATAGATGACATCCGGGCATTATTCCGAAATATGCGTCCAAAGTGTTCCTTATCCGGAAAGATCTCATCCTGCATGGGAAGGTAAACACCGGCACTGTCTACCAGATAGATGATCGGAATACGGTTTTCCATAGCGATCTCCTGTGCACGCAGGTTCTTCTTCCCTGTCATGGGAAACCAGGCGCCTGCCTTCACCGTTGGATCATTCGCGACGACGATACAGATCCGTTTGGCGATATACCCCAGACCGACGATCACGCCGGCGGCAGGGCACCCTCCGTGTTCCTCATACATGTCATTGGCCGCAAAAGCACCGATTTCTAAAAACGGGGAATCCTTGTCCAGGAGTTGCTGAACGCGTTCTCTGGGGGGGAGTTTTCCCTGTGCGGCGAGCTTTTCCATTTTCTTGGTGCCGCCACCAGCTTTGATCCGTTCCAAAAGGTGGATCATCTTCGATACACCCAAACGATTGGCGTCTTCGTTCTTATTGAAATTGAGGTCGTATTCCTTTTCTTTACTCATATCGTGCATACCACTGTTCCATCAGCCAAATTAGGGGGGATTTGGCAAAAGTTGGGAATCTATCTCTGAAGACGGGCACCTCTATCAACCCCACTCAATGGCCAATCTAATCTCTATAGGATTCTGACTAAAGTAAACCTACGCGATAATTCGTTATTTCTCAATCACTTAGCTATGGCTAGGTTCTTTCGAAATGCCTAGTCTCGCTTGGTTTTCTTTAGTCTTGGCCTATTTCGGAGGTTAATAGAAGTGCCCAGAAGAATTTATCGCAGAAAAATGTACTTGAATTCACCGGGATAATTGGCGTATTGACCTTCCAGGGTCATTTTGCCGGAAGTATCCATTAGTTCCAGGCAATGGACCATGTCCCGAATAGCCTTGCCGTTGATCTTGCGAATAATAAATTCCGGTTCCATGTTTACCTGGTCAGCCTTACTACCCGGTTCGATGGACTGTACGATGACACCTTTCTCACCAAATTTTCGTGCTTCTGTGACTTGTAGTTCCCGAATACCCATTCCGGTTTCCTGGTAGAGGGCATCTGCTCTTGGATCGAGAGTAAGGGCTACTGTTTTGATCTGTTGGAGGGTCACTTTGGTTTGTCGGGTTTCACCATCCCGGCTGTACTTGATCGAGAGTGTCTGACCAGGACGAGCCCGTGCCACTTGCTCTTGCAGTTCGGGTACAGATTGGGTCCGGTTGCCTTCAATGGTTAGGATGACATCTCCGCGTCTCAGTCCCCCTTCGTATGCCGCACTGCCATTGTTGACACGAGTGATAAGGACACCTTGGCCGGGCCGGAGTCCCACCTCCACAGCCTGTTTCTGATCGATATTGTCTACGTTGATACCCAGAATTCCACGTTGAACGGTGCCAAATTCTTGAAGATCACCAACGACTTTTCGTACCAGATTGGAAGGAACGGCAAAGGAGTATCCCTCGTATTTTCCTGATTTGGTAATGATCGCCGTATTGATTCCGATCAAGTCTCCACGTGTATTGACAAGCGCGCCTCCGCTGTTTCCCGGATTGATGACGGCGTCCGTTTGAATAAAGGACTCCACCCGGTAAACGTCATCCAGAATATTGATACTGCGGCCTTTGGCACTGACGATACCTGCTGTGACGGTTGATTCCAGATTGAAGGGGTTTCCTACAGCGACCACCCATTCGCCAACTCGCAAGCTGTCCGAATTGGCAAAGTCCACATAGGGGAGATTTTTCATTTCAATATGAATCACTGCGATGTCTGTCGAAGGATCGGTTCCGACCAGAGTAGCGATATATTCTCGTTGATCATTCAACGTCACCTCAATACGGTTGCCTTCTGCGATGACATGGTGATTGGTGACGATATATCCATCTGAAGACAGGATGACGCCTGATCCGGTAGAACTTTCTTCATCAAATCCAAGGAACCGGTATTCCGACTTTTTTACTGCCCGGATATTGACCACGGCAGGTGTAACCTTGTCTGCTGCGAGAATGAAATCTGTGGGTGCTGAAGCCCGGTAGGCCGGCCCTGCGGGGATGGGTTCAGCCTTTTCGGACAATCCGGCCAGATAGGCTGGTTGTGTTTGCGTCATCAAGAGAGATCTGGGCTCATCGAAGGCACGATAGATACCGATCGCCAGGAGAGCACTGATCAAAGAAGTACAAATCATCAGAACGAGCCACTTCATGTAATAGGTTTAGTAGGGATAACGCAGAGAAATCTATGATTGAGATATCTTCGTTGTAATTATCTGATTTTTAACCAATTTCAGGAGAAAACGGTTCACGAACAAGGGTTCCGTCAATTTAAGGCTTTATTCCGGGGCCCAATACATTCGCCTTTATTCTTGTTTGCGAGGATTGTCGCTATTGAAAGTTACATTATGACCCTGCTTCCTTTCCACAAATACCATGGTACTGGAAATGATTTCATTCTCATAGAAGATCCGGAAGGTCTGTGGGAATACCGGCTGTCACAGCCTTTGATTGAAGCATTGTGCACACGGCATACGGGGATCGGCGCTGATGGTCTTATGCTTTTACAACGGACTGCTGGTTATGATTTTCGAATGGTGTATTACAATTCAGACGGCCATGAATCCTCATTTTGTGGGAATGGTTCCCGCTGTCTGGTTGCCTTTGCGCACCAATTGGGTTGGATCGGTAAAGAAGCCTGGTTTGTCGCGTCAGATGCCGACCATGAAGCCCGGGTCCTGGATGATGGCAAGATCTCTGTTCATATGAAATCGATTGCTCGGGTGCAGCCACACGGCCCTGGTGTAGTATTGGATTCAGGGTCCCCGCACTATGTTACCTGGGTGCCAGATGTGGATCAAGAGGATCTGATCCATCGTGCTCACCAAGTCAGATATGCTCCAGAGTTTTCAAAAGAGGGGATCAATGTCAATTTGCTGGAAGAATGTGAAGGCGCATTGAAGATTCGAACCTACGAACGAGGGGTTGAAGACGAGACCCTATCCTGCGGCACAGGAGTGACTGCTTCTGCAATCGCATGGGCGGCCAATCAACAAGCAGAGGGCCACGGTCAGGTTCAAATTCACACGAGAGGTGGTGATCTGAGTGTCAGCTGGGAAAGAGGGTACTACGGATTCAGAAATATCTGGTTGACAGGCCCGGCAATGGCTGTCTTTAAAGGAACGGTGCCATTATCTTCCTGATCAATCCAGAAAATACTCATCATACAGGGTCCGGAGTTCTCCGTTGGAATGCTTGTCTCCCTGGTTTTTAGTCATCTCCAATCCTGATTCAAAGACTTCTTTGGCACGTTCGAGCTGGTTTAGCTGAACGAGAAGGTGACCATAGTGGTAATAGGTGCCGGTATATTCAGGGCTGTGTTCTATTAACCAGGCATACTCGGCTAACGCATTCTCCCATGATTCATTTTTTTCCCATTCTTTCGCCAGTGCAAACCGGAGAAATGGATCTTGAGGCATATCCTTCAACATGCTGGTAATGCGTTCCATACGATCAGTCATATCCCTGTTTTTATCATCATATAGTGTTCTGAAGAGGCCAGGTTGAAGGTGTTGTTTTCAAGGACTGGTCAACCGAAAGTGCGCATTAAATGTCTATATTTGCAGCGCTTTATTCATACTGGCAACGCCGGAAAAGGAGAATATATGAACGTATTGGTTTGTGTCACCAAAACTCCTGACACCACTGCAAAAATAGGATTTGTTGAAGAGAACACTCGTTTCGATGTTTCGGGCGTGCAGTTCATTATGAATCCATATGACGAATGGTATGCATTGGTTCGCGCCCTGGAATTAAAGGAAGCGCAAGGAGGCAAAGTTACCCTGATCAGTGTAGGTGGTGCAGATTGTGATCAGGTCATCCGCAAAGGACTGGCGATAGGAGCAGATGAAGCCGTGCGGATCGATGTACAACCAAGTGATGCCTTCCAAGTGGCAACGGAGATTGCTCATTATGCAAAGGCCAATGCCTTTGACATGGTGATGACGGGTAAGGAATCTATTGAGTCGAATGGCTCAGAAGTAGGGGCCATGATCGCAGAAATGCTGGATTGGCCGTTTTTATCTTATGCCTCTAAGATGGTCGTAGATGGATCGACAGCAACTGTGGATTTGGAGATTGAGGGAGGGGAGGATACTGTCCGGGTAGATATTCCCTTTGTGATCAGTGCCGCCAAAGGATTAGCAGAACAGCGCATTCCAAATATGCGAGGCATCATGATGGCTAAATCTAAACCATTGCAAGTTGTTCCGGGGACCGGCGTCGCGCCACGTACCAATATCTCCAACTATACTTTGCCAAAGGAAAAGGCGGCTGTACAGTTGATTGACCCTGAGAATATGGATGAACTGGTGCGGTTGCTGAAAGAGGAAGCTAAGGTGATCTGATCACTCGACAGTTATTTGACAAATCTGAAACAAGGAATACATATGGTACTGGTATTTGCCGAAAGTGGCGACGGACGTATAAAAAAATCTGGGCAGGAGGCCATCACCTTCGGCAAGAAACTGGCATCTGCAGCCGGAACTTCCTGTACGGCTTTGTTGCTGGGACCGATAAGCGCTCCGGGTGATGCAGGTGTATACGGTGCAGACCAGGTGATTCATGTGGCTCATGAAGGTTTTGTGCATTTTGATTCACAAAGCTGGTCCAAAGTGATCGCTGATGTTGCTACTACCCAAGATGCTGAATACGTTGTATTGAGTCATTCCAGCCGAGGGAAAGCACTGACCGGTCGCCTGTCGATTCGACTTCAGGCAGGCTGTATCAGCGGCGTGACGGAATTGCCTGATCTGTCCAATGGCTGCCAGGCATCTAAAGGCGTCTATTCCGGCAAGGCATTCGCCAAGCTGAAGATCGAAACGGATAAAAAAGTATTGTCGGTCATGGGCAATGCCCTTCAGCCAACCACAGACGGTGTGGCTGTCCCCGTTGAAGTTATGGATCTGGCGCCTGGTTCAGCTCGAATCACATTTGTTAAGACCGATAAAGTCGAAGGCACTGTCCCACTTCCAGAAGCGGAAAAAGTGGTGTCTGCCGGACGTGGGATGAAAGGTCCTGAAAACTGGGGAATTGTGGAGGAGTTGGCTACAGAATTGGGCGCCACCACGGCATGCTCTCGACCGGTAGCAGATTCGGATTGGCGTCCTCACCATGAGCACGTGGGGCAGACCGGTATTGCCATTCGGCCCAATTTGTATATCGCTATAGGTATTTCCGGAGCGATTCAACATCTGGCAGGTGTCAACAGATCCAAAGTGATCGTAGTGATCAATAAAGACCCAGAAGCACCTTTTTTCAAGGCCGCCGACTATGGCGTTGTAGGAGACCTCTTTGAGGTGGTGCCTCGCCTGACCAAGGCCATTCGAGATATGAAAACTGCTGGTTAATACCAGCGACATCCTTCACCAGAAAACCCCTGCCTCCATGAGCACTCATGGGTCTGATATGAAAAAGATTGAACTGGATATTGTGGCACTTTCACACAGTGTCACCCAGTCACACAATTATGCAGTGGTTCTGGGTGAAAAGGATGGTTCACGACGGTTGCCCATTGTGATTGGTGGCTTTGAAGCACAAGCCATAGCTGTGGCTATGGAAAAGATGACTCCAAATCGTCCATTGACTCATGACCTGTTCAAAAAGTCATTGCAAACCTTCGATGTAGAGATCAAAGAAGTGATCATCAACAACTTGCTGGATGGGATCTTTTATGCCCGCCTGGTTTGTGAACGCGGTGATGATGAGATCGAGATCGACTCTCGGACCAGTGATGCATTGGCTCTGGCGGTGCGATTCAAGTGTCCGATTTATACCTTCGAATTCATCCTTGAAGCTGCCGGAGTCGTTCTGGAAGACGATGAAGAAGGAAAGAAGGTCGTTACACCCAGCGAAAAACAGGCTGAAGAGCAGACATTGGCAGATTACTCGCTTGATGCACTCGGGCAATTACTGAACGATGCCCTGGAAAGAGAAGATTACGAACGTGCTGCTGAAATCCGAGATGAGATCAGCCAGCGACGAGGAACATCTTCCTGATCATTAACCTCCTTTTTCTGACAGTTTTATTTCTTTGATCGCCTCAGCGGCCTTGTCAATCATAGGCCGGGTCACGTCCAGATGAGTCACGAAACGAATGGTTTGTGGTCCGAATCCTGTGGCATTAATCCCCTTGGTCTTCAGGGCCTCCAAAAAATCAGTTGCAGCATATTCTGGGAGAATATCAAACAAGATGATGTTGGATACGACCGGTCGTAATCCGGCGACATAGGGCGATTGTTCAAGCGCATCCGCCAGAATCCTGGCATGAGCATGATCCTCTCTTAATCGTTCCACATGGTGTTCAAGGGCATAGAGTGCTGCTGCTGCCAAATATCCTATTTGTCGCATACCGCCGCCCATGGCCTTTCGCACCCGGCGAGCTTCGTGAATAAACGTGGCATTACCCATCAGAACACTCCCGACGGGGGCACCCAGTCCTTTTGAAAAGCAAAGGGAGATGCTGTCAAACATCTTTCCCCATGTCTCGGTTGATTCACCCGTTTCAACCAGGGCATTAAACAGACGGGCGCCGTCCAGATGTAGAGCCAATCCTTTCCGTTGAGCCAGATCCTGAATCGGCAATATCTCTTCCTGCCGGTATATGCTTCCGCCTCCACGGTTGCATGTGTTCTCCAGGACGATCAGCTTCGATTTGGGCAGCCAGGTGAAGTCAGGCCGGATGGCCGCTTCGATTTGGGCAGCAGTGATTTTTCCATATTGGCCTTCCAGTAATTGAATGCCAATGCCACTGTGGTAAGCATACCCGCCGACTTCATATTGATAGATGTGAGAATTGACATCGCAAATCACCTCGTCCAGAGGTCGAGTGTGCATCTTGATCGCGATCTGATTGGTCATGGTGCCGGATGGGCAGAACAGGGCCGCTTCCATATTAAATCGTTCTGCAACTGTCTTTTCCAATCGATTGACTGTGGGATCTTCACCAAATACATCATCTCCCACATCTGCTGCCATCATCATCTGGAGCATACCGGGAGTCGGCTTTGTGAGGGTATCAGAAAGTAGATTGATCATGGTTCAAAAGTACACATCCCATTCCGGAATAGCAGTCGTGAAGTCTTCCACTTTCGACCAGGTACTCGCTTGAGGAAAGCAATAATGGTTTGAAAAGAAAAGAAGTAGAGTGGAGCCTTGGAGCTCCTATTGGATCAATTGGCCATTTGGACAAAGAAGGACGCCCGTGATTTGTCCATTACTGGCCTGGATGAAGGCATTCATAGATGCTGTAAAGACAGTACGGTCAATACCTTTGCGCAGAAAAGGAACCTGGTGAGTCAGGGAGTGGCTGGCTACAGGTGCTAAGGCGAGTTCTCCGGATGTCGAGATGGAAAAGTGTCCGTAGGAGCCGGACAAATGCAGGGAGCTCTCACCTGGCCACTGGGATAAAAAGTCCTCTATGGCTACAATTTGATCCGGATTGTCACTCGTCAAATATCCCCAGAGGAGATCCTCCGGTAACTGTTGGACCGGGCGCGGGTCAACAGTGATGCCATGCAGGCTAAACATTTTTAACGTAAGATCAGAGTGGCTGATCAGCAGATTTCCCGGGTTGAAAAAGCTGTTGTTCAGATTGATTGATACCGGATAATCTCCAGGAGTCGACCAGCTAAGTGGAATACGTGTAATGACTTGTTGGTCGGGGCCGGAGCATGGAAAAGGCAGGTGGTAGCCCTGGATATTGAGATGTCCACCCTGCATATCTATAGCCCAGGAATGTTCCAGACTTGCACCAATACACGGTTGTTTCTTCAGACCAAAAATGGCAATTTCATATTGTCGGGGAGATGGACCCAGGGCTTCCCTGGCAGATATGGCGAACTCCGCAGGAATGGAGATAATGAAATCTTCACCACTTGGACGACATCCACAACCGAGACTGAGGAGGAGGGCAAAAGTGATGATTTGTATAAGCCGCATCGATAGGGGGTACTGTGTGCCTTCGGTAAACGTTCAGAATGAACAGACGCTGCTTCTGCAGTGGATTTGTTCTGATAGGTGCCAGAATTGAATTACTGATTCGGCGTAGGTAACTGCACAGCCCTTTCCAGAATGTGTTCCGGAAAGGGCTGCGCAGTTCGAGGATAGGAGAAGGTTATTGGATCACTTTGTTGACCAGATCAGCAGCCTCCTGTAAGAGTATTGCGGAATGGACTTTCAATCCTGAATCCTGGATGATCTTCTGGGCGATATCTGCATTTGTACCCTGTAGACGAACAATGATGGGGACTTGCAGGTCGCCCATATTTGTACAGGCATCTACAACGCCCTGAGCAACGCGGTCGCACCGGACAATACCACCAAAAATGTTGATCAAAATCGCTTTGACATTTGGATCGCGAAGTATGATTCGGAATGCTTGTTCCACACGGGCAGCATCTGCTGTCCCACCGACATCAAGGAAGTTGGCCGGCTCGCCACCAGATAGCTTGATGATATCCATGGTGGACATAGCCAGTCCTGCTCCATTGACCATGCAACCGACATTTCCATCGAGTTTGACATAATTCAAATCGTGTTCACGAGCTTCTACCTCGGTAGGATCTTCTTCATTTGGATCACGAAGTGCTTCCAGTTGTGGATGGCGAAACAGAGCGTTGTCATCCAGAACGACCTTGGCATCCACAGCCATGATCCGGGAGTCACTTGTTTTCAGGCAGGGGTTGATCTCAAAGAGAGACGCATCAGATTGAATGAATGCCTGATAGAGCGATTTGACGAATGAGCGCATCTCCTTGAAGGCCTTTCCTTCCAGGCCTAGATTAAAGGCGATTTTGTTGATCTGGAAGGGGAGTAATCCTAATGACGGATCAATGAATTCCTTGTGAACCAGATGAGGCGTATCCGCAGCAACAGCCTCAATATCCATTCCACCTTCTGTGGAATAGATGATAACATTACACTGGCGCCCACGATCGGTCAGAATTGAAATATAGAATTCATTGGGTTCCTCATCACCTGGATAGTAAACATCCTGGGTAACCAGAATCTTGCTCACCAGTTTGCCCTCCTTAGAGGTTTGAGGAGTGACCAGGTGCATGCCGAGGATAGCTGTGGCATACTCTCTGACTTGATCTTCGTTCTTGGCTAGTTTGATGCCTCCGCCTTTACCTCGACCTCCCGCATGGACTTGAGCTTTAATAACGGACCAATCGGATTGGTATTTCTCCTTGATGGACTGAGCGGCATAAACGGCTTCTTCCACGGTTTGGGCCAGGATTCCTTCCTGGATCTGAACGCCAAACTGCTTCAATAATTCCTTGCCCTGATATTCGTGCAAATTCATGGATGGTCTTCTTTTGCGGCAAAAGTAATTCATTTGGTCGGTTTGACCGGTTCCTACAATGCAAAAGCGCCATCATGCTTTCATGATGGCGCTTTGCAACAAATTATAATCCCATGAACAGTGTCTAGATAATCAACGTGCCAGAATTGTCGTTGTTTCGGCTTTAAGCTCTTCTTAACGACCGGCTCGCGGCGGATATGCAGGACAGTAACTTTTTACTGTCCTGCATGACCTTATTTATAATCCCATGAACTAACTTCTTGTTGTTGTTGTGATCAACTCCCGATCACATTACAAAGATGTAAAATGGCCCTCCCAGAATCAAAAACAAAAACGACGATTTGTGAAGGGACTATTTGATATTACACCGAAATGTACTGCGTATCTTCTTGATATATAATGCTAAATGCAATGGAATTATTGCCGAAATGAATAATTGTGAAAACAATAGTTTTAATTTGCCTGATTTGAGGCCTTATTTAGCCTGTTTTTTTTCAAAATATTTAGAGGGAACGCCTCTATTTGATCTTTTTGAAGTGTAGTGTTTATCCAAATTGAGGGGATGATGACCCTCGGGGCACTGTGTATCGGGATATTGGATGTCCAGGAGCAAAGACTAGTCATTATCTTGTTCGTCCTATTCAACCTATATCATGATATGGAAGCGCAAAATGAATCAGGTCGCGTAAGGTGGATCGGTGTACGATCTGAACGTTATGAACCACTGACGACAAAAGAAGAGGTTCTGGCTCAGGCAGGCATCGGACTGGAAGGTGATCACTACCAGGATGCTGGAGGGAAGCGCCAAATCACCCTGATCATGTTGGAGGACCTGGCTGCGGCAGCCACGGATCTCAGCCGAGAGGATATTGCCCCGGGGCTGGTCAGAAGAAATCTGGTGATTTCCGGATTGGATCTTCACCGGTATAAAAAGGGCTTCTTGCGTGTCGGCCGTTGTTTAATAGAAGTTACCGGAGAATGCCGCCCATGTCAACGCATGGAAGACAACCTGGGGCCAGGCGGTTTAAAGTCCATGGCCGGTAGAGGAGGTGTAACCGGTCGAATCCTGGAAGGAGGGGTGATCCAGAAGAATGACCCTGTCAAGTGGGCCTGACCATCTCAGTTTGCATTATGAAGTGGAAAACAAGATGGGCCTTTTGGGGTTATAGTTGCTAAATGCAATATGGATCCGGCAAGCTGGCGTGAGCTGACCGCTGAAGAAAAGCGTGTCATTGAATTCAAAGGAACAGAGCGCCCCTTCACCGGGGAGTACAATGATCACCACGTGGAGGGGACCTTTCACTGTCGCAGGTGTAATGCACCGATCTATCGTTCCTCGGATAAATTTGATTCAGGATGTGGCTGGCCCAGTTTTGATGATGAGATCAAAGGCGCTGTGGACCGCCATACTGATGCGGACGGTCGTCGAGTGGAAATTGTGTGCGCATCATGCCAGGGGCACCTGGGTCACGTTTTTAAGGGCGAACACCTGACCCCAAAGAATGAACGGCACTGTGTCAACTCCATTTCATTACTTTTTAAATCTGATCAATCATGAGGCTGATTCTACTATCCATCCTTTTCCTGGGGGTATTGACATTCTCTGCTTGCGCTCAGACGCAAAATGCCAAGCAAGAAGGGCAGGCTGACCAAGTCGACCAGTCATCAATTGAAGTCGATCATAATGGTTGGCGCGTCCTGAGTCAGGAAGAGAAAAGGGTGATTCTGAACAAGGGCACAGAGCGTGCCTTCACCGGTGAATACCACGATCATCACGAAACGGGGGTTTATCATTGCCGCCAGTGCGATGCACCGCTCTATCAGTCGAATGACAAGTTTGATTCAAGATGTGGATGGCCCAGCTTTGATGAAGAAATTAAAGGTGCCGTCCTTCGGATACCGGATGCTGATGGCTCAAGGACGGAAATCGTTTGCAATCAATGTAAAGGGCACCTGGGACATGTATTCCTCAATGAACATTTTACGGATAAGGAGACCCGGCACTGTGTGAACTCCATTTCACTCATCTTTAAACCGACGACGAAATGAAGACGCCTATATACAATCTCCTGTTGATCATGCTTATGAGTTTTACGGCATGTGCTCAGCCAGGCAATGAATCTTCTTCTACAAAGAACCTAGAACAGAAAAGCCCAGACATGGACAAGCCAGGATTAGAAATCGCCACCTTGGGAGGTGGGTGTTTTTGGTGTATTGAAGCGATTTACCAGGACTTGCAAGGGGTCTACAAGGTCGAATCCGGATATTCGGGCGGAGCAACAGCAAATCCGACCTATCGAGAAATCGGATCAGGAACTACGGGGCATGCTGAAGTGGTACAAGTCCATTTTGATCCAGAAGAAATCTCATTTGACGAGATCCTGGAAGTATTTTGGAGTACACACAATCCAACCACACTCAATCGTCAAGGACATGATGTGGGCACGCAGTATCGGTCGGCCATTTTCTATCATAGCGAGGATCAGAAACAGATCGCAGAACGTTCCGCCAAAGAGGTGGCTACGGAATTATGGGATAATCCCATTGTGACAGAAGTGACGGCTTTTCAGGCTTTTTATGTTGCCGAGAGTTACCATCAGGATTATTATTCCCTCAATGCGAGCCAACCGTATTGTCGTGCTGTGATCTCACCCAAGATGGCCAAGTTCAGAGAGAAGTTCGCAGATAAACTCAAATCTGCAGCTGAACCCAACAAGGAATAGGTTAAAGGAAATCCACGTCGATATCATAAGGATATCGAATGAGATAGTCGATCGCTTTGTGAATGGAGAATTCATCAAAGACGACCCTGTATAGAATATCTGAGATCGGGATATGCAGTTTATAAGTCTTTGCTAATTGCCTGACGATCTTCAACGTTCGTGTGCCCTCAGCCAGTTCGGGCATGGTTTGCATGATTTGGGCATAGGTCTCTCCGGCGGCCAGCCGCATTCCGAATGAGTAGTTGCGACTTTTTTCACTCATGGCAGTAGCAATCAGATCACCTATACCTGCCGTACCAATGAAGGCCCGACTATCGGATCCCAGGGCCTTGCCAATGTGCACCATTTCATGCAATCCTCGGGTAATGAGCATGGCCTGGATGTTTTTACCCATTCCCAGACCTCCAAGAATTCCCGACCCAATAGCAATGGTGTTTTTCAGTGCACCAGATAACTCTGCGCCCAAGCGGTCTTCTGAACCAAAAACGTGGAACTTGGCACTGTTCAAGGCCTCCTGTCCGATATTGACCACTTCAGTAAACTGACTGGCGATGACCGTTGCGGTCGGTTGTCCTTCCATGATTTCCGAAGAGAGATTTGGACCGGACAGACAGCCAACTCGCAATACAGAGCTCTCCTGAAGGATCACCTCACTCATCGTACTCACTTTAGATCGATCCAATCGGGTGTCTCCAAGCTGAGAATCCGGGATGCCACGGGTGTCAAAACCCTTCGTGCCATGGATCATCATATGATAAGGCCGCAAGTGAGGTGAGAATGTTCGCATCATTGCCCGGAAGCTGTTTGACGGGACAATGGGGAAGATCAAATAACAGGAGGCACAGAGATAAGCCGGATCACTGGTCGCTTCAATGTTCGGATGGAATGTGTATCCATCATGAGTATGCGTCGTGTTGATTTCCTGGACAGTCTGGCTATTTCGGCTGAACAGGAGCACCTGCCCGTTCAATGCAAGCAAATTGGCAATGGTTGTCCCAAAGCTTCCGGCGCCGATAACACCATATTGACTCGTTCCAAGAAGTTTTCCCAATCTGTTGTCAACCTTGATTAGCTAAAAATAAGTCTTGATCCTGATTCCATGATGAATGTCTTTCCAGGACATTCACATTGTGGGCATTCAGGTGTACAGCAGACAATGATGTGCGGATCATTCAGATGTGCTGGTGTCATTGGGATTTCCCGTCCAAGCAGTCATATCAGAAATGCTCAAAGAGGACTCCAGAGCATAGGGTCCGATGGCATCCCGCTGTAACCCGGAAAGATAGGCGCCGCATCCAAGTTTCTGACCCAGGTCATGTGCCAGGCTGCGGATATAGGTGCCTTTAGAAGAGTGGACACGAAAAGTGAGAAAGCGGCCATCCCGTTTGATCAGATCGAAGGAATGGACCGTAACCGGACGAGCGGCTAATTTGACCTCCTGTCCCTTTCGTGCCAGGTTATAGGCCCTTTGGCCATTTACTTTTAGTGCAGAAAAGATAGGTGGCAATTGAAGGAGATCACCGGTAAGGGTGCTGATTTCTCTGAGAATGTCTTCATCAGAAAGATGTTCCCATGGTTCCGGGTTTTCCTCCGGACTATCTGCATCATAACTGGCGGTGACTGCGCCCAATGTGATGGTGCCTGAATACACCTTATCCATCCCCTGCAAGTCTTGTAGCCGCTTGGTATATGGTCCGGCACAAATCAGTAATAAGCCTGTAGCCATAGGATCCAGAGTGCCGGCATGTCCAACCTTAAATTTTTTCAATCCCAATCGCTTACGCAATAGCCATCGGCATTTGTTGACTACGTCAAATGAAGTCCAGCCGGATGGTTTGTCGATCAAGAAGAGGAGTCCTTCCCGTGCCATTTCAGGCGTCACGAGTTCGAGAGTGGAACGCAAAACGATCCGTTTTGGATCCAGGCCTTCGGCATATGGTGTATCCGTCACTTCCTGGTTCATGATCGCTTGAAGATCGCATAGATCTCCAAGGCAAGACCAGCAAGGATGGCTATTGGCGCCAGGATTGTCCTTCGACCGGAATAGATTATTGATTCATCCCATGTTTCTGGATCGGGCATGCTCCCGCCTGCCATCAAGACAAATCCCAGGGCAATGAGCAGGATTCCCGCGCCCATAATCATATAATGGGTTCGACCGTAGAGCAATGGCTCATCCGTGCCGGCCGAATCAGATCGACGTACACGAGTGGCTGTTGCCGGAGTGGATTTTTTGCCGGTGACGACAACCTTCTTTTTTGGTGGAGTATTCGCGCTCATGCTTAAAACAGCGTTTCGATATCTGCGAAGATATACTTATTCACTACCCTGTAGGTAACGATAAAGGTCAAGATGACGGATAGACACAACAGGCCACTGCCCAGTATCAGGAACATATGGATGGTTTCAATGGGCATTTGCCAGGGTGCCAGGCCTGTAATATAGCTGTGGAGTGAGATCAAGAGACCGGTAACCAGTATTCCGGCAATTACCGCAAGTCCAAGATGTCGGGTCAAATAAGGTCGATGTACCGTATATGGGCTGGCTCCAACTAATTGCATGGTTTTGATCTCCCGCCTGTCGGCATACAAGGACAATTTGAACAGGCTGTTCATCAAAAAACCGCAGAGTAATAAAACGGCTATAGCCATTCCGAGAAGCACTTGTCCGATTTGTTTCAAATTGGATTGAAGCATATCGGCTAGATCCGGTTGGGCATACATTCCCGCTACGATTTCATTTTTCCGGATGGAAGCCGAAAGACTGTCCAGGATTCCTTCTGTGTCAAATGCCTCCTTTCTGAAATAGACGGAGAGCATGGCGGGTAAGGCTGGTGTGGCTTCTCCAAGATCATCAAGGTCCAGACTGAGATCATCCTCGGCCAGAATTAATGCGGCCCGGTCGGGCGATATATAGTGGACTGAACGCGTCCAGCCTGAGGCTTCCAATTGATCCTTGAACGCTAGAATCGTGGCGGGTGCAACTTCCGTTTTACACTCTACCAGATAAAGAATGGATTCTCTTGCAGAATCTCCGGCCTGCTGCGCCCATACCAGGCAATAGGCAGCTGCCCCGGCAAAGAGGAGGGTGACCACCAGGGTGATCATCAGATAAAACTGCCGGGACCGATTACCTCTCCTCGATTTCATTCCCAAAAGTACACATCTTCTCCACCTCCTGAAACGACACGTCCTTTCTTGTAGGCCAACGACGTATCTTCACCCTCATGAAGCACTTGAAGGGAGCTGCCTTCCTCATTCTTGTCATGTGTTGTGTCTGTCAGGTCTCCCTGTACGGCCAGCGCAAAGGGCTCATCCGAAACAGCGGATTTGAGACCAGCTTCAGCACTACATTTGCCATGCCTGATTGGCGGCCCTGGGGCAATGGATCTACACCAGATATTCAACCGGGACAGTGGTCTGTTGATCTGCGCCCTTTACAGGGAAATACATACCTGGGGCTCATCAATCGAGAGGATGGAACCCGGGAAGCTGTTGTCCAACGCTTGCAAACACCACTGGAGGCTGGCAAATGCTACTACTTTACCATCGCCCTGGCCCGACATGAAGCATATGCCGGATTTGGGCTCCCTCTTTCCCTCCAGGTGAAGGGATTGTCGGTTGTAAATGGAAAGGGGATCCTATTGGCTCGGTCACCATTGATTTACCACAGCAAATGGCAAATCTATACCCTAGAATTTACCCCGAATGAGCCGATCACAGATCTGATCCTGGAAGCAGCACCTGGCCCCGGTGTACTGATCCATTATCGTGGAAACTTGCTCGTCGATGCTATGTCAGGTATTTCTGCCTGTATCCGAGCCGCACTCTAACTCGTTTCTGAATCTGCATCGTCCTCGTTCATGGGGTGGCACTTTCGTATCTTTGCCCCCTCAATGGAATGAATCGACTTCGTCATGGAATATCGGATACAGGAATTGGAGGCCAAGTGGCAATCTTGGTGGGAAAAACAGGGAACCTACAAGGTGGATCTGGTGGCAGATCGCCCCAAGTACTATGTACTGGACATGTTCCCCTATCCTTCGGGTGCAGGCCTTCATGTGGGCCACCCCTTAGGCTATATCGCATCTGATATTTTCGCTCGGTTCAAGCGCATGGAAGGCTATAATGTCCTTCACCCCATGGGGTTTGATGCCTTTGGCCTGCCCGCAGAGCAATACGCGATTCAGACTGGTGTGCATCCAGCAGATTCAACTCGAGAGAATATTGCTCGTTATCGAGAGCAATTGCGCAACCTCGGATTCAATTACGATTGGTCACGAGAAGTCAATACCTCTAAACCGGATTATTACAAGTGGACCCAGTGGATCTTTATCCAGCTGTTCGCTCATTGGTATGATCATCAGGCCCAGAAGGCACGGCCTGTTCAAGAACTTGTCGATCATTTTCATCAACATGGCACATCAAATCTGACGGCTAGCTGCGGGGAAGAAATCAGCTTTACTGCTGAGGAGTGGCTTGACATGACCCCTGCCCGGAAAGATGAGGTGTTGATGAATTTTCGATTGGCCTATCGACGTGTCAGTTTTGTGAACTGGTGTGAGGCTCTGGGAACAGTTCTGGCGAATGATGAAGTCAAAGATGGTCTGTCTGAACGAGGCGGTTTTCCTGTAGAGCGCCGCCCGATGTTGCAATGGTCTTTACGGATCACGGCTTATGCAGAACGACTGCTCAATGACATGGAGGAGTTGAATTGGTCAGATGCCCTGAAAGCCATGCAACGCAATTGGATCGGCCGTTCCGAAGGAGCCAGAATCTTCTTTCCTATTACTGGATCAGAGCACTCCCTGGAAGTTTTTACCACTCGCCCGGATACCCTCTTTGGTGTGACATTTATGGTCGTTGCACCCGAGCATGACCTGTTGCCCGAGTTGACCACACCTGAGCAGAAAGCCAAAGTGGAGGAGTATCTCCAATATGTTAATTCGCGGAGTGAACGCGACCGGATGTCAGAGGTCAAGCAGATGACTGGTGTATTTACGGGTGCTTATGTGACTCACCCATTCTCCGGAGAACAGATACCGATCTGGACGGCTGAATATGTCTTGAAAGATTACGGTTCGGGCGCCATAATGGCCGTACCTGCAGATGATGATCGGGATCTGGCCTTTGCAGAAATGGCAGGACTGCCAGTCATCCAGATCATTGACCGGACAGAGTGGCCCGATGCCCGACGTGAAGAAAAGGTTGGACGAATGATCCATTCCGACTTCCTGAATGGTCTCCAGGTTACGGAGGCGATCCAGGTTGTGATTGAAAAACTGATGGATAAAGGCATTGGTGAGCGCAAGATCAATTACAGATTACGGGATGCTCTCTTTTCACGCCAGCGATATTGGGGTGAACCATTCCCGATCACATATGATCAGGAGGGGATACCTCATCCTGTTCGAGAAGAGGACCTGCCCGTGACCCTTCCGCCATTGGATAACTTCAAACCGACGGCAGATGGACATTCTCCACTGGCTCGTGCCCGGGACTGGGTAGAACTAGAGGATGGTTTTATTCGGGAGACGGATACAATGCCGGGGTATGCCGGTTCCAGCTGGTATTTCCTGCGCTATATGGACGCGGACAATCCGGATGTATTTGCCTCTCGGGAAGCCCTGGATTATTGGCAGGATGTCGACCTGTATATCGGTGGCACCGAGCATGCTGTTGGTCACTTGATGTACTCCAGATTCTGGCATAAATTCCTTTATGATCTGGGGCATTTGCCGACCAATGAGCCGTTCAGGAAGTTGATCAACCAGGGCATGATCCAGGGGGTGATCGAGTCCATCTATCTCCTGAAAGACAAAGTGAATGGCAAGCATCTGTTTCGATGTGCCGGTTTAGCCGAAGCGGATGATGTCCAGAAGTATATTCAGATTCCGGTGTTGATCGACTATATCAAGGAGTACGGTACAGACAGCTCCTATCTGGATATGGAGAGTATTCAGCATTTCATCGAGTGGCGGCCGGAATATCGTGACGCGATATTCGAATGTGGGAAAGGAAGATTTGAGCTTGGGGTGTTTACACCCAGTAAAAGCGATGAAGGCTCTCATTTATTCACCCATTCAGAAGTGGGTAAAATGAGTAAGTCTAAATACAATGTCATCAACCCGGATGATGTCGTCAAAGTCTATGGTGCGGATTGCTTCCGGATGTATGAGATGTTCCTTGGTCCGATTGAGCAAAGTAAGCCTTGGGATACCAAAGGAATTGATGGCGTGTCCAAATTTCTCAAACGATTATGGACCTTGTTTATGCATGATGGTCAATGGCTGGTTCAACAGGAAGGAGAACCGGATCGGGACAGTCTGCGCATCCTTCATCAAACCATCCAGCGTATTCGGGATGATATCAATCGTTTTTCGATTAATACCTGTGTGAGTCATTTCATGATCTGTGTCAATGAATTGAAGCGTCTGGATTGCCATCACCAGGATATTCTCGAACCCTTGGTGCGATTGTTGGCTCCATTCGCTCCACATATCTCTGAAGAGTTGTGGCATCACCTGGGGAATGAGTCTTCCGTTCATCATGCGGATTTCCCGGAGGTGATCGAAGCCTACCTGGTCGCAGATGAGGTCACCTATCCAGTGAGTGTCAACGGCAAGCGCAGGGCAGAGATGACCGTACCGACAGATACGGATCCAAAGAAACTTGAAGAGCTTGCTCTGGCTATGCCGGAGATTGGAAAGTGGATTGAAGGGCTGACCATTCGGAAGATGATCGTTGTGCCTGGACGAATGATCAACATCGTGGTCAGTTAACTTTTAGTTTCTCTTGGAAGATCGTATTTTTAATGTTTCCTTCCGACATCCATGCCAATTGCCCCTCCTTGCCCTATCGGAGCTGCAAAGCTTCGTTTTTTGGTGCTTCTCCTTGCGGGATGCGCACTTTGTGTTATTAACCCGGTACTTGCTCAGCCGGAAGAGGGTAGAGGTGTGGTTTGTTATGCCCCTGGAAATGTAGCTGCATCCAATATTCAGACCAATGAAGTTACCCTGTCCTGGCTCGATCAAAACGGAGCGACGATCTGGGAATTAGAAGTGAGAGCTGGCAACCAGCCCTTTTTTGGTACGCCCACTCATGTTGCCCTGAGCAATCCCTTTGTTTTAGCCAGCTTGAATCCGGCGACAACCTATCGTGTCCGTATTCGGGCAGTCTGTAATGCCGGTGCGGAAAAAAGCGGATGGACCTTTTTTCCCTTTACGTTTACAACCGCCAGTCCCAACCCCAGTTCATGCGGGCTATACTTCACGATCAACGATGACAACTGCCCCAATGAAAATGT
This sequence comes from uncultured Saprospiraceae bacterium, assembly GCA_942490895.1. Classification (GTDB taxonomy): domain Bacteria; phylum Bacteroidota; class Bacteroidia; order Chitinophagales; family Saprospiraceae; genus JAGNXB01. The sequence continues at coordinate 78,776 of CALNZC010000080.1, forward strand.
ATTTTCGATTGAAGTAGACAATCAGACGGGAACAAAGCTGGGTGAGGACATTGCTGTATCGGCGGTGGACGTGATCATCCGGCACACCTTTCTGGCTGATCTGCATATTGCCCTGGTCTCACCCTCCGGGCAACAAGTACAGTTGTTTGCTGAACACGGTCAATCCAGAGACCACCTGGGGAATCCAGCGGATCCGACCTGTACACAGGTTTGCCGTTTTTCGTCAACAAATTGTCAAGCACAAAACCCGATTGAACATGCGTCGAACTTTATCGGCACGTTTCAGCCGGATGAACATTTGAATGGATTTAATGATGGAACGGATCCGGCCGGGATATGGCAACTCAAGATTTGCGATGATGCTAAAGCGGATACCGGATCCCTCCGGTTTGTGAAGATCTATTTTGATAACCTCACCTGTCCGCCGCCATTTGCGCTATTATTGGGTGAATTGACCCATACTACAGCCGACTTGTACTGGTCTTATTCGGGGGGCTGTGATCAGGTCGTCTTGGAATATGGGCAACCCGGTTTTTTACCGGGCAGCGGGCAGACACCAGGGCAGGGAACAGTGGTTACCCAATCTTGTCAGGGAGGTGGGAATTTGTTTCTGACAGGCCTCGAGCCTTCTACCGCCTACGAAGTGTATATCCGATCTGTTTGTGCAGGAGGTGGCAGCTCCGAAAACAGCTGCCCCCTGGCCTTTACTACAGATTGCGAGATCGGGCAAGCGATCACTCTGGTCGAAACGTTTGATGCCCTCCAACCCTGCGGAGGCAACTGTATTTGTGGGATCGATTATCCTCTGAACAGCTTCTGGGATAACCGCCAATCTGAAGATGATTTTGACTGGCTGGTTCGGCAGGGCCCTGCGACGGTAGAATTACAGACAGGACCGTTTTCGGATGTGAGTGGTACCGGTAACTATCTCTATTTGGAAACATTGAACGCGGCCTGTCAAAAGGGCGCAGAGGCTATTCTGCAATCCGGTTGTCTGGTCGTCAATGATCCTCCCGGAGAGTCTTGCCACCTGTCCTTTTATTATCACATGTGGGGCCAGACTATGGGGTCGCTGCACACTGAAGCGACTCGTGATGGTGGGATTACCTGGTTGCCTTTATGGGAAACCTCAGGAAATCAGGGTAGCCAGTGGCATAAGATCTATCTGGATTTGAGTGCATTCAGTGGCGATACAATACAATTGCGGATGCGTGGTGTGAGTGGGGCCTCCAGGACCAGTCAAATGGCATTGGACGAATTGACTTTTTATGGGCTGACCCTGCTAGGTGATCCGGATATTGTCTACTATAAAGATGCAGATGGTGACGGGTTTGGTGATGCGGATACGCCATTTTTTACCTGCTCTTCTGTTTTGCCTCCAGGATTTGTACGGAACGCATTGGATTGCAATGATTTGGACGGGACTATTCACCCGAATGGTCTGGAGATCACATGCAATCAGATTGATGAAAATTGTAATGGGATGAACGATGATTCCCAGGCTCCTTTACCCTCCATTGAAAATGTACAGGTGTGTAGAGGCCTTTCCGCATTACTTGACGTGGCCTCACCTCCTTTCGGACAGATCTATTGGTATGACCTGCCAGCAGGCGGAAATCCGATTCATGTGGGGACAACGTTTACCACACCACCCTTGACCCAGTCTACGACCTATTACCTGGCAGATAGTAGTCTCCTCTTTCCCTGTGCCAGCAATCGGAAAGCTGTCCAGGTGACGGTCACGGATCAACCGCACCTCAATGTGGGCCCAATGAGTGGACTCTGCGCAGGTGACACTTTAGACCTGAGAGACTTACCCATTTCTGACCTCAGTCTGAGCGCAGCCTCCTGGACGTTTCACAGTGGATCACCTGCCGGACCAAACAATCACTTGATCAATACCAAAGTGTCTCCGGTTGTGTCCACGACCTATTTTGTCCTGGCACAGACAGATTTTGGTTGCAAGGATGAATTGGCGCTTCCCCTGGAGATTTGGTCAAAACCGGATATCCACATCGTCAATCCGGATCCACTTTCCCTTTGTGCTGGTGAATCTGACTTGTTGGAAGCACAAATTTCTGGCGGTGGATTGGGGCCCTTCAACTTTTTGTGGACCACAGGTTTTAATCAGTTCTATTCACCAGTCATTGCTGGAAATACCCCTGGTTCCCAAGCCTTCCAGGTGACTGTGACCGATGTAAGAGGTTGTCAGAACACCGATGAAATCACAGTGATCACCTTGGCAGGCATACCTTCTCTGACGATCGGAAGCACGGATGTGACCTCTTGTGGGGGGACGAATGGAAGTATTACCATCAGTCCTCAGGCCGCTGGTGCATTCCATTATACCTGGTCAGGCCCGGTGTCCGGTTCAGCAATGAATAAATCTGGGAGCTATATCATCCCGGGTTTAAAGCAAGGCAGTTATTCTTTAACCCTTACACATCCGGGTACAGGCTGTACAGCCTCACCTGCACCCATCGTCGTCAATGGTCCTGGCCCCACTGTAAACGGAATTAATATCCAGGCCGAATCGTGCAAGGATAAAAATGATGGTGCTATCCTGCTGAATGTCAGTGGGCCTGTTACCTCTTATGCATGGAGCCATGGCCCTACAACCAAGGATGTCTCTTCTCTTGCGCCAGGAAATTATCAGGTCACAATTACAGGTGGTGGATGCAGCATTGTTTTGCAAAACCTGATGGTGAAAGTGGCCACGCCTCTGGTTGCCGGTGGCCAGGTACAACCCGTACGCTGTTACGGGCAACTGAACGGTTCAGTCGACCTGGCAGTGAGTGGTGGGGTATCACCGTATAGCTTTGATTGGAGTACGGGGTCTCAGTTCCAGAATCTGAATGGAGTTGGGGTTGGAAATTACCGGGTGACCATCACGGATCAAAGTGGTTGTACACTTCAATCTGACTCATTTTATGTTTCAGAACCACTTCCGTTGCAAGCCACCTACAACCTCCAGAACGTTGCATGTCAGGGCCAGCAAAATGGCAGTATACAACTCCTGGTTTCAGGGGGGACCCATCCGTATCAGTTTCTGTGGTCGGACAACGTGATCATGAAGGATCGAGTTCAGTTGTCTCCTGGTGTTTATTCAGTCACGATGACAGACCAGAAGGATTGTTCATTTACGATAGCAGATCTATGGATATCCGAAGAAGAGGAATTGGTAGCAGACTGGTTTCTGGCCAAACCTGAAACCTGTGCGGGTTCTGCTGACGGACAGCTGGGTATCCAGGTGGCCGGTGGTGTTCAACCCTATACATACCAATGGTCTTTTGGGACAGGGCAGGCCACTGTTTCTGGATTAGAGGCAGGTACCTATCATGCCACAGTAACCGATCAAAAGGGTTGTTCCATCATTCTGTCTGATACCACACTCCAGGTGGCCAACCCGTTGAAGATCGATGTGGTTAGCCTACAGGATCCAACCTGTGATTTTCTTCAGGATGGAAGCGTGACAATAGCAGTAACCGGTGGGAGTGGGAATTATGCCTATCAGTGGACTTCCAACGGTCAAAACAATCCATTAACCAATCTACCTTCTGGAAATTATGCGGTGACCGTGTCTGACTTACTGGGTTGTACCAAGACGTTGTCTGGTCTGATTTTACAAGAAGAAAGTCCGCTTGACGTCAGTCTCCTCGGTATCCAGTATGCGGAATGTGGGTTGACCTCCACTGGGGATATTGATATAGCTGTTGCAGGTTATGGGCCCTTTACATATCAATGGCAAAATGGATTGATGATCCAGGATCCACAAAATGTTCCACCGGGCTTCTATTCTGTCACTGTGACTGATGCAAATCTTTGTCAGGCTAGCCTGTCGGGGATTGCTGTTAGTAATACCGGTCAGAACTATCAGGTGCAACTGATTCAAAAGGATGATCCGGCCTGTTTTGGTGATCAGAATGGATCCATTTCGGTTCAAGTACTCGGTGGAGAGTCGCCTTATCAATTCAATTGGAGCAGTGGTCAGGAAAAGGACCTCAATGTGCCAATTGATGGTATTCATGGATTGGGGGCGGGCAATTATTTTGTCACTATTACGGATAATCGCGGATGTGTACTGGTCTATGGCCCGGTCTCTATCGAGGAACCGGCACCATTGGACCTGACTATACCGCCATCACTGATCAAGAATGAAACCTGTTTAGGTGCCAAGGATGGTGCTATCACGTTGTTTATCAATGGCGGTGTCCCACCATACAAGACCTTCTGGTTCCGGGATTCAGTTTCTTATTCAACCGTACAGAGCCCCAAAAACCTTCAACCAGGTAGCTATACAGCCATCATCGTGGATAAAAATGGGTGTACTCGGACGTTGCCTCAACAGATCACTATTTTAGGGCCTCCATCACTATTTACGTATCAGAACATCACCATTCAGGCAGATGATTGTTCCGTAGCAGAGACAGGTTCTATTGATGTGAAAATGAAAGGAGGCGTGCAGGATTATCAATATGCCTGGGATGATGGATCGACAGAGAAATTCCGCAATGAACTGGCTCCTGGAACATACTGTGTCACCATTCAGGATCAATATCACTGTATTCGTGACACTTGTCTGATCGTTCCCGGTGGCAGCACCCTGGTCATGATTCCAACCACTGTTGATGAATGTGACCCCTACTCAAAAATCTATACGAACACGGGAGGCGGTACACCCCCTTATTCATATTTGTGGAGTAATGGGGCCACAACCATTGATCTGGTCAATGTGCAGACCGGATCATATAGTGTAACGATTACTGATGATCAGGGGTGTTCACTGATTGAGTCTGGCATGGAGGTGGGACACCCGCCTCTCTGGATTGGTAATCTGTTCAGTATCCCAGCAGATCCAGGAATGTCGAATGGTCAAGCCATTGTCGTACCACAGGGTGGGACTCCGCCCTATTCGATTCAGTGGGATGTCAATGCCATGAACCAGGTGACGGATACGGCCTATTTGTTGCTGCCCAACACCTATTGTGTTCAGGTGACTGATCAATACAACTGTGTCGATACGGGTTGTGTCAAGGTCGAAGTCATGACGTCGTTAGATGCGGATCTGAAGTCAATGAGATCGCGATTCACCATCATGCCCAATCCGGCAGGATCCTATGTCTATGTGGACCTCGTGGCTGAGCCACATGATCCCGGACTTTGGCAGCTACATTTAATCGATGCCTTTGGGCGAGTAATTGCAGATTGGTCAGACATCCAGGTGCCCAGTCGCCTGGATTTGAGGCATTTTCCTCCCGGGTTATACCTCATCATCGGTGAGGATAATAAGGGAGGTGTAGCAACCGGACGAATCCTGATCCAAGGATTCTAAATTTCTGTTTCTAATCCTGTAGGATTCGAAAAGTAGTCCGCCGGTTTTGTTGATGTTCATCTTCTGTGCACCGAGAGCAAGCACAGTCATTAGAGGGTTTACTTTCACCATAGCCTCTAGCCCGCAATCTGTTAGAATCGATACCTCTACTGATCAGATAATCCACAGCAGACTGAGCCCTGCGTTGGGAGAGCTCCTGGTTGTAGAGTGTGCCACCTCGGCAATCTGTATGCGAAGCCAATTCGATGTAGATATCCGGATTTGTGCGAAGTACTGAAGCCAGCCTCATTAAGGTCGGTTGCGCATCAGTGCGGATATCCCAGCGATCAAAATCATAGTAAATGTTCTCCAGTACGATTTCGCGATCGACAAAACGACGATCCAGAACCACTTCAAGGCTGATCACCTGATGTGGGTCATTAGGATCAGGCAGCAAGTCTACTGTTGAAAATTGTGTTTCTGTATTAAGGTAGCCGGGAGAGGAGGTCTTGATCGTGTATGTACTTCCAGGATTGATTTTCAGGATTGCAGGGGAGTTCCCCGGGCTTGAAAATGTAGTATCCATTCCGCCGCTGATCACAACGCGGGCACCATCCAGATACCTGCGTCCAAGGACGGGACTATTAGGATCATCAGGGGTCGAATATATTTTAACCAGGGTGTGGAGTTCGAGCTTCCAGGAATATGAGGTCACCTCTTTCACGGGAGGAGCAGGTCGCTCGACCAACCTTTCTCTGACCATATAAATATCGTCGCCACCCAATCCGCCGGGTCGACTACTCGAAAGGTAACCCGAACGCAGCGGCCCACTTTGAATAGAATTATCTAGCCAAACTAATCCAAAGTCATCCGACCCTGAATTGATTGGAGCTTTCATATTTGTTGGAGATGACCAGGATCTTGGGCCAAGACGGGTGGAACTGAAAATATCTAGTCCACCCATTCCTGGGTGATGGTCGGAGGCGAAGTAAAGCGTATCTGCATCGAGATAGGGATACATATCATCGCCTTGTGTGTTGATATTGGGCGGAAGAATGGCCGGCTCACTCCACCCATCCATAGTGCGGTTGCTTTGATAGAGGTCGAAGCCACCGAATCCAAACGGATCATCACTGGCGAATAGCAGGGATTGACCATTGTTGAATGGATAGGGATGTCCATAATTGACAGTGCCCGAACAAAAAGGCAATGGAGTGGGGTCTGTCCAACCATCATCCGTGCGATTGCTGGTCATGATCCGACAATACTGATCTTCGGTTGCGTCAAATCCACCGCAGCGCGTGAAGAACAACGTGTTCAGATCCGGCGTCAGGATCAGATTGGATTCGTGTGCGATGGTGTTAATCTTGTTGAGGAAGTTTTCAGGAAAAGCACTCCTGCCATCGTCAGCGATGAGAATATCCGCATAGGGTTTTCCCGTCCATGCATAGAGGTCTTCTGATTGAGGTGAAGGTCGTTCTGAAGTGAAGAACAGAGCCTGATTGCTCGTTGGGATCAAGGCATAATCGCCGTATCGGCTGTTCAGTTTGGCCCCTTGAACGGAATAGGGTCGATTGGCCGTATCAGAAAGCCAAAGGCCGGAGAGTCGACAAGCTTCGATCTCGAGCCGATATTCATACGTACTGCCAATTTCTTCGCCCAGTTGGACAAAAGCCTCGCTGGCTTCGGGATAACGTTCCAACATCTTCAGGGTATAGGCATACCCTTTCAAAGCATCTATCCCTGCTTGATTATCCCAGGCGATTCGATACCATTCCAAGGCCGAAGCAGGGTCATTGATACGCTGATAAGTATTCCCGAGTTTCAATGCAATTCTGCCGCGTTGCACTCTTGACTTCTCCTTGGAATAATCCTTAGTGAAATAGGGGATTGCCACGGCAAATTGTTTCCGCTCATAAGCAGTATCTCCATCACGGACTTTGATGGTATAGGAACAAGAGTCCATTCCAGCCAGAAGGAGAAGGATCAGCGCGATCCAGGATAGAGATCTAAAGGTCAGCATGATGGGAAAGATAGGCGATTTCTCCACTTTGCATAGTTGTGCAACGGTACGATTAGGCCTGTAACATAAAAAAAGGAGCCGTTGTTGCAACGGCTCCTTCCAATCAAATCTTTAACCAAAACCATTTAGCAAAAGGCAAAAGCCATGCCATCTGGTTTGCAGGTCTTATTTCGCAGCTTCAGCTGAACGACTGAATCCCTTTTTCTTCTTCTCCTTTCCTTTGAATTCACGTTCCTTGGTCAGATCGACAACCAACGCAGAAGCAATAAAGACCGAAGAATAGGTTCCAAAAAGAATACCGAAGATCAAAGCAAAAGCAAATCCTTTGATGGATGCACCTCCGAACAAGAAAAGTGACATCACCACCAGAAGAGTGGTTCCAGAAGTGATCACTGTCCGGCTCAAGGTATTGTTGATCGCCAGATTGAATACTTCCTCTTTTGTTTTTCCGGTATAAGTGCCCAGGAATTCCCGGATTCGGTCAAATACAATTACAGTGTCATTGACAGAATAACCGATCACCGTCAGAATAGCCGCTACAAACGCTTGATCCACTTCCATAGAGAAAGGCAGGATGCCATGGAAGAGTGTGAATATGCTCAAAGTGGCCAATACATCGTGTAAGAGCGCCATCACCGCACCGAGACTGAACTGCCATTTGTTGAATCGGATGAAGAGATAAAGGAAGATCAGCAACAAGGCGAACATTGCAGAATACAATGAACTGTCTTTGATGTCCTCAGCGATAGTCGGTCCAACCTTACTGGATGATGTAATGTGAGTGCCATCTCCATAAGTGGATTGGAATGCATCTTTGTCCAAGCCTCCACCACTGATGGCGTTGACTCCATCAAAGAGCTTGTCCATGACACGTGAGGCGGCATCTTCAGCTGTATCATCTACCAGATAACTGGTTGTAATATTGAATGTATTTCGCGTGTCAACTGCTTTAACGACAGGGCTGCCACCAAATTGATCCCCGAGCTCTTTTCGCAGCATATCGCTGTCGACATTCGAGCCTTCGACAAATTGAACGTTGTAAGAGTATCCTCCCTTCAGATCCACACCCAACTCAAATCCTCGGGTGAAGAAGGAGATTGCTCCTGCCAGGATCAGGGCACCAGAGATCATATATCCATACTTCCGGAGTCCGATCCAGTTGATATTGACATTTGCCATGAGGTCCTTGGACCAATTCGAAGCAAAAGACATATGTCTATCCTTGCTGACCCAGTATTCCACCATCAAACGAGTCAGGAGGACAGCGGTAAAGAGTGTGAACAGGATACCGATGATCAGTACTATGGCAAATCCTTTAATCGGACCCAATCCGAAATAGGAGAGGACCAAAGCGGTCAGGATGGTTGTGACGTTGGCATCGATAATCGCGCTGTATGACTGTTGGAAACCATCTTTAATGGCCATGGCCATGGTCTTGCCATGTCGGAGTTCTTCTCGAATCCGCTCATAGATAATTACGTTGGCATCAACGGCCATACCCATGGTCAATACGAGACCGGCAATACCGGGCAGGGTGAGTACTGTTCCATAGGAGGCCAGTGCCCCAATGACAAAGAACAGGTTGGCAAAAAGCGCTATGATCGAAACAACACCACCTCCAACATAATAGAGGACCATGAATACGAGCAATAACGCAAAGGCCAAACCAACAGATGTCAAACTACGGTTGATATTGTCTTGACCCAAAGAAGGACCAACAAGTGATTCCTGGATGATCTGTGTACGAGCAGGCAGTTTACCTACTTGCAGGATATTGGAGAGGTCAGTGGCTTCGGCCATGGTAAAGTCTCCAGAGATCTGACTGTCACCACCGGTAATCGGCTGGCGGACACTCGGAGCAGATACCACTTCATTGTCCAACAGGATTGCAATCTCGCGATTGTTATCCTGGGCAGCTTTGGTTGTCATATCGGCCCAGATGCGAGCACCACGGGTATCCATAGCCAGGCTGACGACGACCTCACCGGAAGTCGCATCTGGATTGGCAGAGGCATTGGTAATGCGATCACCTTCCAGTGGCGCTTCATTTGAACCCCGCTTCTTGCGAATCGCATATAGATTGTACTGGTCAGTCTCTTCACCAGTCGTAAAGTCCCGAGAAGCTTTGTACGCCCAACGGAATTCGAGATCACGTGGGAACAATGCCTTAATATCGGCACGACTCAGATATTGGTCGATCAGTTTTTTCTTATTCCGTGAAGCGGTACCCATGACCGCCGGTGAGAAACTCAGTCCCTCACCTGAAGACAGGTTCAGTGTCATGTTGCTCATCAATGGGCCGCCACCTTCAATGCCACCTGCATTCGCTTCAACAATATTCATTGTTGAATCAACGATCTGCCCGGTAGAATCATAGACATAATTATAGGTGGTATCCATTTCGATGGCTTCAGCTACCAGAGAGGTGTCAGTGGTTGCTGACTTCTGAAGCTTCTTATCGGCCTCGATCAATGCTTGCATGATACCATTATCCATGACGCGATAGACATCATAGAATTCCAGCTTGGCTGTCGCTTGCAGGAGGTTACGAGCCCGTTCAGGGTTATCAAAGCCAGGCAGTTCGACAATGATCAGGTCACGGTTTTCATCCAATGAGACATTGGGTTGGACCACACCTGTTTTGTCGATACGATCTTTCAGACGCTTGTGCGTCAACTTGACCGTTTCATTTGCCTTTTCTCGGATCATTCGAATGATCTCACCGTCAGGAGTTTCAAAGTTGATCTCATCACGGAAGGACTCGTTCAAAATGAAAATATTGGAAAGCTTCTTCCCATTAGCAACCTTCTGGAATTCCTCTCCAAACAGAGTGACATAATCCGTTTGGGCTGTATTGAAACGCTTGGTCGCGTTTTCAAGGGCCTGATTGAATTCCACATCTTCACTGTTATTGGCGAGAGATTTGATGAAATCCTTCAGGTCGACCTGAAGAATAACGCTCATTCCGCCTTTCAGATCCAGACCGAGGGCCAACTGGCGACTCTTGAGATCCTCATAAGTGAAGTCACTGATCAATGGGATGGAGACGATTGTTTCTCCGGACATTGAATCTAAATAAGCCGTGCGGGCCTCCTTGAGGACCGTTTCTGTATCAGCTCCTCCAGTTGCATCAGCAACCCGTTGAGCATAAGCATCGGCGTCCGATTCAACTCTCATTGTCGGCAGCATATACAGAAACTGTATAGCTACGATTACTGTGAAGAGAACCAGAAAAAACTTGACGATTCCTTTACCTTGCATGTCAAATTGTAATTTGTCTAATATGTCTGTAAAAACTGCGCAAATATACGGGATTTATATGTACAATGTGCACCCAGTGTCTATCGCAGTCTGAAGGGTTTACGATTCAGTGTGCAATGGGTTGCATAAATCGGACCAACCTCATTCATTTTTTGATACCTTCGTTTCAGTACTGATTAATTTACTAAATCGCAATGTGTTATGGGACTATTCTCTTTTTTGAAGAATGCTGGCACAAAATTGTTCGGTAAAGAGGCCAAATCTGCAACTGCAGCCCCGACGGAGACCAGTTCTGCCGACCGGATCGCTCAAGCCAATAAATTGAAGTCCATGGCTCTTCGCGGAGTCATAGAAGCTTTGAATCTTCCTGTACAGAATCTGGAGATGGAGGTCAATGATGATGCCGTAATCGTCTATGGTCAAACAGATTCTCAGGCTGATCGTGAACGTGTTGTCCTCGCCATTGGTAATGTAGATGGCATCGCAACAGTTGATGATCGGATCTCGGTGGTGAACCCGGAGCCAGAAGCCCAATTCTACGAAGTGAAAAAAGGCGACACATTATCCAAGATCGCCAAGGAATATTATGGTAATGCCATGAAATACCCGGTCATTTTCGAGGCCAACAAGCCTATGCTGAAAGACCCTAATCTGATCTATCCCGGGCAGGTGCTGCGTATTCCAGCCTTGAACGATTGATCTATTGCTCATCGATGCATTTCAGCGGCCAGCGATATCACATCGCTGGCCGCTGAACATTTAACCTAGCTTGTGATGGCCACATCATATCTGGATAGAGGCCACTTGTTTATCAAGGTTGTGGTGATTCCCCGACATTCTTTGGATTTCTTTCCACTGGCAGTCTGCTGAAATGTACTTTTGTGACTGAATCTCTCCATTTCACTCAGCTGGTTGATCTAAGATCTCCTGAACATGGAAGAGTTTTTTTTGGTTTATCCTAAAAAGCTGGATCTATGGCCGTTTTGGTCGAACAACTGACAAAAACTTTCGGAAGCCAACGGGCAGTGGATGCCATTTCCTTCCGTGCAGAAGATGGTCAGATCCTCGGATTTCTCGGTCCAAATGGCGCCGGGAAATCGACTACAATGAAAATGCTGACCGGCTATTTACGTCCGGATGGCGGAACCGCCACTGTGGCCGGTTTCGATGTGGTGGAAGAGGGCTTGGCTGCCCGCCGCCAGATCGGATACCTGCCGGAGAACAATCCACTCTATACCGACATGTACATTCGGGAATATCTCGAATGGGTGGCCGGATTCTATCCAATTGACCAGCCCCGGAAACGGGTTTCTGAGATGATCGATATGGTTGGCCTGGGTCGTGAGCGCCATAAAAAGATTGGTCAACTGTCTAAAGGTTATCGTCAACGAGTCGGACTTGCTCAAGCCTTGATGCATGATCCAGCAGTGTTGTTATTAGATGAACCGACTTCCGGATTGGATCCGAATCAACTGATCGAGATCCGACATCTCATTCGTGAATTGGGAAAGAACAAAACCATCCTCTTTTCCACCCATATTATGCAGGAAGTGGCTGCATTGTGCGATCGAATGCTCATTATTCATAAAGGTAAGCTGGTTGCGGATGGCCCTGTCGCTGAATTGCAGCAACAATTAACCGGTTCAAATCGTGTTGTTGTCAGATGTAGTGAATCAGTTGATGGAAAGGCCTTCTCTTCTATCAAAGGAGTCCAACGTGTAGAAAGAAGGGACGGAGGCAAATTGTTTCATCTGGATGTCCAGGGTGATGAACAAGTGCGTGCTGAAATATTCAAAGTGGCTGCTGCCCAGGGATGGACGCTCACTGAACTACATATGGAATCCCGCGGTGTTGAAGATGTCTTCCAGGAACTGACAAAGGACCAATAGTGAAATACGTTGTACTTCCATTTGTTTTCTTTTGGGTCGGACTAGTTGTCTTACCTGGCCAATCCCGTTCCAGGATTATTCCTCCTGAAGGATTCTACCTGCAGGCAAAATCCCTTGCCCAACAACAACCGGAGATCCAATTGGATGATATTGAAGGGGATTGGTATGTAGGTGAAGATGACCAATATCTGAGGGGCATATTTCAAATGAGGGATTCGGGAACGTTGGTTCGTCCACTGGTGATCTGCCTGGAAGGATCCTGTTACCTGCTGGATCCCGTGCGGACAGATTCCTCAGTCCTTTACTATGCACCTCTGATCGAATGTGGAGCGATCTGTGTCTATCGTATCCAACGACAATACCCCGTCCAGATCCCTATTCGGGCCTACAATCCAGTGAATGGACATCCATTTTTGGAATCATCTGTAGAACGAAGGACGGCCACTGAGCAATTGATGATGTGGAATCCACATACAAACGAGCATGATCTGTTGACTACGACTAATTACGCCTCATGGACAGGCGCAGACGACCGATCGACGATGAGGGAAAGTGATTTGATCAAAGGCATTCGCACCTATAACCTGATCTTTGTCACAGGGGGTGCACCGATAAAACAGGATTGATATGACCGTCATCTTTTTTAAAGAGATCAAGGCTTTCTTTTCTTCTCTGATCGGGTATATCGCGATCGGAGTATTCCTGCTCCTGCTGGGGTTGATGGTCTGGGTATTTCCCGATACCAGCGTCCTGGAATATGGATATGCCACACTGGACCCCATGTTTGAACTGGCCCCCATTATTTTCCTCTTTCTCATTCCTGCAGTAACCATGCGTGCCTTTGCAGAGGAGTGGCAGACGGGCACTTATGAGTTGGTCGTCACGCGTCCCGTCACTACCGCCCAAATTATTGGAGGGAAATACCTGGCGGCACTCGTGCTGGTAGTTATCGCCTTACTTCCGACATTGATCTATGGATATTCCATGATTCAACTTGGGTCACCTGTCGGCAATCTGGATTACGGCGCGAGTTTGGGGTCATTTATCGGGTTGATCTTTCTGGCCGCTGTTTTTGTAGCGATCGGGATATGTACATCCGCACTGACCAGCAATCAGATCGTGGCATTCCTCCTTGGAATCCTCTTGTGTTTTATGGTCTACTGGGGCTTTTCATACATCAGCCGAATTCCCATATTTATCGGAAAGATGGATGATGTGATCCAACAATGGGGGATCGAATATCATTATGCCTCAGCAAGTCGAGGTGTCATTGATAGCAGGGATGTCATTTATTTTCTTTCCGTTATTCTGGCATTTCTGCTGATTACAGCAAGGGTCATTCAACAGAAAAAAGGGGCATGATGACGTCAAAGTTTAAAGCTCAAATACAAGGGAATGTCTCCCTCTTTCTCTACCTGGGTATCCTGGTGGCAGTGAATGTACTGGCCACTTACTTTCCATTGTCTTTCGACTTGACAGAAGACAAGCGATATACCCTTACCTCTTCAACCCGCTCACTGCTAGAGGAGGTAGATGGACCTGTCTACGTCGATGTTCTGTTGGGTGGTTCCTTTCCTGCAGGTTTCAAGCGACTTCAACGGGCGACAAGAGAGATGTTGGATGACTTTCGCGGAGAGACCAGCTTCCTCGATTATACCTTCACAGATCCCAATACCGGAACCAAGGAACAGGTCAATGCCTTGCGGGAAGAATTTGCCAAGCAAGGCATGAATCCGACTAACTTGCGCATTAAAGAAAGCGGGGAAACTACAGAAAAGTTGATCTTTCCATATGCTGTTATGTCCTATGGAGGACGAAGCGTCCCTGTGAATTTATTGGAGGCAGAGATGCCCGGCTTGCCACCTGAAGTCGTCCTGAATAACAGTATCTCCCTCCTGGAATACAAATTGTCCAGTGCACTGTTTCGCCTGATCCGATCTGAAAAACCCAACATCGTCTTTATCCGGGGACACGGAGAGTTGATCCCCGAACAAACTTCAGACTTACGTCGGGAATTGAGGCCGTATTACAGCTTTACCTACCTCACATTGGATAGTGTCTTCCGCATTCATCCTGAAGTGGACCTTCTGATCATCGCCAAACCACGTGGGGCCTTCAGTGAACCCGACAAGTTCAAGATCGATCAGTACATCATGAAAGGGGGTAAGGCAATGTTTCTACTCGATCCACTCAATATCTCCTTGGACAGCATGCGGTTGTCCAGGGATTTCCTCCCGATGGAATATGATTTGAATCTGGATGACCTCTTGTATAAATATGGTGTCCGAGTAGAGAAAAACCTGGTGCTGGACCTGGAATGCAGTCGGATTCCGCTCCAAGTGGGTATGATGGGAAACAATCCTCAATACGATCTCTTTTCGTGGTATTATCATCCGGCCGTCCAGCCGGACCTGAACCATCCAATGGTCAAGAATCTCAACCGGGTCAATTTTGATTTTCCTGCCAGTTTGGATACCATCCAAACTAAAACTGTCATCAACAAGACCATTCTGATGACGTCATCAGAATACAGCCGGTTGCAATATCCTCCGGTCCAGATTGGATTTGACATCCTGCGATATGAACCGGATCCAGCCAAATTCAATAAAGGCCCTCAACCTCTGGCTATTTTACTGGAGGGGCAATTTCCTTCAAATTTTGAGAACAGAGTTCCCCAGTTTTTTCTGGACTCACTCAATGCGAGAGGGGAGGCCTTCAAGTCAGTCAGTGAACCTACAGGAGTCATCGTTGTATCCGACGGGGATATCATTCGGAATCCGTATAACTCACAAACGAATGAGGCAAAGGCACTGGGTTACAACATTTACGAGCGTCGCCAATATGCCAATAAGGATTTTGCCCTGAATATGATCGAGTATCTATTGGATCAAAGAGGGTTGATCGAAGCCAGATCACGGGATGTGCGGCTTCGTCTCCTGGATAAGGTGAAGGTGACAAAAGAAAAGACGTACTGGCAAGTACTGAACCTAGGTCTGCCTCTGCTATTGCTCATCTTATTTGGAGTCGGATTCCATTTTTGGCGAAGACGTCGATACGCCCAAAACTGAATAGTGCAATGAAACGGAATATCATCCTCTTACTCGTCCTTTCGGTCTTGATCGGGGCAGCTTTCTGGGTGTCAAAGGTGTATAACAAGCCGACGACTCTATCCGATTATGAAGGCTCTTTTGCTGTACCGGATACCACGATCATTGGGCATATCCAGGTCGTTGATCGCAATGGAAAAATTCTCAACCTGGACAGAAAGGCAGGAACTTGGTATGTGAATGATCTTTACCGGGTCGAGCCTCGGGTGATGGAAGAAATGTTGGAAACCGTCAGTCAGCTTGAAGTGAAATATATTCCTCCAGCCAGTATGATCCCGAATATCATTAAAAGTCTTGGAGCCCATGGCCGACGTGTTGTTGTCAGCGATCTCGAAGGGCAGCCATTGAAAACCTACTATGTTGGCGGAGTTGCCCCTGAAGGAACAGGCACCTACTTTATGATGGAAGGCTCGAATCAACCGTTTGTGGTGACCATGAAGTTTTTCCACGGTTCAGTTTCTGTTCGATTCTTCATGGATGAGAAGGATTGGCGAGACCGTAGTCTCTTTCCCATGAAAGCTGAGGATATCGTTTCATTCGGGATCGAATATCCACGGTATCGGGACAAATCATTTGTCATTGAAAAGTTAGCGGGAAAAGACTACTCAGTCCGACCGTTTTATGATCTGACACCGACAATCAACAAGGAAGTCGTCCCAGATCGGCCAGCCAGTTTACTCGATCGGTTAAAAGACCTTAGGATAGAAGGGTTTGACAACCAGAACCCGGAGCGAGACTCTCTCTCCCGGACCTTGCCCTTTTGCGTGATTTATGTCACGACAAAAGACAGTGTAGAGCGAGTTACCACCTTTCACAGCATTATCCCTCATGATAAGGATGGCGCACTTCTTCTGGATCAAATGGGTCGGACACTCAAAGTGGAACGTTACCATGTGAATGCCAGCTGGGGAGATTTTATGATGGTGCAACACCAGCCATTTTCCAAGATATTCTGGAGTTATGATATGTTTTTCAAGTAACTTGAGGGGATGATTATCTGGATGCTTTTGACGTTTGTTTGGCTGAACCCTCCTCCGGATTGGGGCTTTTTCGGGCATCGCATGATCAACCGACAGGCAGTGTATACGATACCGGCACCGTTGAACCAGTTTTTCAAACGTCATGCTCCTTACCTGGAAGAACACGGTGTCGATCCCGACAAACGGCGGTATGCCATCCCCCAGGAATACAAGCGACATTATATCGATCTGGATATCCTGGAAGATCGTAAAGGCATTGAGTTGGGAACCGACCTTCAGACTGAGATTATTGACTTCCTGGCCGTTGTGGCCATCACACCGAAAGGTGATTCGTTGCGCTTGGTTCGCTCCGAAACGGGCTCTTCGTTTTACCAACGTGATTCTACCAGTTGCCCGTTCTCTTCGCATGAGGTTCTTCGTGAGTTTCAACGCTTACAGCAAGATGATCCTTATGCGGAGATCTGGATGTATTCTCCGGATCTACCGGAGCAAATTGCAGATACCTGCGGATATTCCGTTGACTTTGTCCGACTGATCTATCTGGATGAGTTTTCCATTCACGGCATTCTGCCATACTGGTTACCCGTGATGCAACGCAGATTGACCAATGCCTTTTTGACACGCGATATTCCGTTAATCCTCCGACTATCTGCTGACATCGGCCATTATATCGGTGATGCGCATGTACCGTTGCATACCACTGAAAATTATAATGGCCAACTGACCGGCCAACAGGGTATTCACGGTTTTTGGGAAAGCCGGATACCAGAGCTGTTTTCGACGGACTGGGACCTTGTCACCGGCCCCGCCAGTTATGTAGAGAACTATTCTGCAGAAGCCTGGCGGATGGTCAGAGAGAGCCATGCATATGTCGAGGATGTCTTGTCTCTGGAGCGTTCAATCCGGGAAGGACTGTCCAGTGATCGGATCATGTGTTTCGAGGATCGAAATACCTATAATGTACTGACATATTGCCCTGAATTTGCCAATGATTATCAAAATGCCATGGATGGCATGGTGGAAAATCGATTCCGGCAGGCGATCCATGCGATTGGAAGTTCATGGTATTCCGCATGGATTGATGCCGGGCAACCGGATTTATGGGTGGATGCGATCATACCCGCCGAGGTTGATGAATCGCTTAAATCTGATCCTCCTGTTGGTGTTCAACCATTGGGCCGACCACACGACAATTGATCTGGATTCTCCAGTGAGCATTACCTTTGCGGAATGAGATTAAACTGGTTTCAAATTGCTATCCGTGGCATGGCTATGGGTATGGCCGAAGTCGTCCCTGGCGTTTCAGGCGGAACGATCGCTTTTATCACGGGCATCTATGAACGCCTCCTGGAGGCGATCAAGTCTTTCCATCCGTCTTTGATCGGAGTGTTTAAACGAGAAGGCGTTTCGGGTGTATGGACGGCGATTCACGGGTGGTTCCTGTTATCCCTATTAGGCGGTATGGCTGTCGGGATCATCATTGGTATTTTTGGTATTACCTGGCTGATCGAGCATCACCCACAAGCTATTTGGTCATTTTTCTTTGGTCTGATTCTCGCTTCAGCTATTTGGATTTCAAGACAAATGGATCAATGGAGCTGGAAAGATGTGGCCGGCCTGATTCTGGCGGCATTACTCGCATACTGGATCACTATTGCCAGCCCAGCAGCGGGTACAGAGTCGTTGTGGTTTGTGCTGATCTGTGGAATGATCGCTATTTCTGCGATGCTACTACCCGGAATCTCGGGAAGTTTTCTCCTGTTGCTGATGGGGATGTATACAGTGGTCATCGGTCATGTCAAAGGATTTCTGGAAACCTTTTCATTAGAACATGGATTGGTTGTGGGTGTTTTTGGGATTGGTTGTCTGATTGGTTTAGCCGGTTTTTCGCGCATTCTGACCTGGGTTTTCCGTCATTTTCACAATTTAGCCCTGGCCATATTAACTGGATTCATGATTGGTTCATTGAATCGGCTTTGGCCGTGGAAGGTTGTGGTGTCCACTCGTACGAATAGTCATGGTGAAGAAGTGCCCTTCCTTGAAAAAAGTGTCCTGCCTTCTGAGTTTCCTGGAGATCCACAGCTTTGGACTGTGGGTATTTGTGTCCTGCTTGGTTTTGGTCTGGTCTGGTTGATGGATAGTCAGTCTCCAGATAAAGCACTTGATCCCGGCCAATGAGAACAGCTTTAGGATTGATCGGATTTCCCTTGTCACATTCCTTTTCTCCTGGATGGTTTCAAGAGAAATTCAAGCGTGAAGCACTGTCGGATTGGAGCTACAAACTGATGCCACTCCCGGAGATTTCTGACCTTCCAGAACTCCTGGCCAGCGAACAAAATCTACGAGGGTTTAATGTGACCATTCCCCATAAACAGGTTATCCTGTCATTCCTGGACAGGGTCACTCCACAAGCTGCACGCATAGGCGCAGTCAACACGGTCGAGATTACAGATGAAGGCAAATTGATCGGGCATAACACGGATGCACCTGCATTCGAAGAATCACTGGACCGATTTCTGGGATCTGTTCCAAGAGGTAAAGCCCTTGTTTTAGGGAACGGTGGAGCATCCCAGGCGGTACAGGATGTTTTGAATCGAATGAATATCCCCTTCACCGTTATTTCTCGCACTTCTGGTCATGGAGAGATGCTTTATTCCGATCTGCAAAAATCAGGTATAGGTGAGGTTCAACTGATCATCAATACCACTCCTTTGGGCATGTCTCCCCACGTGAATGATTGCCCGGCCATCCCTTATGAGCAACTCAATGCCAGTCACTTTCTATATGATCTGATCTATTCGCCCGAAGAAACACTGTTCCTTGAAATGGGCAGAATGGCCGGTGCAATGACCAAAAATGGATTGGAAATGTTATATCTTCAAGCAGAGAAATCATGGCAAATTTGGACCCGGATATGATGCAAGAATCTACAACTACCCTGCAATCAGCTCTTCCTGATTTTAGAGATACCGAGATCGCCTTTTCTTACCTCTCCGACGCTGAGCTCAATCAAATGAGCTGGTTGTTCAAGCTGATGAACAAGCCCTGGTTGGTCAACTCGGGATCTTCGATCGGCAGATGGGCTGTTCAATGGAACATTCCCTTTGCTCGCAGCATTGTCAAAGCCACTCTTTTTCGTCAGTTCGTAGGCGGTGAAAGCCTGCTGAAAAGTCTGCCGACCATTGATAAACTGTCCCATTACAAGACGCAAACCATCCTGGACTATGGGGTGGAAGCTAAGGAGTCAGAAGAAGATTTCAATGCAACGCTTCGCGAGAACCTACGCGCCATCGAATTTGCCTCTGGAAATGATTTTGTACCTGTTGTCAGTACCAAAATTTCCGGTTTGGCCAGCAACCCTTTACTGGAGAAAGTGGCTCGGGGTGATGAGTTGAGCCGAGCAGACCAGGAGGCCTTTAAAGCGGTGATCAAACGGGTGGAAGCCATCTCTTTGAGTGCTTATGAAAAAGGGGTATCCGTCTTTTTTGATGCCGAAGAGAGCTGGGTGCAAAAGCCCATTGATGAGATGGTCAATGCGATGATGCGCCGATTCAACAAGGAACGTGCTGTCGTTTACAATACCTATCAGTTATATCGGCATGACCGACTGGATTATATGATTCAGACGGCTGAAGAGGCAAAGGCAGAAGGATGGATCTTCGGATCGAAGATTGTTCGAGGAGCCTACATGGAAAAGGAACGTAACCGTGCCAAAGAGATGGGCTATCCGTCACCGATCTACCCGGATAAAGCATCTACTGATAAAGGGTATAACGATGCCCTTCGCTTCCTGGTTGAACACCATGAAACGGTTGCCTCTTGTAATGCGACACACAATGCTGAGAGTTGCATGCTGATGGCCAAATGGATCGATGAACTGCGCATCGATCGAAATCATCCCCATCTCAACTTTTCTCAGCTGTACGGGATGAGTGATCACCTGACCTTCAATTTGGCAGATTGCGGATACAATGTCGCCAAATATGTTCCTTACGGCAGGGTAGAGGAGGTGATTCCATACCTGCTACGTCGTGCTCAGGAAAATTCATCTGTAACCGGCGAAATGTCCCGGGAATTGGACCTCATTCACAAAGAGATGAAGCGCAGGGCCATGGTTTAAGTGCCTTACAGGTTGCAAACATCTGGCAATGCGTGATCAGACCGACTTAGGATAGCCGTTCGTATATTCCGGCGATGCCCTGTCCACCACCTACACAGGCGGTAACCAGACCATATTTTTTCCCTCTGCGTTTCAATTCATTGAATAACTGAGTCGATAGCTTCGCACCTGTACAGCCCAATGGGTGGCCCAGAGCAATTGCACCTCCATTTACATTGACAGTGTCCGGATCCAGTCCGGTTTGTCGAATGACTGCCAGTGCCTGCGTAGCAAACGCTTCATTTAGTTCAGTCAGATCAATATCCTGAAGGGTTAAGCCGGCTTGTTGGAGTGCTTTGGGTATTGCTGCACAAGGGCCGATCCCCATGTAGAGCGGGTCTACACCCGCAACAGCGCAAGCAGCCAGACGAGCGATTGGCGTCAGGTTCAACTGTTTGACCATTTCTTCACTCATTACCAGAACGAAACTGGCCCCATCCGAGGTCTGACTGGAATTTCCGGCCGTGACAATGCCACCTTGAGCAAATGCCGGACGCAAACGGGCCAGCGCTTCCAGTGTGGTCTCTCGTCGGACACCTTCGTCAGCCTTGACGGTTGTTTGTGTCTCCTTTCGTTTTCCGTCTTCTACCCAGACCTGGGGTACATCGATCGGAACGATCTCATCATCAAACCAGCCATTGTCCTGAGCCTTCGCCGCCAGGGTGTGGGATCGCAGCGCGAACGCATCCGCATCTTCCCGATTGATATCATATTTCTGGGCTACAGCTTCAGCCGTCATGCCCATACTCGCCAGGTAGTCCGGGGTGGAACTGGCAAATTGGTAATTGGGTGCCAGCTTATAGCCTGTCATCGGGATCATACTCATACTTTCTGTGCCCCCGGCAATATAACAGGAGCCGAGTCCTGCCCGAATCTTGGCCACGGCGATGGAAATGGTCTCCAGGCCGGATGCACAGTACCGATTGATAGTCATGCCCGGCACATCTTTATTCAGTGCAAGCAAGGCGATCTGTCGACCGATCTGCAACCCCTGTTCGCCTTCCGGATTGGCACAACCCACCAGAACATCGTCGATATGAGCGGGTTCCAATCCCGGTGTATCAGTCATGATTTGACGGATCACGGCAGCGGCGAGGTCATCGGAACGAAAGTTTCGAAATGATCCTTTTTTTGCTTTGCCTACAGGCGAGCGAAATGCTTTAACGATATAAGCTTCCATGGTCGAATTCAATTTGGCTGTGATGATCAACGATCAATTGCGCAATGGCTTTCCGGTTTGCAACATGTTCTGGATTCGTTCCAGCGTTTTTTGCTCCCCACACAAACTCATAAAAGCCTCCCGTTCAACATCCAGCAGATATTGCTCGGAAACAGTTTGTGATCCGGTCAGGTCTCCTCCGCAGAGCACCCAGGCAACCTTCCGCGCAATCTTGATATCATGCTCAGAAGCCCATTTGCCCAGTTTCAATTCATTGGCTGCTGCGTACAGCGTGGCGAGTCCTCCACGGCCCAGGACCGTGACATCATTCCGTTGAATCGGTTGGACATAATGTTCGGCCAATGCCAGGACTCTGGCTCGTGCTTCATAGATATGTTGTTCCAGGTTTAGCGTGACCTGATCTTTTTGTGCTTGCAGATAACCGAGGCCGTATGCCTCATACGCTGAAGTGGCTACAGTGGCTGTGGCGATTGTTTTAAAATGATCGATCAAGCTATTTACTTGTACGTCACCTTCTCTGAACGAGTCGGAGATGCGTACTGCAAATTCTTTGGTACCACCACCGCCTGGAATGAGGCCAACCCCCACTTCTACCAATCCGATATAGCTTTCTGCGGCAGCGACGACACCATCACAATGCATGATCGTTTCGCACCCACCACCAAATACATAGCCCTGGGTAGCTGCAACGACTGGAATGCTCGAATAGCGGCAGCGCATCGTGGTTTGCTGAAACAGATTAATGGCCATGTTCAATTCGTCCCACTCCTGTTGATAAGCCATCATAGCGATCATCATCAGGTTCGCACCAACGGTGAAGTTTTGGGCTTGATTGCCGATCACCAGTCCTTTCCATTCGCCTTCTTCAGCGATCCGGATAGACTCTTGCATACCGCGTAAGATCCCTTCACCAATCGCATTCATCTTGCTTCGGAATTCCAGACAGAGTACGCCTTCTCCAATGTCGTGTAATACGACTTCATCGTTTTGGTAGACAGGAGCCTGATGCCTCAGGTAATCCAGGTTAATATGACTGGATTGTCCAGGAATCTCGATATACGAGCTGGAAGAAGGTTGATAGCTATATCGTTTACCGCCTTGTATAGTGTAGAATGATGTGTGTCCTTTCCGGACCATGTCGTCTATCCAGGCAGGGACTGCTTCACCGGCAGCTTTGACGAGATCCAGACCTTTTTGTACTCCGATCATATCCCAAAGTTCAAATGGCCCTGCTTCCCAGGCAAATCCCGCTTTCAGGGCGTCATCGATACGATAAGGCTCATCGGCAATCTCGGGGATTCGGTTGGAGGCATAGGCAAAGAGGCCGAGCAGCGATTTTTGAATCAACTTTGCCCCGTCATCCGAATGCTCGAAGTACATGTTTACCCTCCTCGTGAGATCGTCGATCTGTTTTCCAGCTTCCAGGCTGGGGAAGCTGACTTTTTCAGGGATTTGGTATTCGAGAGTCTCCAGGTTCAGAATATGGAAGATGGATCGTCCTTTTTCATCCTTTTCAGCAAGTTTTTTATAGAATCCCTGACCGGTCTTATTGCCCAGAAACTTGTTGTCCAGCAGGAATTTTAAATAGGCTGGAATTTCAAAGGTGGACGCTTGTTCATCCGTCGGGCAGTTTTGTCGAATGCCTTCGATGACGTGAGCTGCTGTATCATGTCCGACCAGATCACCCAATCGGAAAGTGCCTGTTTTTGGGCGACCAAGAGCAGGTCCTGTCAGTTTGTCGACCACATCAATGGGTAGGCCAAGCTCCTGGGTCAGTTGATAGATCCTGGCCATCGCATATACCCCGATCCGATTGGCGATAAAAGCAGGTGTGTCTTTGGCTAGAACAGTTTTTTTCCCGAGAAAGTCTGCTCCGAATTCCAGGAAGAAATCAACCACTTCAGGAGCGGTGTCCGGAGTGGGAATGATTTCAAGGAGGCGCAGATATCGCGGAGGATTGAAAAAGTGGGTACCACAGAAATGACGTTTGAAGTCATCACTTCTTCCTTCGGTCATCAGATGAATGGGAATTCCAGATGTGTTGCTGGTCACCAGAGTACCTGGACGACGGTGTTCTTCCACCTGAGCGAATAGTTGCTGTTTGATATCCAGGCGTTCAACAACCACTTCGACGATCCAATCACAACTTTTGATACGATGAAGGTCATCGGTCAGATTGCCTGTTTGGATCCGGTTCGCATATTCTTTTTGATAAAGTGGAGCGGGTTTACTCTTGATGGATTGGGTCAAAGCTCGATTTACCAACTGATTGCGAGCATCAGAATTGGCTTGTTTGTCTTCGGCTAGGCCAGGTGTGACAATGTCCAGGAGGAGCACCTGGAAACCAGCATTTGCTAGGTGACAGGCGATTCCGGAGCCCATTACACCGGCACCCAGAACAGCTACATGTTGGATTCTTCTCATCGGTTCCACTTTAAGCGAAAATTCGCTGGTACAAATCTACGGATTCGTGTTGAATAATGCAGGAATCCAGAAGTTATGCCCAAGATGCTTAAAAATCCTTAATGTGTTTATAATTTGCAGCGTCTGAATTCGTTCAAAGATTCCAAATCGTATTATCCTATGATGCACCCTCTTTTCTTCATGCTGCAAGCCGAACTGGAGCAAACGGAGATCAAATCACAAAGTTTTGCGGATATTCTGTTTTCAGGAGGTCCCATTGGTGTCGTGATCGTCGCATTGCAAGTGGTCATGTCTTTCATCGCTGTATCCATTTTCATTGAGCGATACGTCAGTATCTCCAAGGCGGGGAAGATTGATGAAAACTTTATGAATAACATTCGAATGAGTGTTCAATCCGGAAATATCAAAGCAGCTCAATCGCTTTGTGCCGGGACGGATTCTCCGATCAGCCGTATGGTTGAAAAAGGACTGATGCGTATTGGCAAACCTTTACGCGATATTGACGCGGCTATTGAAAACGTCGGTAACCTGGAGATCTTCAAACTGGAGAAAAATCTATCTACTCTGGCCAGTATTGCCGGTGCAGCTCCAATGTTGGGATTCCTCGGAACCGTAACCGGTATGATCATCGCTTTCTACAAGATGGCCGCAGAACAAAATGTGACCCCTGAAGTCTTGGCGGGTGGTATCTATCAGGCCCTGATCACAACAGCCTTCGGACTGGTGGTTGGATTGTTCTCCCTCATCGGATACAACCTGCTGGTCGCCAATGTAGAAAAGGTGATCTTCAAGATGGAGCGTTCGACAACCGAGTTCATGGATCTACTACAGGAGCCTTCCTGATCTGCTCATGGCAATGAAAAAGCGCAGTAAGGCGATTGCCGAATTCAGTATGTCCTCTTTGACGGACATCATCTTTCTATTGTTGGTATTCTTCATGCTGACAGCGACGTTTGTCAATGTGAAGAAGCTGGACCTGCCGCAATCAAATAACAAAACGGTTGCTCCGAGTTCCTTGAGTGTGTCCATTCAGAAGAACGGTACTTTCTCAGTGAACGGAAAGGATATTCCATCAGCCGCACTGAAACCGGAGATTCGTCAGGTCATTACAAGAATGGGAAACCAGGAGAATGCAACGATCACCATCATTGCGGAGGTGGGCGTGCCCTTCACCAATGTGATGAAAGTCCTTGGTGTCGCCAATGAATTGAAAATGAAAGCGATCCTGGCCACACAGCCTCGATCCTAATCCTAATTGCCCCTATGCCACTCAAGCGCAAAAGCAAGACCAGTTCAGAATTCAGTATGTCCTCTATGACGGACATTATCTTTCTGTTGTTGATCTTCTTCATGCTGACCTCCAATCTGGTGGCGCCAAATGCGTTGAACCTGAAACTTCCGGGTAAGTCCACCTCCAGAAGTACCAGTGATGATGCCTTGCCAGATGTGTCGATTGGTTCGGACGGACAATTTGCTATGGACGGTCGGAGAATGGATGCTTCAGGGCTGGATCGTGAATTTGCCTCCTTGTCCCGCCGGAAAGGAAAAGGTTTTTCCATCCTGTTGTCACCTCATGATCAGGCACCTGTTGAACATGTGGTCGTCGTTATGGACCTGGCTCTGAAATATGATGCCAATGCCATCCTCGCCAGTTCGGATTAAGCCAATAACCTGTTAAGTCTCCGGACCTCGGAAACCAAAAGCATAACTTCCTCCGTTACATGACTGATATGAATACATTACAGATCACCCAGGATGAAGAGAAGGAACGCCGCAAAGGCCTTTTGATCAGCATCGCTATACATGCTGTCATCATTCTTTTGGCTCTCCTGCCGTTGATGTCCTACCAAGATCCACCTCCCGGCCAGGAAGGTGTACTCATCAGTTTTGGTGAGATCAATCAAGGTGAGGGTGATGATCGTCCAGATGTCCAGCAAGAAGAATATGTCGAGACTCCGACTGAAGAATCCCAACCGGAGGATATCCCTGAACCGGTAGAGGAGGAGGTGGCTCCACCCAAACCTGTTGAGAAGAAGATCATGACTGTGGATGATTCGGAGATCCGAATCAGAAAACAAAAAGAGGCGGAAGATGCGAAAGCTGCTGAGGATGCAGCCCGTAAGCGTGCCGCTGAAGATGCCGCCCGTAAGAAAGCGGCCGCTGAAGCAGCGGCGCAAAAGAAGGCCGAATATGACAAGGCACGAAAGCAATATGGTGACTTCTTTGGAGGCTCTGGAAAAGGAGATAAAGGAACTCCAGGCAATCAGGGCGTACCAGATGGTGATCCCGATGCCACTAAATTGGAAGGGATCAGCAAAGGATCAGGGGTCGTTGGCGATGGTCTCACCAATCGGGGTGTGAAGCGCGCGCCAGAAATCAGCGACAGTTCACAAAAAACAGGACGAGTGGTGATCTATGTGTGTGTCGATCGGATGGGTAATGTCACCAAGGCAGATTATACCCAGAGAGGATCCACAACTTCAGATAGCCGCCTGGTTACTCTGGCCAAGCAGAATGCCTATCGTTATCTGTTTTCCCAGTCAAACCTGGACGAACAATGCGGAACCATCACCTACGATTTTAAGGTCAAATAAGTCCTCATTCGAGGCGTCCCTCTTTTCGGGTTATGCGAAATTGGCAGAAGGAATATCAGCAGACGCTGGATGACATGTTTGCCATGTTACCCATGTTCCAGCGAGTTGGACCCGTTGCCTTCAAGAAAGACCTGACCAATACAAAAGCACTCCTCTCCGCTTTGGGGCATCCGGAGCGCGACTTCAAGAGTATTCATATTGCAGGTACAAATGGTAAAGGCAGCCTGACCCATATGATCGCTGCCTTGTGCATTCAAAAGGGGTATAAGACAGGTTTGTATACCTCTCCGCACTATCGCGACTTTCGGGAGCGGATCAAAGTTGGCCGGAATCTGATTCCGCCGAGTGCAGTTATCGCCTTCATGCGAGACCACAGGAGCCTGATCGAGAAGATCCAGCCGTCCTTTTTTGAGGTGACTGTCGCCATGGCATTTTGGTACTTTTCTCAAAGCAAGGTAGATATTGCTGTGGTCGAGACAGGGATGGGTGGTCGTCTTGATTCTACTAATGTATTACTGCCGATTCTATCTGTGATCACCAATATCGGGTATGATCACATGGAATTCCTTGGTGAGACTTTACCTGAGATCGCCGGCGAAAAAGCAGGTATCATCAAACCGGAAGTCCCCATCGTGATTGGTGAAGAACATCCGGAAACAGCGAGCACCTTTATTGATGTCGCTGCAGTCCAAGGGGCCTCCCTCACGTTTGCCAGTCGCACTTTTCAGGTGATCTCCAAAACGAGATATGAAGGTGGTCAACTGGTACGGGTCAATGAACGGGTGCCTGGTACTTTGCTTCAGGTGAAAACAGATCTGGAAGGCCCATATCAATCCCGTAACCTGGTGACCTATCTGGAGTCCGCTCGACAATTGCAAAAACTGGGATGGCTGGACAAGGATGATCCGGCGATCATGAAGGCATTGACTGAAGTTCGTCCACTGACCCGATTTATGGGCCGATGGCAAACGATCGGCCTGGATCCCAGAATCATTTGTGATAGTGCGCATAACGAAGCAGGGCTCCATGCCCTGTTTACTGGCCTTGATGGGTACACCTTTGATCAGTTGCACATCGTATTTGGTACGGTGAAAGACAAAGATCTTTCTCGGATTTGGCAACTGTTGCCCCAAGATGCACGCTATTATTTTGTAGCGGCCCGCGTGCCTCGAGCGAAAGGTGTGCATCATTTACAAAAAGAGGCAGCCCAATCTGATCACTGTGGGAAGGCATACGCTTCAGTCAGAGGTGGACTGGTAGCTGCTCGATCTGCCGCTCAATCAACAGACCTGATCCTGGTTTGCGGAAGCATCTTTGTTGTCGCTGAAGTATTGCCAGCTCAATAGTTCCGTTATCGTGCATATTTGCCGGGGTGAGTACTATCTTTCTGTTGATTGGAAAAGCGATTGACAACTCTTTGTTTGCCCACTTGTTTCGATATACACTCCACAATCAGCCGATATGAGTAAAAAGATCGTGATTGGTATTGCCGGTTCCAGCGGTAGCATCTATACCAAGGTCCTATTTGATCGTTTGATCGCACTTAAAGCACAGTGGGGTCAAGTTGGGGTGGTGATGAGTAAAAATGCCCTGATTAATTGGGAGTTGGAGTTAGGCGCTTTTGAGGCAGAACAATATCCATTTGACTTTTACGATAAATCTGACTTTTATGCTCCATTCGCTTCAGGGTCAGCAAAGTTTGAAACGATGATCATTTGTCCCTGTTCCATGGGCATGCTCGGACGGATTGCCAGCGGAGTCAGTGATGATTTGATGACCCGTGCTGCTGATGTTATTCTCAAGGAACGACGGCGGTTGATTCTGGTGCCGAGGGAGACACCTTTAAGCCTGATTCACCTGCGTAATATGGTGACGGTGACTGAAGCGGGCGGTATAATTGCACCAGCCTCACCGTCATTCTATGGTGAGGCCAATACGGTGGAAGAAGTCGCAAGGTCAGTTGTGGATCGTGTTTTGGATCTCTCCGGATTTGATCTTCAAACCTATCGCTGGAGTGAAGGATCACCTTCCGGAGTGCCCGGGTCCAGCGGACTTTGATTGTTTCTTCGGGTAATCCGATGGAAGAGAATGGCTGTGTTCAACTCATACCCGGAGATAATAACAAAGGCATTGATCTCAAGCCATAGCATCAAAGCGATAATGGTACCGATGGAACCATAGAGTTTGTTGTACGTGCCGAATGCATTGATATACATCGAAAAGAGGATGGAAGAAAGTAAAGCCAGGATAGTAGCTACTGTGGCTCCGGTACTGAAAAAGTGAAAACGCGTTCGCGTGGGAGCTCCATATCGATAAAGCAGAGAGATACTACTATAAAACAATGCGACAACCAGCGACCATCGCAAAAACTCAAAGCTGACTGTGGTGACCCAGTCGGCTTCTACATTCTGGGTGAGAAACCCGACCAGATGATGTCCGGCGATCACCAGGCCGATGGACACAACGACCAATACAGCCAGTAGTACAGTAAGCCATAACGCGATCCAACGTTTCATCAACGGATGGCGGTTTTTAAAGATCTGGGGAATATCCTTCTCGAAGGAATACATCAACGTGGCTGTTCCACTTGTCGAAAAATAAAGGGCCAGGAGGGTACTGAAGGAAAGTAGTCCACGTCGTTCTCTCGTCGCAATATCGTTGAGAAATCCAACCAACCAATCCCCTGCTGTACCGGGCATGATTCCCCTGACCGTTTCCTGGAGGGTGACACTGAATACCTCATAGATCGGGAGGTAGGGAAGGAGGGTGAACAGGGTGATAATGGCTGGAAACAAGGAAAGGAAGAAGGAAAATGCGACAGCATTCGCACGCATAAAAGGATCATCCTTCCGGACTTCCCGGAACAGAAAGTCGCCGACATTCCAGATCGATACCCCATTGAATCCTGGCAGACTATTGTCCCGAAGCCACCGACCCCACATTGACCAGATCGGTTTGATCCAGGAGCGAAACATGGAAAGTAAGCGGTAGAAAAAATTCATAAAAAGTAAGGGCGTAATCGGTCAAGTAATGCATCGGGTGGTGGACAGGGTCTGCCGGATGATTTTCTGACGAATGCTAGGGAGACTTGTCCATTGGTCAAATGACGCCCCTGTTCATTGTACAATTCAGAGAAAAAAGTAATGCTTTTACCGGGCATCTCCTGAATGGTGGTGCGAATGGTCACGATATCGTCATATCGGGCTGGACGAATATAGCGTATGGATAATTCGATGACCGGCATGAGAATGCCGGCTTCTTCCAATTCCCGGTAGGTCAGACCCAGGTCTCGGATGGCCTCCGTACGTCCGACTTCTAAATACTGTGCATAGTGACCGTAGTACACAACCCCCATCTGATCGGTTTCGCTATATCGGACCCGTACCGGGGTCTCGTGCTTAAACATAGGATCAAATTGGTGCCCGCTCCAGCGGACAAGTCATACAATGAGATCCACCCCGAGCCCTGGACAATTCATTTGAGGGCAGGGTGATGATGGTGTTTTCTATTTTGGCTGGATCCAGTTTTCCGGCTTTGTACTGCTTCAGGAAGTCATCGGCATGTAAGATGCGATACCCCTTGGCTTCAAAGGCTTTTTCTGTTTCCGGGTTGCGATCATAGGTCAGAGCGACGCCTGGTTTCAAGGTGACCAGATTACAGCCATCCGTCCATTGTTCCCTTTCCTGATAGGGGCTTTGGCCATTTCCGCTGGCAATGAATTCCATCTCCCGGTCAATCTCATTGTGAAAGAATTCCTGAACACTGCCATATTCACGGTAACCACCCTTGTTTGAAAACACTTGTACATTGGAGGCAAGGCCGTCCATGACAATGGGTTTATAGGCTGTAATGTGTCGTTGTGAAATTTGGGTGAAAATGGTATCAATGTGCATGTATGATCGATCCTGGGGAATATTGATCTGGACCACATGTTTGACAACATTCTTTGCGAATAAGGCCTCTTTGAGGAGGTGGATGGCATGTGAAGTTGTCCGTTCACTGCATCCAATCAGCAGATAGTCCTGATTGATAATCATCATGTCCCCGCCTTCCATGGAGACACTCTCGCCTTTTTTCGATGGCGGGAATTCATCCACGTGGTTCATGTTAATGATCTTGCCGGCCTCGCGGAGATTTCGGAACATGGGGTGTGACCAGCAGATGAACCGTGTTAAAAAATTCTCTCTGAAGCGTGCCATTTTGGATGCCTTGGTAATGACAACATGGTCATTAATGACGACAGCCAGATCCCGGGTAAAGATGAAGTTGGGAATGGGGTCAAGGAGGATATTGTCATCACTGGCCAGGTATCCGGTGATCAGTGTTTTAGCCAATTCTTCGTCCGGCAGATCACTGAGCAACTGGATATAGCTTTTTGGCAGTTCCTCATAATCGATGATCATTCGAATGACCTCGTCCCGTGTGTCACGATCATGTTGAAGTGATTCGAGCAGGAGCTGATGGCTTTCCAGAACATTTTCTTTGCCGAGGAAGGCTTCTAAGACGGCTGTAAAGATGTCGTGCTCCTCCTGCATTTGCGGGAGGTGAACAATATCATCGAACAGCAGTTCAGAGGCACGTTTAGGGCTGATTCGGGCGATACCGGCGTCTGGACGATGGACCATGACACGCTTAAGGGTGCCGATCTCCGAACTGACATGGATTTTAGATTGTCCTTCCATCCCACAAAGTTAATCGAACTCCTCTGAAGAAGGAAGTTCTTCTCTGCTTCGGAAGTCCGGAATCCGTGTGTTTGACCGATTTCTGCAAGCGTTTGTCTACATTTGTTGAGGTTACTTTGTGCAGAACCTACATTCGTGTTGGATATGGGATTTATAAAGAATTTGAAATCACTCTTCATTGAAGAGACCTCCGTTGAGCAACCAACGGAAGACGAGAACGTAGAGGCCTCAGTACCTGCTAAAAAGCCTGCTCAACCCGTTACAAAACCAAGAGAAACAACCATTTCTGCTGCACGTGGAAATGTGGATCAGCGTTTTCTGGATACGTTGCTACAGGCAATGGAAGAGCAGAATCAAGATGGGTTTGACTATCTGGAATTCCGTCAGGCCCTCAAGTCATTGGGCAAAATGAACATGGACGAAGCTACCCGGTATAAATCGGCCTATGCGATGGCACAAACCATGAATATCACACCTTCAGAATTAACGCGCTCAGCGAATGTTTATCTGGATATCCTGAACAAAGAAGAGAAGAAGTTCTCTGCCGCGCTTTCCAATCAGGAGGAAACCCAAATTAATGCCCGTAAGGAGCGGTTGGCACAACTTGACCAAAGCATCCTTCAGCACCAAAAAGAGATCGAGTCACTTATGGCTTCGATCAATACACATCGGAAAGAAGCAGAGCAGTTAAAGGGTGAATTGGAAGAGGTCCATCAAAAAATCCTGGTGACTCAAAAACAATTCACAACGACACATGCTTTTCTGATGGAGGAGATCACCTCCGATATCACTAAAATGGAACAATACCTTAAATAAGCCTGATCTATGACTAATTCAGATGCATTTAAGCCGAAATCATTCTGGAAGCGCCCCGAAGGGGTGACCGGAGCCCTCTTTTTGGGTGGACTCCTTCTTGGGGGTGGCTATTTGCTGTTCACCTACCTCCCTGTGATCATTGCCATGACACAGAATGTCCTCTACCTGGGGATCCTGCTGATGGTACTGGCCGCCATTATCTATATGGTGCTGGACCCCAAGATGCGTAATTTGATCTGGTACATGTACAAGAGTGTGATGCGCTGGGTGACTGGCATTTTCGTCCAGATTGATCCGATTGGGATATTGAAATCCTACGTCGAAGATCTAAAGGACAATCTTGGTGAGATGAACAAGCAGCTCACCAAGTTGCGTGGACAGATGCACAAGCTGAAGGAGTTGATCCTGAATAATCAGCGTGACATCCAGACCAATCTCCAGATGGCCAGTCGGGCCAAGGAAACGAACAAGACATCCATGGTCGTGCTCAAGTCCAGAAAAGCTGGCCGTTTGAAGGAGTCGAACATGAAACTGGAGGATCTTTATCGCAAAATGGAGATCCTTTACCGGGTGCTCACCAAGATGTATGAGAATTCAGAGATCCTGCTGGAGGATATTCAAGACCAGGTGCAGGTGAAGGAGCAGGAGCGAAAGGCCATTCGTGCCAGCCACTCTGCTATGAAATCGGCAATGAACATTATCAGCGGCAATAATGACCAGCGGTATATGTTCGATATGGCCCTGGAAGCGATTGCGGATGATGTCTCTCAAAAAGTCGGGGAGATGGAGCGATTTATGGAAATGTCTTCCAACTTCATGGATAGTGTTGATCTCCAGAATGGTGTATTCGAAGAAGAAGGATTGGCCATGCTCGAAAAATGGGAGAAGGAAGGTGTGTCCATGATTCTGGGCAGTGAGAAAGAAACCCTGCTGCTCAAAGCCTCCAATGAAAAAGATGTACTAGACCTGGATGCACCCATCGCCCGGCCCGAGGCCCGTTCCGTATCCCGGGGCAATCAATATGACAATTTCTTTGAATCCTGATAACCTGAAATATCTGTTTGCGCTATGGCAAGACGTTTGACTACTTTCTCAAAACTTCTGATCACCCTGGTGATTGTCGGTGGCCTTGTTTTTCTCGGCAACTATCTGTTAAATCAAACGGAATGGGGCCGCTCTTTAAAATCACAGGCTGAACAGAATTCTTCCGGAGGAACATTTGGAGATAGCTCTTCAAATCGTGCTGATGATGACGATGTATTGACCATTCAGTTGGTCACATGGGGTGGATATGCACCCGGTTTGTATTTCAACAACGGCGCGGAGCCCAATGAAGAATCCCGATTTTATAAGGATTATGGCCTGAAAGTACGTTTTGTCAAAAACGATGATCTGCAGAGTGCACTCAATGCGTGGATCGCAGATGATTATGATGTCTTGGTCCAAACGGCGGATGCGTTTCCATTGTACACCTTTCCAGATGACATTCAACAGTACAAGCCTCAGGTCTTTATGCAGGTTGACTGGTCTCGTGGTGGAGATGTTATCATCGCCAAACGTGGAATCAATTCGATCAATGACCTGAAAGGAAAGCGTATTGCCGTGACTGAGCCAGCGCCATCCCAGACCTTATTGATCTCTGCTTTGGAGGCAGCCGGTTTGAAATATACAGATGTCACCATTGCCGCCGCCCAGGATCCAGTTGTCGCTTCACAGATGTTCAAAGCCCCGGATGTGGATGCAGCCGTAGTTTGGAGCCCCTTTGACATCGAGGCAATTCGGGAAGTCGCAGGATCCAAAGTATTGGTCTCCACCCAAGAGCAATCCAATATCATTGCGGATATCTTCTTTGCCAAGGAGGAATATATCCGCAACAATCGGAACAAGATCAATGCTTTTTATGAAGGCTGGATGAAGGCCGTGGCCGAGTTGAATAATGACCCTGCCAAACAGGAAGTTGCCGCTGCCAAATTGGCCAGCTTCCTTGATTTTCCTAAAGAAGATGCTATGGGTGCCATGTCAGTTGTCCGTTGGAGTTCCCATGGTGACAACAAGGACTTCTTTGGTTTGAATCCTCAATTTCAGGGTGTAAAAGGTGGTGATCTGTATGACAAGATGGCCCGTACATTTTTTGAATTGGGTCAGGCTGAGAAGATTGCTCCACCCTGGCGTAATGTGATAAACACAGGAGCGGTGCAGGCCGCTGATCGGGTGTTAAGCGGTCCTGGATATGAATCTGAGGCAACGCCAACCTTTTCTGCGCCAACTGAGGCAGAGAAGACCAAGCCGGCATTGGCCAATAAACCCGTAAGTATCAATTTCGAAACTGGGAAATTCACTTTGACGGAGAATGCCAAGACGATCATCGACCTCCAGTTTGCAGAGGTAGCTCGCTCTTTCGCCACATTGCGTATTCGTATTGAAGGGAATACTGACAATGTCGGCAGCCGGAATATGAATATGGATCTTTCCAAAAAGCGGGCGAATGCTGTGGCTAAATACCTGCAGGAGACATACAATATGGACAAGAACAGATTTGTCATTGTCGGGAATGGACCAGATAAGCCCATTGCCGGTTGTGAGAACAACCAAAATGATGATTGTAAAGCAAGAAACAGAAGAACTGATTTTCAACTGATCGGTTCGTGATTAAATGAAGTCTCTTTTTAAGCTACGTGGTACGCTCAATGGCAGTCTGACTATTCTTCTGGGAATAGGAGGTGTATTGCTGGTACTGGCTGGCTGGACACTGCTCACAATAGGCGAATCTCCTGTTGTGAGCAGTGCTATTTTACCGCATCCGCTTCGTGTTTTGACCTCTTTTGGCGATCTCTATCGGGATAATGAAATTGTAAAGAACACCTTCCGTTCCCTGGGGATTAATCTTGCAGGTTATCTGGAGGCGATCCTGATCTCTATCCCCTTGGGCTTCCTTATCGGGTTGGTCCCCCTTTTTCGTGGAGGGTTTCAGCGACAGGTTGAATCCATTCGATATATTCCGCTGACAGCGGTGACCGGATTGTTTATTATCTGGTTTGGCGTCGGCACAGATATGAAGGTTCACTTCCTGGCCTTTGGTATCATGATCTATCTGCTACCTGTTGTCATTCAGCGTATAGATGAAGTGGATGATGTTTATCTGAAGACAGTTTATACACTGGGCGCAAATGCCTGGCAAACTATACGTACGGTATACATCCCATCTGTACTTTCAAGACTATCGGATGATATCCGTGTCCTTACAGCAATTTCATGGACCTATATCATCGTAGCTGAAAACATCGACAGCAGCCAGGGTGGGATCGGTGCACTGATCTGGCGAGTGGGGCAGCGGCAAGGTCGAATGGACAAGGTTTTTGCACTGCTTTTTCTCATTATTGTGATCGGGGTTATCCAGGATCGATTTTTTTCACGAGCAGACCGTTTACTCTTTCCATTCAAAGCGCCGGCATTGCGTAAAAAAGAGAGCCAGGTGAAATCAATGACAAGCACGGGTCAGATGATCCTTCAGTTTTTAGGGCAGATCGGATTATGGATCGTGGTCGGGCTTTATGTTTTTCTTGCCTTAAATGAGTGGACACAGTTATTTTTTCCTGGCCGTGTACTGGCCGACTTGTTTGGAGATACCATCTGGGCCGTACATGTCGTGTTCCTCTCCTGGATCGGGTTTAAAGTATATCGGTGGTTATTGAGCCGGCAATCAACTGAGCATAGTCCTGTTTTGAATCGTGGATCAAACTGAACGCACAATGGCCATTCCCATTCATGATGACCCACAACAGGCGAACATTGTCAGCTTGCGCAATGTCTCCCAAAGCTATGATGGAGGGCAGACAGAGATCATTAAAGGACTCGATTTACTAGTCGAGGACAAGCCTGCTCAGGGGCAATTTGTAGTCATTCTGGGCATGTCCGGTTGCGGAAAATCGACGCTATTGCGGTATATCGCCGGCCTGCAATCACCAACGAGCGGTGAAGTCCTCTTACAAGGCAAACCTGTCGGTCCGGATAACCGGGCCAGTATGGTTTTTCAGCAATATTCCTCCTTGCCCTGGATGAATGTCCTGGATAATGTCGCTTTGCCACTTCAGTTTGCAGGGATGCCCAAAAGCGAGCGAGAAGAAAAGGCTATGGAAATGATCCGGCTGGTGGGCTTGAGTGGTCATGAATTCAAGTACGCACAGTATCCTACACTTTCTGGGGGGCAATTACAACGAGTTGCTATTGCAAGAAGCCTTTTGGCCAATGCCTCCATCATTCTGATGGATGAGCCTTTTGGGGCGTTGGACATCCACACCCGTTTGCAAATGCAAGAATTGTTAGGTAAGATTTGGAATGAGATTCACCCCACAGTCATCTTTGTGACCCATGACATTGCAGAGGCCGTCTATCTGGGTGATGAAATCTACATTATGAAAGCCCCTCCATCTACGTTTGTAGAGCATATCCAAATCGATCTGCCATTGTACCGAAATAAAGAGATCAAGCGCGACAAGCACTTTATCGAAATGGTGTATCATATTGAAGACCTGATGGTCAAGGTAGCTGACATGAAATAATCCCCAATGAATATGTGTCTGAATCGTTTTAATCCACTCTTCGTCCTTCTTTTGATTTGTGGTAGTCTGGTTTCCGGATGGTCGCAGGAAAAGCCGGCCAAGTCTGGATATGCCACTAAGGAAATGGTGTTGTCCTTTGGGTGGGGGGATGTCCACCAGCCTCTTGAAATGTGGGCAGCTCCGTATTACTTCAGAGGCGAGATCATCATCAAGAAAGACCAACTGCCCGCGTTACTGCAGTCACCCATGCAGTTTTACAGAAATGGAAAACTATATTGGATCAAGGGCCTGGACATTCGGGCCATTGTCAGCAGTGAGAATCAGACAATAGAAACGTTTGACACCACAGGTCGTTTTCCGACCCATATTCCCAGTCCAATGGGAAGCAACCAGGTAGGGGTGGACTCCTTTGCAGATCAACGTGCATATATGTTTACGCTGGAAACGCAAGGTTACCTTCTGGAACATATGCTCGAGGGCGACTACTTTACCTTTTCTAATTATTCGGACCGTAGTTCCGGTGTGGTGATCAATAGTCTGACGGTGAAAATCGAGAATCCCTGGGAAGAGTTCTCTGCTCGTTTTTCTATCCCTTATGTCAAACGAGGTCCAGATGATATCTCCTCATGGCAAATCGTCAACTTCAAAGGAAATAAGCAGTTTTTGCGTTATGATCCCAGTGACTCCACAAACATGAAAGTTCGAGGGATCTATAGTGATCAGTCAAAATATACCCAACTCCGTATTCCGGCCTTCCGGTCACTGAATCGGTATATTTCTGATACTGATCTGATCGTTCCACCCAGTCAGGTATCCCGTTGTGATACACTGGTGGCGGAGATGTTGGATCCATATAACCGGTTGGATCTGATCATTGATCAAAACATGAAGTGGAAACTTTATTGGGGAGAGATTGAAGCGACATATACCGGAAGATTCCTCAAGCCAAAAGATTTTTATGGGCATCTGGATACACCAATGACCATCCGAACAGATGACACTGTATTGCCCATCCATCAGGTTAAAGTGAGTTTTGTTCCGGTAAAAGGAGCGATCGAGCAAGTGATTCTGGATGGACGAAACCCTGAGCAGTGGCTCGCCCGAATGAATCAAGTACCTTCCAAGACATCGATCTACTTTGATGAGATCATCGTAGAAGATCAGGATGGAATGATCAAACTTTTACCCCTTCAGTTCTTGATCAACCTGCTCTAGTTGCTTTCGCCTTTGAGTAACTTGTCGCAATGAGCCATCACATCGACAGCATGCGCTTTGTCGACCTCATTTCCTAACTGA
>CALNZC010000081.1:0-9900 GCA_942490895.1 uncultured Saprospiraceae bacterium
AAGCCGACCCCGATGGCATCTTTATACTGACTGACATTGGGTAACTTAAACCGAAAGTCCAAAGCTGTACTGATGGTCGTGAATGGTCTTTCAAGGGCGGGCCGCCATTGGTCACGGTAGATACCCGCAATTCGAAATTTACCTTCATATGCTCCGGTCATCGCCGGGTTCATGGTCAGCGGTGAAGCGTAAAACTGGCTGAAATGTCGATCCTGGCCTGCGAGATTTGCAGGAAGAAGAATAGACATGATGAATATCAAGATAAGGACGCCTGTTAGTCGGACTATAGAGTGCATGGAGCAAAGTTATATCTAATCAACGAAGGAGGGCGAATCACCGTGTGTTCCAGTTGATATTTTCCTCATGTACGGATAAACGATGCTGTGAGTTTCGTCATGTATCGGCCTGGATGAACCAGTTTGAACTGAGTCAAAAGAGCTGGATAGACAATAATGGAATGCCTGAGATGACTTGATTGGACATAAAACACATCTATAACAACCGCGTCCATCGCCCGTTGTCACTGATCTGATGTTTTTCTGGAGGGGAGGAATCGCATGGGGAGGCAGTAACGGTTATCCAGAGTTCATCACATTGCGGGAAGAAAGAGAGTGAATCTGCTCCAAAAAACAAGGTGTGATTGCGAGGGCGAAGTACCTTTGCAATCTCAACGCAGGATAATGACCCGTATTCAATTGCTCCTTATTTACTGTCTCTCCATTTTATTCTTGACCGGTTGCGGCGAAAACATCGACCTCTTGCATGATGAGGTGATGAAAGTCCATGATGACGTCATGCCTCGCATGGGTGAGATGCATCAATTGCGCCTTGAATTGGAGAGTATGATGGCGGATAAAGACTCCGTTGGCAGGCTCCCCTATCTTGAGGCGATCGGGGAGCTTCGGAAAGGAGAAGAGATGATGTGGGCGTGGATGAATGATTACCGAAAGCCGACATCTTCTTCAACAGAATCCCTGGAATACTTGCGGAAACAACAAGTCGAAGTCACGAAAGTGGCCGATCAGATGACCAGGGCCATTGAATATTCAAATGAACTGCTGCCATGAAGACCTGGATCTCTCTTGCTATCCTATTGACAGGTTTATTGATCATCGGTTGTCAGCCCCCGGAAGGGTGTCAGGTGTTGCCTGTTTTGGGTAACCAGGATATTCAGGGTACGGACACGATCTATCCGACTATTCCTGATTTCATGTTTATGAACCAGGACAGTCAAATGGTGGATAATGCCACATTTGCCGACAAGATCTATGTAGTAGATTTCTTTTTCATCTCCTGTCCAACCATCTGTCCCAAGGTCAAAAAGCAGATGTTGCGCGTCTACAAACAGTTTTTGGATGAACCGAGGGTCGTCCTGCTTTCACATACGATCGATGTACGGCATGACACTATTCCTCGATTGAAAGCGTATGCGGAGGGCTTGGGCGTCAACACAGACCGTTGGCATTTAGTGACCGGTTCGGAAGATGACATCTATCAGATCGCGGGCAATTATTTTTCAGTAGCTAAAAAGGACCCCAGTGTCCCCGGAGGATTTGATCACAGTGGTCGACTGATCCTGGTGGATGAACATCGGCATGTCCGCTCGTTTTGCGATGGGACAGACTCAGAGAGTGTCGATCAATTTATGACCGATATTCAATGTCTTCTGGATGAGTAGAAGCCATCTTCTGTTTGTTGCTTTTTTGTTCTGGACAGCTTGTCAGCAACCCTATACTCAAGGGAAAGCCCTGTATGAATCGGCCTGCGGAAGTTGCCACATGTCGGATGGTTCTGGCCTGGCAGGTTTGATACCCCCATTGGCAGGATCTGATCTCATTCGCAATCAACCGGATCTTTTACCCTGTATTATCATACAGGGAATGGAAGGGAAAATCCAGGTGAATGGTCAATGGTATGATCAGGTCATGGCTCCGGTAATCGGGATAAATGAGGTCGAAATGGCCAACATCCTCAATTATATTCAAAGCAAATGGGGAGACCCTGCTCAATTCTATTCTCCAGACCGAATTCTACAGATCCGCTCGTCCTGCAGTACCGGTCCGGTAACCCTCGGAATTGAACGAATAGAGTAATCCTCATATCGCAGGAAAAGTGATTATCTTACGCGCTCGGAAACCACGTCTATGAAATTCTGGATCTCAGCATTATTAAGCCTTTCGGCACTCATTCTTTCTGCTCAACCTTCAAATGACGATTGCAGTGGTGCAATTGATTTGGGGATAGCGCCTTATTGTGAGGAAGTTTATTATTCCAACATCGATGCTACACCATCGAATATTGGATTTGACAATATTCCCCCTTGTTGGGATGCCGGTACCGTCCAGCGGGATGTCTGGTTCTCGTTCATTGCCAGTGATACGATTCTCGACTACAGTGTAACGGTAACCGGTGAGAGTGACATGGGATCCAATCCCATGCTCAATCCTCAGGTGGCTGTCTATCGTGGAGATTGCGCCATTGACGAGCTGTTCTTTTTTGACTGCTTCAAAGCCATATCCGGTGAGAATTTCCTCAAGTTCTCCATGACCGGATTGACACCCGGAGCCACCTACTGGCTTCGAATTGCCGATTACCCACAATCCTCCATGAATAATGCAGGATCGTTCAAGCTGTGTGTCGAGAAAAAATCACCGATCACCAATATCATCGAAGGTTTCTCCAAGGAGTGTGAAGGTCAGTTGGTGGATTCCGGTGGTCCAGATGAGGACTACGGCAAGAATGAGACTTACATCTTTACCATCTGTCCGGAATTCCCCTCGGCTTGCATCGACCTTAACTTTATCTATTATCATATAGACTTTACAGCTGATGAGATCGTCATTTATGACGGTCCTGATGATAATAGTCCCGTCATTGGTACCATCACGGGAACTGGATCAGATCCCGCTTCCTGGGGCGGAGTGTGCAAGCGTTTTTCCGCGACAAGCGGTTGTATGACTGTCAAATTCACATCAAACGACATTGATGAATTTGAGGGTTTCCTGGCCGAATGGAAATGTTCACCGGTACCCTGTAAGCAAGAAGATCAGCCGACCATACAGAATGAGTTTACAGAAGCAGAGATCCTCAATACACTTTCCAGCAGTCAAACCATTGTCACATTTGATACCCTTAAATGTCCGGATGGTGCCTATGGCCTTTTCTTTGGAGGCGACCAGACTGATTTGGGATTAAACAAAGGTATTCTCCTGACTACCGGCAATGCTCAATTGGCCCTGGGACCGAATGACTCCGGTAGCTCAAGTGGCGTTAATGGCACATTTGGTGATGAGGATCTGGATATCCTTTCCGAACTTTTTGGAAATGGAACCCTATCTAATGACGCCTGTATCCTGGAATTGGATGTCTATGCCAATACCAATGAGTTGACCTTTGAATATGTCTTTGGCTCGGAAGAGTATCCAGAATTCGTCAACAGTAACTTCAACGACATCTTTGCCTTTCTGATTTCAGGGCCCGGTATCACCGGCATACCAGAAATCGGTGGTCAGGATAACATGGCTGTTTTGCCCAATGGAGAATTCGTACAGATCAATAGTGTGAATCATGCCTCCAATTGGGAATACTATCGCAGTAATCTCGGTGGACAAAGCATTGAATATGATGGTTTGACCTCGGATTATCTGGGTACAAAAAAGAGTCTGACTGCACGGTACAGCGTCACACCTTGTCAAACCTATCATCTGAAACTGGCTATCGCCGACCGTGGTGATTCCTCCTATGATTCAGGTGTGTTTATTTCTGAAATTAAGGGCGGTGCGCCCGGAATGTCCGTGAACTACAATAACGGCATTGAGTATCTGGTCGAAGATTGCACCAATATCGAAGATGAAGTGGTCATCTCACTCAATTCGGCATTGGATGATACCATTACCTATCAACTGACCATCGGTGGATCAGCAACCCTGGGAGTGGATTACACGCTCAATTTGCCTTCATCCATCACCTTCTTACCGGGCCAAACCTCGTTTTCATTCCCCATAACTCCACTCAATGACCTGATCATGGAAGGAGATGAAACGGTGACCATCACCCTTAGCAATGATTTCGGTTGTGGTTCTGTATCTTATGCAGTGCTGACCATTGTGATTCGCGATCAACTCGTCGTTACCGTGAATGCAGACCAGGATACGGCCTATTTCTGCCCGGGTAACAGCATATCATTGACAGCGAAGGGGGCTCAGGAATTCTTCTGGGAACCGGTCAGTATTTTCAATGATCCAACCGCTGGAACCACCCTGGCTACCCCACCGAATAGTATGTGGGTGACGGTAACTGGAACCCTGGGTGTTTGCACGGATGTAGATTCGGTCTACCTGTTTGAAGTGAATCCTCAAGTCAATATTGTCAACCCTACTCCGGATAGTATTTGTCAGGGGCAATCCGTGATCATTGTTGCCAATAGCAATCTGAATGGTCAGGGCAGTGTCAACTGGACACCCGCATTCGGTTTATCCAATCCCAAAGGATTGGTGACCGAAGCCTTCCCCAATTTCAGTCAGTCGTACATTATCACAGCTGAACTGACAGGTTGTACTGCAAGTGATACGATTGCCTTTGTTGTCGATCCATTCCAATTCCCAAATCTGGTTCCAGATCAGAATTTGTGTGAAGGAAATTCGATTCAACTGGCTCCCGAGATCTTCTTCCCTTCCACGACTTATGAATGGACACCGGATGAAACCTTGGATGATGGCAACATTGCTGGTCCTGTAGCCTTTCCGCTGGTGACCACGACCTACAAAGTTGTTGCCGAAAGTCAATCCGGCATCTGTAAGGATTCGGCATCTGTCAAGATTACGGTGGTGCCTGCTGCGGTCGACATTTTAGCCTCGGATATTGTCTATCTCTGTAAGGGCGATTCTATTGAACTCAATGCGAACTTCACCCCTGGAGGTGTATTGACCTGGTTGCCAAATGATACGACGCTGATCACCCAAACCGGAAACGCAGCCTTTACCAAACCGACAAAATCATTCATGGCTTATGCCTCTATGACCGTCGGGCCTTGTACTGTTGTCGACTCTGTATTCATTCGTGTAGACTCATTACCCGATCTGGCCATATCCAAGTTTATTGACAGACCCTTCTATTG
Organism: uncultured Saprospiraceae bacterium; assembly: GCA_942490895.1. GTDB lineage: Bacteria > Bacteroidota > Bacteroidia > Chitinophagales > Saprospiraceae > JAGNXB01. Next base: position 5,117 of record CALNZC010000081.1, read on the forward strand.
TGAAGGAGAGATCATCACTTTCCTGTCACCATCCTATCTGAATAAGGATTATCCGGATATTCAGCATCTATGGTCGCCGGGGAATGGTGCTTTCCTTTCCGCTGACAGCAACCTGAATATGGTTCTGACGGCGAAGGAGTCCTTTACCTATACTCGTCAAACTGTGAATAATGCCTGTGCGGAGAACCAAACGGTTGCTATTCAAGTGATCCCTGTAGGCCTGATGCTTTCAGCTACAGATATTACACTGTGTCCAGGAGATACCATGCAGGTCTTCATATTGAATGACAGCATTGAAAATATCATGTGGATGCCACCAGCTGGTTTGAGTTGCTCTACCTGTCCCAACCCAATTGTCACTGGACAATCAACCGGTTTCTATGAGATCACTGGAGAAGAAAAGGGTTGTAATAAACAAGGCAAGTTGAATGTCAACGTCCCTGTCCCTGTACTTGATCTGCCTTCTGAGTTGATCGTATGTCTTGGACAGTCTGCAAATTTAAATCCCAATGCGGGTGGCGGAACCAGCTATTTCTGGACCAGTACAGATCCATTATTCGGGACCTCCAATGACGCCAACCCGTCCATTACACCTTTGGCAAATACGACATATTATGTCACAGCAACCTTCCAGGGTTGTGAGCGGACTGGCGAACTCAATGTCGCTGTCATCACTGAACCTGTAGTGACGCTTCAGGTGAGCGATACTTCGATCTGTTTTGGCGAAAGTGTGATGCTGACGGCGACTGGAACACCAGTAGGGGGTACTTATCTGTGGTCTCCGGGTAATCAAACTTCTCCGACAATCACGGTTGATCCTCCTGTGGCTACAGAATATACAGTGACCTATACGACTGTACTGGATTGTTTTGATGATGAAGCTTCGGCCATTATTTCGGTCGATCCTGTCATCAAATTGACCTTGACATCAGATCCAGTTCGGGATACCTTCTTGTTAGGGGAATCTGTAGAATTTACAGTGACACCATCTATAATACCACCAGCTGGTTCTTACTATACCTGGTTTGTGGATGGGAAGGAGGTCCAGGGTGTGACCGGACCGATATTCGAGGTGACTACTCCTGCCCCACCCTTCAATGTCCTGGTACAACTCACCACACCTGCCGGATGTGTTTATGAGATCTTTGGCAGCTGGTTTGTTCGTGTGCCTCAATATGATATTCCTAACGTATTTACACCAAACGGGGATAATACTAATGATTATTTCCTCCCCTTCATGGATCCGGGTATTGAGATCATCGAATGCAAGGTGTATTCCAGATGGGGTAAACTCGTGTATGACAATGAGGATCCAACCACTGGTTGGGATGGAAAATATAATGACCAGGATTTGCCCTCTGAGGTTTACGGATATAAGCTTGTCCTTCGATTTGGTGATGGTTCTACCCAAACCAAACGTGGTGATATAACGCTAGTCCGATAAAACTTTATGAGTGAAGAGGGAGTGCGATTCGCTCCCTCTTCATTTTTACCTTAAACAGATTTGAAAATGAAACGATTCAAGTGGGTATTGTACATACTTGCCGCTCTACTGGTGTTGATCCAGTTTTATCGCCCAGATGTCACACCCCGGACGATAGATACCTCTAATTCCGATCTCCTGCAGACCATCCCCGGTGCCCCAGCATACCTTCGTGGCGCTTGTTATGACTGTCATTCCAATGAGAGCACATTGCCTTGGTATGCCCATGTCAACCCGTTTGGCATATTTGTACGGAATCATATCCTTGAAGGCCGTAAGCACCTGAACTTTTCAGTGATCCAGGATTATCCCACAGATAAGAAGGTGAAAAAGCTGAATGAATGTGCGGAAGCGGTGACTGAAGGATTCATGCCGATGAAATCCTATACCTGGATGCATGCTGATGCACAGCTAACCGATGAACAACGCAAAGAACTCAGTCACTGGTTTGAAACAGCTGCTGCTGCAGCTTTGGCCCGAGATATGAATAATCAATAGGGTTAGAAGCCTCCTTTTTGATGATTCTGCCTTCGGCTGACTAGCCGATATAGAACGCTTCCCGAGCGGACTTTCTTTTCTAGATCTTCGCTTGTATCATGCTCGTTCAGTAGAGCCACCCGGTCCGGCTAAAGTCGTGTTCATGCCACACGTCTCTGATAGAAACTTGAAGACGCAAAGGTGCGTGACCACTTGTCTTTTGGTGATTTATGGCTGGATGATCAGCGTCTGATAGATCTGCATCTTGCCAATTGTAGCTACCAGCTGATAGGTGCCTGGAACGAACTGAGAGGCGTCAAAAAACACCTTTTTCTCGCCTTGGGCCACTTGTCCCTGGAAAAGATTGAATTCCCTTCCCATGACATCGATCAGACGCACATTCAAGTGTCCATTTTCCTGAAGCGTGACAGGCACACAAGTCATTGCCTGAGCTGGATTCGGGAAGGCAGGTTGAAACACCACGCCAGCATCAGCAAATGGATCAATTGAAGTAGACTCAGGAACAGTAAAGGTCCAGTAGCCGTGGGGTGCTGTCATTGGACGGCGTTGTGTTTTCCCACTCACTGCTTCACCCGCCACGTAGTAGAATACTTTTGTCCCCTCCGTGAATACAGGGATAAAGCCCACATAATGATTCTCTTCTGCGGTCGCGGCCATCGGAGTAGCCATATACCCGGAGAGGGTGTCTATTGAATAATACAAAGTGCTGGATTGGATTCCAGAACGATGTTGTACCAGAGCATCGATCGCATATCCATCCGGTGTAGATTCTGATCCGTCAATCCGTTGGTGGACAATCCGCAGTGGGTCATTCACCCCGACTTCTTTCGTAATGCAGTGTAAGGCACCGCTCAACGGGATAATACTTTCGCAATTGATTCCTGTAACCGTGTAACCCGGCATAGCTTCTCTCCAGATGCGCAGAGCCGTCGTATCATGTTTCAAGGAGTAAGTCGGCACAATGACAGTTCGATTGGCAATCAGGGCATTTGCGTATGTCCAGTAATCTCCCCCCTGATGAGGGAATTTATTGCTGTTATCCGGAGGCATGGGGACCCGGATGACCCGAAATGGCGTTCCAAATCGGGAGGTGAAGTTGTCCAGGACATATTGGAGATTGGCTTCGATTTGAGGTCCGTCTGCTGTTCCTGCAGGATATTCACCGACTATGAGGGTCTCCTCATCGATCAGCTTCATATGCATGTCAATATGATGAATGAGATCAAAAGGCAGATTGGTCATTTTGATATAAGAATCGACCCCCATATAGTTGAACATGATCTCATCAACTTCCGCTTCACTGTGATTACTAAAGCCATAGTTGTTGTTCGGCCCGTTTTCCTGTAACACCAGATTGGATGAAAATGCCGTTCCCAATCCATCACTCATGAAATTCCCTCCGGTATGCACAAGATCTTCCGGTGCCGTTGTCGTACCCAAAACGGGGAGATTCATAAAATTACCCACCAGTGAAGGAAGTAGATCATCTTTTGGTCGAGGACGATTATAGATCCAGTCCACCAGATAGAGCGAATCCACATCATTTTGATAGACCGTATTGGGTCCGTAGTCCCGGACCCAGATGGAATTGTAGGGGCCTTCCACAAAACTGACGTTTGAAGACCAGTCAACTCCCTTTCCATTCAAATAATTCTGTACTGTCACTTTGTTATTGCAGACGATGATGACCTCGCATTCCTGCCGGACTGCGCGGACGATTTCAGCCAGAATAGCTGAAAAACTGGTCCAGGTAATGACGACAGCTTGTAATTCTTCCCATTCAGCCATTGATCTGAACCCTTCAGTACCACTCAAGGAAGAGATCGACACCGTACCTTCCGGGATAGGTCGAATATAATCTTGTACTTGATTGAGTTCGTTCTGAGAAAGATGACGAGGAAGGGTGCCGGATCATGCTGTGCGGACAGGGTAAAGTTCAAGCACATCAAAATCAAAAACAGAGAAGACGCATAACTGACGAGATTAGAATTTGAACGTCAATCCAACACTCGGTAAAATGGGTAGTTGGTTCACACGAGTGTAGCTTACTCGATCAAAATAGAAAATATTACTGCGATCATATGCATTGGTCACACTCACGACAGCCTCCAGGCTGGAATGCTTTGTGAAACTCCATGTTCTTTTTCAATGAGGCATCTAGACGGTGGTAACTCGGGAATCGGCCACTATTTCGTTGTTCATCATAGATGATACCCAGGTCTCCGTTCTGGGTTAAAATATCTGATCCAATACCATTCTGTAAGTTATAATTGGTATAGAAGCCCTGAGTCTGGGTGAATGGGAATCCGGTTCCAAAATTCCAGCGTAAAGCTGCTTCCCAGGATTTCTTCTCCCAAAACTGTATGTCACCAGCGCATTGATATTATGGCGGCGATCAAAGATTGGCGGATATTCTTGATAGCCATCGTTCCGGGTCACTTTGGCCAGGGAGTATGTCGTCCAGACATAGAGCGGTCCAGTCTCATAACGCAAAGAGAAGTCAATCCCATAAGCGTCACCATTCTCCGTTTGGAAGTCAGGATCTGTTGTTACCAGTTTGTTCCGATTCAAGGCAATCAATTGAGTGAAACGCTTGAAATACGGTTCAATATTGAGCATGGTATTCTTGTTCAGATCGATCTCCAGTCCACTGATGGCATGAATCGCCTTTTGCAAGCGGTGATCCGTTTCCTCCAGGGTACCCGGCTTGTAAATTTTACTCTGTGGGGCAGATAATAAGCCGACGAACAGGAATACAATGTCCATATCATTTACAGTACTGATCAGGTTCTGAGAATATAAG
>CALNZC010000082.1:0-1031 GCA_942490895.1 uncultured Saprospiraceae bacterium
GGGAACCCTGGTCAGGGAGAAACAATTTCCCCGCGGAAAATGACGTCTGCCGACGAACCGCCGCGCATCGGCGTCTTTGTTTGCAACTGTGGTATCAATATCGGTGGTGTGGCTGATGTTCCGGCACATTGCCCGAATATGCTAGAAAGTAAGATCTTTGTCACCTATGTTGAAGAGAACCTGTTTTCCTGCAGTCAGGATACTCAGGATAAAATGGTCGAAGTCATTAAAGAGCAAAAATTAAATCGTATTGTCGTGGCAGCCTGTACCCCGAGGACCCACGAACCGTTATTCCAGGAGACCATGCTGTACGGAATGCAGGTCTCAATGCATATCTTTTTGATATGGCCAATATCCGGAATCAGTGTACCTGGGTGCACTCGAATGATAAGGAAAGCTGCCACGGAAAAATCAAAAGACCTGGTCCGGATGGCGGTTGGGGGAACAGAGCCTCTTTGCTGGAGCCGATTCCGGCTGTTTTCCGTGGAAATCGATAAACTCGGCACTGGTAGTCGGTGGTGGTATTTCCGGCATGACCACCCGGCGCTCCACAGCCTGGCCGACCAGGGATTCCCTGGGGCCATTGTGGAAAAATCGTCGAACTCGGCGGTGCTGCAAAGGATTTTGAAACAGACCTGGAAGGGACAGGATGTAAAAAGATATCTTGCCGGTTTAGGGGTTGTTGATAGTGAATCCAGCATCTGACGTTGAGGGTGGAACCGGATCAGAAGTGGAAGGGGTGCGTCCGGATTTGTGGGCAACTTTGAAACCCAGGTGACTTCCGGCAATTTGACCCGGATTGTGCATCACGGAGCGACCGTGATTGCCACGGGGGCCGAGGCATCGGACACAGATGAGTACCTGTACGGCAAAAATCCAAATGTGATGCGATGGCATGATATCGAACAGCATCCTGAAATGCTGCGGGATGCCGATAGTGTGGTATTCATCCAGTGCGTGGGATCGCGGGATGAAAACCGACCTTACTGCTCCAGGATCTGCTGTACGACCTCCGTATCCCAGGCCATTGC
>CALNZC010000083.1:0-4996 GCA_942490895.1 uncultured Saprospiraceae bacterium
GCCAAATGTGCTGCTGTTGGGTGATTCGATATCGATCGGGTATCATCCATTCGTTGTCGAGTTGCTTTCCGGCAAGGCAAACGTTAGCCGGCCGATGCAGGATAAGGACAAGGCAGAAAATTGCCAGGGAACTACCAGTGGCGTAAAGAACATTGATAGATGGATGGGAGACGCCCCCTGGGATATCATCCACTTTAACTTTGGACTTCATGACATCAAACATGTGGATTCGGTTTCTGGTAAGAACAGTCAAAAGCTGGAAGATCCAAGGCAGGCTGAACCAAAGCAGTACAAGCTTAATCTGGAGCAGATCGTCGAAAGACTGAAGGCAACGAATGCAAAGTTGATCTTCGCAACGACCACTCCTTATCCTGAAGAGCTATCAGGACCTTTGCGGGAGTATGGTGATGCAAAAGTACAATAAGATTGCTCGGCGGATCATGAAAAAGAATGATATTCCAGTCAATGATCTTTATAGCTTTGTGCTGCCGAGAATGCAGGAGCTTCAGCGGCCCAACAATGTACACTTTACGGAAGAAGGAAGTGAGGCATTAGGTGAGCAGGTGGCGGAGATGATCAGTCGGCTTTTATAATTTGATCATGAAGCACTTTTTTTGATTGGTTTGCGTATGTGTTTGTTTGTTGCCTGCGGTGAAAATCAAGATCATGAGGAGTACATTGTTCAGGGTACGCCTCCCGTTGTCTATCCAAAATACCGAAAGTGGAACAGCCCGGCTTGTGGTGAGGAGCCAAAATTTAATTCACCCAGTTTTGAATGGCCGGCAGAAAAAGGGGCGTCGTATGAACTTCAGTTTTCCACAGAAAAAGATTTTTCTAGAAATCTATTTCATATCTCTGATATCCGTTTTGGGATCTTCAACCTGCACAGAGTCCTGTCTGAAGGGATATACTACTGGCGCGTAAGACCGGATGACAAGTTGTGGGGTGAAATTGATTCCTTCAAGATCACAGCAAACACACCGGTTTTCGATACACCGGAGGTGCAGGTGCTGATCGACAACATACCATCTTCGCATCCGCGCGTGCTGATTGATCGGGAGCACCTACGGAAATTCCGGGGGCAGTCCAAAACCCACAGAGAAGCACAAGCCATCATTGAAGAGGCGAATAGGCACCTGGGAAAGCGACCTCCAAAAGAGAAGAATGCCTTCCCAACCCTGGAGGGCAAGGATGATTTTCAGAACAATAAGCTGGAGCTGGATGCCAGCAAAGCACTTGGCGATCAGGTGGGGAATAAATTGATGCCGCTCATTCAGGCCTACCTGATCACCGGAGATCAAACGTATTTTAACACCGCAAAGCTCTGGATGCTCGAAGTGGCTACCTGGGATCCCAAAGGGCCTACCAGGAAAAACAACTTTGGGGACTCCTTCATTATGGTGTCGCTCGCACTGGGAGTTGATGCGTTTTGGGACTTGCTGACACCGGCCGAAAGGAAAAAATTATCGACCAGGCCTCTGCCAGGGCGAACCAGTTTTACGAAAGGTGGGCGGGCAACATCGAGAATCGCGGTTCATCCATGCATGTGTGGCAGCACATACTGCATCGCATGGTGCAAACCTCTGTCGCTTTGATGGGAGAGACACCTGATGCGGAAAAGTGGCTGGAATACTTCTACGAATTGTGGATTGCCCAAAACCCGAAGATGGGCGAGACAGACGGCGCCTGGTTCAACGGGACGGCCTATGTACGCATGAATACCTTGTCCATGATCGACATCCCGTTGATCTTTGAAAAATACTCGGGCCGCAATTTCTTCAATTCAGAATGGTACCAAAGCTTCCCGACCTGGCTGCATTATGCATTTCCTCCCGGTGCGACTTCCGATGGATTCTGCAATGATGGGGACAAGTATCCGATGCCTCCGCTGTACTATGCAGGATTTGCGGATGCCTTTGCACGCATAATAGGGAAATCCGGATGCAAGGCTTTATAGTGAAAAGAGCCCTGATGCGCTGGGACAGGAATTATGGGAGGACGTTGAGTTTCGATGGTTCCGACTCCAGCATGGGTACGGCATGGAGTTGCCTGCTGCACCGGGCAAATTTGACTTGCCTGACGCGCAGATATTCAGGGACGTGGGATTAGCCTACCTGAACAGTGATTTGGAAAATGAGGAAAGCAATCTCCGGCTGTCAATCCGGAGTTCGCCCCTTGGACCAAATGCACACACGCATGCCGACAACAACACGTTCAATATGGCCTATGGCGGGCAACGGCTTTTCTACAATTCCGGCTACCGGCCATCAATGGGTGATCCGCATTTCCTGGCCTGGCACAAGCACACGCGAGGCCATAATGGCGTTTTGATGGACGATCATGGGCAACCATATGACGCAGGAGCATATGGCTATCTTCCGAGGTTCCTCCACGGCAAGGAAATATCCTATGCTGTTGGTGACGCCTCACACGCCTGGCAGGCCACCGATGAGGAAACTATTGATTATGGATTGGAGAAATTTCGCAGACACTACATCATGCTGCGCCCGAATGTCATCATCATTTATGATGAATTGGAGGCGGATCATCCTGCCGAGTGGAGCTGGCTGCTGCATCATTATGAGGGCCTTGAAATCGATGCAGGCAGGGGCACGATCTATGGCGAAAATGGGTCGGTTGGAGGATTGGTGAATTTGTACGGCAGCGTGCCCATTGATTTTAAATTGACAGATCAGTTCTCCGTGCCCGCTCAAAACTTTCGAGGGACAGTCGATGAGGATGGAAGCCTCGTCGAATATACGAACCACTGGCACTTCAGAGGTGTTACAAAAGAAAAAACGACAGAAATGCGGTACCTGGCTATCATACAGGTCAGGGAAGATAAGCAGTTTGTAGCCGTTGAGAACCTCGGTGAGGAGGGACATTATCGAATTGAAGAATGGGAGGTGCATGCTGTCCTGGATGCAACAGAACCTGCCCTGATCACCGTCAAAAAGAGCAATCAACTTGCGGGATTTACGTCTTCCGGTTCGCTGAAAATCGATGGTAATCGGTATAGCGGAACATCAACTGCGAGTGCAAAGCTCATTGAAATGGTCAACGGTGCCCCTGTATTTAATGAAGCAGTGGATGTGCTGCCCGCTTCAATGATTGCGGCTCAAAGAAGATTTTCACCTTAAAAATGAATCATCACTAAACCTGGCAAAACTGTTTTTCTAATGATTAGATATCTTGTTTTATTGGTACTCCTGCAGTCGTGCCACCAGAAGGCGCAGGATGCCTGGGATGTACATGTGATTGATGCTTCTTCATCGGGGGCGGATGGTGTGAAACTCGCCGACATAAATGGCGATGGCTTACAGGATATTGCCACTGGATGGGAAGAAGGGGGCATTACCAAAGTATATCTTCATCCCGGGGAAGAGAAAGTGAAGCAATTGTGGCCCTCGGTCATTGTGGGGAATACGCCCAAGGTGGAGGATGCGGTTTTTGCCGATATGGACAACGATGGCCATCTGGACGTAGTCAGCTGCACCGAGACAAATTCGGAGAAGATCTTTGTCCATTTTGCAACAAGTGATACCTGGCTCGATCCGGGTGCCTGGGCGCAGCAGGTCTTGCCGGCTTCCGACGGAATAATGAAGTGGATGTATGCCGAACCACTGCAAGTTGATGGGCAGCATGGGATTGATTTGGTGGCCGCAGGGAAAGGTGAAAAATCAGAGATAGGTTGGTTTGAAGCGCCGGCAGATGCTGGAAACCTGGCGGATTGGACCTGGCATTCGATTTCGCCCGTTGGCTGGATCATGTCGATTCTTTTGAAGGATATGGATGAAGATGGAGATATGGACATTGTGATCACGGACAGACGATTGTCGCTGCAGGGATGTAGATGGCTCGAAAATCCAGGGCCAGGCACGCGATTAAGTTCTCCCTGGCAAAGTCACCTGATCGGAGGAGAGAAGCTGGAGGTGATGTTTATGACGATGACGGACATCGATCTTGATGGTGTGGAGGAAGCGGTCGTAGCAGAGCGTACCAATCAATCCATTCTCATCTACAAAAAGATGAATGCTGCGGCAACAATTTGGTCAGAAACGGTCATCAAAATTCCGGAAACCACAGGCAATGCCAAATCAGTGGAAGCCGGCGACATCAATGGTGATGGCATTCCCGATCTTGTCCTCAGCACCAATACGGAAGGAGCAGCGAAGGTGGGGCTTTCGTGGATTAGCGGAGCTGACCTAAAAAGCGATAAAGACCAGGTGTGGCTGCCAATTTCAGGGAAGCACAATGCCAAATACGATAAAGTGGAGCTTACAGATATTGACGGCGATGGGGATCTGGATGTGCTGATCTGTGAAGAAAATTATGGTGAAGACAGCGAAGGTTTGGGCGTGGTTTGGTACGAAAATCCATTTAAATAGAATTAAGGGAAGCATGGCGAAGTGTAAAATTTGTTGCCGGCATCTGTGGAGTAGATGGTTTGCGTTGTATTCTGTCTGGCTATCTCGGTTTATGCACCATCCAATGGTCAGTCGGCGAACTTCCGTGTGGATGCCAGTGTGATTGTGGGCGAGAACACACAATTCTGGAAAGCGGCAGGTTCGGATCATCTCTTTTATCATGTCCTCCGACCTTCCGGGCAGGCACTGCTTGACCGTATGGGGTCTGTGGTTCCCATCGTTATTTTCGCTCGCACCACACCTTCACCGAAGATGTCAATCATGGGGTGCTTCGTGGACAGAACGTTTATAGCGAAAATGCCCATGGCAATCCGGTCTATGATTTCTCTAATGTAAACAAGGTCTTTCGCGAGTACGTGAAACGGGGGATGAAACCGATCGTCGAGTACGACTATATTCCTGAGTTATTGTCCATCAAAGATCCACAAACCGCCGGCAATGACGAGGGCATGCGCATGCGTAATACGGGGCCAAATGACTGGGAGAAATGGTCGGACCTGATGAAGGCAGCCACAACGAATTTCATTGATGAATTTGGTGTCGATGAGGTGCGCACCTGGTATTTCGAG
>CALNZC010000084.1:0-2107 GCA_942490895.1 uncultured Saprospiraceae bacterium
GTGAGAATGTAGGAGAGGGTATTGAGTGTTCTGTTTTTTTTCATGAAATAATCCCGTTTGATGTTACTTGTTGCAACAAAACATGAAGGACGGGATGAACAAAATTATTAAATAAAAAATGTGCATCCCGTCAGAGCAGAGGAGTGTCTGGTTAAGATCAGGCAATGACCGTTTTCTTTCGGATCCCGATCATACCGAACAGACCGGTGCCGAAGAGCCAGGCTGCAGCAGGTATGGGAACTGCGTTTACTGTTCCCGTATCTGTCACAGCGGGAGTCAGCACTTCGGCAATGGACCCGGATTTACCGTCATAACCCGTTCCGTTTATGGTGCATGAGATCATGGGGTCATTGATATCCCACATGATGTCGGAATTACCATCTATAATTGAATCAACAATATCAAAACTAAGTGTTCCGAGTGCATAGCTACCGGGGGCAATGTCCACGGGTGAGAATGACATGGCATTAAAATTTGAAATGGAGCCTGCCGCTTCATCGACTGAAAACTTGCCTATTATATCCTTCATCAGCCCCCAGGAACTCTCCGGGGAATTGTTATGCCCCGTATATTTAAGCTCTTCAATATCATAATAGAAGGAAAGAGCGTAACCTGACAATGTAATGGATTCATTGGTATTCAGTACGATTTCAAATACGGCCTGGTTGTCTCCCGGGGTATAATCAGTTGTCAGATCAAATGACCACGAGGCCAGTGAACTTCCCGAACAGATAAGAAGGACCAGAAAATTCACTGCGATGGAAAATAGTATTTTTTTCATATGGTGAATCCTTGTTTTTCACAGTGGAAACCTGCGCTCTGTTTTATGGTGACGTAGACGGAACGAATGGCTTCCACTGTGACATAAATGTTCACGACTTTGTTATTTCATGGCATTCAAATAACAACAACGAAGTATCGGGTGCAGGGGGATATGCCTGTTAATAATAAGGGGCAGTATCTCCCGCCAGATTGGAGAACATATTAAAATCAAGCATATTTACGATACCGTCCGAATTCATATCCATCTCAGGATTTGAGGTTCCGACGGTGGGTTGAAACAATCCGAAATCAACCATGTTTACTATTCCGTCGTTGTTGAAATCCCCATCGACATAGTTTCCGTACATATCTAAATCCGCATCGACCTGCTTTTCATTGTCGGTAAGATAGGCATTGTCAAAGCAGTCGATGATGGTGTCGTTGTCGCTGTTTGTATTGTTGCCAAGCCCGGCGATATTGTCCGGTCCGCCGGTGCCCCATCTAAAATCCTGGTCCACGTAGAGCCGATTCCCGGTCATGGAAGTGTTTGTCGGGTCGTGGTGACCGCCTGCAATGAGGTTGGACGCTCCGTCGTAGGCAAGGGACTTCTGCCAGTCCGGTTCGTCCGCGTCCATTGTTCCTGCAGCGATCTGGGTCATGGTTGTGGGCGGTGTCTGAATATTCGTGCATGCATCGATTTTAAAGACAAAACCCAGATCAGAATCGTACTGGGCATTCCAGCTTCCGTTTGCAGACACATAGATGTTGCCGTCAGGATCGCTCTCCAGGTCATTGGCGCCGAGATAGATGTCATTGCCTGTACCCACTGCGGGGATGTCGATGGTACTGATGGCATCTGTTGCGAGCAGGGCCACTTTGGTGGATATGGCGTTTCGGATCTGTTGTTTGGAATAGAGTCTGACATACTGCTGGTTTGCAGGCCCGGAATCGGTGTAGGTTCCCGTATAGAGGTTGCCGTTGTTGTCAAATGCAAAGCCGCAGGAGAATCCCCCCACGTCAACAACCTTCTGCAGGCCGTTTGAGGTGTGAATGTAGATGGCATGGGGATCTGTCCATGCATTGGTCGCCTTGCCTGCAAAAAAGGGCGTATTGTTCAGCTGGCTGTCCGTGCTCCACTCCACTTCCCAGTTACCGGGCTGGGTGAATTCCTGCGTCGGGCCCGATGTAACGGTTGTGAAATCTGAATCAACCGTTACGGAGTACCAGGCTCCTTCACTGGAAGTGCCTCCGGTTACGGAGAACCAGATTTCCCGGTCATCGTTTGCCAGCTCGACGGGATTTACTTTTACACTTTGGCAGTAAATGGTTGTGTAGGGATTTACAT
>CALNZC010000085.1:0-6671 GCA_942490895.1 uncultured Saprospiraceae bacterium
ATTGAAGGGGTCTGAAGAAAAGACCTCCAGGGTGCCCGTATTGGTCATCAGGTCGGCATTGATCGAAAACAGTTGTCCGGCATTCAAACAGGGAATGGCCGCAACAGGTCACGATAACCTCGCATTGTATGTCTACCCTGACCTGGCTGTACATCGAAAGACCCAAGACGGGTGCTGGAGATCGGAGAGGTCGACCTCCGTTCCTCCTTGGACCGATCCCTCGATGTGTTGACCCTTTCGCAAGGCAAATGCAGGGTCACACTATTATTCTGTAAAAGACCACCGGAAGTATTGATCACCTTCATGGTAATCGGCCGGTTGGCACACACTGTCCAATCCTTCTCCAGTGAAGCAAATTCCAGGACTTGTGCGACCAATGCTCCGGCCGATACCATCATCAATAACCCGAGGATGGAGAATAATCTTATCCTTTCTAAACAGCTTTTCATCATCATGTCGGTTTGTCAGATTCAATTCCTGCGCTCCTCCCGGATTACTGGATCCACCCCTCCCGGCAAGCCGTGTAGATCAGATGAGCTGTATTGCGCACATTGGTCTTGGTGATCATGTTCCGCCGATGAGAACTCACGGTACACGTGGAGATAAAAAGAGTGGTTGATATCTCGTCACTGGTGTATCCCTTTCCAAGGAGGGTCAGGATCTGCAATTCACGAACGGACAGGCCGCTCGGATGACCGTTGCCAGATGACACCCAGGGAGTCAATTGGATGGCCACAAGTTGAGGGGGTGAATTCTGCATAATGGAATGTTTTGGACTGCAGCATCATTCTGCATCCCCTAAATTAACCATCCACCTACCCGTGATCTGAATTCATACAACCAACCAACCCCGTTTCCAACATGAAACGGTCCATATCGGTCATGAACCGGATTGCAAGGTTTCATGACTCATCTACCGTGATTCATTGCGGGGTGGCAGCACTTGATGGCTACCGATGACCAGTACAACAGGCAAGGGTTATCTTTGAAAATAGCCAGACCGATCGCTATGCTGTCCAAAGGACGATCCATTTTTTTCCTTATGCTCATCCTCCTGGCAGGAGGCGTAATGCCCCTGCACGGGCAGCATCCCTATGAACGGATCTATACCATGGACGACGGCCTCCCCGCTCTGGATCTGGATGGCATCTTCTTTACAGCCGATGGTTCGATCTGGACCCGGTTCGCCTCCGGGGAATACATCTCCCATTTTGACGGCATCCAGTGGACCAATGAGCGGTTTTCTGATCATGAGCTTCCAGCAGGCATGCTTACCATCACTGAAGATGACCATGGATTATGGTTCTATAAACAGGAGCCAGACGAAGTGATCATAGCTTGTCGTCAAAACAAACACTCCTGGAAAACCTACCATCTACCCGGTCAATATACCTTCTCCTATGACTGGTCCACCCTCTCCCCCATCGCCCTGGACCACATGGGAAACCCTCATATCTTTTCCGCTGAGCTGGACTCTTTGTCCTGAAGCCGGAAGACAGAGTGCCTGATCCTCGCGACCAGAACTGAAGGCCATCGGTTTGCAGTATTATTTTTCCTCCGGCACGCCTGCCTGGACCTTTGCTGCAGGTGATACCAAATATTTGGGACCCTCCATAATGGGGCATGGCAGTTCAAGGAAAGAATAGGTATACCTTTTATCACCGGAAATACATCCGCTGAATACCGCCTTCTGGGAGATCAACTGTTCTTTCTTCAAGAGGGTAAAAAAGCTACGGTCCATTTAACATCTCCATCCGATCGCCCCCTCACGCCTCTTTCGCTGATCAAAGTCAAACCCTGGTCCAGATCGCGGCTTGCCGTGCAGCCGGCGGTTGTGGTGATGGACCCGCTAACCCATAACCTTTCTCTGTTTGCCCTGGATTCCCTGGGGAATGCCCGATTGATGCTGGATCACGTCCGTCGGGACCTGATGTATGACTTTGCCCAGGACAAGGAGGGAAGATGGTGGTATGCCACGGCCAACGGGATGGTCCGAACGGATCCGGCCATCCGTGTCTTCCGGGATCAGGATCCACAAATGGTGACCGGTTTTCACGCCATCGGAGAAGATACCTCCGGCCGGATCTGGATGGGGGGGCTATACCGGACAAGGCGGCTTCAGTCGCTGGGATGGCCATCAACTCAGTCAATATTCGCCCGGGATCGAAGATGCACGGGTCCTCCCCGGAGCATACACCAACCCGGATGGCTATCAGTATTTTTTTACCGCCGGCAAAGGCCTATTGGCCTTGTCAGACGATCAGGCCTCCGTCATCCCTGCCCCGGATGGTGAGCCGCTTCGGGGATACTATTTCCTGCCCTTGTCCACCGGAGATATCGGCATGGGACTGGTCAAAAGAGGCCTCGGACTGGGGCGTTTGTATCAGGGCCAACTCACAGGCTTTCGTAGCATGGGCAAGGAAAAAGGGGTGGAACTGACCAATGTCCAGACCCTGGCCGAGGATCGACGGGGTCGCATCTGGATGGGACGCCTGAACCAGGGTATCGCCCTGTATGATCCCGCACGTGACACGGCGATCACCTGGCCCCGGATACCCGGAGTGCCGGGCAGCATCGGCGCACTCAGTATGTGTACCAGCAGTGAAGGCACACTGTGGATTGGTGCGCATAATGGTTTGTATCAACTTCCTCACCCGGAGCAATTTGACTACTTCAATGATCATCCTTCATCCTATTGGCAGCGATACCTCCTCCCTGGCAATGACACCAGTCGGGTCAGTGTCATCGTGGAATTGGACCAATACCTGGTGATCGGCACCGTAGAAGGGCTCTACCTCCGCCAGCGATATGGTCCTCGAACCTTTACGTTGCGATATGGCGAGGACCTCCCACCGGGGGGCACGGAACAAAATGCAGTTCTCCTTGACTCAAAAGGGAACTTGTGGATCGGCACAGAAAGCGGCGCCCTGTCCATTGATCTGGACCAATTGAGATTCGACACGACCAACACCTCCATCCGATTGGTATCCTTCACAGCAGGTGGAAAGTCAATTCCTACTGAAGGTGAATCCATCGGCAGGTTTCCGGCAGAACATCGGAATATCACCTTTTCCTTTCTGCCTTCGGGAAATACTGCCCTGGAAGATCGATTGTTTTATGATGTCACTGTCATCCGGGATGATCTGGATACTCTTTTTGCTGTCTCTCAAAGTCGGAGCAGGACAGGTCGAATTGCCCTATCTGCCAGCGGGAAACTATATCATTCAGATCCAGGCATTCAGGCATGGGGTTGATGTTGGAAAAGCGACCTATTCCTTTACCATATCGCGTTTATTAAAGGAAAATCCGTGGTTCTGGGCAGGCTTGAGTGTTTTGGTTTTGGCATTATTGCTGGTGTGGTTCTGGAGTCATTCCACACGTCAAAAACAGACCATGAATCACCAACTCGCTCTGGAAGGAGCCAGACGGGAACGCGACACCCTCAAAGCCAAGGCACTGGGCAATTTCTTCAATCCTCACTTCCTCAACAATTCTCTGCATTGGGTGCAAAGCCGATACCGAAAAGACCCCGAGACCGCAGCCTTGATCGGGCGGCTGGCTCAGAATGTCGACCTGCTCTTTGCCAATACCCGCAGTGGTCAGGTCACCCATAGTCTCCGACAGGAATTAACCATCGTCGAAAACTATCTCCGCATCCAGGAGATTCGTTTTGGAAGTGGCTTGACAACAACTATTAGATTACCAGATGACCACGAATGGCTGGCAGATGTTCAGGTACCCGCATTGCTCCTCCAGATCCATACCGAAAATGCCATTGAATCCGGAATCCGCAACAGACCCGGAGCATCCCTGTTTTCCCTGACGATCAAGAAGGTCGACACAGGCACCTCTATCTCCATCGAGGATGACGGTCGAGGGCGACCAGAAATCCAGATCAATGGAGAAAACAACCACAAAGGTTCTACGTCCGTGATGGAGGATCTGATCGAACTCTTCAACCTGTATAACACCCACCCCCTCCTAGTGAGGTACGAAGACAGGATCCTGATCACTGATGGTATTCCACACGGCACGCGTGTCCACATTCACATCCCGACAAACTACCGTTATGACTTTTCTTAAACTCCGAGCATTGGTCATCGAGGATGAAGCACAGGTCAGGGAAGAATTGATCTCTGCTCTGAATGAAACAGTCGACTTTGAAGTGATTGGCCAGGCTGATGCAGTTGAATCCGGATTTCAATTAATCTCCACCACAGAAGCTGATGTTATTTTCCTGGACATCAAATTGATCGGCGGGAATGCCTTTCAATTACTGACTTTATTACGCCGGCATAAGAAGGTCATTCCTCCGGTGGTGATCAATACCGGATTTCGTGATTTTGAAAACGCCAAGCGGGTCCACAATGATTTTCATGATATTGTCATTCATATTCTGAATAAACCCTTCTGGGAAGAATGGGCACAACATCAGGCCACCATACTGGATGCCTTGTATCTGCATCGACAATCCAAACGGTTGGCGCACAACAACCCCGCTAGTTGAGCCATTGATCCCCCTGCAGGACGGCCGGCAGAGTTATCTCATTCATCCCCGGGATATCGTCCAGGTCCGGACCGGCCCTAAAGGCCTGGGTAAAACCGAGGTCATCCTCGAGTCCTTCCAATTCGGATGCAGCCTTTCGCTGGCCCAGCTCATGGAGCAATTGCCTTCTCACATCATCCAGATCAATCGCTTTGAGGCGGTCAATCTCAATTGGGTATCCCTGATCAATCACGGCGAAAAAACCATTTTACTCCGCAATGGACAAACCTGTTCTGTAGGCAACGCCTTCTATCCCGAATTTTGCCGATTGTTGGATCCGCAACGCAAATAGGGAATGTGAGGAACTGATCCCCTATCTTCCGGCCTCCATGTCCGACACCCTCATCACCTCCCTCGACATCCTCTATCAAGACGACGACCTCGTCGCCGTCAACAAACCCCATGGACTACTCGTCCATCGGTCCAACCTGGCCCTGGACGCGAAGGAGTTTGCGGTACAGATCCTGCGCAGTCAGCTGATGGGAAAACATGTGTACCCCTGTCATCGGATCGACCGGAAGACGGGTGGTGTCCTCCTCTTTGCCCTCGATTCGGAGATGGCCCGGGCCATCCAGGATGAATTTCATGCCGGGCAGATGGACAAACGGTACCTCGCCATTGTCAGAGGCTGGTTTCCCGAAGAGATCAAAGTCGACTATCCCATCACCAATCATGAAGGCAAAACCGGCGATGCGGTGACCGTATTCAAGCGGCTGGACAAAACCGAGGTACCCGTTCCCTTTGGCAAACACGCCACCTCCCGCTACTCCCTGATCGAAGCACGACCATTGACCGGCCGCACCCATCAGATCCGCCGCCATTGCGACCACATCTTCCACCCCATCATCGGCGACCGGCCCCACGGCTGCAACAAGCAGAACAAGCTCTTCCTGGAAAAATGGGGTATGAAGACGATGCTGCTGCATGCGCAACAACTTTCTTTTACCCATCCACGGACGAAGAAGGCGGTGTTGATCACTGCTCCGTTGCAAAGTGAGTTCTTGAGAATGCTGGAGGTGCTGGAGTTTGGAGGGAAGGAATTATGGCGTTGAGGAGTTATGGCGTTATTTCGTGATTGCGATATTTCGAAAAGCGGAATTCATCAAGATACTCCTGCTTCAAACCCTGAAGGGGCGGAAGAACTGAGCGTTGGGCAGCGCCCGACGGAATAAACCCGTGCCCTCGACACCTGATCCAGAATGATCATCAAATAGGTTCAGAATAGGTTCCCAGAACCGGCCTGGACACAATCAGCTGTTGAAACAAGGCAGATTATTAACTGATCAGATATACTTGGCATGTTGAGGTATTCCCCTATATACCAGGATTCATTTAAGCAATCTTTGATCCGGGAAGGCAGGACACTCAGGATTATTTCATAATTTGAGAGCGAGCATGCATGTCTATATTGTTTGGCCAAGGAAGACAATCTGCAAGCCACTGAGATTTGACAAAATGCATGATTTTTTTTAGCCTGGCGCCTCAAAGCGTTACTTCTGCCCTAATGAAGCACGATGTTCAAGCATGGACATGGAAAAGATTAGAATATAAAACGTGTGATCTAATCATTACTCCATGCTGAAACTGTTGTGCCGTCTCTTATTTATCTTTTAATTTCCTATTATCAACAATAATCTGAATTATTATGAGAAAAATCATCGCCCTTTCAGGCATTACAATTCTTTCGTGCACCCTTACCCTCAGCTTGGCCTTGGTTAGCCTGACTGATTTACAAGGCCAATGCAATTTACCTGACACGGAGGATCCCACCATCACCTGTCCGGCTGACATCATGGCCAATGTGGATGCGGGAACCTGTTGTGCAGCCATATCTATTCCTTCACCTACTGGAGAAGACAATTGCCCAGACATTACTATTTCGAATGATTACAACGGAACAGATGATGCAAGCGGTATGTATTTCACAGGGGAAGTCATCGTAACCTGGACTGTTACCGACGGGGCGGGTCTCACATCAAGTTGTGACCAAAGTGTGACCGTTGTAGATGATGAGGCCCCCGTTATCGGGTATACAGATGAATTCTGTTTCGCGGAATACCTCGTTTGTTTGACTGAACAACTAACCTTAATTGCTGAACTGGAAGCAGAACTGGAAGCATTTATT
>CALNZC010000086.1:0-64494 GCA_942490895.1 uncultured Saprospiraceae bacterium
GCAATCCAAATTTTTTATTGTGATTCCAAGGGATACCATAAACACCATCATCGAAACAGCCCGCGTAGAAGAGGTTGTGGGTGATTTTGTTACCCTCCGTAAAAGAGGTGTAAACATGATTGGTTTGTGTCCTTTTCACAACGAAAAAACACCTTCTTTTACCGTTTCTCCTGCCAAAGGAATTTACAAATGTTTTGGTTGTGGTAAAGCAGGCAATTCGGTGAATTTTGTCATGGAACACGAACATTACACCTATCCTGAAGCACTTAAATTCCTGGCTAAAAAATACAATGTTGAGATTGAGGAAGAAGAGCAAACACCTGAGCAAATAAAGGAGCTTAATGAAAAAGAAAGCCTGTTTGCTGTTTCTGCTTTTGCCCAGAAATTTTTTACCGATCAATTGTTGAATTCTGAAGAAGGAAAAGCAATAGGTTTAAGCTATTTTAAAAACCGGGATCTGCGGGAACATACCATTGAACAATTTCAGTTGGGTTACAGTCCCGATTCGTGGGATGCTTTTACAAAATATGCATTAAAAAACGGTTTTAATCTTGAGTACCTGACAAAGGCCGGATTGACCATTGATAAAAACGGAAATCAATTTGACCGATTTAGTGCACGGGTAATTTTTCCCATTCATAATTTATCAGGACGTGTAATCGGATTTGGTGGACGGATCTTAAAATCTGAAGAGAAAAAGGCCAAATATGTCAATTCACCTGAATCTGATATTTACAGTAAAAGCCAGGTTTTATATGGTATTTATTTTGCTAAAAATGCCATCATCAAAAAAGACAATTGTTACCTGGTTGAAGGTTATACCGATGTGATTTCCCTTTTCCAGGCAGGTTTTGAAAATGTGGTGGCCTCTTCCGGAACCTCACTTAACTACTGATCAGATTAGATTAATCAAAAGATACACGCCAAACATTACCATTTTGTATGATGGTGATGAAGCTGGATTAAAAGCTTCTTTCCGGGGTATTGATATGATCCTTGAACAGGGAATGAATGTTAGGATAGTGATGTTCCCTGAAGGTGAAGACCCTGATTCATATGTTCGGTCACACATCGTCTCGGCAGAGGTGGAAGAGTTTCTTTCTGTCATCCAATTCAAAGGATTTTATACAGTTTAAAACCAACATTTTATTAAAAGATGTCAAAAAAGATCCTGTAAAAAGAGCCGGATTGATCAAAGAGATTGTTCAAAGTATTGCATTGATTCCTGATCAAATTATTCGTTCGGTATATGTAAGAGAATGTTCGGTTATGATGGAAATGGCTGAGCAGACTTTGATGAATGAATTGAATAAAAATCTGAGAAAAAAGTTTAGACAAACCAACCAACAAAGTTTTCCGGAACAATTCCTTGAAGTTCCTGAATTACCTGCAGAGAAACAAATTGAAGTTAACTACAATGATACCGAATACCAGGAAAAGGATGTCATTCGGCTATTATTAAACTTTGGGCAATCAGAAATTGAGTTTGAAGAGGTTGACGAACATAAACAAAAAATTAAAATACCTGTAAATGTTGCTAATTTTATCGTGAATGATTTGCTGGGTGACGAAATTAAATTTTCGAATCCAGCCTATCAAAAGATTTTCGATGAATATGTTGAATTTGTTTCCAATGATACTATTCCGGATGAGAAGTTTTTCATCAATCATACCAGCAGAAAAGTTTCTTCCACAGCCATTGATCTGCTAACTTCTCCCTATGAATTGAGCGATAAATGGGAAATCGTTGCCCGCATTGAAGTCTTAACAGAAGCCAGTCATCTTGAAAAATGCGGTTGTTGCATTCAGTTTTATCATTTAAAGCAAAAAAAATTGAACAACTGATTGCCGAAAGTCAGCAAACTTTAAAACTTGCTGAAGAGGAAGAACGGTACGAGGAGATGCAAGATTTGATTAAACGACAACAGGAGCTGAAAACAATCAGTCAGGATATAAATAAACAGTTAGGAAGGGTTATTACAAGATGAAAAAAGTTGGCAGTCGACAATTTGTAAAATGTATTTCTTTCCAATTGCCGACTGCAGACTGTAGACTTTTTTAAAAATCTCCTCTTTTATAAACAATCGCCACAACAGTTACATCATCACCACCCATATTGATGGTCATACCATAAGGACGATCTTTTGAAATTTCAATTTGAGCATCACCTGCTTTACCCGTTAGCTGTTCCCAGATAGTAACCGCCTGGTGAACACCTGTTCCACCGGTTGGATGTCCCCAGCCAATCAAACCACCAGTTGTATTCATAGGGATTTTACCGCTGCGAGCTGTATTACCTTCTGCCACAAATTCTGCACCTTTACCAGGTTCAGCAAATCCCAAAGCTTCAGTTGTTAAAACTCCTGCAATGGAAAAACAATCATGAACTTCGGCTGTTCCCAATCATTCGATTGTAATTCCTGCAGATTCCAGTGCCTGTTTTGCTGCTTTTTTAATGGCTGTTAATTCTGTTTTATCAGGTGGATCAAGGGTAATATTTCGTTCAACCTGCGCAAATCCAACAACCTCTATTGCCTGATCTTTTGGAATACCACATCTTTCCAATCCTTCTTCCGACATGATGGCAATACCAGAAGCACCATCAGAAACTTTGGAACAATCCAGCACATTCAGGCTGTCAACAAAAGCTTTACCATTGGGTGTCATTTTATCATAAAGACCACCCAGGTCTTCCACCTTGTTTTCATGTTCCTGAGCAGTAGGACAAAGACGTGCATTTTCCATTGCATTCACAAACCATTGTTTCATTCCTTTACGGGCATATTCTTCGCCATACTTGTCATAATAAGCCTTGGCCCTGTCGCTAAACTGTCCTGGGAAAAAATAGGCATGTCCGTTTTTTCTGTTTTGAAACCAACCCGCTCCAGCAAGTACATCAGCACCATAAATGGCTTTCATGGTATTCTGTACTTCTACGCCAACCGTTAATACAACATCTGCTGTTTCAGCCAAAATTGATTTCATGGCGGCAACCAATGCCAATGCACCTGATGCACAAGCTCCTTCTGTCCTGATACAGGGTTTGTATTCAAGCTCTTCATCAATGTATGGAATAAAACCTGCCAGGTGGCCCTGCTTATTGAACCGGGAAGCCATAAAATTTCCAATGGCTCCTTCATCCACATTTTTAGCACCACCAATTTGTTTAAGGGTTCCCTGTCCGGCTTCTTTTATATAATGTTCCAGACCCGGACGGGGCTTTTTAGGATTAAATTCACTTCTGCCGGTACCCAGCGAAATGGTATTGTAACCGGCTGCCATATATACTTTTCGTCTTAATTTACTCATGATATTCGTTTAATAAGTTCAACAAATAAAAAACCGGTTTAGTTTTTTAAATAATTATTTATTGGTCCGTAAGCATGAAAAAATCCAGTCAACATAACGGTATTTACATCATCATTGTTTTTGCAACACCATGGAAACTAGAAATTTACCAATTTCATTGGATTCTTTGTTATATTTTTTAGCCAGTTGTGCACCCACATTATCCATTCCACTCAACTCAGTAAAATATGTTTCTAACATAGCTTCTTTTTTATCTCGGCTAAAATTAACCACTTTCCATGGTTTCCATGACTGAGGCAAAGCACCCAATTTTTCATCACATTTAGCACTGAAATTGACAATCTCAACATAATCATTTATTTCAGGATTAAAAATTGCTACAGGTTTACCTTTTTCATATTTCAGGAATCCATCTTTTTGTGAGCCATCAGATCTTTGTCCGCCTTTTACACCCATATCCATCAATTTATCCAATAAGTCACTGTGGAGATCTTCTTCTGGCATATGAGGGTTCATCACCTGCATGATAAATTTAACCACATCTACTCCTACATAATCAATTAGTTGAAATATTCCCATGGGCCTTACAAGAAAATCCTGCGATACTTTGTTGACCATATAAACAGCTTCAACAAATGGTATATCAGCAGAAAGCATTTCAACTTCATTGATACCATGCAAGGCATCACGCATAAAATGTCCGTTGCCAATAAATCCAGCTTTATCATTGGATGGAACAATCACTTTCCTTAAGCTTTTTGCATATGCTTTTGCAAAGTCAACCATTTCTTTAGGCTGATTTTTATCAGTTGTAATTAATTCAACCAAACGTTGAACTGCCGGTGGATTATAGAAATGGAATCCAAGAATTCTACCATTCAGTTTTGCACCTTCATCTAAAATATGAATAGGAATAGAAGAAGTATTGGTGAAAAACCAGGGTTTATGTTTATTGTTTTCATTGATCTGAGAAAATAATTTATTTTTCACATCCAGGTTTTCAACAATGGCTTCAAATACAAGGTGACTGTCATAAGCTGATTCAATAGTTGTTACAGGCCGCACAATATTCATCACATCAAAAACATACTCGTTGATGATGTCTTCATTTTCAATCAAATCGCTGCGATCTTCGTACAGTTTTCTTAACAACACTGTTTTTTTCTCAGCCATTTTTTGCACCTGTGCTTTGAGGTATTTCATCAAACCGGCAAGGCCCTCATGTGAAACATCAATGGCATTCAAACAAAAGGTTTTTCCCTTGTTTTCCGGTTTCAGGCTCAGGTCAGCCATTTCAACGGCGGTAAGCAGCAGGATGCCACTTCCCATCTTACCGGCAGCTCCTAAAACCGATACATTCTGTAATCTTTCGTCGTAATTCATAATAAACACTTAAATTATAATATTTACAAATAACTGATAACCTTCATTAAATATTTTACCAATTTGGTTTCCGTTTTTCCAGGAAAGCTTTCATCCCTTCTTCACCTTCACTACCCACTCCAAACAAACTTCCAAACTGGATCGCTTCAAGCTCCGACCCTTTATCAAAATCCATCAAGTAGCCCTGCCGGGTAACTGCTTTTACTTTTTTCACGGCAAGAGGTCCTTTTGAAGCCAGTGTTTGAGCAATTTTCATTACTTCATCCATCAATACTTCAGGTTCAAATACTTTTTGAACAAGTCCGATTCTCAATGCATCTTCAGCTCCTATCATTTCAGCAGACATTAGCAGAAATAATGCATCGCCCATTCCTACCAATCTGGATAATCGTTGTGTTCCGGCATATCCGGGAATCAAACCAAGGTTTACTTCGGGTTGCCCGAATTTCGCCTTTGAACTGGCAATCCTGAAATCGCATCCCATAGCCAACTCCAGTCCTCCTCCCAAAGCAAAACCATTGATGGCTGCAATTACTGGAATTTTCATTTTCTCCAAACTGCGAAATGTGTTTTGGCCAATCCTTGAGAAAGCAGATCCTTCTTCTGAGTTTTTATCGACCATTTCTGCAATATCAGCTCCGGCAACAAATGCTTTTCCTTCACCGGTTATAATCATAACTTTTATCTCAGGTTTATTGGTTACATTTGTAACTATATTATCCATCTCCTGGAAAAACCTGGTATTCAGTGCATTTAAAGCGTTAGGTCGATTAATTTTTACAATTACAATGTTGTCCTGGTAATCAACATTTAAAATTTCGTATTCCATTTTGGTTTTATCTGATTAGTTGAATAAATATGCCTCAAATATAGATAAAAAAAATCATCAATTCATGAGAATAGCATATAAAATAAAGATGATTTGTTGAATCTTGATAGATATGATAATCTTGTAGTATACATCGACATAAGTATATTTTTAACTAATTTCGGTCAATCTTTTGAAAGATACTTTACAAATTTATAATCATCTAAATTTTAAAGAATTGCCATTGATCATAAGAACTCATATAGTTGTCCTGATTTTTCTTTTCCTGACAAATTTATGTTTGGGTCAGCTCAGTGAACCACCTGATAAAAATGTATTTTTTATCCAGCCACAATTAAGAATTGGTAAGATTATAGAAAATATGCCTGATATGCCTGAACGGACAGCCTGTGTTTTTGGTGATATCAATATTGCCTGGCAAACCCGTGGTAAACAAATCTGGAATCAGTATTACAAATACCCACAAGTAGGTCTATTGGTTTCAACCGGATACCTTGGGAATAATGACATACTGGGGTATTCCATATCGGTTGTTCCAAACATTTCCATTAGATTATCTGACAGGCAAAACTTCAATATTAATTTGTTATTGGGTCTTGGATTATCCTACTTTACAAAAACATATGATGAGATAAACAATAAAGAAAATTAGGACATGGCGATGTCTTCCCAATGGCAATTTCCAATCACCTTGATGATTCAGGATAAAGATGAGTCCACGGGTCAATGCTGATGAGGAAGACATCCCCTGCGCCTGCCGGCGATCCCCTTCGAAGGTAGTGTCCAGTCCGGCAAGTGGGAGGTTGTGGGCATGGGCGGTATGCGCTACTGCGGCGACATATCTCGACCAGTGATCCATAACAATGGTGGGATCTTCCAGGTCTATCGTAACCGTTTCTGCATAGCGACATGCATGTACCTGCCAGTTCTTTGCTTAACGTGGGCTCCACGGCAAAGGTCAGGTGGAGGTGAGATGCCCTGAGTAGAACAAACCCGTCATTATGGTCTGTGTCGCCGATGATATGTGGTCCTTCCCGGAGCTTTGTAGCACGTGGCCAGAGGACGTCTGGCAAGAAATGAGCAAATGGATGGTGTTTGTTCCACAGATGCGATTGAGGTCCAACTGCTTTCGGGTCAATATACCGATGATCTTCTCTTTCCGTATCCTTTGACAGCAGTTGATGCCTTCCCATGTTATCACTCTGCCCCAGCCCACTGGCCCACATCACGGCCTGGTTGCCGAAGCGATTGCGAATCCGGTCTGTAGCCTGCATCAGGTGGACTTCCTCGAGGGTATCCTCGAACAGGTCGACCTGGTAGTGCCCCTGGACCAGGCCCTATCACGCCGATCAGACGGATCAGTTGCCGGCGTTAGTAAAGCCGGTCGAAGAGCGCCAGGGTAGCGACCTGCAAGGGGCCATCGGTAGCGGTATAGCTGATACCGCCGCTGCATGGTGTAGGTATTGAAGTCGGCATAGCGGACTCACCGTAATACAGCTGGTCAGCTTGTTGGACTTACGCAGATCGTAGGCGAGTCGTTCGGTCATTCCGCGCAACATATCCCAGACCCGGTTGACCTCCGGCGTATCCTGGTGAAACGGTTCGCTCGGACGACATGGATTTTTGCTCCTCGTAGGGCTCGACAGCGGCATCATCAATAGGCATTGAAAGCTGCGCCAGGTCCCGGCCATGTTTCCCGAACTCGCGTTGTAACAGCCCCATCGGAATCTCACTCAAGACCTGGACGGTTCGCACGCCCATAAAACTGAGCTTCTTGGACGTCTCCTTCCCGATGCCGGGAATCTTGTTGGTCGACAGGGGAGCCAGAAACCCCTTTTCTGTACCGGCCGGTACAGAGATCATTCCATTGGGCTTGACCTCGCCCGTCCCCACTTTAGACACCAGCTTGTTGACTGACAAGCCGAAGGAAATGGGCAGCCCACTTTCTTTCATGATGTGCTCACGCAATTCGCCCGACCACTGCATACACCCGAAGTATCCGGTCCATCCCGGTCAGATCCAGATAAAACTCATCGATAGAAGCCTTCTCGAAGACCGGTGCCTGGTCGGCAATGAGCTCGGTGATCAGATGCGAATAGTGGCTGTAGCTGTCCATATCTCCGCGTAAGACCAGGGCGTCCGGGCACAGGCGCAAGGCCATCTTCATGGGCATGGCCGAATGCACCCGAATCGTCGGGCCTCATAACTACAGGCAGCGACCACCCCGCGGTCACTCGTCCCGCCGACGATCAACGGCTTCCCCGCAAACTGTCGTTCTTCAAACATTCAACGGATACGAAGAAGGCGTCGAGATCGAGATGGAGGATGGCGCGGTTGAAGAGTGAGGGGGACATGAGTTCTCGTGGAGTTCCGGAGTTCGGAGTTCGGAGTTCGGAGTTCGGAGTTCGGAGTTCGAGTTCGGGAGTTCCGGAGTTCGGAGTTCAAATTTAAAACATTTTGTTTTATACTCAATGGGCTGGGAAAGAAAAACCCGGCCTATTTTAGGCGGCTAAAACGACCTCAATGCCCGACAGCCATTCAACTACCCGCAGTTCTTCACTGTATATCCTCATCACCGTCTTTTTCTTCTGGGGATTTGTGGCGGCCTCGAACACAGTGTTGATCCCCTTTTTCAAGGAGAATTTCACTCTGCAACAGTGGCAATCCCAGCTGGTGGACCTGGCCTTTTACGCCGCATACTTCATTGGCTCACTCGTCTACTTCCTGATCTCTGCCCGGATCGGTGACCCCCTCAACCGGATCGGATACAAAAAAGGGCTGGTCATCGGCTTCCTCATCTCAGCTTGCGGCGCAGCCCTATTCTTTCCCGCAGCGAACATGAGTTCCTTTCCCCTCCTCTTACTGGCCCTGGCTGTCATTGGCCTGGGATTTACCCTTCAGCAGATCGTGGCCAATCCCTACATGATCGCCATCGGCGACCCCGCTACAGGAGCACATCGAATCAATATGGCTCAGGGAATCAATTCCCTCGGCACCATGACCGGACCCCTGCTGATCAGTTGGGCCCTGTTTGGGAATATCCAGGCTGAGACCACTCAAGGCCTCGATGTTGTCCAGGTCCCCTATCTCATCCTGGCAGGTTGCCTCGTCCTGTTTGCGCTTATCCTGGGGCGCTCCCGACTTCCGTCCATCACCACCAAGGAGAAAGTCCGTCATGATCTGGGTGCACTTCGCTTCCCCCAGTTGGTCTGGGGGATGGCGGCCATCTTCGTCTATGTCGGTGTCGAAGTCAGCATCCAGAGCAACCTGCCTGCGCTCATGGCCGATCCCAGCATCCTTGGACTAGATCACACCCAAACCGTGCACTATATCAGTCTGTACTGGGGAAGCCTGATGATTGGCCGGTGGACAGGCTCTATCGGGGTATTCAATGTCTCCAAAAACCTCAAACGAATCTTATGGGTTGTCGTCCCTTTGATCGCTTATGCCGTTATACTGTTTGTTAACAGCTTGAAGGGAAGCCCCATGACAGATCTTATTGGTTATCTGCCTTTTGTCTTCATTTGCATCCTCGGATTCTTTATGGGCAATGACAAGCCTGCCCGCAGCCTCATCCTGTTCAGTATCCTCGGCATGATCATGATGATTGCAGGAATTCTACTGGATGGTCAATGGGCCGTCTACGCCTTTGTTTCAGGTGGTCTCTTCTGTTCTATTATGTGGCCATGTATCTTCAGTCTGTCCATCGCTGGCCTGGGAAAATATACCAACCAGGGGTCTTCCCTTCTGGTCATGATGATCCTGGGTGGCGCATTCATCCCACCACTTCAAGGCTATGCAGCTGATCTGACAGGCATCCATATGAGCTACTGGATCCCGGTGATCTGCTTTGCCTTCCTTGCCCTGTATGCCTGGCGGGTACGCCATATCCTGTCTGTTCAGGGCATCAGTTACGATCATCCCGAACAAACACAACCAGAGCCATGATGAAAACGCCCCTCTACCCGACCCTCAGGCCATGGCTGGCTTTCATCTTGGTGATCGTCCTTTTGACCTGTTCAATAAACGGGCTACAGGCCCAGGAGAACACCCTTCCAGCCATCATCCCGGCTCCTCGTGAGATGACCCTTTTTGACAAACGGTTCTATTGGGAGGATTTCCTGGATGTGGGCATTTCAAATTCGAGTTCCATTACAAAAGAGTGGGTCCTGGATAAAATCAAACCGTTTATTGGCAGAGGGGAACATAAACGATGTAGTGTTATCCTGATGATGATCGACAGTAGTTTGTTCGAAAACCCGGAAGTATATTCACTAAACATCCAGGAAAACCTGATCATGATTAAATCATGCACAGATGCCGGACTTCGTTATGGGCTGACCACCCTCCTCCAGACGATCCAGCTGGATTCTTCAACAAACGCTTACTATTCTCCTCGTTTGGACATTCACGACTTCCCGCAATTTCCCTATCGAGGCATGCATCTGGATGTCTGCCGGCATTTCTTTCCAGTGTCCTTCATCAAACGCTACATCGACTATCTTGCGATGTACAAATTCAACACCTTCCACTGGCACCTGACCGAAGATCAAGGGTGGCGAATAGAGATCAAGCGTTACCCGAAACTGACGGAGACAGGTGCCTGGCGGTCAGAGACATTGATCGGAAGTGCCCGTGATCAACCACCTCGTTATGATGGCCAACGTTATGGTGGATTCTATACGCAGGAGGAGATCAGAGAAGTCGTTCAGTACGCCACAGATCAAGGGATCACCATCATTCCGGAGATCGAACTTCCCGGTCATGCCCTCGCCGCCCTCTCCGCTTATCCGGAACTATCCTGCACTGGAGGCCCTTTTCAGCCAGCTACCACCTGGGGTGTATTTGACGATGTCTATTGTACAAAAGAAGAGACGATCACCTTTTTGAAACATGTGTTGGATGAGGTGGTCGATCTATTCCCCGGCCAGTACATCCATATCGGTGGGGATGAATGCCCGAAAACAAGATGGAAAGCCTGCCCCGATTGCCAGGAAAACATC
Organism: uncultured Saprospiraceae bacterium; assembly: GCA_942490895.1. GTDB lineage: Bacteria > Bacteroidota > Bacteroidia > Chitinophagales > Saprospiraceae > JAGNXB01. The sequence continues at coordinate 10,525 of CALNZC010000086.1, forward strand.
CGAACGAACGGGCTGGCAGATGAACATGAGCTACAAAGCTGGTTCATCAAGCAGATCGCCGCATACCTCCATTCAAAAGACCGCCGGATCATTGGTTGGGATGAAATCCTGGAAGGAGGACTGGCCCCTGACGCTACCGTCATGTCCTGGCGAGGCATTTCAGGCGGCATGGATGCTGCTGCCCAGGGTCATGAAGTCATTATGACTCCGGGAAAGCCTTGCTACTTTGATCATTATCAATCCAAGCGATCAGATCAACCTCTGGCAATCGGAGGCCATAATCCCCTGCAATCTGTCTACAACTGGGACCCCGTACCGGCAGAGCTGGACACCACCCTCCATCATTACATTCGAGGTGGTCAGGGCAATGTCTGGACAGAGTATATGCCAAATGAAAAGCATGTCGAATACATGATCTTTCCCCGTATCACAGCCCTTGCAGAGACGCTGTGGTCGGAACCGAAAAAGAAGGACTATTCCCATTTTCTGGACCGGGTCGATGTCCACCAGAAACGGTGGCAACAGGCTGATATCCGATACTTCCCGTATTATCGTTGACCAATATCCATCGCTATACTATGTCTTCCCGTCGTTCCTTTCTCGAGAAAACCTTTCTTTCAGCAGCTGGACTACTCACTGCCTCACGCCTGCCTAGGCTCCCCCTCATTTCAGATCCAACAAAGCCCGGCAGCCTGGTCATGAGTACCTGGAATTTTGGCATTCCGGCCAACAAAGCCGCCATGGATGTTCTTCGAAAGGGCGGATCAGCCCTGGATGCCGTAGAAGCAGGGGTAATGGTCGTAGAAGCCGACCCCATTTCCACTTCAGTAGGCATTGGAGGGTTTCCGGATGCCGAAGGGGATGTCACCCTGGATGCTTCGATTATGGACCATGAAGGCCAATGCGGAGCCGTGGCCTGTTTGCAACACACGCTTCACCCGATCACGGTGGCCCGGGCCATTATGGAACGCACCCCACATGTAATGCTGGTCGGGGAGAAAGCTCGAGATTTTGCCCGAGATCTGGGGATTCCAAAGACCAATCTATTGACTAAAACGGCAAAAACAGCCTGGAAGGAATGGAAGGCCAACAATCCCAAATGGCGAAAATACAGTACCGATATCAGCAACCATGACACCATTGGAATGCTGGCCATTGATCAACAGGGGAATTTATCAGGGGCATGTACGACCTCCGGCTGGGCCTTCAAAGTGCCGGGGCGTGTAGGTGACTCCCCGATTATTGGTGCCGGACTGTATGTGGACAATGAAGTCGGGGCTGCGACCGCCACGGGAACCGGTGAGGAAGTCATTAAAATCTGTGGTTCCTTTTTGATCGTAGAATTGATGCGACAAGGGTATTCACCAGAAGAAGCCTGTAAGGAAGCCGTCCTTCGAATCAAGAAACGCAACCCGAACAAACCTGATCTCTTTGTGGGCTTCCTGGCCATCAATAAAGCGGGGGAACATGGTGCCTATTCCACCAAAGTTGGCTTTGAATATGCCCTTTACCAGAAAGAAGAGAATGTCTTATTTCAAGGCCCCTATTAGTCTCCTTGAGTCATGATTTGTTTTAATGCAAAGTAGGCGGGCTTACGCGCTCCATAATAATCGATGATCGACCAGCTTGCACCGGGCCAGGGTTCATTGAATTGCCATAATAAGCTGCCCATACAAAAGGGCTGAGCGCCCAGATGTGCTTCCAGTGCGAGGCTGTACGTTCTGGCTTGCAGCAGATGACCCTTTTCGACCCACGCCTTGAATCCCATTCCCTCGACCTCCTCCCCTTCCAGTTGCAGGTACTTTGTGATCAGGTCATTCCCTTTATAGGACCGCTGATGGAGCTTCATGACCTTGCTGTGGACATCCCAGTCATTCGGAAGACTAAACCGCTTGATCGAGGACCAGGTCGGAAAGGACTGCATCCCATATTCACTCATAAATCGAGGAATCCGAGTTTGTAGGCTATCCAGGGCCATCTCGCCATGCCAGACCCCCCAGAAGTGATTATCCCCATGGGCCAGATCAGCGGGGTCACCCCAATTACTCAAAGGGCTCGTATGGACATAATCGACTCCCCCTTTCTGGAGAACCAGGTTCGGGAGCATTTTATGGAAAAGCTGATCATAATCCTTAACCATTTGCTGCTCTGCAGCTTTGGAATATTGGTAGGTCGTTGACCAACCCCAATTCTGCCAGGCCACATCAATTTCATTATTCCCGCACCAGAGGGCCAGGCTCGGATGAGAACGAAGTCTCACTATCTGCTCGGTGGCCTCATGGTGTACATTGTCCATAAAAGCAGAATCGCCAGGATACATGGTGTTGGCAAACATGAAGTCCTGCCAGATCAGAATGCCTAACGAATCAGCCAGATGGTAGAACAGATCCGATTCATAGATACCCCCTCCCCACACACGAAGCATATTCAGTCCTGCACCTCTGGCAGCGAACAGCAAATCCCGGTATTGACGATCTGTCACCCGGGCGGGAAACATGTCTGCAGGCACCCAATTGGCTCCTGCCATAAAAACAGGCCGACCATTCATGATAAAACGGAAGGGCGTACCATCCTGATCCGGTTCCTGATCCAGTTGAATTGTTCGAATTCCGGCTTCCCAGGACAGCGTATCTCTTCCCGCCCCGGTGTGTGCGACCAAGGCAACCGGTATCAATTCAGGAGACCCTTGATCATGAGGCCACCACAAACGGGGATTGGGCACTTTGAAGGGAAACTGCACGATATTTTGACCTGAATCAATCTCAATTGACTGGGATATTTGTTGATCTCCGAATTGTGCAGAGACGGTGATTCGGTTGCGCTGCACTGCCTCCAGGGTCGCTTCCACGATCACCTCCGCTGTATCCTGACTGACCTTTACCGTCCGTACCCATCCATTTGTCCATCGTACTGAATTCCAGACCTCCAAAAACACGGTTTTCCAGATGCCACAACCTGGAAGCGGTGGAGCGAAATCCCATCCAAACTGAAAGGCCGCCTTTCGTAAAAAAACGGAAGGTTTACCCGGAAAGGGGTCACTATCTGAAGGGTATGACCAGTCTACATTTTCAGAAAGTTTCTTCCCCCAGGCTATTGGAGAATGGAAATGAACCATTATATGGATTGTATCCCGGAACAATTCAGGCTGCAGATCAATCCGCCATTGACGAAACATATTCGCAACCTCCAGCACTAGCCGATCATTGATAAATACATCTGCGCGGGTGTCCAGGCCTTCAAACACCAGCTCTACATTGCTGGACTCTTCGGGAAGGGCCATGGGTGCCAAGTCCAATCGATAGACCCAGGTTGTCGAATCGATCCACCCTATCCGACTGATCTCATCTCGATAATAAGGGTCATTGATCTGCCCGTTTGCCAATAAGTCCAGATGTATTGAACCCGGCACTTTGGCGGCACCTGAATAACCCATTCCTGATTGATCTGTATAGGTCCAGTCTTCATCAAGCAAGATCCGACTAGCCAGGGGGTGTACCGGTTGACCAGCCAGAACAAGTGGGAATTGGATCCAGATCAGTGCGATATAATACCAATATGGATGCCGGAACTGGCTGATGTACCAAAACCCTGAAAAACGAAATATCCTGGGGATCCTCAAGCCGGATTGCACCATTGTTGATTCAATTGATGGATCAGGTTTACATCGGCTTGCCCATCCAGGCGATTAGATGCTGCCGAGTGGAGGCTCCTCACTCCTGCCTCCCGGAATAATGGAATTTGTTCCGACCGAACTTTTCCAGCTGCGACAATAACCAGATGGGCCGCCACATTATTCTGGTACTGCTGAAGAACAGCCAAGGCATCCACCGCTCGCGGCTGACCTCCACTGGTCAGGACACGATGTACGCCGCGGTTAGCGAGGCTTTCAAGAGCGGATGGTACGTCATGGATCAGATCAATTGCACGATGAAAAGTCCAGGTAGTGCCAGGCTGTGATGCCTTCTGAATGCGGTCCAGGTGATCAACAGCCATTTCCCCATCCATTGTCAGGCAGCCGAAAGTGATCCCATTGACTCCCAGAGACATAGCCTGTTTGACCTGAGTGCACATCATCTTCACCTCCTGGTCGTCATAGATGAAGTCGCCCGGTCGTGGTCGGATCATCACACGTAACTCTCCGGAGAAGGCCTTCCTGGCTTTCTGGATCAGCTGCTCACCCGGCCATAATCCCCCTTCTGTATAATGGGTACATAACTCAATGGCTGTAATTCCCTCCTGTTCTGCCAAGCAAACACTTTCCAGGTCGAAGCAGCAGATTTCCAGTTGGCAGGTATCTTCTATCTTGCGTGCCACTATTTCATTGATTGTATATGCGGAAGATAGCGATCCTCTTATTATTTGTGTCTACGGCCTTGGCTGCACAAGGGCCCTATGATGAATTTGTCAACCCGTTCGTAGGAACTGGCGGCCATGGACATACCTTTCCCGGGGCGACCACACCCTTCGGAATGGTCCAGTTGAGCCCGGATACCCGCCTGGAAGGCTGGGATGGATGTTCTGGTTATCATTATGACGATCAGGCGATCTATGGCTTTTCACATACCCATCTCAGCGGCACGGGTGTTGCCGATTATTGTGATATCCTGATCAGCCCGATGAGCGGCCGTCCAAGTATTGACCCTGAAGTGTATAAGTCCACTTTTCGACATGAGACCGAAGTCGCCAACCCGGGGTATTACCGGGTGAGATTGGAAGATGATGGCATTGAGGCGGAGATGACCACTACTGCACGTGTCGGGATGCATCGCTATCAATTCGGACAGGCGGGTACACGCAATATCATCCTGGATCTCCGACATCGAGATGCGGTTTTGGAATCCACCCTGGAGGTCGTGAACAACCATCGGGTCACCGGTATGAGACGATCCTCATCCTGGGCCGTAGATCAGGTCATCTATTTTGTGATGGACTTCAATGAGCCCATTGCCAATTGGGTGGTCCATCATCATGGAAAAGCGGATCCCAATCGGACCGGTGCTATTTTCGGACAGGACCTGGCCGCCAGTTTCACCTTTGCCGAAGGCAGTCAACCCATCCTGGTTAAAGTCGGGCTTTCTCATGTTAGCGTAGATGGCGCCTTGCGCAACCTTGAAAAAGAGTGTCCGGACTGGAACTTTGAAGGGGTGCGTGCCAAGGCACTTGCCTCCTGGAACCAGGAATTGACTAAGGTCCAGGTCCTGGGCGACGACCGGGATGATCTGACTAATTTCTATACAGCCTTATACCACTGTATGATCCACCCGAACATCGCTTCGGATGTGGATGGCCGGTATCGAGGTATGGACAAAGAAATCCATTTCACAAAAGGCTTTACTTACTACACCGTTTTTTCCCTGTGGGATACATATCGTGCTCTTCATCCCCTTCTCACCATCATTGACAAGGATCGGACCCGGGATTTTATTCGGACCATGCTTCTCCAGTTCGAACAGAGTGGTCGTTTACCCGTTTGGGAGCTGGCATCTAATGAGACCAATTGCATGATCGGATATCATGCTGTCAGTGTCATCTGGGACGCCATCCAAAAACGGATCAGTGGCATTGATGAAGAGGCTGCTCTGGAGGCTATGCTGCAAACTGCCCGCGCAAAGGTATTTGGTCTGGACGCCTATACTACGAAGGGCTTCCTGGAGATCGAGGATGAGTCTGAGTCAGTATCCAAAACCCTGGAATATGCCTATGATGACTGGTGCATCGCCCAACTAGCCAAGAAATTGCGCAACCAGGATGTTTTTGAGGAGTTCCTGGAGCGTTCTGTCGGATACCGCAACCTTATTGATCCCAATATCGGATTTGCCCGACCTCGTTCCAACGGTGGCTGGCTGGAACCCTTTGATCCCCGTCAGGTGAATAACCATTATACCGAAGCGAATGGATGGCAATACAATTTTGCAGCTCAGCATGATATCTCCTATTTGATCGACCAAATGGGAGGACCGGCTGGCTTTGAGGCCCAACTTGATCTGATGTTCTCAACCAATTCGGAGACTACCGGAAGAGCGCAAGCGGATATTACCGGTCTGATCGGCCAATATGCCCAGGGCAATGAACCCAGTCATCATATGGCCTACCTCTATAATTACATTGGCAAACCCTGGAAGAGCGCGGAGCAAATCGTGAAGATTCGCGACCTCTATCGTCCCACTCCGGATGGATTGCCTGGCAATGAAGATTGTGGTCAGATGAGTGCCTGGTACGTCTTTTCGGCCATGGGTTTTTATCCTGTTGTTCCCGGTTCAGGGCATTATGTCCTGGGTACTCCGCTCTTCCCTGAAGTCCGTATTCCTATGGAGGAGGACAAGGTCTTTGAAGTCCGTGCTTTACGCAAGCAGAGCTCAGATCTATACGTCCAGCAAGTCTTAGTGAATGCCGAGCCTTTACCCAACTCCTGGCTGGTGCATCATTTTATTACTGCCGGTGTCAATATGGACGTTGTATTGGGGCCACAGCCTTATCCTTCCTGGGCAGAAAAACCGCATTTACGGCCTAAAGCGGAAGTCATCTGGCCTGACTTTGTCCCTGTTCCAGTTGTGCAAGGCCCACCCTATCCATTCCGTGATCTGGCGGAAGTCTCAATCGAGGAACGTCCCGGGTTCAAGACGCTATATAGCGTTGATGGCAAGGCTCCATCCATTTCGTATAAAGGCCCATTTCAGATCCGAGCTACAACCACTGTAAACGCGCAGCATGTGGATACAACTGGTAAGCGTAGTGAGGTCATCACTGCTACCTTTCATCAGTTGCCGAATGACTGGTCTGTCAAAGTGCTTTCAAAAGTTCACCCCCAGTATACAGCCGGTGGTCCAAATGCTCTGGTGGACGGATTAATGGGCGATGTTGAATGGCGCAAGGGTCGTTGGCAGGGATATCAGGGAACGGATCTTGAGTTGATCATTGACCTGGGGGAAAAACAACGAATTCCATATCTCGAAGCCTCATTTTTGCAGGATTATAAAGCGTGGATCGTGTTTCCCAAGGAGGTAACATTTTTCGCTTCTTCCGACGGAGAGCGATACAAAGAAGCACTTCATGTCACGCAAACCTTGCCCGCTGATGAACACCACCACCAGCGGATCACGCTGGGTGGTAAAAGCGAAGTCAAAAAAGCTCGCTACATCAAGATCTATGTCAAGAACTATGGAACACTTCCGCCGCCTCATCCCGGGGCTGGAGGCGATGCCTATATCTTTATTGATGAGATCAGCGTCCGCAATGACCAATAATTTATCGAATCACTTTTACTATTGCAACCAATGAAAACAACCCTCATCATTTCTTCAACCATCCTGTTCCTCCTGTTGGGTGGGAGCAGTTGGGCCCAACACCAGATCGGGATAGAAATCCAAACCTACCCGACTGGCCAGATTCCTTCTTTGAATTATGCTTATTCATTTGGGGAAAATGCAGCGATTGAGGCTCGGATCGGTTACAACTTTGTCGATCATCGGGATCTGGGTGTCCAGGACGATGAAAAAGGTGGTGGCTTTGGTGGCTCCATAGGATATGCTCATCGCATCTGGAGTCTGTTGCGTTTGGGTGTCCGAACAGATATCTGGTGGAATGAGATCGATTGGAAAATGGATCCAGATACACCCCAGGAAGTCACAGGCACAACCAATGTCACAGTCTTTCAACCTACCCTTACCCTGGATTACCCCATCCCCCTGGGAAACTGGTTCCTGACCCCACGGATCGCATTTGGTGCGGAGATCAACGTACAAACAGATGGAGAAGAGGTGGGGCAAGGTGCCATCCTCTTAGGTGGCGTTGGATTTTCGCGCGCTTTTTAAGGCGTCAGCAATATGTACGAATACAAGAAAGGGCAAGCCGTTTGGCTTGCCCTTTTATGTGTGTATGGAAAGTGAATGCTTACTCGCGTCCCAGGAAAGCCTGGATGCCGATCATCAAGCCGAATGTATTCACTTTATCATCGCCGCCACCTATCGAATAAGATAGCATTGGTTCAACTGCAATGGAGTTGTTCAAGAAGAAGCTGTAGCCAACGCCAAGATTGATGTCAGTAGATGTTGTTGCATCCTCATCATCAAACTTAATGCTGTTATACATGATTCCCACTTGAGGAAAAAGCCCCTGATACACATAATAACGCGCATATGGGCCTATTCCAACCTGAGTCAGGCTAGCATCACCAAGCGATTGACTAACGAAGCCGACGTTCACACCGATTCCAAGATTGTCAATGACAAAGTAGCCAAGGTTTGGCGAAATGGTAATGGTATTCAGTGCATCATCAGCACCATCAGCAGTAGCTGATGAGAAACCAGCTAGCCCCCCGATCATCCAGGTTCCAGCAGAAACAGTCTGTGCTTGTGAAAATGTCGCCAGTCCGAGGACCAGGGCGGATACCATTAAGGTTTTGAAAGAAGTCATTTTGTTTAGCATAGGTATAAGGTTTTGACGAAAATACTAAATATCCTTAATACCAAGAAACCCACGAATATTATTGGCGAGTCTTTTCACTATTCCAAATCGAATCACCACTCGTGCAGATTTTCGCTTCAAAACAGCTGCATATCTTCTTGTTCTGCACTGAGAATTAGTATGTGATGAGGAAGGACAAATCACATGAAACGAGAGTACAGGTTCACCTGCACAGCCGACATTCTGTAGTTGTATCAGCCGAATAAAAAAGGAAAAGTGTGATCCCAGCAGGGCTCGAACCTGCAACCTACTGCTTAGAAGGCAGTTGCTCTATCCATTGAGCTATGGGACCATGAGGAGGGCAAAATTAGACATTCCCTTCTTATCCCGTGAAATTCTCCTAATTTTCCGTCTCGCTCACCATACTTTGCCTATGTCCTCCACTGAAGTACGTATCGAACCCGGTTGGAAAAAAGCCCTGGCAGAGGAGTTTGCGCTCCCCTATTTCAAGCAGATCAAACAATTTCTTGTCCAACAAAAGGCCGAAGGAAAAACGATCTACCCCCCCGGATCGCTTCTCTTCAATGCCTTTGATTCTACTCCGTTCGCGAAAGTCAAAGTGGTCATTCTGGGTCAGGATCCGTACCACCAGCCAGGCCAGGCTATGGGCTTGTGCTTTTCTGTACCGAAAGGCATTCGGACTCCTGCGTCGCTGGTCAATATCTATAAAGAACTGAATCGGGATCTGGGGCTTTCCAATCCCGGCCATGGCGACCTGACCAGTTGGGCCCAACAAGGCGTCTTTCTGCTGAATGCAATGCTTTCTGTCGAACACGGAAAGGCCGGCGCTCACAGTCGCATCGGCTGGCAACGATTCACCGATGCTGTCATTCGGCAGTTGTCGGTACAACGGGAGGGATTGGTCTTTCTGTTGTGGGGGAATTTTGCCAAATCGAAAGCGGCTCTGATCGATCAACAGCGACATACCGTTCTTGAAGCTGTTCATCCCTCTCCGTTAGCCGGAAACAAGTTTCAGGGCTGTGGCCATTTCAGTAAAACAAACGAAATCCTCGCCAAACAGGGCCTGGAGCCCATCCAATGGCAAATTCCTTCCTGATCATGCAACCTTCACCATTCCGTTCCGCATTTCTCATTCTTTCTCTTTCCGGAGCCCTCGCTGTTCTTCTCGGGGCTTTTGGTGCGCATGCATTAAAAGATCTGGTGTCAGAATCCTCGATCCAGGTTTGGAAAACGGCCTCCTTCTATCATTTCATTCACACGTTAGCGGCGATGATCATTTTACTCCTGCCCGGCCATGAACGATCAAAAAAACTGGCCTTCCAATTCTTCTTTTGGGGTGTGCTGTGTTTTTCCGGATCACTCTACTTCTTGAGTACCCTCGAAGCTCACCATCTCCCAATCCGGTTTCTCGGGCCCATTACACCAATTGGTGGGCTCCTGCTTATCCTGGGCTGGATTTTTATGGCAAAAACCATCTATGATCTAAAGGGGACCACTATCAATCCGACGGAATGATCAACCGATTTACTTCACTTTTCTTCCACACTTGCAAAGACGTTTAATCAAATCAATACATGTGAAAAAGCTCATTTTATCGATTTGTTTCCTGATGTCTTCAATGCTGATGTCCAATCTTATGGCTCAGTTTTCAATAGGTCCACGTGTAGGGCTTAACCTGGCGAGTGTAGTCTTCTCGGGTGATGAGATACCTGAGGAGACAAGCTTTCAGTATGGTTTTGTTGTTGGTGTATCCAGTGAGATTAAACTATCTAATAGAATCACTATTCAACCAGAACTACTCTTTTCAGGAGCCGGATTTACATTCAAGGATGATTACTTTGGAGATAACGTCATCACGTATAATTATCTCCAAATCCCCACATTGGCTAAGATGAAGTTCGTTGCTGGCCCAGTAGGCTTGAACATCGTTGCAGGACCACACTTTGGGTATGGGATTGGAAAAATTAAATCTGAAGTCACTTCAGGTGGGGAAACAGAAAAACAATCCATGTCATGGCAAGACACCTATTTAAAGAGGTTTGATTTTGGCATGACTGGTGGTTTCGGAATGAGTATCTCAGCTGGTTCTGGAACATTTGGCCTTGACGCCCGGTATCAACTCGGTTTGGTCAATTATTTTGATGAAGCCGAAGGCGACTTAAGTATAAAAAACAGAACCTTTCAATTTGGCCTGAGTTATCTGTTTCCAATCGGTGGCTAGATTCAATACAACGTAATATCTCTATTGCCCAGTCTTGTCCAACAAAGGGTGTACACTTTTAATGCTCTCTTAAGAGGTCTTCACAGTTTCATAAGGCTATCCGGTCCACACTTCATGTCTAAGTAGTGAACCTTTAAAACAAAAAGCCATGAAACGCCTCACCTACCTCTTCATCCTGGCCATCCTCATGTTGCCTCTCTTTTCTCAAGCGCAGATCATCTTCGGGGCTCATGGTGGTATCCATACCAACAAAGTCCAGATCAAAGGCATCTCCGAGAGCTGGATCCCTGAAAACTCCTACTGGACCGGTGCTACAGCCGGTATCCATGCTGAAATTCCAATCAATGAACGATTGGCCTTTCGTCCAGAATTGAATTATGCTGAAAAAGGCTTTCGGGTAAAAGAAGGATTTGAATTTGACATTTTCAATATCCCCGTACCTATTGGCGCAGAAGCGATCACTCGTGTACAGTACCTGGAAATGCCACTTCTTTTGAAATATTCCTTTTCTGATGGCCCGGTCAGGCCCTACATCTTTGCAGGCCCTCATTTGAGTTATGCCATAGATGGTCAAGTAGATCTGAAAGCCAACCTGATCCTTGATTTCAATATTGGCTCATATGATTTGGATATGACCAATAATCTCTACAATCAGTTTGAAGTGGGCGGAATCGCCGGTGCAGGACTGGTCTTTGAGGCTGGAAGAGCTGACATTTTCCTACAAGGAAGTTTTCAACATGGTTTCACGGATATGCTGAATGACCCAATCGTTGATATTCGCATCCGCAATAGTGGATTCAATATTACCGCAGGTGTTCAACTTCCCTTCTAAAACCTCCACCCTGACAGAAACCAGAACGGGCACTCCTTTCATCAAGGAGTGCCCGTTCTCATATTTAGGACAACAGGAATTTATTCATCCTCCATTTGTTGTTCGGATTTCTTGTTGTTTCGCCACCATAAAAAAACAAAGGTCCCCACCAGAAGATAGGGTGTGGCCAACATATACAGAATGCCAGCATTCAGCCCATTTCCAGCTGTACCCCCGTTAGCCATATTGGACTCTGCAGACATTCGGCACATCGGACACTGAGCCATCACCTCGACTGTCCCGAACAGACATATACCCAGGATGAGCAGACAGACGAATACGAACTTAAACTTATCCATAGTAAGGCATTAACATCAGGTAACAAATCGGGCCAGTTGCTGCGACATACGCCCACACCGGGAAGACCCAGCGGGCCAATTTGCGGTGACGATCGATCACACCAGCATAACCACGGATAAAGGTAAAAAGTATAAATGGAAGAATACCTGCGGCCAGCAGGACATGGGTGATCAACAAGAAGAAGTAGACGTATCTCCAACCCCCTTCACCACCATAACGGGTCTCGGGCGTGGTGATATGATAGAGGACATAGGAGATCAAAAACACGACTGACAGCACTAAGGCCAGAGACATCCTGAACTTATGCTTGGCGACTTCACCTGCCCGAATAGCCATATATCCAGCGATCAACACAAAAAAAGTAAGAGCATTGACAGAGGCATGAAACGGCGGTAGAAATGAAAAGTCGATCCCTGAGGAGATCTTGATTTTCCGCATCATCACGACAGCGATAAGCACCAGTATACTGATGACCCAGGCCCATCGGTCCAAATGTTTGACTCTCTGCTCGGGTTCAATCATCGTTCTTTAGTTCTATTCAGTTCGGGGTGAACCAGTTTTCGAGGAGGCAAAAGTATAGCCACCACTTCAACGAGGTTGGTAAGTGATGCTTTGTCGCCAATCGAAAATGCCTGCCGAAGTTGATTTCGTCGATCAATGATGAAGATGTTTGATCTTTCATCAACCGGAAATGTACGCTGACAAATCATCTGCATTGAGTCCACTTCTGATTCTGACGAAAGGAGGACCTTCCATTGCGCTGTATCCAAGGGCATAGTTACAGATTGCCAAATGGAATCGGGAATGACCTGATAAAAGAGGACATCCTCACGGTCATTGAACTGGGATAATACCAGAGAAAGACCATCAATTTGATTCTGCATGACTTCTGCGTCATTCGCGTAGAGCAGCAGACTGATTTGTTCTGACCAATTGGCCGAAGATTCAGACTTGCCATCCAAGCCAGTCCAGGTAGCAGACGGAATGGGCACTCCTTCTTCAAGAGTGGCTAACTGCTCCTTTCTGTAGTCCAGGCCGGAGCGCAGATACATCCACGACCCCAGAGGGGCAACCACCAGAAGAAGGAAGAGAAATATAAATTGAAAGGCCCTCCGTGTACGGGATGGCCTTTCTTTATGTTCGATATTTTCTTGCATCAATGTGAATGAACCATTGTCAGTTCATTTTATAGAACAAGACCAGCAGACTAATGTTCGCGATCTGAATGCCCTTCTTCCTCATGGGTCGCAGGCGCCGGCGGAGTGTGCATTTGCTCAATACCAATCTGGTTACGGTCTTGCACAACTTGGCGATTATGCTTCCAATTACTTCCTTCATTAAAGAAGGCAATCACAGCCCATACCAGAAGTAGCATTGGCAGAAGTACACTATAGCGCAGTCCTTGCAACTCATACTTCATGTGCATGAATTCATAAATAATGAAGTAGGCCTTATACAAGCTGAGACCGATCATCAACGGGTACATGATCCACTTGGACAAGTGGACACCTTCAATGAGGTGACCATTACCAAACAGGGCGATCACTACCTCAAGAACAGTAATAATGGCAAGAAGGATCAGGCCCTTAAAGACCACCTTCTTTGCGTGATTGATATCGTTATGTTCCATGAATCGATTGGATTGTCGTTGTCAAGAAATTGATTAGAGCAGATAATAAGCCAGGAAAACAAACACCCAGACAAGGTCTACAAAGTGCCAATACAGCCCGATCTTTTCTACCATTTCATATCCGTTCTTCCGTTTGGCATAGAGCCCACTGGCGGCATTGATCATGATGATTAACAGGAAGAGCACTCCGGAAAACACGTGAAACCCATGAAATCCGGTAATAAAAAAGAATAAGGCACCAAAAGCCTGAGGACCAAACTCCTGTATACCCACTTGGCCATCCGTTGTTTCGTAGCGACGGCGAATCCACTCATCCGTTTCATGATCTTTATGGATCAAATACGTTTCTCCTGCGTGAAATGCCTCCGCCGATATAGATGTCGGATAGGGATGACCGTGTTCATCATCCAGATAGGTGCCATCGACCACATGCGAACCAAATGGATTTGTGGTCACGGTCATATTTTCACCACCGATCAAAGTCGTCCATTCCCAAGCCTGACAACCGAGAAATGCCAGACCACCGAGGATGGTCATTCCCATCCAGAAGACGACTCCATTTTTATTTTCCCGATGACCTTCCTGTACCGCACGAACCATGGTCACAGAGGATGCGATCAGGACAAACGTCATGATAGTGACAAAAATCAATGGTGCATGGTGAATTCCACCGGGGAGTGATGAGAATACAAAATCCGGCAATGGCCACGTTGGCACACTGAACTTCAGCGTACCATAGGCAATCAGAAACCCGGCAAATGTAAAGGCATCAGACACCAGAAAGTACCACATCATCAGCTTGCCATAGCTCGCCTTGAAGGGTTCTTTGGCGCCTTCCCACATGTCTTGGTCGTTCTCGGCGACGTTTGAATGAACTGAAACACTATCCATAGCCATTCCTTTGGTCTTGATATTATTGGACGATAAAAAATATGATCAAATAGATCCAGAGGGCATCCACAAAATGCCAGTACGTATTCACTAGTTGAATGCTCAAAGTTCTTCCGGCTGACTGCTTGAAGGGGCCAAAAGCTGTTTTTGCACCCAGAAACAATGCACCCAATCCGCCAAGCACATGCGCTGCATGCGTACCGCTGATCACATAGATGAATGACCCGGAAGGATTGCCATCCAGGGGCACTCCAATGCCTTTAAGTTGTTCCCAACCGATGACTTGCAAAACCAGGAATAATATTCCCAGTCCAAATGTTATTGCCGATAACCAACGATACCGACTAACCTGGCTGTTGCGATATGCTTTATACCCCAGATGTGCCGTAATGGAACTGCAAATTAATACGATCGTATTGTACAGGAAGATTGAGGGCAACTTGAATTCAAGCCAGTTGCCAGCACCTTTCCGGACAATATATGCGGAGGTCAGTGCAGAGAACATCATAATGATCCCTGCCATGGCCAGCAACAAAGCAAACTTCTTTGGATGCCACTTTCCGGTATACTGAACCGGTGTCGGTGTGATTACTGCCTGCGTCATCCCAGTAACCATTGATCCACAAATAACCCGATCAGGGCCATGGGAAGGTAAAGAAATGAGGAGTACAATAACTTACGGGCAGACCCATCATCCAGGGACTGATAGAATGTATACCCTGCACGAGTGTAGTGCACGCCCAGGATAAACAGAACTCCCAATCCGATCCAGCTGGTAAAACCAAACGCGAAGAACAAAATGGGAAGGATCGTCAACATGCTGGCGTATATCAGTGATTGGCGTGCCGTTTCCCGAGTAGGTGATCCAGACGCTTCAGGAAGCATTCTAAACCCTGCCCGGCTATAATCTTCATGGCCTAACCAGGCAATTGCCCAGAAATGAGGGAACTGCCAGAAAAACTGTAATGAAAATAGAAGTAAACCTTCCTGGGCCAACATTCCGGAACCACTCACCCAGCCAATAACGACCGGCATTGCACCAGGGATAGCTCCAACCAATACAGCAATCGGGTGGATTCGCTTCAGAGGTGTATACACAAATGCATATAACAGGAAGGAGATCATCCCGAATAAAGCCGCCCACATGTTGATCGCAGCCAGAGCCACGACACCGATCACACAGCTGATCCCTGAAAACAACACAGCCTCGGGAACGCTGATCGTACCGGTTACCAGTGGTCGATTCTGTGTACGGGTCATCAGGCGATCATAGTCCTTTTCCAGGACCTGATTCATGCTGTTCGCAGCGAAGGTGACGAAGAGGCCACCGATGATAACCAGAAACAGAATACTCGCCTGGACGACTTCTGCACCCAGGAAATAACCTAATACAGAAGAGAAGACCACCAACAAGGTCAAGCGCAACTTCACCAACACCGCATATTCTGCGAGTCGTGAACGGATGAGTTGAATTGCCTGAATTGTAAATGCCATATACGCTCTGATCTTCGGTCAGCGAAAAATACTGCTGGTTTAGTTAGTGTCCCTGATCTTTCTCCCCCTCGGCGAGAGGAACGATCTGTGGAATAAAGTCTTCTCCATCTTTTCCGTAATCGTAAGGCCAACGGTGAACAGCCGGGATCTTCCCAGGCCAGTTTCCGTGAGGTGCATCGATCGGTGAGGTCCATTCAAGAGTAGTCGCGCCCCAAGGGTTCTTCGTTTTCTGCACTTTCCCTTTGAAAATGCTGTAGAAGAAATTGATGACAAACAATACCTGAAGGACAAAGACGATCATCGCTGCAATGGTGATGAACTTGTTCATCCCGTCAAAGTGTGCAAACGTATCGAAGTTATCAAAGCTGTAATATCGACGAGGAACACCGGCCATCCCCAGATAATGCATGGGCCAGAATACTGCATACGCGCCAACGAGTGTACCCCAGAAATGGATGCGGCCCAACGTTTCATTCATAAAACGACCAAACATACGAGGGAACCAGTGGTAGACGCCCGCAAACATGCCAAAGAATGCCGCTACACCCATCACAATGTGGAAGTGTGCAACAACAAAATAGGTGTCGTGCAATTGGATATCCAATGTGGAGTTCCCCAGAAAGATGCCGGTCAGACCTCCAGAGATAAACATGGAGACAAATCCTATCGCAAACAGACTTGCTGCTGTAAATCGAATGTTCCCTTTATAGAGGGTGGTAATCCAGTTGAACACCTTGACCGCGGAGGGTACTGCAATGATCAGTGTGAAGACCACAAAGAAGTTAGAGAGGAAAGGATTCACACCAGACATGAACATGTGGTGTGCCCAGACGATAAAGGACAAGAAGCCAATGGCCAGCATGGAGAAAACCATGGCCTTGTAGCCAAATATGGGCTTCCGGGAGTGTACGGCCAGAACTTCTGATACAAGCCCCATGGCCGGCAGGATAATGATATATACTTCAGGGTGACCGAGGAACCAGAATAAATGCTGGTAAAGAATCGGGCTACCGCCTACATTTTCTAAGGCCTGACCACCCACAAAAATCTCACTGATATAAAAGCTCGTACCCAGGGTACGGTCGCACATCAGCAGGAAGAATCCGGCAGCAAGAACAGGGAATGAAAGGATACCCAGGATAGCGGTAATGAAGAACGCCCAAATAGTCAGGGGCATCCGCCACATATTCATGCCTTTGGTCCGCATGTTCAGTATCGTCGTCACATAGTTAATCCCTCCGAGCAGTACGGACACGACAAAGAGGACCAAACTCAGGGTCCAAAGAGTCATGCCTGCACCCGATCCACTGGAAGCCTGTGGCAATATACTCAGCGGTGGGTATGCTGTCCAACCACCGGCAAATGGACCCGTGCTCAGGAAAAGAGAATAGAACATGATCACACCCGCCAGGAAGAAGAACCAATAAGAGAACATGTTCAACAGCGGTGAAGCCATATCACGTGCTCCGATCTGAAACGGGATGAGCAGGTTGGAGAACGTCCCTGATAGTCCGGCTGTCAATACAAAGAATACCAGAATGGTCCCGTGCATGGTGACCAAAGCATAATAGAACTCTGGTGCCAGTGTACCGAAACCATCTTCATTTACTGTGATCCATTTCCCAAGAAGGGGCTTGATCCAGGTCATGCTTTCTTCTGGAAATCCCAGTTGAAGACGGAAGATCACGGACATCAAAGCACCGACCAATCCCCAGAACATACCGGTGATCAGAAACTGTCGTGCAATGATTTTATGATCTTGACTAAAGATGTAATGCGTCAGAAAACTGGTCTGATACTTATCCCCATGATGGTGCTCATGGAAATGATCATCAAAACCATTCTCTTCGATCAGGACATCCTCGTCGTATGTTCTCGTATTTGCCATAGCTACGATACGTTCAAAAGTTACTTTGAAAGAATTCTAAATTCTGTGCGACGATTCTTCGCACGATTCTCATCCGTGTCATTACTGACCAGAGGCCGCGTTTGACCAAATCCGCGAGCCGTAAATCGGCTGGCATCTACACCCTGCGTTTGCAGGTATTCGGCAACGACATTTGCTCTGGATTGTGACAACGCCATGTTGTTCGCAGCATCCCCAACATTATCGGTGTGGCCGGATATTTCAATACTCAAATTCCTATTCTCTTGCATTGCCTCCACCAGGTTGTCCAGTTCATAACGGCTGTTCGGGGTCAAACTCGCTGCGCCTGTTTCGTACTGCACATAGTTTAACTGAACGACTTTCTCAACTGAATCAGGAGCGGTTAACGCCTGTTTGAGAGCGGATGTAAATTCTGCTTTGTGCTGAGTGATCTCCAGATCCAGGAGTTGACCTTTCAATGGATCCTCATCTCCGTCCCGAATATTCCCCAAATAGTAAGAACCTTGTTGAGACAGCCAGGCTTCGTATTCGGCTTCAGAAACGATCCGCACCACCCGGCGCATACTGAAGTGTCCTTTGCCACAGAGCTCGGCACAGGCCAGTTCATACTCAAACGCTTCCCAGCGCTGAGGGCCATCTGGCTCTTCAGGATCAGCAGGAACCTGGTATTCAGCATAGTTGCTCAATTCCTGTCGGTATTCCGCAGTTGTCTTTGTCGGTGTGAAGATGAAGTATGTCGGAATACCTGGAACGGCATCCATCTTTACACGAAAATGAGGGAGATAGAAGTTGTGCAACACGTCACGTGCCATGATTCTCACCCTGACCTTTTTGCCTACAGGCAATACGATCTCATTGGGCTGAAGATCATCATGGTTCTTTGGATCCAGCCAATCCTGCCCTAATGGATTTACTCCGGTGATCTTTTTGAAATCACGGGTACCCAACAAATTGTCCGGACCAGGGTAACGCAAGAGCCAGTTAAACTGGACGCCTGTGGCTTCGATCTCGATATAGTCTTCATCCTCTCCGACATCTGGCATGATCTCATTCCATGCATCCAGGCCACTGATAACCAATAGGGTC
Source organism: uncultured Saprospiraceae bacterium (assembly GCA_942490895.1). Classification (GTDB taxonomy): domain Bacteria; phylum Bacteroidota; class Bacteroidia; order Chitinophagales; family Saprospiraceae; genus JAGNXB01. The sequence continues at coordinate 29,330 of CALNZC010000086.1, forward strand.
ATTACGATGGCTGGAACAAGTGTCCAGATCACTTCCAACTTATTGTTGTGGGAGATGAATTCAGCTTTTCTATCCTTCTTTCCCTGGTATTTGTATGCAAACCAGAACAGGGCGATGTGAGTAATCACAAATACGATCCCTGTAAAGAAAAGGGTCACATCAAAAAGGAAGTCGATCGAACTACCATGAGCTGAGGCCGATTCGTGTGGACCATACCCCAACATGTAGTTTTTGTAGTAAGCTGCCGAATAGACACATCCGATGAGGAAAACCGCTACAAAGATGAGAGACATGATTCCGCTCCAGCGGTTCGTCTCTACTTGAGTGTCTTCTTCTCCCCGGATAGAGGAGGCCAATTCGGTCACCTTTCCGATCTGGATCACAACGATTGTGATCAGGACAAGGCAGATGAGTATCAATAATGGCGTCATTAGGGTAGATTATTGTACGTGGTGATGCAAACTTTCAGCCAAATAGGGGTCATTCTTCGGTAGCAATGGAGCCTTCTCCAGTTGCTTGAATACGAAGAAGATAAAGAAGGCCAGGAACCCGAGGAATGTGCCGATCTCCAGTAGTCCGGGGATGGTAAATCCTGCTGTAAATGTGCTGGCGTGATGTGCGGCTTCCGTAGCAGCTTCATCGCCATGATGAGCCAGTGCCTCGTGTGTCGTATGCAAAACGCCAGGCTTAACCATCTGGAAGAAATCCAGGAAGCGGCCCAGAAGAACAACAAATGCAACGAAGAACAAAGTACCTGCTTTACGCTTTGTATCGTTCCGCATCAAAACAAAGAAGGGAACGATAAAGTTGAGGACCAGGTTGCCGTAAAACAACACCGGATATTCGTTAATCCGGGTGTGGAAATAGACTGTTTCTTCTCCGACATTGGCATACCAGATCAGCATGTACTGAGAGAACCAGAGGTAAGTCCAGAAAATGCTGAATGCAAACAGATATTTACCCAGGTCATGCAAGTGTTCAGTGGTCACGAAAGGCAGTACACCTCGGCCTTTCAAATAGATCACTAACATAATCGTAATGGCCAAACACGCAACAAACCAGCTGGCCGTGGCATACCAGGCGTACATGGTGCTATACCAGTGTGCATCTACGGACATCACCCACTGCCAGATCATGGCAGCACTGGTGAAGGCACCGATCGGCAGGAAAATAGCTGAATACTTCTTGTACTTTCTATAGATACTGAAGTTGGCATCATGTCCCTCCACATCTTCACGAAGTGAGAGCTTCCGCATCGGACGTGCAAACAGAAAATACCAGGTACCCAGGATGATAATTGTTCCAAATGTGTACCAGTATTTATTGAGGAAACCTGATTTTCCAAGCAGTACCGGATCTTCAGCAACAGCGGCTTCATCTGCCCAGTGGTAGAGGTGATGAAAATGACCCCATACGCCAATGATCAGAACGAGCATGAGAATCAAGCCAACCCAAAGGAATTGTGCATATCCTTCCCAAATTCGTTTCACCACAATATACCAACCGGTATAGGTGGTGGTAAACGCCGCCATGATAAAGAGTGCGATAAACGATACTCCTGTAAAGAATACCGCATTGATCAAATAGTTTGACCAAAACCGCGAATGCACTGCATCATCACCAAAAAAGGTGAGTACGATGCAGAGTAGCCCTAGACCCATAAACCCAAAGAGTACATTTCTCTCTCGGCCGGTCATTGTAAAAGAATGGTCTCCGCTCATCATTTCCATCCGTGAATTAGAGTGTGGCGTGTTTGGTTTCCTATTGTTTAGTGTGCACCTTCCGTCGTAGCTGACGCTTCTTCCGGAGTTGCACTATCTGTTGACATATCAGCTGTTGGGCTGTATGTAGTTCCTTTCAGCTTGGCTTGTAGAGAACGGATATAATGGATTACTTCCCACCGTTCCTGGTAAGACAGCTTGTCACTGTACCCACCCATCACATTCTTTCCGTACATGATCCCGTGATAGAATCGGCCTTCAGATGCGGCAATAAATTCATCTGATACCAAATTGGCGGGCTGAGCCGGGTAGACTCCACCATCATCACGCACCAGATAACCGGCACCGTCTGCCTTGTCACCATGGCAGATGCCACAGTATATGGTATACAATTGCTGCCCCTGCTCCAATCCTCCGGTTGTTATCGGAAATGGATTTGTGGTGATTTCAGCCATCGCCCGAGTACGTTCTTCTTCCGTATCCGCATAGTGATAAGGGACAGAGCCATTGGCTGGAGTAGCGATTGCATTTGCATTATAGCTACCCTGAAGAATGTCGGCATTGTCTGAACGAGAGCCGGAATACCCACGAGCAATAGTTCCTTTGACGGGATTCCGTGGCTGACTTAGTGTCCGACGGTCGATCACGCTTTCCTCATCCCAGGAGTTCAGGCTATAATCTGAATAGACATTTGCCTCAAAAGAAACGGGGTGCGCCATATCGGGAATGAATTCATGCCCGGTCTCTTCTCCATCTGCCGGAGAACATGCTGGTAAGCTCAACAAAGCCAGCGCCCCCAGGAGAAGAAAAGAATTACGTCGTATCAGGATCATCTTATGCATGAAGCCAAAATTTAGATCGTTTTGGTATGAACCTCTCCGGCGCCTGTCTTGGCAAAAAATGCCTGCAGTGCACTCAGATCAGCGTTTTCCGTTTCGAAAGCGATACAGAACTTATCATCCGTAATACGTTCGTCCAGAACCGGGTTACTGACCCCGGGGCCGAGACCGCATACCGTATAAAAAGATACCACCATCCCGATTGCCGCAAAAAGAACGGTCAATTCAAAGGTAATTGGAATGAATGCAGGTACAGACCAATATGGCTTACCACCAAAAATGGTCGGCCAATCACGGACAGATACCCAGGTCATGAATCCGAATGCGGTGAGAAAACCCAGCGAACCGAAAATAAAGCCCGCGATGTGTAACCGTGACTCTTCCAGATGCATCACCTTATCCAATCCGTGAACCGGAAAGGGGGTGTACACATCCATGATGTCCAGGTGCTGCGCATTGGCCTCTTCGATGGCGTGGATCAAATCCTCCTCATCGTTGTACAGGCCGAAGAAAACTTCTTTTGTGTGTTGACTCATTGTTTCCGGCAATTAATGGGCAGATTCATGAATAGCTTCTGATCCGTGTGAACCCTTGGCACGCTCGCCAATGTATTGGTCCCCAGCAGACTTGAGTATATGTTTGACCTCCGCGACAGCCACAACAGGCGCCACACGGGTGAACAGCAGGTAGAGTGTAAAGAAGATGCCGAGGGTACCGACATAGATCCCGATCTCGACCCAGGTTGGCGTGTAGTAACTCCAGCTGGATGGCAGATAGTCACGAGCAAGTGTAGTCGCAATAATGACAAAACGCTCAAACCACATCCCGATATTGACAAATATGGACATCAGGAAGGTGATATAGATCGATCGACGATACTTTTTAACCCAAAAGAGTTGTGGGGATAGTACGTTACAGGCCATCATTCCAAAATAGGCCCACCAATAGATACCCATTGCTCTGTTAAAGAAGGCAAACTGCTCATATAGATATCCGGAATACCAGGCGATGAACAACTCTGTGAGGTATGCCACACCGACAATCGTACCGGTCAACAGGATCACCTTATTCATCGACTCGATGTGATTGATGGTGATATACTCCTGTAGGTTCAAAATCTTCCGGGTCATGATCATCAGTGTTTGCACCATGGCAAACCCTGAGAAAATAGCTCCAGCGACAAAGTAAGGCGGGAAGATGGTGGTATGCCATCCTGGAATAACAGAAGTGGCAAAGTCAAAGCTTACTATGGTGTGTACAGAAAGTACCAAGGGAGTAGCCAAGCCAGCAAGCACCAATGAAAGGGCTTCCCAACGTTGCCAATGCTTTGCAGATCCTGTCCAACCAAAAGAGAGGACATTGTACAGTTTCTTCCGCAGGCCTACCGCACGATCACGTACAGTTGCGAAGTCAGGCACCAGACCGGTATACCAGAACAAGAGGGACACGGTGAAGTAGGTACTGATCGCAAAAAGGTCCCACAAAAGTGGTGAGTTAAAGTTCACCCACAGAGGACCACGAGTGTTCGGATAAGGGAACATGAAGAAGTCAAACCACGGACGACCGGTGTGTGTCGCCGGAAACATACCGGCACAAACCACAGCGAAGATGGTCATGGCTTCAGCCGCACGGTTAACCCCGGTACGCCATTTTTGCCGAAACAGCAATAGAATAGCGGAAATCAAGGTTCCGGCGTGACCGATACCGATCCACCAAACGAAGTTGGTGATATCATATCCCCAACCAATGGTCCTGTTCAGGTTCCAGGAACCAATGCCGAACCAGATAGTCCAGGCCAGACAAAACAGGCCATAAGTCATGGTCGCCACAGAGATCACGAAGGCGATAATCCAGGCGAGACTTGGCGCCTTCTCTGTAGGCGCACAGAGATCTTCCGTGATGTTATGATAGGACTTATGCCCTTCAATCAATGGTTCCCTAACGGGTGCAACAGGAGCGTGCATATATTCCTTGCTTTTGAATTAAGGCAATTAGCTTTCGAGAGATTCGTCACGGTTGAGGACACGAGCTCGGTAGTTGACCGATGGACGCACGTTGACCTCTTCCAGGACTTGGTACACCAGTGGTGATTCCAGATCCTTGTTGAGTTGGCTCTCCTTATTATTCAGATCACCAAAGGTGATGGCATCAGTTGGACAAGCGGTCATACAGGCTGACTTGACATCTCCGTCACGAAGTACTCTGCCTTCGCGCTTAGCCGTCAATTTACCTTCCTGGATCCGCTGTACACAGAAACTACATTTTTCCATAACACCACGAGCGCGGACAGTGACATCCGGATTCAAGACCATACGGGTCAGGTTGTCTGCACCAAATGGCATTTCCTCTCCATTCAAACGAGGTTCGTTTGCAGGGAACAGGTCAGCAGTGGTGTAATCCAGCCAGTTGAAACGACGAACCTTAAACGGACAGTTGTTTGCGCAGTAGCGAGTACCGATGCAACGATTGTAGGCCATTTGATTCAGACCTTCCGAGCTGTGGTTAGTAGCTGACACAGGACAAACGTTCTCACATGGTGCATTGTCACAATGTTGACACATCATGGGTTGGTACACCACACTTGGATTGTCCATTTCGCCGTAGAAGTAACGGTCGATACGGAGCCAGGTCATCTCGTGATGACGGAAAACCTCTTTCTTACCGACAACAGGTACGTTGTTCTCGGCCATGCAGGCCACCGTACACGCACTACAGCCGATACAGGCATTCAGATCGATATGCATCCCCCAGTGATGGCCCATTTCGTAAACCTCATCATAGCTGGGATACAGCGTTTTATCGTTGAGATACTGGAATTCCTCACGTTTGTGATGAATCTTTTCCTCCAGCTGCTCCAGTTCTGCCAGGTTGCCTCGGAAGATGATGGAACGATCCACAAGTGAACCCTGGAATCCTTCACCAATAGTGGCCACTGTCTTTTCATCGACATTGATGGTCTCCCCGGTTTTCGGATCAGCTCCAGTCACACCCATGGTATGGTGGTGCTGGACACAGGCAAATTCTTTATCACGCCCGACTTTTCCGGAAACAACCGGAGCCGCTGTATACGATGTGGAGTATCCGCTTTTGTTGACGGTCAGGAAATCCTGCACATTGGTGCCGATATTTCGACCAGCCTTACCAACGGTCTGGCGACCATATCCCAATGCGATGGCAAAGGTGCCCTGCATCAAACCAAATTGATGCACGATGGTCACAGTCTGGGATACACCATTGATCTCCAGGTTGACACGGTCACCGTCTTCCAATCCCTGGAAAAACGTGTAATCGTTACCTCCGTCCCACCCTATGGGGACATACAGGTAGTTGCCCCAAACACATCGAGTGATCGGATCAGCCAATTCCTGAAGCCATGGGTTTCCGGCAAACTGACCGGCGCCCATGTTGATGGATTCGAAAAACTGAATCTCATCTCCACCAGAAGGGGTGGTCAAACTTGAAGCCACCGCAGATGCATCTGCATTATTGCTACTGGCAGCAGAAGAACCACTGACCAAGAGCATTCCGTCATGCAGGGTGCTTTCCCAGAAGGCAGTAAAAGTCTTCCCCCCGGACTGGTTCGTATAAACGGTGCGCTCCCAGTTTTTCCGGACAAATTCATAATAAGGCTGATCAGACGTGGTGTCCAATTCAGCGCTCTCTGCCCAAACCAGAAGGCTCTGCTCCCATTGACGAACAGGGAACAACGGAGCGATCGTCGGTTGGATCAGATAGATCTGGTCATTCTTGGGTTGGGCATCACCCCAACTTTCCAAGAGATGGGTTGTCGGTGCGACGTGTGTGCCTAATGCTCCGGTTTCTTCCAGAGTACCGGCACAGGCGATGCGTGTGCCGACCTTGGTCATTCCTTCGCGGAAAGCAGCACTTTGTGCATTGTCAAAGGCAGGGTTACCATCCAGAACGATCAGTGTGCTCACCGATCCAGACTTCATCTCCTTAATCAAGCCAGCGAGATCTTGATCAGATCCCTGCCGCTGGTGACTGTAGTCATTCATGGTGACCGTCGTACCATCATTGCCCAACAGCGCATTGATCTTGGCCACTAAAACCTGTTCTGCCAGGTTGTTGACCCCGCAAACGACGAGCCCCTTACCTGCTGCCTTGATCAGATCGGCAGCCACTTTGGACATGGCCTTCTTGGCCTTGTCGTTCAATGCCGGTGCATTGATCGTGGAGGCGCCCCTGGCTGAAGCGACTGCATTATAGAGCGCTGCAATGGCGGCGCCTTGCTCGGATGGTTTAACCATAACCCTGTGGTCCGCATTCGAACCGGTCATGGACATATAACTCTCCACCTGATAATGGCGGGACATCCGTGCTGCTTTTGTATCGTTGATCTTCCTGCCTTTGCTGTATGCTCGGGCGTATTCTACCGGTGAGATCCAGGTACCCAGAAAGTCTGCATCAAAGCTGACAATGACCTCGGCCTGATCGAAATGGTAGGATGGTATGGCTCGTACACCGTAGCTCATTTCTTGAGCGTCCAGCAGAGCAGAGGAGGAGATTGGATCGTATTGAATCCAGCTGGTACTCGGGTATTTCGCAGAGAATGCAGCAATGGCCGCTTTTGCACTCGGGCTGATGACTGTGCGAGACAGCAAACGAATCGCGCCGCCTTTTGTCAGGCTGGCCTTCACCTCCTTGTCCAGATCCTCCCATGTCATTGCCGTAACCTGACCATCCTCTACTTTACCAGCAGACTGGAGGCGGTTGGTGTCATACAAACTAAGGACTGATGCCTGAGCACGCGCACTGGTGCCACCACCGGTCATTGGAGAAATGGCATTTCCTTCAATCTTGATCGGGCGACCCTCACGGGTTTTGACCAGAACAGGTAGGAAATCACCACCGTCTACATAGGCACTGGCGTAGTAAGATGCTACTCCAGGAACGATGCTATCCGGCTTGATTACATAAGGTATGGCCTTCTTCACCGGAATCTCGCAGCTTGCAGCGACCGTGGCGGCGCCGAGGCTGAATCCGAGAAACTTGAGAAAATCACGGCGGGAGGATTCCAAGCGGTCCATGGTCCCTTCCTTACCAAGATCTTCGACGATGGAGGTTTCTGGAAATTCACGGTTTGCTGCGGCAAGAAGCTCCGGGTCATTCCGAAGATCCTGGGCACTAACCCATATTTCCTTACTAGGCTGCTTCATAGAAGGTGATTAGCTGATTTGGCGATGACGGATGAGTGTTTAGTAATGACATTTTTGGCATTCTGTCCCTCCAATGTCTTCCACCGTGACCTTATCCCGTTTACCGGAGGCCAACTCCTGGTGGTATTTCTCATACGATTTATAGTAGTCGTTGTCTTTGAATTTTACTTCGGTTTCGCGGTGGCAATTGATACACCATCCCATACTGAGGGTGGCATACTGCTTGACAACTGCCATTTCTTCCACCTTACCGTGGCACTGCTGGCAATCCAATTTGCCAACTGTGACGTGCTGGGCATGATTGAAGTAGACATGATCAGGCAGGTTGTGAATCCGATTCCATTCGATTGGTCCTCCGATCTTTGGATCATGTTCGCTTGTCAAGGAATTGACCAGATTGTTCCATTGATCCTTCACGGCCTTCTCTCCTTTCGCGTCCAGGGAAGCCAATTCTTTATCTACGATATAGTTGTCCGCGATCCACTTCTTGTAGATGGCCTCGATATCCTCGGTGGCCATATTGTTGTAGTTCTCGATATACGTATCTGTGGTCGGATCATATCCGACAGAGGCAAAAATCTTGGTCAATTCAGCAGTGCCGTAGGTTGACCCTTTTTTAATCGCCTTGTGGCAATTCATACATGTGTTGGCTGCTGGAATGATACTGTGCTTACTGCGACGGGCACCATCATGGCAATACTGGCAATCAATCTTGTTGACACCCGCGTGAGTCACGTGGGAGAATTTGATAGGCTGTTCAGGCTGATAATTCTGCTGGCGACCAAACGAAATAGCATTGTTGACCGTAGTATACCCACCGAGCACAATCAAGGCGAAGATCACAAATGCGATAACTGACTTGGAGGTCAGGATCTCACGGATCGAAGGACGAGCCGCTTCAGTGTCACCTGCAGCAATCTTATGCATATGATCTAGATTGCCAACGATCCTGGCCAGGATCAATGCAATCAATGCCAGCAAGATGGCCAGCACACTATAAATCAAGGTATAATTTGTTTTGGGTTGCTCGACGACAGCAACGGCACCTGCAGCAGCTGCGTTTCCACCTTCTGTACCGGTATAGACCGCTTCGACATAGGCCAGAATAGAGCCAATTTCGTCATCCGTCAGATTGGGGAATGGATTCATCAATACCTTGTTCCAGGTATTGTACATATCCACTGCATATGGATCACCTGAAGCAACCACTGATTGGCTGTTTCGAATCCATCCATATAACAATTCTTCTCGTCCGGACCATCTTTCGGTTACGCCACCCAGGGCAGGACCCGTCAAATTATCCTTCATATTCCTATTGTGACATTGGGCACAATTGGCTTTGAAGAGCTGCTTTCCGGAATCGACAGATACTTCTGCCGAGCTGACGAAGGTGGTCAAAAGGAAGACCAATGAAAGCAGTGAGCTGATAATCAATCGCTTATTCACCATACGAGGGAATTGTCATTTTAATGTCACGGCAAAAATACAATCCGGTCCAAGCAGCACCAATCAAAACGTTAAGATGATCATCTATTTAGATTTTATCTAAATAATTATATGGCCACCTCAGCCTTGATATGAGGGTGTGGATCATAGTTTTGGAGCGTAAAATCTTCAAATGAAAATGAGAAAATATCTTTTCGTTCAGAATTGATTTTCATGACAGGCAATTTTCGGCATGACCGGGTCAATTGCAGTTCGGCCTGATCCCGATGATTGGCATACAAATGTACATCACCAAATGTATGTACAAATGTTCCCGGTTCAAGATCACAAACCTGGGCCATCATCATCGTCAGCAAAGCGTAGGAAGCAATATTAAACGGCACTCCCAGGAAAACATCTGCTGACCGCTGATACAGTTGGCAGGACAACTTCCCATCACTCACATAAAACTGGAACAGACAATGACAGGGACTGAGGGCCATTTTGTCCAAATCTCCAACATTCCATGCAGACACAATGATCCTCCGTGAGTCCGGCTGATTCCGGATCAGCTGCAGGGCATCGCGGATCTGATCATGGGTTTTGCCGTCTGCGCCTTCCCAGGATCGCCATTGTTTCCCGTATACAGGTCCCAATTCACCCTGATCATCGGCCCATTCATTCCAAATGCGCACACCATTCTCTTGCAAATATTGCACATTCGTATCGCCGTTCAGGAACCACAGCAACTCATATACAATAGATTTGAGATGCAATTTCTTGGTAGTCACCATCGGAAATCCGTCAGCCAGATCAAAACGCATCTGGTAGCCAAAGACACTTCTAGTGCCTGTGCCCGTGCGGTCTGATTTGTCTGTACCCTCGTCCAGAATATGGCGAAGAAGCTCTTGGTACTGTTTCATAGGGTTCTTGCAGGCAAATCTACAAACTCATGTGGAATATCTTTGTTGCGTTTCAAACTCCTCTTGTATGTCCTATCGTAGTCTTGCTGCAGCCGCCCATGATCTGGAACGAACCGGCCAACTCGTTCGCATTGATCATCCAGTGGATCCTGACCTGGAAATGGCTGAAATCCATCGGCGTGTGCAGGAAGCGGGTGGTCCGGCCCTCCTCTTCACGCAGGTAGTTGGTTCACCGTTCAAGGCCCTGTCCAATTTATATGGCACTTATGAACGGGCGAGATATCTTTTTCGGGACACATTTCCACTTGTGGAACAAGTCGTACAATTGAAAGGCGACCCGATGGCCTTGCTGCGTCATCCCTGGTCCTACCGCAAGGCACCCTTTGCTGCACTGCACGGATTGCCGCGAAAAAGTCGACGAGCAAAAGTCCGGTATAGTCGTACAACGATCGATCAATTACCAATGGTAAAAAGCTGGCCCGACGACGGTGGTGCCTTTGTTACCTTACCGCAGGTGGTCACTTTTCCTCCTGAAAGCAAACAGATCATGTCCTCGAATGTGGGCATGTATCGGATCCAGTTGTCAGGCAATGACTACCAGATGAATAAGGAGATCGGGCTGCATTACCAGCTCCACCGGGGCATCGGCATTCATCATACCCAGTACAATCAATCCGACCAGCCCTTCAAAGCCACTGTTTGTGTCGGTGGACCGCCAGCCAATGCTTTTTCGGCGATTATGCCCTTGCCCGAGGGTCTTTCAGAACTGACCTTTGCCGGTATGCTCAACGGTCATCGTTTCCCGTATCATTTTCATGAAGGCCATTTTCTGGCCAATGAAGCCGACTTCTGTATTACCGGAACCATTCGAAAGAATGGCCTGAAGCCGGAAGGCCCTTTTGGCGATCACTTGGGCTATTACAGTCTCCGGCACGACTTTCCGGTGATGGAAGTCGAGTCTGTTTATCATCGCAAGGACCCCCTCTGGCATTTCACTGTCGTCGGGCGACCACCCCAGGAAGATTCCATCTTTGGCCGATTGATCCACGATCTGGTCGGAGACCTGCTTCCCAGCGAATTTCCCGGCATCCGGGATGTCCATGCCGTGGATGATTCAGGTGTGCACCCCCTCCTGTTAGCCGTAGGCACAGAACGATACATGCCTTTTCGGGAGCCTGTTCCGGAAGAGATCCTCACGCAGGCAAATCATCTATTAGGGAAGGGACAGACCACTCTGGCAAAATTCCTCATCATCACGGATGGGTCGGACGATCCTGGTCTGACCTGTCATCCGATCGAACCCTTCTTTCAGCATGTCCTGTCTCGGATCAGGTGGGATCGTGATCTGCATTTCCAGACACAGACGACCATGGACACCCTCGATTATTCCGGCTCCGGCTGGAATGCCGGATCCAAGGTGGTCATGGCTTGCCGTGGTCCGGTGATCCGATCTCTGGGCACAACCATTCCACCCCTCAATCTTCCCAGTGAGTGGAATCAGGCCAAACTGGTGATGCCCGGTGTCATTGCACTTTCCGGAGCATCATTCACATCCTATTCCGATGTGGAACACCAACTGGCCCAGCTGATCAGCACACTGGACGGCGGCGTAGATCTATCGGCATTTCCACTCATCCTTTTACAGGATGATGCCTCCTTTGCAGCCACCAATCTTTCCAACTTCTTGTGGACAACGTTTACCCGTACCAATCCTTCCCATGACATTCATGGTGTGCGGGCTTTTTATCGCAATAAGCACTGGGGGTGTGAGGGGCCACTCATCCTGGATGCTCGAACAAAATCACATCATGCACCTCCTTTGATCCAGGATGAAAGGGTCACCAAACGAGTGGATGATCTTTTTCGTGCAGGCGGACCATTAGCCGGAATCCTATCTTAGCCCTTACATGGAGTTACCATCGGCCTTCCAAAATGTGATGCAATCTCAACTGGGTGACTCCTTTGAGGCATTTCGAGATGCGCTGACAAAGCCTTCGCCCACTTCTATCCGGCATCATCCGCTCAAACGATCACGATCTGTACAAGAGGTCAATGCGGTGCCCTGGGCGGCCCTGGGGGAGTATCTGGCTGAACGGCCTGTATTCACATTGGACCCACTATATCATGCCGGATGTTACTATGTCCAGGAAGCTTCCTCTATGATCCTGGAGGCGTTTTATCGGATGCTCCCTCCGGTCTCATCACGAAGTTTACTGGACCTGTGTGCAGCGCCCGGTGGCAAAGCCACCCACCTCCTCTCTTTGATGCGGGAAGGTGACTATTTGTTGACCAATGAGGTCCATCCAAATCGGCATGGCATCCTGTTTGAGAATCTGACCCGATGGGGAAACCCACGTGTCATCGTTGGCCGCTGTTCACCCGATGATCTGGCTGCCCGGCACCCTGAACGGTTTGATCTCATCCTGGTCGATGCCCCTTGTTCCGGAGAAGGTATGATCCGGAAAGATCCAGTGGCCCTTCGTCAATGGACCCCCGAACTGGTTCAAAAATGTGTCATACGACAACAGGCCATCCTCAAACAAGCCATGGCATTGCTCCGGCCAGGCGGATATTTAATCTACTCCACCTGTACGTTCAACCGGGAGGAGAATGAGACGCAGATTGAAGGATTATTGAGAGACTTCGATTGCTCAGAGATCAGGCCTGATCTGGATGATGACTGGGGCATTGTTCACTCTGATCATGGTGTTCGATGCTATCCACATCTCATGGAAGGCGAAGGGTTGTTTATGAGTATGATCCGGAAAGAAAGCTCGGTCGCATCGCCGTCTGAAATGAGCGGATCGACGCGAATGGCTAACCGACACCTGGGCATTCCGGCCCTCCCCCCCCCCAAGGAGTTGCATCATTTCATTCAAACCAAAGACTTTACCTGGTATCAAGGACGGCAAGAGACCTGGCGAGCCATTCCAAACCTTCTCCATCAACATGCACCCGACCTGATCGGTAGTCCCCTGGATCTGCAATCCGGGCTGATCGTCGGTAAAATGAAAACACCAACCGTCTTCATTCCCGATCATGCTCTGGCATTATCCGAAGCATGCCAACCAGATGTGGCTCAATTAGAGTTAAAAATTGAGGATGCCTTGAGGTTCCTCAAGAAAGAAACCATCCCTTCTTCTGATGCCCCCAAAGGCATCTATCAGGTCACCCACCAAGGGCGCGGCTTGGGCTGGGCGAAGGTCATTCCAGGACGAGTCAACAATCTGATCCCTCACCATTGGCGCATCCGGATGACCATTCCAGAATGATCTTTCCTGACATTTCCCTGGGTTTTCACTGTGCAATGACGGAGGTGGCAAGCCCACTTTGGCTGGTTCATGGAGGTCACCATCAGGATGAGACCCGGTTTGATCAGGGCTTCAGCTCCACGAAAAGCAATCTTGCAGAATTGCAATAAATAGGTATCTTTTCCCTCTCATCAAACACAACTTGAGCGTATGGAACGAGGATTCTACAGGAGTTTCTGGCTTGTGATCACAGCCTTCCTTTTCCCTGGAATGGCTATGGCTAAAGGTCTGGATGAACGCATCAACGACTTTGTCAAACCCGCTACAGATGCGATCAGCAGTGTCATCTTCTACAGCATCTCCCTGTCACCGGATGTTTCCGTACCCATCGTCCTCATAGTCCTGATCGGTGGTGCAGGATATTTCACGTTCTATTTCAAATTCCCCAATCTGCGTCACTTGATGACATCGGTGAACATTATCCGGGGAAAATATTCTGGTCTTGAAGGACCGAACACGGAGGTACTCCCTTCCGAAATCAATATCGTTGACGGGGACCAGCCGGATACCATTCGAATAGAAGGTCATTCCGGAGAGGTTAGTCACTTTCAGGCCTTGACTGCTGCACTTTCGGCTACGGTTGGGTTAGGCAATATCGCCGGAGTAGCCATTGCTATTGCGATAGGTGGTCCGGGGGCAACATTCTGGATGATCCTCGCCGGTTTTCTAGGCATGGCTTCCAAGTTTGCTGAATGTACACTCGGTGTCAAGTACCGGGATATCGGACCGGATGGCACAGTCTATGGTGGCCCGATGTACTATTTAAAAAAGGGCCTGGCAGAATACAATCTTGCCGGTCTGGGCAAAGTCTTCGCTGTTTTCTTCGCGATCATGTGTGTCGGTGGTTCTTTTGGTGGGGGCAACATGTTTCAGGCCAACCAGGCTGCTGAAATGCTGACAGGTACGTTTAATATTGAATCAGGTTCTGCCGGGTTTGTGATCGGGCTTTTCTTTGCTGTTTTAGTCGGAATCGTGATCATCGGTGGGATCAAACGGATCGGTGCGTGGACAGAAAAGATCGTCCCCTTTATGGTAGGGATCTATGTGGCCGCAGCACTGATCATTCTGGTCGCCAAGTTTGATGAAATCCCAACCGCCATCGGACTGATCTTTGACGGTGCATTCTCCCCAATCGGTATTGCCGGTGGATTTGTAGGCGTGTTGGTCCAGGGCTTCCGCAGAGCCGCCTTTTCGAATGAAGCGGGTGTCGGTTCTGCCGCCATCGCTCACTCTGCAGTGCGCACAAATTACCCGGCCAGTGAAGGCATGGTCGCTTTGATGGAGCCATTCATAGATACTATCCTGGTCTGTACAATGACCGCATTGGTTATTGTTATCACCAATATTGACGGAGGCTTTTTAGTCTATGGTGCAGGTGATGGCTTGAATGGGTCGACATTAACGGCTACTGCTTTTGATTCAGTCATTCCACACTTCTCCTACATCCTGACCATTGCGGTAGTGCTGTTTGCGTTTTCCACGATGATCTCCTGGTCGTACTACGGCTTGCAATCCTGGCTTTATCTCTTTGGCCGTTCACAGAAGAATGAAATGATTTACAAGGGGCTCTTCCTGATCTTTGTCGTTGTGGGTGCTTCTGCCAGCCTTGGTGCGGTTGTCGACTTCTCCGATGCAATGATCTTTGCGATGGTCTTCCCGAATATTATTGGGGTCATTATCCTCGCTCCTGAAGTGCGCAAAGAAGTCAGTCGATACCTGGATGCGATTCGAACATTGCCAAAGGAAAAATAGGGCGTTTCTGTTCGAGGTTCCTTTCTTACTGAAAGTTCCCTTTGAGGAGAAACCGACGACAGGCTTCCCATATTTCAGGAGATTTTGCCATCTTGAAATGACCCAAACCCCTGGTTTTCATCAACCGGACACCGGGGAGTCTGGTAGCGATTCGTTCGGCTTCCCACATGGGAACGATCTGGTCCTGTTCATCATGGATCAAGAGTATTCTGGCTTTGACCCGATCTCCAAGAGAATAGATCTCTGACTCCTGAATAGGCCTCCCCAGCATTTCAGCCATCCGGGACAGGACGGCCGGTTTTAGTTTGGCTGGTAATCGCAAGCGCACCATAAAGGCATCCATGATTTCCTCGTAAGCTGTCGGGGCTGCTAACATCACAATGCGCTTGACCTGCCAAGGATATTCCTCATAAGCCAAAGCATAAGTCAACGCCCGGCCCCCGAATGAATGGGTAACAGCTCCTTCAAACGGTCCATGCATCTGGTCCACAGTCCGAATGGCCTGTACATAGGAACGTAGACTTGTCCGCCATCCCGATGACTCGCCATGTCCGGGGGCATCTAAAGCGACAACCGAGAAGCCACGGGCGACAAATGTTGGGACGAAGTATCGCAAAGCGGTTCCGCGACTTTGCCATCCATGGAGGAGCAACATACGCCTTTGGCCTTTCCCCCACTGGTATACCCGGATCCGTTTTCCATTGGATGTCACCCAGGATCTTCGTGCCGAAACCAAGAGATTATCCTGGCGATAATGTCTGGCCTTCTGCCCCGGGATGGTGAAAAGCAAGAGTGCAAATTTGCTGGCGATCCGGGGAGAGAGCCAGCTCAGCCAACGCAGGATGGCACCCCAGAAAAATAATCCTGGAATGGTTTTAATCTCCTGATTCTGATTTAGATTCTGGTCTCTCATTTTCTGAATACTTGGGCAACAAGTTCCAAATGGGAAGATGAAGATCACCCTTCTTCAATAGAAGTGTCTCTCCCTCCACAAAGGACAATCGAAATTCGAGGACAATGTTCAGATGGGTGTGATTGAGCCAAGGGAACTGCTTGGTGCCACATTCAAAGCAACGTAATGAACTTCAATCATTTACCACAGGAATGCACAAGTGACAGGACATTTGTTTTTGCCAAAATTGACCGGGAGAGAGCCATACTCGATTGAGATAAATTATAATAAGTTGGACGTTGATGAAACGATCGTCTTGCCTCCGATCAATATGCTCAGGATGTCATCATCGGACTGGAAGTAGCCGTATTACCCATACAGGGCGAAAATTGTGTTTCTATTCCACAATAAACCCGCGAAGTCGGCGGAATTTGGTGGTACACAAATCAGCTCCTATCCATTCTACATTTCGAATATCTAGTACCTTGAAAGCCATACGATACTGCCTCAATGTCTGAATCTCCGACCATGCCCATTCCGAATCAACATCAGGATCTCATTTACTTGGGACTGGGTAGCAATTTGGGTGACCGGCAACTGCACCTTAGCAAGGCGCGAGCGTTGATCCAAGCCAGGGTCGGGCCTATTGTGCAGGCGTCTTCTATTTATGAGTCTGAACCCTGGGGCATGCCCGATCAACCCTGGTTCTACAATCAAGTCATTGGTGTAGAAAGCACGCTTCGCCCCAGAGCGTTACTCGATGTATTGATGGGTATTGAATCTGAAATGGGGCGGGAACGATTGGAGAAATTTGGTCCCCGGACCATCGATCTGGACATCCTGGTCTATGGCCTGGAAATCGTATCAGAATCAGGCCTTGAAATTCCTCATCCCCGAATCCCAGTTCGTAACTTTGTGCTGATACCCTTGATGGAAATTTCCAACGACTTATGCCTGCCCGTTTTCGGGCTGACCGCGGAGGAGTTGTATCTAGCCAACCAGGAAGAGTTGGACGTTTGCCTTTTGGAAGAAGATCAATGAAACATCCCGAAATCCCTTATTCATACGTTGCCATCGAAGGTAATATCGGTTCAGGCAAAACGACCTTGTCGGAGATGATGGCACGGGATTATGAGTGCAATTTGATCCTGGAACAGTTTGCGGACAACCCCTTCCTCCCCTACTTCTATGAGGATGCACAGCGCTATGGCTTTCCATTGGAGTTGTTCTTTATGACGGAGCGGTATAAGCAACTCCAGGCATTGGGAACGCAACAGGATCTGTTTTACAACTTCCATATTGCGGACTACACCTTCATCAAGACGCTGCTGTTTGCTCGCAACAATCTCCCTCCGGATGAATTTCGGATCTTCCAGAAGCTTTATCAAACGCTGGAAGTCAGTCTGCCCAAGCCAGATCTGATCATCTACCTGCATCGTCCTATCGATATTCTTCAATCACAGATCGCCAAGCGTGGGCGATCCTACGAATTGCAGATCAAAGCAGAATATCTGAGAGAGATACAGAATGTCTACTTCGAATATTTTCGAAGTGAGGCTATCATACCGATCCTGATCTTTGACATGCAGGACGCTAATCTACACACCGAAGCGGCTTACTATCAAGAGATCCTGAAGATGATCGCTCAAGAACACCGTCCTGGAATCCAGCACGTTCGTATACACTAATCAGGACTTCTCCGCCCAGATCGAAGCCAGATTGATGATCGTTTGAGTGGCCTTTTCCATATCCTGACGAGTCGCCCATTCCTGCTTGGAATGAAATGCGTGTTCACCCGCAAAAACATTTGGACAAGGCAGTCCCATAAAGGATAACCGGGACCCGTCTGTTCCACCACGGATGCTAGAACGGTGAACGGTCAAACCTGTTCGCTCGATGGCCTCCTGAGCAAAATTGGCGACTTGAGGATGGAGGTCCAGCACCTCTTTCATATTGCGATACTGTTCCTTGATATTGACTTCGCAGGTAGCCTTGGGGTGACGACTCATCACTTTGTTTACAATAGCTTTGAGCGTCTCGCCATGTTGTGCCAAACCATCACGGGTAAAGTCTCGCAGGATAAACTGGATATTTGCTTTTTCACCATTGCCCGTCATATGGACTGGATGGATAAAGCCTTCCCTGCCAGAAGTGGTCTCGGGAGACAACCGATCCTTAGGTAGTGCATCCAAGACTTCTCCGGCGATTTTAATCGCATTGACCAGTTTGTCTTTGGCAAAGCCAGGGTGAACTGAAACGCCATGAATGATGACTTCAGCTCCGTCTGCGCTGAAGGTTTCATCCTCCAACGAACCGACGCGCTCGCCATCAATGGTATAACCAAAATCAGCGGCCAATTTTTTCATATCCGCTTTATCTACTCCGCGACCAATCTCTTCGTCTGGCGTAAACATGACCCGGATCCGTCCGTGTGGAATCTCCGGATGACGGAGCATTTGGGTTACCGCATCCATAATGGCCGCAACTCCTGCTTTATTGTCTGCACCCAGGAGAGTTGTACCACTGGCCGTAATGACGTCATGGCCCTTTTTACTGGCCAGTTCGGGATGATTTGCAACACGCAACACCTGGGTCTTATCATCTGGTAAGACCAGGTCCTGGCCCTGATAATTTTCATGAATAATCGGCTTCACATCGGTACCTGAACAATCAGGAGCGGTATCCATATGGGAACAGAAGCAAATCACGGGTACTTTTTTATCGACGTTACTTTCCAGGGTGGCATAGACATATCCATGTTCATCCATATGTGCATCTGCAAGGCCAAGCTCTTGTAATTCCTTTACAAGCAAGTGCCCTAAATCCTTTTGTTTTTCTGTGCTTGGGCAGGTGTCGGAAAAGGGATCCGATTGGGTATCAATCTTGACGTAGCGCAAAAATCGATCGAGGACGGTGTGCTTAAAATTCATTTGTCATTCTGTTTAGGTCGCCTTAAAGGTAGCCCGTTTCTAAAGGACAAATTGATGATCTGCGTCAAAAAACGACAAGAATCTGACATTCCATGACCGTATCTTTCCATAGCTTCATGTTTCAACTCCAGACAAACACAACATTAGATGAGAATTATCGCCCTGCTTTCCTGCCTTGTATTTTCCTTTTTTGCTCAAGCACAAAACAATGTGCGTGTCCCTCTGAAGGGAACCTCTTTAGATTTTGAGAATACGTTTTCTCCTCAAACTGCCCTGATTGATCAACTTCCACATGTATCCGCAATGTTCGGATACCGGAATCTTTGGATGCACTGTGAGCAGTCACTCTCCACAGCCAACCTCCAGGACCTCAAGCTGGCCGGGGTCCATCTCCTGGGGTACATCCATCCGGGCACTTACCTCGTGTCCATACCTGCCGATGTAGTGGGAAACCCCCTTCAACGGTTGCCGATCACCGGGTTTTTGCCCATGGCTCCAGAGCACAAAGTGGCGGCAGAGATCGCCCCCTATTTACAGGATATCACGCCCGGAAAAGAGCGCTTGAACCTCACCTTGCGATATCCAGAAACCCTGGACCCATTGCAGGTGCGGCATGTGTTGCTCGAAGAAGGGTTTCGTGTGATCAACCTGCCAGAAGGAGCCCCGCTGGTGGACCTCACCATACCGCGGCATCGGCTTCTGGAGTTAACCATGCTCCCCATGACTCAATATGTCGAATTGACCCGGGCCAATGGTGAACCTGAAGATCATTACGGAAGGGCTATGCACCGGTCGAATCTGTTGATCAATCAGTCTTCCACACCAGGTCTCCAACTGGATGGCACCGATGTTGGAGTACTCGTACGTGATGATGGTCAGATCGGCCCCCATATCGATTTTACCGGACGCTTAAACCAACAGTATTGCTTCCGTCCTGCCAATGATGGAACGCATGGAGACATGGTTTCCGGAATTGTCACCGGAGCCGGAAATCTCCTTCCATTTGTCAAGGGGATGGCCCCTGCCGCTCGCTTGTACACCCAGGATTATCTCGCCAATTTTCTAGGTCTGACCATGGACATCATCAACAACGAAGAGGTCGTGATCACGAATTCATCCTACAGTGATGGGTGTAATGACGGCTATACCAATCACACTGTTACTGTGGATGGTCAAATCTTCGACAACCCTCAGTTGATGCATGTGTTCTCCGCCGGAAATGCGGGAACATCCGATTGCGGCTATGGCGCGGGACCTTTCTGGGGAAATATTACAGGAGGACATAAGGCAGGTAAAAACTCTATAGCCACTGCCAACCTGTTTAATGATTACAGTCTGGTTACCTCTAGCAGTCGGGGGCCTGTTTATGATGGACGCATCAAGCCGGATATCGCGGCCAATGGACAGGATCAACTGAGTACTTTCCCTTTTCACACGATTGATTTTGGGGGAGGAACCTCGGCGGCAGCACCCGGAATCGCGGGTATCCTGGCGCAATTAAATCACGGCTATCGCCTGGATCACAATGGTGAGATCCCCCCGTCTGCACTCCTCAAAGCTGCTTTATTAACCACTGCTAGCGATCTGGGCAATCCTGGGCCTGACTTTATCTTCGGATGGGGACATGTCAATGCCTATCAGGCACATCAATTACTCACACAACAGCGGTATCAAGAGCTGGAAATTGAGCCGGGCGAGAGCTACTCCACGACGATCACTGTCCCTCAGAATACGGCTGAGGTCCGCTTTATGATCTATTGGCCAGACCCTCCAGCCATGCAACAAGCAAACAAAGCCCTGATCAATGACTTAGAGCTGCGAGTGGTAGCCCCTGGATCGCCTGATCACCTTCTCCCCCTGATTCTGGACCCGACACCCAACTCAACCAATTTGAATACACCAGCAGTCTCTGGTGAGGACCATTTGAACAATATGGAGCAGGTCCGGATCAGCGACCCGGAGGCCGGTGAGTACACAATAGAGATTCAAGGCTTAACCATCCCTTTTGGTACCACAACGGCTTACCTCTTGTGGGAATTCAGGTCAGAAGACCCCATTCTGGTCTATCCAGCAGGAGGCGAATCATTTGAACCCGGACAAACCAACAGGATCTATTGGGAAGCCTTGCGTGATCAGGAAACATGGTCTGTTGATCTGTCTATTGACTCTGGCTTGACATGGACTCCTTTGGAGACGGATATTCCGCCCAGTGCCCGATTTGTCAATATCGCTTATCCGGATACCTTCAGTCACCAGGCATATGTCCGCTTGAACCGAGGCAATACGACCGTCAGTCATTCTGCGGCGTTCCATCTGTTGGGTTCACCTACCAATCTTACCGTTGTCAAAGCCTGCCCTGACAGTATCACCTATGAGTGGTCACCTGCGGATCATGCTACAGGGTATGAACTCTACAACCTGGGCGCTAAATCCATGGAAATCATTGGCGCGACAGATCAAACCACGATCACACTCCCAACTTCCAATCCGCTTGCAGACAATTGGCTGGCTGTGCGCAGTGTTGGCGAAGGCCCCACTGTTTCTGAGCGAAGCAGGGCGATGCTCTTCAAGAATGGTTTGTTTTTCTGCAAGCAGCCGTATGACCTGAAGCCGGATAAAATAATATCCCCTTCCCTCTCCGTTCAATCTTGTGAACCTGCCCTGTTCAACATGGTCTTATCCATTCGGAATGATGGCAGCAACCCGGTCTCTTCCGTTCCGATCTTTTATCAGTTGGATCAAGACGCTCCTGTAGCAGACACGATCCCCGGGCCTATCAATCCGGGTGGATTCAAACTCTTCAAATTTGACCAACAGCCGTATTTGACCAAAACGGGAATGATCCCCCTTCGAATCTGGACAAAATTTGACATGGAAGATTTCAGATTCAATGACACCCTGGCTGTCATGATCGATGCCCGCATTTTCAGTACTGGAATAGTCACTCCGGATCACACCGAAATATTTGAAGCGGCCATCCTGCCTGAAAGTTGGTCCATTGACAATCCGGATGATGCTGCGGGATGGTTAATTCTCGGCTATAATGATGGCGGACCAGATTCGAATTACGCGGCGATCATGCCCAATTTTTTCAATCCGGAAACGGGGCAAATCGACATCCTCTCAACTTCACAGATCGATCTGACCCAAATCAACAAGCCTGCTTTGCGTTTCGATCTGTCGTATAGTGGTATTGTCGGTTTGGGACTGGATACCCTGTTCATTGAAATATCAACAGATTGTGGTGAGTCGGTAGAGAAGGTGGTGTATATGAAAACTGGCCAGGATCTGATCACCGTCCCGAATAGCCCTTCCATTGATGATTCCTGGGTTCCTGAAACATCAGATCATTGGCGTGAGGAATATGTGGATCTGACTGAATTTGCCGGACAGCAAATCCAGATTCGTTTTGTCAACCATTCCGGTTATGGCAATAATCTCTGGATCGATCGCATCCAGTTTCTTGAAGAAATGCCCACACCCCTCCAGGCAGGGATCGATCTCAGCCAGGACACCTTGTGCATGGGCATCTCTTTGGCCGTCAATGATGCCTCAGCAGGACTGCCCCAAATGTATGACTGGCACTTTGGTGAAGGTGCCAGCCCTGCTACCGCCCAGGATGGAGGCCCACATTTGATCAGCTATTCAACTACTGGATGGAAAACCATTCGCTTGATCGTCAGTGATGCGATGAGTTCTGACACAACCACCCGTATGGTGTATGTCTCTCCCCAACCAGAGGCCCAATTCACCTGGTTGATGCAAACAGACACTCTGTTTTTGACAAATACATCACTCCATGGCACTTCCTTCACCTGGTCTTTGAATCAAATGCCTTTCAGCAATACGGCCGATACTTATCTCATCCCCACAGAAGATGAAGTGTCGATTGACCTCATCGCGTCCAATTTGTGTGGTGCAGATACCCTATCGCTCACGATCAATACAACTGCGATCAATTCTGCCGATCCAGGGCTCGCAAACATCCGATTGACGCCCAACCCGACCAACGGACAATGTCAGTTAAGTGGCCAGGGAGGATGGGGCGATCTGTATGTAGAAGTGTTGGATATCTCAGCCAGGGTCGTTTGGCAAAACACCTTTGCGCCTGGGAATGGCCCATGGATGATCCCCTTGAATTTACAGCAGTTGACCGCTGGAAGTTACCTGATGCGACTATGGCAGAATAACAGTTATCATGTGTTGAACTTCCAGATTCAATAAGTCAAAATCGGGCTTGATGGATAACCTTCCAGATTGAAAAGGCATCCATCATCGTGAAAGAAAAAGGGGTGACTCCAAATGGAGTCACCCCTTTTCAATGAAATCCAATTGTTTCAGACTACTTCACTGTGAGGCTGACATTCATGTCAAACTCATCGTAAATGGTCTTGTCTCCCAAATTGTCGAAAAAACTTCCTGAGCCGTAGCGAACATCATATTCGGAACGATCCACCTTGATCGAAGCGGTAGCCGTTGTGGAGGTACCTTTTGTACCGACATTGGCGAAGAACTTTACTGGCTTGGTGATCCCTTTGATGGTCAGGTTTCCTTGAATTTTGTAGTTGCCTTTTGTGTCCTGTGGGATCACACGGGCAATCTTCATCGTTGCTGTCGGAAAGGATGCTGTGTTAAAAAAGTCCTCTGAATTGAGGTGGCCGACCAACTTGTCTTTCCACTCTCCTTCCAGGTCCGTACAGGTAATGGAAGTCATATCGATGACAAAGCTTCCACCCGTCAACATACCATCTTCCATGATCAGATCACCCGATTTGATTTTCACGCCCCCAGTGTGTTCACCGGTGACTTTATATCCTTTCCACACCACCTGGCTGGATGATACATCAATAGACATCGTTTTGATGTCCTTCACTGGGTTAGGATTCATCCAACCCAAAAACATCGAAATAAGAATGAGCATTTTCATATTAGTCAATTTTGTATTTACACGAATTTTATCCAACAATTCATTCAACAGCGTCGCTTCTTCCTGAGTCAGGTGTGAGAGATGCTGGCGGAGATCGCCTTCCAGTGCCGTACTGGCCTTATTCATTTCTTCCAGGCCATGTTCGGTCAGAGTGATTTCCACCTGTCGACGATCTTCCGGACAAGCCTTTCGAATAACGAGATTCTTCTGCACCAGTTTGTCCACTAACCGGGACGCATTGGAGGTTTGATCAATCATTCGTTCAGCGAGGTATCGCACACTTGCTGCTTTGGGCTCACAACCCTTCAGTATCCGGAGGATATTGAATTGCTGCCAACTGATCCCGAAAGGTTTCAATGCACGACTCTTCAGGTTGGCCAGCCATGAGGCGGTAAACATGATATTGATGTCCGCTTTGATGTGGATATCTGGAAAATGTTTCTGTTGAATGGCGTCTTCCAATCTAATCATGGCCCAAATTTAATGTATATACATTTAATGTTGCAACATTTTAATTAAACATTAACAGTTGCTGCTATAGAAAAAGAGCCCTGCACAGTGTACCGTGCAGGGCTCTTTCTCAAAAAACAGCAGCTTTCTCTAGCGAATCAGCGTGCTTTGGCCTTTCATCAGTGTGCGTTCTCCATCCGGGAACAAGGCTTCCAGACTCCATACATAGACGGCTGAATTCATCGGTTCACCGCGGAACATGCCATCCCAGCTATTCGCTGGAGTCAACCCGTCTTCAATGGCAAAGTCTTCTGCAAGGAACACTTGTTCGCCCCACCGATCATAGATCTGGAAGTTGAGGATCTGTGTCCCTGGTCGTCCGACAATACCCAACCGGTCGTTATTCAAGTCGCTATTCGGAGTAAAGGCGGTCGGTACCAGGATCACCCGGACCTTCTGCACATTGACCGTCACTACCTCTTGATTGGTGCAGCCGTTCGCATCCGTCACCAGCACACGGAAGGATCGTGTAAACTGCAAATTCTCGACAAAAGGATCCGGGCAAGTCAGGCAACTGAGGAAGTTACTGTCCTGCGGACTCCATTGATAGGTCAGCGGAGCAAATCCATTTGTCACCTGGGTCACCAACTGTGTATCCTGACCCAGTTCAATAAATATCTCATCTCCCAGGCCTAAAAGGATGGGTTCCGGTTGGTGAATGGTCACTTGTCCTACATAGAAAGCACAACCGAGTTTATCCCGAACATAGCCATCATAGGTCCCTGCTTTCAAACCAATCTGAATATTCGAACCGTTGAATGTCGTCCCATCCAGACTGTATTTATACGTCGGAGTCCCGCCAGTTACGGCAAAGACGACCCGACCATCACCATCACCAAAGCAATCCAGGGAATCCGCCGTCATTACAGCCACCAATGGGCTGCCAGGCTGGGCAATCTCCACTGTATTTTCAAGTGTACAGCCATTCTGATCAGTGACGGTAACGGTATAGGAGCCCGGTAAAAGCCCAGTGATCTCCGCTGTCGTCTGTCCATTGTTCCAGAGATAGTTATAAGTAGGGCTGCCACCGGTGATCAATGCTGACGCGACACCCGTGGAATCGCCAAAGCAGGCAATATCCTCTGATTCGTATTCACCCATCATACCCGGAGGACTGGTCACCTGCAGATTGAATGTCTTCTTACACAGGTTGGCATCCGTCACGGTGACCACATAAATACCCGGACCGAGGCCGACAGGGTCTTCAACCATGGCCCCATTATTCCAATTGAACGTATAGGGACCTGCCCCCCCGGTGACGTTCAGATCGATTGTACCGTCTTTATCCCCTGTACATTTCACACTGGTGGCTGAGCCACTCAGGATCATTTCCGGAGCCTGATCAATGATACCACTGGCCACTGAAGTACATCCTCGTGCATCAGTGATAGTGACGGTATGCGTACCCGGAGACAGGTTTTGTGCCAGGGATTGTTGTGTGCCGTTGGACCAGGAGAACTTATACGGTTGAGACCCTCCTTGCGCCACTGCCTGAGCCTTTCCATCATTCGATCCAAAGCAGGTAATGTTTTGTGGATCAACGGATGAAGTCAACTCTGGTGGGTCCGCCAATGTCAGGGTGTCACTCGTCGTACAACCATTTTTATCCGTAATGGTCACGAAGTAAGTGCCACTAAACAGTGCTGTGGCGGACATCGTTGTTTGCGCTGCTGGATCATTCCACAGATAGGTATATGGCCCTGTCCCTCCAAGAGGAGTGACTGTACCTTCTCCATCTGCCACACCAAAGCAGGAAATCTGCCCAGTGATCATGGCACTGGTGAACGGAGGAGGTTGATTGATCTTGACGGAGTCAATAGCCGTACAACCATTCATATCGGTGACGGTGACATGATAGGTTCCTGCGGGCAGACCTCCGACAGAGGCGCTCATCGAGCTGCTCGGATCGTCCCATAAGAATCCAAACCCACCTGCACCACCGGATGCGCCTACTGTAGCTGAGCCGGAAGACCCACCAAAACAATTGACATTCTTACCGCCGGTAGTCGTTACAATAGGGGCTGGCTGAATCACAAAGAACGTGTCAATCACAGAGCAGCTGCTTGCATCTGTTGTGGTGACCACATACATTCCAGCGGAGAGGTTGTTGATCATCGAACCCATCAACATATTACTCCAGACGAAGTCATGACCACCTCCTCCTCCGGTGGCAACGACACTGATTGAACCATCAGCACCACCTGCACAACTGACATCGATGATGGTCGGCGTAACTACAATGGGCGAAGGATCTGCCACGATCAGCGAATTATCCCGAATTTCTGTACACCCGCCCTGGTCTGTCACTGTGAGGGAGTAGGTTCCTGCGGAAAGGTCATCGCGGAAACTGACATTTGGACCTCCGTCACTCCACTGATAATCATAAGGCGGTGTCCCTCCGGTCACGCTGACCGTAATCTTGCCATCATCACCACCGAAGCAACTCGTTGGCTCAATCGTGATATCCACCAGCAGATTTGCCGGAGCAATCAGAGGGTATGCTTGTACGTCCGTACATCCATTGTCATCCGTAACCGTTACAGTATAGGTTCCGGAGGCCAAATTAGTTGGATGAGCACCCGTCACGCCTGTCTTATCCCAGGTAAACTGGAAATTTCCTGTTCCACCAGAAACGGTCAAATTGATCTCTCCATTGGCACTGTTCTCACAAGTCGGGTCTTTCGTGATCGGATCGACCTGGATGGCTCCAAATTCAAACAGGTCCATTGTTTGTTCGACTGAACAGCCGTTTGCATCGGTAATGGTTACCGCATATTGGCCACCGGAAAGTCCGATTCGCAAGGAGTCAGTCAACCCATCCTGCCAGGCAAATGTGTATGGGAAGGTGCCGCCCTGAACGACAGGGGCCAACTGACCATTTTGAGCTTGAAAGCAAAAGACCGTATCTATTTGCACCGCGGGAATATCCATCTGATCCGGCTGGGTCATGACTAACATGATCTCATCGGTACAACCAAGCGTATCTGTTGCCGTGATCATGTGAGTTCCCGCAGACAGATTGGTAATAACACCAGTACTGCTGGGGTTGCCATTCACTTTAATCTCTACAGGATTGACTCCATTGCCGATGGCGATCTGGAAGCTTCCGTTGGTCTGACCAAAACAGGCTGGCAATACGACATTGTCCACGACCAGGGCTGGCGGTGTACAATTCATGGTCTTGCATCCGAGGGTATCCAGCAGTTCATTGCACAGGCCAATCGCTTTGACCACAAAGGTGATGGAGTCTTCCAGGTTCAGCCCATCCAATCGGAACGCAAATGGTCCCTGATTGGGGGATTGCCATGGTCCGCCATTGACGCTGATCTCGTAGTTTTCATTGAGGGCCTGGTCATTCCAATCGATCATCAGGTGTTCAAAACCAATGTCTGCACAATTGATGACAGGGGCAGCTACATCCGGCATCACCGCTATGGATACAGTATCCGCACGAGCACATCCATAACTGTCCAGGACATCGAGAATGAGTGTCTTGGGATTATCAAGCATGGTTGATGTGGCGCTGCAGGTATCGCAGACTACTTCGACTCCGGGTGTCCAGGAGTAGTCAATATTGTATTCCGGATTGAATGATATCCGCCAATCTTTCAGCGTTCCATTGGGCAGGGGGGCGTCATCCAGTACTAATAAACGCCATTGTCCATTGACTGGATTCACCGGTGCGTCCCAGAGGTTGTGCCAGTTGCCTTCTGGTTTGAAGGATCCCGTAAATGGCGCTGCGGTCTTTGGTGCACCAAACGGATCGCCATAGTCAATCGGCTGCGTGGCCTTGGGGCTAAAGCAGGTTTCGGTATAGTTGTCACCGTCACGGCCATTATCTGAACTCAGTTCGATAAATCGACCACTGGGCGCGATCAGATAGATATCGATGTCATCTATCCATTTATGATCAATATTGACACATACATACTCGATCATTCCCGGACCCAGGTCCTTCGGAAAGACTCCATTGACTTGAATGGGTGAATAAACCGGAATAAGTGGGCTGCTATTATCCGGTGGGGAAACCAGGGCGAAGGGATTCAGGTTTTCGAATTTCTTGGAAACCGGGAGCATGACCGGCAGGGTACCATCCAGGTTCACAAGGTCATTTGTACACACCAGGAGGTCAGGACCCAGATTTGGTTTGGGCAGGGTGTCATCAGTGATATAAAACCAGATTGTGTCCAGCTTGCAAGGATCGCGTTGAATGACCATGCCGACGGACTCTCTACCTTCAGAGATATTGTCGGCAAACACTTCAAATGAGGCCGTCACCTCGCTTTGCCCCTGAGGAATGGTGATAAAAGGCGGTTGCATATCATAATCCACGCCGAAAGTCGCCGTACCGATGAAATTGATCGGTATGACAATATCCTGGGGGGCTGGATAGCGAATACCAAAGGAACCCTCACCATTAGAACAGCCTTCTGCGATGGTCTCATTGGACGAGACGGTGGTCACTTCAACATCGATGGTTGTCGTACCAAAACTTTTCGCTTGCAGGAATACGCCTGAATCAAAAATGAAGTCTGATGCATCTGCAAGGGATAATCTGATGGTATAGGTATCGCAGGCCATGACGATGGACCGGGCAGTAAAAACATCTGTAAAGCCGTCATAAACCGGTTGATTGCCATTCGGATTGACGTTGAAATACTGATTGTTCTGTGGTGGGCAAGCGGAAGGCGACTGGTTGGGGTTGCCGTTATTTACTGTACCGATCGCCACAAAGTCATTCGTGCCGGGGACAATGGCGATATTCTCTCCATTATTGGAGAATGGACCATTTATCCCTGGACCGCTGATAAAAAATCCAAACACATCATTAAAGGGTGTGCAGACATATTCCTCATACTCTTCAGACCCGAAGACATAATTAAATTCAACTGTGTCGGCATAGGGGATGAAGGTGATCTCGAAAATACACAGGTCTCCGATGCTCATTGGGGCGACCAGGCTAGCCAGATCCGGATCAGTGAATTGACCCATAGAAGTTGACGAGGATGCGAAACCATCTCCCCCTACTCCATTGATATTGTCCGCATCCAGGGTATTACCCGTTGACATGACAATTCCTGTTTCGATGCCGACATTTGTCATGCCTGCAGAGAAATAGCCGATCGATTGGGGGTGCCCGAAATATTGAACTTCCAGTACTTCTACTCCGGAGGAAAGAAATACATTCTGAATGAGATCCTGCGGTGAAAACACACCTGTAGATACTTGCATTTGAGCATCTGAACGCCATGCAGACAGCATTGCGATCCACAGGGTCATGATGAGGGTGGTCTTTCTCACAAATGTGCGGTTCAAGGTCATAAATTAATACATCTCATCCTGATGAAAAAAATACATAGATTCCCTAAGACAACAGAGCCCAAAACGGTACCCTCCGTTGCCTGCAACGGGAATTCATCTGGCAATTTAACAACTTCATCGAAAAAGCAAGGTGCATCCTGTCCAACGCATTACCTTTAACCCATCAAGAAAGCGTAACAATTCCACTATGCGTCAGTTTTTCAAATTCTTTTCAGCTTCCTGTCTTGGCACTATTATCGGTATTGGTCTTCTCTTCGGCCTGCTCCTTCTGATCGGCACCCGAATGGTCTCCAGTATGGAAAAATCAGCATCCATCACCCCTAATTCGGTGTTGGAGTTGACATTTAAGGAGGTCCTTCCTGAAAAAACCAACAATGTCGAAGATACACCGATTGATCTTTCGGATAAGAAATACATCGGTTTGTACGATTACGACAAAATGATCCGGCATGCCGCTGAAGATTCCCGCATCAAGGGCATCCTTCTTCGGCCTGAGATGGCTTCCTTGCCATCGGCTGAGGTGGCTGTCATTCGCAGAGCGCTGAAAGCATTCAAAGAAAGTGGCAAGTTCATTTACGGTTATGGGAAGTATCTGACCCAAAACAACTACTACCTCTGTTCGGCTGCGGACAGTATTTTCCTCAATCCGGTTGGAACGATGGAGTTTCGGGGGATTGCTGTGGATATCACCTACTTTAAAAAGATGCTCGACAACCTGGACATCGAGATGGATGTCTTCTATGCCGGGCAGTTTAAAAGTGCGACTGAGCCATTCCGGATGACCAAAATGAGTGATGCCAACCGCATTCAACTCCGGGCTTATATTGAAGATGTATTTGGATTGATGTTAGACGATATCAGTGCCGATCGAAATCTGGCCGTATCTGACTTACGGGATATGGCAGAGACCTGGAAGAGCTTTGATCCGGATACAGCTGTTGCACTGGGATTACTGGATGGATTGATCTACGAGGATCAATTGACCGACCGTCTGCGAGATCGGACCGGGTTGTCTGCAGATGATAAACTGAACAAGGTCAGTGCTCAGGACTATTTCAAGGAAGTTGGTTCCAAGCTGGACTTCTCCGGCAAAGACAAAATCGCCCTGGTCTTTCTGGAAGGCGAGATCACTGTTGGTGATGAGTCTGGTGGTGTCATCACGGATGATTATTATCAAAAAATCCTGGCCGACATTCGGGAAAACGACAAAATCAAAGCTGTTGTCCTCCGTGTCAACAGTCCTGGCGGAAGTGTACTCGCTTCTGAGAATATCTTGCGGGAGATTCGAAACATCCAGCGCGCCGGAAAGCCAGTTGTGGTTTCGATGGGTCGGTATGCTGCATCAGGAGGCTACTACATCTCTTGTTATGCAGATTCCATTTTTGCGCAACCGAACACACTCACTGGATCTATCGGGGTTTTCAGTATGATCCCCAACCTGGGCAAATTCCTCGATAACAAAATCGGGATCACTTTTGATACTGTCCGTACCACTGAGGCCTCGACCTATCTCACTGGCGTTTATGAGTTGGGCCAGAATGAACGTCAGCTCATGCAGAAATTGACGGATGATATTTATGCCGACTTCCTCAACAAAGTGGCTGAAGGGCGCAAGTTGCCTCTGGATGATGTTGCAGAATTGGCCCAAGGCCGAATCTGGACAGGGCGAAAAGCTCTGGAGATTGGTTTGGTCGATGCCCTTGGCTATACCGATGATGCCATCGCCTGTGCCTCTCGTTTGGCTAAAATGGACGCTTATCGGGTTGACCAATACCCGAAAATGAAGGATCCTATTCAACGACTGATTGCCAAGATCACAGGAGAAGAAAGTATGAGTGCTCCAATGATCAAAGAGGAGTTGGGATCCATGTATCCGTATTACAAGCAATTCAAGTCTTTGCGGAAACTCGAAGGAACGCAGGCTCGCCTGCCGTTCCTGATCAAGGACTAAGAGCCAATTCAACCGAATGACGAAGGGCGTGCCAGGATTCTGGCACGCCCTATCTTTTTTAATCTTTTTTCAAATTCTGTTAAGATTTTCGTCGAACAATGTAACCCTTCATGGATGGCCCCGTTTTTGCAATAAGTATTATGCTTTTTGAGCATCATCCCATGCAACCGTCATCCTCTCTGTCAATGAGAGGCCAAACCGTGTATTCATGATAAGACTATTCGCATGGCTGATCCTTTTGCTCCCATTGGGTACGCAACATCTTTGGGGGCAGTCCGTGAACATAGAAAAGAAGGTTGAGGCATTGTCGACCAGTGAAGTCCTATCCACTGCTGATCTGGAGCGTGCTGCGGTTCAACAGCCGTTTCTCATCGATCGCTGGCATCTTATCGCTACTGAAGGTTGGCAGGTCACACAATATCCCGAGGGTAAGGGGGAACCTTCCTATTCCGTTCTGGACATGGACCTGTGGAACAGATATACTCCTCTGGATCTTGAACTACAGGGTCATATCCAAAGAGACCGTGAGTCTTTCTCCCGATACCGAATAGGTAACACCCGGCAGATCCTCACCCTCCTCCCCTCTTCAATGTTGATCCAAAGGCTGAATGACATCCGAGTGCTCACCCCTCCCACTCCGGGTCAATAATCACAGACGGCAATGATCATACGTTTACCCCTCTTCATTGTAGTGCTGTGTTTGTGGTCCCTCCCACTTTCTGCTCAATATCATCTCATTTCAAATGGGAGCATTGTCGATTGCGATGGCTTCTTTTTAGATAGTGGTGGCAATCTGGGTAATTATGGACCCAATGAAGACTTTACCATTTCTATTTGTCCGGATGGCTCAACAGGGACGCATACCCGCCTTCGTTTTTCAGGTGTTGACCTGAAGCCTGGTGATGAATTATGCTTTTTTGACGGACCTAATATCCTGGGCACTTCTCTCGGTTGTGCCAGTGATTATCAAGCAGGGGCCCCCTTCATCTTACAGGCTAGTCCACTGAATTTCAGTGGATGTATAACGGTCTCCTTTATGAGTACTAGCAGTGGTCAGGGAAAGGGCTGGGTCGCTGATATTGAATGTGTCCCAGCATGCCAGGCATTTACTGCTCTGATCACGAATACAGATCCGGCTGTTGTACCGGCAGACACTGGATGGATAGATATCTGCCCTGGAACCAACATCGACTTCTCTGCTGGCGTAGCGTTCCTGCAGAACAACCTGTTGTACAACCAGACGGAGGACTTGTGCATCTTCGAATGGGATTTTGGTGATGGAAATATTGTGAATGGTTTAAACGTCGCACATCGATACGACAATCCCGGTGGGTATGTTGTCAATCTTCACGTCAAGGATCAACTGGGCTGCGGAAATACAAATATTATCTCCAGAAAAGTTCGCGTAGCACCTCCTCCGAAGGTGAATATCCCTGCACTGCCCGGCCCGTTATGCTTTCAGGATTCGCTAACTCTGACCGCACAAGCCGGCGCCTTTGGACCAGCAAATGTCCAGGTCATTCCACAATTGAGCAAGTTTGAATTGACCAAGATTCGTTCTGATTCTCTGGCGCTACCGGATGGTAATGGGGCATCCTATCAGACCAGCGTCTACTTTACAGAATTTCCGAGCGACAAAGTCTTGACTGATCCCAATCAGATCCTTTCGATCTGTGCCAATATGGAGCACTCCTGGTTGCGTGACCTCAACATTACCCTGACCTGTCCTTCCGGTCAATCCGTCACCCTTGTCAACCAGGAGGAGACTGGAGATGAGGTCTTCCTAGGGGATCCTTTCGAAGGTGACGAACTACTTCCCGAACCGATTCCCGGACAGGGCTTCACCTATTGCTGGACAGAAGGCGCCACCAATGGCACCTGGCTGGAATATGCGAATGCAAATGATCCGGGCACCTTACCTCCTGGTGATTATAACACGTTTGAAGACTTGAGCAGCCTGATCGGCTGTCCATTGAATGGCGAATGGGTATTGACCATACAAGACTTATGGGAAATCGACAATGGGTTCATCTTCTTTTGGAATATCACTTTTGATGAAATTCTGTTGCCCAACATTGAAACATTTACCCCGAAAATCATCAACCTTAATTGGGTCAATCAACCCAACATCTATCTGAACAAGGGAAAAGAGATTCAAGCCACAACTCCTACGGCTGGAGAGGTCTTTTTTGCATTGACCTACGAGGATGAATTCCTTTGCCAGGGCGACACCTTTGTCACCATTCCTGTTCTGCCACCGACACACCCGGATTGCTATCAGTGTACAGGTGATCTGACCATCACGCCGGATACGGCTGTATGTGCGGGCGAATTGTTCAGTTTTGATGCCATTGTCAATGGTTTTCAGGGTATGACCATCCCATTTGCAGGATTCCCTATGGTTCCTGTCGGATATTCAACGAATCCTCCGCCCAACCCATTTAAGGGACCCATTCTTGTGGAGAGTTTTTATCCGCTGACCGTGTCTGCGAATGCATCGGAAATCGAATCTGTATGCTTTACCATGACCACCAATCCCGTCAACAACATCAATGTCTTCCTGGAAGCACCTGATGGCCAGCAGTTAGAATTGACCACTGGCAATGGGGGGAATGGAATCAACTATATCAACACATGCTTCAGTCCCAATGCCGCAAACAGCATCATGGGCAAATCTGCACCTTTTACGGATACCTATCTCCCTGAGGGCGACTGGAGTGATCTGGCGGGCTCTCCCATAAATGGCACCTGGAAACTTGTCGTGTCGGACAACTTTGGATTGAATCGCCTGGGCATGCTGGAAAGCTGGTCTATCAATCTTCGTGCTGGCAATCAACACACCTATACCTGGAGTCCTGCCAGTCCATTAAGCTGTATGGATTGCCCCAACCCGGCAGTTACTACAGATACAACGCGAACCTATACACTTCAGGCTGAGGATGCCTACGGTTGTGCATTGAATACTTCATCAACGGTCACCATTCACCCCACATTTGATGCCCCTGTCTTGACGTGCGGAGATATGTCAAATCACATCCTGACCATTAACTGGTTGGCCATGCCTGGTGCTTCCGGATATACAGTAAATGTCAATCAAGGTGGTAGGGGACCGCCCTCCACAAATCTGACACACCTCATCAATGGTCTGAATAATGGTGATTCCATTACCATACAGGTAAAAGTACTGGATGCCGATCCGGCTTGCCCCAATGACATCGCCACGCTGGGTTGCCGTTTTCTAGATTGCCAGATGTACGCAGTTGTTGAAAACACAGTTCCTCCATCCTGCTACAGTGGTAATGATGGTGAGGCCTTTATTTCTGCATATGATGGCACTTCACCGTTCAGCTATAATCTGGATAACCAGACAACACAAATGATCGGCTATTTCAACAGTGTTGCTGCCGGAAATCATTTTGTCATTGTCACAGATGCAATGGGCTGTATGGATACGGTGTATTTCACGCTGACCGTGGCCCGTAGCG
>CALNZC010000087.1:0-15138 GCA_942490895.1 uncultured Saprospiraceae bacterium
GAATGGCGTGAATCTTGTAACAGGAAAAGCTGTCCGTTTTTCATGGAAGCCAATGTGCTGAGCAGCTTCCAACGGGTCACCGTATCTTCTGGTGTGTCACTTTTCAAGGCGACTTCAATATAGCTTTTGCTTGGCTTCCTCCTTTGGGTGCAGTGATGTCGGGTTGAACTTCCAGTTGCGATGTGGAGGAAGTAAAATGACATTGGTGGATCGTAGCCTTCAAATACGGACCGGACTTCCTGAAAATCACCTTTTCGACCCAATCCAGGGCTTTCCTCAAATACACTTTCTTGTCGTCGTTCATGAGTCCGATTTACATGATCAATAAATATACACAACTATAACGCAATCAAGGCCCTGAGTTCACGCTAGAAATTGTGTCTACATTTCTGATCAAACAGCCAAATGCGGTGCCTGCCATCCCGATATAGTGGATGACAAGAGGGTCGTCCCATGAGAAGACCACTTGATTCGTGGTTTTGTGAACAGGGGATGCTATTGGGCAGCATCCAAAACCAGGTGATTCACGCTGGTACAATCAAGATATGCTCCACCACAATGATGGAAACTGCTTATAAAAGGCCTTCGAGCATGATCAGCGAGTGGTACCCAGCCCGAAAGCAACAGATAAAACCGGTTTAGCCGTTCTTCTGCTCAATATAAACAGCCTTCAACATCTCCGTACGGCGAGTGATGGATGGCTTGGTGAAATGCTTGCGGCGACGCAACTCCTGGATAAGCTTGGTGTCGTACTTTGCGGCGGAGGCGCTTGAGCGCATTGCTAAGTTGTTCGCTGTCTTTTACTTCTACTATGAGCATATAATTAAATTGTCTTGTTCAAGAATAAGTCGGCATTTCATGTGTTCCTAAGTCCAAACCCTGCCTCATTTGGCGGAGTAAAATTTCGGCATTTTCGTCAACATTCTGCCCTTTTGGTCAAACCAGAAGGTAAAAAAACCAATTCGCCTGGACGGAATGTCCCGACAAAGGACGCTATCCGAGGGGTTTTTGTGCTCTGAATGAGCGAAAAAAACAGGATAACAACAGCCAATTTCCACCTCTAACCTGTTGATGATCAAAAATCTACAACAAGAGAAAAGTGCTGACTTCAGCCACCTGACTCAAAATCCGATGCAAAGGTCGGATTTTTCTGGGAACAACAAGGGAAGTTGGGGAGGTTATGAGGTTATGAGTCAAGGAGGTTATGAGAGGAGACTTTAGGACCGTGGGACCGTGAGAGAGTATTCAAACACACGAAGCACAAACTGACAAACGCCGATCATATTGGCTTGGCAGATTGAAAGTTGGGAAGTTTGAGTGTTTGAAGTAGAATTCCAACAGCGCAGGCTCCCCGAGTCTTTCGGGAGCGAAGCACCAACCTTCAAACTGCTGAATGTTTGGCAGTTTGAAAGTTGAATGAGACAAACGGACTCTGAGACGAAGTGACTGAGTGACGAAGTGAGACTTTGGCGGGGGGAGACTTTGGGACCGTGGGACTTTGGGACTCTTAGAAAATCGGAAGGCGGAAGTGGGAAGGCGGAAAGCGGTAGGAATTGAGACGCTGAGACCGTGGGGACTTTGGGACTTTGGGAGGAAATTCAAACAGCGCAGCCCCCCGAGTCTTCAGGGCAGGCGCGGCCGACACCAACCTTCAAACTGCTGAAATCTTTGCAGTTTGAAAGTTGGATAGTTTGGGCGTTTGAGAACGTGATACTTGTAATGGCTGCCTTTATAGATGCCTGAGGCGGCTAGCGCCTCAAATCTAGAGTTTTCCCGAGGCAAGATTCTGTTATACTAAATCCTGGAAATAGTAGGAGAAATTCGCAATTCAAAACCAAATTTTATAGACCAGCCCTTTACCCTTTACCCTTCCCCCTAGACCTCCTCAACCCGGATACAGGCTCCCGGTTACACAATACACTGGCGAAAGGCGAACCGCGAAAGGCGAATGGCGTTTTCATCAGTAGACCTATCTTAACCAACCAATTCATCCGTTCATCCATCAGCAATCATGAACAAAGTCAATATCCGTGAAAAACTAAACCTCTTTCATGACCACTGGAATCCCCGTATCGTCGGGGAGCTGAATGGTCAGCATGTCAAACTGGCCAAGCTGAAAGGCGAATTTGTCTGGCACAGCCATGCAGAAGAGGATGGTTTCTTCCTTGTTCTAGACGGAGAGTTCGACATGGAATTCCGAGATCGGACCGTACATCTGACAACAGGTGAATTTCTTATCGTTCGAGGGGGTGTTGAACATCGACCTGTCGCACAAGAAGAAGTCTCCATCCTGCTCTTCGAGCCAGCGGCAACGTTGAATACAGGTGATGCCGAAAGCGTACTGACCAGGACGAACCTTGAAAGACTGTGAGGCAGTGGCGGAGGTTATGATGAGAGTTATTGGGTGATTTCGTTATTGAGTTATTTCGAGGGCCGTGGACTGAGGGCCGAAGGAACCAAGAATGAGGAATGAGGAATGAGGAATGAGGAATGAGGAATCAGGAATAAAGACATGATCACTTTGAACATTAAACAGGGGAAGCGTCAGCTGACCCTTGAACCTTGAACAGCCAGACCTCGTGCTTGAGTCCCAAGAAATGGGCAACAAGGAACCAGCCCCGAGTTCTGGGGGGGAGCATACGCAGGAATCAGGAATGAGAAATGAGGGATCAGGAATGGGGAACGAAGGAATCAGGGCCGTGGGCCGAGGACCGAAGGAACCAAGAATGAGGAATGAGGAACCAGGAATCAGGAATGAGGAACGAAGGAATCAGGAACCAGAAATACGGCCATTATCACCTTGAACATTAAACAGGGGAAGCGTCAGCTGACCCTTGAACGTTGAACCCAGACGATCCCGCTTTGGCGGCCCCGAGATCTCGGGGTGGATCCAGACTACCACCAAAGGTGGTACGTCCGGACGGCCAGGCCTTGTCTTCAGAGTCCCCAGCAATAGGCAACAGGGAACCAGCCCCGAGTTCTGGGGGGAGCAAGCACCGGGAATCAGGGAATCAGAAATGAGGAATGAGGAATTAGGAATAATGGCTCCTCATGAAATAGGTTGACAGCTTGACCCCCTAAACCCTAAAAACTGTGAATAACTTTCGTGTAAGTTAATAATTGGGGATTTACCTTTCATTCGCTAGAACGAAGCGGAGGCAGGCTCTGCTGGGGAGCAACCTGCCAAGGAATAGTTCTAGCCGGCTGGAACGGCCTTTGGGGTGCATCTTCCCAAACTTCTTTGGGTATGCGCCCCTTTTTTTCTGTTCTGGTCGTTCCATGCCTCCTAAAACCCAAAACGATGGGTGCGTTCCTTTTGTTCTCTGTCATACATTTTCATTTTTGGTCGGTCTGCTCTTCCTTTCCAGTGGCTCTCGTATTCCACAGGGCTCCTCCATCCCAACTTCTCCTGCTTGCGCTCATGGTTATAGTTGTCTATGATTCTGCTCACTTCCTGGGTTAGACTTGGGCCAACCAGATCAGCGGGCAATACTGGCAGTAGATGATGCTTCAGCAGTCCATTGCGCTGTTCTGCAAATCCATTATCCAAGCAATTGCGTGCTACACTTATTTTTAATTTCAGGTCTCCCATCACTCCCAAATACAGGTCAGAAAAATACTGACTGCCACCGTCTGTATGATGTATACAGCCACGTATCGCTCGAGGTCCTCGCAGCTGTTTCCACATCATTAATGCTACCAAGGCATCTTCCGCTCGCATCCTTGTGGACCACGACCAACCCACTATCCGAGCACTGTACACTTCTGTCAGGCAAAATAGATAGTACCTCTCTGATCCATAATTCACATACGTCAAATCCCCCACTACTACCTCGTTTATGCCGCTAACAGTCAAGCCTTTAGATAGGTCTGAATAATTCCAACTCCGCTTTGCAGAACGGGTCGTCACCACGCGAATTCGCAAGGGCTTCAAGCTCAGTCCATAAGCACTCACTAAGCGTTCAAACTTGTTGACGCCCAATTTATGCGCCTGCTTGATTCCCAGATTGTAATACATAGACCGCGAACCTGCTCGGCTGTCTTTTCCTTTGCGGTAACCTTTAATCTGCAGCTTTATGTCGACCATCATTTGCTCTTGGCGTTCATGTCGGGCCAATGCTTGAAAGTAGCCTTGACGACTCAATCCAACATGCTCATAAAACCGTTCCATCGGGATCAAGTGTTCAGACTGTCTGGCGCGCAACCTGGTTAATAGTGGGGCAATCATTTTTTTTCGAAGTCTTTACCAAGGCGTTCCTTCGCCAACGCAATGACCTGCTCCATATATACCAGTCGCATCTGTTGCTCTCCGATATACTGCTTAAGCGTCTGGTTTTCCTTCTCCAATACCTTCAGGTGATCATAGTCATTTCGACTACCTATCACGATTGGCTCGGCAATGACACGCTGGCTAAATTTGCGAACCCATCTCATCACACAATCAGGCTTAACCTGATACATCCGAGATATCTCAGCCAAGGTTGCTTCCCCTCGGTCAATCAATCCAACTTGTTCTTTTCTGAACGCCTCGGTAAACCGACGCCGACGTCTTTCTTCTGTCGTTAGCTTTCTCATATCCTTCTTGTTTGAGAAAGTTATTCACATTTTTCTTGTCAACGTATATCATGAGACAGCATAAGGAACGCAGGAACTGGTAACACTCACACCACCACCAGCCGCTCCACCCATCTCTCCCCCTGCCGACCGATGACTTGGATGAAGTAAACACCCGGACTCAGAAAACTCACATCAATGGGGATCACCTCCTCGTAGTTCGTAGAGAGATCACGGGTGAGGACAGAACGGCCCCACAGGTCCACGACATCCAGGGACACGGCCGCACGCAGCACACCCGGTGCCAACAACACCCGGCAGCCGCCAGAAGCTGGGTTGGGCCATATCCGTAATCCTTCCTCCGGCAAGGGTGACGACTGGTATGGATGTGGGCAGGGACAAGGTGCTATCACACACCGGCTCACCTGTTCCCAACCGATAGTTGGGGAAGTACGGCATGGAGATCTGGTGGTAGTAATACAACGGGATCTCATGCTGCCGCACCTCGCAATCCGGCCCTTTGACATCCGGATGCATGATCACGTGTAGGTACTTCTGGCTGCTGGGTGAATTGATGTAAATGCGGCAGTCAGGACCGAGTTGCATGACGTGAAATGTACAAGGAAATGGATCTGTAAAACCATCCCAAACAGCGACAACCGTTTTACTCCCTTCTACATCCACAGCCTCCAGATCATATTGGTAAATGACCTTGCGCGTGCTAACATAGAGAAACTGACCTGAAGGTGAAAATTCAATGCCTCCTATAAACGTATTTATAGTATCCGGATTGGGTAATGTATATTGAAGAGATAATTGCCCTGTAGCACGATTGAATGAAAATATCTTCAAAGATTGTTCTTGATATGCTGTTTCAAACCCTATGTACGTTGCGCCATCTGGAGAAAATTTTGCTAATGAACCATTGTGTTGCCTTTGAATTAAATTTGGAATAAATTGTTTCACAACAGCTCCTAAATCATCTTGTCTTGCTTGTATAGAAAAATAAACGTTTGAAGAATCATGTGGATTCACTATCCAATAATCTTCATTATTCGTATGTTTTACTGCTGCCATAGAGGCAAAAGCAAATGTATCGGAAAGAATAGTTTGATTTACAAATGACACGCTATTGTTGATAATATCTGTTCGATAAATAGAATCAATTAAAATCGAATACTGGGACGGAGATGTATATATCCGATTTTTATTCTGATAAAATAGAGAATATTGGTTTTCTGCAAAAGGAATGAAGATCATGCATTGGTCACTATAAGGATATCCAAATCCATCAAAACAATAGTTGTCATAATACCACCCAGGATTAAGCCAGTTGGCACCTTGCACTATTTCATGACTCCCATCTGCAATATGACAACCATTGGAATAATACTGCAATTCACCGAATTCATTGGCAATCATGGTTGACCCTGTGTTCATATCGAACGCAAAATCAACATTCTCAATAATCTTGTTGTCACTCGAAAAATTCAAGATGGTACCATAACCTTTCCAGGGACCAAACAACCAGATATTATCGTATTTGTGTTGTGCAGATACAATGGTGGGCAGTATCAGAAGCAACAGTATCTTGGCTTGCATCGTGGGCATTGAAGTTTGAAGAAGTTCAGAGACAACTTTGGATCCATACTTCGCATGTGATTTTTCCAAGATAGACCGCTCCCGGTATTACCAGCTGCGGAATATTCCTATTTGTCCTGGTGCTTGCAGATCCACAGCCCCTACTCCCCGCCACGGCGGGCAGGCACCACCAACCTCTCCACCCAGCGCTCCCCGTCCCGACCCAGAACTTGAACGATGTAGATGCCCGGAGGCCACCCACTCACCTCAGGGCGCATCATCCCGCCAGATGGAGGCACTGTAGGACCGCCTACCCATCATGTCTGTCACCGTCACCCACTCCGGCCAGGAGGGGGCGTAACCTTCGACGGACAACCAGACCAGATCGCTGCCTGGATTAGGCCAGAGAATCAGTTGCAGGACAGATGCCTTTGGCTCCTCCGTAGAAGTGGTGATGAACTGGATGGTGCTGTCGCAAATGGCATACGGCGTACCTGCCCGGTAGTGGGGGGTATTAGGCAGTGTATACCCATTATAGTAGGGCAGGCTGATGGCCCGCTGCTCAAAGCCACAGGCCAATCCCTTTCGATCCGGATGGTGAATGACATGCAGGAAGGGCGACCGTAGTTGCACAGGCTCATGTACAACCGGCAATCCGGCCCGGGCTGCATTTGATTAAACACGGTCGGTAGGCTGCCCTGGTAATATCCATCCCAGATTCCAACCACTGTTCGGGACATCTGAATATTTGATGCATCGAGATCAAACTGCCAAAGTGTGTCGTAGTTGGTGGCATACATAAAGCGCCCACTCGGCGAAAAAGCTATACTGCCGGGGTTGGCCAATGTATCTCGTATGAATAATTGATGCATTTCACTCAATAATCCCGTCTGATTATCAAATCGAAAGAGTTGGATTTGTTTGTCAAGATCATACCGGGCATAATGCGATCCATCAGCAGAGAACACCGAGTTACCTGACCCTTGCCCCTGCTCACCTTCAATCAATCCGATTTGCTGGACACCCAACATTTTAAATGAATCATTTTGAAATTGAATTCGGTAATATTGATTTGTGGAATCAATGACTTGCAATATCCACCAATCTTGTCCATTGCCATGCCGAGTTGCTATTACTCCATTGTACTGCAAACTGTCATCGACAATAACCTGTTCCTTGACCAATACTTTTCCCAGCCCCTGATTATAATTCATATCAACCAAGGCATACTGAAGGCGTATCACGGTAAAATCAAGTGGATCAGGACCAGGTGGATCGAAAACCTCACTTACTTGACTGATAAAAAAATACCGATTGCTATCCAGGCTAGACGGCAGGATTACCGCTCCCTGATTGATACGCAAATTCCCTTTTTCATCATCGCAATCGTTCACCAGGGCCAGAAAGCCGGTGGTGATACTGTCCCCGTTTTCCATGATCTCCCCAGCGGTATTCTCGATCCAGCAGCCATTCGAAAAAAACTGCAATTCTCCCTGGCGATTACTGATGGTTGCGCTGGTTCGGGAAATATCCGAGTATTGTTTATCATCTCCGTACAATTTCACCTGATTCTCAAGAAATGAAATGGTATTTCCTCCACCCTGTCCTACCGTATCTTCACCAACTTTAGCTCGATATCCGAATTTCCAGTGGTAATCATACCTTTCTTGAGCTAAAGAAATAGCAGAGATGCTGATTATTATAATCAAAATAAAAAAGTATCTCATGAGTCAGGAAATAAATAGGCAACCCGGATCAATTGATGATTCGGGTTGCCTTTATGAAAATAAATTACTTGGCTATTTGTAAGAGGTCTGAGCCTATGACTTGGCCGTTTACATCTGTCAATCTAACAACATAAATACCTTCATGTAGACCAGAAAGATTCAGCAAATGATTGAATGACATTGGCGCCCACATTGCTTGATAGACCATTTGGCCCAAGGCATCCAAAACCGTAATCCGTTCAGGAATTTGACCCGTATTTGCCAATTTCAGGGTAAATGTTCCTGTTGATGGATTCGGAAATACTGTTAATCCTTTACCATCCAAAGGATATCCTTCAGAACTCCTAGGCATAGCCGGATCACAAAGAGTGAAATCGTCATATGTGCTTATTGTATATCTTGACAGCATGGCCCGGGCCATATAAACAGCTTCACCTCCGTCTAGCGGACAAGTAGTGGCGATGCCTTCCAGGGTAGTGATCTGCGCCGGGGTCAGGTGTGTGCTATCAGAGGCCAGTCGATCCAGCCAGATGCTCCAAACCTGGCTTTCCAGTTGTTCCGGCACATTGGTCGAGGTCAGATTGGAAAGATCCGACTGGAGCTGAGCAATAGCTTGTGATCGAGCTGAACGAGTGCTGGCTACCAGGGCCTCCCACGATCTTGCCAGACTGTCAAGGACAACACGGAGGTCAGTGGCCTCTTGCATCAGTCCTCCACAGTTGGTCTGGCATGTGGCAATAGCCAATTGGACAGTCACCAGACTATCAGTGATCTCCACTAGCGCAGTTTCTACATCAGCCAGTTCGTCGAGGATACTGCCTTGTGGAAAAACCTCCTGGGCCAGATCAATCAGGAACCCCTCCCGTTGACCAATGGAGGTATTCCCTACGGCCAACGCAAAAGAATCTACCACGGTAGAGGTCAGCCCAGACCACTGCAACCAGCGGCGGTACAACTGCCGCTGAGCGGTGTACAGCAATCCGTCAGTATGTCCATCAGTGGCCAATCCACCCTGGGCAATAGACTCATCCTCACCGCTGGGTGCTAATGGAGTGTACCATGGGCGCCCTACCTCATCACAATTTGATTGTACTATCGAGC
The DNA here is from genome assembly GCA_942490895.1 of uncultured Saprospiraceae bacterium. Taxonomy (GTDB): domain Bacteria; phylum Bacteroidota; class Bacteroidia; order Chitinophagales; family Saprospiraceae; genus JAGNXB01. The sequence goes on from CALNZC010000087.1 coordinate 8,964, forward strand.
AATCCGCGTTTGTTCCAGGGTAATATTTAAACCAATCCGCTGTTGGCGCATTGGGGGTGAAGACAGTGAAACCGTACGAAGGGTTGGGGGCATCGTCGTAGATGTATTCTGATTGGAATATGACTTGAGGAGAAGAGCCAAAATGCATCGCCCCGTTCTGGCCAGGGGTGCTGGTACCACCCTGGTAGAGAATACTCCAAAGATTGCCTGTATGGTCCTGGTCGCCAGTGAAAGCATTGCCTTCACTGGGGTGGAGGCCGTAGAGCAGGCCCTTGCCATGGTTGGCCATGTCATTGGTGCCTACTCGGGTAGGGATGCTCATGCCCCAAAACTGGATGCCGGTCGCCGTATAGTCCACACTGTTGCAGGACACTTCAGCGAGTGGACTGGCATCCGTATAGATACCAGTATTATCCACAAAAGTCATGGGGGCTCCTTCTCCACCCACATAGTTGCAGGTGATGCTGTTGTGTTGCCCACCACTCATGCGGATACCGGTGCGACCGCTGTAGTTGGCATTTTTCAGATTCACCTCATTATTGCGAATCGCCTGTGATCCACCGGCCTGGGTGAAGATGCCATATCGCGCATTGGTGAGGTTGACGGTGTTGTTATACACAGCCCAGGTGGCAAAGGGAGCAATGGGGGCTAGTGCATCCTGAATATCCACACCAACCGAGAGGGGATTCAGATCCATCTCAACTAGATTGTTGGATATCTCTTTGAAATACCCGCTATTGTTATAGGCAAATATCCCCCGGTCGCGGGCTTCAATCCGATTGTTGGTGATATTGACCCACTCATATTGTCCGTCCCGCACCTCGATACCCCGGTGCATGTAGGTCATATTGTGGTTGTAGGCAAGGAGGTGCATACGTTGAGTAAAGATACCGTAGTCCACATTGTGAAAACTGGCTGGGCCTGCTGGTCCGCCGCCGCCGACCTCCAGTAGTTGGCCAACTCCTCTGGCAGATACTCCGATACCTGAAAATGGCCAAGCGATGCCATTCCAGATGATATTTTCAAAGTACGCATTCTGGATATTGGCATGGCTTCTTTAGAGGACAATACCATTGGAGATATTTCTAAACGTATTGCTGTGACTGGGCCCACTGGCTGTAATCTGGAGATTATCACAATCCAATCCATAGATTCCACAAAACGCCCCGGTTTGAGCAGGTATGCTTTGTTGTTGAGATTCCTCCATCTCGATGACTGCCGGAAAAAGCGCTTCTTCGATCAGGTTGCCACCTGCAAAGAGATTGTCATCCAATACCTCTATTCAGGCGCCATCGCGCAGGTGGACACCGATATAGTTGTTCTGAAATTTACATCCAGTCAGTTGGACCTTACCACCATCATACACATCAATGGCCCGAATAGCGTCTCTGAATTTGACGTCGTTACAGATTAGTGTTGCCCCAGGCAACACCTGGATAGATTCCCACATACCAGAGCAACCGGAGATATCCATATGCTCTAAAGTCAGTGTTTTGCCTTGTTCAACAATAATTTTGGCTCGATCGCCCATTAGCCATGCAGATTTACTAATAGTGGGTGCATAAAATTGTGAAACACAACCCGATGTAGAAGTCGGATTTTGAAAGCAATAATCCGTGTCAATATTCAATGTACCGGTAATACCTAAAATATAACATCTTACTTCACTACATGAAACTGACGAAGGTGGCAAATAGGGGTACTTTGGCCAAATTCCTGCACTCAAATCGAAACCAGCACCATAACCTTCTATCCCTGCATTATCAGTATTACCTGTCCCTTGAATTTGTTTCGTGGCTGAACCTAACAAATTAGGTGGTGAACTCAAGTCATATTTCTTGGCATAATAGGATGAATAATCGGCCCTGGTGGAAACCCGGTTACAAAGGGATACATCATTGGCACTAATTCAATTTGATCAGTCACATTTGTTTCTGCAGGAATTTTGATAAACGTCTTTTCGATATACTTTGCTCCTGATGATTGGATAATGACTTGCCAGCCTGTAGGAGGAAAACCAGGGTATTGAGATGCAAAAAAATTGTCTTCCCATTGATTCTCTATTTCAATACCAACTTGAATGGAGACTGGAACACTCTCAGTGTTATATGCAACAATATCTAAGGTAATCGGGGCGCAATTGGCCCTCGGCGACAGATCAGAAGGAGTCACTTCGACAAAAAGGGATTGGGCATCACCCATTAATAAATTGAAAAAAATCATTAAAACAACAAGCCCTATTTTTCTATGCTTGCTGGAATACCTGTCTGTCTGTCTGTCTGTCTGTCTGGGCTCGCACTGAGCATCCAGGATGTTGGGCATCCCGCTCAGAATACGTAATGAATTTTTCATCGTAAAGGGTTTAATGGGTTAGGAATGCCTTGAAGTTAAGGTTGGATTGTTGAGAAAGTCAATAGCTCAAACTGAAATATAACCGAAATGTCACATATTTAACACTTCAGGGCAATTTCTTGTCCTCAAAAAATGAGGACACTACTTGAAAATAATTTAAAGGGACCCCAATGGAGTCAACTTTTCAATAATACTGCCAAATACCAATTGGAAAAATCGCTTTGAACTAGCCACCGACTGGCAACCAGGAATTTCTTCCTCCCCTCCCACCTTAAACCTTGAACACGAGCCGCCAGGCGAGTCGTTAAACCTTGAACTGCCAAGCGTTTTTATCGGGTGTTAGAATCAAAACCAATCAGGATCCAGCAGCGAGTTTTGGGGGGAACAAACAAAGGAATCAGGAATGAGGAATGGGGAACGAAGGAATCTGGGCCGTGGGCCGAGGACCGAGGGCCGAATGAACCAAGAATGAGGAATGAGGAATGAGGAATGAGGAATCAGGAATAAAGACATGATCACTTTGAACATTAAACAGGGGAAGCGTCAGCTGACCCTTGAACCTTGAACAGCCAGACCTCGTGCTTGAGTCCCAAGAAATGGGCAACAAGGAACCAGCCCCGAGTTTTGGGGGGAACAAACAAAGGAATCAGGAATGAGGAATGAGGAATGAGGAATGAGGAGGAATGAGGAATGAGGAATGAGGAATGAGGAACACAGGAATCAGGAATGAGGAACACAGGAATGAGGAACCAGGAATAAAGACATGATCACCTTGAACATTGAACAGGGGAAGCGTCAGCTGACCCTTGAACGTTGAACGGCCAGGCCTTGTGCTTGAGTCCCAAGAAATGGGCAACAAGGAACCAGCCCCGAGTTCTGGGGGAACAAACAAAGGAATCGAGGAATGAGGAATCAGGAACCAAGAACCAGGAATGAGGAATGAGGAACACAGGAATCAGGAATGAGGAACACAGGAATCAGGAATGAGGAACCAGGAACACAGGAACGCAGGAACCTGGAATCCCCATCCGATCACCCCCGCACATGACCACCATCATTGAGAGAGAATCTGCCGGACGAGGTGACCTTGCCGACAGATAAAAACCGTATCATGAACACACAACTCAAAGACCCTCCAGTCCAAGATGATCTCACTCGATTAGAGAAAATACAAGCCTTCTTCGAAGACCTGGAAGTCCAGATGGCTCTCGGTCGCAAAGAGTTTCAGGATTTCTGGTCAAACGACATGAAAGGTTTCCGTCAATTCCTACAGACAGAGAAATCGATCCTGGAGGACGAGCGCGAAGCCGTCCGCGAAACATGGGGAAAAATCCTCCATGCAATGGACGTGCTGGATGAAACCATGGACAAGGTTGAGGAAGACATCGACAAGGTCTGGGAAGAAGCAAAAAACCCACCTTGATTTGCGCCTTTCTGACCTTCGAAACGAACTGCAATCAACTGGCGAAAATTTCGGAGATATATTCACGGAAGCGCTGGACAAATTCAAAAAGCAGAAGACAAATACACCCAGAGAATTCCATGATGAACATCCCCACTCCATCGATGACCGTATGGATATTCTGAAAAAGAAGGTCCAGGAATTCCAAAAGGATGTCAAAGACAAATTACCATCTGATGAGAAAGTCACAGCTTTTAAAAAAGAAGTGGGCGACTCCTTCGATCGTATGAAGAAGGCACTCCATGACCTCTTTGCCTGACCGTCCAGCAAACACCAATGTTCGTCCTGAAGACGATCCTCTAAATCGCCCGTCACCCGAATCGGAAGGTGACGGGCATTTTCATGATCCCCTTCATCGGGAGGCCCCTGCATCCCAGACTTCCAAAGAACGAAAATCTCCATCATTGATCAGCCGATATGAAACGGTGATCAGTGTATTGGTCAAGTACGGTTTTGCCGATATTATCGCTCATCCTCCCTTCAACCGGTTTATCCCGAAATCCGACCGATGGGTGCCCCATATGCATGGCAAATCCGTCTTTGAATACACCCGGTATGAGCGGATGCGGATGGTCTGCGAAGAACTGGGCGCTACGTACATCAAGTTTGCCCAGATCGCCAGCAATCGCCCCGATCTGCTCCCTGAAGAACTGCTCGTTGAACTGGAGAATTTTCAGGACAGGGCTCCTTTTGTCGAACCCGAATCCATCCGGCAAGTATTCATCGGCGAATTTGGAAAACCACCTGAAGAACTCTTCCTTGAATTTGATTATTCGCCCATCGCCTCGGCATCCATGGCCCAGGTGCATTATGGCAAACTGAAGGATGGCACTGAGGTCGTCTTTAAAGTCCAGCGTCCGGGTATAAAAGAAATTATTGATCTGGATATTCAGATCCTTCGCCAAGTGGCCAGTCTGCTGGAATCCTATTTCCCCCAATACAATTCCTTTCAGCCAAATGAAATTGTGGTCACCATGTTTGAAGACAGCATCCGGAAGGAACTGCACTTCCGGCATGAAGCATCCAGTCTGGTCCGTTTTCGCAATAATTTCAAGGGCAATCCTGACATTCATGTCGTCCACCTATTATCCCGATTTTTCGACCGACCGCATCCTTTGTCTCGAATTCATCCGAGGCTATAAAATTACCGATTTGACTGCACTGAATGCCTTGGAACTGTCAGGCCCTGAATTGGCACTCAAAGGCATCAGTCTGTATTTCGAACAGGTATTCGATCACGGTTTCTTTCACGCCCAGACCCCCACCCTGGGAAATATTTTTATTCTCCCCGACAAACGCGTCTGTTTTGTAGACTATGGCATGATGGGTGTGGTACTCGACGCTGACAAAGTGTTCGTGGCCAACCTTCTGCTCGCTATTGCGGACAGGGATATTATTGGATTAAAAAAAGCGCTGTTGAAATTCGGCAAAATCGAAAAACTACCCGAAGACAAGGACAAAGGGCTGAATACGATCTGGAGGAATTTCTCACAGAATACACCTCCATGACCCTTGAAGATATTGAAGGCACTGAAGTCATGGCTGCCGTCAACCGTCTCTTTTTCAATTACAAGATCAGAATACCGCCCAACATGCTATTATTGATCAAGGCATTGGTCATTAATGAAGGCGTTGGTTTAAAACTGGATCCGTTTTACAATATTATCGAAAGCATTACCCCATTTGTTCGAAGACTATTGGCCAGGAGATACCATCCGGCCAAGCTTGGTCGACAGGCTGTTCGTGCCGCAGGGGATGCCATCCGCTTATTGACTGCATTGCCAGAGGATATCATGGAGGTGATGCGAAAGGTCCGCCAGGGAAGATTACATATTGAGTTTGAACATACCGGGTTGGATCCCTTTTATCGGTCGATGGACCAGGTTTCCAATCGGCTTGCATTTTCCATTCTGGTGGCAGCATTGATCCTGGGCTCGGCCCTTCTGGTCATCGCCCATATCCCTCCATATATTTATGGCATCTCCGCATTGGGATTTGGCGGCTTTGTGATCTCAGGCATCCTTGCACTCCGGTTGATCTGGTCCATTTTGAAGCACGGAAATTTGTGATCTCATGGCGCTCATTTGACTCTCTCCAATCATCACCTCCCTGATCAAAAGAGGTGTTGAAGCAGTATCAAGCACGGTGGAATGAACCAGAAGAGCAATACGTAAATGCTGCCGCCGTTCGTTGTATTGCTCTTGAACCTTGGCGTATTTTGGCTGGGCGTTTCCTGCTGTTTGCCGGCATATCGGCGGTAACTGCGATCGTGCTGGTTGTTGCCGAGCTGGACCCGCTGATGACCGTGACGGCGTTCCTGGAAGCAGCAACATTACCTGGCTGAACAGAAGAACAGAGTAA
>CALNZC010000088.1:0-12831 GCA_942490895.1 uncultured Saprospiraceae bacterium
AATGGTACGGTCATCAGTGCCTTGCATGACAATGTCCTTTGGAATGCATTGAAATTGTATGGTCGGGATATCTCGTCTGCAACGCCTACGGCCGGGCAAGTTTTGAAATGGACCGGAACTACCTGGGCACCTCTTGATGATGAAACTGGTAATGGCGGCGGCAATTATACACCCGGTTTAGGCATTAGTATCAACGGGACCGTTATCGGAGCTCTGGCCAATGATCCGCTTTGGAATGCCAATCGTCTGAACGGTTATAATGTCGGAGCTGCAGCTCCAAGCAATGGCCAGGCGCTGGTGTACAATCAAGCGGCGAGTCGTTGGGAGGCCCAGACATTGACCGGCGGCGGTGGCGTGGGTGGATCGGGAACACCGGGCTATTTGCCCAAATGGGACGGCACCAACACGCTGACGAATTCTCTGTTTTATGAGACTTTGGGCAATGTGGGGATCGGGATCAGCTCTCCTTTAGCCCGGTTGCATATCAGCGGGCAAACAGATCAGCCTCAACTCATGGTTCAGGGATCCAATAATCAAAGCAATACCCAGCCGCTTATCCTGGCGCGTAAAGCAGATGGAACTGTCCTGTTTGGGATTCATTCGGATGACCCCAAGAATTTATTCATGGGTTTGGAGGCAGGAAAAAGTAACCAATTTATCAACACTTTATCCGGAGAGCAAAACGTCTTTATTGGACGAGCATCCGGAAAAACAAATACCTCTGGTTCTGATAATACGGCAGTGGGATATGAGAGTCTTCTCGCCAATACTAACGGGGGAAGTAACACGGTCCTTGGCTCTTACGGCCTGACCAGTAATATTAGTGGAGACCACAATACGGCCATCGGTCCGTACACACTTCAATACAATACGACGGGACGATTCAACACTGCACTTGGATCGGGAACGCTTTCGCTGAATACAGAGGGTGACTATAATACAGCTGTTGGTGGATTGGCATTAAATGCCTGCACTCTGGGTGAAGACAATATTGCCGTTGGTCATCGATCGATGTTCAACAGCTATAACGGGTTCAGAAATATTGCGATTGGTAAAGATGCCATGTATGATTCTAATACGGGTGATCTGAATATTGCCATTGGTATGGGCTCATTGAGTAATAATAATGGTCGGAGCTATCAAGTCGCTATAGGAGATTCTTCACTGTTTTACAACAGCCAGGGATTTGCAGATCCATCACATTCTCAAGCGAACACAGCGATTGGATCTAAATCCATGTTTCAGAATACGCTTGGTTCACACAATACTGCTGTTGGATTCAGATCAATGTATGGTAGCGATGAAGGCAACCATAATGTCGGTATCGGCGCATTCGCATTGTACACAAATGCGATCGGAAATGAAAATACGGCTGTGGGTTACCAGGCGATGTATCACAATTACTCGGGTATCCAAAACACAGGAATTGGAAAAGAAGCGCTGATCAATAATACTTCTGGCAACCGGAATAGTGCTGTGGGATACCGGGCACTATCGGATAATAACGAAGGTATGGATAATGCTTCCATGGGTTACCAGGCACTGGATTCCAATCAGGATGGTGATGGCAATTCTGCATTTGGTGCATCCGCGTTAGGGAGTAGTGTAACTGGAGATTATAATACTGCAGTTGGAGCAAATGCCCTGTTGTTTGGAACGGTCTTTTCAGGCAATACAGCCTTGGGTTATAATGCCGGTGGTGACAATGTGAATGGGAGTAATAATACTTTCATCGGTCATCAGGCCAAAACCAATTTGTCGAATTATTCAAACTCATCGGCTCTCGGTTCCGGTGTGATCATTACGGGTTCGAATCAGGTGCGTATAGGAAATGGACAAGTCACCTCCATCGGTGGTTATGCCAACTGGACGAATATTTCGGATCGCAGGGTGAAAAAGAATATCGAGGAGAACGTCCAGGGCTTGGATTTTATCCTCAAGCTCCGACCTGTGACCTATCATCTCGATCTGGATGCAGCAGCCCGCATACAGGGTGTAGCCGGGTCAGAACAGACAGATCACTCAAGCAAAGAAAGTATCCGGTATACTGGATTTATTGCCCAGGAAGTGGAACAGGCTGCACAGCAAAGTCAATATGACTTCAGTGGCGTTGACAAACCACAACACGACCAGGACTTGTACGGTATCCGATATGCAGAATTTGTTGCCCCATTGGTCAAGGCCGTTCAAGAGCAACAGAAGTTGATCGAAACTCAAGGTGAAATGATCCGTCAACTACAGGAAGAGGTTGAAGCACTGAAGAAAAAATAGACTGCCTGCTCCATCTTTTCGTAGCGAATTTAATGCTTGAATCGACCTTGGAATGAATTCTATGATTTGTTTCATTGACTCAAATATTCGTTCATGCATTACTTCAATGAGTTGAGGAATGATTTATCGATTCAGATCCATGTCAATTTTGGCAGTCGATTGGACTATTCGGTGAGACACCGACAAATAGGGAGGTACTGGTGAGACACCAGTACCAACGTCATTATTTTTGAGGGGTAATCTGGTCGAATTTATATTCGATTACAATGTGCAAAATCCACATGAACATTCATGTCAAAGTATGTGGGATGAGTGTTTTACTCATGCCGGCTATTGCGCGGTGTCTCACTCCAACAGTGAGATGTGTGTCGGCTATCATTTGTCATAAAGTCCCAACGTCTCTCTGTCCCAAAATCACTCTCTGCCACGGCACCATCGATATACTTTTGGAGGGGTAAGTTCGACACGCATCTTTTGCTTGTACCTCGCTCATGAAATGAATGGCCATTCAGCCAGCCAGAGTTTCGTTCTGTATCTTGGTTAAAAATCGACATGCGCGCAATTCCCTGGACCGTATTCCTCTTTCTAGCACTGCCATTGACTCAACTTTATGCGACCAACTGGCCGGTTGGCCCGGGGCAGACTTACATCAAACCATCTCAGGTGGCCAATCTGGTTGCTGCCGGTGATACAGTGACCATCGCAGCCGGGGAGTATCCTGGTGATGTCGCCTTTTGGAAAGCGGATGGCCTTTTTTTGCGAGGAGAAGGGGGTTTCGCCCACCTCAATGCCGATGGGAAAGCAGCTGGACAAAAAGCGATATGGGTGATCCAGGGTGATGATATTACAGTGGAACAGATCGAGTTTTCACATTGCACTGTAGCGGATAAAAACGGGGCGGGCATCCGTCAAGAAGGCATCAACCTGACCGTGCGAAAATGTTGGTTTCACGATAATGAAAATGGGATCCTGGCCGGAAATAACGAAACCAGCACCATTCTCGTAGAGCATACTGAATTTGGATTTAATGGTTATGGGGATGGCTTCAGTCATAATATTTATGTCAACCATGTAGCGAAACTGATCTTTCGATACAATTATTCCCACGACAGCAAAATCGGACATCTGGTGAAAAGCCGGGCTCATGAGAATCATATCCTGTACAATCGACTGGACAGTCAGCAAGGGAGTGGAGTCAGTTATGAAATCGATCTGCCCAATGGAGGACTTTCTTTTGTGATTGGGAATCAGGTCCTGCAACCGGCGGATGGACAGAATTCAGCCATGATGTCTTTTGGCCTGGAGGGTCTTTCCAATCCGGGGCCGCATGAATGTTATGCGATCAATAATACCATGATCAATGCCAAGACGGTCGGTCGATTCTTCAACCTCAATGCCAGCACGGCCATATTCAAGGGTTGGAATAATTTGCTGGTTGGTGGGGGTGACTTTTCAAATGGTCCCGTTCAGGTAATGGATACCATCCGCAACCTGCGCATTCCCGATCCGATGGATGCCGGTTTTGAGGATCTATCCGGCATGAACCTGCATATTATGCTTGGCTCCCCGGCAGTGGATCAAGGCCTGGACCCTGAATATGTCGGTACAGTGAATCTTTATCCGGCCTATGAGTATGATCACCCGGCCGGGTATACGGATCGCCCGGAGCATGGTCTTCTGGATGTGGGTGCGTATGAAGGTCCTTTGCTCAATACCATTTTACCGGATGCTGGACGATCATCAATTCAATTGTGGCGTATGGGTCCCCAATTGGGCGTCACAGGCCTGAAAGAGGGTGATATTTTCCAGGTGTGGTCGATCAACGGAGCTTTACTGGGCACATGGCTTACTCCTTCCTTCCACTTGCCAGAATATCCGGTGATCATCTGTGTCCTGCGTAAAGGAAACCCGCTAGTCTCCCGTTTATTACCCTGAACAAAAAAGGCTACTTGCCAGATGGCAGGTAGCCTTTTTCTTATTTCTATGGGGTTCATTAAATCCAGGCTGCGATCAAACCACCCATCAGGACAAGTGTGATCAACCAGTAACCCAGATGGACCAGGATATACTTCCAGCTTCTGCGTTCAAACTGAGCGTTGATGGCGATGAGAGGAAAGGCAAACATCAGGGTTGCCAGGACACCGTGTACGGCTCCATGACTGAAGGTCCGAAAGTTGGTACCGTATTTGGCCATGAAATCGCTGATGAACAATCCGATCTCCGAATTCGGGTCACCAAATCCTGGTTCATTCATCAGGATGGAATTAATGTGGATCTGATGAACGACCCATGCACTCATAAAAACGGCCAGCATAATGCTGAAGAGCAGAGTCAGTCCAAATATGCGGGCCATATTCCCTGATTTGATCTGTTCTTCTGTAATTCCAGAAGACGCCATCCAGACCTTTCCCATTACTTTGGGGTTGTACCAGATTCCACCGATCAATAAAGGAATGAGGGCCGAAACTAGAATAGCGATCCAATTCGTTTCCATAATTTATTGTGTTGTTTTTGAAGTGTTCATCTCCAAAAGGTACTGCGAATTCAGGACTCCTCAGGAACGGGGTCGACCAAAAGTATAGGAGACTTCGACCTGATTGATCAAAAAGCGCTCATTTTCCTGACCTGCTTGATGGGAGATGGGGGTGAGACTCCATTCCAGGCGTTCTCTGACTCGCCAGGGGCCGCCTAGTGAAAAGGAGAGTTCAAAGGGCAGGACAACAGCCATCGGACGCCTTGTCTGCTCCCGAAATAGTAAGTCAGTTTTCTTGCCATTCAGAATGGATTCTCCGTAGTTGGTCCACCCCAGGAGGGTGGCCTGTAGTCCGACACCTGTACCCATCCTCATCCAGGGAAACAGATCATAGGTGGCCATGCCAAGAATAGTCGATTGCAAGTGTGTGGCGATTCCAATAACCGCCCCCAGAACAACCCCATTTTCATTAGCATAGATGACAGGAGAGTCATAGTGTCGGGTTCTGCCGATCAGGATCTGTCCGCGGAGGTGGATCCTTTCTTTCCAGGGTTTCTCCCAGCTCACGCCTGCACCAAAACCTCCCAGGAGGACACCTCGGCCTTCTGTTGAGGAGTACCATAATGCGGGGTAATAGCTCTTCTGATCATTCCCCATTGGGTAGAGTTCATTGAGGTTGATATGTACACCCCACTCTTGGGCAAAACCCTGAACGGATCCGCCAAGAAAATAAATCAGGACGATCAGACGGAACAACTGTTTCATGGTCGTTTGTTGATCACTTGTCCAAAATAGGATGCCTCATGAATGACCACCTCCAAGACATGGATACCTTCATCTTCTAACTGGAATTGGTAGGTCTGGCCAGGCATCAAGGTGAGCCGAATCAATATTTCACCGTTTGGCCGGTGAAGGGTAGCCGGAGAAGGGATCGAAATGGCCGGGTCCAAAGCGACCTGACAGACCCCTTGACATGGATTGGGATATAGGGCAAAAGGAGGGAGGTCGACCTGTGCGATTTCTTTATTGCATGACCCAAGCATGAGCAAACTGGCACCCAGCATGAACGCTATAAAAACCGGTTTAGGCATGCGATTGAGTTTTCAGGAAGGAACTGCTTATTTAGATCTTCCTCCAGGATCATTCGACCTATAGAAAGCTAGTATGTGGGTGTCATATCTTCATCCACAACCAGGATAAAATCTGCCCGATTGAGATTTTCCTCATCCAGCCGGGAGAGGTCGGCCTGGGTGACTGTGGTGATGGTTCCATAAGCCAGATCCGGACGTTCTCGTTGTAAATACCAGAGAATGCCTTCATAGTTGTCGGAGTGGTAGGCGCCATTGTAGTGGACAAATCGCTTTCCAGTCTGGAAGCCATTCAGGATAAAATGAGCCATTGTGGCATCCTTGGATGCCTGAGCCATCGGAAATGTTTCGCCACCATGACCGCCCATCATTTCGATCATGCCCTTGTATCCAGGTAGTTCCGGGTCATATGCGATAGGTAGAGGTGCGATCCAGTTTTTTTCCTGAGTGGTGAGGGAGTCCAGCACCGCCCATCCTTCATGGGAGACCATAGAGGCGTAACGCCTGGGGATATTTGTGGCGATGAAGGGCCACTCCTCGTCTTTCGCGAGGTTCACTAATGGCGCGTAATCCGTTTTGTAATTCGACCATAATCGGGCCAGCGTGTCCAGTCCTTTTGCATCGATCTCACCGGCAAGATATTGGTTCAAAGCATCCTGATTGTCCGCTTCGAACATCTCAGCTCCCAGAACCAGGGGCCCAGCCAGGCCCAGGTCACGGGTCAACTCCAGTTGCAGCCAATGGGTGATGGCATTGTTATGATATTCACCAAACAGAATGATGTCCTGCTTGGTCATGGACTTCAGCATTTTGCCATACTTCACTTTCTTCCCTTTTGCATTGAAGAGCTGGTAGGCAGGTTTGTTCTGACTTTGAGCAGCAAGAGGAAGTAGGCTACAGCAAAGAAATAGGAGGAGATATCGCATGTAGAAGGTATTTACAAGTCGCAAGATAGTCTGAATGCCTGTACTCGAGAGGATCAGTTGGATGAATCACGTTGCTGGGACCGGTCATTCTTCCACCAGGACAGGACATCATCACCGGCCAGCGCCCGACTCATCATCTCTGGAAATTGATCCATACCGCAAGCAAATGTCGGAATCCCCATATCCAGGCATCTGCTTGCCGCAGTCTGATCATATTCCACTGCACCCTCCTGGCCCAAAGCAAGAAGAGCAACGACATTCGTACCACTATCAAGCATAGCTTGCAGATGCGCATACATGACGCCGGGCAAACCACCATCAAAGAGGTCACTGATCAATACGACGGTTGCATCCCGGGGTGATTGGATCTCTTTGCGTGCTGCCACTAGTGCGTTGCCGATATCCGTTCCACCACCCAAATGAAAACCCAGAAGGAGGTCAACGGGATCGTGGAGCAGATTGGTCAGATCCAATACCCGGGTGTCGAATGCCAGAATAGTGAGGCGAATGGTGGGGATCTGACCGAGCACTGCGGCATAGATCCCGGCGTAGATCAGGGAGTCATGCATGGATCCACTCTGATCGACCAAAATGACCAGCTCTTTATGGCGGCGGTGTTTTCGATGAAATCCGATCCGGGTTTCCGGGATCAGGGTGCGGAGATCAGGTTGATAATGTTTGAGATTTCTGCGGATGGTGCGGTGCCAGTCGATCTGCCCCCAGGGCGGATTGATCAGTCGTTGATCTCGTTGTAGCCGGCCGCGGATCGCTTGATGCAGTGGTAGTTTGATCTTTCCGATCAACTGGTCAGCCACTTGATGGATCACCTGACGAGCGGCCGCACGTCGGGCATCATCCAGCGATTCGTAGGCTTCCAGCAGGACGCCCGCCAAATGAATATCCGGTTCGAGAGCCGCCAGGAGTTCAGGTTCAAGAAGTAGATCGGTTAAGCCCAGGTGCGTAAAGGCATCTCGTTGGACCAATTGGATGACGGACCCTGGAAAATATTGTCGTAAGTCGCCCAGCCAGCGATGCATACGAGGCATGGACTTGCCTAATTCGCCTCGTCGGTTCTCATTATACAGGAGATCCAGGGTCTCATCCATACCGGAGAGCCCCGTTTCGGAGAGGGCAGTGGTTTCCTCCTCAGCATCTGGTCCGAGGATCAGTCGCCAACGCGTAAGGGTGTCCAAATGAGGTGGGTTCAGCGTCTATTTCGGATGAAGGTGATCAGCCACAGGAGGATAACCGCTCCAGCGACACCAGTGACGAGTTCGCCAATGAGGTTTTCAGTACCCAGGCCCAACAGGCCGAATACCACCTTCCCTACGAATGCTCCAGCGATACCCACCAGGATATTGCCCAGAAGGCCAAAACCGCTTCCTTTAATAATCTTGCCAGCGATCCAGCCAACGACTGCACCGATCAGGATGAACCAGAGAAAATGTGTCATAGGTTTCGTCTTTGACTCAAAATACGAAAAGCTTTCTGATCGACTCCGGTTGAAGCTCATGAGAAGTGAAGTCTCCTTATTTCCTGGATACTCGTATTGAAGAAAGTAGTCTCCATAACGCCTCAACTCCAGAACGCCTCTACCACATACCTCCGGAGGCCACTCTATCCGTAAAAGATTCTTCCCAAGAGGTATGCGGAATCGGTTCAATTTGCTTTGCTTTGTCGAAGATGTCACCACAAGAACGGATCGATGATGCCGGGCATGAAGTCCTGCACTCCCTGCGGTTTACTCGCTTGATGATCCCCATCCTCCTCGGGTTAGGTGTGGTGGCGTATTTGTTGTGGGATCAGTTTGACCCGGTTGAGTTTGCCAAGATCCAATGGCGGCTCCATACCCTGGTTTGGATCCTGATTGCGTTTTTGTTGGTGGTCATCCGGCATATCGTCTATGCGCTTCGGCTTTACATCTTGTCTGACCGTTTTTTTTCCTTCAAGAAATGTATTGAGCTGATCTTCATTTGGGAGTTCAGCAGTGCGATCACACCCACCAGTTTCGGGGGGACGGCGGTGGCTCTTTTCCTGTTCGCCAAGGAGAAATTACCGTTGGCCAGGACGGCATCCATCATCATTTATACGGTCGTTCTGGATACAGCAGTGTTTCTTCTGTTCTTGCCCATCCTGTTTCTCTTTTTTGGCACATCCATCATCCGGCCGCATATGGATCACTTCTTTGACCTGGATGGGTGGGGTGTGACGTTCATCGTTTCCCTTCTGGTGATGTTCAGTTATGCGGCGTTCTTCTATTATGGGCTGTTTCGCAATCCGGGTCAGTTTCGCCGCATTCTGGTTATCGCTACCTACAATCGATTCCTTCGCCGTTTTCGGGCCCAGGCGATCAAACTGGGGAACGATATTATCCTGGCGTCACGTGATCTGACCCGGCATACCAACCGCTTTCATTTGCTGGCCTTTACCTACACGGCTCTGGCCTGGATCTGCCGCTTTCTGGTCGTCAATGCCCTGATCATTGCCATCGTCCCCGGCGGGTATGGCAATATAGGCGAGCAGCTGGTGCTGTTCGGCCGCCTCATGGCCATGTATGTGATCATGGCCTTCAGTCCGACACCTGGTGGAGCCGGATTAGCGGAGATCGTGTTTGATGGTTTTCTGAGTGATTTTGTACCGACGGGTATTTCCCTGATCATCGCTTTTATCTGGCGCTTGCTGACCTATTATCTCTACCTGTTTGCCGGTGCGATCGTGGTCCCCGCATGGTTGCAGGGACATGTGAAATTGAGAAGGAAACGGGCGGGGGCAGAGGAGGAGTGAGGGAGGTTATGAAGGGAGGAGAAATTGTAATTAGTGTTGCGTAATTACTTGAAAATTTTTTCGAGCTAAGAATACGTGTGTCACACTCAGGTTGGTATTTTAAACTGCTTACTTCACGAATATACCGATTATCTGCTCAATTATTTTATAGTGACTTGAATTTATTTTAATTGATAAGGATTAAAAGACCCCAGTGAGTGCCAAAATTCATTATTCCACATTCCTCATTATTTATTTTAATTGGATAGGATACTCAGACTTTTTTTAAGTCGATATACTTTTATTTGGAAGGTGTAAAAAAGTTGGACATATTTTAAACAATATTCCTTCTTTATATGTTAAGTTTAAAAATATTAAATAATTCTAAACCATGTTTTCTCCTATTCATTTTGCCTTTCTTTTATACTTCATGATCTTTATCCCAGTTGTTTCGGGACAGACGAAAGTGTTGATTGGCGATGAGAGAGAATACATGATTCGAGATGTGCTCGCGGCCTATCCAGACGAATTTAAATCCATAGAGATCATCACAGTAAAGCGTCTGGACGATCACTACATACAACTGGACTATTTGTCCGAAGGAAGTCAATGGGAGGTAATCCTCCAAACCAATGACCCGGATCCCGTCCTGGTTGAAACGGCATGTGAAATTTCACCGGACAGATGGCCCCACCTGATTGTCGATGCCTGGAAGAAGCAGACCTCCGATCCCCGAAAAATAGCCCGTATCATGAATGTGTCCACGCCGTATGGCAAGCAGGGTTACCGGGTGGATTCTTTTCCAGATTCATTGGAGAAAGGACAGATCAAGAGTCAGTATTTCGATCTCTATGGTCTGCCGATAAAGCCCTTTAATTAATTATTCCCAGTTGCAGTTTGTTCTGCCATTCGTTCAACAATATAAGTCTCGGGGTACACCTGAGACTGGAACTGATTTTCTCACCATTAAACCAAAATGATTAATATGAATGCTCAAGATGTCAAAGAAAACATCCATACACTCGTCGATAAGGCGTTTGCCCAAATGGATGAATTAAAAAATAATGTCGCACGTTCGACAGCGGATATGCGGAAAAGTATCCAGAGCGATATGCAGTCTCTGGAAGTAAAAAAGCAGGAGCTTGAATCCCGTATGGCTGATCTGCGCAATGCTGCTTCGGATAAACGCGAAGAGCTCTCCGAAGCTGTCGAGGAAAGCGCAGCATCTTTCCGTGAGGGCCTTGAACGAATGGCCTCCGTATTCGGTAAAGAACCGATGGTACGAAAATGATCTCAACCACTCCCGGCACCCATATGGCTACGTTGTCGGAAACCTTGCTTGATTTCCGACGTCAGGGTATGCATATCGATCTTCGGATTAATCATGCAGGTCACCTGAAGGTCAGTGGACATCGGGATCGATACGTTCCACAAGATGTCCGTCTGGTCTGGACCCGTCGATTTGAAGGTCAGTCTAACCCCGGTGATATGTCCATCCTGTATGGTCTTCGATTACCGGATGGTCAGACAGGGGTGTTGGTCGACGGCTACGGCCCGACCAGCGACCCGAAAGTAACCACCTTTATCCGAGCTGTGCAGCCTGTCGATCCGGAACCCTAAGCACTTTATCCGGATCCATTACAGCCCCGCTTTCACGAATGAAGGCGGGGCTGTTTTGTGAAAGGTTATTCATGAAATGGAGAAAATGAGAAATGAGTGGGTTTATTCTGGATTTTATTATGCCATTGTCCTTCTATGAAAGGTATTGAATCCTTCGAATATTGAATCCTTGTAGAATGACTAGATGCCCGGTTTAATTACAATTCTTTCAGGGGTGAACAGAGTTTTCGGCAGATCACTTTTTAAATCTTGAGAAATCCCTCCAGCATACAGTCTACCCTGCGATTTGCCCTGATGTCCAACAGGATCTATCTAGGAACAAAGAGCATTTTTCCTGTAGTAATCGCTACATCTGGAACCAGGGTGATCCTTCGATTTGTTTTGTCACCATTTTTGCGGACTCGGCAAAAATGTCGCCAAAACGGGTTGCCAAACAGGCCATAACCCCGGGTTAAAACCCGGGGCTATTGAATTCTACGACCTTTGATTACTTGTTAAAATTGGTAAAGTCCAGTTTGCAAAACCACCTTTGGAATTTCGATCTGCGTGGTCGACAGAGCATCGCTTGAACCAGCTTGTTGGCGGGCAGGCCTTGAACAGCCAAGCACTCAAGACTCTCTGCCAAACCATAGGGTCAACCAGGAACTTGGAATCAAGGACCCAAGCCTCCGGTTTGTATGGAGGAATGAAGAGGATTTGTCCAGATGTAATAGCCCCATCTGGAACCAGGATAATCCTTCGATTTGTTTTGTCACCATTTTTGCGGACTCGGCAAAAATGTCGCCAAAACGGGTTGCCAAACAGGCCATAACCCCTGGGTTAAAACCCGGGGTTATTGAATTCTACGACCTTTGATTACTTGTTAAAATTGGTAAAGTCCAGTTTGCAAAACCACCTTTGGAATTTCGATCTGCGTAGTCGACAGAGCATCGCTTGAACCAGCTTGTTGGCGGGCAGGCCTTGAACACCTGAGCGATGTAGACTCTCTGCCCAACATGATCTAACTTGAAACAAGGAACGAAGGAATTTAGGTACACATCCTTCAGTGTACCAGCATAAAAAAGCCCCGACCCTGAATACCCAGGGTCGGGGCTTTTTTATTTGTGTTCGTTTGGACTAAAACACATAGTTGTACTTCAGCAACAATGCCTGGGTCCAACTCACTCGCTTACCTAATTTGCCATCAGGTAATGTATCTGATGCGCGTTCGACCAGGACGTTGATGTCGTGATCATAGAACGCTTCCAAAAGGAAGTTGAGAGACAGGCTCTTCCAGATCTGCCAGCCCAGATCATTCTGCCACAAGACATCGATGTTCTGCGGATTATTCAAATAGTTAGAGAACAAATCCAATTTACTGGAGAAAGCAATCTTATCATTGAAATACTTGTTGGTATAGGCTCCATTCAGTCGTGCACCCACTTGATGGAAAGCCTTTTCATATCCCATACTTGGGTCATTGTCATCGACCAGTTGAGTGCCATGGATACCCAGGTCGGCGATCTCTTGATCAGAGACATAAATCAGTTTATAAGACGCAGGAGCAAAGAAGAAGGTAAAGTGTGCATCAGGCTTGTACTGGATGCCAGGTGATAATTCCAGACGGAAAGGGGAGAGGAATTTTGCCTGTGCCAGAGCAGCCTCTTCCTGAGCTTTCAGAAAGTTGCCCGGATAGGTGGGCATGGTCAAG
>CALNZC010000089.1:0-1940 GCA_942490895.1 uncultured Saprospiraceae bacterium
TTTTCTTTCCTCGGGGCTTTGAGGGCGAGGCCCACGGCTGGTTGTCCAAAAAGATGTTCCTGCCTTCGGACACCCACAAAGATTTCAACAATGTGACCATCCCGGTTGGCAACGACACCACCCAGATCGATCATGTAATCGTTTCACGATACGGGATTTTCGTGGTCGAGACCAAGAATCTCAAAGGCTGGATATTTGGCGACGAGAAATCGGCCAAGTGGACCCAGTCGCTATATGGCAAGAAATACCAGTTTCAGAATCCATTGAGACAGAATTTCCGGCATACCAAAGCATTGTCGGATTTTCTTGGCATAGATCCTTCGAAGATTCATTCAATGGTGATGTTTTGGGGCGAATGTGAATTTAAAACCCAGATGCCCGAAAACGTCATGATGAAGGGCTACACCAAATACATCAAGAGTAAGATGGATGTTCTGTTCACAGATGAAGAGGTGGATCAGATATGTGAGGCTATCACCACGGGACGCCTCCCAGCCAACTGGACGACCAAACAGCAACACTTGCAGTCACTGAAGGAGCGTCATAATAGCGAAGCTTGCCCCAAATGTGGCAGTGAGCTTGTGTTGAGAACCGCTAAGAAGGGTCAGAATGCTGGGAAGCAGTTTTATGGATGCTCTGGATTCCCTGCATGTCGATATGCAAGGCCAAAATGAAGATCTAAAGACGACAGGAGCCATCAATGTCATTCAACATGCAATTATGGGAAATCCGCAAAGGCAAGCTGAACAGCCTGAAAAGCTCAGCCCTTGATAGAGAGGAGCGACTTGAAGACTGGATTGCCGGGGATTCATCACTCCTGGGCCTTGAACTGCTGATCATAGGCCGCCAAGTGACAACGGAGTATCGTGGCTACATTGATCTGGTGGCCATCAACCGGCAGGGGGATATAGTTGTAATCGAGCTCAAGAAACACAAGACACCCAGAAATGTAGTAGCACAGGTCTTGGACTATGCCAGTTGGGTAAAAAATATCGGCTACAAGGAGATCAGCGCTATTGCATCCAAGTACCTGGGCAAAAGCTTGCCTTCGGCCTTTTCGGATCTTTTTAACGAGAGCTTACCTGAGACCCTGAATACTAATCACAGCATGATCATTGTGGCGTCTGAATTGGATGATTCGTCTGAACGAATTGTCCAGTATCTTGCAGATGATCACGGCCTGAACATCAACGTCATCTTCTTCACATACTTCCAGAATAACGGGCAGGAGATTGTCGGTCGAGCATGGCTGATGGACCCAGAGGAAGTGCATGAGCGATCTGAATCACGAAAACAGGCGCCATGGTCGGGCTATTGGTTTGTGAATGCTGGCGATGGGGAAGGTAGAACCTGGGAAGACAACATTCGATACGGCTATCTCGGCGCTGGTCATGGGAAGTGGTTCTCCAATGGCCTCAAGAGGCTTCAGGTTGGCGATAAAGTTTTCGCTTACATCAAGGGGGCGGGTTATGTTGGCTATGGTGAAGTGACTCAGGCGGCTGTTAAACTGGACGAATTTATCGTTGAGGAGGAAGGCAAGCCACTCTCCGAGGTTCCATTAAAGGCACCGAGAGCGACTGAAAATCTGGATGATCCAGAATTGGCCGAGTGGGCTGCACGAGTTGCCTGGCATAAGACTTTTCCAAAGGAAGAGGCGAAAACCTTCAAGGGCGCATTCGCCAACCAGAATATCGCATGCAAACTCAGGCAACCCGAAACGGTCGACTTCCTGATTAAGGAGTTCGATGTCCAAGAGGCATAACGGGCTACTGGGGTACCTGAAATTCCCGACAACATATGTCGACAGCCTGTCGGCTACTTTGTCCAGATTCACCGACAAACACCTCCCAGCCCCAAAAAGCCCTAAACAAAAAAAGCGGCCCACCCCTTGAGGTAAGCCGCTTATTTGTTTAAACTGTTTTGGTCGGGGCGAGAGGATT
>CALNZC010000090.1:0-10582 GCA_942490895.1 uncultured Saprospiraceae bacterium
CTTTCTTATAACAGCTACAATCCAGTAACAAACTTTCGCTTTTTTCTACTCTCCGTCCATCCAATCGGCCATCGTCGGCACTATCCGGAAGGCTTGAAATACATCCCTTTTGTTCCCCACTCTTTAAAAGCAGGTATGTCAGCAGCCACGTGGTTGTCCGCTTGTGGCAGTACTGAAAGCTCTTCCATTCAGGAAGATATGCCGGATAAGACACCTGAAGTCGGGACAGCGACAGTGGTTCCGGTAATCAGGTGACCTGTTCGTTTCGGTCACCTGGATCAGGGTTGTTCTTCCTTTCTGGCCTTCGCCCGCCAGGGTAAACATCATCGAGAGAATTCCTCTCAACGATGTCCGTTGGTTCGATTCTGCGGATCAAAATACAACTTTCCATGGATTGTTTTACCATGCATTGGCACTCCAGCGTCCAGGAAGCCCGGGGCCTGGGTGCCTCATTGTCTCGCTTCTAAACGCATCTCTACCTCCCCACCCGATCCCATGCCAAGATCCGGTCTCCCGTACTGCACCTTCCCTGGCATCCTCATGCGCCAGCAAGGCAACGACATGTCCCTCATCAGTTAGGGATGAAGTATAGATGAAGTATGGATGAAGTATATATCAAGTATAGTTGAAGTATAAACACCTCGCTGTCGATACCCATCTGTGGTACAGGAAGGGCACCCTATTGGACTGTCGCAGGAATGACCCTCCTCCGGATCCGGCCGGCAATGATTTCCAGCCATTGTCCGGAAATATGCACGGATTTTCCGTGGGTCCAGCTACCTTTGCACCCGCAAAACAAGACAATATGGCCGGCGAGAAGATCATTTTTACCATGGAGAAGGTCAGCAAGACCTTTCCCCCCAGCAAACAGGTGCTCAAGGACATCTACCTGTCCTTTTTCTATGGCGCCAAGATCGGCGTCCTGGGTCTGAACGGATCGGGAAAATCCACCCTGCTCAAGATCATCGCCGGGATCGAGAGCAACTTTGAAGGAAAGGTCGTCTTTGACAAGAATTACAAGATCGGCTACCTCGCCCAGGAACCGGTGCTGGATGACACCAAAACCGTCCGTGAGACCGTCGAAGAAGGGGTACAGCATATCGTCGACCTCCTTAAAGAATATGAAGCGATCAATCTCAAATTGGCCGAACCAATGGACAATGATGAGATGATGGCCATCATTGAGAAGCAAGGCGAGATCATGGAAAAGTTGGACCACCTCAATGCCTGGGAGCTGGACCACCGTCTGGAGGTGGCTTTGGATGCCCTGCGTTGCCCGGAAGGAGATACCCGGATCAAGGTCCTCTCCGGAGGAGAACGTCGTCGGGTCGCCCTCTGTCGTCTATTGCTCAGTCAGCCAGATATCCTGCTCCTCGATGAACCGACCAACCACCTCGATGCCGAGAGTGTCCTCTGGTTGGAGCAATTCCTCCAGCAATTCGCGGGTACCGTCATCGCCGTCACCCACGACCGTTACTTCCTCGACAATGTCGCCGGATGGATTCTCGAGCTCGACAGGGGGGAAGGTATTCCCTGGGAAGGCAACTACTCCACCTGGCTGGAACAGAAGGCCAAGCGTCTCGAACAGGAAGAAAAATCCGAATCTAAAAGAAGGAAGACTCTCCAGCATGAGCTGGATTGGATCCGCATGTCACCCAAAGCACGTCAGGCCAAGGGGAAGGCTCGTCTGAGTGCCTACGATAAACTGGCCAGTGAAGAGACCAGGGAAAAAGAGGCAAAACTGGAGTTGTACATTCCACCGGGGCCTCGTTTGGGAGATGTGGTCATTCAGGCAGACCATATTACAAAGTCATATGATGGTCGTATTCTGATCGATGATCTCACCTTTAGTATTCCCAAGAATGCCGTTGTCGGGATCATCGGTCCGAACGGTGTGGGTAAAACGACCCTGTTCCGTATGATCATGGGGCAGGAGCAACCAGACAAAGGAACGGTTACCCTCGGCGACACTGTACAACTCGCCTATGTAGATCAGAGCCATGAGGATCTGCTTCCTGAAAAGACCGTCTTTGATGTCATTTCGGGAGGACTGGACCTCATCACAGTCGGTAAAACCGAAGTCAATGCCCGGGCCTACCTCAGTCGCTTCAACTTTGCGGGGGCAGATCAACAGAAAAAAGTCGGTGTCCTCTCCGGTGGAGAACGCAACCGACTGCATCTGGCCATTACCCTCAAGGAAGGGGGCAACGTCCTGCTGTTGGATGAACCGACAAACGATATCGATATCAACACACTCCGATCTCTGGAGGAAGCGATCGAGAATTTTGCCGGTTGCGCCTTGATCATCTCGCACGACCGATGGTTCCTGGACCGTTTGGCCACCCACGTCCTCGCGTATGAAGACGACTCACAGGTGGTCTTCTTCGAAGGAAACTTCTCGGATTATGAAGCCGCAAAACTGGAGCGTCTGGGAGATGTCACGCCGCATCGACCTCGTTTCAAGAATATGTTGAAGTAGGGGGGTGTTCGCCGTTCGCCGTTCGCAATTCGCCGTTCGCAACGTGCGTTGGCGGCTGAAGCCGCTTGTGATCATGCCAAGCCATACAGACGCCTTTTGGGATGAAACCATTGAAATGGTTTCCTGCTTGTTTGGATATCGACTACCCAGGGTTAAAACCCTGGGCTACGTCGTCTTCGGAATGAATACCCATAAAATCTTAGCGTCTTCGCGTTTCTCCTCAACCCCTCAACTCCAACCTCCTCCGGCGGTCAGGAAACCCTGGGCTACAGCGTATTCATGATACGAGGCTTACCCACATGATGAATGCCCAAACTGAAAGTGCACTGGAATACTATCTGAATCTCGCTTTACCCCTTAACCAATAACCGAATAAACGAATAAACCCCTTCGCGCCTTCGCGTCTTTGCGTTTCTCCTCCCCTCCTCGACTTCTCGACTCCCGCCTGCGTTGCTCTTCGGCGGGCATGCCTCCACTTCAACCTTAACCTCCCTCATAACTCCTCCAACTATAACCCCTCAAGAAGAAAGCACTTGATGCAAGATTACCCTGGATCGTGGTTCGCGAAACTGATCCAGATGGAGCTTATAGTACATGATCAGGCCATCCATCATATCCTTGCGATGCGTTGATGTAAATCCATGGAGGGCCACTTCAAATCCCAACGGTTCACGCAGGGGCTCAAGAAACATCGTGATTTCCGGGAGTAAATAATGGACATGATCGGGTGGTGACGAACGATAGGTTCCCTCCTGCAGATCAAAATAGACGTCTTCTTTTCGAATTTGCTCTCCCGGTTGGAAGCCGAGAAACCGGGACAGGTCCAACATGACCCGCAACGCAAATACAGAAAGGTCCTTTCTGGGTTGGTCCAGGAGGGTAAACATCTCCGAGAGGTAGTCGAACAGCTCCGGATAGGACTCTGCATGAGCCAGAGTATTTCGAATCATTTCCACCAGAAACACACCGACTGAGCTGTGCCGGATATCTACAGGTATCCGGTGATAGATCAATCGTGGAGATACTTCCTTGATTCTCTTCAGGGAGGCTTTCTCGTGATGATAGACGACCACATCCAATTGGTTCATCACCTGAAAGAGACTGGCAGCCATAGCGGCCCTTGGTTTTCGGGCACCGTTCACGATGTAGGACTGGAGTCCCAAATCCCGACTGAAGATATCGACGATCAGGCTTGATTCGCCATATTTCAGGTTGCGCAGGACGATCCCAGAGGTCTTGACCAACATAGAGGGTAAGATACTGCGACAAGCGGGACTAATCCTCAGGTCCCCTTTGACCACAAGATCTATTCGTGCCCCTCTATCATCTTGTGCTTGTTCAGAAATATTCTTTTTTGGTTGGCGTCAAATAAAATGCCAGTACACGACAAATTCAATACAGCTTACTTGTAATCAGATCGTTGTAAGAATGTTAAAAACAGAAGACGAGGAACGAAAACATCCGATCAGGATCGGACTCAGGCAACTTTTCGTCGAGTATTCCTCGTCTTTAGTCCAGATGAGCGGATATGCTCTAGTCTCTGCCCATAGATTTGCCTCAGTAATTGAAATGAAAATTAGCTTGTTATGAAACAGATGTCCCTGATCGCCTTGATGATGTTTTTGGTTGCCACCACTTTTGCTGGCACTCCCGAACTGGATTGTCGCGAAGCCTACACCAACAACCCCGACCTCTCCCAGAAGGCCAGAGTGGCGACGGATCTTGTAGAAGGTACCTGGAAAATACACTGGCAGAATGGCCAGGGGAAAACCGGTCAAATTATTTTTCATGAATTCGGTGCCGCCGATCAGATCCTGAAAAACAGTGATGGAACCTATATGTTCCACCAGAGTCAATGGACGCTGGAGGAATACAACAATGCCTTATTCCTGGTGATCTCACATCTGGAAGGTGAGAACCGAACCAATATGTATCGGGTCTTCCAAACCTGTGACGGTATTGATCTGACGGACATCGGATCTCTGGAGCGGCTGTCCTTCAAATTTGCCGGAAAAAAAGGCAATGCTCCGGTGGACTACATGTCCCAAAACCTGACCGGAGAGTGGATCTCCAATGGTTATGCCTTTGATCATGCCACGGATATGGAGGACTGCGGAACATTTCAACCAATGAAAGATGCCTTCCTGCAATATTCCTTCAGAGGTGATGGCACATATGCACGTGCGCTGGGCAATCGAGGGATGACCATTCGTGAATCCGGATTCTGGGATATCACTGAAGATGGCCGATTCTTACTGATGCATGTGAAGGATGTATCGGGAAATCAGATCCTGCGGACAGATGTAGCCGAGTTGGCCCAAATGCAAGACGGTTCCTTTGCGATTCGTCAAGCCTTAGTCAACAAAGACAAAAACGATCTCTTTTGCACAAATCTCAAAGAATTCGGGTTTACCCGTTGGACCCCAAGACCGTAAAGCGAGGTGGTTCATCCACGAAGGGTAGTACAGCCGTGAGCAGTGCTACCCTTTTTTATTGGAGAAATGAGGTTAGAACGTCAGATCGAAGTTCTTGTAGTAGATCCAAATGAGCAGGATTACGAACAACATCACGTAGATCAAGCCGCGGAGGACACATCCTCCTTTCCAGCCAAAGTTTACTTTATTCCCCATTGGTCTATCTTTTTTCGCTTGGTTTAGCCTTGCAAAGAAAAGGTTATTTCGGGATATGAGGAAGAAGATGCCGATCCTTCTTTCGGTATGATCCCAATTCAAGGGGTATAGATCCGAATGTTGCAATATTTTTGACAGTCCTTTGTTATACCTTTTGGTACTTCAACCCGACCTATGCGTTCATTCCTTTTCCTCCTTTTGACGGCTATTCTCCCCTTTCTGAGCTTCGGCCAGTCCAACTCGAATTTGGCCATTGGCACCTGGCGGGCAGCACTGCCGTACAATACAGGCCTCGTCGTCACCCAATCCCCCACGCACGTTTATTATGGTACCAGCCAGTCCCTGCTACAGATCGACAAATCAGACCTGTCTCCACGGTTTTTTAGTCGCGTGCAGAATCTCAGCGAAAACGGGATCAGTCGGATGGCCTACAGCCAGCGGTTTTCGACCCTGATCATTGGGTATGAAAGCGGAAACATCGATCTCCTGGATGGCTCGGGCGTCACCAATATCAATGACATTGCTGCCAATACGAACCTCACTGGTGAAAAGGAGATCTACGATATCTACCTGCAGGACGACAGTCTGGCCATTCTCAGCTGTGGGTTTGGGGTCGTTCAATTCAATTTGAAGACACGCCTTTTTGAACAGACTGCTTTCACAGGCTTTCGCACCTTCCAGTCTACTGTGTTACCGAGACACTATTATCTACCTCGCCACTGAGGAGGGGTTGTTCAGATTACCTCTGACGGGCTTTTTTCAGAATTTTTCATCCTGGCAACAGTTGGGATTATGCAGAAGGCTTTCCTTCTTCGTTCTATGCCGCTGGTGTCGTCAACCTCGGCAATGATCTCATCGTGGTTGTTGACGATGACCTTGTACCGTTGGAGAAACAATGTTTCCGAACTCCTATTTGAAAAATCAGATCATAGCTTACGTTACCTGCAGGCTTCCAACGACCGGGTCATTGCCGGTTATGTTCCCAATGGCTTCAGCTCAGGCATCGTGTATATCCGGGATATCGCTGGACAGGAACAGATCCTGGAAGGAGGCTGCGCCGGGCGACCAAAAGGAGCGATCATCGATCAGGAAGACCGCTTGTGGATGGCAGATGATTGGCTCAACTTTCGTCGTGTTCAGCTGCCCGGATCTGCCTGTGAACAATTTCAATATGACGCTCCCTTTGATTTTTCCAGTTCAGAGATCCGTGTCATCGAGGATAGCGTCTATATCGCTGCAGGGACCATCCTATCCAATCAATCCGGAGGAGGAAGTGGATCCGGGGTTTACGCCCTGAAAAACGGATCCTGGAAGAACTACAATTTCTTCGATTATCCCGAAATGGCCACCAAAGAAGCGCATATCGATATCAACACTATCGAAGTAAACCCACAGGATGGAACCATCTATGCCGGATCATACTATGGCGGACTGATGGAAATCCGTCAGGATCAGATCACGTACCACCAGAAGGAGAATTCTGCTCTCCAGGGTGCGGTGGGTGACGAACAACGAGAGCGTGTGGGCGGCCTGGTTCGGGATCATAACGGCAATCTCTGGATCGCCAACACCCTGGCCAACAATCCTCTGGTTCTGTACAGCGCGAACAAGGAATGGAAAAGTTTCCGTCCGATCGGCAATACACAGCTGTACAAAGGCATTGTGGATCATCAGAATAACAAATGGTTTGTACTGGGCTCCGGAGGCATCCTTGTATATCATGAAGGAAATGACCTGATGTCTTCTTCTGATGACCAGATCCGGATTTTCGACTCAGGAAGCAGTAATCTGCCTTCCAATAAGGTAACCAGTGTCGGGTTGGACCTCGATGGAGAGGTCTGGATCGGCACTGATGATGGTATTGGTGTCGTTCGCTGTGGGAATGTCTTCGATCAAGCCTGTAAGGCTTCTCGTATCGTTGTCACTCAGGAAGGAATCCCTGAAGCCCTGCTGAATGATGAAGAAGTGCGGGCCATAGCGGTGGATGGTGCCAATCGAAAATGGTTGGGTACCCGATCGGGGCTATTTATCCAATCTCCGGATGGATTGACGGAGATCAAGCAGTTTACGGTATCCAATTCACCTCTGTTTGACAATCAGATCAATACCCTGGCTTTCAATGGCCGGACGGGAGAAATGTGGATCGGCACTGAAGCAGGGATCATGATCTATCAGACGGAAACAACTTCCGGTGGTGACATCCATGCCTCCCAGGTAGAGGTGTACCCCAATCCGGTTCGGCCGGATTATCAGGGACCGATCGCGATCAAGGGTCTACCTCGTGACGGAAATGTCAAGATCACCGATATCCGGGGTAAGTTGGTCTATGAAACCACTTCACTGGGTGGACAAGCCATTTGGTATGGTGAGGATTATACCGGGCGCAGGGCCGCATCCGGAGTTTATCTCGTCTTTACGGCATCCGACAACCCCTTCGGAGATCCGGATACCGCAGTGACCAAGATCGTCTTTATCCAATAAGAGTCGCATCCAGAATTCGCTGGTAGTAGGCTTCATATTCCGGCAGGATCTTCTCGATGCTAAACCGCTGTGCCTGTTGATATGCCTGGGTACGAAAGGCTTGATGCTTTTCTGGATCCATCAGGATAGACAGCGCATCTTCAGCCATCGCTTCCACATTTCCAGGGTCCTCCAGGTAACCGGTCACGCCATGGATATTCACTTCTGGTAGTCCGCCAGCGTTGGAGGAGATCACCGGCACCTCACAGGCCATGGCTTCCAGAGCAGACAGTCCGAAACTTTCATGCCCGGAAGGGAGGATAAACAGGTCCGCTATGGCCAGAACTTCTTCTACCGCTTCCAATTTCCCCAGGAAACGGATCTCATCACAAAGACCAAGATCGCGGCAGAGCAATTCCAGGTTCTGGCGTTCTGGCCCGTCACCGATCAACAACAATTTGGACGGGATCCGAGCGTTGATCCGTTGGAAGATGCGAATCACATCATCTACATGTTTGACAGGCCGAAAATTGGAGGTATGCACCATGATCTTTTCTCCATCGGGTGCAATGGCTCGACGAAAATGGTCTTTATCCGTTTTTGTAAAGCGTGAAAAATCCACAAAATTGTAGATCACTTCGATCTCCTTATTGATATGAAAAGCCTCCAGCGTATCTTCTTTCAAGCTCTCCGAAACCGCAGTCACTCCATCAGATTGATTGATGGAGAACTCTACGACGGGAGCAAAACTTCTATTTTTTCCCACCAGGGTGATATCCGTACCGTGAAGGGTGGTCACCACCGGAATATAGATCCCCTGCGCGCGAAGGATCTCTCTGGCCATAAAGGCAATGGCCGCATGGGGGATCGCATAGTGCACATGCAACAGGTCCAGCTTAGCTGTAGTGGCCACATCAACCAGAGTACTCGCCATCGCTGTGTCATAGGGCGCATATTCAAACAGAGGATAATCGGATGTAGGCACCTCGTGATAGTAGACGTTCTCTGCAAAATTGATGAGTCGGACCGGTTGTCGATACGTGATAAAGTGGATCTGATGCCCTTTTGCTGCCAGGCCTCGGCCCAGTTCTGTTGCCAAAACTCCACTCCCACCAAAGGTTGGGTAACAAACGATACCTATTTTCATACCACCGAAAGAATTTAACTTGTCCAAGAATAACCATTTCGGGGATAAACAGTTGACTATATACATGAGGAATCTGATACTGCAACCTTCCCTTCGCCCCTGGAACCCCTTGATCCTGTCTTTCATCCTGCTCTGGCTGACCCTTCCGGCTATGGCGCAGAGAGTCACTGTTTCCGAAGGAATCTCCCTTCGCAAAGATGCTTTTTACCAGATCCTGGGACGATATGACGATCGGTATCTGGTCAGCACGGACAACGATTATTCACTGGAATTAACTTGCCTGGATGAAAAAATGAGGGTTATGTGGACCAAGGAGCTCGATTTGGACAAACGGCTCACCCAGGTGATCGGCATCATCCCTCAGCCCCAATCAATCGTGGTGTTGTACCAGTTTCATCGAAAAGGTGACTATTTTTTAAAAGCCCATCGCTACACAACAGATGGTTTGCTTTCAGATAGCATCACGTTGAGTACTTATAAGGAATCCTTTTATACCCCGGATAGCCGCCTTGAAATATCCGAAGACAAGACCAAAGCCCTCGTGTATCAGGTGGAGAAACAGGCCTGGATTGAGATTCAGGCGATCGATCTGAAGACCTTGTCCAGTATGTGGACCGCCAGAGTAGCCATTGATGCATTCTCTTTTTTCAAGGAGTTCCGGTCTCTGATCATGGATAACACGGGCAAGATGCACCTGGTGATGGAGAAGGACAATCGACGGTCCCGCCTGGATGACCACAGCCTCGAGCTGATCGAATACGGACCGGGCATGATCAGTCCTCTGACCCGAAATGTCAGTTTGCGAGACCTGCTTTCACGACAGATTCACTTTACCTATGACAACCGGCATCAACGTCTGACCGGTGTAGGACTGGAAGCCGATCGCGACCGCTCCTGGTCACCCGGGTACTTTTACTTCTATGTATCCGATCGGGAATTGGATTCCTTTAAACTGATCCACCAGCCCTTTTCGGAGGCGGTGATTGGCCGGATGGGTGACGCCAATTCCGTCAGTGAAAAAGGGCTGGAGGATCTGGAGATCCTTCAGGTACAATTGCGGGAAGATGGTGGTGTCGTGATCCTGATGGAGGAATCCAGAAAATATGAACGCAATACTTCAGGTCAGAACTCCAGTTCGGCCCGGGTAGTGGACGGTATACGGTAGACTACTATTATGAAGACCTTTATATCACCTCAATGGGAGAAGATGCCAGCCTTGATTGGCATGCGGTCCTCCCTAAAAAACAGTCCAGCCAGGATGACGATGGATTGTTCTCTTCCTGTTTTATGATGACGGCGCCTGATCAGCTGCGTTTGATCTTTAATGATGAGATCGCTTATGAGAATACAGTGAGTGCCTATCAGGTCGACTGGCGCGGTGAGGTGGTCCGCAATAGTATCCTCAGTACGGATTATCAAAAGCTGAAGATCATTTTCAGAGAAGCTGTACAAACGGGAGTCTATGAACTGTTAGTTCCCAGCGAACGGAGCAACAAGCTCAAAATTGTACGGATCGAGTTCTGATCTATGAACAGGAACAAGTTCCTGGTGTTACCTTGTGTCTAATCCATTCATTTTACGTTTTAAAAGCTTTGATTCATGAAAATCTCTACATTATTTATATTTCTCGGGGTAGCTATTTTGCTGCCCTTTGTCCTGTCTGCTCAAGCTGGTGACGACCGATTGAAAGAATTGCAGGATGCCTCCAAAAAGGAGGGTGAAGGCTGGGTCACTGGTGGTGCCATTGGACTTGATTTTGCCCAGTTGGTGATGGTCAATCCACGTGTTGGATCTGGGGACAACCGGATCGCCTTTGGGGGTTTGGGAAATCTCTATGCGAATTACACAAAAGGACGCCATACCTGG
>CALNZC010000091.1:0-136982 GCA_942490895.1 uncultured Saprospiraceae bacterium
GGTTGTGGATATCAATGACTGTGAAGCGGAGATCACTCAGCCTGTGAATTGGTTTCCTGTGCCACCCCTGCTGATCATTGAACCCAGTTCGTTTATCGGTTGTCAGCCGGCAGACATTTTCTTCAACAACCTCTCCTCACCCATCGACAGTTCCTATCTCATTGAATGGACATTTGGTGATGGGAATACCGGTTCGGCTATCTCTCCGACCCACACGTATGTTGATGCAGGACTGTATTCGGTTTCTGTGGCGATCACGTCTCCGATCGGGTGCACGACTTCTGCCTTTTTTCAGGACTGGATCACAATTGACCCCAGTCCGATAGCCGATTTCAGTTACGCACCTCAACCGATCAGCAGTTTGCAGCCCGAAGTCACGTTCACTGATCTTTCTATCGGTGCAGACCGTTGGTCATGGCAATTTGATTCGGATGGCACCTCCAAACTCCAGAACCCCATTTTTACTTTTCCGGATACGGGTCTCCAACGAGTATTGCTCACGGTGACGCATCCTAGTGGCTGCCAGGATACGATCGTTCAATACCTGGATGTGATCCCGGAAGTCCGCTATTTTCTACCGAATGCCTTTAGTCCCAACCGTGATGGGATGAATGATTTCTTTATCGGACGCGGGTTGACGGATGGTATGAAGTTCTTTCAGATGCGGATTTATAACCGATGGGGGGAGCTGCTTTTTGAGGGCAATGATCCTGACACCGGATGGGATGGCACCCTGAAAGGACGCAGTGATCCGGCCCCTCCAGGTGTCTACCTTTACCAGGTGGATTATGAGGATAGTCGGGGAAATGATTACACCTTAAGCGGCTTTGCAACTTTAGTCTTGTAATTATTTATCCAGTTATAGGATTTTCTGAAGGAAGAGACTATCTTTGCGTGCCAATTTGCAAAAGGAACATCGTCATGGATTTGATCAAGTACGTACAGGAACAGACCGCTCTCGGTAAAACCTTCCCCACCTTCCGTTCAGGTGACAATATCATTGTCAGCTACCGGATCGTTGAAGGCGACAAGGTGCGTATTCAGGATTACCGCGGTGATGTGATCCAAATCAAAGGAACTGGTGCCACGCGCACATTCACTGTTCGCAAGATGTCGAATGGTGTAGGTGTAGAACGGATCATTCCATTCTCCTCTCCGAACATTGAAGACATCAAAGTCCTCAAGCGGGGTAAGGTGCGTCGTGCTCGTTTGTATTATCTGCGTGACCTGATCGGTAAGAAGGCGCGGATCAAGGAGCGCAAATTCATCAAGGCGTAACCCGCCACCTTTCATTACCATTTATCTGCTTTTCGCAGTCTGGACATCACCAGCCTGTCTCTCAGTGCGTCCGGGAAGTACCCTGCCAGTCTGACCAGCCATTTATTTTTGACGAGCAAATAGCGTTTCCTTGGTTTGGGATGCGTCGCTGCGGTATAAATGGTGTGGGCAACGACTTCCACAGGTAATGCTCTGGCTTCTGCATTCCCGATCAACTTTTCCTGCATTGCCAGGATGTCTCTCCATAGGGCGAATCCAGATACTTGTCTTTATCGCCCGCGCCTTTTCCCATAATGGGTGTCGCCACGGGGGCCTGGTTGGATACCGATGACCTGAATGCCTAACATCCGCAATTCGTTTCGATAGGCATCCGTAAATGCTTCCACAGCAAATTTTGAAGCCGCATAAGCCCCCAGGAATGGGGTCACCAGCCGCCCGGAAACAGAGCTGATCAACACCATACGACCATCCTGGGCGGAGCGCAGGATAGGGATGATCGCTTTCGTCAGTTTGTAGACCCCCATGACATTCGTCTCCAGGATCGCCCGTACATCTTCCTCCGATTGCCACCCCAAGGGGCCTCCTTGGGCTACTCCGGCGTTCTCCACCAAAACATCCAATCCCCGGTCTCTAGAAGCGCAGAAAGCTCATGGACCATTTGTTCATGCGCCGCAAGGGGTGCGGTCACATCAAACAGAATGGGATGAAACCGTTCTGGATATTGCTGACGCAATCGGCTGGCATCTTCATCTTTTCGAACTGTGCCAAAAACCTGCCATCCTGCGGAATGAAACCGATCTAACGCTGCTAGTCCGATTCCGGAACTGACACCGGTGATCAATATTGTGGACGGAGATGTTTGCATATCAAAACCGGGTTTTTGTCGATTTTTAACTGTGTATCACAACAATCCGCGACGCCAGACGCTTCATAGTCGGAAAAGGTAGGGAATTCCTGAGCTTGTGGCCCGGGTTATCCGACCTCAAAATCGAGATGCTGCGTATCCTTATCCTGGCGGTGATCCTTCTGGTCGTCGATCTTTATATCTTTCAGCCATTACAAACGGTAACGGCCCCATGGGGACCCCGCACCACTCGGCTGGTGGCCTACACCCTGTTCTGGTTAATCCCCATTATGACCCTATCCTGGCTACTCGCCAAATGAATGGGGCTGACGATCGAACGCAGTCAGCCCAGTCGGTTCCGCAGCGCGTCGTCCAATCTGCTCTCTTTCTCATCTATCTCTGCAAGGTGATCGTTTTGCCGTTCATTCTGATCGACGATCTCCGCCGAATTGCCGTATGGATCATGGGTTTAGTCTCTCTACTGAACCCACCTTCATGCCCAGTCGCTCTAAATTCCTTTCGACCCTTGGGTTGACTGCTGGCCTCCTCCCTTTTTCCATGCTGATGTACGGCATGTGGCGCAATCCATACCGGTACAAAATCCACCACACCACGCTTCCTGTTTCCGGGCTACCAGAAGCCTGGGAAGGGTTGAGGATCGTGCAGATTTCCGACATTCATTCCGGAAGCTTTACGTTGACCGAGCCTGTAGAGCATGCCATTCAGATGATCCTGGACCTGAAGCCGGACCTGGTATTGTTTACCGGCGACCTGGTCAATACCCAGGCCGTGGAAATGGCGCCCTTCCTGTCGATGTTCTCCCGTGTCCGTGCTCCGGAAGGGGTCTTTTCGATCCTGGGCAACCACGACTATGGAGACTACCACCGCTGGCCGACAGCTGAAGCCAAGCAGCAGAATTTTCAGGAATTGGTCGACACACATGCCCAATTGGGGTGGGATCTCCTGCAGAATGAACATCGCATCCTGAACATCCGGGGAGAACAACTGGCATTGGTTGGTGTAGAAAATTACAGCACACATGCCCGTTTTCCCAAATACGGAGACCTGGAAAAATCCTTAGTCGGTTGTGAACATATTCCGTTGAAAATCCTGATGTCTCACGATCCCAGCCATTGGGAGGCGCAGGTCAAGGGTCAGCACAAAGATATTTTCCTGACCCTTTCCGGACATACGCACGGCATGCAATTCGGGGTAGAGATCCCTGGATGGATGAAATGGAGCCCGATTCAATACATGTACAAGCAATGGGCCGGACTTTATCAGGAGGCGGGGCAATACCTGTATGTCAACCGCGGTTTAGGTTTCCTTGGCTATCCCGGACGAGTAGGCATTCTACCTGAGATCACCCTGCTTGAATTAACCCGAGAGAAACATCTGAGTGACATATCCTAATTTGACCGACTTCGTTCTATCTTCGTCCTATCATGATGATGCGTACACCCCTAACCATCTGTTTGTTAACTCTGGGATTCACCCTTTTAAACTCTGGTTGTCAATCAGCAGTGGAGGCGCCCGCCTGGAGTTTCTACCCCGAACAAATCTCCGGACGTTGGGACTTGGTGACTGCTTTTCGCAATGAACGTGAGACACAAACTCTGAACGGGACCTTTTTCAGCTTTAGCAAAGAACATTCCCTTTCGACCAATCTTCCTGTTCCAGTGGTGGATCATTCCGTCGCCCCTTTATTCGTCGCCAAATACGTGTTTGCCCAGGACACCATCCGCGTGTTAGGGCAAGTGCCATTGCAGTTCATTGTCGAACAACTGGACAGCCACACCCTGATTCTGGCCACGACCATCAATCAACAGAATTTCCGCCTGGATCTGTCGCGTAACTGACCAAATTTCCTGGCCATTTCGCTAGCGCATTCTAGGGAACTCCCTTATCTTTCGATATGTACGTCCCTCTCAAACGTCAGGCTGCCATACTGACCCTGTTCTTCCTGGCTGTCCAGTTCTCTCATCTGTGTGCACAAGTGCAGGTTCAGGTTGATCTGGCCCGTTTTCAAAGCCCGGGCCAACCGTTGGTGGAGGTCCAGATGTACTATAGTGGGAGCAGTCTGGTCAGTATTCCCACTCCTGACGGGCAATGGCGGTCTTCCGTGGATGTCCTGATCATTTTCAGCCAGGACAGTCAAATCGTCCAGTATGATCATTTCGTATTGCACAGTCCCAGTATGCCACAACCAGAGCAGGACTTTGTGGATGTACGACGATTTGCGATTCCAGCAGGTGAATATCGAGTGCAAATGGAAGTCTTTGATCTGCACAAGCCCGTGGACACCCTCTCTTTTTCCCGGAATGTATCCGTAGGCGGATATCAGGATGGACTTGCTTTTGAAATGTCAGACCCTGTCCTCTTGGCCAAAGCCTATGCCAGCAAGGAGAAAAATGCGCTGACCCGGAATGGATACTACATGGAACCCATCCCCCATCGTTTCTATCCCCATACCGCGGAACTGCTCTATTTCTACCAGGAGGTGTATGCACAGGTGCCCGTTGAAGAGATGGGATCCTACCAGTTTGCCTATTTCCTGGAAGGGATCCAGGGCGACGGTAAATCTCGACGCATCCAGCAAGCGATTACCAAAACCAGAAAGGCACGTCCACTGGATCCAATCCTGATGCAAATGGATATCCGGAAATTGCCCTCCGGGAATTACCGGCTGATGACGGAAGTTCGCGATCAGGACCTCAATCTGATCAGCAGCAGTGCGGTATCCTTTCAACGATCCAATCCACATCTCGAAGTGGCGGAAAACGAACAGAAAAGTCCGGGATCAACCGGAATGTTGGATAGCTTCCTGTATGAGATGCCGGCAGAAGAATTGAATTATTCACTTCGGGCGATTGCCGCTCGGATTCCGGAAAAGGATGTATCCATTCTCAATGCGGCCATTCAGAACCCACGGATCGAAGCCAAACGTCAGCTGCTCTTCTCCTATTTCATCCAGGAAAATGCCAACCGACCCGATAAAGCATACGCTGCGTTTATGGTTAGTGCCCGAGCGGTAGATGACAAGTTCCGATCAGGTTTTGGATATGGTTTTGAGACGGATAGAGGCTTTGTTTGGATGAAATACGGCCAACCCAATGACATCGTCCAGGTGGAAGATGAGCCTCATGCGCCGCCTTACGAAATTTGGATCTATGACGAATTCCCGTTTACCGGGCAACGGAATGTCAAATTCCTCTTCTACAACCCCAATCTCGCCCCGGGAGACTTTCAGCTCCTGCATTCTACTGCGAGAAATGAACGTCAGAACCCCCGATGGGAAATCGAATTGTATGAGAAAGTCGGGGCGAACGAAATACAGGGTGTCAACATCCAGGATGCCACCGGGGTCAGGGATCAATACTACCGCAATGCCAAGCGATATTTTAACGACTTCTAAACAGTTATTCCTCCGAATGGAAGGTATCTTGCAGCGCTGAAATCACTCATTTGGCGATCTATCTGGATGGGTCTAATCAAACAGGAGTGACGGGAGGCATCCAAACGAAATAACAATAATCCACTACCGGCTACGGTTAAAGGAATATGATGTTTAGAATCCTGAATACTCTTTGTTTAATTCTATTTCTGGCCTCTGTTTCCTTCGGACAGATCGACAAAGGATCATCAGACGGCCCCCCTTCTTCAGCTGCTGATTATGAGGCACGTTACCAGGAGCGAATCAAGTTATCTGAGATCGCTGGCGTTTATATTCCCACTGATCTCGATGATGCCTACGTCCAGTTAGCCCAATTATCTCCAAAGGAGTCTCTGCAGTTTTATCGGGATCAAGATGAAAACGAGGTAGTCCTGGGTCTTTTCCCCAAGCTGGGCCGCTGGATCATTCTGAACTGGGGATTTGAAGGCGGAAGCCGGATGTCCCATTACCTTCGAAATCAGGGTGTCCACCTGCCAGAAGACATGAGCATGTTGATCATGCGTAGCTGGCACCGCCACTTGAATGGAATCCCTGTCGACCTGGAGGGTCAGGTACAGATCATTCAGGAACGGATCGCTCTTGAACAGGCGGAACGGCTTCAAAATGCGAAGGTCATTCAGGAAACACGCCGCAAGGTAGATCCGGAGACCAGAAAGCAATGATCTGGTGATTTGCTGAAGATCAGCTACCCACAAGGTCATTTTCTTTACCTTTGCCCCCATTGGAAGTGCATTCCGACAAAATCCTCGAGTGAGCATGGGTAAACATCTCCTGATAGTTGAGTCTCCGGCTAAGGCCAAAACCATCGAAAAGTATTTAGGGAAAGACTTCACTGTCAAATCCAGTTACGGTCATATTCGTGACCTGGACAAAGGTGACAAGGGAGTCGATGTGGACAATGCGTTCGCACCGACTTATGTCATTACCCCGGATAAACAGAAGGTGGTCAAGGAACTGAAAGCTTTGGTGAAAAAATCCGAAGAAGTATGGCTCGCCACGGATGAAGACCGCGAGGGGGAAGCCATTTCCTGGCATTTATGTGAGGTATTGGGCCTGGATGCCCTGACCACCAAGCGGATCGTCTTTCATGAGATCACCAAGCCGGCCATTCAAAAGGCTATCCAGGTACCCCGTACTGTCGATCTGCATCTTGTAGATGCCCAGCAAGCTCGTCGGATTCTGGACAGGCTTGTGGGATTTGAATTATCGGAGCTGTTGTGGAAAAAGGTTCGTGGGAAATTATCCGCGGGCCGGGTACAATCCGTCGCTGTCAAGCTGATCGTAGATCGGGACCGGGACATTCAGAAATTTGAAACATCCGCATTTTGGCGTGTGTTGGCAGAATTCACCGTCATGGATGCGGACGGACGAGCGGCTGTCCTCAAAGCAGAGCTCCCCGGCCGACTCAAAGACGCTAAAGAAGCAAGAGCATATCTGGACGGGGCGTTGAAATCCACCTTCACCATTTCGGATATTGATGTATCCCCACTGAAGAAAAAGCCTGCCCCACCGTTCAATACCTCCACTCTTCAACAGGAGGCCAGCCGTAAACTCGGTTTCTCTGTACAGCGGACCATGAGCGCAGCGCAGAAGCTGTATGAATCGGGGCACATTACCTATATGCGTACGGACTCGCTCAACCTGAGTAGCATGGCTATTGCCGCAATGGCACAGGAGATCGAGACTTCCTATGGCGCGGAATATGTGCATACCCGCAAATTCAAAAGCAAGGGCGCCAACACTCAGGAAGCCCACGAAGCCATCCGCCCTACGTATATGGAACGGCGGACTGTGCCTGGCGATCGGGACCTCCAACGCCTCTATGAGCTGATCTGGAAGCGCTCACTGGCCTCTCAAATGGCCGAAGCACGTCTGGAAAAGACCACTGTCACGATCGATCTTTCTGGCAACCCAGGCCAGCCGTTGCAGGCCGTCGGGGAAGTCCTGAAGTTTGACGGGTTCCTGAAGGTCTATCTGGAAGGTCGGGATGATGAGGATGAAGACGAAGCAAAAGGCATTCTTCCTCCCCTGTCTCTCGGGCAGAAGTTGGATATGGACAATATGCTGGCTCAGGAACGGTTTACGCGCCCACCGGCACGATATACGGAAGCCAGTCTCGTGAAAAAAATGGAAGAACTTGGCATCGGCCGACCGTCGACATATGCCCCGACCATTTCCAAGATCACGGAGCCTGGTCGCGGATATGTGGTCAAAGAAACCCGGGACGGCACACCCAGGGACTATCAGGTTCTGGAGTTGGCGAACGGGACTATCACCGCTAAAACGTTGACTGAAAACACAGGTGCCGCAAAGAACCACCTGTTCCCAACGGATATGGGCATTCTGGTAACCGGCTTCCTTGATGAGCATTTTGAGGGCATCATGGATTACCAGTTCACTGCAGATATCGAAAAGCAGTTTGATGATATTGCAGAAGGTACCAAGGCCTGGCAAAAGATGCTGGAATCGTTCTACTCGCCGTTTCACAAGCAGGTAGAGCTCACCCAAAACGAAGCAGACCGCGCATCTGGCGAACGAATTCTCGGTATCGACCCAGTCTCCGGGCGTTCCGTATTGACCCGGATGTCCCGTTTTGGACCTGTCGTTCAAATCGGTAAACCCGAAGAGCTCGACGAAGACGAAAAGCCGGTTTATGCCAACCTGAATGCCGGGCAGTCGATGACCTCGATTGAATTGGCTGAAGCGATGGAACTCTTCAAACTTCCCCGGGATCTTGGCGAGCATGAAGACAAACCAGTGATCATTGGTGCCGGACGTTTTGGGCCTTATGTCAAATTCGGAGACCAGTTCATTTCACTGGCCAAAGGAGAAGACCCGATGGCAGTCGACATGGATCGCGCCATTGAACTGATCAAGGAAAAGCAAAAGGCAGATGCCCCGATGACCACCTGGAAGGGTGAACCTGTCACCCGGGGAAAGGGACGATTTGGCCCCTTTGTCAAATGGAAGTCCACCTATGCCAATGTGCCTGCTCGTATTGATTTTGAGACCCTGACACCTGAACAGGCGATCGAGTTACTCGAAGCGAAAGTAGCTAAGGAGGCTAATCGATACATCCATCAATGGGATAAGGAAAAGGTCTCTGTAGAAAATGGTCGATGGGGGCCGTTCATCAAATACAAGAAGAAAAACTACAAGTTGCCGAAAGGTGAAGATGGAAAGATGACCCCTGAAGAAGCGGCCAAACTGACCCTGGATGATGTCAAGAAGATCATCAACGAACAGGAACCAGGCGCCATCAAATAAGGCGGAAGCTTATCCTTTTTGAAACGGAATAACGTCCAGAATGTGCTTTGCTGCCGTACTGGAT
Source organism: uncultured Saprospiraceae bacterium (assembly GCA_942490895.1). Classification (GTDB taxonomy): domain Bacteria; phylum Bacteroidota; class Bacteroidia; order Chitinophagales; family Saprospiraceae; genus JAGNXB01. Next base: position 8,908 of record CALNZC010000091.1, read on the forward strand.
GCCGGCTTTTGTCCCAGTCGGGTCCGGAGCTCCTGGTAACCGTTGAGCATCTCCGCACGTGATTCATCTTCCAGTAAACAGTTGAAAGCCTCCTCCAAATTCGGCAGAGTCAGGTCGGTCTGGATCAATTCTTTGACAAGGCCGCGATCCAGCAACAGATTGACCAGGGAGATATACGAAAGTTTGACCAGCCGCTTGGCGATCCAGAAGGATATGGCACTTCCCTTGTAAGCGACCACCTGAGGGACGTTGAACAGCGCTGTTTCAAGTGTGGCAGTACCTGATGTAACGATGGCGGCATGCGCCTGTGAGAGGAGGTCGTAGGTCTTCCCTCGGACACTTTTCAGAGATGGGTATTGCTGGAGGATCCTGGTATAGGCATCCGAAGACAGTCCCGGTGCTTCAGCGATCACCCAGACAAAGTCCGGATACTTTCGCGCCATGGCAGCCATGATCGGCAGCATACTCTCCACCTCCTGCCGGCGACTCCCGGGCAGAAGGGCCACCAACGGCTGATCGGGTGGCAGGCCCAATTCTTTTCGCACATCCATGGACGGTGTAAATTGCTCGATCACCTCCACCAGGGGATGGCCGACAAAATGGGCTTCAACCCCTTCGTCTGCAAAAAACGCCTCTTCAAACGGGAGGATCACCAGAAGGTCATCGACGGCTTTGCGGATGATCTTGACCCTGCTTTTGTGCCAGGCCCATAATTGGGGACTGATATAGTAGATGGTTCGAATGCCTTTGGCCTTTACCCACGGCACCAGCCGGAGGTTGAATCCGGGATAATCCACAAAGATCACAGCATCCGGTTTGAACGCCTCCATGTCTCGCTTGGCGAATTTCAGATTACCCAGGATAGTCGGCAGATTGCGAATCACTTCAATGAATCCCATAAATGCGAGGTCCCGGTAGTGCTTGACGATCTGGCATCCCGCTTCTTCCATAAGGTCACCACCCCACCCTCGGATCTTCAGGGTCGAATCCTGCTGGAGGAGTGCATGGATCAGATTGGCAGCATGCAGATCACCGGATGCCTCTCCGGCAATGATGTAAATCCTGCGGGCCAAGGATCAATCGATGAGAGTGGCATAATAACGGAAGATCCAGATGAATGCCAGGGCAACCGTGACCAGGACCACGCCACGCAGGCTGGCAATTTTTCGAAAATGGTTAAACCGACGAAAGGGGATCAGATTCAGACAGATGATCAGCAGCAGTAAGGTCCGTTCCCGAATGGGTAGATTCATTCCGACAGGATCAATGGCAACCCAAATTTGGTTGACAATCCACAGAAAGACCAGACCGGCGATTGGAAATGCGATACCAAATAGCATGCCCCATCCAATGGAATTGCGTTGAAACATAGGTGTATCGTTGTAAGGTTGACAATTCAGGAATGGCTTTCCGAATGGTCAGATCATGACCGGAAGGAACCACCGAGATATATCCGGATTCAAGGGCGTGAACATCTGTATCGTTCGCGTGATCATGATTGACAAATTCCCCGGTCAGCCAATAGTAGGTCTGCCCCCGGGGATCCTTGGCCTCTTGAAATTCCTCGATCCAGCGGGCATCCGCCTGCCGACACACTTTCACCCCTTTGATGTCATTTCCGCTCGGAATATTGACGTTCAGCAATAGCGTATGCTCTGGACGTTTTGCCAGGATATTCATCACCATATCGCGGATGAAAGGCTTGGCCGGTTCGAAATTTGCATCAAATCCATACTCCAGCAAACTGAATCCAAAGGAAAATATTCCCTCGAGTGAAGCTTCCATTGCGGCGGAGAGCGTACCTGAGTAAATGATATTAATAGAGGCGTTGGATCCATGATTGATCCCGGAAACGCAAAGATCGATCTCCTCATTTTTGAGGACGACATGTTTGGCCAACTTGACGCAGTCCACTGGCGTTCCGGTGCATTCCCAGGCTTCGATACCGGGAAATACATCTACTTGATGGATCCGTAGCGGGTCATTCATGGTAATCGCATGACCCATCCCGGATTGAGGTGAATCCGGAGCGACAACAACGACACGACCAATACTTGACATGACTTCCACCAGAGCGCGTATGCCTGGAGCGGTGATCCCGTCATCATTGGTCACCAAAATGAGTGGCTTCTTCATTGGGCCAAAGGTACACACTAGTGCGAAGTCCTCTTTGATGAATCCACTCCAATCCTCGGTGAATCATGTGGAGGATGTACTTTTGTGCCATGGCCGCAAAAAACGCCTTCCTGGACATTCTCAAAGACCTGAAAAAAGGTCAGTATGCCCCACTCTATCTCTTTCATGGGGAGGAGTCCTATTTCATTGATGAACTAGCGCATTATATCGAACATCATGCGCTGGCAGAATCGGAACGGGCCTTCAATCAAATGGTGGTTTATGGGCGTGATGTGGATGCCGTGGCTCTCCGAGACATGGCTTCGAGAGTTCCGATGATGGCGCCTCGCCAGGTGATCATTGTTCGAGAGGCTCAGGAAATGCGCTCCTTGGCTGATCTGGAGGCCTATGTTCAACGACCAGTGTCCACGACTGTTCTGGTGCTTTGTCACAAAAAAAAGAAGATCGATGGCCGCTCAAAAATGGCCAAAGCGCTCTTGCAGCAAGGGGTCGTTTTTGAGTCCAAACCGCTTTATGACAATCAAGTTCCCGGATGGATCACGGATTGGTGCCGGCATCACAAGTATTCGATCACTCCCGAAGCGGTCACATTACTGACTGAATATCTGGGAAACCAGTTGGGAACCTTGATCAATGAGATCAACAAGATCGTCATCAATCTGGAAGAGGGAGGGACCATCGAGCCCCAGCATATTCAGGATGCCATTGGCGTCTCCAGGGAGTACAATGTTTTCGAATTACAAAAGGCGCTTGGCTTCCGACAGGTCCAGGAAGTATATAAAATTTTGCATTTCATGGGCCAGGATCCACGCTCCAATCCGGCCGTTATGGTGATCGGCAGTTTGTCCAGCTATTTCATGAAGGTCTACCAGGTCAGTCGGATGAGGGGCGCAACAGACAAGGAGCTGATGTCTGCAATTGGCGTTGGATTTCCAAAATTCTTGCAGGATTACAAAACTGCCGCAAGTAAATATCAATCTGTTCAGATCGAGCGGATCTTTGGCTTGCTTCACCAGTTTGATATGCGCAGTAAAGGTGTTGAGAACAGATCGCAGGGCGATTCGGCCCTTTTGAAAGAGCTGACGTATCAGATCCTGCACGCTTAGCCCTCCTTAAAACCCTGCTGCGTGGTCATCCCCTCTCGGGTCGGCCACACCAGTTCGATTACCGACTGCATCAATCCAGATTGCGTCTACGCGGCCGATCGGACTTCTCTCCACAACTTGATGGCCCAATGCACGAAGGGCCTCTAATGTGTCTGGATGAAATAGATTCTCTTCTACAAACAGAATATCGGGCGTCCATTGATGATGCATCCGTGGCAATGCGACAGCCTCCTTTAGTGGAACATCGAGCATCAGGGTATGCAGGATGATCTGAAAAACGGTCGTGATGATCTTTGAGCCACCAGGCGAACCCACAACCAACCGGGTCTGACCATGGTCGGCAACGATGGTTGGTGTCATACTACTGAGCATCCGTTTGCCCGGAGCAATGGCATTGGCCGTTGACCCGATCAAACCAAAAGAATTGGGCACTCCGGGTTTGGCACTGAAGTCATCCATTTCATTGTTCATCAAGAAGCCGGCTCCCTGGACAATGACCTTCGACCCATATTCCAAATTCAGCGTGGTGGTGACGGAGACTGCCATTCCATCTTTGTCGACAATACTGAAATGGGTGGTTTGATCAGATTCGTGGACATCCCAGGTGCCTTCCTGGACCCAGTCCGAAGGGGTTATGGTATCGGTGCGGAAATTTTGCATCCGGCTGCGGATATACAGGGAATCCAGTAATTGGTCAACGGGCACTTCTACATGATCCGGGTCACCCAGATAGGCCGCACGATCTGCATACACGCGACGCATCGTCTCTGCCATGCGATGGATGGAGGAAACGGAAAGCAGGTCTTCCTGCGACAATTGTGAATCTTCTATCCCTTCCAGGAGTTGCAGCAAGGCTATGCCACCACTTGAAGGCGGAGGCATGGAGAGAATTTCCAGATCACCAAACCAACCGCGAATCGGATTTCGCCACACGGAATGGTATTCGTCCAGGTCTTCCTGAGAGATCATTCCCCCTCCCGCTCGCTGATCTTCGATGATCAGGCGAGCGGTCTCACCCTGATAAAAACCTTCACGACCGACATGGGCGATCCGCTCCAGGGTATGGGCCAGATCTTTCTGCACGAGCAGGTCCCCTGTCTTCCAGGGGTCCAGATCAACAAACGGGGAGGCCGATTGATTCACTACCTCCAACTCTGTTCGGGCCAGGTTCAGGCCATCTGCTTCATCGGCTGTCAGCAGGATGCCATTTCGGGCCAGAGCAACAGATGGTGTTACCAGTTCACGAAAATCCATGGATCCATATCGGGCATGTGCGGTGATCATGCCATCCACTGTGCCGGGTACGCCGTTGGACAGATGCCCCAGAGTGCTCAGCAGGTCGATGATCTGCCCGGCGGAATCGAGGTACATGTCTCTGGAAGCTGCCAATGGTGCTCTTTCGCGAAAATCGAGGGCCATGGCCTCTCCATCCGGTTGCCGAATGAGCATAAAACCGCCGCCGCCGATATTGCCGGCAACGGGATAGACGACTGCGAGAGCAAACTGTACTGCGATGGCAGCATCAACGGCATTTCCACCTGCCTCTAGTATCTGCACCCCCACCTCTGTCGCCAGTGGATGGGCTGTCACCACCATGGCGGAGGGCGCTGTTGCCGATTTGGTGATGGTGTAAGGTTCGGGAGACGTCCGAAAACAACCCACTCCAATAAATATCAATAATATTAATACAATATATTTTGATATAAATATATTTGTCATATATTTGTTTTAAGCGGATGCTAAAGATACCGGAATCCGGGGTAAGCTCACCCCCATTCGATCTGATCATCCCTCACCCCTGGCTTACCCCTCAATCCAGACCATGCCTGCACTGACACCCACTTTTCGCAATGCCTTTGCCCTCATCCTCATCAGCTTTCTTTCGCTGAGCGGGATCCAGGCAAGTATTGAATTTCGCCAAACGCTCCAACTGGAAGAAGTCGAAATCGGCAATCTCCTCACCTGGAGCACAGCCTCACAAGGTTCCATGACACACTTCACTGTCGAAAAGTCCCTGGATGGACAGTCCTATACATCGATCGGTGAAGTCCCTGTGCAGTTCTCCAGTAATGCGGAGGCCCTGTATCGTTTTCTGGATTTGAGTCTCGGTGAATCCGCAGCCTATTATCGCCTGGTCTTTCTCCAGGAGAATGGCGAGCATACCATCACACCTTCAGTCTATTCCAGTCGGGCTACCGGGAATAATCTGAAGATCAGTGACATGACCAGCACGGTCACTCAAAGCCCCTTCATTTTTCATATCGAGAGTGTTCGACAGTTCCCGATCACCATCACCTTAAACCAGTTGGATGGACCAGAAGTCCTCCGATATTCCGCTACTGTCCAGGGAGGAGACAACAAAATGGTTCTGGAAATGGATCACCTGCCATCCGGTTATTACCTGATGGAATTAACCGCCAACCAGGAGACCGAGCGACTGATCATTCAAAAGGTCAGTGCTGAAGATGTGCTCCAGGGGGGATATGTGATCAGGGGGTAACCCTGCACCTGAAACGTAAATCATTTCATTCTTTCTCTAAAAGTCGAAATGCCATCGGTCAGCTGACAGGTGGCATTTCATTTTATTCGAAACCAGGAAGAATACTCTTTACTTCTTCGGAGCAAAAGCAGGGTCTTCTTCCGGGAGATCATATCCTTTGTCTTTTTTTCCAAAGACGGAAACATTGATATATCGTTTCGGATTGAGGCGTACATCCTGAAGCAGCAGCTCCACATTCTTAATGGTGGTCTCCAATTGCGTGTAGAGGTCAGGCTCATTGATCAGCTTACCCAGGGTGCCTTCCCCTTTCTCAATCCGTGACAGGACGGTTTTCAGTTCAGTGGTGGCCTTACCCAATTCGGCAGTGGTATTCTCTACCACTTTCAACGTCTCTCTGGAATTCTCTATGGTTTTCCCGAGGTCAGCATCGACAACTTGCTTGCTGACCGAATTGGCATTGGCTAGTAGTCCGGCAATGTCCCGGTTACTGGATTTGAGCGTGCCTGTGACGGCCTGCAAATCATTCATAATTGTCTGCATCTGGCTACCCAGACGGTCAACCATAATCGCCAGTTCAGCGGTAGTCACTCGGGTATTGGACAAGATCTGACGGGTGTCATAGAGGCTTTGCCCGACCAGATTCTGGCTGGAACCGTCGGTACTCATCACGGTCAGTGTGTCCACCAGTTCATTCATACCATCGCGCAACTTGCCCAGGTAATCGTCTATTTCTCCACCTCCCATCATGTGCTGGATCAGCCCTAATTGACGTCCTGTCAACACGGCGCCACTTTGCGCACAATCCTTGCCGGTACAAGCCCCGGAAAATTCCAGGTCTATCGCAGCTCCGCCCATGATTCCACCGGGAACGATGACGGCTGTAGTATTTGCCGGAAGGCTGATATCCTGTCGGACGGTAAAATCCGCAATAATCGTGGCCATATCCTTTTCATCCAGGTAGACACGTGTCACCGTACCGACCTGGAATCCATTGATCTTCACTGGAGAGGAGACCATGAGGTCACCAATATTCTCATAATGAGCTGAAAAGACCTGAGTCCGGGACAACAGATTATTTCCTTTCAGGTAATTATACCCCCAGATCGCACCAGCGATCACAACAAAGGCAAAAATGCCCAGTTTCGTTTCTCTTGACATATTGGCAATTTCTGTTTGTCATGGCAATGGCCACACCACAGATTATCGAATTCGGTCTTCGCCACGATAAGCGACTGTAAAAATACCTTTATAGCCCGATTGAACCAGAGAATTCTTGACTTTCTCTGCAGCATCCTGAGTAGTGAAGGGGCCCGCCAGGGTATTTGAACAGGCCTTTTTCCTTGCGTTCGATCAGTGGATGGACATCCTTCCGCATGGGGTGATCTTTTGGAATGGCCTGGCTGAACGCCCCCATTTGCACGCCATACCAGACAGCGGGCTCTGCTTTTACCGGTGCTTTCACGGGCACATCTGCCGGCTTTTTCCTGGTCTCGTCGACAACCTGTACGGGTATGATTTTATGAGACGTTTTCGGATCCGAGGGTGTAGGCTTTTGAGTTGGGGTCGTTTTTGTCGGAGGGGGATCGCTTATAACCACGTCCGGAGCTGCGACCTGACCTGTCTCATCATATTTTTGTACTCCGTGAACGCTTTCACCAGGCATTCCGCCATCTTCTTCTGCCCTTCATCAGAGGATAAAAACGCCTGATCTGAAGCATTGGTTAAAAAACCCGTTTCGACCAGGACGCTCGGCATTGCATTTTCTCGAAGCACCAGAAATCCAGCTTGTTTGACGCCTTTACTCGGGCGTTTAGCGTGTTGCTGAATGGCCTTTTCGACCAGATCGGCAAACACGATACTCTTGTCCAGATAGGCGTTCTGATACATGGTCATCAGAATATACGCCTCTGCTGAATTGGGATCAAAATCACCATAATTCAATTTGTGGTTATCCTCCAGCAAAATTGCTCCGTTCTCACGTTGGGCCACTTCAAAATTATCCTGAGCCCGATGCAGCCCCAGTACATATGTTTCTGATCCGGATATGGCTTTGGCTGAGGGATGCAAGGCATTACAATGCAATGAAATGAATAAGTCGGCCTTGGCTTCATTTGCAATTGCAGATCGTGTGTGCAGCGGTACAAAGGTGTCTTTGTCTCGGGTGAGGACCACTTTTACTTCCGGGAATTTCGCCTTTAGTTCATCACGCAGGAGCAACGCCATCTTGAGGGTGATCTTCTTTTCTTGTGCATCAGACCCCAGACATCCGGGATCATGACCGCCATGACCGGCATCAATAACCACTGTTTTGATCGGATCACGGCCAAAATCCAGAGGTATACCAGTGTCACCAGTGACAGAAGTGGGCAGGGCCAGACACAAAATGGCCAGGAGAGACGTTAATAGAGGGAACATACGATACCTTCGCACAGGATTTGGTGTTTGGAAAATAAAGGTAGCGGACTCTTCGTAAACAACAGATACCGCCTTGCCCTTACACTGAATAACGCCCCTGAACCCGGGTTTACTATGCTACAAACTGTCTTTCGTCAATTTTGGTTCAGCCTGTGGCTTCTGCTATGTGCGGTTTCAGCATCTGGACAGATCGACAGTACCTCCCTGATTTCCAGTAATCCACCAGCATTGGCATTGGACTCGACACGCACTTCCGGAGATGAAGCGCTTCAGGTCCGAGTCTCCAAAAGCGCCATTGAATCGCCCGTCCATTACAGCGCTGTAGATACCCAGTGGATCGATATGCGGCGTAAAGAGGTGCATCTGATCGGGCAGGCTCATGTCAGCTATCAGGATATCGAACTGGATGCCGGATATATTATCTTTTCCTTTCAAACAAATGTCGTCACGGCACGAGGGATCCTGGACAGTAGCGGGCAACTGGTCCAAAAACCACATTTCAAGCAAGGCAGTCAACAATTTACCGCCAAGGAAATGCGGTATAATTTCCGGACCAAAAAGGGATTCAGCCTGGAGAATACGACCCTTGAAGGAGACCTCCATGTATTGACTGAGCGGACAAAGTTCGTGGGTGCTGCAGAAGATTCACTGGACAACCAGATCTATGGAAAAGGGGCCATCATCACCACTTGTGATGAGGAAATACCTCACTATGGGATTCGGAGTACCAAACAGAAGATCATTCCCGACAAATCGGTCATCATCGGCCCATCGAACCTGGAGATCGCGGGCGTACCCACTCCGCTCTGGCTGCCGTTTGGTTTTTTTCCCATCACCAAATCCAGAAAGGCCGGACTGGTTTTCTCCCTCGATTACGACTATCGAGACGAGCTGGGATACGGACTTCGTGGCATTGGATACTTCACCCCCCTTGGGCCTTATGCCAACCTGAGTATCCTCACTGATATCTACACGAGGGGAAGTTATCGGGTGAGTATTCGTTCGGATTACAACCGACGTTACCGGTTCAGCGGTGGAGGGGAAGTGACATGGACCGACCTGGGCAGGGAAGTACCCGAGACTGGGAAGATCGAACGGGAACGACTGTTTAAAGTGATCTACAACCACCGTCAGGATCCAAAAGCCAATCCCTACCACAATATCTCCGGGCGAATCCAATTCGAATCCAGTGCCTTCTCCCGGTTGAACTACTACGATGCCAATAATGTACTGGCCAACACCATCTCATCATCCATGAATTATCGGCGGACCTGGTTGGGTAAACCCTATCAGTTTACTGCCGCCCTGACCCAGTCGCAAAACCTGCGCTCCGGTCAGATCGACATGACCCTGCCAGAGGCTTCCTTTGTGGTGCAGCGGATTCAGCCATTCAAACGAAAGGGTGGCGGCCAGGAGAAATGGTATGAGCGTATTGGCATGACCTATTCGGCCAACCTTATCAGTCGCTTGAGTGGACCGGACTCTACCTTCTTCACCCAGGAAACATTCAAAAAAGCACGGCCCGGAATTCGCCAGAATGCCTCTATCAATTCCAATTTCAATGTCCTCCGGTATGTGAATGTTGTGCCGAGTCACCTACACGGAAGTATGGAATTACAATACCTTCCGAAGGGAAAATGACAAGACGCCCAAGGTGGTCCGCGACACCACCTATAATACCGATGGCAGTATTTTCTCGATCACGAATGACACCACCTCATACGGGACCCAACAAACTCGTTATGTCCAGGATTTCCAGACGTATCGAAATGTCAATATGGGGGTCAACATGAATACTGCCATCTTCGGAACCGTGCGATTTCAGAAAGGCTGGCTGCGGGGCTTACGGCATACCATCAAACCCAATGTCAGTTTCAACTATACCCCCGGCAATGACAATACCTCCTGGTTTGATGAATATGCACGGGGCACCACAGCAGACTACTCTGACCTTCAGCGGTATTCCATCTTCGAAGGCGGACCATTTGGTGCGCCCTCCTATACTACTGGGGCGATGTCACTGAACTATTCACTGAACAATATTTTCGAAGCCAAGTACTTCAGTGCTAAAGACAGCAGCGCCAAGAAGGTCAACCTCTTTGACAATATCATTGTGTCCGGGTCCTACAATTTTATGGCGGACAGCTTGAAATGGAGTGGTGTCCGTATCGGTGGCGGAACCAATCTGTTCAAACGGATTTCCAGATTGGATGTCAATCTGATGTATGATCCCTACACGCAGAATGCTGAAGGAAAGACCATTAATACGTTCTATTGGGACACCCATCGAAAGCCATTGCGCTTCGTGAGTGCCAGTTTTCGAATCACGACCAATTTGACAATTGGGAAGATTCGGGAGTTATTTGGTGGTACTGAAAGCCGTGAACCCAAGGATGATGTTCTCGGATTATTTGAAGGTTTTGGCATCCAACACAACATCAATACTTCCTTGATGCCCATCAATGGGAAGGATACATTTCTGATCACCACGCATACATTGAACACCTCTGGAAATATCCGCATCACAGATAAATGGATGATCAATGTGGGCAATATCGGATACGATTTCCGGTCAGAGCGGATCACCTACCCTTCATTTACGTTCATTCGTGACCTGCATTGTTGGGAAATGAACCTGGGCTGGTATCCAGAGATTGGCGCTTATACCTTTATGGTAAAGGTCAAACCGTCCACCCTGGATTTCATTAAGGTGCCCTATCGACGCAATGCCACAGGAAATTTTGTCGGCTTTGGATTCTAATCCCGCTGGTCCAGTTTCTTGTTAAAACTGGCCAGCACCACCTGTTTGTCTTCCCGGACCCGTGTGAGCAGCGATTCCGAATCCACAATGGACTGGTCATACCCCACCAAAAGATACTCCCCCCCTTTCACGATCTCCCGGATGACGAACATGCCGACATCCATATACGTGTCGAGCCAAATGGCCAACTCTGTACCGGGTTTGAGTTGAACGATCAATTCCTTTTCGATCAGATAGTCCACCTTGGTATTAAACGCTCTCTCCGGTTCCAACCAGCCCTCTTTCACTGTATACTGGTCGAGAAAGGCAACCAGGTTTTGGAGGACCATCGGTTGTTTTCCGTTCCAGCGAATCTCCTTGTCCAGATATTTAAGCCGAAAGGAAGGGATATCGGCGATGGGCATCATGTATTCATCTTCCAACAGCTCCAATCCCGCTGTTTCAAATCGAGAGATGATCTCCTCGACCGGCCAGGTGGCGACCATCACAGAATCAACAGGAACGAAACGACGCGGCGTCATTACCGCCCGACCATCACGGAACAGCTCCAGCGTATACGCGGGGCATCGCCCATAACATGAGCCTTTGTACAGGCGAATCACCGCTGGCTCATCCGGATTGTCCGGCACACTTTCTGTGACAGTTTTCTTCGGAGCACAGCAGGCACACCAGAGGAAAGGCAGCACAAAAAACAGGGAAAAGGGTCTCATTTGGTCTGATTTAGAATGGTCCGAAACAGCCTGGAAGGGCAGGAAAAATTTGCGATCCCATAAATTTATACCCGGATAACATTCACGGCAACTCGACATACAGATATCCGCATTTTGCCTGCTTGATTGTAAAACACAATTATTTTCCTGCACCGATCATTTGGAGGATCTTCTCCAGCTTCGGTGCCAGAATGATCTCAACCCTTCGATTTCGAGCCTTGCCTTCAGCCGTATCATTACTGGTCAAGGGCAGGTAGAAGGCCCGTCCGGCGGCAGTCACCTTTTCCGCGGGGACACCTTCCTTTGTCAGGATTTTAACGACAGAGGAAGCTCTGCCGACGCTGAGATCCCAATTGAGGTCTGCACTGCCATCTGTGTCCGTATGCCCTTCGACCATGATCTCGATATCTTCCTGCACCTTCAGGACACCAGCCAACTGACGCAGAGCTTTCACCCCCTTGGGATCGACCACATCGCTGCCAGATGGGAAGAGCAGATTCTGGCTCAAGGAAACATATACCCGTCCATCCTCTTCGCGCACCGAAAGATCTGCGGATGAATACCCGCGCAATGCTTCCAGTAGACCGGTCCGGAGACTGGACAATGCTTTCTCCCGATCGTCCAGAAGTCCATTGAGTTCAGCGATTCGCTTTTCTTTTTCGGCCAGGTCTGCAGCCAGTTGATCCGCACGTTTCTGGCGTTGATCCATCGCTTTGGCCAGGCTATCCTGGGCGACTGCTCGACGGTTGATCTCGGCTTCTTTGGCCAGGATCTCGTTGACCAGTGCTTGTTTTTCATCTGAAGAGGCATTGAGCAAGGCCTGATTCTGGCCAATCAGATCCTCCAACCGCCGATTGAGATCGTCGCGAGCTGCCTCCAGCCCCTGGATGATACTTTGCTGGTGCTTCATTTCTTCCTTGCAGACCACCAGGTCTTGCTGGAGGTTTCGCCGGGCGGCTTCACATTCATTTTTCTGGTCGCGTACTTCCAGCAAGGCCTGGTATTCGCGATCAAGCAGGTCCCTGGACTGAGCAAGGGCATCATATTTGCGCTGAGTCACACAGGAGGACATCAGAGCAATCATGAAGAAAATGGACAAGGAAGATTGGATAGACATGGGATGTGAACTTTGCTACAAAAATACATGGATAATAGAGATGCTCATATTTTGCCCTTAATTCCTCTGCTTCATTGAACAATCACCCCCGCATTGAACGTTTGACTACCATGCACGCTGAAGCCACCCAAGTGATGACCTCTACTGAGCAGGTCACCATTGATATCCTGCGATCGGTCAACGATGATCCTTCCGGATGGGACCAGGCTGTATCCCATAACAACCTGTTTCTCCAGCGTCCTTACCTGACCGTATTAGAACAATTCCCTCCGAAGGGCCTCCAATTCCGATATGCCATTATCCGCAGGGGAGGTGAGCCGATCGGTGTGGTTTATGGCCAGGTCTTATATTTCAACGGAGCGGAAAGCATTCGTTATCAGCAAGCTTCAGGACCCACTGCTTGTTTCTTCAGCACGTTTGGCCAGTTCCTGCGGGGCCTTGTTGCACGACAAGTTGGCTTTTATTCACTTGTATGTGGCAATTTGATGTTGTCTGGTCATCATGGATTTTCATTTCATGAAGAGCCTCCTGATGAGACGGGGCTGGTCGATCAGGCGATGCGGCTCATGCGAAAGGAACTGGAGGCGGAAGGCTTCCCTGTCTCTATTCTGCTACTGAAAGATTTCTACCCCGAAAAAGCAGACGTCGTTGATGGCTTCCGTCAACATCAATATCATTCTTTCCATATTCTGCCGAGCATGGTGATGTCGCTGCGTTCGGAATGGAACCACTATGATGATTATCTCGCTGATCTGAGCAGTAAGTACCGGGTTCGGGCCAAGAAGGCGCGCAAAGTATTGGCAAAGGATGTCGTCCGCAAGACGCTCAGCCTTGAAGATGTTCGCGCCTTCACAGCATGAGATTCACGCATTATACCAGGAGATCGCCGATGACTCCGGATTCAATGTGAATCACCCTGGAGGAGAATTATTTGAAGGCATGAAAGCCGCCTTTGGGAGATGATTTTATCGTCCGGGGCTATTACAAAGGAGAACAACTGATCGGCTTCTTAACGGGAGTCATCAACCATGATGGAGAATTTGAAGCCCACTTCCTGGGATACGACAATCGTTGGAATCCAGTATACAAGCTTTACTTCAACATGTTACTTGATCTGATCGAGCTGGGTATTGATCAAGGCGCAAAGCATATCATTTTTGCACGTACTGCTGAGGAGATCAAGAGTAGTGTCGGGGCCGAGGCCATCGACCTCATCTGCTATATCCGTCATCGCAGTTCATTTACCAATCGGTTTATTCGCCCCTTGCTCGATTACCTCAATCCTGTCGATGACTGGTCGCCGCGTCATCCATTCAAGCAAGTCGATCACGACTGATCATAATCTCCCCGCTGAATCTCCGCTGGCCGGCATATTCGAGTAACTCTCTTTAAAGCCGGCATGTCCCGGACCTTCCACACCCGCCATTTGATCTTGTAAGCTCTGGGCCACATCCAGGTAGGATGCAAAATAGGCGGGGTTGTCGTTGACAAATTCACTCAACACTGGTGCCGATTTGGGCTGCCCGTCGATCACCCACCAAAAGCCTGCGGCAATGATCAGCACTGCTGCGATACGAACCAGGATGCGGCCGATCCGATAGATCGGTGATACTGGGCGTACCGACTGATGTTGATCCAATTGGTTGCTCAACGTAAGCCAGCTGGCCTCTTTCGGTTGAACAGACAGGTCATCACTGGCCGAGCGCATCGAGTCTTCCCAGGATTGGGGTTGTTCCGTAGAAGAAAAAGGTGAATCAGGAGAGTTCATGTCGAGGTTTATTTTCGTTTGGGCTGATCCATGTAGCCAGGCGTTTCCTGGCCTGGATCAATTGGGATTTTGATGTATTCAGGCTGATATTCAAGAGTTCGCCAATCTCCTTGTGGGTGTAGCCTTCCAGGACATACAGATTGATGATCGTGCGATATCCAAGTGGTAGTTTTTGGAGCAAGTCCAGTACTTCTGCCGCTTGCAGACGATCCTGAGGGTCCGGATCCGTTGAGGGCATCCGGGCAGGCAGTTCATCCGACCATTCCAGCTTCTTCTTTCTGAGCAACATCAGGCATTCATTCACGGCTATCCGGCGAATCCAGCCATGGATGGTGCGCGGGTCTCGTAGCGTATCCAGGCTGGTCAGACTTTTGAACATGGATTGAATCATGGCATCCTCTGCTTCTGCGTCTCCCGGCAGGTAGCGTCGGCAAGCACCCAGGACCACCGGAGCGAACTGCTGGTAGAAGGTGGCCTGTGCCTGGCGATTTCCCTGGCGACATTTATCGATCAGATCGGATAGATCCATAACTACAGCGTAGATGCGCGAAAAATAGGATTTGGTGGTTCGTTTGTCCGCAAAATCCTCCCTCCGGTACAAAATCACCTATTTTTGCGACTTAAACCAGGACACATGCATCTTCAGGACGGACAGTATCAATTTTCCGGTGGGCTATCAGTAACAGATATTGCCACCAAATATGGTACTCCTCTTTATGTCTATGAGGCGGACATCATGTACCGGCAATACCGTCGGTTATGTGACGCCTTTTCTATCCCCAATGCCCGAATCTACTACGCCTGCAAGGCCAATACCAATTTGCAGATCCTCCGCCTGTTGAACAGTTGGGGGGCCGGATTGGATTGTGTGTCCATCCAGGAGGCATCCCTTGGGTATCAAGGCCGGATTCACCCCGGGCAACATTCTGTTCACGCCGAACTGTGTCTCTGGAAGAGTATGAAAGGCTGTATAACGATCGGTACACTGATCAATATTGACAATATTTCCATTCTGGAGCAATTTGGGCAGGCTCATCCGGGAGCCAAGGTGTGCATCCGGATCAACCCGCACATTATGGCGGTGGGAACTCCAGATTTCTACGGGCAACATTGATTCCAAGTTTGGCATCTCCATTCACCAACTCCCGCACGTATTACGCGTGGTCGAGTCGACCGGAATCCAGATCGCAGGTCTGCACATGCATACCGGATCCGATATTCTGGATGTGGAAGTTTTCCTGAATGCCTGTGACATCCTTTTCGGCGTGGCGGCCAGCTTCCCCAATCTGGAATACATCGATTTTGGGAGTGGCTTCAAAGTCCCCTACAAGGAAGACGATGTCTCCACAGACGTGGAGGAATTCGGAAAGGAGATCAGCCAGCGTTTTCAGAATTTCTGCCAGTCCTACGGCAAAGAGCTGACGTTGATGTTTGAACCCGGCAAATTCCTGGTCAGTGAATCCGGAACATTCCTGGTGCGAACGAATGTGATTAAAACCACGGTCTCCACTGTCTTTGCAGGTGTGGATTCCGGCCTCAACCACATGATCCGGCCGATGTTCTACAACGCCTGGCATTCCATTGAGAATGTATCCAACCCGGACGGCCGGACCCGGATCTATACGATTGTCGGATACATCTGTGAAACAGACACATTTGCGGTTGACCGGAAGCTGACTGAAGTCCATGAAGGGGATATCCTGGCATTTCATAATGCCGGTGCATATTGCTACAGCATGTCGTCCAACTACAATTCCCGGTTTCGACCACCTGAGGTGTTGATCTGGAAGGGCAAGGACTATCTTATACGCAGACGTGAGACCCTGGAGGATCTACTTGCTCTCCAGCAACATGATATCCTGCCCTTGGACACTGCCGCAACCCCACCGGAGTCAGAATGAGAATCTGGATGAGGGTCTGGCTGATCTGCACCGTTGTTTTCAGCGGAGCCTGTCAAACCGACGAAATAGATATCCTGACCGCTGTTCGAGAGGACAGCTTACGATTTGAGCAAGGCGGTGTCTATCCCTTGTCTCTTTCGGATACGTCGACGACGACCCTCTTTCTGGCGGCATATCGGCCCTCCCTGGACCCCAATGCGTTGATCCGACAAGGAAACGCGCTGGAGCACCTCTTTCGTCATTCCGTTTTGACCGGCCTTCATGTTTTGAACCGGCCCGCTGCATACGACCTGATCCGGCCGTTGGCCGATCAGCAATCTCTGGATCCCCAGTCCTTTACATTTCGGGAGGGTGCCGATGTTCTGGACCGTTTATTGCTTGAAGAAAAAGGTCGTCCTCAGCTGATCGTGAGTAGTGTTACGTCACGAGCAGCGATGATTTCTGACCGTATAGAACCTGATTGGCAGGAAGAAGACGACGACTCATCCAGTCAATTGGTTGTCATCATCCATCATCCAAATGCAGGCATTCAACTGATGAAATTCCCGTATTGATCACCAGAACTGCGGAAAAAATCGAATATTTGGCACAATAGCTGAACGCAACTAATAAAGACAACTATGGAGTCCCATTATCAACCCTCTGCCATCGAACAAAAATGGTATCCGCTGTGGATGGACAAGGGGTATTTTACTTCTGTTCCAGATGATCGGGAACCATATACTATCGTGATGCCTCCTCCGAACGTGACGGGCATCCTGCATATGGGCCATATGTTGAATAATACGGTACAGGATATCCTGATCCGCCGTGCGCGCCTGGAGGGGAAAAATGCCTGTTGGGTGCCGGGCACTGACCATGCCTCCATTGCTACGGAGGCCAAGGTGGTGCACATGCTCCGAGACCGGGGCATTAAAAAGAGTGATATCAGCCGGGAGGAATTTCTCGGATATGCTTTCGAGTGGAAGGAGAAGTACGGTGGTATCATCCTGGACCAGCTGAAGCGGCTGGGGGCATCCTGCGACTGGGACCGGACACGGTTTACTATGGAGGATTCACTTTCCGAAGCAGTCCTCAAGGTCTTTGTGGACCTGCATGGCAAAGGGAAGCTGTATCGCGCATTGCGGATGACCTATTGGGATCCGGAGGCCAAGACAGTGCTTTCCAATGAAGAGGTCATCTACAGCGAAGAAAAAGACACGCTATACTATCTGACCTACCCGCTTTCTGACGATCCCAAAAACGGGGTCACCATCGCCACTGTTCGCCCGGAAACCATCCTGGGGGATACGGCCGTGGCTGTCCATCCGGAAGACCCTCGGTATCAGCATTTGATCGGAAAAACGGTTCGGGTGCCCTTGATCAATCGGGACATTCCGATCATCGGGGATACCTATGTCGATCAGGAGTTTGGTACGGGTGCGCTGAAGATCACACCGGCTCATGATCCGAATGACTATGAGATCGGTCAGCGGCATAACCTGGAGACGATCAATATCCTGACGGAGGATGGCCGGTTGAATGAGGCTGCCGGCATGCTGGTGGGTGAAGACCGTTTTGCAGCCAGGAAGCAAATCTTGCCTCTACTGGAGGAAGGAGGTTTTTTGACCAAGACAGAGGACTATGTCCACAAAGTGGGGCGTTCAGAACGCACTCAAAGCATTGTGGAGCCACGACTGACCTTACAGTGGTTTCTGGATATGAAGGATTTTGCCCGAGATGCGTTGTCGGCTGTCCAGGACGGGGATGTGGAATTCCACCCACCCCACTTCATCAATATGTATCAGAACTGGCTGAACCCGGACAATATCCGGGACTGGTGTATCAGTCGGCAACTGTGGTGGGGTCAACGGATTCCTGCCTGGTATCTGGAACAGAACGTGAGACCGAAAATCCGCAATCCTTTTGTCGCCTCAACGCTGCTGAAGCCCTTGAAAAAGGCACGGGTAGAAACCGGCAATGACGAACTGAATCTGACTCTGTATCAGGATGAGGATGTGGTCGACACCTGGTTTTCCTCCTGGCTGTGGCCAATCAGTGTGTTTGATGGGTTTAAAGACACCAAGGAGCTGGACTACTACTACCCGACTCAAACTCTGGTGACGGGTTGGGATATCATCTTCTTCTGGGTGGCCCGGATGATCATGGCCGGTTATGAGTGGGCACCTGCCTTATTGGGCAAGGAGAAGTCTATGCCCTTTGAGCATGTGTATTACACGGGTATGGTCCGCGACAATAAGCGGAGGAAGATGAGCAAGTCTCTGGGGAATAGCCCGGATGCGGTGGCCCTCCTGGAGAAATACGGAGCTGATGGGGTGCGCTTTGGACTCCTCTCTGCGGCATCCGCAGGTGGCGATATCATTTTTGACGCCCCATTTGATCAGAAGACCCAATCCATCGTCAACGAAAGTCAGTTGTGCGATCAGGGGCTGCGATTCTGCAATAAAATGTGGAATGCACTCCGCTTGATCAAGCAATGGGAACTGGTGGATGAAGCACCGACACCAGAGGCCGTACAGATCAATACATTAGCCACGGATTGGATGCAGGAGAAGTTGGCCATCCTCCAGAAAGAATTAACGGATGATTATGCCCAGTTCCGGCTTTCCGATGGAGTCAAGCGTCTCTACCGGTTTATCTGGGATGATTTCTGCAGCTGGTATCTCGAACTGGTCAAGCCAGTGTACGGCTCTCCTTTGGATCGCGCAACGTACGAGCGAACGGTTGACTATTACACCGAACTGATGAATTTGCTTCATCCGTTCATGCCTTTTGTCACGGAAGAGATCTGGCATTTGCTGCGGGATCGCCAGGAAGGTGAGGATTGCATGATCACGGCCGTACCATGTTCGTCCTGTGTGGATCCGCAACGGGTGGACGATATGGCCCTGATGAATGAGATGGTCTCCCGGGTCCGCGAGTTACGTGCAGACAAGCAGATGCCCATGCGGGACACTCCGGAAGCCTGGTATGTTCATTCCGAAAAGGCAGAAACGCTTTTTGCTCAACCGGGAACGATAGCATTGGTGTGTAAAATGGCGAATCTGTCCAGCCTGACAGCCGTCACAGAAGAGCCTGCTCAAAGTCTGCCCGTGATGGCGGGCACTGAAAAGCTCTATATGGCGTACACGGCGGAAGTGAATGTTGAAGAAGAAAAGGAAAAGCTGACCGAGGAGATCCAATACACCAAAGGATTTATTCAGTCTGTCGCGAAGAAACTCGCCAATGAACGATTTGTGGCGGGTGCGCCGGCGGATGTGGTTGACCGGGAGCGTCAGAAGATGGCGGATGGGGAGACCAAGTTGAAGAGTCTGGAGGAAAGTCTGGCGGCGTTGGGGTGATGGATTCCTGATTCCTGATTCCTGCGTTCCAAGTTCCAAATTCCAAATTCCAAGTTCCTGGGTTGTCACTTCTGGACTACTGCTTAAAATAATTGATGCTGGTGCCGGTGTCTCACCGGCAGCGCGAGACGAATTACTCCAAATTTCCATTTCAAAAAAAAGGATAATCCAGGGCGGTGTCTCACCGCATGGGATCTGCGTTTCTTTTTGAGGGAGGATGTACCAGCGTTCCTGGTTCTTGATTTCTTCGTCTCCCTGTCTTGTTGATTGCGTCCCTTCAGGGCTTGCAACCATTTTCAGGCAAAGTCATGGTTCCTCATTCCTGGTTCTTTCTTCCTCGAAATCACGAAATAACGCCTTAACGAAATAACGCCTCCAGAAATCTCAGGAAGAGTTAACAGCTATCAACTTACACCAGTCTCGGTCTTCGGTCCTGGTTCCTGATTCCTCATTCCTCATTCCTCATTCCTGCGTTTCTGGTTCCTGCATTCCTGCATGCCAGGTGCAGGCTGGATTCCTGGTTGGTTGCCCTCCCTGTATCCAGGGTTGATCGTAGGTAGCCTTCGTCGTAAGCAGTGGGTAATCCATCACACCAAAGCCCTTATTTTCATGCTGGTTCTGGTTCAATAGCCCCGGGTTTAAACCCGGGGGTTAGGATGGGACACCTCCTGGTTTTGGCGGCATTTTTGCCGATTCTGCAAAAATGATGACAAAACAACCCTTGCTTTCTATCCTGAAAATACGTGTCAAATCCTCAGCCCTGCTTCCTCGTTCCTGCTAGCCGTGGGCTGGATTCCTTGTGAACGGATACATTCTTCCTTTGGGGGAAATGGTTGAAACCATTTCTTGTTAGATTGAATCTTTAACCCCAGGGTTGAAACCCTGGGCTACGGCGTATCTGGGTTGAACATTGACATAAAGGCTTTTCCCGTTCTGCGCAAAGCTGTTTTTGATGAACCTTTTATCAACTACCCTTCCTGTTCCCACACTATCTGCTATTATCGTAAAGTCTTACAATCCTTTACCCTCGAGTTTTGGACATTAGAATTTTTGATTTGAAATTTATTTGTCATTTGGAATTTGACATTCGGAATTTCATCTTGGGTTTGTTTTGTCACCATGTTTGCGGGCCGGCAAACATGCCGCCAAAACAGATGTTTCTGATCATGCACACCCCGGGCTAACGCCCGGGGCTATTCATATTGGACTCCGCCGGAGTCCTGATTGTTTCAATCTCCAGAGGTTTGATCATTTGAGTTTGGAATTTGAATTTTAGCTGCCTACCGGCCCTTAGGTTTGTCTTTTGGAATTTGACATTTGATGCTTTCCGCATTGCTCCAGATAAAACCCCAAATTTTTACAGTTGGTAGCAACCAATTTTCTAATGCTGGATCACAAACTTTTCAGTGCGGACACCCTGAGGTGTTGTGATATAGAGGATGTAAGAACCGTTGGCCAACCTGCTGACGTTGTGTGTCCACGTGGTCTGCTGTACAACTGACAGGGTCTGGTTCCTCATCACCTTTCCGGTGATATCACTGATACGGATGTCCACCTGGTCCATGGGTTGAACAAAGTCCATTTCCACAGTCAGAAATTCATTTACCGGGTTGGGAAGTATGCGAACTCCTCCAATTTCAGGCGGGAGTGTTTGCGCCGGACTGATCTTGTCCAAAGCCAAGCGAATCATGGGTACACCATATGCCTCACCAGAAATGGCGCTTAACAGCTGGCCGTCTTTCTGTGTCGTCAGAAACGTGGTTGGCAGAGGTCGACACAATCCCAAGCCACCATTGGCTACCGTGTACGTTGCCGTTCTGTTCAGGGGAAAGCCAACCTCCCGTTCTACGAAAAGCTCCAACGGATAATGTTGCCCATCAGGCGGAACATATTTGACGACTGCCAAATAATCTGTGCTATCCGACAGTGCCACACAATTTTGACCAGTTGAATCTGTAAGTGCTACATTGAATATGGTTTTTGATTTGTCCTCTTCCTGAAACAAATGATAACCTTGGCCCACCAGAACAGTCTCAACTTCTAAATCAATCATTCCATCTTGATTGGCATCCCCGCCCTCATGTAATTCAATTAAAAATCCCTCTTCCTGACCAAATACAGAAAATAGGTGCTGACCAGCATTGCCGATTCCAACCTCAAATTCACAGACAGAATAGGGTTTTCCATTTGGTATAAAATAAGCATTGCAAATCGTAAAATCTGACGATCCGGGCTCAAGTGCATACCAAGAGACATAGTCCTTGGCCATAAGCCGTTCATCAATGGCAAATCGTTTTGATCTGATCGAATTATTCTCTGGATACGCATCAGGTGTAGTGAGTACCAGGGTATATCGAAAGGAATATCGACCAGGTAATAAAGACGGCATCTCCCAACAATCCACAGGAATCAAGACAGTGGTGTCGACAGGGATTTCCGGCAACTGAAAACTCTGGGAAAGGACCAGACTATCGAGAAATTCCTCATTAAACAAGTCTACGACCAGAAGAGAACCCTCCTGCGGACATAATCCAAGATTCTCAACTTTAATGGCTATCGGAATTTGATGTAATTGATCCTGATGCCAGATCTTGTTAGGGACGACTGTGGTGGTATCACTCAGTGCCAAATCCGTGCAGGGCGGGCGGATCAGCTTGACATCATCAATGATCCAATAATAATAATTGGCAATAATCCTGAATCGGATACGGATGGAATCGGCTGCGGCCGCACCAGGAAGCAACAATCTCAATGGGCCATCAGTAATCCCTTGTGGAAGAGGATCCCCAAAGATTTGAGGGGGAGAATTAATTTCAATCGTATTCCAGATTGAATCATTCAAAGTATATTCTACAAAAAACTTTGACTGAATATCATAATACTGTTGATAAAACCAAAGATACAGATCATGTGCATTGATCTCTTTCAGATCAATGCGCGGCGAAGTCAGCGTCCCTTCCTGGTAACTAGGACATGGACCTTTCCCGATATTCCCTTCCAGCCCACCATTATCCATAAAATCAGAGTCAAAGACCATCGCCCCCAGACAACCGGTTTCCGAACCAATTCGTTGACCACCTAAAAAATTTCCTTTCGTCAACCCACCGATCGCCCAGGTCCACTTGGCGAGGGAGGAGTCAACGGGATTCTGATTGTTATCCTTTCCACAACGAATGGACTCCACTGTCCAGTCGCCGATCCCGCCATTAAATCCACCATCATCCCAGATCACATCCAGAGCTTCGGGAACAGGCTCGTTCACAAAAGCGGCAATCCGGAATGTGCCCCACCCCTCCGTCCAATCTGTGGCTGTGCCTGATGCCGACCACACCCGCACATAATAGGTCTCTCCTGGAATTAACTCCGGGCAATAATGACCTAGCAATATCCGATCACCATCCGGGCTATTTTTGCAAAATAGAGGTTGGTTGTCCACACTTCCTTCACATGAGGCATACAATGCCACACCCAGAGTGAGTATATCCTCTGCGGTTTCGGCATAGTACATTTTAATGGAAATCCCCTGAGCTGGAATGGTATCCGGAGCGATAAACGAATACCACACCGCATCCCGATAAAAATTCCCTGAACAAACCGGGATACTATCTTCCTTTTCATCAATAGTATTGCGCGTATCTCCCGCAATCTGAATGGCCGTTGCCTCCGATGCCGCAATGTCTAAATGGATGGCTCCACTGCAGTCATCGTTGGGAGGCTGGGCAATAACATACATGCATGATAGTGCAAGGATGAACGTACTGATCCAATGAATAAATGGTGTCATGATCCAGATTATTTTAGTGCATCCAGCAGGGATGCGCAAATTATCTTTGAATAAAGAATTTCTCGGTGTACACCCCATCCCGATTGCGCAGGGTGGCGAAATAGGCCCCGGGTGGCAGATGGGCCACTGATATATCCACAGGACTATTTTCTGAGCTGTCCATCTTTTGTTGATAGACAATTGAGCCATCAAGTCGAATAATCATTAATGTTGCGTCCTTAAAGGTTTCTGGTTCAATTCTGACAGTGATGTAATCCTGCACCAGATTGGCCAATAGTAAAGAGGATTTGGGCACCGGTTCCTCCTGAACATGATTTGGAGGATTGCATGAAAACATGACACGAATTAATGGAACTGTATCCAGGGCTACATGGCTGAAATCGACTCCCCAAATATCCGGTTTCGTGGTCAGATGGCCCAAACCTTCCGAACAATTTGGATCTATAGGGCCATAGGGTTGAAATTGATTCCATTCATTATTCAGGGTATAATCATGCTCTATGCTGTACATCATTTTAGGCACCTGGATGGTATCTAGCCCCTGATCAATAACAGCAACTATTAGATAAGCGGCATCGTGGTCTAATGCGACGCCAAATTCAAAATCATATGTTTTAATAATTTCCATTCGAATCAAGGAGTTGGGTTGTTCTTCCTCGCCAAATTCATATTGACCAAACCCAACGTTATTGGTTTCGTCTTCCCAAACCCAAATTCCGTCCTGATTTGTATCTATCCATTCATATATAAAGACAATTATCGAAGCTTGCTCACCCAGAATGCTTGGTTTAAATGCCTCCGGATTCGCCATGCCCACTTCGACACATGTTAAAAAGTGAGAAATATCAATATCAAATGCCTCGTATATATAATAATATGACCCAAACAATGGGCCTTCATCAGTCAGATCCATTGTAATGAATGGCTGGTATAGAATTTCCTTGGCGAAACGATCCCAACCAATCACAAAATGAAAGAATTGCTCATTATCAGACAGGTCATCCTCTACCAGATCTGAGGTCACTTTATACCGCCCGACATAATTCCCCCAAGGGGCATCTTTCGGAAAAGGCAGACAATAAGGTGTGCCCAATGACTCGAGATCAGGAATGGAAATGATGGTATCACCCCCTTCCCGCCAGATCTGGAATGCGATTGTGTACTGAACGGGCCCGCAGGATGAATCCACTTCGACCTCCTGATATACCGGAAAATCGCGAAGCTGAGAGTAATGCCACATGGCATAGGGCGGGATGGCAAAATTGGTCGTCGCCTTTACACCTTCACATTGACCCCAGCTTGGAGCAGGAAGGCATATGCCCGTAATCATCAGTAAAAAAAGGATGACAGAACCAAAACGGGCCGGGTAGATGGCAGAACGCATCATAAAGAGATTTGTGATCCCGGCACCTGGGATCCATGAAAAGAAAAAGAGCCATCCGCCGGTGGGCGGATGGCTCTTTTATTATCTGAGATTAGTTGTTATCACAGCTTAGTGCTGGATCACAAACTTCTCGGTACGAACACCTTGAGGTGTTGTGATAAACAAGATGTAAGAACCGTTCGCCATGCTGCTGACGTTATGTGTCCACGTGGTCTGCTGTACACTTGACAGGGTCTGTGTCATCATGGCCTTACCAGTGATATCGCTGATGCGGATATTCACCTGGTCCATGTTCTGAACGAAGTCCATGTTTACAGACAACTGATCATTCACAGGGTTTGGCATAATGCTGATCTTGTTGTCATCAGCCAGAGGCTCATCTTCGATGGAAACGATTGGCGACATGTTCAGACGAAGTACTGGTACTTCACCGGTGTTGAACGCACCATTACCCAGAAGGTCATCGGTCAATCCTGCATTCAGGAATTCACCGTATGCTTCTGTGCACTTGCCCAGACCACCAGCATCAACCGGAGCAGTCAACAAACGTTGTGCTGCATAGTTGAAATCACCGCTCATCAACAAGAACAATGGAAGTGTCTGTGGTGTGATACCAATAGGCTCTTCGTAGTTCACAACAAGCATGTACTTCGTGTCGTCCTTCAGTTCAACACACTGCTCGAAGTTGTCCGTGTTGATCAACGGGAGTGTGAAGATCGTGTTCGCAGGATCACCGTCCTGGAAGACATACTCCGCGAAACCGACGTTGAACCCTTCGTCACCGATCTGGAATTCAGCGTCACCGTTAATATCGTCCCACTCGTAGAGGTAGACAAAGATGCTCACGTCTGCACCCACAACACTTGGGCCCATATCATCCGCATTGGAGATACCGACTTCTACATCGCAAACCTGCCAGTTCGTAGCATCTTTGATGTAGTAGTAATTACCCATGGCATAGTTCAAGCTTCCGCTGGTCGCAACCGGACGCAGTCCTGAATACTGACCGCCAGGAATTTCCTTGGCCATTTGGTTGTCACTGATCATGAAACGGAATGACTGTGAGTTATTACTCTCGTCAAAGTCGACTGAATCAGAACGGACGGTATACGTACCGGTATAAACACCAGAGGCATCCATTGGCAGGCTGTAGCAATCTGCAAACGGATCGTTTTCAGCGATAGAGTCATTCATGATCGTACCATAATCCTTGGTACCTGAAATGACCACATTATCCATATCGTCGCGCACTTCATAATCGACAGCAACACCTGTCTGTGAGCAAGCACCGACGTTTTCGATATCGATCATTGCACCGAAGTCATGCAATTGGTCCCTCTGCCAGGTGGCATTCGGAGCAATCGCCAGGAATTCGTTTGCACGCATGTTATTACACTCCGTTTCTACGATCTGAACATCATCGATGATCCAGTAGTAGTAATTGGCCTCATAACGGAAACGCACTTGCAGATTCGTTGAACCAGCTGCACCGGGCAGTGGAACACGTGTCTGACCGTCAAAAGTCGGGTTGGTACCTGGAGGAGTTGCAGTTGTGAATGCTTCCACATCCTGGTTGATCTCAATAGAGATCCAGCTGTTTCCGCCATCCAGGGAGTACTCGACAAAGTAAGCACTCTGGAACTGGGTGGTCCGCTGATGGAACAGCAGAGAAACACCAGAGACATTAAATCCACTCAGGTCAATTGGAGGAGAGGTAATGGAACCTTCCTGCGCAGCAGGACATGGGCCAAAACCGAAGTTGTTGGCAACGCCACCATTGTCGAGGTAGTCAGAGTCAAACACAACAGCACCATTACAAGCCGTGCGAGAAGCGATACGCTGGCCAGCCCACAGGTTACCCTGGGTCAGTCCATCGATAGCCCAGGCCCAAAGCGCATTGGACGCATCCACAGGATTACCTTCACCATCATTGGCGCAGATGATCCCTTCAGTGGTCCAGCCATTCAAGCCGCCATCGAAGTCTCCTTCGTCCCACAGAACGTTGTAGACATCTGCAGGAGGATCATTTTCAAAGGCTGCGATACGGAAGGTACCCCAACCGGCCTGCCAATCTGCAGCAGGACCATCATTGGACCAGATACGAACATAGTACGTTGCACCTGCTACCAACTCAGGACACAGTTCTCCGAAGAGAATAGCGTCTCCAGCTGGAGCATTTGCACAGAACAATGGCTGATTCGCCGGATCGCCATCACAAGAGGCATACAAAGCAGCCCCCGGGCTGGCAAAATCGTCAGGCTCGTCGCCATAGTAGATCTTGATCCTAAAACCATTTGGATAAGGTGTGGCCGGAGCCGTAAACTTATACCAAACAGCATCACGATAGAAGTTGCCGGAGCAAACAGGAATGGCCGCTGCTAATTCATCTACGGTGTTACGGGTATCCCCGTCCACGAGGACAGCATTGGCTTCACTATCCGCAACGGTCAATTCAGTTGCATTAGCACAGTCATCGTTGGCAGGCTGAGCCTGAACAGCGATAGTGGCTAGCACCAGCAGTCCGGATAGTAAGACATTCATCAATTGTAAAGGTTTGATTCTCATAGGAGCACAGTTTTTTTTTAGTTGTAAGGAGAATTGCCGAAAAATAAGGAGAAACTTTCAAATGAAGGGGACAAAAGCAACATCTGTCGGGAATGTTACACCACATTTGACCATCAATTGACAAATGTGGTCAATTAATCTCGTCAAAGAGTGCTTTTGCATCCACCGGGACGACGCCGACCCGCTCACAAACCAGTCCACCGGCCAGATTGGCAATGCTTGCCACACGGGCCAGAGGCTGGCCCGCCGCCAGGATCAGTGAAGCAACGGCAATCACCGTATCCCCGGCACCGCAGACATCCACGATGTCTCGAATTTCAGGGGGTATGATCCCACCCGTTTGTGTTTGATGATCGTACCAGTAAATACCTTTTTCAGACAAGGTGATCAATGAATATTGATGGGGCATGATTTCTGCCAATTCCCGGACGGCCTGTTCAAGGTCAGCGATGTTCGGACCAATCTCACGAGCCAAGCCTTCGGAAAGCTCCTTGAGGTTGGGCTTAAAGAGAGTGCATCCGGCATACATGAGAAAATGACGGAATTTCGGATCAACCGTGACCGGGATTTCATACTGTTTAGCCAAACTGATCACGGCCTGGATCATATCCGGAGAGAGGACACCTTTATCATAATCCTGGAGGACAATGACATCGATCCGTTCGCGTTGGATCTCTTCTTCAAGGCGCTTCATCAGTTGGTGAACGCTGCTTGTACTCACTGGATGGGTATCTTCTGTGTCGATGCGCAGCAAATGTTGATTGCCGGCGATGATCCGGGTTTTGATCGTTGTTTTTCGTCCTGCCTCCCGGATCAGGAAGCTATGTGAGGATAGCCCTGCTGCTTCGACCAATGCTTCCAACTCTATGGCCTCCGCATCATCACCAACAACGGCCACCAGAACGGGTTCTGCCCCCATTTCGCGAACATTCAAAGCAACATTTGCAGCTCCTCCCAGGCGGGAGGAACTCGAACGGTATTCCACTACGGGCACGGGAGCTTCCGGGGAGACTCGTCTGACCTGCCCCTGTACATAGCGGTCGATCATCACATCACCGAGAATGAGGACTCTCATTCCAGTAAAAGATTGCAACCGTGGTTCAGGATATGACATCAGGGGCGAAAATACGGATTATTCATCGAGGATCTGATGGCAAATACCCAGGACCTGATTCGTCGCACCCTGATGATCCAGCAACCATTGTCTGGCTGCAACACCTGCATTTTTCCTGTTGGCCACCTCATTGAGATGATGCAGTCTACGATCTAATTCAGCAGCATCATTTACCTCAAAGCCTCCACCGGCTCGGATCAGTTCGTTTGCCTCCGGAAATTTGTGATGATGAGGTCCGAAAATCACTGGTCGACCATAAGCTGCCGGTTCGAGCAGGTTGTGGACAGACCGTCCAAATCCCCCACCGACATACGTGATCTCTGCAAAGCGGTACACCTGATTCAACATACCGATGGTGTCCAGCACAAGCACTTGAGAGAAGGAAGGATCTGCATCTTCCTTTCGGGTATAACGGGTAGTGACATGACTGCTTTCAGAAAGGATCCTGTTGATCCTCGGTTCTGACAGATCGTGAGGTGCAAAGATCCACTTCCACCCGGCCAACGATGTATTCTGTATTGCTGGTAGAAGAAGGTCCAGGTCTTCATCCCAAACACTCCCACAGACCATCACCTTTTGTTCGGAGCAAAAGGATTCGATCCAGGCATCATCCAATGGAGATGCGGCCACCTTTAACACACGATCGATTCGGGTGTCCCCTGATACAATAGCCCGTTTAAACTGCCAGGAATTTAGCATGTGGAGGCTATCCTGATCCTGCACACAAATGGTATGTGCCTGGAGGATCACATCCCGGAAAGGGGCAGCCCATGGCTTGGCGAGAAACTGGTCGCGTCGGAATCGAGCGGCAAAGAGCAGGATAGGGGTCTCGCAATGATGCGCTTCTAACCAGTAGTGAAACCAGAAATCATATTTCACCCACAGGATGAGTGCTGGCTGATAGTGATCCAGCCATTGTCGGGCATTCGCCGGCGTGTCCAGGGGGAGATAGACCACCTGATCAGAAGTCGGATTATTTTTCTGACGATCAAATCCAGATGAAGAAAAGAAACTCAACAACAGGAAGGCATCCGGATATTGATCGCGCAATGCTTCCCAAACGGGTCGGCCCTGTTCAAACTCTCCCAGGGAGGAGCAATGCATCCAAATCACATTTTTTCCAGGCGGTGGCCGATTGTTCACCGGCAGGGCACGAGCCATCCGCCAGTCCCTCACCTTACCATTGAAGATGCCCACAACAGGCAGTACTAACTGAGCCAGTTGACTCAGTATCCGATAGAGGAAGAGCAGGAAATGGCGAACCAATGGATCAATAATATATGTCCCGAGTGCCTGTACCCGTCCACAACGGGATACTCCAACCGACTCGGAAAGTCAAGGTTACATCTACGCGTGAACGATCATCCCGTTGCATGGTCGCATAGTCATAGGAACGAAGGCTTTTGCCGAATGCCTGACCTACGTCCATGCCGGCGTAAAAATTGACCCGGCGGTTGAGGCTGATATGTTGATACCCGATAAATTCAGAAATCAAGAACCCTCCGGTCAGGCGGTCATAGCCCGTGCCATAATCACCTTCGATCTGGGCAAGTGATTTTAGTTCATCATTCACCTTGATCCAATGAAACTGGTAACCTCCACCCAGGGTCACGCGAAGTCCGGATCGTTTGTTGGATTCGAAAAAAGGGATCAGCTTACCCACAACGATCTTTCCGGACACCAAGCGTTGTTGAAGAAATGCCTGCGAAATCGACAGATCCCTGCTGACAATATTCTCATCCTCATCCTGCAGGAAGTCAAGGACATTTTCCTTCACTTTTCCGGCAAATCCGAACTGGCCGTCAATACCGAGGATCCAGTTTCCTGGCCAGGTCATCCACTCCACCTGCCCTCCTGCCGAAAAGCCTGTGCCGAAGCGCTCGGAGAGAACACCTACAGGGGCCATGATGGAATAGTTGGCATTTAGAAAAAGCATGGGTGCTTCATTCAGCGGCTGTCGGGGCACATAGCGCTGTTGGCTCATGGCCGGCACTGCCAAGCATACCATGACTAGAGAAATACTGAACCAATGGAATAGCCTGTAAATCATAGGGGCCTGAATAATCGATGAAACCATAAATGTAGGATGTACATTCCAGAATACCCGATAAAGAGGCTCCAGGACATCATGTGTGTCCGCTTCTGGTCATTCGAGGATATTGACCTCGCGTTCCAGATCGATCCCATATTGTTTTTGGATATCCGCCATGACCTCTTCTGCCAGGGCACAGATCTGCGTAGCCGTGGCACCTCCATGGTTGACCAGAACAAGTGCCTGACGATCGTGCACGCCGCAAGGCCCTCGCCGAATACCTTTCCAACCGGCTCGATCGATCAGCCATCCAGCGGGGATCTTGGTTCGGGCATCATCCACTGGATATCCGGGAATATCTGGAAACTGGGTGCGTAAAAGTTGAAAGGCCTCTTTCGTAATCACTGGATTTTTAAAGAAGCTGCCTGCATTTCCGATCTGAGCTGGGTCAGGCAGTTTACTTTGCCGAATCTGAATCACAGCATTGTAGACATCTCTGACTCCAGGTGTATCGATCCCTGCATCAGACAGTACATTCTGAATGACACCATAGTCCAGCTGCAGCACCGGTTCTCGCTGGAGGCAAAAATCCACGTGCAGGATGACCCACTGATCTTTTTCATTCTGCTTGAAAATACTATCCCGGTATCCAAAGCTGCATTCCTGCGCATCAAAGGTCCGCACCTCTCCCCTTTCGCGATGATAGGCGGTTAATTGCTGGAAGCAATCCACCAGCTCCACCCCATATGCGCCGATATTCTGAATCGGCGATGCGCCGACGGTACCGGGTATCAAGGCCAGATTTTCGAGCCCACCCAAGCCCTGGTCCACGGCCCAGGTCACCAGATCATGCCAGATAACACCTCCTCCGGCCCGCACGGTGAGGGCATTACCGTCAGTGTGGGTGATGGCTATTCCTCCGATCTCATTGCGCAGGACCCAACGGTCGAAATGATCGGGGAGCAGTACGTTGCTTCCTCCACCCAGTATAAAAACGGGCGCATCTGCCTGATACAGAAGTGTCTGAAGGGTTGGGACATCTACAAACGAGGCAAATGCACGGCAGACAGAGTCGACCCCGAAGGTATTATAGGATTGGAGGGAACTATTGTAAACGATCGACATGATCGAGGTATTCAAAGCCTAATGGTCCGGTTACATGAACCAGTACAACAGAATCGGATGAGCGGCAAAGATACAGCGGATCGGAAGGAGTCACCTGTATTTTGTGAATGTCCTTTCCTGTCCACAAGAAGATCCAGGCTTTCGAGCTACCATCTGGTTCCGGAGGAAATCGATTCATGACCACCTGATGAGTAGTCGTTGGTGTGTGCGGGACTGTACGGTTGATCAGAAGCAGGAGAGCCCCGGCCGGAAGGAAGAAGTAAACGGCTGCGAGTAACAGGGTTAACCCGTGATCTTCCAGGGCTTTAAAGGTCTTGAGTTTTCTATGGGCGAGCATGACCAAAAGGCCTGTGGGCACACATGTTACCAGGACCATCCACCAGGGGTGTGTCAAGTCTGGCCACCAGAACATCCAGGCAGCAACACTGACAGGCAACAGCAGTGCCAGCAGGATGGGGATCAAGATTTTCATGATGTGGTTGTCATGTCAAATTGAAGCCTGGCCAGTTGATTGTAACGTCCCTCTGGCATCAGCGTCAATTCCTGGTGGCTTCCTGATTCAACGATGCGTCCATGTTCGAGCACATAGATCCGATCTACGTTGCGGATGGTGGCCAGTCGGTGAGCGATGATAATGGCGGTGCGGCCTTCCAGCAGGCGGTTCAAGGCTTCCTGGACGATCATTTCTGACTCGGCATCCAGAGAGGAGGTCGCTTCATCGAGGATAAGGATGGAGGGGTCCCGCAGGATAGCGCGTGCTATGGCAATTCGTTGGCGTTGCCCACCGGATAATTTGATGCCCCGGTCACCGACGAGGGTATCCAGGCCTTCTGGGAATTGCTGGATAAACTCCATGGAGTTGGACTGTTCAGCGGCCAGGAGGATATCCGCTTCAGAGGCATGAATGTTCCCATAGCGAATATTGTCACGGATGGTGCCCCCGAACAACATGACTTCCTGGGGGACAATAGCGAAATGTTGGCGGTAGGCAGCCAGATCCATCTCCTGGACATTCTTGCCATCCAGAAGGATTTGTCCCGATTGCGGCGCATATAGTCGGAGGATGAGCTGGACGATGGTCGACTTTCCGGCTCCGGATCCACCCACCAGGGCGATCTTCTGTCCTTTCTGAATGGCCAGGTCGATCTCTTCCAGAACTGGAAGATCCGCCCGGGAGGGATAGGCGAAAGAGAGATTTTTCAGGGTAATCTCCCCATTGATCGGCAATCTGGTTACATCGGAAGTGGTTGCCTCCACTTCTCCTTCTTTCGATAAGAGCTCCATGATTCGCTCGGAAGCCCCGATGGCCCTCAGGATCTGGGTGTACAAGTCGCCCAGGCTGCCCATCGATCCGCCAATGATGGCGGTGATCACAATGAAGGAAAGGAGATCGCCAGGGGCCATTTCACCCGCCTGGACCATCATGGCTCCGCGCCACAGGACATAGAAGATAGCACCGAAGAGGATGGCAATGACAAAGGCAATAAACAGGGAGCGCATCAGTCCCAGCTTCATCGCAAGCTTGACTACTTTTCCGTTGCGTTCGCGGTATCTGTTCAATTCAAACCATTCGTTGGTAAAGGTCTTGACTACCTGGATGGATTGAAGCGTTTCATCCAGGATGACATTGGTTTCCGCCAGGACTTCCTGACGCTCTCGGGACAGGCGGCGGATGTATTTGCCGATGAACAGGGCCAGGACGACTATGACTGGAAAGGTGGCAAACATAAAGAATGCCAGATCTGGCGTTTTGTAGATCAGGTAAGTAATGCCCAAAGCGAGCACGATCAGCTGGCGCAGGAATTCGATGGAGGTGAGACTGAGTGTGTCTTGAAGTTGTTGGACATCATTTGTGGTTCGAGAGGTCAATTCACCGACCCTGTTTTCTTCAAAGAAAGTGATGGGGAAGGTGATCAACTTGCGAAAGAGGTCGCCTCGAATATCGGCCATGGCGTGCTCACTGACGTAGGTCGTCATCATCACCCGCATGAAGGAGATCAAACTCTGGACTACGAGAATCACCAGAAGGCCCATTCCGATCTGATCCAGGGTAAACCCATATTCGCCCTTACCCGTCACCACGTTGATGATCTCGCCGGATCCAATCGGAAAGACCATGAAGACGGTACTGGACAATCCCAACAGCACTATACTGAAGGTGAAAGCCCACTTATAGGGTTTGATATATCCGAATAGCTCCAGTGCTTTCTTTGCTGCTGAGCTTGAAAATTTGGGTGGAGCTTCCTCTTCACCTTGTGAAAAACCACGTCTTCTTCTGGCCATAAGTCAATTAATAGAATGTAACCCGATTTGCCTCTTGTCTGTTCAATTCTGCCCAGCACCCATCAAAAAGAGGAGTTTTGCCCAAATTAACAGCATGATTAACATATCATTTGGAAACCCGGGGTGTCGATAAGAAGGAAGATTCGTTTGCGTTGTTAATTTTGCACAACTATTTCACATCTACTGTTTAAATCGACGAACAATGAAGAAGCAACTGATGAAATTCGCAATTCTATTTGGTTTCGGCCTTTTCCTGGTCGCTTGTGGTAACTCCGAAGAAGCTGCTCCTGCAGAGGAAGCTGCTCCAATGGAAGAAGCTGCTCCAGCCGAGGAAGCTGCACCTATTGAAGCAACTCCAGCTGAAGGTACTGAAGCTGGTGGTTCTTTGGTTCAGCCAGAGGAAGGTCAGTAAACCAACTGATCCTCTCTCTTCGGAGAGATGCCAAATGAAAAAAGGCCCGTCCAATTGGACGGGCCTTTTTGTTGGTCCTCAATAAAGCAGTTTGTCGAAAAAAGAAAGCCGTACCCGGGATGATGGGTACGGCTGACTCCAAATTATAATCCCATGAACATAAAATCTTTTATGGAGACTTGCTCCAAGAAACATCGTCCAGCAGTTGATGTCTCTTTTTGTTTCTTGTCTCTTTCGACATTACAAATATGCGACACCCCTACTCCTACAACAAATACAAAAAACGTAGACAATAAGATTAATTCTATTCGCATACCAATAATACTATAACGTATAATTCTGAATACCAATGAATTAAACTAATAAAATGAGAAAATATATCACTGAATTGTGAAAGAATAGACAAATTTTCTTACTTCCAGGGGTCCTGAAATGACGGATTTTGGACAAAAGAAGTGTCCGTCATCGTGTGGAGCAATGTGATCAAGGCCTGTTTCTGCTTTGGTGTCAGACCCAGGGGGTGCATATTGGCATCATAGTTCTCTGTGACATGCCCACCAGAATTGTAATGATCGATCACTTCCTCCAGCGTCTGGAAGCGTCCATCATGCATATACGGAGCCGTCAACGCGATGTTGCGCAACGTAGGTGCCCGGAATCGGCCGTTATCCAGATATTTTCCAGTAACCTTCCCTCTCCCCAGATCAGCAAATTCCGTCAGGCTCGCCACACTATCCAGCGCATTGTTGAAATAGTTGTTCGTCGTCAGAAGCACACTACCATGGCAATGGCCACATTCGGCATCGGGTACGGTAGGCTCGAAATCAAAAAACAGATCATACCCCAGTTGCTCATCTTCAGTGGGAAAGTCCTCCACCCGGACAAATAGTGCATCATACCGTGAATTTCCACTGATCAGGGTCCGCTCAAACTGGGCAATCGCCTTTGCTGCCAGTTCTTTTGTGATGTCGCGCTTGTCGGCTATTCCAAAAGCTTCCCGAAACCAGGTGGGATATTCCGAACTGTTCACCAGCTTGGCGATCACATTCGCCCAGTTCTCATGGAGCTCGATCGGATCCTCTACCGGCAACAGGGCCTGTTCTTCCAGGGTCGCTGCTCGTCCATCCCAAAACAGGCCGTTGTATGCAAATCCAATATTGGTCAGGCTCATTGAACTCCTGGTGCCCATCATTCCATCGACACCCGTGCTGAAGGCCAAGGCATCCGTGAACCCGAACTCGGGCAAATGGCAGGAAGCGCAGGACATGGTTGAATCAGCGCTCAAGCGTTTGTCATAAAACAAACGGCGCCCCAATGCGATGCCTTCTTCCGTCATCTGATTATCGGCAGGAATCTCCAATTGAGGAAAATCGGAAGGGATCGACACGGTATAGGCCGTCGGGTTGTAGGGTATTCCCGTCAGATCACAGTCCGAACAATCCGGCTGAGGATCATCTTTGCAGCAGCTGCCAATCAACAATAGGGAAAGAATGACTGCCGCTCCGACAGCCCAGATTTTAGAAGAGCTGAAGCGCATGCTGATAATTATCCATGATCAATAACATCGCTGGTTCGCCGGGTGTGTGCGCGTTGGGATCAGCTCCAATATCCCAATACGAACCGTCTTGCTGTTGGAGCAAGGCTTGGACATCCAAGTCCATCCGCAGAGTAGTGGTCTTATCACCTTCGATTTTGGTTGTTTTCTGGAAAGTCACTTCCCTGTACAAACCATCTCCACCGGTATGATAGGCAAAAGGCAAGGCAAAAACGCCACTCCCGGCCATATCTGCCAGGCCCTGGGTCTTCGTGAATATGAAACTGCTCCAGGCATCCCAATATCGATTTGCCCCAATGGATAATGGATGACCACTGGGATAGTCCTGTGGTTTAGTTCGATTCAGAAGCGTGTCCACACCAATCCCCACGATCAACGTCCCATACTCGCCATTGGGAATACTATCAAAGCGGAACGTAATCCCTGCCGCTGCTTGTGCAGGATCGGTATTCACGGTTGAAAAGTCGACGATATCCACATCGCTGAGTTGAACCGCCTCGCCATCACTATTGATCAATCGCACGTTGGACATGAGATAATCTACCAGATAGAATTTCAATGCGCTATTGTTTAACGGATAGCTGTAAGCTTGACCGATCACCAGATCTTCTGCACCGAAAGTGGCCTTACAGGTCAATTCAAGACTGCCGGTCTGTGGTCCATCATCCTTCTTGTCACAGCTTGCAAACATCAGGAGGGCAAGAGCCCCCAAAAGAGTCCATATAGATTTCATGGTTTGTGCTTTTAGCTGATATATGAATGCTGGAAAAACCTTAAAGGTTTCCATATCGGAAAGATAAAGCGATCCGATCCAGCCATGCAGTGATATCCATCACCTGCGGCGAAGAAAGGTCCTCTTCGTTGATCCAATGCAGGTAATCAACGGTGATCGGGATATTAATGTTATAGCCGATCTGCGCAAATACGGCAGACTCCAGAGTGATACGCCGGGTCAGAGCGGTAGACCACTGCAAGGTATCCGGCCCGGTGGACAGGGAGATCAGATCTGTGGTCAGACTTTGAAATCCACTCCCCTCTGTATACAGACCGGTCAGTGGTGAACGAAGGGGATGATCTGCAGGAACCGCTGCCGGGAGCACTGCTGCCAACTCAGGTAACAACCCTATCTGGAAAGAGATGGAGTCGATCCATCCGGATGTCACCACGGTTCCTACCGTATAGGTTGACAGGCTGCGCTGGATCTGGATCACATCATCCTTGACACGCTGTCTGGAACCATCCTCCTGAATCAGAACAAGGCTGTCGGTCACTTCAACCGGACCCAGGTCTCGCACATAAAAGATAAAATCGGACAGAAAGAACCGTGCGCCGGTCAATCGATATAACTGACCTGCCTGGTTGGTATAGATGGAATCGGGTGATTGAAAAAGGGTATCCGCTGCATGCGAGATCAGCAGTTTCAATACTGGGTAAGTACAACAGCAGGCCTCATCTGCAGAGACATTGTAATTGGTGGCCCGAATATCCAGACACCCTTCAACTGGCTTACTGCAGGAAAGAACAGCCAGTCCAAGAAAGAGGAAAAAAATCCTACGTGGTTTGTTTCGGACCATTCCCTTCATGTATATCGTAAAGAATCCGCTTCACCTGTACAGAGAAGTCCTTGGTCATCATCCACTGATAATAATTCGGATCCCTCGTGATCACTTCCTTGACGGATTGGCCGGTATATTTTCCAAAATTGAATACAACTTGACCCTTTTCATCATAGCGAAGTCGTTGTGTCGCATCGAGGACACGGATATCATTGGTAAAGTCATGTAACTGCTGCACATCCGGACGAACGGGCTCAGAAATCACTTCCCCGTCCCCATCTTTCAGATCTACACCTTTATACTTGTCGATCTGCCCGCTGAGGACATCGATGGTGGCGCGGACATCTTCCAGGGCATCATGTGCATCCTCGAATTCCCGGTCGCAGTAAAACTTGACTGCGGCCTTGAGTGTCCGCGGTTCCATTTTATAAAAGATCCGTTGGACATCGATCAACCGACGATGGTCGATCCGAAAATCGAGGCCAGCCCGATCGAACTCTTCCATGAGGAATGGAATATCAAAACGATTGGAGTTGTAGCCGGCCAGGTCCGCATCTCCGATGAAGTCGAAGATCTCTTTGGCGATCTGGTCAAAGGTTGGCTTGTTGCGTACATCTTCCGGTGTTATCCCGTGTACGTTCATCGCTTCCTCTGAAATGGGGATACCCGGGTTGACCAACATGCATCGTTCTTCCGGAGCGCGGTCATCTGCAAAATATTTGATGAGTGCGATCTGGACAATACGGTCACGGATAACGTGAAGGCCTGTCGCTTCCAGATCAAAAAATACGAGGTCCTTTTTCAGAATAGGGAGCATGCAGAAGTCATTTAAGGCGGGTGGGCCACTCGTTAACGAGTGGGTGAATAGGAGGACATGCCAGGCGAAGCCCAATCGGTCATCTGGCCATCTTCCGCGCTAAAGATAAGATAGGCATCCACCCCGGACAAACTTCCGATCAGTTCCTTTGCACCTACGAGCCCCAAAACCATGCAGCTGGTGGCCAGGGCATCTGCGGTCATACAATCAGAAGCGAGGATGGACGCACTGAGCAGCCGTCTCCGTTCCGGATACCCGGTTTTGGGATTGATGGTATGACTGTATTTCACTCCATTCACTTCATAGAGATTGCGATAATTACCAGAAGTGGCCAATGCTTTATCGGCAACCTCCAGGCTGGTATAGAGGGCATTTATCGCTGCTTCTTCAGCAGGTATGTTGATGCCGATCCGCCAGGCTGTCCCACGGGGACTACATCCAGAAGCCAGGGCTTCACCACCGATGTCTACCAGGAAATTTGTGAGCCCCAAACTTCGGAGATACATACCCACCAGATCAACTCCGTATCCTTTCGCCAGGGCGGAGAAGTCCAACTGAATCTCGGGCCGGGGCTTGGAGAGAAATCCAGGACCCAGGGTATCCAGACCAGTGATAGCAGAGAGATTGACCAACCCCTGGAGTTGGGCCACTTGCTGACTGTCCACTCCCGTGACTTTATTCTTTGCAGTGTAGCCGAAACCCCAGTAGTTGACGAGTGGCATGACGGTGGGATCAAAGGCACCACCGGACAGCAGGAAGACGTCCCGGCTTTTTAAGAGGTTGATCATAAAATGCCGGTCTGTTTCACGCACGTCGATTCCCGAGGCCGATTGATTGAAGCGGGAGATCACCGAGGTATCGATATAGGTGGATACCTCCAGGTTGAGTGCGACCAGAAGAGAATCGATTCCCGGCTTGAGGTCGCGATGAAGCGAATCCTGGTAGGTGACCTGATAATAGGTGCCCATCGTCTCTCCTTTGACGATTTCATAAACCTCAGCAACTGTTGCAGGTTCAACTCGTTTGCACCCTGCCATCCCGGAGCCCAGGAGCAACAGGATGCATAAAAGGTGAAGGGAGACTTTCTTTATGATCGGTTGCGCCATTGGTCATCTATTGAATATCGGCCCGGGCCAAATGCCGCGATGGCCGTGTATGCAGACAGATACAGCAGCCCCATTTCACGATCAGACCATGGATCTCCGTAGTGGACAACAAATACGGCCACTCCCATGGTGATGATCAGGAGCAGAGCAGCCCAGCGGGTGAAGAGTCCGACTGCCACCAGGAAAGCACACAACACTTCTGCCAATACCGTGAGGGCAAGTGAAATCTCCGACCCCACACCGAGTGGATCTGGAAAGGAGGAGGGATCACCCGTAAACAGTTTCACTCCTTTACCCCATCCGTGCTGGACGAGCATCTCCAGACCAAAAACCAGCCGAAGGAAGAGGAGAGCAAGGTCAGCGGACTTTCCTGGGAATGGGTTCATGCTTTGGAGGTTTCTTGTTCGGATTGAGCCGCTTCTTCCTGAATACCGTGTAGTTGAACCGGGGATTGTCGTTTTCGAATGCGCATATTCAGTATCTCGACAAGCAGAGAAAAGGCGATGGCAAAATAGATATACCCTTTGCTGACATGCTGGTGGAAGCCTTCCATGACCAGCATCACACCGATCAGGATGAGGAAGGACAAGGCCAGCATCTGGAGGGTCGGGTGTTTGTTGATAAACCGGCTGACCGGGCCGGCATAGGCCATCATGATCAGGATGGAGATAACTACTGCAATAATCATGATCGCCACATCTTTCACAAGTCCAATGGCCGTGAGAATGGAGTCAAATGAAAAGACCAGGTCTACCAAGACAATTTGCACCAGAATGGCACTGAGCGTGACTTTGACTGCGAGTTTACTCTCTTTTTCGCTCTTCCCTTCCAGTTTGTGATGGATCTCGGACGTACTCTTGGCGATGAGGAACAGGCCACCCAAAAGAAGGATCAGGTCTTTGACACTGATATCGATGGACTCCATGCCATTGAAAAATGCCGGAATACTGAACAATGGATTGGTCAGGGAGATGATCCAGGTAATTCCGAGAAGAAGCAATATCCGGAAGATCAGGGCGAGGCCCAATCCGAGGTTCCTGGCTCGTGCCTGTTCACTCGCTGGAAGTTTATTGGCGACAATGGATATGAAAATGATATTGTCAATTCCGAGGACCACTTCGAGGAAGGTCAGGGTCAGGAGGGAGATCCAGATCTCGGGGGACGAAAAGTCCGGCATGGACATCCACATCATTAAACTGTGCATAGGGGGGATCGATTTGACCACAATGTTACGAAAACAGGCGGAAGGCGTGGATAGACGGAGGGACGAAGAGACTGAGAGACGAAGGGAAATACAAAGACGCAAGGAAGTGGATTCAGTAATCGACATCTAAACGATTTGCCAGGGGGCGGCATTCGGAGTTCGGTCATTTGCTTATCGCTATTCGCCCTTCGCCCTTCGCCCCCGAGTCCTCGGGGCTGATTACGTCAGTGGCTGGCGCCACGCGGATAGCAGGCTCCATATGGGCCGGTAAAGGGTAATGGGTAAAAGGTAAAGGGGCCTGAATTCCAATGCACATTATTATATCGGCTCCCCGTATAACCCCCTCTGGCCGCTCGTGCCGGTGTCTCACCGGCATCCCGTGACGAATGCTTTTTGACTCTATTTCTACGAATTGCACTCTGTCGTCGGTGTCTCACCGACAACCGAATGGTTCTCGAATAGATAAACTGTTCCATCAGCAACGTAGAAATCGGAACCCTGACGAGCTAATTCTCAGACTGGCGAAGGGTTATTTCTCCCTAGTGTTCTGGGTCGGGGACATTTCGGTATTCGCTTTTCGCTTTTGGCTTTTCGCCATTCGCCATTCGCAAGGTTTAGTAAATTTTTGGCGCGTATTCCGATCGGCCGGTAAAGGGTAATGGGTAAAAGGTAATGGGGCCTGATGACCTTCCAATTGGTTGACATTATTATATCGGCTCCCCGTATAAACCCCACTGGCCGCTCGTGCCGGTGTCTCACCGGCATCCCGTGACGAATGCTTTTTGACTCTATTTCTACAGAATTGCACTCTGTCGTCGGTGTCTCACCGACAACCCAATGGTTCTCGAATGGATAAACTGTTCCATCAGCAACGTAGAAATCGGAACCCTCACGAGCTAATTCTCAGACTGGCGAAGGGTTATTTCTCCCTAGTGTTCTGGGTCGGGGCTATTTCGGTTTTCGCTTTTCGCTTTTCGCCATTCGCCATTCGCAAGGTATAGTAAATTTTTGGCGCGTATTCCGATCGGCCGGTAAAGGGTAATGGGTAAAGGGGCCTGAATTCCAACAAAAATAGCACACATTACCGACGCCCCGTATAACCCCCCTCCCCAGCCGCTCGTGCCGGTGTCTCACCGGCATCCCGTGACGAATGCTTTTTGACTCTATTTCTACGAATTGGCACTGTCGTCGCCGGTTCAGGCCCTCACCGACAACCGAACGGTTCCTCGAATGGATAAACTGTTCCACCAGCAACGTAGAAATCGGAACCCTCACGAGCTAATTCTCAGACTGGCGAAGGGTTATTTCTCCCTAGTGTTCTGGGTCGGGGACATTTCGGTATTCGCTTTTCGCTTTTCGCCCCCGAGTCCTCGGGGCTGATTACGTCAGTGGCTTACGCCACTCTGGCAGCAGGCTCCCTTTTGGCCGGGAATGGGTAATGGGTAAAGGTGTCTGAATTCCAAAACTTCAGAATGTTACTGGTCCTCCTAGGAAGGACCCTGGCGGGGTCCAACATGTATAGCCCCGGGTTTTAACCCGGGGTACGTATGACCAGAAAGATCTGTTTTGGTGACATGTTTGCCGGCACCGCAAACATGGTGACAAAACTACCCGGGGAGTAATGCCAAACGTCTGAAACTGCACGCCAAACACGTAAACAACCAGGAACAAGGAACACAGGAATATACCCCGAAGGCATCTACGCGTCTCGTCCGAATTAAGGTTTCTCCGGCAACTCACATTGCCCCTGACAACCACAACTGCCACACGAGGATCCTTTCCGTTCACCCAAATGGTGCTTGGTGCCCAATCGGCGGGCCAACATCTGGACACCGATCCACCCGGCACAAACAGCAGTGAGGCCCAGGACGGGAATCATATATTGTATGAATTCGGACATGTCTTCCAGATTATGCGGCACTGAACATTCCTGCAAATCCCATAAAGGCCATGGACAGGATCCCGGCGACGATCAGACTCAACGCTGTCCCTTTCACCGCATCAGGAATATCCAGAACCCGGGTTTCTTCCCGGATACCGGCCATCAGAACCAGGGCGAGAGTCACACCACCTCCCGCACCGAGGGCATAGACGATCCCTTCGAGGAGACCATATCCTTTGTTCGTGGCGAACAAGGCCAGTCCGAGGATGGCACAGTTGGTCGTGATCAACGGGAGAAAGATCCCCAGCGCGCGGAAGAGTTCCGGGCTCCATTTCTTAATCGCCATTTCCACAAACTGGACGGTACTGGCGATCACGATTATGAAACTGATCAAGCGCAAATAAGGAGCATAGATCAACACAAAAGTGTTCAAAGCCCAGGCGGCAATGGCCGTAATGATCATCACGAATATATTGGCCAACCCAAGTCGGAATGCCGTATCCAGTTTGTTGGACACCCCCAGAAAAGGGCAGAGCCCCAGAAAATAGGTGAGGGTAAAGTTGTTGATCAGCAGGGCTGAGATAAAGATCCAAAGGAGTTCCTGTGCCATAATTCTCGTTTAAGGGGTGATGGCATTTGCTTTGGCCCGTCGCTGGGCCACTGCATTGAACAACAACAATAAAAATCCGAGAGTAAAGAAACCACCCGGCGGCAGGATCATAATGATCCAGGGCTCGAAGGAGGTACCAAAAATCGGAAT
This sequence comes from uncultured Saprospiraceae bacterium, assembly GCA_942490895.1. Classification (GTDB taxonomy): domain Bacteria; phylum Bacteroidota; class Bacteroidia; order Chitinophagales; family Saprospiraceae; genus JAGNXB01. The sequence goes on from CALNZC010000091.1 coordinate 52,242, forward strand.
ATCAAACAGGGAGCCATTCCCCAGAACTTCTCGTACGACACCGATCATCACCAGGGCGATCGTAAAACCGAGACCCATTCCGATGGCATCCAGCAGGGCTGCACCTACTTTATTTTTAGCGGCAAACGCTTCCTGACGACCGAGGATCAGACAATACACCACGATCAGAGCGATGAAAGCCCCAGCTCCTTGTGAATATCCGGAACCAGAGCGGCCAAAAGCATGTCTACCAGGGATACAAATGTGGCGATAATGACAATGTAGGTGGTGATCCGCACCTGTTTGGCAATCACCTTACGCAGCAGGGAAACGAACAAACTAGAGAAGAACAGCACAAAAAATGTGGCTGCCGACATAGCCAGACTATTGATCGCTGTATTGGTGACGGCCAGGGTTGGACACATCCCCAGCACCGCTACAAAAACGGGGTTTTCTCGCCATAGCCCCTTGATGAGGACATCCCAATCTGTATGTTGGTTCTCTCCCATGGCCTCAGCTATTTTCGTTTGTTTCCACAGATTTTACCCCTTTGATGGTCAGGACAAAACTGCGGATGGGTTCTCGCCATTCAGCCATTCCCTTTTGCAAGAGCCGCGTCACGGCCTTGGAGGAAATGGTCGCTCCGGTGATCGCTTCAATCTCATGTGGATTGGTTTTCTGTCCCGTTTTTACCGAGACGATTTCGGGCAGGACGGCAAGGGCATCAAAATTCGTCTTGAATTTGGCATCCTTAAAAATCTTATCTCCCAAACCAGGGGTTTCCTTGCTCTCCAGAATTTCCATTCCGATGATCTGATCACCTTCCGGGTCATAGCCATAAATAGCTTTGATGATATCCTGAAAGCCCGGCTCTTCGCTGGTGATCGCAAAACCCAATACCCGATCACCCTCGCCATATCCAATATAGACCGGAGCCGCATTTTCCCCTGTGACTGCCCCCAGGGCAAGTGCCTGCCCATCCCAGGTCAGTTGTTCAAAGGACTGACATCCTTCCAGTACCTGATAGACCGCGGCTTGTAAAGCGTCTGCTTTGTTCTGCTCAATGATCGGCCGGGTGAGCACAAAGCTGGAAACCAGCAACAGGCCAGAGAAAAATCCAGCCAATCCCAGCGTGGCGATCAAGCGAGCCGGACCGGGCTCAGGCGGCATTTCCGGTATGACCGGAGAGGCGGGTGATGGAGGTTGAGTTTCTGTCATGGCTTTTGTTTTAAGCTCCCGCTTTTGCATGTCCATAGACACGTGTCGGGAAAGCCCGATTCAACAGGGGTGTGACTGCATTCATCAGGAGGATGGCATACATGACGCCTTCAGGCAATCCACCCCAGACCCGGATCATCACGACCAGAATACCGATGCCTATGGCATAGGTCCAGATCCCTTTCGTCGTCAAAGGAGAGGACACCAGATCCGTGGCCATATACATGGCCCCCAATAGCAGGCCACCGGCCAGCAACATGAATTGGGGCGGTGCATATTGATGCCCGTCAACGAGATAAAGGATACTGGAAAAGATGGCCACTGTCAGCATCATGCCGGCGGGGATCCGCCAATTGATCAGTCCGCGCCAGATCAGGTATGCCCCGAGGATCAGCATCAGTAGTCCGCTTGTTTCTCCTAGTGATCCCGACACATTCCCCCATAGCAGGTCCTGCCAGGGGGCCGCTTCCTGGGTGAATTTCATTGCCGAAAGTGGTGTCGCTCCGGTTGTGGCATCCACCACCTCACCTTTCAGGAAAGGCAATGCAAGGTTGTTGCCTTGCAGACTCAACAGGTTGCCGCCAGGTGCCGACCAGGTGGTGATCGCACCCGGGAATGCCGCCTGTAAAAACGCCCGGCCCAGCAAGGCTGGATTGAATACATTCTGACCCAACCCGCCCCACATGGCCTTTCCCATGCCGATGGCGACGATCCCACCGAGAAAGGCCATCCAGAAGGGAAATCCGGGAGGCAGACACATGGCCAGCAAGATCCCGGTGATCACAGCACTGCCATCGCCCCACCAGGGTCGGTTGGCCTGCTTTGGCATGAAGAGGATATCCGCCATGAGGCAGGCTAAGACACAGACCAGGGTCATCAACAAAGCACTGATGCCAAAAAACCAGGTAGCCACAGCCACAACCGGTATCAGGGTGATCACCACCTCCCACATGATCCGAGGTGTACTCAGATCAGTGCGCAAAAATGGAGAGCTGGATATGATCGTTTTCATTGGTTTATCATCTGATCATCAAGTTGCACTTTTCGCGCGTTGCTTTTCTTCCCGGAGCAGCCCCTTCGCCACCCGGAAGCTCTGTACCAGGGGAATCGCCGACGGGCAGATAAAGGAACAGGAACCACACTCAAAGCAGTCCATGACATGATTTTCATCCATTTCGGCCCAAAGCCCCTTTCTGGCCAGCAGGCCCAGGCGGGCCGGATTGAGAAAGATGGGACAGGCATCGACACAGCGGCCGCAGCGAATACAGGAATAGGTTTGCGGATCGACCACTTCTCGATCCGTGAGCGCCAGAATGCCAGAGGTGCCCTTGACCACCGGGACATCCAGGTTTTTCTGGACCATGCCCATCATCGGCCCACCCAGAAGTATACGTGGTTCAGGATGCGTCAACCCTCCACAAAAATCGACCACTTCCTGCATAGGCGTTCCAATGGGTACCAGGACATTGGACGGCCGACTCACAGCCGTACCACTTACAGTCACGACACGCTCCATCAATGGTTTTCCTGTTCGGAAATATTCTGAAATGGCGACAGCCGTCCCGACATTGGATACCATTGCGCCGACATCTATGGGGAGCTTCCCCGTCGGCACTTCCTCTCCCAGGATGGCGGAGATCATCATTTTTTCCGCTCCCTGAGGGTACTTGACCTCCAATGGTGTCACTTCAATGGGATAGCCTTGCCTGGCGATCTCCTCCCGCAGAATCACGATCGCATCTGCTTTGTTCGCCTCGACGGCAATCACTATGCGATCGGGCTGCAGATATTTAGCCAGGATCATGGTCCCATCCAGCAGTTCGGCAGCATACTCGACCATCACCCGATGATCACAGGTCAGAAAAGGTTCACATTCACATCCATTGAGCATCAGGACACGAACGTGTTGCTCTGGCTTGAGCGAAAATTTGACATGTGCTGGAAAGGCAGCTCCGCCCATTCCGACAATACCGGCGATCTGGATCCCTTTGATGAACTGGTCATGATCTAATTGGTCCAGATTGACAGGTGGTTGTTTCTTGAACAGTTGAGGGGAAAATCGATCGGTCTGGATGCGTATGCCCTGGACCAGTTGCCCATTCAGATGATCCACCAATTCAATAGCTGTAACGGTGCCATCTACGGGCGAGTGGAGGCCCACAGAAACAAAGCCGACTGGCTCTGCAATGAGTTCTCCCCGCTGTACCTGTTGGCCGACCTGGACAATGGCGCGTGAGGGGGCACCGATATGTTGACCCAAGGGCAAGGTATAGGTGTCGACAAAAGGCATGCGTTCAATAGCACCGGCACAGGACAACTCCTTGTACTCTTTGGGGTGAACCCCATGAGGAAAGGTCAGCAGGGTCCCGATATCCATGGATTGTCGAAGGGATCCACTCATGATGTTCGATCCATTTTATCCAGCTCTTCCATGCGTTGTGCACGATGGGATTGTGACAGTTGGAATAATCGTTCAGCCAGTTGTTTGCGGACCTCTTCTTGCATTCCCTGGCGCAAATTCTGCAACGCCTCCTGATGCTCCTGAAGGAGGCTTTGACGTTCAGCAGCGAAACCTTCTTCCAATGCTTTTCGGGTTGCTTTGACATTATCCGTGTCGCCCGCTTGCTCTCGTCCTGACCATTCGAGCCAGGTTCGCCATTCAGTCGACAGGAGGTCCTTCCAATTAGCCAATGCACGGGTATGGGTTTCCCATTCATGCTTGACCCATTCGGGTACCAGGCTGTCCACAGGAATAGCCAGGTCCGGAATATTGGTGATCTCCAGATTTTTGGAGAGATAGTCGCCTGGTTCACGAGGCACCCAGGATAAAAGAGGGAATAGTCCGGCAACTACCAGCTCATCCATGCGATCCAACCAGGTTCCACTGTCCTGCAAGGGCTCACTGAATCCAATAGAGTGGATCAATGCCGGCCCGGCGGCATGAAACGCCTGTTGCAGACTGGAGCTGAAATGGGCACCTCTGGAAGGTGATGTTTGAAACACTGGACTCACCCGACTGGTCATGATGGGCAGCACCAGCCCTGGCGCTCAAATGTCGCCGCAGGTCCCTGGAAAGTCCGTTGCATGGACAGGGGATCTTGACCTGCGCATCTTCGGATAAGATTCCAATCAGACCTTTGTCGGGATTGCCTGCATATCCCGGGCATCCAGTACAACCAGCAACGGCGGAAGGAGTTCTTTTTCTTTTGCAGAAAGATCCGACCAGGACAGAGCGGCAATCTTCTCATCCTGGATCTCCGGGCGATATTGCCCCTTGACCTCCAGGTCTGCCCGGCGCAGTAACCGGACCTGGTCGAGTATATTGCGTTGTTGAGAATCCAGGACCAATGGCCCGAATCTGTTCAATGTCAACATTGGGCTCTATCCATACGGGTACCTGGAAGGGATGATGGGGATATTCACCAGGGCATCTGCCAGCCGACCACGCTCAGGTAGATTCCATATCGGGCTCTTCCTGCTCCGGTTGTTCCCGTTCACCAGTGCTTCCTGCAGTCGAGCCAATTCACGACCCAGATGCACCCAACGACCGAGTTTGCCAGAGTCAATCCGAAGATTGGATGAAGTCCCTGTTTTCAGTTGAACAAGTATGTCCTGAAGAGCGACCTGCTTTTGACCGGTTTGATCGAGCAGTTTTTCCAGATCGGCATCAAGTGATCCAGGCATGGCTTCCTGCAAGTGCTGCCGAACCTGAACATCCAGAGCGTCTCGCAATTCATGTAATGCCTTCAATTTCTGTTGCCAGCGTGGCTGAACGACGGATTCAGCAACAGCTCCTATAGCGTGCAGGATCATGCGTGTACCCCACAGTTCAGGTCTGGATTCCCCGCCGATTATACTCTGGTAATAGTGCCTGCTCAGCATCATCCCCGACAGAGGTGCCGCTTCAGGATCACCATGCACCCGGGCGATAGTTGTGGCAGCAGTATCGGGCAATTGTTCCCATAACTGGTGAGCCGATACAGCCGATTCCATGATCGTCGTCACCTTGCTTTAATGACAGGGCATCTTCCGGACAGACCTCCACACAAATCCCGCATCCCGTACACGCATGTGGATCTATCGCGATGGAGAACAGCTCTCCTGCACCGGCTTGTTTCGCCTCTGGCCCGTCAAAATAGATTCGTGATTTCACCCAGGGCATTGGCTTAATAGCCTGATAGAGGATATCAAACTCAGCATTGATTTTCTGGCCTTTTTCGCCATCGACCTTCATCTGTGCCAGCAGATCCTTCAATGCCGTTCTGGATTCCTCCAGCACATTCGCACTGAAACGCCTCCGAAGGACATCGGGTTGACCAGAATGACGGCCAGGTTCTTCACCAGGGGTGTCATCGGAGGAGGTCGACTGTCCTGGTGCGGGACAAATAGGACATTCCAGAGCGCAGAAGATCCTCCGTCCGGATGGCCAACGAGGGCATGGCCGCGTATGGGCACTGAACCAGACACTGTCCGCAACCTGTGCATGCTCTGCCGCATCCAGTACGGGAATTGACGATGATTCATTGTGACTGATACGCAGGAGATCGGTCAAGCGGAGGCATCACCCCTTGCACGCTGAAATGGATCTGTTGTCAGAGGAGTATCGGGAAGATTTCGACTGGTATTCTCTCCGAGAATGACCTCCTGGTAAAAACGTGTGTCAGTCGACTGTAAGGAGGGCCATGGTCCTCCTGGTGGCGCACAAGCTCAGGCAGGTGATGGAAATGCCTTTGATGCTTCTGGCTGGTTTCATGGTGTTTTGCACCAATCAGACTTTCCAGGTCCAGATCTGGATAGGCCTCGTCGAATGTGATGAAGGAGCACCTCCTGCTGAGCCGAATCCGAACGATGGAGTGGAGCAGGGTCATATCCAGGAAAAATCGACGCCGGGGAAGAGAACCTGAGGTCATTTTATCTGTCACCGCTTTGATCCCTTCCGATGTCAACTCCGGGCGGTAGTAGCCTATCACGATAATGACCCAGACCGGATAGGCCAAGAGACAGACAGCGATCGACAGCCCCTCGCCAATCAGATTGGTCTGCATCCAGGGGGAGCAGGACAAGTCCAGGATTTTCTTTCTTCCGGGTGAGATTGTCGATCTCCTGGTAGGCCAGGGGATTGAGGACACGTTGGGCAGCATATTGAAGCGCAGTACCTGCCGAAGAGACTATTGGTGTTCAGGGATATTTAAAGCCCCTTGTGGCCTGAGCCGAACACCATCAGGAGATGGTCCGACTTGTCACTCCCGGGTAACAATGGCGGATTGGTGCCCTGGGATCGCCTCCAGTACTGATCCTCAGATTGCCTCAGTATGATCTGGAACATGGTCCTGGATAAATCGCTGGCGGGCAAAGCTGATCGCTGCACATGCTCCGGAGATGCCGCTGCTCCACCACCGGTTGGTCGAACGAAAATTGATTGGGAATACATCTTCGGCGTGGACCATACAGGATCTCCTGCGCTGGCGTCGGGGTCTGGATCAGGGCTTCAGGGACCCCTATGAAGTCGCCAGAACGTGGATCGATCTGAAGGAAGGTCCACTACTGAGTACGAACCCTGGATCAGTAATCACTACTACGGGGAGGAGGGCGCGTTCAGCCACACGATGTGCCAGCAGGGTCAACCGAAGCGCATCCGGGCATCTATGGCCTGCAGGATGATCCAATCTTCAAAACCGGAAGCGAATGCGGGCAGATGGAGGACTACACGGCAGTTGTCGTTGTGCAATCTGTCGACGTGATCTCCAGGGTAAGCATGATCCGGCATGAGACAGAAACCCGGCAACGCGCCAACCTGATCCGGACCAACCAGACGAGTGCGCCCTGGTGCTGACGAATACAATGCTGTACTTCCGGCCGTAAATATTGGCCTCTCCCATCTCCGGGAATGGCTCATTCAACAACAGGCCATCACACAAGGCAGTCTCCACCTTTAGCAGGTATTCTGGAATGCCCGAATTCAACGGTCCATTTTGTGAATATGACTGATTCACCCTCATTGCCAATACCGATTTTCAAGGTCCTCCTCAAACGTGAACGGTTCCATTTGGCCCAATGGGCGTTGGGGACCTGTAGATTCTTTGAATTGTCCGGATTCGAGCCAGACAATTGCATTTGTAGGGCATCTCTGGATAGCCTCCCGGGTTTCCATCTGGTGCTGGTCAGTCAAGACACGTGCGACACCATTATGAATCTCCAGTACGCCCGGATGGGCATCAGCAACACATTTACCACAAGCGGTACAGGCAACGCTGCATCGGGTCAGGGCCAGATCGCCCTCCAATTCTGATTTGCACTGCACATAGAGATGCTGACTCACTGGCAGTAATTCGAACAATCCTTTCGGGCAGATCTCCACACAGTCACCACAAGCCACACAGAGGTCTGGAATGACCACGGGGAGTCCGTCTTCATTCATATAGATGGCGTCAAAATCGCAGACATCCATACAATCCCCCAATCCAAGGCAGCCCCAGGTACACGCTTTTGGCCCACCGTTGACAACAGCTTCACCACGGCAGGTCTTCAAGGTGCCGTGATATTCGGCCAGATGATGGGCTTCGGCCTTCCCTCCGGCACACCTCAGTCGGGCCACCAGTCGCTCCTCTGCTCCGGCATCTATCCCCAGGAATCCGGCTATCTTTTCAATGGCATCCGGAGAGGACACCGTGCATTTTGCAGGACTGGTCTCACCGGCGATCACCAATTCGGCAAAGGCCCGGCAACCCGGTTGACCGCAGGCACCACAGTTGGCGTGTGGGAGCATGTCCTCGACCTCGTCGATCCGTGGATCCTCAAACACCTTGAGTTTGATCGAGGCTACGGCCAGGATGACGGCAAAGAAGAGCCCAAGCCCCACCAGAATACTCAACCCGACCAGGAATTCCTGCATCATGATAAATGGGGTTGTTGGTGAAGGTTCTTCATTCCGGTTTCTGGATTATCCCTGGAAGGGTTTTGCTCGTTCGATCAGTGCTTCCAGCCCAGGCTCAGACGGATCCAGGGGTGCGCCCGGGTGGATGATCCCCACCGGGCAAGCCTCAGCAGCTGCCACCAAATGCGCAAACGGACCGGCTTTTCCATCAGCGATATAGGCGAGCTTGTCGTCATTGTATTTGAACATCTTGTTGTTCAGGGCGGTACATTCATTACAGGTTGTACACAGGGGCGTATCGATCCAGGCCTCCTCGGTGAGGACGACAGGAGGAGGTGCCTTGGGCTTTTCTTCCGGGAGTATTGGTTGCTTTTCTTCGGCAGGATCCGATTTGGCCTTCGCCACTGGTATAGACGATGTGGTTGTAAAACCACTTGTCTGCACAACTGAGATGGGATCCATTTGCATCAGGATGCTGGCCAAATCCTCCATGGTTTGCCGACCTGCAACTTCGATTGCCTGCTGGAGGGCAGCAGCATGGGTGGCTTCCAACTCTTCTCGTTCCTGTTCCAGTTTCTGCTCCCATTCGGATGCCAGTTCCCGAGTCGCCTGCTCGGCGTGGAAATTGTGAATGCCGGCATTTTCCTGGAGGAAGTGCCAGAAACCGAGACGCTCCTCGCAGGCCCGGGTCAGGGTCATGGAGATCGCTGCTCTCACCATTTGTCGATCGGGCAAAACCAGCCAGGTGAACGGCACTTTTGCGATGCGTTCCGCTATTGGCAGAGCCAGATAATCATCCATCAACAGCAGATCAGGAGTGACATAGTCTTCTGACACGATCTGGAAGTGGCGCAACAGGCGGGGAAAAAGTGCTGCATAATCGACCGGGGTGATCGGAAAATCTTGTTCGACCTCCGTCCCATCCGGCATCCGGTAGGCACCTGTGGATCGCACCCAGTTTTCTTGGGGATCCGGGTTATCGGCCACTGTAAACCGGCTACCCCAGCTGGCATTTGCAGCTCCGGATACGAGGAAGGAAGGTGCTTCTCTTGAGATCAGTGCGGCGTGATGCCCCAGGATATCTGCAGGTTCGCCGGGATCGAGAATATGAAACAGTGCGGTGTGTTCCGCATGCAAGCCCATGTGTAAACTATGGAACAGATGGGCTGGATCGATGGCCGCTGTCTGGAGGACAAAGGCATCGCGATAAGCCAATGCCAGAGCACCTGGTTCAGGACGGTAGGCCCATTCTTCAGCTGCTTGCGGGTAGGGGTTGGAGAGGCAGACCGTACGAATGGGATACCCTTTGGTCAGGGCCTTCCCAAAGGCAAGCGCCTCTCGGGATAAGAGGGACCGGTCATCTGTAAACACAACGACGGGGGGACAGGCCTGCTTTTCTTCCAGGGAGAAGGATGACCAGCCAAACTGAACAAAATAGTGATCGTGAATAGCTGGGTCATAAAGATTGTCCAGCTCCAGGCTGGCGATACGGACCGCAGAAAAGAAACGTGAAGCAATTGCGGTCATTTCATCAAACAGGCGCAGGGCTTCCTGGATCACATGTCCTTCCTCGGCCCCCTGCCATTGGCCGTTTTGCAGGACCGGCAGAAACGCTTCTTTCAATGTGTCGCATTTGTTTTGCTCGGCGACCAATATTGCCGAGGCGGTAAACAAGCGATCAGGCCCTTCGGTCAACCAGAACAATACTTCTTCCAGACGATGAAGCCGTTCTTCCGGGATCTGACTGGCCGACTCGTCGGGCAGCAGATCAGAGAGTTCTTCGAAGTTGAGAAAGGAATCTGCAAAGTCGAGTTTCTCACGCAGGCGTCCCGGGCTGTGGGCATCAATTCCCTTTTCCTTTTCGACCGCTAGTAGAGAGGTGAGTTTATCCTTCAGTGGTGCGAGCTCGGCGAGCCATTCCTGGCGGGTTGACTGATGACGTTCTGCCAACAGAATGCCCAGGATCCGAAAGATCCCTTTTTGCGAAAAGTCGATCAGGTATCCCGTCCGAGGCAAGTGTTGACCCAGGCGCTCCAGATCTTCCAGATCACCTCCGGCCAGCTTGAGGGTAGTCGTCATTTCTTCCTGGACAGAAGGCCACAATTTTTGTAATTCCAGGGGGGCCTCTTCACCCTGTATGTGCTTTCGCCAAATGCGAATAAACCGCACCATGTTGTCTTTGATCACCCGGGCCTGGGAGGACTCGGGGGCAAATTGCAGAAGGGTTTGCTGGAGGAGCTCTTCCAGGGGAAGACATGTTGATTCGAGGCCTGTGCCCACCCAACACGGATAGAATCCCGCACTGGTGGCCTGGCGGATATACGGTTCAAACACGAGAGGCACCACCCGATCATCCGGATTGGGCAAGGCGATACCACCACCTTTACCACTGTGATGAAAGAGGCGAAGAAAGCGCCAGTAGTGCTGTAAATCGCCAGGTTCGACAGCCTTTGCTTCAAGACGATAAGGGAGACCCGGATCCGTATCTACCGTTGCCGACTCCTGCTGGGGGGCGGCTGTTGACGACAGCATGGTGCGGGCTCCTTCGGTAAAGAAGCGATCGAGGAGGTCTTGTGCTGGGGGTTGATGGTCCATGTGTAATGCTCCAATAATCAAACAGCGAATTTGTCAAATTCCTCTTCCAGAACATTCAGTTTCTGTTCGGGAGTGGCGCCCAGGTTATGTGCTCCATACAAATCGTATCGGGGTGCTGTCTTATCCTGATAGTACAAGCCCAGGTAGGACATTTCCGGGTCTTCAGCAAAGGCTCTCGCCTGACTCATATCCAGAGGATCGTGTTGGACAGTATGCTTGAACATATTCGCTGTCCCCATATCGACTTCAATCCCATTCGGATGTTGGAGGAGGGTCATATGCTCTTTGTCACCCACCAGTTTCTTGGCCTCTTCGGGCAGAAACTTGGTACAGCGCATCATGATCTTCACAAAGGAAAAGCCCTGATGCTCATGAGCGGCTTTGATGGTGGCATAGAGATGCCCGGGCATCCAGTCTGCTGTTTGGGCCACAAAGGACACGTTGGAAACCCCCAATGTTGTCTGGATGGGATTGATCGGAGGCAACACCGACCCGTGCGGGTGGGTATTCGAGATCGTGCCCATGGGTGATGTCGGGGAGGTCTGCTTTTTGGTCATCCCATAGATCTGGTTGTCAAAAAGCAGGACCGTCAAATTCATGTTGTATCGAATACTATGAATCCAGTGTCCTGCGCCAATGGACAGGCAATCGCCATCTCCGGTCACGACAAAGACATGCAGGTCGGGGCGGCGAAACTTGACACCTTCTGCTACGGGAAACGCCCGGCCATGCAGACCGTGGAATCCATATGTCTTCATATAGTGCGGGAAGCGGCTTGAGCATCCGATCCCGGACACAAACACGGTTTTTTCTGGCGGCAACTGTTTTTCCTGGCAGAGCTTTTGAACCGCCGAAAGCACGGAGTGATCACCACAGCCGGGGCACCAGCGAGCTACGCCTTTTTCATAATCCCCGGTGGAGTAATACTTGTCGGGCACTTCTAATACACAGGGGTCAGGTTTGAGTCCGTACATGATCAGGCGTTCTGAGGTTGAGTAATAGATCGGATGGCTTTCAGGATAGAATTGGGGCGCATGGGTTGGCCGTGGACATTGGAGAAACAACCGATGTCGACCAGGGTCCGGGCACGAAGCACCCAGGCCAGTTGCGCATAACGCCGATGTTCAGGTGCGACAAATTCGTCGTCCACTGCATCGCTGTAGTTGATCTCGGCGGTGATCACATTTTTAAATTGCCCGAACAGGGTCTTCAACCCGGGCTCAAATGGACTCATAAACCGCAGATGGACTGAAGAAACGGCGATCCCATCAGCGCGGGCGCGGTCCACAGCTTCTTCAATCGCTCCACGGGTCGAGCCCCAGCCAACGATCAGGAGATCTCCATGGTCATCGCCATACACCTGAGGCGGCTTGAGGGTCTTGGCAAAGGCTGCCAATTTGCGACTGCGCATGGTGGAACTTCTCTGGTTGACCTCAGGTAAGTAGGACACCCTTCCATCTTTATTGTGATTCAGGCCGGTGACGGTGAATTCGCCGCCGCGTTGGCCCGGGATGGGGCGCTTGCTAATCCCATTGGAAGGCTCCCAGTCGTAGGGGCTAAGGCCTTGAGGCCAGGGAGACTGGTCGACGGGTGGTGCAAACCATTCTTTCCGCGGTTTTGGCCGGGGGAATGGCTGTACACCTGTTGCCAGATTGGAGTCTGTGAGGATAAAGACCGGCGTTCGGAAAGCTTCGGCGATCTGGCGGGCCAGAATGACAAATTGGAAGCTCTCTTCAATGGTGGACGGTGCCAATACGATCTTGGGGGTATCCCCTGGCTGACCATATAAGACGGCCAGGAGGTCACTTTGCTCAATTTTGGTCGGCATACCTGTGGACGGTCCTCCGCGTTGCACGTTGATGATGACCAGTGGCATTTCGGCCATCACAGCCAGACCGATAAATTCGGTCTTCAATGCGAGACCGGGACCTGATGTCACTGTAACGGCAGGTTTACCGGTATAGGAGCTTCCGATGGCAAACCCGATTGCGGCGATCTCATCTTCGGCCTGGTGAACCAGTCCCCCTGCCCGTTCAATACATTCGGCCAAATGGTGAGAGGTAGATGTCGCTGGTGTAATCGGATACATGGAACAGACTTCGATGCCCGAGGCGATGACACCCAGACTGAGTGCTTCATTTCCATTCATCACCACCTGGTCGATGCCGCCGAGAGTCGGTGGCAGGTCGTAAAGGAAGTCGAGATGCAGTCCGGCCCAGTCATATCCACCCTGGAGCAGTTGCAGGTTCACATCGATGACATTCTGAGACTTCTTCCGGAACGTATGCCGGATCTGATCTGCAGCGATCTCGATGTCTTTATTATATAACTGGCACAGCAGTCCCAGCACCCACATATTCTTTCCTCTTCGGGCATCGGGCACCAGTTTGAGGCATTCCTCCTGCATGGGAATCTCATACACTTCGTAGCCCAGTTTCTTGTAATCGATGACGGCACGTGCATAATTCTCCCGAATAGACTCATCATCATGGGTGGCCCACATGCTCTCCAGGAGGATCTTGGTGCCGGGTTGGTAGGCATCCTGTTCGATCCGGGAGTAGGGGGCGATCTCATTAAAGGCAATGACGATATCCGCTTCATCACCCGCGTTAGTCACCACTCCTGAACCGATACGGATCCGGATACCGGAAGCACTTTCTTTGGTTCGTGGAGGCGGTTGGATATCGGATGGAATGATCTCTACGGTCCAGACCCCGTTTCCCATTTTGGCGCAGATGGCACCAAAACTCTGTCCGGCTTTCTGAGCTCCTTCACCGGAATCGGAGACGATCTCTACGATGTGTTGAGAGATGGATTGGCGTGAGCTTGTGGCAGGGTTTGCCCCTGATACAGTAGTGGTGGATGTAGGTTGCATATCCCGATTATTGATCAGTCTGATTGTACAGACAAAATGATGTGTCAAAGTCCGAGTAATCAACCCATTGCAAAATGATATGAATCACGTGCAGGGGTTATCATGGTCATACCGGAGGGAAGAGAAGTTATTGGGTTATTTCGTTATTGCGCTATTTCGAAATAAGAGCTGGGACACTCGTACCGGCTGATTTTTAGCTGCCGGGACAGTTAGCTGCACTGCCGCAAAGTTGTCGGGAGTCCCACATTCCTAAAATTTCTACCAGGGGTTAAGAAGCTCCGGACCAAGCGATGGTTATCTATAGCGCACACATTCACACTATATAGCTGTAGCTCCAGGCTTATAAACGAATACCTGGCTGCCGTGGCAGCAACTCATAACCGAATAAACGTCATAAAGCCATTCGCCAGGGTCGCGGCCTTTCGCTGTTCGCTGTTCGCGATTCGCCAGATCAGGTAAGCCTGGAGGGGCATATCCTGATGAGCGGGTGTTGGGTGTTGGGTAATGGGGCCTGAATTCAAAGGCACATTCATATCATTACAGCTCCCCGCGTACCCCCCTGTCCGCTCGTGCCGGTGTCTCACCGGCATCCTGTGACGAACTCTCTTCGACTGTATTTTACAAATCGTACTTGTCGTCGGTGTCTCACCGACAACCGAATAGCTCTCGAATGGATAAATAGCACAAACTGGAATGCCGAAATTGAAACCTGGGCGAGATTGTCCTCGAACTTGCGAAAGGTTCTTGCCACAGCCTTTCGCTGTTCGCTTTTCGCCATTCGCCTGGTACTTCAGTGGCTGGCGCCACTCTGGCATTTGGCTCCCTGTGGGCAGGAAAAATGGTTAAGGGTAAAAGGTAAAGGCGTCTGAATTGCCAAACTTCAGAATGATACTGGTCCTCCAAGGAAAGCCCCCAGCGGGGTCCAATATCAATAGCCCCGGGCCATGCCTGGAGGGCCATCTCCTGGTTTAACCCAGGGTACGTATGACCAGAAAGATCTGTTTTGGCGACATGTTTGCCCGAACCATAGGTGAAATTCAAATGATCAAATCCCCTGCCTCGCCGGCAGGCAGGCAAATCACAAACCAGCCTGCCGGCTGGCAGGTAAAATTCAAAACCCAAAATCAAAAATTCAAACTCCTCAGGATGATGCTATTCCTGCAGGACAGGACCCCAGCGGGGTCCAATATCAATAGCCCCGGGCCGTGTCTGGACATGGGCCCAAAAGGTCCATCGTCCATGGTGAAACCCGGGGTTTAAATGATCATAAAAATCCGTTTTGGCGACATGTTTGCCGAAACCGCAAACATCGTGACAAAACAACCCTGAAAATCGGAATGCAAGACCATCCCGAGCGCCAGGGATGGGGTGTCCAATGTTTGCTGTAAATTGAAAAGGAGTTCCCGTAAATTCCTGGAATCTGCAATAGGAAGATCTGAAGTACTAGCTTGAAGAACAGGATTGCTGACGCGATCCTGGAGGTGGGGGGATTCAAGCAGCAAAGGCAGCGCCCTGTGGGCGCGCCTTTTTCATGTCTGGCCTGCCTTCGGTGCAAGCACCGGGCGAAACTATTTAAACCTTGAAAGGACAGGATTGCTGACGCGATCCTGGAGGTGGGGATTCAAGCTACAAAGGCAGCGCCCTGTGGGCGCGCCTTTTTCATGTCTGGCCTGCCTTCGGTGCAAGCACCGGGCGAACAAATTACAAGCTTGAAAGGACAGGATTACTTGCGTGATCCTGGAAGTGGGGGGATTCAATCTACAAAGGCAGCGCCCTGCGGGCGCGCCTTTTTCATGTCTGGCCTGCCTTCGGTGCAAGCACCGGGCGAACAAATTACAAGCTTGAAAGGACAGGATTACTTGCGTGATCCTGGAAGTGGGGGGATTCAAACTACAAAGGCAGCGCCCTGCGGGCGCGCCTTTTTCATGTCCGGCCTGCCTTCGGTGCAAGCACCGGGCAGGCCAGACATGAAAAAGGCTGCCGACTTCGTCGGCAGCCTTTGCTGTTTGTCGGGGTGACAGGATTTGAACCTGCGACCACACGCCCCCCAGACGTGTACTCTACCGGGCTGAGCTACACCCCGAATGACTGGTGAAGGGCAACTCTACCCTGTCAAAGGGTCTCCCTGTAACTCATTATGTGAGGAATGGCGGATTCGAACCGCCGACCTCTACCCTGTCAAGGTAGCGCTCTAAACCAACTGAGCTAATCCCTCTCTTTTTCACAACCGAGATCATCATCTCAGCTTGGTATCCAACAAGTCAGAATGAAGAGCCAAACCAACTGAAAAACACCGTCCGAATCGCGCAACTCCAGTGAATCACACAAACCGGGACGCAAAATTAGTTGTTTTTCCGGGAAATCAATACACCCTGTGCAACAGAAATTCCATCTTTTGACTGCCAGCGAAGGAAATACGCTCCAGATGCCACATCCGCCAGCCACCACACCACCTGATCACCGGCATTCAGCATCAGTGGTTTGCGACTGATCTCCCGGCCGGCGACATCCAATAAGACCAATGTCCCCTGAAGAGGTTGCTCCGCCCGGATGGTCATCCGATCGGACACCGGATTGGGGAATACGCTCAATCCATTCTGCTCAAATCCGATCAGGCCCGACACCTGGACCTCTACCGTATTGGACAACCTCGGACAATCGTCACCACCAGTCGCAATGACAAAATAGGTGCCCGAAGCATTGGGGATCCACCAGGGATCAGAAGTGGTACCCACCAGCGTATCCGCCAGATACCAGTCGTAGGTCAAATACCCTTCATCTGCTACCAGGCTATCACCGATCAATGCCAACCCAAATGGGACCTGGTCGGGGATGACCACTTCGGCCATCGTTTGTGCAACACATCCATTACAATCTGTAATCTCAATGGTATACATACCTGCACACAAGTCGGTTAAGCCGGTCGGCGGATTATTTGGATCTGGTCCTCCACCGATGTTAAAGGCATAAGGTGGACACCCATTGGATACCTCCAGGAGGATCTCCCCATCACAGGTATCCGGACAAGATACACTCCCCCCAACGGCATCAGCCGTCATACTGCAAGGCGTCGTGATTCGGTAAATAATGCCCTGCCCGATGGCCGCCACATAAAGCTCACCATTGACATCCTCACCGAATGACGCAAATTCCTGATTGTTCAGATTGGCCAGTTCTGTATTTATCCAGCCTCCGTTCCCATCCGGCTCCAGCGACCAGAAAATCCCGGTGCAATAGTCTGTATAGATGTACTTGCCATAGAGGGACGGCTGTTTCGCTCCCGCGATAGACATATCCGCCGGTGATCGAACATCCGACCGCATTTGTATTGGCATACACCTGGATCGGCGGGACATAACTGTTGGCAGGGCCACAGCCATTTGTATTGTAGGGTGCAAATCCTTCATAACACCGCCATCCATAGTTCAATCCACCCGGTGATCCCGCAGGCTCCATGTCCACCTCTTCCCATTTGTCCTGCCCGACATCGCCGATCCACAGATCACCCGTCATCCGATCAAAACTGATCCGCCAGGGGTTACTCAACCCCAGGGCCCAGATCTCCGGAAAGGTATCGGCCGACTGGGCAAAGGGATTATCCGCAGGAATGCCATATGGAATGGCTCCATCCACATCCAGGCGAAGCATCTTCCCAAATAATTCTTTGGGATTTTGGGATCGGTTGCCGGGGTCTCCCCCACTACCTCCATCTCCCATCCCTACATACAGGTATCCATCCGGACCAAAGGCCAGATCACCCGCATTGTGATTGCTGAAGGGTTGGTCCACAACCAGCAAAACCAATTCAGAATTGGCATCTGCCATATTTGGATCAAATGCCATTCGCGTAAACCGGGAGATCCGAGTATCCCCGTCATTCCCCGTATAGTTGACAAAAAAGTGCCCGTTACTGACATAATCAGGATGAAAAGCCAAACCGAGTAGTCCGCGTTCATTGGCTCCAGAATTCACAATCGGATCAATATCCAGAAACGGGATAGGCAGGACATTTCCCGCCAGATCCATGATTCGGATCTTACCACCCTTCTCCACGATATACAACCGATCATCATCCGGAGCGTGTTTAATATCCACGGGAATCGAAAATCCGGATCCCACTTGCTCCAGCATGATGTCTTGCGCGGAGAGAGGGAAAGAAAACAGATAGAATATGAACAGGGTCTGGAGGGCTTTCATCATGGTTTTTGCTTTCAACAATAATACTCCTTTTCCTGTATTCGCCGAGGGGAGAGGGCCCAAACAGGTAAGGAATGGGAGGTAGAGCGCCTGTTTCATCCCCATGTTTTTTCGCCTCTGACCGACAGTTGTCGGTTTTTTACAGAACCTTCCAGTGAGATATTCTATTTTTGTTTTTATACTTTCTCACCTCTTTGATCAAGAACCAGGTTCACATGATGATTCGAATGATGACGACCGTCTTTGCGGTCCTAATGACTTTTGCAACCCTTTTTGGCCAATCTCTCTGGGTTGAAACCTCTCGCGCTCAAATCCTGCAATCTCCACAGGAAGCCTATGTCCTTCCACAGAAAGGCCAATTTTATACATTGAATTTCGACCAACTGGTCCAGACACTTCAGCAACAGACGTCCACCATCATCACGTTACCCGATGCAAATGGCAATCTGTCCGAGTATCAAGCCACCTTCAGCCCCGTGGCAGAGCCTGGATATTATGCTCTGCATCCACGAACGGGGACGTACAAAGTGACCAGTCTTCGCGATCCAGGTGTGATCGGCCGTATCGATCATACCGTAAACGGCTTCCATGCCTTTATTCAGGAGCATGGAAAAGTGTGGATGATCGATCCGGTCTTTAAAGGAGAAACCAGTCATTACGCGGTGTACTTTCAGGACGAGTACCACGCTGAAGGCACCGCACCTGCTTTTGAATGCGGGCCAGATATGGGGATGGCTTCTGATCCATCCGAGACTATCCTGGCGGCGCCTGTTGCCAGCCTTCGTAACGTGGCGGTCGATCGGAAAGAATATCGCCTGGCTCTGGCTACCACAGGTGAATATGCCAACTTTCATGGAGGTACACTTCCTAAGGTCAGTGCCGCATTGATCACTGCTGTAAATCGGGTGAACCAGGTGTATGAGACAGATCTGGCCGTTCGCCTGATACTCATCGCAAACAATGATGACCTGATCTTCCTCAATCCCAGTACAGACGGGTATACCAATGGCAATCCGCAAGCCATGATCCAGGAGAACCCTAATGTGATCTCCGGGATTATGCCTTCGTCAAACTACGATATTGGTCATGTCTTCGGCACTGCTCTTGCCAGTGGCACCATTGGACTGGCCTCCCTGGGATCTGTGTGCACCGGAAATAAAGCGCGAGCCATGAGCTCCTTTTTTACCCCCGTCAATGATGCATTCTGGATCGATATTGTCGCCCATGAAATTGGGCACCAGTTCAGTGCTCAGCACTCGTTCAACAAGTGTGATGAGATGAATGAAAATCCATCCACCGGCTGGGAACCTGGAAGTGGTAGTACCATCATGTCCTATGCAGGGTCTTGTAATATCAATAATGTCCAGGATGACGCAGATCCCTATTTCCATGGTGGAAGCTTGGAGCAAATGAGGTCCTTTATCGATTTCGGCGCAGGATCAGGTTGCGCGACCGCAGTGTCCACTGCAAACGAAGCACCTGAGGTAGAGATAATTTATGAATAATGGCTTCTATATCCCCATCAACACACCCTTCAAACTCCATGCAGAAGGATCGGACATCAATGGTGATAACCTGACCTATTGCTGGGAACAAATGGATACAGGACCCATCACGGATGCAGGCTCCCCATTGCTCAACAGTCCGCTATTCCGCAGCCTGCCCCCATCGAATGATTCCACTCGCT
This sequence comes from uncultured Saprospiraceae bacterium, assembly GCA_942490895.1. GTDB lineage: Bacteria > Bacteroidota > Bacteroidia > Chitinophagales > Saprospiraceae > JAGNXB01. The sequence goes on from CALNZC010000091.1 coordinate 71,667, forward strand.
GGTTCCCTCAGCAATTCAGGATCCTCCAGAATTTCCCATCCAAGTACGAATTATTACCCTCCTATTCCCGGGATCTGACCTTCCGGGTAACCGTGAGAGACAATAACCCTGAAGGTGGTGCTACCGCCCGAAAGGATGTGGCGTTCAAATCGACCGATATGGCGGGTCCATTCACCGTGAGTACGTTCAATGTCGTTGATACAGTGCGTCATGGTGAATATGTCGAAGTCAACTGGAATGTATCCAATACGGATGTATGGCCCGTCAACTGCAAAACGGTCAACATCAAGCTGTCTACGGACGGCGGATACAACTATCCCTATGTCCTGGCTGAGAATGTACCCAATAACGGGTCCTTCTTTGTGACCATGCCCATCCTGACCACGACTTCGGGACGTATCATGGTAGAAGCCGCAGACAACGTCTTCTATGATGTCAACAATGCAAACCTGCGGATCCTGCCGCCTACCAGTCCCGGCTTTGCGGTCAACCTGACCCCTTATACCCAGGTAGCGTGTATTCCACAAAGTGCCGTCATTAAACTGGAGACCAGCTCCCTCCTGGGCTTCACAGATCCGGTCACATTTACCCTAACAGATGGGCTTCCTCCCGGAGCTGTGGCCAACTGGAGCGTTAACCCGGCCACCCCTCCCCAGGATGTATTCCTGGAATTGGACCTCACCGGCGTCACCCAGACCGGGTTGTACGAATTGCAGATCACCGCCGAAGCTAACGGTGCTGAAACCGCCAACAGGAATGCCTTCGTCGATGTCTACAAAAGTGATTTCAGCACGCTGGACGCCCTGTCACCAGCCAGTGGAACAGGGGGCATTGGTGTTTCTCCACTCCTGACGTGGGTGGACCAGGACGATGCTCAATTCTATACAATTGAAGTGGCCACCAGCCCTTCATTCGGCAATACAGTGGTGGTCAGCCAGAGTGGGATCACCGATCCTCAATATCAGGTAGTCGCTATGCTGAACGAAAGTACCCTGTATTTCTGGAGAGTCATTCCGGGGAATATTTGCGGTGACCTGGAGGATGTACCCGTCTATGCCTTCCATACCCTGACCATCTCCTGTGATGAGCTGACGAATGACACAGATTTCAGTATTCCCGGGACCACTCCGGCAACGATTACCAGTACGGTCAATGTACCCGTGAATGGTCCTGTAGGACTGGTTCGGGTGAAGAACATCATGGCCAACCACCAGAATATTGGCAATCTGCGCGGCAACCTGAAAGGTCCTGACGGCAAGTCAAAGCGCCTCTGGAACCCCCAGTGCTCATTTATCGCCGGAGACATCAATATGAGTTTCAACGACGACTCTCAGACACCTTTCTCCTGCCCTCCTTCTTTGGGTGAAACCTACAAGAGTGTAGAACCTCTGGCTGACTTCACTGGCGATGATATTCAGGGCGAGTGGAGTCTGATCGTTCAGGACATTCAGTCCGGCAGCGGCGGAACATTGTTCAGCTGGACTCTGGAGTTCTGCACCAGTGTTGCCCTCAATGCTCCGTATCTGGTCAATAACGATACGTTGAAGATCAAGCCAGGGACCTTCAACACCATCGACAACGCACACCTCCTCAGTCAGGATGCTGATAATGGTCCCGAAGACTTGAGGTATACTCTTGTGACGCTGCCCACGATCGGCACCTTGCGAAATGGATTTGTGGAAATGAATGTCGGCGATCAATTCTCCCAGGATGACATCGAAAAGAACCTGATCACTTATGAGCACCTGGGTGCAGATGAACAAGTGTACTCCTTCACCTTCACGGTCGAAGACGGAAACGGTGGTTGGTTTGGTATCGAACGGTTTGTGATCCAAACCAGTAACTCTGTAGCGACCACCAACCCGGATGCCGCATCATTGAACATGCAGATCTGGCCAAACCCCGCCCGGGAGAATTGCACCATTCTGATCCCCGGTCAAGATCTCGATGTCCGTCAGGTCATCGTGGTCAATACATTGGGACAAATGGTGCCGGTGTCTATCCGGCAATTGGCGTCTGATCGTGTTTCCCTGCAGACTGGAGGATTGGCTCATGGCCTCTACTATGTACAGGTGACCATCGGAGATCGACTGGCCGTCAGCAAACTCCAGGTCAACGGACAATAATCAAAGAGAAAAAACCGAAAACCCTGGCTCGTGGCCGGGGTTTTTCGGTTTGCAGCCCTTGTTAAATGTGGAGCAGCAATGACGATTTCGTGAACATTGCCCCCCTCCAATCAATTATGTATTCGGTATAATCCATCCGCTCATGCGACGTTTTTCCTACGCAATATTCAGTTTGATCTTGTGCATCTCTGTCCTCGGACAGGCCATTGGTCAATCATCTCCATTCTGGACCATCCGTTCTTCTGACTGGATCGAAGCCCAACCGGAGGAATCCTATGTTCATCCGGCAAAGGGAACCTATGCTCACCTTGATCTCCCGGCCCTTCAGAAGGCATTGCCACAAGGGACCACTCGTACAATGGAAATTCCAGGCCCGGATGGCCAATTCCACACCTGCAGGGTCATCTGGTCACCGGCTGCAGAAGCAGGGTATTATGAGCGGCACCCGGCAACGGCCACCTTCCGGATCGAGGGAATCCAGGATCCCTCTCTAACCGGTCGGATCGACTATACGATCAAAGGATTTCATGCTATGATGCGTCAGAACGGACGGACCTGGATGATCGATCCCGTTTTCCGCAATCGTCAGGATGCGCATGCCATCTTCTATCAGGATGAATACCTGTCAGACTTGTCAGAAGCCACACCTTTTTCCTGCTACCTCGAAGAAGAGACCCTGGAGATGGACCCTTCTGAAGCATTATCCATACCACTAGCCAGCTCATTGCGCAGTGGGCCCGTCTCCCTGAAAACATATCGCATCGCCATTGCCGCAACGGGGGAATACACCAACTGGCATGGTGGAAAAGCTGCTGCAAGCGCAGAGATCATCACGGCCGTCAATCGATTGAACTCCGTGTTGGAGATCGATATGGGCGTTCATCTGAATCTGATCACCAACAACGATCTACTGGTGTTTACAGACCCGATCACCGATGGATACACGAATGGTGATACGGAGGCCATGATCAATCAGAATCCGACTGTCATGTCCCTGTTTATCTCCCCGAGCAACTATGACATCGGCCATGTATTTGGTGTCGCGACCAATGGTCAGGTAGGACTCGCTCAACTGGCTGCCGTATGTACCAACTCCAAGGCCCGCGGTGTCAGTGGTTTATTTGTCCCCAAATTTGACGGATTCTATATCGGAGTGATCGCCCATGAGGTGGGACATCAATTTTCAGCGTCCCACTCCTTCAATAAATGTATCAACGAAAATGCCGGCACTGGTTGGGAGCCAGGAAGTGGAAGTACCATTATGTCTTATGCCGGGTCCTGTGGACAGAATGCCATGCAGAATAGTGCTGATGCCTACTATCATGGTGGCAGTCTGGGCCAGATGAAAAGTTTTGTTCGTTCTGGATCGGGTGCGCAGTGCGGGACCAGCATCCCTACTGATAATCAAGACCCCATTGTCACCGTGAATTATAAAAAGGGAATCAACATTCCCATCTCAACTCCCTTTATTCTGGAGGCCAGTGCTGAGGACCAGGATGGTGATGATCTGACCTTTTGCTGGGAAGGCATTGACACTGGCCCCATTACAGATGCAGGCATGCCACTGCTCGGCTCTCCATTATTCCGCAGCTTCAAACCCGTATCCGAATCCTTTCGGGTTTTCCCAAAGATGTACAAGGTTGCCCAGGGTTTGTATGATAAATTTGAACTCTTGCCGACCTATTCCCGGGATATGACTTTCCGGATCACTGTACGTGATAATAATGCGGAGGCTGGAAGCATTGACCAGGAAGATGTGGCCTTTTATGCCTCTGAATTAGCTGGCCCATTTGAAGTCACCTCCTTTGCATTTGTCGACACCCTGCGCCATGGCGACTATGTGCCTGTGACCTGGGATGTCGCCAATACGGATCAGTATCCAGTCTACTGCAAGGAAGTATCGATCTTCCTTTCCACCGATGGGGGATTGACCTTCCCTACCCTTCTCGCTGAAAATGTCCCCAACAATGGTTCGTTTTTCGTCAGTATTCCGGAAGTGACGACTACCTCCGCGCGGATCATGGTGCGGGCGGCTGACAATATCTTCTTCAACATGTCTACAGGGACTCTTCGGATCCTCCCTCCTCTTTCTCCGGGCTTCGCACTGGAAGTACGACCCTACTCGCAGGTTGCCTGTGTTCCCGATATTGTTACGGTGGAGTTGGAAACGGCTTCTCTTCTTGGATTTGCGGAAGAGGTCACATTTGAACTCATTTCAGGATTGCCTCCCGGCGCCATGGCTACATTCAGCCAGGAAACAGTCACCCCTCCAGCGACCACCACCTTGTCGATCGACCTGAGTGGTGTGACTCAGGGTGGAGAATATGATCTTGAGATCCAGGCCCTGGCCAATGGACTACCCGCTCTGGTTCGCCCGGCAAAATTGCGTGTCGTTCGCAGTGATTATAGCTCCCTCACAGCTCTTGATCCTCCATCCGGGGGCAGTGGCGTAGGTAGCTCACCCCTCCTCGCCTGGGTCGACCAGGAAGATGCGGAACACTACACTGTCGAAGTGGCGACCAGTCCAGCATTCGGTGCGAGTACTGTTCTGGTCGAATCAGGCCTGACCGAGCCCTCCTATCAGACATTGATTACCCTGGATGCAAATACTTTGTACTTCTGGCGGGTACGCCCCAGCAATATCTGCGGAGAACTTGCCGATGTTCCTGTCTACGCGTTCCACACCATCAGTCTCAATTGTTCTGACCTGACCAAAGCCTCCGAAATCAGCATTACCAACCAGGGTCTCAGTTCCGTGGAAAGTCCGATTACCATAACCAGTATGGGATCAGTGAGTGAGGTACGTGTCCAGAACATCATGGGCACCCACCAGTCGATTGGTGACCTAAGGGGGTATCTGGAAAGTCCTAAAGGCACCAAGGTCAAACTCTTTTCAGGAAAATGCCCATTTATCGCGGGATCCATCAATATGGGATTCAATGATGAATCTGCTCTCCCATTCAATTGTCCCCCCAGCCAGGGAAGCATTTATGCCAGCGAAGAACCCTTAAGCGCTATGTCGGGCGAAGAGATCGAGGGCGAATGGAAGCTGATCATCCAGGATCTGGCCATTGGAGCGGGTGGAAAACTGACGAGTTGGACCTTGCGTCTGTGCACCGATGTCAGTCTGAACAACCCCATTCTTTCCAGGAATGACACCCTGTTCTTACTTCCCGGAACGACCCGTACCATGAGCGATGAAGTATTGCTCAGTGAGGATCCGGATAATACACCCGATGAATTGACCTATACACTGGTTAGCATTCCCTCTCGGGGAATATTATACCTCAATGGAACTCCATTGGCCGTCGGCAGTCATTTCAGTCAGGCTGACCTGGATCAGGGACTATTGGATTATGAGGATACCAGTCTGACCGTTGGTGATGATTCATTCCTGTTCACTGTCCAGGATGGTGCAGGTGGATGGCTGGGTATTGATCGATTCCCGATCCGTACCAGTTTATCCGTATCCACTAAAAACCTTGACCCTCAGGTAATCGGATTGGATGTGTTCCCCAACCCCGCTTCAGGTGAGGTCTATCTTCGATTGGCTGGTGAGGATTTACATCCTGATCAGATTCTGATATCGAACTGGTTGGGACAGCAGGTCCCCGTGACTTCGGTGACTTCCGGAGGTGGTATGACCCGCCTGTTGGTCGACCAGCTTCCCAATGGGATGTACCTGATCAGTGTTCGTCTTCCTCAAGGGATGGCTACAGCCAAGGTCCAGATCATTCGATAGACCAGAACATATCAATGCATTAAGCGGATGCCCGATCCTGAATCGGGCATCCGCTTTTTTTATCCCCGATAGTCCTAAAGGCCATGCTCTATTCATCCTCCTTTCTTCCGTCTGTAAAATAGGAGCACTTGTCGAAAAGGATGACTCACTCATCTGGAGGCATTGGATATTTGCCGCACCTATTATTCAAACAACACTAGTGCATGCATTATCTTTTGACACTCGCCCTCACTCTGATGGGCTTCAGCCTCCTGGCTCAAGGCGGCCAGATCACAGGAACTCTACAGAACAGTGAAGGCGAGGCCATCATCTTTGCCAATGTAGCCCTCTACCATGCCTCAGACAGCAGTCTGGTAAAAGCAGAAGCGACCAACGATGAAGGCACATTCACCCTGGTCAACATTCCCGATGGATCGTATTGGTTGAAGGCTTCTTATGTCGGTCTTCCCGACTTCGAGCAAACCGGTGTCACCATGACCCAGAAACAAACGCTTAACCTGGGCACTTTGACGTTCCCCGCCTCCGTGATCGAACTGGAGACCGCTTTGGTCAAAGCCGATCGGGCGCTGGTGGAGATCAAACCCGACCGAACCGTCTTTAATGTATCCGGGACGATCAACAGTGCCGGGGAAGATGCATTAGGGCTGTTGCGCAAGGCACCCGGCGTCCTGGTAGACAACAATGATAACATCACAGTATTGGGTCGCTCCGGCGTTCTGATCTATGTCGACGGAAAACGCCTCCCCCTTGGCGGTGATGATTTGAGTAACTACCTCAGTAATCTGCAGGCCGAACAGATCGACCGCATTGATATCATCTCCAATCCCGGAGCAAAGTATGATGCAGAAGGCAATGCCGGCATTATCGATATCCGCCTGAAAAAGGATAAAAACAATGGTGCAAACGGCTCCGTCAATGCCAATTACAGCCAGGGACGATACGCCCGTGAAAACATGGGTGCCAGTGGCAACTTCCGCAATAAACTGTTGAACATCTTTGCGAATGGTGGCCTGTACAAAGGCGCAAGTTTTAACAATATCGATTTTCGAAACACCCAGAATGGTCTGGCCCTGGATGAGGTCAACCGGATGAAACATGGCTACGAAGGGTATAACCTGCGTCTGGGCACCGACTTCTTCCTCACGGATCAACAAACCATCGGTTTTCTCGTCAGCGGCGGGCAGAACTTTTTTGATCGCAATACCTACAATCGCGTGGGCATTGCCACACAAGCCAACCCAACTCAGGTGGATAGCATCCTGGTTGCCCGGACTACCGGAGATGGAAAGCGAGACAATAACGCCTTTAATGTCAACTACCGATTTGACAATCGAAAAGGCCAGATCTTTAATGTCGATGCCGATTATGGTCGATATCGAAACACTAATACTCGAGTCCAGCCGAACCGCTATTTCGACGCAACTCTCGAAAATTTGCTTTCCGAGGACATCAATTCATTTGACACACCGACCGACATCGACATCTACACCTTCAAAATCGATTATGAGCAGGAGGTGCTGGGTGGAAAACTGGCCCTGGGTACCAAATTCAGCCGGGTAGACTCGAAGAACAAATTCCTGGTGTTTAATGTCCTGGATGATCAAAACAATCTGGACAGCCTGCAATCCAATACGTTCGACTACAATGAAGATGTGTACGCAGGATATGTGAACTACTCCCGACCCATCAATCAAGCCTGGAGTTTTTCTGTAGGTCTCAGAGCGGAACAAACAGATGCTACCGGAAATCTGGTCGCCTTTCGGGAGGATCTGATGGAACCACCTGTCGAACTCAACTATCTCAACTGGTTTCCATCTGCCGGCCTGACCTGGCAAATGACACCGAAGCAGACCTTTGCCTTGAATTATGGCCGGCGGATCAATCGACCTGACTATAATGTGCTCAACCCGTTCAACAACCAACTCAGTCAGCTCTCCTATGAAAAGGGAAATCCATTTCTAAGCCCGGAGATTGTCAACAACATGGAGTTGGGATACACCCTCAATTACCGGTATAATTTCAAAGTAGCTTATAGCAAAACTACCGATCAGATCACTCGTCTGATTGGACCCGATGAAAGTGATCCTCGTGCCAATTTTATCACCTGGGAAAACCTGGCCGAACAAACCATCTGGAGCATGAACATCAGTGCACCGATTCAGGTGATGAAGGGATGGAGCTCTTATATCAATCTCAATGCCTCCCACCTGGACAATCAGGCAGATTATGGTGATGGTGCCATCGTTGATGTGCAGGCATTCACCTACAATATCTACCAGCAATCCACTTTCGACCTGCCATTTGGTTTCAAAGGCGAGATCTCCGGGTGGTTTTCAGGACCCGGGATTTGGGGAGGAGTTTTCGTTTATGATACCAGTTGGAGCCTCGATGTAGGTCTGCAGCGCCGTTTCCTGAATGATGCTGTGAATGTTCGCCTCAATGCGACCGACTTGTTCTACCAGACCGGCTGGTCCGGCACCTCAGAGTTTAATGGCCTGGTCGCCACAGGCGCCGGCAATTGGGACAGCAGACGAATCAGCCTGAGTATCAGCTATGATATGGGCAACCGAAATGTGAAGTCCCGGAAGCGGAGCACCGGTCTCGAAGATGAGGCCAAGCGTGTTGGCTCCCAACAATAAATCACACATCATCCAAGCTTGAACGCCATATCCGAATCTTCGGATATGGCGTTTTTGTTAGGCTTACGAGTAAACGACAGCCAAGTATCAGCCTAGTGGAAGCAAGCCGAAATCCTCTGACCTGAATTCAAATAATCCGCTTGCGCCAGCCAGGAAGAAAGGAATCCCCTTTGCGGACCTGTCTTTTGCTATTTTTGTGGTCTGAATGAACCGGAAACCATCCACATGATCAGGGTAGGTCTATTTTTTGGTGGTCCCTCGCGAGAGCGAGAGATCAGTTTTGCCGGCGGACGAACCGTCTTTGACAATCTGAACAAGCAACTGTTCGAGCCTGTCCTCTATTTTATTGACAGCCATCGAAATCTGATCGAGCTGGACTGGAGCTATATGTATAAGGGCACCATCCGCGATTTCTACCCACCTGCTCCTGAATTACCCCCCAGCCCGCATCACTACCAGATCTATCTGGAGTCGCTTGGGGAATTGTCAGATGAAGACATTCATCGAATCGCCGGATCTGTGGGCACTCTTCGCCAATGGACCGATTTACAGGACAGCATTGATATCGCCTTTCTCGCCTTGCATGGAGAATTCGGTGAGGATGGTCAGATCCAGGGGCTGCTGGAAAGTCTGGAGATCCCCTATACCGGTAGCGGCATTCGTGCCAGTGCCATCGGGATCGACAAGGGCATTCAGAAGAGACTCATGCATGCTGGCGGCTTTTCTGGCCCGACTCATCAGGTGATTTCCCGCCATGCCTGGATCAAGGGCGATCCGGAAGTGATGTTCAGTGATGCAAAAGCCACCTTCGGTGACAAGCTGGTCATTCGTCCGGCCAACCAGGGCTCCTCTATTGGTGTCTCGATCATCGATCTGAATGAAGTGGACACCTTTCGCAAGGCTATGGATCTCGCCTTCTTCCGCTGGCGACTTGAAGCCACGGAATGGTACCAATTATCACCTGAAGAACAGGTGAATTGGGTCCGTCAAATGAGCGACATCCGAAACGGCAGTGGATACCCGCTGTTGTTGAACGAAAAACTGATCTACCATCCGGAAGAACTTCTAGACAACTTGCGCACTGGAGAGGCATCCACCTGGGTCCTGGAAAGTGTTTCGGCAGAACATACCGTCCTCCTGGAAGGATTTATCCAGGGAAAAGAGTTCTCCTGTATCGTCATCCGGAAAGAAGATGGCACGGCTGTCGCCCTGCCCCCCACAGAGATCATCAAGGGAGGCGAGGTGTTCGACTATCGCTCCAAATATCTTCCTGGCCTCTCCAGAAAGGACACCCCCATCCACCTTCCGGAAGTGAAGATCCAGGCCATTCGATCCGAATGTGAACGTCTTTTTCACTACCTCGACTTCCAGGTCTATGCACGGATCGACGGCTTCATGTTAGAAGATGGTTCCATCTTTTTGAACGATCCGAACACGACTTCAGGGATGATGCCTTCATCCTTCTTTTTCCACCAGGCCGCAGAGATTGGGATCAACCCTTCTCAGTTCCTGACCTATATCATCCGTGCATCCCTGCAGGAACGCCTGGATCATGCCACGGCAAAACCGGCATGGAACGGCCTCTTGAATCAGCTCGACACCGCGTTGGATCAACTGCATCAGCAGGAGGCCAACCAGAAACGGATCGCTGTCATCCTCGGCGGATACAGTACCGAACGACATATCAGCGTGGAGAGCGGCCGGAATATCTATGAAAAGCTTTCCTCCTCGGCCAAATACGAACCTATCCCCGTTTTTCTGACGGGTGGGCCCGGTCAGCATCAACTGCATATCATTCCGGTCAACCTCCTGTTGAAGGACAATGCCGACGATATTCATGATCGGTTGAATAACTGGGCCATTCACCCGGTGATCGAGCAGATCAAAAGCCAATGTCGGGATGTGACCCGCAAATATGCCTACGCAGACGCCACCTTCAAACCTGTCCAGATTACCTATGAAGATCTCGCCAGGGAGGTAGATGGTGTATTCATTGCGTTGCACGGCCGCCCAGGAGAAGATGGTGAGGTTCAGGAAAATCTGGATCGCATCGGACTGCCATATAATGGGTCTGACGTCCAATCCTCCCGGACCACTATCGACAAATACCGCACCCTGCACCTCCTGGGGGAGCAGGGCTTTCCTGTAGCCCGGCAACATCTGGCCGAACGGTCACAATGGGTTGCAGATCGTCCGTCATGGATCGACGAACTGGAGGCGATCTTCACTTATCCCTTCATCGGAAAACCGGTGGATGACGGCTGTAGTTCTGCGGTGAAAGTGATCAAGAATCGGGCAGCGCTGGAGGCTTTTGCCGGAGCCCTGTACCGTGAAGAGGAGGCAGTCCCTGCCGAATTGATCCAGGCGCTAGGTTTGAAGCCCAAGGAGGAATTCCCCCGAAAAGATCAGATCCTCTTTGAATCCCTGATCTCCCGGGAAGGATGCAGTCACTTCCTGGAGGTGACCGGCGGATTGGTCACGCACTGGCAGGACGATCAGTGGACCTATGAAGTATTCGAACCTTCCGAAGCGTTGGCAGGTAGCGAGATCCTTTCTCTCGAAGAGAAGTTTTTGGCCGGAGAAGGCCAGAACATAACACCAGCACGCTATAGCCCGGACCCGGAGGAAGCGGCTCGCATTTCTGCCCTGGTGCGGAAGGACCTCGAACGAGCTGCCCGGATTCTGGGGGTCAGCGGATATGCCCGCATTGATGCATTTGTCAAGATATTCAGTGATGGTCGGGTCGAAACCTGGATCATTGAGGTCAACTCCCTTCCGGGGATGACACCGGCTACTTGTATTTTCCATCAGGCCGCAATCAACGGATACACACCCTATCATTTCATCGATCAGATCCTTGAATTCAGCTTCCATGAGCGAACCTCGAGCCAACTTATCTAACCGCCTGAAATCCTGGTTGAATGCATTTCTGCATTTTATCAGTTCAGCCTTGTTCATCAACAACCTGATCGCCCTGATTGGCGCTTCTTTGTTCTTGATCCTATTCGTCTCCTGGTGGTTGCGCTGTTATACCCATCACGGACAAAAGTTGAACATCAAGAATTATGTCGGCATTCTGCATCAAGAGGCCGCAGAAGATGCCGAAGATCACAGCTTTGAATTGATCGTTGAAGACAGCTTGTTCATCGTCGGTAAACCCGGAGGGATCATCCTGGCCCAGAATCCTGTGGCCGGTTCGAAAGTCAAGGAAGAACGTAAGATCTATGTCACCATCACCAAACAGCAGGCGGATGAGATTCCGTTCGCCAGCCTGCCCATGATGTATGGGAAAGAGATCAATATGATCCGGAAGATCCTCAAGCAACAGTATCAGATCAACTGTGAAATTCAGAGTGAACGATATGATTCGGGTCCACCCAATGTGATTCTGGAAGTCATCTATAATGGAGAGACCCTGGTGAATGCCCGTAAGAAGAATCCCAAAAATATCATGGTCAGCAAGGGTTCGGCGATACAGGTGATCATTTCCAAAGATGTCAGCGAATCTGTGCAGATGCCCGACCTCACCTGCCAACCACTGACCGAAGCCGATTTCCTATTGAATGCCAACCGGCTTGTTTTGGGTGACTTGCACCTGGATGAAACCGTGACCAATCGTTTTTCGGCATTTGTCATTCGGCAAGACCCACCGTACGAGCCTGGAAAGATTCTGACCAAGGGGGATACCATCTCCATCTGGCTGACCCAGGCCAAACCAGCCCGATGCCCGGAAACCTTTCCTGGTAGCAACCTGAATGAAGAGTAAGAAGCAACATCTCTAACTGGTTTACGTTCCAATCTGTGAAATATTCCCCTATGTCCTCTCCGGTACTGTACTTGCGTTCTCTCCTACTTCTTTCCTGTCTGTTTGTGCTGAGTGCAGTTTCTGCTCAGATCGAAGAGATCCCGCTGTCCGGCAATCCGGAGGTCGCACGTGCCTTTGAAGGACAGAAAGGACAGATGCCCTCACCTTCGTACGCTCAGCAACGGGGGAACAGAGGAACGGAATACTGCGTCGCATCTGGTGATGTTATCAGTCTATGTGTCGATACGATCGGCATCGGCCCTGATGCAACTGTGACTATTGTAGATTGTGGGACCCTCTCCTTCGGTACCGTGACCCAGGATAGTGGGTGTATCAAGTACATCGCCAATACCGGGGTCATCGTCGGCTCAGATGATGTTTGTCTGGAAGTATGTGACAGCGCCGGCGATTGTTCGACCACTACATTTACCGTTTCCATTCATCGCCCCTTGCTGTACGAAACAGCTGGACTGATCGTGATGGATATCGAAGATAATAAGGAGATCTGCTTGACCCCGGATCCCAATCTGGGGACACCCGTGTATTCCCTGGTGGGCAACGTAACCCGCCAAACAGGGTCAGTGATCACCCTCAACAATTGTTTTCGATACGAGTCCAGCCGGTTTGCCGGCCTGGACCAGGTGGTTTATCAGGCTCGATATTCCGAGTGTATTCGCGATACGTTCATCCATCCCTTTCGCATTGTGGGCGATACTATCGGCCTCCCGTTCTTTGATGATTTCTCCTATGCAGGACCTTACCCGGACCCGACAAAGTGGTTGGACAACAAAGCCTTCGTCAATGATCGAATGGCTTATCAACCGCCCTCCATCGGCGTAGCGACACTGGATGGTATTGATGAACGTGGCAAACCTTATCCCATCGACTCCATTTATCGCGATTACCTGACCTCGGCCTATTTTGATCTTTCCGGGTATACCGTGAATGACAATATCCTGTTCAGCTTTTGGGCCCAGCCCAAGGGCCTGGGCTTCCGCCCCGAAACCAAAGACTCCCTGATCATCGAATTTAAAGATGTGAATGGTGTGTGGCAGGTAGCCGAGGAGATTACAGGTTATCTGGCCTTTGTACCCTCCGACAGTCTGGCTCCCTTTGTCTACAGGGCGTATGGCATTGGTGAGCCCGAATACCTCTACAACGGCTTCCAGTTCCGGTTTCGCAACCGATCAGACCTGACCGGAGCCCTGGACCTCTGGCATATCGACTATGTCCGAATGGATAAAAACCTGACCAAGGAAAATGAGGACATTGCCTTTACGTCCAGACCAAACCCCCTGTTAAAAACATATACCGCCATGCCCTGGGGGCACTTCCTCCAGGACCCTAACCAGTGGCTCCTGCCCCAATTGGAGATCGGCCTGTTCAATCATTTTACCGTCGTCGAATCGGCAAACCCCAGTGAGGTCAAAATAACGGACCGACTCAGCGCACAAACTCTGGTCAGCAATATCACCCTTCTGGAATTACCACCGATCGCACCAGTCAACCAGCGTGACCTTACACCAGGCCGTCACAGCTTCGTCAATACATTGAATGCTCCCAATCTGATCTCTGACCTTCAGGGATTTCCATTCCCCGGGCCAGGTGTCGATCTGGATCTGGTTTATCGGTTCGAGCAGGATCAGGAACAAAATGCCGGAGAGCCTGTGGCCCTCCGCAATAACGAGGTCCATCACGCTACGAATCTGACCAATTATTTTGCCTACGATGACGGTTCTGCAGAGAGCGCTATCGTCGCCACGAAAACGGGCACTCAGGTCGCCGTCAAATATGAAGCTACTGTAGCGGATACGCTGCGTGCTATTCAATTCCATTTTCCACGGTACAATGTCGATGCCACCAGCCAGTATTTCAACTTGCGGATCTGGACTGGCAGCTTAACCAACACTCCGATCTACGAAGATTTTTTCCTGAAGCCGTTTTATCCGGATCTCGTTTTTGCAGATTCCCTGCAGGCGTTTACCACCTATGTCTTGTATGATGAAGATGGCAATGCCGTCGGGATCCCTATTCCCGAGGGGCCTTTTTTTGTAGGCTGGCAGCAAGGCAGCAATGTCGACAATTCCATTCCGGTCGGCTATGACAAGAACAATCCTGCAGGCTCACAACATGCCTGGTTGAATACCTCCGGCACCTGGGTTCCCTTTCCAATCTCCTTGCAAGGAGCCTTAATGATCCGTCCGGTGGTGGGCAATCAGACACCAACAAATACCCCTGATCTGGCTGATGTGGAGCATCCACTGGAAGCATCTCTCAAGATTTACCCGAACCCGAGTCAGGGCATGATCTGGCTGGATGCCGGTATTCCATCTGGTCAATGGACCATTCAGGTAGTGGATATGTTAGGTCGCCATGTGGTGAGTTTCCCCTGGAGTGCAATGGTCGATCTGGATCAACTTCCTTCCGGCTGGTATGCCCTGTTGATCCGCGATGAAAATGGTCTACCAATTGCACGTCGTCAGGTGATCATGCAGGATTAATCCCGGCTCCCTTTATTGATTACACTACGTTCGAGGCTCCTTTCGGATCTTGTGTACGTAGGATTCCAACTCATGCCGTTTAGCGAGTGTGTGGACATGCTGTTCAGCGGCCGAAAATTCGCGGTACGCTCCGACACCGACGGCATAGATTTCCCTTTTGCCTTTGAAGAAGAGGATTTCCGCTTCCTGAAATCCAAGTCTCTTAATTCTTTGAAGATGCTTTTTTGCCCGTGACTTCGAATCAAAACTGCCTGCCAGAACCAGGTAGGGTCCGTCTACATCGGGATGCCCCGGATCATTTGTAAACAAGGTTTTGAATAAGTTACTGGTGGTGTCCGATAGCGAGAATTGGGGCTCCATAGCCAGGGCTTCCGCTTCGGAGAATTGGTGGGCTTCGTCATTCCATTGCTGGATCTGCTCCATCCCCAGGTAAAACAGGTGGGATGTGGCGAAAAATCCGACTACAACGGCGACAAGAATGAAAACAGTGCGATATCGGGAAGTCATGGGATGGGAATCTGGAAAAGGAGATAACGGCGTAACGCCGGCCAACGATATAAACGTTCCTCAATTCACTCAAAAAAGTCTGCCGACTCTTTCAATCAAAAGGAATTTTTCCACATCATCGACTCCACCGGCTTATCCGTACGCGCATTATACTTTGCTGACGGCTTGTGGTTGTACAGATTCTCGATCTCTCCATCCACCGCAAAGTAGATCAATTGCCCGATCGGCATACCGGCATACACCCGGACAGGTAGGGTGCATGAGATCTCCAGGGTCCAGGTATTACAAAAGCCGACATCTCCCTTCCCTGCAGTGGCATGGATATCGATACCCAGACGGCCGACACTGGATTTTCCTTCCAGAAAGGGCACTGCTGAATGAGACTCTGTGTATTCTTCTGTCACCCCGAGATACAATTGACCCGGCTGCAGGACAATTCCCTCTTCCGGGATCTCCAGATATTCGATTTCATTGTGCTTTCGTGCGTCAAGGACGGGATCCTTGTACACGGCAAGCCAGCGTCCCAGATGAACATCATAACTGTTTGTCCCCAGATGCTGACGATGAAAAGGTTCGATGAGAATCTCACCGCTTGCAATAGCGGCCAGGATCTTGATATCAGAAAGGATCATACACGGATAGAATTGGGGCGTAAAGGTACTTTTCGAGGGGCAATACCGAAGGCTTCGGTCAACTGTTTCTCAAATTGACTGTACAAATCATAGAGTTTCAAAGTCTCATCATCTCAAAGTCTTGCTCTCACCACTCAGGCTCTCAGACATTGTAGCGGTGAATTTGACTTCTTAATGGAGCACCTAGGCAATTCTGAAGTGAAACGTAGTGCAACAGGAAATCCAAGGTTTCTCGCAAAGGCGCAAGGGCGCGGAAAGATTTAAGGCGCAAAGTGATTCTGGTTGGCTGATTCGCCCCGTCATCTCAAAGTCTTGCTTTTACCACTGAGTCACTCAGAGGCAATATTGTGGTGAACTGCAAATTCTGCCAGAGAGATTGATGGAGTTCTGAAGTTGCGGGGGTAGTACACTAAGAGATCCAGGGTTCCTCTGCGCCCTTAAAGAATGACTATTGGAAAATGTATTCTAAACGTTTATACAGAATGCCCATCAGATGGACTTCTTCCCTTTGCGACATCGCGCCTCTGCGTGCACCTTTTCTCACCTCGAGTACTCAGAAGCAATATTGCGGTGAACGACAAATTCTGCTAGAGAGATTGATGGAGTTCTGAAGTTGCGGGGGTAGTACACTAAGAGATCCATGGTTTCTCTGCGTCCTTAAACAATGACCAATCGAAAATGATTTCGATAATTTTATTCAGAATGCCCTTCAGATAGCCTTCTTCCCTTTGCGACACAGCGCCTCTGCGTGCACCTTTTCTCACCTCGAGTACTCAGAAGCAATATTGCGGTGAACTGCAAATTCTGCTAGAGAGATTGATCGATTTCTGAAGTTGCGGGGGTAGTACACTAAGAGATCCAGGGTTTCTCTGCGAGCTCTCATCTTGATACATCGAGAAGTAGGGAACCAAGTGTTATAGGATTTTTCTAACCTATGGACAGAATTCCTTTGCGATTTGGCGCCTTTGCGTGCACTATTTCTGGCAAAGGTGCTGGAAGGTCGAGGCGCAAACCCTGCGGGTTCGTTGTATGGTTTCTCAATAAATTTGCATAAATCACAGTGGGACACTGGCATTTAAAATGATTAAATCCTAAATTGACCCTGCAATGATGATCACATATCCATATAGCGTTTGTTATACCTATTGGCTCCAGGGGGAAGTCCGGAGGTCGAATATGCGATAAGGAGATCATCAGCGCATTAGACATTTTGCCCGGCTTCTAACGAATCCGGGCTTTTTTTATGCCCATGCTCAAGCAATGAAACAAACATTCAATCAGTACACAGCCCAGGATCATCAAACCTGGAACAGGCTGTTCTCACGACAGACAAGCAATCTTCAGGACAAGGCTTGCTCCAACTATCTGGAATGCCTGGCAACCCTCTCGCCAGATTTGGACGCTCACCGCATCCCGCAATTCACCAACCTGGAAAACCGTTTGGCGAAGGAGACAGGGTGGGCGATCGAAGTGGTCCCGGGTTTGATCCCTGTGGGAGAGTTCTTCGAGCTGTTGTCCCGAAGGCGGTTTTGTTCGTCCACCTGGATCCGCAGCCCCAGACAGCTGGATTATCTGGAAGAGCCGGACATGTTTCATGACATCTATGGTCATGTGCCTTTATTGATCCATCCGGAATATGCGCGATTCATGGAACGATTCGGTCAGATTGGGAAAACCTTTGCAGGGAACCCAGAAGCCGAAATACAGCTTGAACGCCTCTATTGGTTTACCATAGAATTCGGACTTATCCTGGAAAACCAACAGCCCCGAATCCTGGGAGCGGGCATCCTGTCCAGCTATGGCGAAAGCAAGCAGATCTTCGACAGCCCGATTGAGATTCGCCCCTTCGATATCGACGAAGTGTTGAACCACGCCTTTCGGAAAGAGGTGATGCAGACGACCTACTATGCCCTTCAATCCATCGATCAACTGGCAGAAAGCCTGGACCGGGTGGAGCGGCAATTAACGCGGGTCTGTGCAACAGTATGAGGGAGATTATTCAGGTTCCCAGATGCAAACGGTCCGGTCATCCGATCCTGAGATCAGCAGATTCTGAACCGGCGACCAATATAAGGCATTGACCGAATGGCGATGGCCCTGATCCCGGACAGTATCCAGAGATTGGACCAGTTCGCCAGTAGCGGCATCCCACAACCGAATGCGCTTATCCCGACTGGCCGTCGCGAGGACTGTACCCTCTGGTGACAGGGCCAGAGCATTGATGGTATACAGATGCGCTGCCTCTGGAAGAGCTGGCAAGGGGTTGCCCTGTTCATCCCACCGCCGCAACCAGGCATCCCGGCCTCCACTCCACAGTTGGTCTCCCGTCTGACTGAATTGCAGGGTAAAAACAGAGGGCAAATGTGCGTCCTGGATACGATGCAGGATGCTCATGCGCAATGGGTCGATATAGCAGATCGATCCATCACTACAGCCTGCTGCCAGCCATTCACCAGAAGGGTGGACCGCGAGGCATCGGACAGCGGCCTGACTGATCTGAATGCTTTCATCCGTGCGGCGTTGGCCCGGGAGCCAACGAGTGATTAGTCCATCTCCACCGCCGCTGAAGACCATCCCCCGATCAGAAGAAAGTGCATAAGTGCCCTTTCGGTGATGTTGAATATGCCGGCTCGCTTCCGAATCCTGAAGATCGAGCCAATGGACGCCACCGTTCATGTCTCCGGCCAAGACGATCTTCTCGTCTGGTAAGGCATGCAAAGCAAAAACATGTTGATCGGCTTTCGCGATCAGCCGGCCTGGATCCGGGTTGGCCAACTCCCAGGAAACAACCCATCCGTCACTTCCAGAAGAAAGCACAGTTTGGTCGTCCAACCCTGGAGATAACGCATACAGCGCTCCTTCATGGCCTGTCAGCCGATGTCGGAGTTGATATCGAGGAAAACTTGCGGACATAGGCGGGTATAACCATAAAGATAGCCCCTTGGTTGACCGATCTGGAATAACCATCATGGATGGAAGACACCGACCCGCAATGTGGATTTCGTCATGTGCAGAATTCTTCCTTTCTTCAACCCGTTATGCCACTTCGTTTTGCCCGACAACTTCCCCATACTGCCCTACTCGGGGTATGGGCCATTGAAGAGACCCGATCCTGGTTCTCTGAACGGTTGGAGTTGGACTCGGATGAAAAAAACGAGGTCAACCAACTCCCTGAAAGAAGTCGCCTGGACTGGATGGCCACTCGCTATCTGATTCATCTGTTTACGGGTTCTACTGAACGGGTAGCCGGTGCAAAAGATGTCTTCGGAAGGCCATTTCATCCGGGGACTGACTACCATCTGTCCCTTAGCCATACCAGGGGATATGCCGCTGCTATCCTCTCCCCTGTCGCCACGGGGATCGATATTCAATGTTGGGATCATCGCATGCACCGGGTAGCCCACAAATTTGTCAATGAGGAGGAACAAGCCTGGATCGAAGGCCCGCATCTGGATGCCTATCAACATGTCCTCTGGGGGGCCAAAGAATCCCTGTACAAAGCCCATGGCCGGCGCCAGCTCAACTTCCTGACCAATCTGCACTGTGAAGCATTCAGCTATCACGCCACCGGCGGGCAAACAGAAGCATTTATCAGCCTCCCCTCCGGAATGACCCGGATTTTCGATCTGTATTACCTGCCGACAAAAGAAACCATGCTGGTGTATGTCATCGAGAAGGACGGCTGATCGCCTTCTTCATCAAGTCCATCACATTTCCGCTATTTTTGCACCATGAATCGCATCCTCTTCCTTCTCCCTTTCCTCGGTCTGATCACTGCCTGTCAGCAGCCTGCCACTACCACCCCGCAAGAGGGCATTCTTCCTGTGGATTTTCAGGTCTTTTACGAGTTATTTCACAGGGATAGTACCTATCAGAAAGAACACATTTACTTCCCTCTGGAAGGGCTGCCTGATTATGCCGACAGCCTGACCATTGCTACAGGCAATTTTTATTGGGAGGCATCGGAATGGGTCATCCACCAGCAACAATTACTGACCGACCCTCAATTCACCAGAGAGGTGTCTATGTTTGGCGACTTCGTGGTTCGAGAACGGTTTATCCACAAGGAGCGGCCACTGATCACGGAGCGTCGGTTCTCGAAAGAAGGGGATGAATGGTTTCTGATCTATTATGCCGGGCTGAACACCTTCCACAGATTGTAAGGACTACCAATACTTCGCTGGAACAAGGTAGTTTTGGACATAGTCCTGGACGCCGTCCTCCAGGGATGTAAATGGACGATCATATCCTGCGGCTGTCAGTTTGGCCATGTTAGCTTCTGTGAAGTATTGATAGGTATCCCGGATATCGGCCGGTGTGTCGATGAAGCTGATCGAGGGTTCCCGACCGAGGGCTGCAAAGGTCTGCGTCGCCAGATCCAGAAATGTGCGCGCCTTACCTGTCCCCAGGTTGTATAATCCAGAGTCCGGACGTGACGTCATCAGGAAGAGAAGGACCTCCACCACATCTTTGATATAGACAAAGTCCCGTCGCTGTTCGCCGTCCTGGACATCGGCCCGGTGCGAGCGAAACAGCTTCATCCCTCCGGTTTTTTGGATCTGGTTGAACGTATGGAAGATCACAGAAGCCATCCGGCCCTTGTGATATTCATTCGGACCATAAACGTTGAAGAATTTCACGCCAGCCCAGAAGGGAGGCGTCTCTGTTTGCTCGAGGACCCAGAGATCGAAGTCCTGTTTGCTTTCACCATATGGATTGAGTGGATGTAAACTGGAAACATTGGCGTGATCATCATCATATCCAAATGCCCCATCGCCATAGGTTGCTGCACTGGATGCATATACCAACGGGATCTGATGGCGCGTGCAGATCTCCCATATTCGCTTGGAATAGTTGAGGTTCAGCTCATCAAAAATGGCAACATCCTGCTCTGCAGTATCCGTGCGAGCACCCAGGTGGACCACCATATCAATCATGGTAGGGACCTGTTCAAACCAGTGCAGAAAAATATCACGGTGGATCCATTCCCGCACATGCTTCCCGTCCAGGTTGGCATCCTTGTAGTCTTTGTAAAAGTCATCGACGACGACGACGTCACGCTTATGTCCAAGTTCGTTCAATCTGGCGACCAGACAACTTCCAATAAAACCAGCGGCTCCAGTAACAATGATCATAAGGGGTCATTCAAGGTGGAACCCCAAAGGTAGACATTCTTCGTAGGGGGCTAAAGTCAAGATATCCGATCCAAAACTCCACCGATTCAGCATGATGGTGTATTTTTAGTGCCATCTCTATCAGGCAATCCCCATCTATGCGCATGCTTACCCACCTCAGGCCTTTCACCTTATTCCTGTTATTCCTCCTTTCGACCGCTGGACTCTATGCTCAGCATGACGGTGTCGAATGTGGTTCAGACCAGCATCACAGTTGGATGATGGAACAGGACCCGGCGTATAAAGCAGCTATGGCTGCAAATGAAGCTGAATATCAGCGTTTCCTCCAATCCCCGATGATGAACAGGCTTCGTTCCACCGGCTGTGACGGTGAAGCATTACGTGTGCCGATCGTCTTTCACATCATGCATCCGGGATCCATTGCCTCGACACCCAATTTTGCTCCGGATGCCGGGGTCATTGCCTGCGTGCAGGGATTGAATGACCGGTGGCAGGCCGTGATCGGTGATGGCGTTGACCTCGGATTTGAGTTTTGCCTGGCCAAGCGTGATCCGGATGGCAATCCAACCAATGGCATTGTCCGTATAGATGCGAGTGTCGTCACGGACTATGTCGCTGAAGGCGTGGCCTTTGGTTCTGGCCCTCCAGGCATCGATGCCGGCCTGATCAAAGTGCTGTCGGTCTGGCCCCAGGCCGATTACTACAATGTCTGGGTCGTCCACGACATCGCTGGATCTGTCGCTGGATTTGCCAGTTTCCCCAATGGCGGAGCCGGTGACGGTACCGTTGTCGAAGACAATTATATGAATGCCAACAATTCCGTAGTGGCGCATGAATTAGGGCATGGTTTCAATTTGGCCCACACGTTTAATGGCGATAACGACGGGGCGGATTGTCCACCGAATGATGATTGCACGGTAGACGGCGATGGTGTTTGCGATACACCTCCGCATAAGGTTGGTGATTGCGGCATGACCAATCCCTGTCCCGGGGGTGGCACCTGGGATAATTCCCGTCGAAATTATATGAGCTATTGTGGTGGCACCACTCGATTTACGGATGGCCAGAGGGACCGTGTTCTCTCCGCTGCTTTCGGTTCAGTCCGGGGTACGCTCTTCCTGTCGGAAGGATGCATTCCGGCTGACCTCCCCATTGAAACGGGTATCACCAGGATTGTCTATCCCTTTAATCAGCCGCTTTGTGAAGACACTTTTGCACCGATCATTGAAGTGAAAAACTATGGCACCGCTGCCATCACTGGCCTGGTGATCGAAACCTGGTTGGATGGAGCACTCTATGGCACCACCAACTGGACTGGCAATATAGCAGTAGACGCCTCTGGCCTCGTCACCCTGGATCCGGTGACCGTCACCCTGGGTGCTCACGACATTGAATATCTGATCGTGGATAACAATGGAATGGGCATTGATACTTACGCAGACAACAATACCCTCTGTACCAATTTATTTTACGAACCAACCGTCACGGATATTCCCTCTTGCTGGGATTTTGAATCCGGGATCATCCCGCAGAGCTGGACAACTCAGGGGCCTTTGATCCGGACCCAGGCTTATGGGGCCCCGCAATGTGCCAACAATGGCAACACCTGTTTGATGTTTGATGCCTACGGTCTCAACGCAGGCGGTGGTGGAACATCCTCCACGTTGATGATGGTCCCGATGGACCTGACCGGTTTACCCGGTGCTGCACTCAACTTTGATGTGGCTATGCGGCAGAATTACTATGCCGATTTTACGACCACACTTGAGGTCATGGTTTCTACAGATTGTGGTCAGAATTTCACCTCGGTCTACCTGAGAAAAGACACCTATTTTGGCAATACAGAGGACTTGCACACTGTACCGGCCCCCGGGTCTTTACCCTCCAGCTCCTGGGTCCCTACGTCCTGTAATGACTGGCGTCGGGATAATGCGGATCTGTCTGCTTTTGTAGGACAAGAAGTGCTGGTGGCCTTCAAGATGACCATCGATCGAAACCGTGGAGAGAACCTCTATATCGATAATATTTGCGTGCAGAGTTGTGACGGTAGCATTGCCATCACCCCGGTCAATGGTCCGGAGATCTGCTATCCGGATACGATCCTTATCCAGGGAAGTACCGGGCCGGGCTATGTGTACACCTGGTTCGAAAAAGGCAAGCCCGTTCCCGGTGAAAAGACAAACGAAATCAAAGCGCCGTTATCCGGGAAGTATTTTCTGGCTGTCGATGTCGATGGCTGCCGCTTTACCAGTGACACACTTGACGTGACTGTCCATTTTCCACCGACCACCCAGATTGTCGGTAATGTATCTGTTTGTGCGGGTGATACGGCAACCATGAGTGCAGGTGCCGGTTTTTCAGAATACCTCTGGACCACTGGTGAAACCAGCCAATCCATCCAGGTGACCATCCCCGGGGATTACTACGTCACCGTGACAGATGCGAATGGATGTACTGGCGTCGACTGGACAACCGTCTCCAATAAAATCGTTCCGAATGCCAATATTAACGGTACTCTGGACTTTTGTGTGGGCGACAGCACAACCATCTCCGTCAGTCCTTTTTTCACGAATGTGTTGTGGAGCAATGGCGGTACAGGTACCAAGTTGACCACACTCACAGCAGGCGAATTCTCAGTCACCGTCACAGGAAACAATGGATGTTTTGATACAGACACTGTTGAGGTGACGATCAATCCCCTTCCGATACCAGAGATCACCGGCACCCTGGCCATTTGCTCCGGGCAGGTCGCCATCCTGGACGCTGGTCCAGGTTATACCCAATATAAATGGAGTAGTGGACCCGTCAACCAGGTCCTCACAGTGAACACTGCAGGTACCTATAGTGTGTCGGTCACAGATACGAACGGATGTAAAGGGTCCGATTCAGTCGACGTGGTAGAAAACGATAAACCTGTACCGGATATCACGGGGTTGGGCACGTTCTGTGCGGATGTCGGTTCAACCTTGGATGCGGGCTCCGGATTCGATCAATACCTCTGGTCTACCGGGGGAACCACCCAAACCATCGATGTCAATACCACCGGAACATATTCGGTTACGGTGACCACCGCCGAAGGGTGCAGTGGTACAGATATGTACAGCGTAACGGCTTTCCCTTCTCCAGATCCGGATATCACTGGCGATCTGAATATCTGTGAAGGCGAGCAAACCGTTCTCAATGCCGGGTTCGGGTTTACTTCGTATACATGGACCGGCGGTAGCACCATGCAAACACTCACGGTCACGACCTCTGGTGAATACATCGTCACCGTCACCAATAGTCTGGGGTGTGCGGCGATGGATACGGTAGTCGTCGAAGTCTTTTCTGCTTCCGATCCGGATATCACCGGCACATTAGCCATCTGTGAAGGCGAACAGACCGTGCTGGATGCTGGCTCAGGCTATGCGAATTATCTCTGGACTGGGGGAAGCACCGGTCAGAATTTATCCGTGAATGCTTCCGGGACATATTCCGTTACAGTGACTACGGCAGAAGGGTGTTCGGGAACTGATGCCGTCGAAGTGGTCGAAAGCCTTAACCCCGTACCCGATATCCTGGGAGATAATATGCTATGTGAAGGAGAGATGACCACCCTCGATGCCGGCTCCGGATTTACAGCCTACCAATGGAGTGGCAATCAAATGACATCAACCATCACCGTTTCATCGACAGGCACATATACGGTCACGGTGACCAATGGTGCCGGTTGTAGTGGCACGGATGCCTTTGATGTAGTGGTCTCGCCTATCCCCATTCCGGACATCACCGGAACCCTCAGCTTCTGTGAAGGCAGTTCTACAACCCTGGATGCCGGCTCCGGATTTGCTCAGTACAACTGGTCGACTGGAGGCACAAATCAACAACAAATCGTTTCCTCTGGTGGGTCCGTCCAGGTAACGGTTACGGATGCCATTGGCTGTCAGGGTACGGACCAGGTTCTGGTTGCCGTCCTTGGACTGGTCACCCCGGTAGTACAATCCATTCCGGCAAAAGCCTGCCCCGGTGATACAGTACAACTCATTGCCAGCGGTGGCACAGATTACTTATGGCTGGAGGGTGCGACCCTGCTTTCTGACCCGACCATTGCCAATCCGACTGCTGTCCTCACGACAACCACCGCATTCAGTGTAGAGGTTTCCAATAATTGCAATAGTGAGGTGGGCAATGTGAATGTTGATGTCAACCCACCAGTGGGTATGGCTGGCCCTGATCTCAATGTCCTGATCGGACGAGAAGTCACCCTATCTGCTTCTGGCGGAATTCAATATACCTGGTCTGGACCGTTCGATCTGTCCTGTACAGATTGTGCTTCACCGATGGTCACGCCATCTGCGAGTGGCACTTATGAAGTATTGATCCGGGATATCAATGGATGTCTCACCCTGGATTCCGTTTATGTAGAAGTCTTTGATGATCTCAACCAGGTACTCGACCTGGTCAACACCATCACACCGAATGGTGACGGGCATAACGACCTGTTGGTGATCAAAGGTCTGGAGTCTTTTGACGCAAATAGCCTGGTGATCTATAATCGTTGGGGCGAGGTGGTCTTCCAACAAGACAACTACCTCAATACCTTCAACGGATATTACAAAAACCAGCCTCTGCCTGCGGGCAGCTATTATTATGTCCTCAAATTGTGGCCCGGTGAACGTATCGTCAAGAGCGTCCTGGTCATCCTTCAAGAAGATTGAATCTAAAACGCGATGACCATGACACGTTCTATACTTTGCCTTGTGTTTGCTCTGACCCTTCCCCTTTGTCTGGCCGCTCAACAGTTGCCGCTCCCTGGCATGATCCGTACTACGGATTATCTCTGGAATCCAGCTATGGCTGGACATCCCGGTGAATGGGGAGCACATGCCAACTACCAACAATCCTGGCTAGGTTTTGACGGGGCACCCGTTACCTCCTTCGTCGGCGGTTCCATGAACTTTGAAGATTACAATATGGCTCTGGCCGGGGATATCCTCTATGACCAGACGGGACCACTTCGCTTCACCGGGTTATCTGTGGCGTATAAATATCAATTCAATCCGGGTTTCCTGGATGATGACGACCGGTTTTCGGTGGGTATTCTCGCGACACTGGGCCAACGTCGATATGATGCCACTCAGGCCAAGGTCAGTGATCAGGTCGATCCTCTCTTGACCGGAGATGCCGGTAGCGCATTTGATGTCAATGCGGGTGCAGGGATTCTGTACCGCACTGTTGCGGATGATGACCTGGATGAAAGCCACTTCTTTGTGGGTGTGGCTGCATCTCAACTCATCCCCACCAGCCTGTCCTTCAATGATGACTCCCCCTATGGCAATCGGATGCATGGCAATGCCGTCCTTGGCTGGCGGACAGCCCGCTATCTTTACTTTGACCATACCTTCTGGTTGAACTATGCGGATGCCAGTCTCTTCAATTTGGGCTATCAGTTTCGCATCGAAAATCCCGATGCCTTCTGGGCCGGGATCAACCTCAATACCAGTCTGAATTTTGGGCTGGAAACAGGTGTCATCCTGGATGGATCCTGGGCCAATGCCGATCAATTTCGCATTGGTGCACTTGCCGCCTATAATATCGGAGCCACTGGCTCGAATCAAGGATTCAGCCTGGCTGTGAATTTTGAACTGGTGAAGCTTTTTTGAGAATGTGAGACGATGAGACTTGGAGACTGTGAGACGAAAGGACCTTAAGGCCCAGAAGTTTATGAAATGAATATCTAATTTTCTGATATGGCCAAAATCAGAACTCACAAAGACCTTGAAGTCTACCAAATGGCATATGCTTTGGCCATGGAGATCTTTCAATTGAGCCAAACCTTTCCAAGGGAAGAAAAGTATTCTCTTACGGATCAGATTCGCAGGTCATCCCGATCAGTCTGTGCGAATTTGGCAGAAGGTTTCAGAAAACGTCGCTATCCTGCTGCTTTCATTGCCAAAATAGTCGACTGTCAAGCGGAAGCTGCAGAAGTCCAAACCTGGCTTGATTTTACCCGAGATTGTAACTATATAAACGGAGCAGTCAACCCAGAAACTCCATCAATCGCTATGACCTGGTCATTGGCAAACTCGTGATCATGGGTAATCAAGCAGAAAAGTGGAAGCCCTAAACATATGAACGTTTAATACACACCCTTTCAGGGCCACTCCTTCAGCGGTGCTCTGAGTCCCACAAAGTCTCCCCTTCTCAAAGTCACAAAGTCTCAAAGTCTCCTACTCCTCCCGGTATGCATCGATTGGCAAACAGGTGCAGACCAGATTCCGGTCACCGTGAGCATTATTCACCCGAGCGATAGCCGGCCAGAACTTGAAACCTTCCTTCAAATAAGGTAAGGGCCAGGCAGCTTTCTCGCGTGAGTATGGCAACGTCCATTCATCTGTTGTCAACAGCTCCAGGGTATGTGGTGCATTGTGGAGCACATTGTTTTCCGGGTCCGCATCACCACTGGCAATCTCTTCCATTTCTTTTTTGATGGATAAAAGTGCATCACAGAAACGATCGAGTTCGTCCTTGCTTTCGCTTTCTGTTGGCTCGATCATGATTGTTCCTGCCACAGGGAAGGACAACGTCGGTGCATGAAATCCGTAATCGATCAAACGCTTTGCCACATCTTCGGCGCTGCAAAGGCTCTTGAATGGACGGAGGTCAATGATCAGTTCGTGTGCAGCACGACCTTGTTCTCCGACATACAGCACGGGATATTGTGCTTCCAGACGAGCCTTGATATAGTTTGCATTGAGGATCGCATAGCGGGTACTTTCCGTAACACCGCGTGTGCCAAGCATTCGAATATATCCATAGGAGATCAACAGGATGCTAGAGCTACCCCAGGGCGCAGCGGAAACGGCCTTGATCGCCTTTTTGCCACCGGTCCGTGCGAAGATGTGTCCAGGGAGGAAAGGCGCCAGCTTTGCATTGACACAGATGGGGCCCATGCCTGGTCCGCCACCTCCGTGAGGAATAGCAAAGGTCTTGTGCAGATTCAGATGGCACACATCTGCTCCGATCAGGGCCGGACTGGTCAGTCCAACCTGAGCATTCATGTTGGCACCGTCCATATAGACCAGTCCGCCATGCTTGTGGATCTCGTTACAGATCTCGATGATGGCCGACTCGAATACACCGTGTGTGGAGGGATAGGTGACCATCAATGCACACAGTTTGTCCGCATGAGCGGCTGCTTTGGCTTTGAGGTCTGCAACATCGATATTCCCTTTATCATCGCATTCCACGATCACGATCTTCGCGCCAATCATAGCGGCAGATGCCGGATTGGTTCCGTGCGCGGATGACGGTATAAGTACTACATCACGATGCTTGTTTTTATTGTTGATATGATAGGCCCGGATGGTCAGCAGACCGGCATACTCGCCTTGAGCACCCGAATTCGGCTGGAGAGAGCAGGCTTCAAATCCGGTCGCTTCACAGAGGTAGCGTTCGAGGTCCGCAAATATCTGAGAATAGCCCTTCACCTGATTGGCAGGTGTAAAGGGGTGGATCTGACCAAATTCGGCCATGCTCACCGGCATCATTTCTGCTGCGGCATTCAATTTCATCGTACATGAACCGAGAGGGATCATGGAATGAACCAGGGAGAGGTCTTTGTTTTCCAGCCGCTTCATGTATCGCATCAGCTGCGACTCGGTGCGATGGAGGTGAAACACCTCATGGGTCAGAAATTCAGAG
Organism: uncultured Saprospiraceae bacterium; assembly: GCA_942490895.1. GTDB lineage: Bacteria > Bacteroidota > Bacteroidia > Chitinophagales > Saprospiraceae > JAGNXB01. Next base: position 100,437 of record CALNZC010000091.1, read on the forward strand.
GTCCGGACCAGAGTCTTTGGCACATTTGAGCCTGCCCCTATTGTGGTGGAGGTGGTCACCTTACCGGCTACGGTTGCAAAAATTGCGGTAAAGGTATCGATGCTTTCCATGTCGTGTGTCTCATCCAGACTGATCTGGATGCCACTGCGATCATAGTAGAAGTTGATCTTCTGGCGCAAAGCGGACTGACGGATCTTTCGCAGCGCAGCCGGTTCCAGTTCCACCCGCAGGGTATCGAAATAGGCCGCGTTCACCTGATCGTAGCCTAGCTGTTGCAGTCGATGATCCAGGGTCCGGGCCAGTTGGTGAATATCGTTGGCGATCGTGCGAAGTCCATCCGGTCCGTGATAGACGGCATACATGGCCGCCATATTCGCCAAAAGAGCTTGGGCGGTGCAGATATTGGACGTCGCCTTTTCCCGGCGAATATGTTGTTCACGTGTCTGGAGTGCCATCCGAAGGGCGCGATTTCCATGCGCATCGATACTCACTCCAATGATCCTTCCCGGGATCTGGCGCTTAAAGTCATCTTTGGTAGCGAAGAAAGCGGCATGTGGCCCACCGAATCCCATCGGTACACCAAAACGCTGGGAGTTTCCAACCACGCAGTCTGCGCCCCATTCACCCGGAGGTGTGAGCAGTACCAGAGAGAGGAGGTCAGCTGCCACAGTGACATAAATGCCTTTGGCTTTTGCCTCTTCCACCAATGCCCGATGGTCGGTGATCTCACCGCTCTTTCCCGGATATTGGAGGAGAAGACCATAGACTTTGTCTGTCAACTTGAGGTCGCTACTGACCTTCACCTGAATCCCCACAGGTACGGCGCGTGTCTTGAGGACATCGATTGTTTGAGGAAGCACTTCATCGGAGACCAGGAAAACTGGAGCTTCCACTGTACGCTTGTTGCGCTCGTGGAAAAAAAGCGTCATCGCTTCAGCAGCAGCGGTTGCTTCATCCAGGAGAGAGGCATTGGCGATGGGCAACCCGGTCAGGTCGCTGATCACCGTCTGAAAGTTGAGAAGACTCTCCAGTCGACCCTGCGCAATCTCCGCCTGATAAGGGGTGTATTGGGTGTACCATCCCGGATTCTCCAGGATGTTCCGCTGGATGGCCGGTGGGGTGATCGTGCCACTGTATCCCATCCCGATACAGGAGGTAAATACCTTGTTCATGTCGGCCAACTCACCCATATGTTTGAGATAGGCATGCTCACTCAGAGCTTTGGGCAGTTTGAGCTCACCTTTACGTCGGATATTGTCTGGAATAGTCTGTTGAATCAGGGTATCCAGACTGTCCACTCCGATGGTGGCCAGCATTTCATTGGTTTCGTTGACTCCTGGTCCGATGTGGCGGCGGGAGAATCCGGTATTTTCAGTGGTACTCATAGGTCAATTGTAAGGCTGCCAAAGGTAAGGAACTGCCCGGACAGGCAGGTGGTGTCAGAACAGGAATCAAGGGAGAAAAGTTGAGGAAGGTTATGAGTGGAGGAGTCGAGGTGTGAAGGAGTCGAGGAGACAGACGTTGGTAAATTGCAGCTGTGGCAGTTCCGTTTTAACCTCAGCCCCTGCCCCTGCCTTTCGGCAGGCTCTCTTCTCCTTTTCAAGAAGAAGGGAGCCTGATGTCTCTTGATCCATGAAAAGGGCTCAAGCGAAGTGCGAAAAGCCCATCGAGGAGTCGAGGTGAGAGGGGTGTTGGGTATTGGGTATTGGCACCAATCACCCATTGCCATTTACCATTTATCCTCTTGAAACGAACTCATGCGAACCGCGAACGGTAAAAAGCGAACAACTACTTCAGCCCAAATGCCTTCTTCACATCCTTCACCCGATCGAGCTTCTCCCAGGTAAAGAGTTCCACCTGAAGGTTTTTACGCTCGAGGCCCCGGCCGTCCGGGCGAACAAAGGTCTTGATCGCAGAACAGTTTTCGCGGCCCATGTGGCCGTAAGAAGCGGTCTCAGAGTAAATAGGATTGCGCAGTTTGAGGTCCCGTTCGATGATCCCGGGACGGAGGTCGAACAGTTCCTTGACCTTGGTTGCGATCTCGCCATCATGCATGTCGACCTTTGCGGTGCCGTACGTATCGACAAAGATGCCCATCGGCTCAGGAACACCGATGGCGTACGAGATCTGAACAAGCATCTGGTTTGCCACACCGGCAGCCACCATGTTCTTGGCGATATGTCGAGCAGCATAGGCACCTGAACGGTCCACCTTACTGGGGTCTTTACCAGAAAATGCACCCCCTCCATGGGCGCCTTTGCCGCCGTAGGTATCCACGATAATCTTCCTGCCGGTAAGGCCGGTATCTCCGTGCGGGCCTCCGATCACAAACTTACCGGTCGGGTTGACATGGAAGGTGATATCATCTGAAAAGAGAGCCTGAAGTTTTTTGGGCAGCTGGGATTTGACCCGAGGGATCAAAATATGCTGAACATCATGCCGAATCTGGGACAACATATCCTGATCCGCTTTGGCCTGGGTCACATGATTGGCCATGTCCTCAGAAATCCAATCGTCGTGCTGGGTGGAAACCACGATCGTATCGATTCTGACCGGGTTATGGTCATCATCATACTCGATGGTTACCTGTGACTTGGCATCCGGGCGCAGGTAGGTGATCTCATTGCACTCCCGGCGCAACTTGGCCAGTTCGATCAGCAGTCGGTGAGACAGGTCCAGCGCAAGAGGCATGAAATTCTCAGTCTCATTGGTAGCGAAACCGAACATCATCCCCTGGTCGCCTGCACCCTGATCCTCCGGGTTGCCACGATCCACACCCTGGTTGATATCTGCGGATTGCTCATGAATAGCAGAGAGGATTCCACATGAATTTCCTTCGAACATGTAGGCACTCTTGGTGTATCCAATCCGGTTGATCACATCCCGGGCAATCTGGGAAATATCCAGATAGGTTTCGGATTTCACCTCACCAGCCAGGACGACCTGTCCGGTGGTCACCAGTGTTTCACAGGCAACCTTGGAATAAGGATCAAAAGCAAGAAAGTGATCGAGGATAGCATCAGAAATCTGATCAGCCACCTTGTCGGGATGGCCCTCACTGACGGATTCGGAGGTAAAGAGATAGGACATGCAGCAGTCGGATTGAGTACTAAAATTGAAAAGGTGGGCAAAGTTACAAAGCGGAACCGTATTCGGCCGTGAAGGGTGAGGAGTCTTTCCAGTTTTCGGGCACGGAAAGGATGTTTTAATCCCGGATCGAGATTCCCCCGCCTTGCACGAGCGCAAGGCTGTTTCTGGTTATTTACATGGTTGAACAGTCTTTTTCAAACAACTGGCTGTTCAACGATAAAGGTGCCCCGAAGTCACGGGACATTGAACTGACCAGCAGCCGGCCCTCGACCCTGAGTGCTCGGGGAGGGCTCGGGGTCAGGCTCGCTCCTTGAACATTGAGCATTCCAATTACACATTTGTGTCCCCATGACAAGGATCAACCAGGAATACAGGAACGAAGGAACCTGGAATCCGACAGCTGCAGAAACCAGTTGCCCGTATGGCCAAACAAGAAACCCGCTTTTGACGTTAAGAACCATATGCCTATCCTCAAAAGAACACTTTTCCTCATTGGTTTACTGCTGATCGGGGTAACGACGCAAGCCCAGGGCTTCCTTTCCCACTTTTCCCTGGCAACAGGCAATGGCAAGGTGGTATTGAACTGGACTATCGACGCCGGGAATACTTGCCTGGGTATTGAAATTGTACGTTCGACAGACGGGCAATCCTTCACGCCTATCGGCAACATCGGCGGAATATGTGGGAGTATCAATGAGCCGATCAGCTATTCCTTTGTCGATGATTCTCCAGTACCCAACCAGACTAATTTCTATAAATTATTACTTGGTTTATCCATTGAATCGGAAGTCCAATCTGTAGAGATCATCGACCTGAATGATGCCGGATTTCAAATCCGCCCCCACCCGGTCCACCAGGATGGCCTCCTCTACTTCCAAAATGATCTTCGGGAACGACATATCCTTTCCCTCCATCAACTGAATGGACATCTGCTTTCCGAAGAGGAAACGGAGTCCGATCATTTCATTCTGGATCTCAGCGTCTGGCCATCTGGTCTCTATCCCTTTCAAATCAAACATGCCCGATCGGGAGCTGTAAAGGCGAAGGGAAGGTTGGTAAAATTATAAGCGGAGGAGTTGAGGAGAAAAAACGCGAAGGCGCAAACTCAACGGCGGCATTTCCAAAGCGCAAGTGGGCAGGCTGCCCTTCCTTGAGGGCATGCTTTCTATTTTACCATTTCTGATTTATTCTGTTCCACAGGAAGAAATTTCACCTCTCTGATGGACATCCGTTTTTCTTGCGCCCCTTCAGGGCTTTTGGAAGGGTGGATTCAATTCGTTGGGCGTTGCCCAACGCTCCGATATTGCGCCCCTTCAGGGCTTGCCAAGTGATCAGTCAAGGTCCATCGTTCCGGCATTCCCCGCCACTTTCGATTTTTCCTCGATCCTTTCTATTCCTATCTCCCCCTTCAGGTCGCAGCCGGCATCCCATCCCAGCCCCTACCGTCGGCAACAGGCTTCCCTTTTGCAAGGAGAGGGGGTGCCTCGTAAGATTTCATCCTAAAAATACGCCGATCCTCGCATTCCCGACTCCTCCTTCGCCCCCCCTCCAGAGCGGGTGCAGGCCATTCCACATAATGCCTGCGTTCCCAAGTTCGCCGCCCCTTCGGTGACCATCGAAATACCAATAACGAAATATCGAAATAGCCCTCATCAGTGCCCGCCGGCAGTACCTCAATTTCCGATTTCCGCCTGTTCATTTTCCTTCCCTCCGTCACTTCGTCTCTCTGTCTCAAAGGCCCACAGTCACTTCCGGTTTCCGCCTTTCTCCCGCCACAGCGGGCAGGCATTCCTGATTACTTCCGCCCATGATGGCTGGATTTGCTGACTGGAATGGCCTGCTTTTTTAATTCCGATTCATGTTAAGATATCACTACGGATTGAAGAATTCATCCTACGTCCCAGGGTGGCAGTTTCACCCCTACGGGGCGACTGTTTCTTTCAGTGGCCTGTACTATAAACCTTGTACCCCTACGGGGCACTTTGTTTGCGATTCATTTGTACAGACTCCTGAAGTATAAAATTATTTAAAATCATGGACTGCTTTGAGTCACTGGCCCTTGCCCATAGGGGTCCAATTTAGGATTCAAATTTCCGGGTTGGGCCTGCACAGATCAGACAAGACAATTGAATATCCCATTTGTGTTCTGAACATTGCTTTTGCCAAACGTGAATCGTCCTTCTGACGCCACTAGTCCCTGGCCCCGTAGGGGTCAAAGGTTTATAGCAAAAATTATATCCTGTCCAATCGGCCCCGTAGGGGTCGAACTGCTGCTGTTCAAATAATTCAAATTTTTTAAACTCTGGGAATAGGCCTTTCCATAACTCGGTTCCTTTTTCCTCAACAGATCAGGTTTTCCTGCTCTAAGTTGGGCAGTAGGATTTCTTGCGCCCCTTCAGGGCTTGCCAAGTGATCGGTCAAGGTCATCGTTCCGGCATTCCGATTTCCGATTTCCGCCTGTTCATTTTTCATTCCCTCCGTCACTTCGTCTCTCTGTCTCAAAGGCCCACAGTCACTTCCGGTTTCCGCCTTTCTCCCGCCACAGCGGGCAGGCATTCCTGATTCCTGATTCCTGATTCCTGATTCCTGATTTCTTGCGCCCCTTCAGGGCTTTTGAGGTAGGGTTCATTTATAATGTTGGGCGCTGCCCAACCTAAGATCTTGCGCCCCTTCGGGGCTTGCCCAACGATCAGGCAAGGTCATCGTTCCTGCATTCCGCTTTCCGATTTCCACATTTTCATTTTTCATTCCCTCCATCCCTGAGTCACTTCGTCTCTCCGTCACGAAGCCCAACAGTCCCTTCCGGTTTCCGATTTATTTCACTTCACAGTGCAGGAGCTTCTCCCCTTCCAGATAGCCTTCAAGGACATCCCCAACCTGGACCGGTCCCACGCCGGCCGGTGTCCCGGTGAAGAAGTAATCCCCTTGCTGGAGTTTGAAGAAACGGGAACTGTAGGCGATGAGCTCATCGAAAGAAAAGATCATATCCGCTGAATTGCCCGATTGGACCACCTGTCCATTTTTGTGCAATTCAAAACGAATACCGTTGGCATGATCGGGGGGAAGAGCCACGAAGGGAGAGACCACTGCTGAGTGATCAAATGCTTTGGCGATCTCCCAGGGATGGCCTTTGGACTTCAGTTCCGACTGAAGGTCACGGGCGGTAAGATCAATACCGAGGGCCACCTGGTCATAATATCGGGGCGCAAATTCACGGTCAATATGGCGGCCATTTCCGCTAATGCGAAGGACAATCTCCAATTCATAGTGAATATCAGAGCTGAAATCCGGGTAAAAGAAGGGCTTGCCCTGATTCAGTAAAGCCGTAGCCGGCTTCATAAACAGCATGGGACTTTGAGGGACCGGGTTATTGAGCTCTTTGGCATGTTCGGTATAGTTCCGGCCAACACAGAGAATCTTCATAAATAGAGCAATCTAGGTTTACAATTCACCATTCGGCAAAGTTGCTTCAATAATGAATACGGTCGCTAAAGTAGGTGCATTTTTGGAATCCAACTAGACAATAACACTGAGTCAAACTCAGGAGTCAGGGACACACCAGATCATCCAGGAAACTGAAGTGCTTGAGCAACACATACACATCAATAAACCTGCACGCTCCTTTCGGGAAATCAGGCACTAACACTACAATGGTTCAGGGAATACATATAAGTGGAATCCAACCTAAAGCAAAGTAAATACATCTGCCTGTTGTAAACCCAATCTCGAATCGATTTAAAGACCAGAAACCCTACATAGAATTACTCCAAATAATAAGAATGCTAACAAATGTGTATGACCGCTCTCAGAACAAGAGCAGTCGACATTGATGGCGAATAAAAAGACATTCAGCTCCCCTTTTTTGTAATAATTATGAAGAGTGCAATAAAAAGAAAAGATTTTAAAAAATCCTTCAAGGAGTATAAATTCTATACAACCTGAAAGTCATGTTATAGATTGACTTTTGTCATCCAATTTCGACCTCCAACGTAATACATTCCCGCCTGAGGTGTTCTCACACAGACAAAAGAAATAGCCATGAGAAATATACTACTTCTAATCGCTGCGATGATAGTTTCATTCGTTGCACCTGCACAGGCACCTGATGTCGTCTGGCAAAAAGTTTTGGGTGGATCCCTGACAGATCAGGCTACTGATATTCAACAAACATCTGATGGTGGGTATATTATAGCCGGTAGTTCAGATTCTGATGATGGAGATGTGGGACCAACCAATGGTGATTATGATTATTGGGTAATCAAACTAAACACTGCAGGAGATGTTGAATGGAAAAACCATTATGGCGGATCGGATTGGGACATACCCAACGCCATTCGACAAACAAGTGACGGCGGATACATTATTGCTGGAGTCACATATTCTGATGATATTGATGTTACTGGAATGAATGGCTTTAGAGATGGATGGGTTGTCAAAACTGATTCATGGGGTGTACTGCAGTGGCAAAAAGCTTTAGGTGGCACCGGAGCAGATGCCGCCAATGATGTCCTTGAAAATGCAGATGGCTATCTCATCTTAGGCTTTGATGGTGGAAGCAACAACGGAGACTTGCAGGGAATGTCCTGTGACCGAGATTTTTGGATTATTCAACTTAACTTCAGTGGTGACATCTTGTGGCAAAAATGCTATGGGGGGTCAGAACTAGAATATGCAAACAAAATAATTCCTGCTGGTTTTAACTATCTGATAGTAGGCTATGCACGTTCTAGTGATGGTCACGTATCGGTCAATCAGGGTTATGAAGATATGTGGGCGATCCAAATTGATCCTCAAGGGAATCTCATTTGGGAAAAATCACTAGGCGGAAGCCAATTTGATGAGGCAACTGATGCCTACTTTGCTTCGGTAGGACCCACCGAGCAAATTGTTATTGTCGGCACCACCTACTCCAACGACGGGGATGTCTCCACCAATCATGGCGGCTTAGACTATTGGATGGTCACGCTTGATCCAAGTCAAAACATTCTCAATGAAAAGACATTTGGAGGCAGTAAAGATGATGAGGCCTATTCCATTCACCAAACGAATGAGGGTCATTTCATCATTACAGGAAACACCTCCTCCGAAGATGGTGATATTATCGATTTTATTGGCGGTGCAGATGCATGGATAGTTCAGGCAGACTATTCCACCCATCTGATTTGGTCTACATGTGTAGGCGGCAGCCAAGGGGATGTGTCTTACACTAGTGTTGCCTCAACCAATGACAATGGCCTTCTATTTGCGGGTTGGACAAGATCCAATGAATTCAACGGGTATCATGGTAATGGGGATATGTGGATTGTCAAATTAGGAGAATCCTCCTCATCCATAGAATCAATCCCTTCTTCAACAAATGCTCTAAATATCTCTCCCAACCCTGCAAATTCGGCGAGTGCCCTATATATTGAGCACAACCTGGAAAATGCAACTATGATAATCATAAGAGACATTACAGGACAAATCAAGCTGCAGAAGGCCATTACTCCAAAGGACAAAGAAATAATCTTGCAGATTGACAAGTACATCCCGGGGACATACATCATAGAAGTTCACGGTACATCGGGTGTCCAGAAAGGCAAACTAGTCATTATATAAGTGCTTCTATACGCTAATGATTACGTTGACAGACATGCAGCTTAGCGACCTACATGTCTGTCAAATTTTAAAAAAAAACCATTGGGAACCACCAAAACAAACACAATTCCTGCCCAAATCTGACCTTCATGAATCCTGATCCCCAACATTTAAACAGTATTCAGAAGAGTTATCTAAACAAGAGCGGCCGCACGTTAACACCAGGCTTTGTGATAAACCACCATTAGAGCACACTACTCCCCGGTCCAAGTCCCACATCCTACTCATCTAGCCAAAGTCAACTTGATGGACACCTAATAGATACGACCTGAGGCAGAATTCCTATATTAGTGAGGTGATTGACATACTTGACACAGTATGAGCACATCAGGCCTTAACCGTGAAGCGCTCGTCTTGATCAATAGACGAATACGATGACCCATGAGAGGAAACAAAACAACTCTGATATATCGATACTATTGAAAAATGATTCCACAAATAAATCAAGTTGAATTCATCCTATACGTCAATGACCAGGAAGCCAGTCGCATCTTCTATCAAAAAATATTTCGTCAAAAAGCTGATTTACATGTTCCCGGAATGACAGAATTTAACATTTCTGCCCATTGCAAAATTGGCCTGATGCCCAATAAAAGTATTGCCAAAATACTAGAAAATAAGACACCTCACCCAGACAGTGGGAATGGCATCCCCAGGTGTGAACTCTATGTACATGTGGATAACATTCATATCGAATTTGAAAATGCCCTGAAGAGCGGTGCTATATTAGTCAGCCCTATCCTGAATAGAGACTGGGGTGACAAAGTTTGCTATTTCGCTGACCCAGATCATCATATCATTGCTTTTGCAGAGAAAATAGTGGCCGAATCCCTAAAGAATAGACTCCAGTATTAGCCGCAATCAACAGGCCACAAGTATCTTCATTACCACATCATGCACTTTCATCAATACGCTGACTCAACGCAATACACACGTTTCCCAGACAACTGAAACAAATGCAGAAACGCCAACTCTTCATGTTCACCATACTACTGACAGCCTTCAACTGCAGTTTGTTTGCCACCACCTATTATATAGATTCTAAGGACGGCCTGGACAGCAACAGCGGGCTATCCATAATGGATCCCTGGAACAGCCTTGAAAAAGTGAACAATAGTGACTTTCTGCCCGGTGACAGCATACTCTTTAAAAAAAATAGCACCTGGTCTGGTGGATTGGATATCTCCAGCGCCGGAACCGCAGGGAATCCAATCGTATTTTCTGCGTATGGCCTTGGGGCAAAACCACTGATCAATGGAAATGGCCTGATCCAATCCACCATTTTCATTCGCAACAGTGCCAGCTATATCGTCGTCGATGGATTTGCTGTCACCAATTATGATGGTCTCGACATCTTTGATGGATCAGAAGCGCTTCGCTGTGGTATTCAAATTGGAGAATGGAGCGGATCGCTTACTCAGGTAGATATCTTGAACAATGAAGTCTATTTTATTGAAGGATGCAGTAACCATCCGAGTGTAGGACCGCCTCGTGGTTCCGTCCTTGACCCGGACGAATATAATTTGTACCAAAATGCAGGTATATTTTGCCACGCGACCTATATGGATTCGTTGTTCATTTCGGGCAACTACGTACATGACTGCACGTGCACCGGCATTTTTGCATTTCAATTTGAAACGGCTACGAATCTTTTGATCCGACAGAACTCTGTATATAATATCGGATCAGATGGAATCGTCGTACTCAATGCCACCGCACCACTGGTCGAATTAAACGCATCCATAAAGGCTGGAAATAACAGTGGCTCAGATCCAAGGGAACCAGATGAATTAGGGTTCAATGGGCTTGCCGTTGCCGGAATCTGGAGCTTTGGTTGTTCAGACCCCATCTTTCAGTATAATTATTGTGAAGCCACAAAACGCATCACCTGGGATGGCCAGGCGTGGGACTTTGATCTCAAGACCACGGGTAATGCTATATATCAGTTCAATTACAGTCGAGACAATGAAGGAGGCTTCAATTTAGGTGGCCTGCCGCATCAGATTTTCAGATACAACATCAGCTATAACGATGGTGCAAAGCAAGGCAATGCACAATACTTCTTTAACAGCAGCCCCACCTATTACAATAATATTTTTTATCGCACGGATAGCCTGGCGTTTTTATTCAGTGAGGAGGACGAACAGATCTTTCAAAACAACATATTCTACACTGAGGCCACATCGAATACGACATATCAGGACTCACTTCACCACATGAGCCATAATTGCTATTCTGGCCACACTCCAATAAATCCCGGAGAGTACCCTGTTTTGGCTGACCCACAGTTTATAGATCCATATTCACCCGGGAAAATACTCCCTGGAGTCATCTTCACCAGGGAAGAATTGCGTGAGGCCGCACAGGGGTTTCAATTGAATGCCAGTTCCAGTTGCGTGGATGCCGGATCACCAGTTGACAATTATACCGGAGTTGATTTCTGGGGCAATGCGCTTCTGGATGCAATGATGGATATCGGTGCTCATGAGTTTACAGACAACCCAACCGGACTGCATCCCATTGATCCTGGATCAAGTATTCTTATATACCCCAACCCTGTACTTACAGACATCTACATCAAAATCGATTCGAATATTCTCCAGGATGCACCTGCACCTGTTTTTACACTTTATAATAGCCAGGGTACTTCCGTTTATGAATTCGTTGTCAACCGGAATGATTTCAAGATCAACAGGGGCATGCTGCCTGATGGGGTCTATTTCTACATCCTGTCAAATGGCATAAGGTTTCACAAGACTGGAAAGCTGATCCTTCACTAGTCATTCATCGTATGCTCCACCATGCCCAAAAGACGTTGACAGGACAGATTAACAAGGAGGCATCCTCTACATGGCATCATGGTTATAAAGCAAAATAGACAAGCATGGGAGTCGTATTAAATATCGGGGTTGTCCTGTCTTTCTTTTTAGGCATTCTCCTATTTACAAAAAAGGACAAGGTCCTTACGGATACGCTTTTGACAATTTGGTTGTTTACGATCGGAATTCACTTAACGGGCTATTTCTTACATCACAATGGCTTTTGGGAGACACACCCCCACCTCATTGGCACCACCGCACCTCTTCCGTTGCTCTATGGCCCATTCCTATACCTCTATGTCGAGTATTCAATCAAAAAGGATGATCAACTACTAACAACGGATTATCTGCATTTCTTACCCGCTTTGATCGCCTATGGGTATATGATGCCATTTTACTTCTGGTACTCGACGGAAGAGAAAATGCAAGTAGATAAAGGGCTGATTGATGACTACAGTGTATTCGCCATTATCCTTCTGATCAGTTTCATCCTATCCGGGCTGAGTTATTCCATCTTGTCGTATAGATTGTTGCGAAAGCGGGAAAAAGTCGTCGATGAGAACTTTTCCAGTCATGAAAATATCCATCTCCACTGGTTGCGCTATACCATAATAGGAATAGCCACCCTTTTTGTAACCGTCCTCCTGGTCACGGTTCTCCGTGAAGTGCTTGCTTTTCAGTTTTCGTTCAATGCCGACATTCTGTTCTATTCTATCATCACATGTTTCGTCGTTTATGTCGGGTACTCCGGAATCAAACAACAAGACCTTTTTTCCAATACATCGACCTCCCTCGACGATCTTGTCAAATCAGAAAGTGAGTATAAAAAGTCAAGCTTGAAATCAGAGATCGCGATGATCAAACACGAAGAACTTCTGACCTGCATGCGCGCCGAAAAACCCTATCTAAACCCGAAACTGACTTTGACCGAACTGGCCAACCACTTGTCGATATCGGCTAACCATTTATCGCAAATCATCAATCAATATGAAGAAGTCAATTTTCATGACTTCGTCAACAAGTATAGAGTCGAGGAGTTTTTACAAAAAGCGCAAAGCAATACAAACTTCAACTTACTCGTGCACGCCTATGACTCCGGATTTAATTCCAAATCCTCGTTCAATAGTGTCTTCAAGAAGTTCAAATCTGTTACCCCATCTCAGTATATCTCTCAACTAAAGGACTAAGCCGCCAAGCCTTTGTTGTCTTGATCCAGGCGACCTGCACGCATTCCGATTTTCTGAGTAGACACAACGCCCACCTCGTCACGCGATGATGGGATAAGCCCGGTGAATCTGTCAACCACCGTCCATCCTAGTCATATCCATTTCACCTGGAGCCATGTCGCTATTCGGGTTGTAATAAACTCAACCCCTTCTTCGGGCTCATTCTCAGCCAACATCCCTGCACCTGATTGCAGTCTGGCCAGGGCCACATCTGGGCATAGCCACTCCTGGCTTTAGACCTGAACTCCGAAGTGGCACACATCCAGTTGACGGCAACTTTCTGGCCTGAAGTTCTCCAGGCACCTGTCAGCAACCCCATCCTTTCGACATTATCCAAGTCTTTATTCCCCTGAAATTTCGATTCCCCTTCAATTATTCCACACACAGGTAAGAATCACACACCACTCTGTTTTTCACGGTTTTAGATGTCCACTCCTATACGATTGGACCCCTTAATAAGTTCAGTCCTTCACGTCTGGGCGATGCACCTTGATTTTCGATGAACCTTCGCATCAGAATCAACACAAACACGTGAAATCATGAACAACAACTTGTACCATAGAACGCGCTTGTTTTTCAGCTTAGCCACGATCATCCCCTGGACACTCTGGATTCTCGCAGGTGTCATCAGCCACATAGAGACTACTGACACAACACTGCAATCAGGGGCAAGTATCCTGGCCTTTTTGGGTTTGATCGCTCCTGTCCTGGTGACATTCGTGTTGACCCGGAAGAACCGTCAGCTGGCCAGGGACATCAGTGGCAGATTCTTCAACCTGAAAGGGGTCCCATCCACCTACATCATTGTGTCACTGACCCTGATGCCATTTAGCATCTTACTGGCACAGGCCGTATCCCTCCTCTTTGGATACAGTATCGATCAGTTCCAATGGGCAAAGTCCTATTCATTTACATCCGGGGTCTTTCCCGTATGGGTCATGCTCATCATCGCACCGATATTGGAAGAGCTGGCATGGCACACCTATGGCACAGACTCCTTGAGAACGAAATTCAGTCTCTTCAAGACATCTGTGTTATTTGCAGGCTTCTGGGCGATCTGGCATATCCCCCTGTCCAGCATCAAAGACTACTACCATAGCCATCTGGCATCGGCTGATTGGATCTATGGCGTGAATTTCCTGGTCAGTCTCATCCCTTTTGTCCTCATCATGAACTGGATTTACTACAAATCCAACCGGAATATCCTTCTCCCTATTCTCTTTCACATCTCAGCTGGGTTCTTTAACGAACTCTTCGCCACTCATCCAATGAGCAAGGTGATCCAAACCTGCATACTCGCATTGATCGCACTGTATATCATCCTCAACGACAAAATCTTCTTCTTCACAAAAAATCAACCTCTGATGAAAAACTTTACACAAACAACCAAGATGAAACTGACCAAAAATATAAGGATGGCCATTCTACTAGTGGGCATGCTCATCGTTGGCACTTCAAACTGGCTTACAGCCCAGGAAATCACCCAAACCATCCAGGGCCACGTGTATGATGAGGTCACTCACGAGCCCCTTTCTTATGCCACGCTTATCGTAACTGATACGGATCCGCTTATGGGGACGGTTACGGATGTAGAGGGAAACTTTAAGCTTGAAAACATCAAAGTCGGTCGGCAAACGATTATTGTTTCCATGATCGGTTATTCCTCTTATGAAATAAAAGAATTACTGGTGAGCTCGGGGCAGATCATCAGCCTCTCCATAGCGATGCAAGAGAGTGGCACCACCCTGGATGAAGTCATAGTGCGCGTAAATAAATCAACCCCGTTGAATAGTATGGCTCAGTTGAGCAGTCGCCAATTTACGGTGGAAGAAACGCAACGTTATGCAGGAGGTCTGGATGACCCAGCCCGCCTGGTCACATCATTTGCCGGAGTTGCTAATCCTGCCATCGGGGATAATGGGATTTCTGTTCGAGGGAACAGTCCGGATGGGCTATTATGGCGCATCGAAGGTGTGGAAGTTCCCAATCCGAATCACTTTGCCAATCTCACCATTGCCGGAGGAGGTTTGATCTCTGCGATCAGCAGTCAAATGATGGCCAACAGTGATTTCTATACCGGCGCATTTCCTGCAGAATTCGGAAACGCATCCTCCGGGGTATTTGATATCAATCTACGTCAAGGCAACCAGGAAAAAAGGCAGTATGCATTTGAAGCCGGCCTTTTAGGAATAGGAGCCATGGCTCAAGGCCCTTTCAGCAAACATTCAGAATCAACATACATTGTCAATTATCGCAATTCAACAATGGCCCTCATTGCCCCTCTCCTACCCGACGAAGCCGGTGTGCTGAAATATCAGGACCTTTCATTTAAAACAAATTTTCGGACAAAAAATAATGGAAACTTCACATTCTGGGGCATTGGCGCCGTTGACGGAGTGAAGACGGAAGCGCTGGATAGCATGGATTGGAAATCAATATACGATCGAGACAATTCAAATACATCCATGCATATGTACGCCACTGCACTCTCACATAAACTCATCTTGCCAGATAATGCATTTCTAAAGTCTACCATCGCATATACAGGAAGTGGTTTGGATTTTACCGAGGAACGACTGGACATGACTCTGCAAGGACACCCCCAATCCAGAGCAAAAAACAGAACCAACCAAATCACCTTCCAAAGTGATTATACAAAACGATTGAACAACAGACACAGTAACAAGACCGGACTGCGATACACCCACCACTCTTTCGAAATTGATGTAAAAGAAGCCACATCGGCCGGTGAGGAGCTGCAAGAGATAGCCACCAAATCTGGAAACACAGGATTCATTCAACTCTATTCACAATCAAAATTCACGCTGACACCTCAACTGGCATTGAATGCAGGCTTGAATACCCAATACCTGATCCTGAATGGTAACTATTCAATTGAACCAAGAGTGGGCTTGAAATACAATGTCAGCAAAGAACATAGTGTAGCCGTGGCTTATGGCATTCACAGTCGTATGGAGCAATTACCTGTGTATTTCGTATCCGTGAATGGCGCGCATCCGAACAAAGATCTAGACTTCATGAAGTCATCTCATCTGGTTTTCTCCTACCAGGCGAAACTTGGCAGCAATCTTCATTTGAGTATAGAGCCGTATTACCAATTTCTGAACAATGTACCGGTGAGCCCTTACGGATATGCATCCACTCTGAACAACAAGAACACGCTATTCTATAACGAAGAACTCGAAAGCAAAGGCAGTGGCCGAAATCTGGGAATTGACTTCACCCTGGAGAAATACCTGAGTGGTGGATACTACTATATGCTGACTGCCTCGGTATTTGATTCGAAGTACAACGATGCAGATGGCGTGGAGCGAAATACACGTTTCAACAGGAATTTTGTGTTCAATTTGATGGCAGGAAAAGAATGGCATACTTCCAAAAATAATATAATAGGCGCCAACATTAAACTGAACTTCCTGGGCGGCAACCGTAAAGAATCCATCAACATAGTCGCCTCCGATGAACAACAGGATGTCATTTATGGTGAAACTGATGGAAATATGGCATTCAGTCAACGATATGACGCCATGCCGGTGATCTCGTTCACACTATCCTATCGGATAAACAAGCCAAAATACTCGTCCGTCTGGTCATTACAAGTACTCAATGCCACCGGCACCAAAGAATACGCAAATGATGTATACAACTTGAAAACAAACAAGGTAGAAACAAACTACGAGGGTCTTCTTATCCCGAATATCAGCTATAAAATAGAGTTCTGATAAGAGGGAATCAACACCCGGTCATCTTCTGAGAATCATTGAAAGATAACGCCTAGCCGTATACCCATAAACCACTCACACATTCGACATGTGTTCTCTCATCACAGCAACCTTTAAATTCATTATCATGAATCGGTATAAATACATCGGAATAGCTATAGCCTTTATGGTCTCCATCATGAACGGCCAAGGACAAGATAGCTTATGGCAACGAACGTATCAGTTCGGCATATACAATAATTATGACCTGAGAAACTCGTCCACAAATGCAATCAGTACTTATCGTGTTCTGAATGACGGATTCAACTCCTTAGTGAGTTCAAAAATGAATCGAACTGCGGGTAACATTACACAAGGTGTGTTCAACTTTGCTACCGCCTATCTGGCCATGTTGTGGTCGCATGAATTTGGACATGCCTTCAGGGCACGACAAATCGGGGGAACATTCAACATTCACAACTTCAATCTGCCGGTCCCCTACACGACAGCAGACCTACCCCTGGATCGATCTCTCGTAGATGAGGCCATATTTGTCACAGCAGGCTTTGAAGTCAATTATCTCACTGTTCGCAATCTGCAATCCTCATTCATCAGGCAAAATGGAATCTGGAATGAAGATCTGGGGTTTTCATTTGCCAACCGGATGATGTACCCCATCTATACAACGTTGATCACACCCATTAATCCGAAAGAGAAGGAGGTGTGGATCAAAACTGCTGGCGACCCGGTCCATTACATCCTCCCTGTGTTCAAGAACTATTCAGACAACCAGGTATTTATGGCCGACAGCACCGTCAACCCCGATCTGGTCAGTTTTTACAATCAGTCCAGCATTTTTGCCTTCTTCTTCCAATTCCTGGATCCACAGTTTTATCGTGAACTGGGTGGGTCATTTGGAAAATCCTCCAAGACGCGCAGGCCGATCTTCCTGGTGGGTGACCACAAAAATGGATGGACGTATGGAACCTTGTTCAATGCGTCTCCATTGGGTTACGAGCTGTACATGCAGAATTACATCCATTTAAATGACAATCAATACGGATTGTATCTGAAATTTGGTCAGCCTTTCAAAAATATCGGAATAGGGGCTTCCATGAACGACGTCATCAAGTCCGATAAATGGCATTCTGATATTCTGGTGGAACTCTGGGATCAGGACATCTTTGGCAAAGGGGCTTCTCTTGAGCTGATCAACCAATGGAAGCTGAATAAGTGGTTGGGGATAAATGTCAATCTCGGATATAAGACGAAGGGATATGTCCTGGGCAAGCAGCTGGACTCCGGCCTGAACCTGGGGGCAGGTGTCTGCTTCTATAATAACCAGTTGTGAATCATCAAAAAACAAATGTCATGACGTTGAAGACGACTTTACTTGCATCGATATTGCTCTTGATAAGCCTATCCGCTAACGCTCAAACAAAATTGAATTTGGGTGGTGGTTATTTCGGAGAAAATATCACTTATCCCGGAATGATTGCAGAATTTGAATATGAAAAATTTCATACCGGGAAATTTTCCACTCCTTTAAAAATAGACATTGGCTTTTACAATCATCCACGGAGTCATTCTGCATTATTGATTGATCTGCATGAAGGGTTCAGGATGTACACAAAAAACCAAAGATGGTATTTTGAACAATCGATTGGCCTGGGCGCCATGCTCTCGTTTTACAATGAAGACATTTGGCATGTAGATGAAACCGGAAATGTGGCACGTGTTTCTAGTTTTGCAAACGTTGATTTCATGCCTTCCGTCACCTTTGGATGTGGATTCAATCTAACCCCCAATAATGAAACTGCTCACTTTATATGGATCCGGCCCAAACTATTCTGGCAACTTCCATATAATAATCTGGCCACCGTTCATACTGCATTGATGATTGGATACAGTTACAACCTCAAGACTAAATAACATGAAAGCAATACCCGCTATTTCAATTCTCCTTCTTTCTGTTTTCATACTTGGCTGTGAAAAATCAGAATGGCTTGGTGATGGAGACTACTTTTTTCTCGAAAATAAGGGTGCCGTTATGCCCGTTTGGGTAAAAGGAAATAGAAGCTCTGATGTATATATCCTCACCGTTCACGGCGGCCCGGGGGCTACCTCAGGTCATGAATTTCCAATTTCTCAAGGATTTAAACATCTGGAGGAAAATTATAACCTGATCTATTGGGATCAACGAATGTCAGGACTATCCCAAGGCGATCCTGACCTGTCAACGCTGACCATTGACCAGCACATTGAAGATCTCGAAAGACTTGTCACATTGATCCAAGCGAAATACAACCCAGGCTCCCTGTTTATCCTGGGGCATAGTTGGGGAGGAGCAATGTCTGCAGGTTATCTTGGCCAAGGAAATCATCAGATCAATATCAATGGATGGATAGATCTTGATGGTGCTCTTGCAGAACAAATAGATGTACAAGCAATGAAAACATGGATATTAGACCGAGTTCCATTGTATTACGACAGAGACCCTGAGTTCTATCAATTTATTATGGATTGGTATGATGAGAATCCATACCCAGTCAATACAGACCCTTATCCCTATTTGTATTCAACAAATTTTGGAGGTGATGTTTATAATTACGAGCACACGCTCTCTCTTAGCCCTATTCCATATTCCACACTGGCATTCGGGTCCCCATTCACATGGGCGTTTTACTGGTCTCAGTATGGCGGTGAATCAGGTAAATGGGTAAATGGATATGACATGAGAAAGGAGGTCAGTAATATCACTATCCCTGCACTACTTCTTTGGGGTGCGGAAGATGGAATTGTACCTGCTACTATTGGTCAACAAGCCTTCGATTTATTAGGCACTCCGACATCAGAAAAGAAAATAGTATTCCTTGACGAATGCGCCCATTCTCCTCATTATGAAAAACCACTCGAATTCAGCAGTACAATAATTGACTTTGTTGATCACTATAAGTAATGATTCCAACCGAGGGAAACACTCCTTTCTAGGCAGCAACGATTCGACTGGACAGAGAATGCCTACATTTGTTCAACGTTTGCCGTTCGAAGCACACACAACCATTGCGCAGTAGCGCCCCCACTCCCTTTATATGCGCTACTTCTTACACCTCGGATTTGATGGAACCCAATACAGTGGTTGGCAGAAACAGGACAATACACTGAATACCGTCCAGGAAGTGATAGAGCGGTCACTCGCCCAGCTGTTCAAAAAGCCAATTATTGTTTTTGGGTGCGGACGGACCGATGCCGGTGTGCATGCCAGCCAGTATATTCTGCATATCAACCTGGATGAACCGCCAGCATTTGATCTGAAATACCGACTAAACAAGAGCCTCCCCGATGACATCGCTGTCTTTGATATCATCGAAGTCAACGACGATCAACACGCCCGATACGATGCGATCGCCCGTACTTACGATTATTTCATCCATTTGAAAAAAGACCCGGTTCTCATTCGATACAGCAACTTCTATGAGGACCTGACCCTGGATATCGACCTGATGAAAAAAGCGGCGGCCCTCATTCAGTCCACTCAAGATTGTAAGCCGCTGTGCAAGCGACCAGACCTTTACGATAATACATTATGCAACATCACCGAATGCGCCCTGCTAGTGAATGAACAAGAAGGGCGAATGCGGATCACCATCACCAGTAATCGATTTCTCCGTGGAATGGTCCGGTTTTGTGTATTCTTTATGGTGAAGGTGGGGAGTGGCGCGATGACCCTGTCAGAATTTGAAGACATCCTGAATCAGAAAACAGAACTGACCCAAAAACAGCCTGCCCTGCCCCATGGTCTTTTTTTGAGCAAAGTGGTGTATCCCTATCTGACGTTTAATGAGGACCATCAATTGATCCGGATGCTGAAGGCTGGTTTGGAGGAGTCCTAATCTCAATTTTGACCCATCTTGGATTGACAGTATAGCAGATTGTCAGAATAACGGATTTTCACGGATTGACGGATGGCATGGATTTTATTGCGGCCTCGGTCCTCATCCCTCGGTCCTGATGGTATAATTGCAATGGCCTACCGTACTGCCTTCGAAATATCGAAATCTTGACTGCCGAAGGCCGTATCGAATAAACCCCTCTCCATAACTCCTCAACATTCCAGGCCCTCCTTTGGTGACGTTATTCATTTTTCCTCATAACCTCCCTACTTCTCCTCGACTCCTCCCCTCCAAACTCCTCCACAAAAAAGGTTGCGCCGGTCATCCCTCCGACAGACCGCCAAGCCGGCCAAGTGCTCACATCCCCAACGGGGATTCAGTACCTATAACCGCAATCACCATCCATATTGACAATTGTCATGTTTCGCGACTCTCAACAAGGGTAGCTTGGCTTTCGAATATTTGGAGTCCTCGAGCCTCCGATAGAAACCACTAAAATACCGACGCTATGTTGATGGAAATCGCCAGAACAACACTCGAGCAAGCCGATATCTACTTCGAGAATGCCAGCGAAGAAGCCGCCAGGCCTGAAGAGGATGTCATCCCCTACAGCGTTTGCCGCCATGCCTACAAAGCCGTATCCCACTATTTGACCGGCTACCTGCAGCACCATGGGAAGCACATCACCACAACACTGTCTCTCGACGAACTGCTGGAAGAGTGCCGAAAGGTGGACCAAAAATTCCACGATCTGGATTGCACACTGATGAATACAAAAGATCCGGAAGAGTGGATGAATTCGGGCGTGATGAAGCAGTATTTCCAACTGGCCAAAAAGACCAGGGAGATGGTGACTGGATCTACACCAGTCTGAATCCTGCAGGATGTACACTCACCTCCACTCCGGTCCTCACCCCACCCACAATGTAACAGTCATCTGTCGCATGTGCAACCCGCTTGACCTGCGGGAATCTACTGGAAACAAAAACTGAAAACAGGAGAAGGCTATCCCGCTGACTCCTGTTTCACCTTCGATATACCCAAGTATGGAACTCTTAAACAAGATCATGGGCAAGAAAAAAGAGGCCGTCAAATACCCCGGTGTCCGTGCCGCTATGGATGGCAATACCGTGGTGATCATGTGCGAACGAGAATCCTCCGACGCAGCCGGCGCCTATCCCATCACCCTCGACCCAGATGGGCGAATACTGGGCCGAAGAAGCGGCCAAAGGATATTTGAATATTTCGGATCGCCCTCTGATCTTCATCGAACCCGAAGGTGAGCATGCCGCCGCAGCGGTGACCGCCGGACTGTCCATGACCGGACTCCGCTCCGCGAATTTTTCTTCCGGACAGGGAATCGCCTATATGCACGAGTCCCTGTATGCCGCTGTGGGGAAACGCCTGACCTATGTGCTGAACATAGGTGCCCGGGCCATGACCAAATCCACGCTGAACGTACACGCTGGCCATGATGACTACCATGCCATCGATGACACCGGGTTCTTTCAGCTGTTCGCCCGCAATGCCCAGCACGCCGCCGACTTCAACATCATTGCCCACAAAGTAGCAGAGCTGGCGCTCACCCCCGGCATCGTTGCCCAGGATGGATTCCTGACCACCCACCTGATCGAATCACTGCGCGTACCGGAACGGGCACTCATTAAAGAATTCCTCGGCCGACCCGACGATATTATCGATACCCCGACACCGGCACAGCGCATGATCTACGGCGACAAACGCCGGCGTATTCCGGAACTGTGGGATGTCGATAATCCCCTCATGGCCGGGATCGTCCAGAACCAGGATTCCTATATGCAGAGTGTGGCCGCCCAGCGCCCATACTTCTTCGATCATATCCAGCCTCTCACCGACCAGGCCTTTGCAGATTTCGCCAGCCTGACCGGACGCGAATATGCCCGCGTGATGACCTACCTGGCCGAAGACGCCGATTACCTGATCCTGGGGCAAGGGAGCCTCATCCCTAGTGCCGAAGTTGTCGCCGATTACCTGCGTAAAACCAGAAACATTAAAGTAGGTGTGGTCGATCTGACCATGTTCCGCCCATTTCCCTCCGATCTGATCAGCCGCATCCTGAAAGGCAAAAAAGGCGTGGCCATCCTGGAACGCCTCGACCAACCCCTGGCCTCCGACCTGCCGATCGCTCGCGAAGTCCGGTCCACTGTGGCCAAGTGCATGGAGAATGGTTCGAACAAGAAGGACAAACCTTATCCCGAACTGGAAAGCTATTCTTCCACCGACCTGCCCGCCATCTATTCGGGCTCCTTCGGTATGGGTAGCCGCGACCTCCAGCCGGAAGGCATCATCGGGGCGATCGAGAATATGCTCCCCGATGGCAAACACAAAAAACTGTTCTACCTCTCCATCGATTTCATCCGGGAGGAAGCCATCACCCCCAAGCAACAGGGCTACCAGGAAAGCATCACAGATGCCTATCCACACGTCAAGGAGTTGGCCATCCACGGCTCAGAGAATCCGAACCTGATGCCCAAAGGGGCCATCACCGTCCGCTTCCACTCCGTAGGCGGCTGGGGGGCCATCACTACCGGGAAAAACCTGGCGATGACCCTGTTCGATCTGCTGGACTACCATATCAAAGCCAACCCGAAATACGGTTCGGAGAAAAAAGGACAACCCACGACCTACTACCTCGCTGCAGCACCGGAACCGATCCGGGTGAATTGCGAGTATTACTTTGTCGATGTCGTGCTCAGCCCCGACCCGAACGTACTCAACCATACCAATGCCCTGGCCGGATTGAAGAAGGGAGGAACCTTCATCATTCAGAGCGACCGACCAAAAGCAGAAGAGGTCTGGGCCGATATCCCCAGGCACTACCAGAAATTCATCGTCGACAATGAGATCCATATCCATTATATCGATGGATTTAAAATCGCCCGTGAAGAAGCGACCGATCCCGAACTGCAACTGCGCATGCAGGGCATCGCCTTCCAGGGCGGCTTCTTCGCCGCCTCTCCGGTGATGAAACAGGCCGGCCTCACCCAGGCCACCCTGCTCAAAGCCATCGAAGACCAGATCCAGCACAAGTTTGGTGGAAAGGGTCAACGAGTGGTAGATGATAACATGCGCGTGGTGAAACGTGGATTCGATGAGATCCACGAGATTCCCGACAGCGTGAAAGTGGTCGGAGCGACCAGCGGAGAAAAGACCAACGGTCAGATGATCCCGCCCATACCATCCATCCTGAAGCATATCCCCCAAAGTGAATCGACGTTGAGCGATATTCACCGTTTCTGGGAGCAGACCGGTAACTTCTATCAGCGCGGCATGGGGAATGACAACCTCACCGATCCATTTATCGGACTCAGCGTGATGCCCGCAGCGTCTTCCCTGTTCAGGGACATGACCGGCATCCGCTTCGAACACCCTGAATGGATCCCCAACAATTGTACCGCCTGTGGTGACTGTTACACCATTTGTCCCGATACGGCCATCCCCGGACTGGTCAGTAATCTTTCTGATGTGCTGAACACCGTGGTCGATCGCGTGAAGAAGTCACACGGCAGCGTCGAGCAATTGCCCGGTGCCGTCCGGAAAATGGAAAGCAAGGTGCGAGAGCTGTTCGGCGGTGAACGCAATGGCGCCACCGTGAACAACTATATCCAGGATGCCATCGATGTGATGATCGATGAAAGTGGCCATGATGCCACTCTGGAAAAGGAATTCACCTGGTTCCGCGAAGAGCTCGGCGATTTCGATTTCGCCCTCACCCGGCCTTACTTTGACCTGCACGAAAAAAACAAACCCGGCAGTGGCGGACTCTTCAGCATCACCGTCAACCCGACCACTTGTAAGGGCTGTATGGAATGTGTGGCCGTGTGTAACGACGATGCCCTGCGCCCTATCAAACAGACAGAGGATTCCGTCGCCACCTTGCGAAAAGAATGGGACCTCTGGTCCGACCTCCCCACCACGCCGGAGCAATATAGTCGGATTGACGACCTGGAAGAAAAGATCGGCGCCCTCCAGACTATCCTGCTCAACAAGGAAGCCTATCTCAGCTTTGCCAGTGGAGACGGTGCCTGCCTGGGTTGCTCGGAAAAATCGGTCGTCCACCTCTTTGTGGCCACGGTAGAATCCCTCCTGCAGCCACGTGTGAAAAAGCATATGGCCCACCTCGACTCGCTCTGTGATCAGTTGGAAAAACACATCCAGAATAAACTGATGAGCTCGGTGAATGTGGCGGATGCCGAATCGATGGCGAAGATCATTGCCGAAACACACGATCATGATCTGACCATGTCCGAACTCACCCAGCGCATGGAAAAAGAGAAGGGCAGCGAACCCATTGACCAGGACTGGTTGCGTGAAATGACCCAGTTGCTGGCCAAACTCAAGCAACTGAAATGCAGGGTTCCGCTTGCCGCCCCGTTCCCATTGAGCTTCCTCGACCAAGCTCCTCGATGCGGCGCGAATTTTTTCTCGCGACGGGTGGCGAGCTCGCGTTTCTCCACCCAGGGCGGCGACGAAGAGATCCCCCTGACGCCACAGCACCCCCTTGGGCGTGCCGGTGGTCCCTCCGGTGCACAGCACGTAGAGATCGTCCGGCGAGGGGCTCACGGGCGGGGGAGTGGACGACTGGTCGCGGAGCAGCTCGTGGTACCAGTGAGCACCTCGGGCCAGGTCGCGGCCCGACTCGTCCTCCACCTGCACCAAGAGGTCGAGGGTGGGGAGTCGGGGCGTGATCCGTTCGATGATCGGTGCGAACGCCGCGTGGAAGACGACGGCTCTGGCGCGCTGGTCGGCGAACAGCGGCACCAGTTCGTCGTCGACATAGCGGTAGAAGTTCACGTTGAACGGGGCGACCGCGCGCGGCGAAGCGCGCGACGTTCCGCCTCGAGGAACTCGATCCCGTTGTGGAGGTACAGCGCCAGATGGTCCTGCCCCGACTCCGAACCCGGCCAGCTCGGACCGGGCCCGGTGCAGGCCCAGACCGTGCTCGTGCAGCACGTTGGCGAAGCGGTTGGAATTGGCGACGAAGTCGCGGTAGCCACGCCGATCCTCCCCGTGGACGACGCACTCGCGGTCGGGCACGGCTGCGGGCGATGGCGCCGATCACGCCGGCGAGGTCGAACTCCACGGCGTCAGTCCTCGCCCCGCTCGTCGCCGAGGTCGTGGCCGTCGGCCTCGACGGTCGCGATCGGTTGCCCCAGCCGCACGGCATCCCCGGTGGCGGCGTGGACCTGGGCGACCACGCCGTCGTGAGGGAGAGCGCGGAGGGTGAACTCCATCTTCATCGCCTCGATCGGGCGAAGGCTGGCCGGCGACGACGGGGTCGCCCGGATGTGCACCATCACCGCCGTGACCGCATCCCGGCATGGGCGCCACGATCGGACCGCGGTGTTCCACGGTCACGGCGCCCCCCTGGGTGTCGGCCAGCCCGTCGACGCGGACCGACCAGGTCCGTCCCCCGTGTCCGAACCAGGTCGAGCCGTCCGCGGCCTCGGCGTGGTCCAGGACCGTCGTCGTCCCGTCGAGCGACACGCGCACTCCGCTGGCCGTGCGCCCCACCGTCGCCGTGCGCTCGGGTCCGTCGTCGGCGACGATCGTCCATGCCCCGTCGCGGTGACGCATCGTGACCTCGATCGGCGGGGTGGCCGGCCTGCGCACCGTCGCCCGCAGCTCCCGGCTGCCTCCCGGGCTCCAGCCCGTGCGTCGGAACCAGGGGTCCTCGACGGGTGCCGTCGGCGTGAGCGGGAGGAGCGCAGCCCCGATCACCACGACGTCGGGTAGTGCCTCGTCGGGCTCGGGCAGTGATCCGTTCCCCCACGAGGCCCGTGTCGAGGTCGCCCGGCGCGGACCTCCGGGTCGGCCAGCAGCGTGCGTAGGAAGCCGATGTTCGTGGTCACGCCGAGCACCGCCGTGTCGGCGAGGGCGGCGTCGAGTCGGCGCAGGGCGTCGGTCCGATCCCGGCCGTGGGCGACGACCTTGGCCAGCATCGGGTCGTAGTCCGCGCCGATGCTCAGGCCGGGGAGCAACGACGAGTCGACCCTCACGTCCTGGCGGGTGTCGGCCTCGCGTAGCCGGATCACCCGCCCGCCCGTCGGCAGGAAGTCGTGGGCCGGGTCCTCGGCGTAGATCCGGGCCTCGACGGCGTGTCCGCGACCGCGGACCTCGTCCTGCGTGAACGGGAGCGGTTCGCCGGCGGCGATGCGCAGCTGCAGCTCGACGAGATCGAGGCCGTGCACCATCTCCGTGACCGGATGCTCGACCTGGAGTCGGGTGTTCATCTCGAGGAAGAAGAACTCGGCGGGACGCGTCGAGGACACGATGAACTCGACGGTCCCGGCGTTCGTGTACCCGCACGCCCTGGCCACGTCGACGGCGGCGGCCCCCATCGCCGTCCGGGTGGCGTCGTCGAGCAGCGGCGAGGGGCACTCCTCGACGATCTTCTGGTGGCGGCGCTGGAGGCTGCATTCGCGCTCGCCGAGATGGACCACGTGGTCGTGGTGATCGGCCACCACCTGGATCTCGATGTGGCGCGGTGCCTCGACGAACCGTTCGAGCAGCAGGGTGTCGTCACCGAAGGCGCTGTGGGCCTCGCGTCGCGCGCTGCCGGCGGCATCGATCAGGCCGTGGCCGTCGTGGACCAGCCGCATGCCCTTGCCCCCGCCACCGGCGGCCGGCTTGAGCAGCACGGGGTAGCCGACCCGCTCGGCGGCGGACAGGAGCTGCGCGTCGTCGAGGCCCCGGCCCTCGCTGCCGGGGACGACGCGGACACCCGCCGCAGCGACGACCTCCTTGGCCCGGACCTTGTCGCCCATGGCGTCGATGGCGTTCGGGGTCGGACCGATGAAGACCAGGTCGGCTCGGGCGCAGGCTTCGGCGAACCCGGCGTTCTCGGCCAGGAAGCCGTAGCCCGGGTGGACGGCCTGCGCGCCGGTGGCTGATGCCGCGGCGAGCAGCGCGTCGATGTTCAGGTAGCTCTGCGCCGCAGGTGCCGGGCCGAGCCTCACGGCGAGATCGGCGTCCACGACGTGGCGGGCGTCGGTGTCGGCGTCGGAGTAGACCGCCACGCCGTCGATCCCGAGGGCGCGCAACGTGCGCAGGCTCCGGACGGCGATCTCACCTCGGTTGGCGACGAGCACCCGGTCGAACATCGTCGTCACATCCTGAACACGCCGTAGCCGACCGGCGCCAGGGGGGCGGCGCCGACGGCGGCCAGGGCCAGCCCCACGACCGTCCGGGTGTCGGCAGGTGCGATGATGCCGTCGTCCCACAGGCGAGCCGTCGAGTACAGCGCGGCGCCCTGCGCCTCGTACTGTTCACGTATCGGCGCCCGGAACGCGGCGTCGTCGTCGTCGGACCAGGTCTCGCCGCTGGCGTCCATCTGGTCTCGGCGCACGGTGGCGAGCACGGCGGCGGCCTGCTCGCCGCCCATCACCGAGATCCGTGCGTTGGGCCACATCCACAAGAAGCGGGGGGAGTAGGCCCGGCCGCACATCGAGTAGTTGCCCGCGCCGTACGAACCGCCTATGACGACGGTCAGCTTCGGCACGCGGGTGCACGCCACGGCGGTGACCATCTTGGCGCCGTGCTTGGCGATGCCCTCGGCCTCGGCCTTGCGGCCGACCATGAAGCCCGTGATGTTCTGCAGGTACACCAGCGGGATGCTGCGCTGGTCGCACAGCTCGATGAAGTGCGCGCCCTTGAGGGCCGACTCCCCGAACAGGACGCCGTCGTTGGCGACGATCCCGACCGGATGCCCCCAGATGTGGGCGAAGCCGGTGACGAGGGTCGTGCCGTAGTTCGCCTTGAACTCGGCGAAGCGGCTGGCGTCGACGATGCGGGCGATCACCTCGCGGGGGTCGTAGGGCTGGCGCGGGTCGGTCGGCACGACGCCGTGCATCTCGGTCCGGTCGACGACCGGTTCTTCCGGATCGGCCACGCGCCACGGCGGCGCGGCCGTGGGCGGCAGCGTGTCGACGATCTGGCGCACCAGGCGCAGGGCGTGGCGGTCGTCGTCGGCGAGGTGGTCGACGACGCCCGAGGTACGAGCGTGCAGGTCACCGCCGCCGAGGTCCTCGGCGGAGACCTCCTCACCCGTGGCCGCCTTCACCAGCGGTGGACCACCGAGGAAGATCGTGCCCTGGTCGCGCACGATCACCGTCTCGTCGCTCATCGCCGGCACGTAGGCGCCCCCGGCCGTGCACGAACCCATCACGGCGGCGATCTGGGCGATGCCCGCCTTCGACAGGTTCGCCTGGTTGAAGAAGATGCGCCCGAAGTGGTCGCGGTCGGGGAACACCTCGTCCTGGGCGGGCAGGTAGGCGCCACCGGAGTCGACGAGGTAGATGCACGGCAGGTGGTTCTCGAGCGCGACCTCCTGGGCCCGGAGGTGCTTCTTGACCGTCATCGGGTAGTAGGTGCCGCCCTTGACGGTGGCGTCGTTGGCCACGATCACGCAGAGGCGCCCGCACACCCGACCCACCCCGGTGATCAGGCCTGCCCCCGGCGCCTCCCCCGAGTAGAGGCCGTGGGCGGCCAGGGGCGACAACTCGAGGAAGGGGGTGCCGGGGTCGAGAAGGCCCTCGACCCGTTCGCGGGGCAGGAGCTTGCCCCGTTCGGTGTGGCGCCGCCGGGCCGCGTCGGATCCGCCCTCCCGGACGCTTGCCGTGAGGGTCCGCAGCTCCGCGACCGCCCGATCGAGCGCCTCACGGTTCGCTGCGAAGGTGGCGTCCGAGGCGTCGACGTTCGACGTGAGCGAGGGTGCCGTCGCCGTCGGATCGCTCATGGCGTCAGCCGGTCGTGAGGCCGAGGTCGCTCGACAGGATCGCTCCGTGGATGTTGCGTCCCTCATCCGACGCGACGAGGGCGAAGAGCACGGCGATGTCATCCGGGGTGCCCATGCCGCGGAAACCCATGTAGCGCCCGACGAGATCGAAGTCGACGTCGGCGGGCATCTCGTACCCGGCGGTCAGGTTCGACTCGATCCCGCCCGGTGCGATGGCGTTGACCCGCAGCTTGGTCTTGGCGAACTCCATGGCGAGTGCCCGGGTGAGCTGCACGATCGCTCCCTTGGTCATGCAGTACACGACCGTGTAGGCGCCGCCCATGAGTCCGGCGTTCGACGCCATGTTCACGATGTTGCCGTCGGTCTCGAGCAGGTGAGGGATGGCGGCCTGGCACATGAAGAACGGCCCATCGGTGTTCACCCCGAACATCCGGCGATAGCCCTCCTCGGTGACGTCGGCGACGTGTTCGCCCTTGGCGATGCCCGCGACGTTGCCGAGCACGTCGAGGCGTCCGAACGTCTCGACGGAGGTGGCCACCGCCTCGCGGCACTGCGCCGGCTGGGTCACGTCGGCGATGCAGGTCTCGATGGTGCCGCCACCGTTCGCCTCCACCAGCTCCACGGTGCCGGCCAGGCCGGCTTCGCTGATGTCGACGGCGAGGACCTTCGCGCCCTCGGCGGCCAGCCGTGCGGCGGTGGCTCGCCCGATGCCCGAGCCGGCGCCCGTGATCAGAGCGACCTTGTCCGCGAAGCGCCGATTCTCGATCGTCATGGTGTTCCCCTCTGCTCCCCGGCGTCGTCGCCGGCCGGGCGATGGTAGGCCGTCGTCGATGTCGCAGGGACGAGTCGCGAGACCCGTCCACGGCGGCGGTCGGTCGGACGTGGTGACGGCGATACTGTGCTGTCCGTCACGGACACGAGGGGAATCATGGACATCAAGGCAGGACAGCGGTTGGCGTGCCCGGCGTGTGCGACGGAGGTGGTGGTCGTTCGGCCGCCCTCGGCGCCGGTGACCGTGACGTGCGGGGGCGAAGCGCTCGTCGACCCCGGCGACGAGCGCTCCGGGGCCGGACACGAGGGTGCCACCGGGGACGGCGCGCTCGTGGGCAAGCGCTACACCGACGAGGACTCGACCCTCGAGGTGCTCTGCTCCAAGCCCGGGCCCGGCGCACTGGCGGCGGACGGGCGCGAGATGCCCGTCAAGGGCGCCAAGCCCCTCCCGTCATCGGACTGAACCGAGCGGCCCCGTGAACCTCGGTCTGCTCCTGGAGATGGCGGGATCCACCCTGCCCGAACGTCAGGCTGTCATGGGCGGTGACGTCGAGCTCACCTTCGACGAGCTGTCACGAGCTGCGCTGGCGTGTGCCGAACGCCTCGTCGCGGGCGGGCACGATGCGTTGGTCTACTGCGGTACCAACGACGTCACGTTCCCGATCTCCCTCTTCGGTGCCGCCGCCGCAGGGGTGCCGTTCATCCCCCTCAACTACCGACTCGGCGACGAGCAGCTCCAGCCCCTCGTCGAAGCCCACCCGGGCGCGCTGGTCGTGGCCGAGCACCTTCCCGTGGCCGGTGCCGACCCGACCCGCACCATCGATCGTGGCGAGTTGGTGGTCACGGGCGACGTCGACGAGTCGGGCGACCTGCCCCCGTTCGTCGATCCCGACGACGTGGCCGTCGTGCTCTACACCTCGGGCACGTCGGGGACACCGAAGGCCGCGCTGCTCCGCCACCGCCACCTCACCTCGTACGTGCTCGGCACCGTCGAGTTCGCTGCGGCCGACGAGGACCAGTCAGCGCTCGTCACCGTCCCGCCGTACCACATCGCCGGGATGGCCAACCTCTTGTCCAACGTCTACGCCGGGCGCCGCATCGTCTACCTCGACGCCTTCGACGCAGCGACGTGGCTCGACACGGTGCGTGCCCGACGGGTCACCCAGGCGATGGTCGTGCCCACGATGCTGGCCCGTGTCGTGGCCGAGCTCGCAGGAGCGCCGGCCGACGTACCGACGCTGCGCACGCTCTCCTACGGCGGGTCGCGCATGCCGCTGCCCGTGCTGGAACAGGCCCTCGAACTGTTCGACGGCACCGGGTTCGTCAACGCCTACGGCCTCACCGAGACCTCCTCGACCATCGCCCTGCTCGGACCCGACGATCACGCCGCCGCCCGCGCCGGCGACCCGGTGGCCCGCGAGCGGCTCGGATCGGTGGGCAAGCTCCTCCCCGGCATCGAGGTCGAGGTGCGGGCCGCCGACGGCACGGTCGTGCCCGACGGTGAGCTCGGACTGGTCTTCCTGCGTGGCGAACAGGTCTCGGGCGAGTACGACGGGTTCAGCGTGCTCGACGACGAGGGCTGGTTCCCCACCAAGGACCGGGGGCGGGTCGACGCCGACGGCTACCTCTTCATCGAGGGCAGGGCCGACGACACCATCATCCGGGGCGGAGAGAACATCGCCCCGGCCGAGATCGAAGACGTCCTGGCCCGTCACCCGGGAGTGGTGGACGTCGTCGTCGTCGGCATCCCCGACGACGAGTGGGGCCAGCGGATCGCCGCAGTCGTCGTGGCTTCCGCGGGTGCAACCGTCGATGCCGAGGAGCTCCAGGCCTTCGCTCGCGAGCACCTCCGGGGGTCGAAGACCCCCGAGGTCGTGGTGTTCCGCGACGAGCTCCCGCGCACCCCGACCGGGAAGCTCCTGCGCCGGGAGATCCTCGCCGACCTGACGGGCTGATCGGGCGGCGTGGTCGCATCGGGATCGGCCCTCCTCGACGCCGCCGCCGCCGTCGGTGACCGAGCGCTGGCCGGCATCGATCCGGTTCCGTCCGTTCGCACCGGGCCGCAACCGACCTCGTTCATCGCCGCCGACCTGTTCGCCGAGCGAAGACCGCGGCGCGGACTCGAGACGACCGGACCGGTCTCGGTGGGAGGCGCCTGTCGTCTCCTCCGGTCGACCGACGGCTGGGTCGCCGTGAACCTCCCGCGTCTCGACGACGCCGAGCTCCTCCCGGCATGGCTCGACCTGCCCGTCCCGTCGGTTCCCGGGATCGTCCCGTGGGAGTTCCTGGCCGACGCCGTGGCGTGTCGGCCGGGGTGCGAGGTCGTGGAGCGAGGCCAGCTGGTGGGCCTCGCTGTCGCGGATGTCCCCGTGCG
This sequence comes from uncultured Saprospiraceae bacterium, assembly GCA_942490895.1. Classification (GTDB taxonomy): domain Bacteria; phylum Bacteroidota; class Bacteroidia; order Chitinophagales; family Saprospiraceae; genus JAGNXB01. The sequence goes on from CALNZC010000091.1 coordinate 132,745, forward strand.
CGACGACGCGCTCCGGGTCGGCGACGAGCAACTGGCGAGTCGCGACATGGTCGATGGCCGGCGCCCGTATCTCGAACGACGCGTCCCTTCCCCTGCCGGATCGTGGGTCGCGCCGGCAGGTGCCGCTGGTCGTCGACCTGTCGTCGTTGTGGGCGGGGCCCTTGTGCGGGCGCCTGCTGGCGGCAGCCGGCATGCGGGTGGTGAAGGTGGAGTCCACCAGCCGTCCCGACGGGGCACGTGCCGGCGATGTCGGGTTCTTCGACGCGCTGAACGGCGCGAAGGAGCATCGGTCGTTGCCCCTCGCCACGGTCGGCGGGCGCGACCAGCTCCGTCGCCTCCTGTCGACGGCCGACATCGTCATCGAGGGCTCCCGACCCCGTGCGCTGCGCCACATGGGCATCGACGCGGAGGAGGTCCTCTCGGCCCGGCCGGGTTCGGTCTGGGTGTCGATCACCGCCTACGGACGCGACGGTCCCTGGTCGAACCGAGTGGGTTTCGGTGACGACGCCGCTGCGGCGGGCGGCCTGGTGGCCGTGGCCGACGGTCGACCGGGGTTCGTGGCCGATGCCGTCGCCGACCCCCTCGCCGGAATGGTGGCGGCCGGGGCCGCCGCCGATGCATGGGCACGGGGCGGGGGGTGCCTGCTCGACGTGTCGCTGCGGGAGGTGGCGCGCCACGCGGCGCTCGGTATCGAGGCGACCTCGGTGGTGCCCTCGTGAACACCGTCGTGGTCGATGCCGAGATCGCGGGATGCGAGGGCCTCGCCGTACGGATCGAGGACGGTCGGATCACCGCCCTCGACGCCACGTCACGCATCGATCGCCGGGGAGCCGACGTGGTCGATGCCGCCGGCGGGGCCCTGCTCCCCGGGTTGCACGATCACCACCTGCACCTGCTCGCGCTGGCCGCCCGCTCGACGTCGATCGACCTCGCCGACGTCCCGGCTGCGGCCGACGTCGATGCCCGTCTCCGTCGCGAGGTCCGGGCGATCGTGGCGGTGGCGCCGGCTGGCTCCGCGCCGTCGGCTACGACGAGCATCGCCACGGGCCGATGGACCGCCGTCGTCTCGATGCGGTCTGTGGCGACGTGCCGGTACGGGTGCAGCACCGCAGTGGCCTGTCGTGGGTGGTCTCGTCGGCCGGGCTCGTGGCGCTGGGACTCGAGGTGGCCGCCCGTGGCGGGAGTGGCGGAGGATCCGTCCTCGGACGGTCGGGTGGGCTTCGAGGCCGAGGGGCCCGCCGAGCCCGGGGTCGAGCGCGATGCCGGGGGAGTGGCGACCGGCTGGCTGCACCGCCTCGATGGCTGGATGGCCGTGCGGGTCGGGCGAGTCACCCCGGACCTCGGATCGATCGGGGTGCCTCCTCGCCGGCTACGGCATCACCGGGGTCACCGACACGACGCCGGTGCTCGATGACGGTGCCGTCGAGGCCCTCGTCGGGGCGCGGTCTGCGGGGGCCCTTCGGCAACGCCTGATGGTGATGGGCCGAGGTGACGAGGCCGGTCTCGGTCCGTGGGCGGACCTCGGGCCGGTGAAGCTCGTCGCCGACGAGCATCGAGGACTCGACCCGTTCGGGATGGCCGTTGCCGTCGGGACCGCACACGCCGAGGGTCGGGCCGTGGCCATCCACTGCGTCACCCGCGCCGAGTGCGTCGCCGCGGTGGCGGCCCTCCAGACGGCCGGCGCCCGCCGGGGCGATCGCCTCGAGCATGCGTCCGTGATGCCGCGCGACCTCGACGCCTACCTGTCCGCCGCGTCGGTCACCGTCGTCACGCAGCCCTCGTTCGTGGCCGAGCGGGGCGACCACTACCTCGCCGCTGTCGATCCCGTCGATCGCCCTGATCTGTATCGGATGGCGTCACTGCGGCGCGCCGGGGTGGCCGTGGCGCTCGGCAGCGATGCCCCGGTGGCGTCCGTCGACCCGTGGGCGGCGATCGCGTCGGCAGAACGGCGCGAGACCCGCGACGGCCGGGTGCTGGGCGCCGACGAACGCGTGGCGGCGTCCGTCGCGCTCGCCGGATTCCTCGGCGCCGCCGAGGACCCGGGCGGATCCTCGAGGTCCGTCGTGCCTGGTGTCGTCGCGGATCTGTGCCTCCTCCACGAGCCCCTCGCCGAGGCGCTGGGCGAGCCCGTGGCCGAGAAGGTGCGCTGCGCCATGATCGCCGGGGAGGTCGCCCATGCCCGCTGATCTCCCGTCGTTCGGCCGGGCCGTCGATGTAGCGGCCCTGCTGAGCCGAGCCGCCAGTGGCGACGACACCGGCGTGCTCGTCGGCGAGGCGATCGTCGTCGTCCTCCTCGACGACTTCCGATGTGCTGCGAGGTCGTGGCAGCGGCACCCACGGTGCCCGCCGTCGTCGTGGGGGTGCACACCGGCACCGGACCGATCCCCTCGGGCGCCGATGTCCTGGATCTCGTGCTCGTCCTCGAGGAGGCACCTCGGGGCGGTCCGGGCCCTGCGTCCGGTGGCGCCGTCGCCGTGGCGAACCTCGAGTCGGCGCTGCGTGCCTTGGCGCTCGGGGTCGCTCGCTCTCCGGGCGCTGCGGTCGCTCTCGTCCAGCTCCTGCGGGCCGGCCGCCGCCTGTCGATCGAGGAGGCGGTGGTGGCCGAGTCGTGGGTGTACTCGATGCTGCAGGCCGGCCCCGATCACGCACGCTGGAAGGCCGATCGCCTCCGCTCGGGGTCCTCGTCGATCGACGACGATGATCGCACCGTGGAGGTCGGCCGGGCGGGTGACCGGCTCGACGTCGCGTTGGCGCGACCGCATGTGCGCAACGCGGTCAGCGCCGGCCTCCGCGACGAATTGCACGCAGCTCTGGGTGTGGCGCTGGCCGATCCGACCGTCGACGCAGGTCCATCTCTGGGGCATCGGGCCCTCGTTCTGCAGCGGCGGCGACCTCGACGAGTTCGGGACCGCTCCCGACCCGGTGACCGCCCACCTCGTTCGCACGAGCCGGTCGCCGGCGCTCGACCTCGCTCGTTGCGGGTCCCGGGTGACCGCCCACGTCCACGGCGCCGCCGTCGGTGCGGGCATGGAGTGGGCCGCCTTCGCCGGCACCGTGGTGGCGCGCACCGACGCCACCTTTCCGCCTCCCGGAGCTGGCCATGGGCTTGGTCCCGGGTGCCGGCGGCACGGCCAGCCTGGCCCGGCGGATCGGCCCGCAGCGCACGGCCTGGGCGGCCCTCACCGGAGACGTGATGGACGCCTCGACCGCGCTCCGGTGGGGTCTGGTCGACGAGGTGCTCGACACCGAGGCCTTCGTCGCGACGGCTTCCGGTGCGTCCCTGTCGTGGTGCGACGACCCGTAGGCCCTCCGGAGGCGGCCCGGTGCGGGCCTACGATCCCCGGCCATGGACGAGTCCCGATCCGACGTGGTGGTCACAGCCGCCACCCGTCGTCGCTCCGACGCAGGGCCCAGCGCTCGGGCTCTCCTCGTGGGCATCCTCGGGCAGTACGTGATGCCCCGGGGCGACGACGTCTGGACCTCCACCCTCGTCGGCGCCCTCGACGCCGTGGGGGTGGAGGAGCGCGCCGCCCGTCAGGCGGTGAGTCGCACCGCCGCCGACGGGTGGTTGGTGGGCGAGAGCGTGTGCCGGTCCACGCTGGTCGCTCTCACCGGCCGGGCGTCGGTTGCTCCAGTCCGCACGCGACCGCCTGGCGCGGTCGCTGCTCTCCGACCACGACTGGGACGGTCGCTTCCTGTTGGTGACCCTGACCGGGGCGACGCCTGAGCGCCGACGCCGGGAGCGCCTGGCCTCGGGTCTCGACTTCGAGGGCTTCGGCTCGTTGGGGCCGAGCCTCTGGGTGGCCGCCGACCAGCGCGCCGAGACCGGGGCCCGGGTCGTCCTGGGGGAGTTGGCCCTCGAGGGCCACGCGGTGTTCTCTCCCCGCCCCCACGCCCGGGTCGGCCAGCGTCCCTGGGAGATCGTGGCGGCGCATGGGACCTCGCCGGGGCCGCGGCCGCCCACGAGCAGTTCCTCGAGGAGTTCGCCGACGCCGACCCTGCCGACGACCGCGAAGCCTTCGCCCTGCGCACCCGGCTGGCCCGTCGAGTGGCACCTGCTGAGCATCGACCACCTGCCCTGCCCGCGGCGCTGCTGCCCGACGATTGGGCAGGGGCACGGGCGCAGACCCGCTTCAGCGAGCTCCAGGCGCGATGGGCCGAGGCCTCGGAGACGTACTACACAACTCTGTGCGACAGCGGGTTGTGTGGGTGAGCTGTTGTCGGCTCTGCTCCGTATC
>CALNZC010000092.1:0-16420 GCA_942490895.1 uncultured Saprospiraceae bacterium
GATCCCTTTAAAGAACTGCAGAAAGGCATAAACAGCCTGATGCCTGGCCGCAAGAAGAACAAAGATGTTCGTAATGCGCTGCTGGGTGCTGTGCCGGAGTGCTGTAACGAGGCCAGCTACTTAGGAGCCCGCGATATGGATATGGTGGGTCGCTGAGGAGGACCTGCACCGCAGTCGCAGCACACTAAGCAATATACTGGGACAACAGGCATACTCTGGGCCTGAAGCCTCTGCTGAATTGGCGCGTATCATCAAAGTTATGCAGCGGTTAGGCAGACACAAAGCTCTGGGCGTAATTCCAACGGGTAAAGCAGGAACTCTTGCTTATGAAGAAGGACTGCAGCATGTTCCATTACAATTACTTAGTCCTAGCAAATTATTAGGGCCTAAGGCCGGCATTGCATTGGCAAAAAGCCTGCGTAATGCACGAAGCGGGTATAGGCAATGGGCCCCCTTTGTAACCAAAGCTACTAAATCAACCTCCGAGGATATAGCAGCCCTGGCTAATATAGCTATGCGTCATGCCAGGAGAAGGTGTGGCGGACACTACCGGCATACAGCAGCAACTAAAGGTATTTTCTCAGGAGGTAAAGCGTCTATCGGCAGCCGGATAACTAGAGCTGGTAAACTCATAGGCGATCCAAGCGGCAGCGGATGTAAATAAATTTCTTACCAATGTAATAAGCCCCACGTTGAGAAAGGGGGCTCTATCAGGTCTGATGTCCCGCTTTCATAGCTCGGCTTACCGTCTTCGTCATACACTTCGCCGGACAGGTAAATACGGGCGTGGCGGCGGCAGCAGCTATACTGCCGCTTTATTTTTAGCGTAAAGGTATGTCTAAAGAGGGGGCAGAAGACGACAGACCACTACAGACAGCAACCGGTATAGGCGGTATAATCTCTGCTTTAGCCGGAACGAAACTTATCGGCGTATAACTGATAAAAGGCCTGAACGTATAGGAGTGACCTTTGGAACGATGAAATCCAGCAGATTAGGACACATGACTCGGGGCAATCAGTCCTGGAAGGCCTGCGCAGGATACGCAAGGAAGATCCTACGTAAATTTATTATTGATGAGATACCACGTGTAAGAAGGAAATAATCCCAGGTACTGGTAAAATGATGGACTGGGTAAAACCTATTGGACGCCGGGAGGAGCCCCCTACACCGCCATGGTGGACACGGGCCTGGGAGCGTGGTTGCCCTTTGGAAGTGATGGCCATAATATACACCCAAATTTACCTAAGGGAGTGCCTTTATCACCATGGGCCAGAATCGCTTACAGACAGATTTATCTATTCCGGCAGGTTTAAACATATTACCCCCGAGGGCAGAACCCCGCCATATTCGCCCCAGCCTTTGGGCGGGTCTCCTATAGATTATATTCTCGGAGGTAGCCACCTTCACCTCCGGCGCCGAGTACGGCTATTACATTTGGTCCTAATATAAGTGCTAAACTCAAGAAGTTTCCCTGGATAAGGGATATTAATGTAAGCCCTAAATTAGGTATATCCTTTATTAAAGAAGATGTACTTAAACTATTAGCTAAACCAGTAACCAAGTCCAGTGTGTTACGAGAAATGAGCGGTCTGACGGCAGGCTGATGAGGAGGCCAGTGGTATACCTAATCCAGCGATGCGTGAACATATGATGGATATGCTCCACCCAGAAATTGCGCACTTTTGCAGCAGAATGCCGAATTCTTCTCGCGCTCCGGCTGATCCCGGTGGCGGCGGTGGTACGGGGTGGTGGCGGGTGCGTCGTCGCGGTAAAGGCGTGCGCAGTCGCCGGTGGATTTTGCCGGGAAATGCAGCAGCTTGTCGATCCCGGCGCGCTCGTCGTCGGTGCAGTTGATGCGGTTGATGCTGATGTAGCGGTGGCGCACGGTGCAGGGCCGGTGGAGCAGGGGATCAACGGTGTGCTGTTTTCGATGGCCCAATCCCACTCGTTGCGGCAGTTGGGCGAGTCCATACTGTCCGGCGAAAAGACGGCGTACCGCATCGGCGCGTTTGAGCTGCGCATCGACTACGTCGGGCCAGAGTGCGCCCGGTACGATGTCTTCGAGGAAAATCCAGGGATCGTGGCCCGCGTCGCGCAGGGTGTCGCGCAGGCGGTGGGCGAAAGTGCGATCCGCGCCGTTGTAGCTGATGAAGATGTGCATGGTTGTGTGATGTGCGTGTGTAAATTGCTGACCAGTCGTGAGGGTATTGTAGCGTGGATTGGATTTTGCGGAAAACGAAAGGGCGTATGCCATACGCCCCTACGAGATCCGGTGAAACTTGGCCAGGGGGCGCTGCTCTGCTGCACCCCTACGCGTTTGGCGGGTTACAGGCGGCGCAGGACCGACACGAGCAGCCCCATCAGGCCCAGCGCACCGAGGATCATGATCGGAATGATGGGTGGGAGGCCTCCGTCGGTGGTGGTGTCTGGATTTTCGCGCGGGATCGGAACCGGCGTTTGTATGGTGTATACGCGGGCGGTGTATAGGTGGGCAGCGGTTGACCGGGGGCGAGCGTCGGCCCTGCCTCGCCGAGCAGCGCGGTAAACGCGCCGGTGGGCGTGATCAGGGATTGCGCGGTCAACGTGAGGTCCATGCCCGGCGTCAACGTAATCGCGTCGGCGGAAGAAAATGATCGGCTAAGACAAGTGCAGTCATCGCGTCAATAATGGGAACGGCTCTGGGGACGACACATGGGTCATGACGCCCCGTCCCTGAAAACTGTACGGCCTGCCCATCCATGTCTACAGTCTGTTGTTCTTTGCGAATGGTGGCAACGGGTTTGAATGCCGCCCGAAATTCGATCGGCATGCCATTACTGATACCGCCTTGAATGCCGCCACTGTGATTTGTTGCTGTCTGAATGCCTTCTGCCGTTTCCACAAATTGATCATTGTGTTCTGACCCTTTCCAGGAAACGCCATCAAAACCGGAGCCGATCTCGAATCCTTTACAGGCATTGATACTGAGAATTGCCTTTCCCAGATCAGCATGTAGTTTGTCAAAGACAGGCTCTCCCCAACCGGGAGGACAGCCAGTGATTCGCGTCATGATGATCCCTCCTGTAGAGTCGCCCGCTTCTTTGAGTTGAGCGATATACGCGTTCATCTCCTGAGCAGTTTGGGGGTGTGGACACCGAACAGCGTGTTGGTCAATAGTGGCTCGGTCCAGATGTTCAGGCTGCGACTTCATAGCGATAGGGCCCACCTGAGTCACCCAGGAATAAATGGCCACTCCCTCCTGTTCTAAAAGGATTTGGCCTATGGCTCCTGCAGCGACCCGGGCAGCCGTCTCACGAGCGGAAGAACGTCCTCCACCGCGAGGGTCACGAATACCAAATTTTTTCTGCCAGGTAAAATCGGCATGAGAAGGCCTAAAGAGCTGAGCTAGCGGGCCGTAATCTTTAGAACGTGCATCCTTGTTCGGGATGAACATATGGATCGGCGTGCCCGTTGTGATATCATCCAGTATCCCGGACAGGATCTGAACCTGGTCTGCTTCCTGACGATCAGTGGTCAGAGCAGATTGTCCGGGACGTCTGCGGTCCAATTCAACTTGAATTTGTTCCCTGTTGATTGAATAACCTGCAGGACAGCCATCGACGATTACCCCGATACCCGCGCCATGAGATTCTCCATAAGTATGTATCTGGAAAATGCGTCCGAACGTATTTCCTCGCATGATGTTTGATTGAAGTGGCAAAGGTACGATCCTCACCCCGGAGCGGACGCTCCAGCTTCTTATCTTCACACCAACTTGACAACTATGCTCTTTATCCCTGAAGATGTGCCTCAAACCCTGGAGTTCAGTCGGATCCTCGAAATGACCGCTGAGCATTGCATGGGTGCACCCGGACGAGAGCTGTCTCTGCAGATCCGACCCTCTACGGATATTCATGTCATTCGCCAGCGCCTCCAGGAAGTCGACGAATGGGCGCGAACGATGATGGGCCCGGAGCCGATTCCGTTTTCATTATATGAAGACATCCGGGATACGTTCCGTTACCTTTTGGTGATCGACTATATTATGGAGGTGGAGGATTTACTTCGGTATCGGAATCTGCTGTATGTCCACCGGAATCTGCATCAATATCCGAACGAAGAGACATCTGTGGCCTATCCAGTATTGGTTGCATTGATCCAGTCCTTACCCTTTGAATCAGAGCCTCTGGATTTGCTGGAGCAAGTGTTTGATGAGACGGGGGAGATTCGGGATAATGCGTCTCCTGCGCTGGCCTCCATTCGGAGAAGCATGATCAATCTTCAGAAGGAGCTCGACAAACAATTTCGTCAGCTGGTTGGACAATACAAGAAAAGTGGCTGGTTGGCCGACACGGGAGAAAGTATTCGTGGTGGTCGATTGGTGTTAACTGTTCCAGTTGAGCACAAACGAAAGATTAAGGGCATCATTCATGATGAATCCGGATCGGGAAAGACTGTATTTCTTGAGCCAGCTCAACTTGTAGAAGGGAATAATGATCTGTTCGAACTGGAGTCGGAAGAACGTCAGGAGATTCAGCGGATATTGAAGGAATTGTCCCAGAGGATCCGGCCACATAGCGATTATCTCCAGGCATTGATCAACCATATTATCCGCTTGGACTTAATTCGAGCTAAGGCGATAGTCAGTCGGATGTACAAAGGGACAAACCCTGAAGTGTCCCGAGATATTCGGATGCATTTGGAAGAAGCATTTCACCCCTTGTTGTGGATTAAAAATCAGATCTCGGGAAAACCTGTCATTCCCTTTGCCTTAGAGCTGGATACACAGAACCGAATTCTGGTGCTTAGTGGACCCAATGCAGGTGGGAAGTCCATCACAATGAAAAGTGTTCTGCTGATCCAGTTGATGGCTCAGGCGGGCTATTTGATCCCGGCAAAGCACGGATCGATACTGCCCGTTTTTCAGAAGTGTTTTGCGGATATCGGGGATCAGCAATCCATTGAAGATGATCTGAGTACCTATAGTTCGAAGCTGCGAAATATGCGACAGTTTCTGGAACATGCAGACAGAAGGACCCTGATTGCCATTGACGAATTCGGTTCAGGTACTGATCCGAAGATGGGTGGCGCCATAGCGGAAGCGATATTGAGATCATTGAACAAGAAAAAGGCGTTTGGAGTGGTCACAACCCACTATTCCAATCTGAAGATATTTGCATTCCAGCAAACAGGCTTGATCAACGGCTCAATGGTTTTTGATCAGGAAGAACTGCACCCCACATATGAGTTGCGTGTAGGCCAACCGGGCTCTTCTTTTGCGTTTGAGATTGCCGGGTCAAGCGGGTTGCCGGACGATGTCCTGGATTATGCCCGTAAACGAAGTGGCACCTCCAATCAGGCGGTGGACCAATTGCTGGTGAATCTGCAGAATGATCGACGTCGGTTGGAAGAAGAACTGGATGTAGTCAACTCGAAAAAAGAAAAATTGGATCAACTGGTCTCCAGCTATGAGCAGTTGTTCAGGGATCTGGAATATCAACGGAAGAAACATAAAATGGAGATCCGTGAACTGGCCCTTCAACAAAAATCACGTGATCAACAGGACGTGGATCAGGTCATCCAGGAGCTCAAACAAGAACGGAGTCTGGAAAAAGCCAAAGAAAAACGTGAGTTGCTGCAGGCAGAGCAAGAAAAATTGAGGAAGCAGGTGGGGGATATCCGTGAAGAGGTCCATCAGATCAGTACGGACATGGTCGACTCTACTGAAGGCATCGAAGTAGGCACATTTGTACGAATTCGCAATGGTGGTGCGATTGGAGAAGTACTTCGCATGGAAAAAGGAAAAGCAGAACTGGCTGTTGGTGCGTTGAAAATGATTGTTGACCTCTTGGATTTACAAGCCGTCAGAGAGCCTTTGAGCATCCGAAGTAGACCTAGTGTTTCAGTAGGGAATACCGTGCAGGATTACGGTTCTACACGACTGGATTTACGGGGATTCAAACTGGAAGAGGGGCGGAGAGTGTTGCAACTCTTTCTGGATAAGGCATTGCTCAGTTCTGCGCGTCGGGTTGTCATCTTACATGGTAAAGGAACAGGGGCTTTGCGCAAAATGGTCCAGTCGTTGGCCCGGGAATACAAGGATATCAGCAAGGTCGGTCCTGCAGATCCGGAAGAGGGTGGAGACGGTGTGACCGTCATTCAATTCTGACGATCACACCGTGTGGATCTTATTGGAAGATCTCTACTCCACCAAAATGGAAGGCACCTTCAATAGCTGCATTCTCATCAGAATCGGATCCGTGAACAGCATTTTCGCCAATATTAGTGGCGTACTTTGCACGGATGGTTCCGGCTTCTGCCTTTGATGGGTCTGTTGCTCCGATCAGGGTTCGGAAATCTTCTACGGCATTTGATTTCTCCAGAATCGCAGCGACTATGGGTCCGGAAGACATAAACTCAACAAGTTCTCCGTAGAAAGGACGTTCCTTGTGAACGGCATAAAACTCACCTGCTTTCTCTGAAGAAAGTTTGGTGTATTTCATAGCAATGATCTTGTAACCTGAAGCGTTGATCTGTGCAAGAATGGCACCGATGTGTCCGTTGCGGACAGCATCCGGCTTGATCATGGTGAATGTGCGTGTACCAGCCATTAATTATGATGTTTTTATTAATATGTGCAAAATGCGGTGCAAAGGTAGCCATTGCCTTGTATGTCTGTCAAGGAACTGATTAATTTTGCAGTCTTTAGGAAAAACGTCACTTTCGCCCTCAGATGGAAATTAAGGAGCTAGTCTATTATTTAGAGGTCCCCAGAGATGTGGTCATCGTCAGTCACCGGAATCCAGATGGCGATGCAGTCGGATCAACCCTGGCTGTCGGCCGTTTGTTGCGAAAGCAAGGCCACACGGTGCACATGATCTTACCGTCGGAATTCCCCCATTTCTTTAACTGGATGCCCGATATTGATAGAGTTTGGATTCACGATATTCGAACAGAGGAATCAGTTCAGGCCTTGAAAGATGCCGACCTTATCTGGATGCTTGATTTTAATTCGTTAGACAGGATCGACAGGATGGGTGAAGAAATTCACCACCGAGGAGATGCCCGGAAAGTGCTGATTGATCATCATCTGGATCCAGAACCAATCGCTGACCTGATGTATACCGAAGTCGAAGCATCCAGTACTTCAGAATTGGTCTTTGACTTTATCAAAGATGCTGGTTGGGAAGCAAAAATGGACCTTGAGATTGCCACTTCATTGATGACAGGCATCCTCACAGATACGGGTTCGTTCAAGTACAATACTCGGCCAAAACTCTTCCATAAAGTTGGAGAACTGCTCAGTTATGGGATTGATCTGAATGATTTGCAGATTAAAATTTTCAATACCCTGCCCGTCAAATTCCTTCGTCTGCTGGGCTTTTGTCTCCATAAGCGAATGGATATCCTGGAGGAATACCATACAGGAATCATCTCCCTGTCAAAAGAGGATTTTACAAAATTCGATATACAGCGTGGTGATACTGAGGGGATTGTAAATTATTTGTTGATGATCCAACAGATCAAATTTGCCATCTTGATCACAGAACAACCCACCATTATTAAATTATCCTTCCGCTCAAAAGGGGATTTTTCCGTCCAGGAATTCGCCCGGGATAACTTCAAGGGAGGTGGACATAAAAACGCTTCAGGAGGAGCGACTTACGGTACATTATCAAAAACCGTAAAAAAAGTGAAATCTTTGCTCCCACTTTACGAGAAATCATTGAAATCTGCCTAACATCATCTTTATGCGTCAATCAATTTTATTCTTGGGGATTGCCCTTGTGCTTTCTCTGGGTTCATGCAAGCAGTCCTCTGCCGGATTTACCGGATATACGGCAAGTGGCTATCCGTACACTATTCACGAAGACAAGGCCGGAGACTCTCCGGTGGTCGGAGACAAGGTTCGTTTTTTCGAAACGATTCGCATTAACTCCGATTCAATCATCTTTAGCCAGGAAATGACGGTAGTGCTTCCTGAAGCATCACAAGTGGCCAGCCCTCCTCCTGCAAACTATGAATTGCTCTTCCTGCTATCAGCCGGTGATACAGCCTCGGTTTACGTATTCGATTCATTATTGACCCGAATTCCTAACCTGACCATCGCACCTACCGATACATTGATCTATGATATCGGTTTTAAGGAGATCGTCCTGTCAAAAGCCGACTTGGAAAAGGAAATGGAAGACTCTCAGGCGAAAGAAGAAATTGTCAAAGCACGTGTTCAGGAGGCTACGGCCAAATACCTGAAAGGCGACCTGAATGACATTCTGGTTACCACACCTTCCGGGCTGAAATATGTCATCAATGAGAAAGGATCAGGCACCATGCCAGCTCCAGGCCAAACACTGGCTGTCCACTATTATGGGACCCTCATGGATGGCACCATGTTCGATAACTCATATAAGCGTGGTGAGCCGTTTGAATTTGCACTTGCTCAAGGACAGGTGATCCCAGGTTGGGATGAAGGCCTCGGTTATGTTTCCCAAGGGGGAGCAGCAACCCTGTTCATTCCTTATCAACTGGCGTATGGAGAAGCAGGAAGCCCTCCTACGATCCCAGCACGTTCAGACCTCGTCTTTTATGTGGAGTTGGTAGCCATCAAGTAAGTCGCTATCTTCACACCCAAGGACGCCGTTCCTGTCTGCAGGTTGTTCTGTAGGAGGAACGGCGTCTTATTTTGGCTCCGAATGAACGGGCCTTTTCTATCACACAACTTTTGTCCGCATGAATTGCAGGCAATTGAGAACCAAGGAGGTACATCATGACTCAAGATCAATTACATCACCTTAAGACCAGATTGGATTCGATAAGGGGGTATCTTTGACGTCGACCGCCGACGTCTTATTATCGAAGACAAAGAACACATGACCATGGACCCTGCCTTCTGGACTGATCCAGAAAAGGCAGAGGAGGTCATGCGTGAATTGAGGACCCAGAAAAAATGGGTCGAAGATTACCAGGCTCTGGCCCGGTTTGTCGAAGACACTGAAGTGTTATTCGAGTTCAGCAAAGAAGGTGAAGCCTCTGAAAATGAGGTTGATGAAGCTTACCAGCGCGCATTGGACCAGTTGTCCGATGTGGAGTTCCGCCTGTCTATGGACCAACCCGAAGATGAATTGGGTTGCATCCTGGAGATCAATGCTGGAGCAGGTGGAACAGAAAGCTGCGACTGGTCAGAAATGCTCATGCGCATGTATGTCATGTGGGCCGAAAAAAACGGCTATAAACTCACTCAGCTGAATCGCCAGGACGGTGATGTCGCCGGGATCAAATCCGTCGAAATCGAGATTCAGGGTGATCATGCCTATGGCATGCTGAAGGGCGAGAATGGGGTTCATCGCCTGGTCAGAATCAGTCCCTACAACTCTCAAGGCAAACGGATGACGTCCTTTTCCTCTGTGTTCATCCATCCGATGATTGATGATCGTATTGAGGTTGAAGTGAATCCGGCTGATCTGGAATGGGATACCTTCCGAGCCAGCGGGGCTGGTGGGCAGCATGTGAATAAAACGGAGTCAGCAGTTCGAGCCCGACATGTTCCTTCTGGTATAGTTGTGGAGTGTCAACAAGAACGTTCCCAGCATATGAACCGGGAAAAAGCCCTGCAAATGCTCAAATCCAAGTTATATGAACGAGAGATTGAGCGAAAAATGGCCGAAAGGGAAAAAGTGGAGGCCGGCAAAATGAAAAATGAGTGGGGCTCTCAGATCAGATCTTACGTTTTGGATGACCGTCGAGTGAAAGACCATCGGACCGGGTATACCAACAATAACACGGATGCTGTATTGGATGGGGATATTGGCGAATTCTTGAAAGCCTGGCTGTTAGCGCGGCATAAGGTGGACGAAAATTAAAGTTCGATAAGACAACTGTTGATCCATTCAGCATAAGCGTCATTCACCCGGACACTCCAGGAAAGAATACAGGGCACCTCATACGGGTGCCCTTTTTCTATCTGCTCACGAAGCAGTGGTTCATGGCTGGCATTGGTCTTGAATATGGCTACAAATTCTCCATTTACCTCCAATACGCCCTTCCAGATATACTGGCTGTCAATGGAATGTACATTTACACAAGCTGCCAGTCCTTCGACCAGTATGGATTGTCCCAGGGCTTTAGCAGCTTCACGGGTGGGGAAAGTGACGTATACGAGTTCAATGTTCATAGGATATGAGCAGTTCGCGAGTGAAAGAAAACAGGATCAAACAAAGGGCAATCCATTGGATAGCCAGGCCAATGGGCCCTGGAATGATCAAAGCCAGTGGGAGTAATACAAAGGATAAGCCAGCCAGAGTGCGGGCCCATTTAAATTTGGGAAGGATCTCCGCCCGAGGAGGGAATATGCTTTTCATAATCACTACGAAATAGCGAATCCAACCCGCCAACATGATCCACCAATAACCCATCTCCGTCCTCCAGAGGAGATAACAAACCACAAGGACAAAAAGCGCATCAACTTCCTCATCAAAAAAGCCCCCAAAACGGGTCTCACCATTCATTTTTCGGGCAACCCAGCCATCTGCGACATCCAAAATGGCAGCGGTCCAAAGGAGAACAGCCAGTCCGAATGGAGGGAATTCGGACCCGGCCAAACCGGCTGTCAGCAGAATTCCGCTTCGGATAATAGTGATGGCATTGGTATACACTCGTCCACGGGTGTGAGACCAGATCGAATAGGATTCAGAAAGGATGAATCCCAAATAAATGCCAATAGCAAGAAAGAGGAGTGTCCCTCCCCAATCAAAGGTGAGGAGTGGGCTCAGGGCCAGGATCAGCCAGGCCAGAGGAATGGCTCTCGATCGAATAGAAACAGAGTCCTCCTTCATTCGCCTTCCCATTTTGCATAAATATCTCCGGAAATGACCGTTTCTCGGGTTTTGGATAACGCTTGCATCAGGACAACTCGGGATTGATACGCCTTGAATCCCATGCGATGTTGTTCACGCAATGAAAAGTTGTAGGAATAGGACCCCAGGGACTCCAATCGATCTATTAGATCATGTGCTGTCTGGAGATCCTCACTGAAGAATTCAATCGAAAGATGGGGGAGTGGTCGGTGCAACCCGTGTAACACATCAAGCTCAGAGCCTTCAATGTCGATCTTGCAAAAAGCGGGAACTCCGTATTTGTGGATCAGATCCTCCAGGGTACAGGTCGGGACATCGATACGTTCACTCCAATTTTCATTGCGAGATGAAAAGCCAGCCATATACTTCTGCCAGGTGGCATCCCGCAGGGTACTGATGGTTGGAGAAGCAGAATTGATATGAAGGATGGCACGTCCCGATTGCCGGGTAACAGCCATGGGTAAGATGAAAACGTTTTGATCACCTCCAAACCGTCGTTGCAGGGCATCCACACAACGCGGTTGAGGCTCGACAGCAACTATACGAGCACCTAGCTGCCGCCACACAGTAGTCCGATTACCAAGATGCGCCCCCAAATCAAAACAGAGATCTCCTGGTTGAATGAATGCTTGATAAAACCTGCGCATTCTTCGGAGATTGCCCGGTTTCCAAAAATAAATTGCCCTGGATCGCAAAATCCCCAACCACCCCCTGAATGCTATCATATAGAGGGGATTTGCTGGAAGACGATTTTTCTGTACGTCAACCATCCATGACGAAATCCAGATTGTACAGCGTTTCCGCCACGCAAAGCATGCAGGTATGGATGGAGAGTAGTTAACCGATGGAAACGTCGATTGAATCGAGCGATCCAACGGTCGCGAATTCTGTCTTTTTCTACAAAGGGCGTCAGATCTTCATTTGAAATAATTTTGAATCCAGTACGGGCGGCAAGTTGCCCTAGTTGATCCGGATCCAGCACTTGTCCGGCATTCCAAAATACTTGATAGTCAGAGACTTCATTTGCATATTTGAAATGATTAGATGAAGCTTCTTTTACTGGAAAAGTGTCGATCAGAACCAATGTTCCCCCAGGCTGGAGGACTCGATGGGCTTCTTCAAAAAAGAGTTGAGGCTGTGAGCTGTGAACAAACGATTCAATGGCAAATGCCAAATCAAAGCGGGCATGCCATGTCTTGGGAAGATGATGATAGTCAGCTGCTTGAACCGAAATGCACGAATGATTATTGGAAAATATGGCTTTGGCTCGATCTGCCTGATGTTGGCTGAGGGTGACACCCACCAATTCAGTATTGGGGTGCCCATGATCTTGGAGATAGGCCAGAGTCGCACCTGTACCGCAGCCTAAATCAAGGATTTTTGGGGATAGGCCGGTCGAAGATTCAATCAGATCCAGGATCAGGGTATTGGTATAGTTGGAGGCCTCTTTGGAGGATGTGACTCCGGGGCCCCAAAGTGAGGCATGAATATTTCGGGTACCACCAGTTTTCCCAAACATATTGAATAGCCTGGTGTTGCTATCATAATATCGACTGACCTTTTGAGTATGTGGAGTTTCTTTCATGTTCTGGTCATGAGTCTCTAATGTAGTTTTTTTAGCACATTTGTTAGATGGAAAGACAGTCTGAAGTGATGATCCCAACGAGATGGGGCAATTTCACCATGATCGCTTACGCTGAACATGACTCAGAGAAAATGCCACATTTGGCCATGGTGCACGAACGGTTTACCACCGGAGAGCCTGTCTTTGTCCGCATCCATTCAGAATGCCTCACCGGCGATATCTGGGGTTCTAAACGTTGCGACTGTGGAGAACAATTGGATAAAGCCATGCAGATCGCAGCCGAACACGGAGGTGTCATTGTTTATCTACGACAGGAAGGCCGGGGCATTGGCATCATCAATAAAATCAAAGCCTACAAGCTGCAGGATGCCGGTTTGAACACCATTGATGCCAATATTCACCTCGGTTTTGAAGCAGACGAACGATCCTATGAGATCGCTGTCGCCATTCTGAAGGATCTGAATATTTCCAGTATCCGCCTGCTGACCAATAATCCAGAAAAAATAGATGCGCTGACTGAACTGGGCATCGATGTGACCGAGCGAATTCCACTGATCATTCAACCCCAATCCGGGAACGCCGAATATCTGCGCACCAAGCAGGAACATATGGGGCATTTGCTGGATCTGAAATAACAGCATGGATGCGCACGCATTATGGCATGTAGATCCCGCCCACTCAGTACTACGGCAACAGACTTTGGGAAAATTAACACCCGGGGAATGCCTGGTCAAAACCCGATTTTCTATGGTGAGCCTGGGGACAGAACGCTTGGTTTGTAAAGGCGGGATGAGCCCGGAGGCTTATGGGCCAATGACCGTGCCCTACATGCAAGGGGCATTCTCCTTTCCGTTGACATATGGGTATTCACTTACGGGTGAAGTCATAGATGGCCCTCAGGAATGGCTGGGTGAACGGGTCCATGCGATGCATCCGCACCAGGACCTTTGCGTAATCCACAGTCATGACTTGACGGTTGTTCCAGGTAATGTCCCTTTGGATCGCGCCGTTCTGGCCAGTAATTTGGAAACTGCTGTCAATGGGGTTTGGGATGGACAACCAATAATGGGTCAACGAGTGCTGGTCATTGGTTATGGGTTGATCGGTGCATTGATTGCCCATCTGGTAAAACCGATACCTGGAATTGAACTCCATATCCATGACATTCGGGGGTCTAGAAAAGAACTAGCGATAGCGAATGGTCATCATGTCTGGGATGCTGCTGAATCGCAGCCCGGTGACTATGACCTCATTTTTCATACCAGTGCGTCTTCCGCAGGACTGCAGTTTGCTATTGACCACACCCGCGAAGAAGGTCGGGTCATCGAAATGAGTTGGTATGGCAATCAGACCGTCAATTTGGACCTGGGGGCCTCCTTTCATTATGGAAGAAATCGCATTATCAGTTCTCAAGTTTCCCGAATAGCCTCTCCCGCATTACCTCATTTTGACCATCATCGGCGAAAATCACTGATTTTTCAATTGTTGGCAGATGACGCCTATCATAAATTTCTGGGTGAAGGCATAGTGTTTGATCAGTCACCGTCATTCTTCAGTGATTTGAGAAAAAATTCCTTTCCTGGGATGAACGCCTATTTTAAATATGACTAAACCGCTTTGGCATGTATGAATTGACTGTTTCAGATCATGTGATGATCGCCCATTCACTTCCACATCCCTTCTTTGGGCCTGCCCAGCAAGTCCATGGAGCAACGTTTGTAGTTCATGCCGGGTTTTCTACCACCCAATTGACGGAGGAACAAGTTGTTCTGGATATTGGAAAAGCCATCGACATCCTCAAAGAAGTACTGTCAACAATCAACTACAAGAATCTGGATGATCTGCCAGAGTTGGCCGGCATGCTGACAACGACAGAAGCATTGGCGGCATATCTCCATGCACGGATTTCGGCTAAGGTTCACTCATTTTTCACGGGCCATCTGAAGGTTACGCTTGAAGAATCTCCTGTTGCACGTGCCAGTTATTCAGCACTTGTTGGCATCTGAAATGACCATTCGCTTTCGGGCTCCGGATCCATCCCTCTTCACTTCCGGGGGAAATATGGTCAATGATCATTTGATTCAGGCATTATCTGCATTCGGCCATACCGTCACGCGCTATTCGAAGGATGATAGTCCAACCATTGCAACAGATGTTACCTTTTGGGATACCCTCTATCTATCCTCTTTACTTGAGCAAAGGACCGACCATGTGTCTGGTTTTCAGGTCCTCCTCCTGCACAGTGATTCAGCCCAGCTTAGAAGTGGACTGCATGATCTTCAAAAGCGGGGTTTAGGCTTCATTTCGATGGGACGATTTCTCCATGATCAACTCATAGACCAAGGCATATCGAAAGAAAACTGTTTACTCCTGGAGCCGGGTGGTCAACAGCCGAACATCAAGCGTTCATTTGGCAAAGGTGCACCTGTCAAGCTTGCGATGGTCGCCAACCTGACATTGGATAAAGGATTGTTGGCTTTCTTTCAAAATTGGCCCATCGATCAGACACCAGCTCCGGCGGCCTTACATGTCCACTTGTACGGCGATCCACAAATCGATCCAGAACACGCTCAGAGCATCCTGAGCTGGCTTCAACGTCCGGAGTGGGGGGGTAGGGTTTCTTTCCACGGGATCGTCCCTCAGGACCAATTATTCAGTGAGAGTGCAGGTTGTCATGCCTTGTTATCTGTTTCCCCATCGGAGACCTTTGGGATGGCGATTCGGGATGCTCGTGCCGCAGGACTGCCTGTTCTTGCTTTGAAGGGTGGAAACATTCCGTATCTGATCGAAGAGGGTGTGGATGGGAAGCTTTACGCCCAACGCGAATCCTTGATCTCAGACCTCATCAGGTTAACCCGCGAACCCGAAAAATTCGCTGATTGGTTAGGGGCATTTACCCCCAGGCCCCTGGTTATCCCCTCCTGGGAGCAGCAGGGAAGAAAGTTGATGAACTGGTTGAGTCGTCACTTGGACAAAGGTTAGATGCCATGAGGATATACCCGGGCCTTTTTGCGAGCGGACGAAGATTGAGGTTCAAGGAGATGCCGAATAAGAGAGTACACACCTTCATGACGCCATTGAATGGAGTCCTGGACAGGTGGAGTAAGTCCGGGTGTAAAATTGAGCTCAGAGAGCAATGAGTCCACGCGATTTCCCCTGGAGATGACATGTAATGGAACCGCATAGTCGTTGATCAGATGCCAGATCTGGTGTTCCATTGCCGGTGGCTGATGATCACCGATCAAGATGAAAAGATCATCTTCTTTGGCCTTGTGCGTGATAAACTGTTCTAAAAAGTCCCATTCATAATCGATCGTTGCCAGGTAGCGATCCATGATATCCGCCTCCATACTGGATTCCGAATGGGGATTCGTCTGGATGTCATTGAGCTCACGATAGTCAGCCCGAATCAGGGGTGGAGGATACCATGGGGCATGACTATCCAGAGTGATGAAAAAAACCATGTGGGGTGTGTCGGTATCCTTTATTCGGGTATCCCATACATATTCCAGGGCAAATTGATCCGGAATTCCACCTACAGAATTGAACCTATGTCCTGAATAGGGGAGATCTGGAAATAGCACCCAATCATCAAATTCATGGAAGGTGGCCACTGCCTCATACGGGATCTTGGAATCGATCTTGTCATTTGTCTGCATCGTATTGATCCGGTGTGTCGTGTAGCCATGAGCATTGAGATAGCGGATCAGATGCGGATAAGTGAAATCCAGGTTGTAAAGCTGGTTGTAGGTCAGTTGATCGGCAATGTGGACACCCATTAGTGCTGATGAAAAGGAGAGCCATGAACGGCCTCCTTTAATGGGGGCAAGGGAATAAGTTGATCGCCCCGTCCAGCCGTTCTCTTTGAGCCTCATTTCTCGGGCATGCAATCCCTTCCGGAAGGGTTCCTGGATATATTCCGAAAGGAAAGGAATAGCCCCATAGGACTCGATAAAAATGAGATAGATGTTTGGACGACGCGAAAGACTGTATGACTACGTG
>CALNZC010000093.1:0-62416 GCA_942490895.1 uncultured Saprospiraceae bacterium
GAGAGTGAACAACTCCTTCACGACACGAAAAATGGTTTTCAAACTCGCACCCTGGCTTGTTCCGGCAAGACGGGGTAGATATCTGGACGGAATCTCATGTGGTAAGTTTCCATCTACCAGCAGTTTGGCACAGATCTCACTTTCTATCGCAGAGCTTTTAATGCGTAGATCCAGGTGAATGATCTTCTCTCGCTTATATGCTTTGACCCAATTGACATCTTTGAGATCCAAGCCAAGGAAGATGCGATTGAACCACTTGTTGAAGCCTGAGAGGATGTTGCGAAATGTAGAATAGGACAGGTTTTCTTTTCTGTAAAAGCTGAGAAAAGTAATGTCAGAGATGGTTGGGTATGGTAGCAGTTCCATCACATCAAACTGGCCGTCGCCGGGAATGAAGATCACGTTTTCCTTAGTGGATTGGAAGTAAATGTCACGGATACCAGCACCGATTCCCAAGTTGCGAGGATGCAGGATCGCTTTAACTCGGCTATCTTTTTCAGCCAGCTCCTGGATGAGTAATGGTGTGTTGTCTGAACTGCCATCATCCACCATGATAATCTCCAGATCGGCTAATTGCCATGATTGGGCAAGGGATACCACGTCCTGATAGACGTTTGTCAGGGTTCCTCCTTCATTAAAACACAAAATCCCAAACGACCAAGACTGCATACGGAAAGCTGAATAAACGTTAGTGTTGACGCGTTTGAACGGTAATTGATTCGGTTGAAAGCGTATAAACTTGGAGGTCGGCAAGATAGGAAATCTTTATACCCTCATCTCAACTGTGTACTTTTACAGCATTATCGAATTAACCCACCCGGAAAGAATTTCCAAATGGAGATCAAGTTGTCACAAAGAGTTTTACAAATGGCTGAGTCGGAGACGATCAAAATGTCTCAGAAAGCCAGAGATCTGTCCGCCCAAGGTCATCAGGTGATCAACCTGAGTTTGGGGGAGCCAGACTTTGACACCCCTCAGTTTATCAAGGATGCAGCCACACAGGCCCTGGCTGATGGATTCACCAAGTACACACCTGTTCCCGGCTTACCTGAATTGCGTAAGGCTATTCAGCAGAAATTCAGCAGGGATAACGATCTCCATTTTGGGCTTGATGAGATTGTCGTCTCCAACGGGGCTAAACAAGCCTTAGCCAATGTGATGCTGGCCTATCTGGATCCAGGCGATGAGGCTATCATCTTTACTCCGTACTGGGTATCCTACTACGAGATGATTCGGATGACGGATGCAACACCTGTCCTGGTCTCAGCAGGCATCGAAGTCGATTTCAAGGTCTCCCCGACTCAATTGAATGAAGCCATTACAGCAAAAACGAAAATGATCCTCTTTTCTTCTCCCTGCAATCCAACAGGGACGGTCTATTCCAAAGAGGAACTTGAAGCCTTAGCTGAGGTCCTGAAGGACCATCCGGAAATACTGGTTGTCAGCGACGAGATCTATGAATATATCAATTTTAAAAGCAAGCATTTTTCTATCGGAAGTATCCCACATATGCGGGATCGGACAGTGACCGTCAATGGATTTGCCAAGGGGTTTGCCATGACTGGATGGAGACTGGGGTATATGGGGGCTCCGGTTTGGCTGGCAAAAGCCTGCAGTAAAATTCAGAGTCAGTTTACCTCTGGAGCAAATGCGTTTGGACAAAAAGCGGCAGTGACTGCCTTGGAAAGCCCGCTGGATGCTACAATGGCAATGCGGGAGCAGTTTCGAAGAAGACGCGATCTCCTGGGACAGCTGTTGGGCAAGTTGCCTGGCTGGAAGGTCAACAAACCGGATGGAGCATTTTACTTGTTCCCGGATATCAGCGCCTATTTTATGAAGTCTTCAGCAAATGGCCCGATTCGTAATGCCAATGATTTTGCTGAATTTCTATTAGAACAAGCTCATGTAGCTACGGTATCTGGATCCGCTTTCGGGGATGATCAATGCATTCGAATTTCCTATGCGGCTTCTGAAAAAGATTTGATCGAAGCCTGTCACCGAATCGAAAAGGCCATGGCTCAGTTGTGGTAATTCATACGTCCAGAGCTGTCATCTGACGCTCTAATTATACAATGCTTTCAACCAGTGTCGTTTGGAAGCTCATCAATAAATATGAACGTGAAAAATAATATATATCCTTCGCTCATCGAAGGGAATCTCCAGCATTTGCCTCCTGTAGCCCCTAAAATTTCCAAGATTCTGGAAAAACACGGGGATAAGCGGCAGGACCCTTACTATTGGTTGAACCAGAGAGAAGATGAGAACGTACTGACATACTTACGTTCTGAAAACGAGTATCGAGAGGCAGTCATGGCACCGACAAAGGCACTCCAGGATCACCTTTTCCAGGAGATCATCGGAAGGATCAAACAGACCGACCAATCTGTACCTGTCCGGGACAACGGTTATTGGTATCAGACGCGTGTCCAAAAGGGGAAGGAATACCCGATCTATTCCCGAATAAAAGACGAAAAAGGAGCAACTGAAGAAATCCTGCTAGATGTGAATGCTCTGGCCCAGGATCACGCTTATTACCACATAGGTGGACGTGCGGTAAGTCTGGATAATCGATATCTGGTGTATGGCGAAGACAAGGTCAGCCGACGGATTTATACCCTTCGGGTAATGGACTTGCATACCCATTCCCTATTGGATATCGAGATTCCGAATACGACTGGCCATGCTGTTTGGGCAAAGGACAATCAAACCTTTTTTTATACCAGGAAGGATGAGTCACTCCGAGCGCACCAGGTATTTCGGCACAGGTTGGGTACTCCAGTAGACGAAGATGTCCTGATGTATCATGAAAAGGATGATACATTTCATATCCATGCTTTTCTATCGACTTCCAGAGATATGATCCTCATTGGATCCGAACAAACCATTTCTTCGGAATACCATTTTTTACGCGCGGATGACCCGAATGGGAGCTTCCAGGTAGTCCATCCTCGCGAACGAAATCTGGAATACGATGTGGATCACCTCAACGGACAGTTTGTAATCCGTACGAATTGGGAGGCACAGAACTTCCGGTTGATGGTGGCCCCTGAAAATGCCCAGAGTAAAACGGATTGGGTAGAGTTGATTCCTCATCGATCAGATGTGCTGCTTGAGGATGTTGCTCTGTTTCATCATTCATTAGTCCTGCAGGAGAGATTTGGCGGTATCAGTCAGATCCGGGTTCGTACATGGAATGGGCAGGATGACCATCAAGTGGATTTCGGTGAGGAGGCTTATATGGCTCAATTGGGGACCAACCCTGATCCGAACCATGATCGGGTTCGCCTGATCTATACCTCCATGACTACTCCAGTCTCTGTATTTGATTATAAACTGGCGTCCAGACAATTGCTCCTGATGAAGGAAGAAGAAGTAGTCGGCACCTTCAATAAAGAAGATTACCAGTCTGAACGCCGCTATGCATAGAGCCCGGATGGCGTTCGCGTACCCTTCTCAATCGTCTATAAAAAAGGATTCAGAGCTGATGGCCCGGGACCTGTCTTGCTTTATGGTTACGGATCATATGGGATCAGTATCGACCCCCATTTCAGTTCTGCTCGATTGAGTTTGTTAGATCGTGGATTTGCTTTTGCAATCGCCCATGTCCGAGGAGGAGAAGACCTCGGCCGGGACTGGTATGAACAGGGTCGACAGATGAGCAAGATGAACTCATTTACAGATTTCATTGCCTGTGCTGAATGTCTCATCCAGGAGAAATATACGGATGCTAGTCAGTTGTTTGCTATGGGTGGAAGTGCTGGTGGCTTGCTGATGGGTGCAGTGATCAATCTCCGGCCTGAATTATGGAAAGGGGTCATAGCGGCTGTCCCGTTTGTTGATGTTGTCACGACAATGCTGGATGAATCTATCCCTTTGACTACAGGAGAATATGATGAATGGGGAAATCCGAATGATCCTGAATACTACCAGTATATCAAATCGTATTCCCCCTATGATAACATCTTGCCGCAGGACTATCCCGCCATGCTGGTCACCACAGGTTTACATGATTCTCAGGT
Organism: uncultured Saprospiraceae bacterium; assembly: GCA_942490895.1. GTDB lineage: Bacteria > Bacteroidota > Bacteroidia > Chitinophagales > Saprospiraceae > JAGNXB01. The sequence goes on from CALNZC010000093.1 coordinate 4,020, forward strand.
GCAATTCTGGGAGCCAGCAAAATGGGTTGCACGATTACGGGAGGTTAAAACAGATGACCGGCCGCTTTTGATGTTTTGCAACATGGAGACAGGACATGGTGGTGCAAGTGGTCGATTTGAACGACATCGTGAAACCGCAATGGAATATGCCTTCCTGTTAGATTTGGCAGGAATCCGGGAGTGAATGGAGGCGGCACCTTCTCCAGGAGTGAGATGGGGTATTTTGGCTGCTGACTCTGAACTTAGGGGATAAAAAAAGCGCCTTCGGTAGGAATACCGAAGGCGCTTTCAATTTTCGCTTGATCAGAATTTACTCTATGATCACACGTTGAATCATCTGTCCTTTGTCAGCTCGAATTTCAAGGAAATATGTTCCTGAAATGATTTGATCAAGGATCAGAGTCTCCTGGACATGAGCTCCAGAAACCTTCCGGTTCAAGACTTCAGCTCCGAGCAGGTTGATCATCCGAATCTGCAGATTTTCAGACTGGTTGAACGTCATATTCAACTGAATCTGATGACTGGCAGGGTTAGGATACAAACTGAATGAAGTGAGAGAAGCGATATCCTGAACAGATGTGACTTCTTCAACTGTAAAGTCTTCGATTGTCAAACAACCATTGGCGTCCAACACTGAAACACTGTAATCTCCAGGGGCAAGGTCCTGAATGGCATTACCTGTATCACCTGTACTCCAGTTAATCTGATAGGGCTCTGTACCACCAGTTGGGTTGGAACTGGCACTGCCATCATTCATTCCAGGAGTCGCATGGACAACATTTACTTCACCCAGTAAAGCGCTTGGCTGTCCCAGGTCGATGGTGATCACATCAGAGCAGTTGTTTGGATCGGTGGCGATGACGGTATATGTACCGGAGGCCAGATCGTTTGCAACACTTCCAGAGAGGTTCGGATCGTGTGACCATTCGAAGGTGAGTGCGCCACCGTTGGATGAAGCATTCAGAGAAATCGCACCATTTTGATCGCCAAAGCAAAGTGGAGTTGTTTCCAAAGCCTGGTCGATATTGACCTGGTAGGTTGATCCAACAATTACTTCAAGAGTCTCCTCATCACCATTTGCATCTGTCACCACGACAGTATAGGTACCTGCAGGAATGTCTGCAATGTCTTCAGATGTGGATCCATTTGACCATAGATAGGTATAAGGTGGTACTCCACCGGCTACCGTCAGGTCAACGCCTCCATCAGAAGTATTGTGGTTGCATGTCGCATTGGTCACATTTGCGGTCACAGAAACAGTTGCTGCCTGTACTGTCAGTGTGTAACATTTCGTGTCTGTGCCACAATCGTTGGTGACTTCCAGGCATACTTCATAATCACCAGCAATGGCATAGTTATGAATCGGTGACATTTCAGTAGACGTATTTCCGTCTCCAAAACTCCAGAGGTATGTTTCAGGCTCCCCATTGGATGTATTGGTGAATGTAACTTTTTGTTTGGCAGCTACATAAGTGTACTCCGCTTCAGGTGCAGAAGGGCCATTATCATAAATGACTTCTGCTGCGTCAGTGTTTGTGCATCCGGTCACTTCATTGGTGACTGTGAGTGTATACGTTCCTGCTTGATTGACTACGGGATATGGGGTAGCCGCTCCACTGACGATATTCCCATCAACGGTTTCCCATAGCAAGGTATACCCATTGCCATAAGCACTTTTCGAGCCATCCAGGGTATCCGTACTGACGGCACAGTTGAGTTCGCCATCATCACCGGCATCTGAAGCCGGGATCTGGATGTCTTGTTGGACGTATGTTTGATCCTCACTGAAACATCCGGTAGCATTGAATGTGACCAAAAGGAAATAATCTCCGGGCTGATCTACATCACACACAGAAGAATTCGCACCGGAAAGGATATTGCCATTTGGTGTGCTCCATTGGAAACTCACCCCAAACCCTTCTGAATTTGTACCATCCAGTGTGGCTACTGTTTCGACACAACTGAGGTAACCATCATCTCCGGCATCGGCCTCGGGTGCAGGATTGGAATCGACTTCAAATGATTCTTCAGTTTCACAACCATCAAGGTCTGTTACCACTACTGAATAATCTCCAGCATTGAGATCTTGGAGGTCCTCTTGTGAATTGCCGTTACTCCATAAATAGCTGTACCCACCGGCACCGCCACTGGACGATATATCAATAGCGCCATCGCCATAACCGGGGCAAGACTCAATGGTGATCTGTTCTGGTGAAACTTCTATAGCAGTTGGCTCATCAATGATAATTTCAACTGTTTCAATTTCTACCTGGTTCTTATCGCGGATTGTGCACGTGTAAGTTCCAGCAGGTAAATCAGAAATATCCTCTGTGGTTTTGCCATTGCTCCATTCGTAGTAGTATGGATAATACCCGCCAACCGGTTCGATGTCAATGCTCCCATCTTCGAAACCATTACAGGTGGCATTGATGGAATTCACCAGATCATACGTCATTGCGCAGCTGGTTACATATTCATAATGACCTCCTGATGAACGCTGACCCGCTTCATACACGGTCTTGGTTTGAGGGCAAATAGAATAGATGGTTGGATAATAGGTGATCTGATAATCAGATTTAATACCTGAGTTGGATGAATTGAGATCGGTTATGGGAAATGGAGTACCGGTTACCCAGTCACCCTGAGTCGAGTTGTTACATCCTGCAGATCCATAAAGGCAGTTTGTATTTGTATTGAGATCCGCTTCAATGAAGATCACAAAAACCTCATCTGTACCATTCGGTCCATAGGAATTCCATAGTCCTTCCATGTGACCGCCACTGTGATAGTTCCAGCAAGGACCACACCATGTTGCCGAAAACTCGAGGTATACTGTTTTGCCCTGATCGAGCAAAGTGTAAAGATTCCAGGTCTGACCGTTTAGATCAGTCACAGTAAAATCTTCTGCATGGCTGCCATCAGGCAAAACTGCTTGAGCTGGCTGTAAAAAGCCAAACATTGCAAGCAATAGAAGTGAACGTAACAGTGTTTTCATACAAAGCTATTTGGTGGTGAATTTTCAGAATAAATAGTGATCAACAACGCATAAAGTTACTCCCAAATGATGGCAAATGCGAGGATTTCCATTCAGAAATGCCATGAATTCTTTAAATTTGAAACATCACTTCGAATGTCTATGAAATTCAGAATTATATTCTGAATTGGACTAAATAATTAGCTGATGGTAAAATATTATGTGGCGGCTTCGAGCCAGCATGTGGGGAAAACGACCTCTACATTGGGGTTGGTCAAGGCTTTTAAGGCCAAAGGATTCAAAGTCGGGTACTGCAAGCCTGTCGGTCAGGAGGCTTTAGGGTGGATGGATCACTATGCCGACAAGGATGCTGTACTCTTTGCCACCAGTATGGGATTCAGTCTGGATTCGGCGTTGCACAGCCCGGTTATTCTCGGTCCGGGAGCGACAACCGCCTATATCGATCATCCGGAGCGATACAGTTTTGAAGAGCGTATCCGCTATGCCGCAGCAACTTTGGAAAAGGAAAATGATGTGGTGATCTATGAGGGTACCGGGCATCCCGGTGTCGGGAGTGTGGTGGATCTTTCCAATGCACGCGTGGCCAAGATGCTGGATGCTGAAGTGATCCTGATTGTGGAAGGCGGAATCGGAAGTACAATCGATCAGATTAGCCTCAGCACGGCCCTGTTCAAACAGGAAGGTGTGACGATCGCCGGGTTGATCATCAATAAGATCCAGGCCGATAAAATCGACAAGGTCAAATTTTATCTCGAGAAAAAACTGAAGAAGGACTGGCCGCCTATTCTTGGATTCTTGCCATATGATCACAATCTGGCCAATCCCATCATGGACACGATCAAGATGGCTGTGAAAGGAGAGGTTATCATGAATCCGGAATATATGGACAATCGTGTCGAGGAGATCATGGCAGCCTCATTGTTAGAGGTGCATGAATTGGAAAGTCTGCATAACGTCTTGTTGGTGACCAGTGCCAAGCGGATGGCAGAGGCGGTCCACAAAATGATGGTCATCCAGGCGACACAGGGCGATACAGATTGTCAATTGGCCGGAGTGGTCATTACCGGCGATGGAACGCATTCCAGCACTATATCTATTCGAGATGAAGTGGAAGACTACCTCCTGAAACATCGTATACCGGTGATTAGCACCCATTTGGATACCTATGGTTCCGCGGTAAAAATCAACAGGATCGAAGTGAAGATCAATACACGGACGCCATGGAAGGTGAATCTGGCTGAAGAGATGATCCGCCAGTATGTCGATCTGGATCGACTTTTAGCTGTGCCGGTGGCTTAGCAGCTTGAATAGTGTCGCGAAGGTGACAGAATAACATTCTGAAACGTGCAAATATCTATCCATCATTCAAAACATAAGTGATAAATAATCAATAATAGCGGAATATAATTACTATATTCTATTATTATCAGTATATTTCATTGTCGGGATAGGGGTTTGCCTCCATTTTACTGTCTTACTATCAAATACAGTGTCATGGAAGCCAAGAACAAAGCAGAGACCCTCCGCCAATTTCCATTTTTTGCCAACTTGTCAGAGGAAGCGGTCGAGACCCTGGCCAAAGAGGCTACATTGTTGCGCAAACCACGTCACCATTATATCTACGTTCCTGGCGAACCTTCAGATGAGGTTTACTTCCTGATCGAAGGGGGCATTAAGATTGGCATTTTCGGAAATGATCAACGAGATATCATTCGCAATATCCTGCATCCCCTTGCCTACTTTGGGGAACTCAGCCTGACCGGGGAAGAAAATCGGGAGGACTACGCCATCTCCATGAATGAGCCAGTGACACTTCTGGTCATTTCAACAGGAGCTATTCTCAGAGCGATGGAGTCCAATTACCATCTGAATATCCTGCTGATGCAGGCATTGGGTCAACGATTGCGCCAGGCAGAACATCGGGTTGAATCACTGATGCTCAATGACGCCAGAACCCGGGTCGTTGAATTTATCAAAAACACCATCAAGGAAAGGGGTAAGCGCATTGGATACGAATTCTTGCTCAAGCACAGTCTGACCCAGCAGGATATTGCCAGCATCACGGGAACTTCCCGCCAGACGGTCACTCAAGTCCTCAATGATCTCAAGCGTTCCAACCTCATATTCTTTACCCGGCGGAGTATTTTGGTACGAGATTTAAGTAAACTGGACGAGATTACTGCATAATTCATGGGAGCAACTTACCTTTGCATCCTCTTACCGGAGGAGTGGCAGAGTGGTTGAATGCACCGGTCTTGAAAACCGACGTGGGTGTGAGTCCACCGGGGGTTCGAATCCCTCCTCCTCCGCCATACCAATCCAAGGCCACCGACAGGTGGCCTTTTTTGTATCCACAAGGCCGCCAATGCTTGCATTGGCAAGGCCGAGTGGGTATAAAAAAGGGGCGATCAGCCCCTGATATTTGATGAAGCCCCCCACCTCAGAGATCATGAAGTAATCCCATTCACCTGAGAATCAAATGATTGTCCACAAGGCCGACAATGCTTGCATTGGCAAGGCCGCGTGTGTATAAAAAAGGGGCAACAGGCCCCTTGGATTGGTTGAAGCCCTCCTCTCAGGGATCATGAAATAATCCCTTTCCCATGAGAACTACCTGGGAATCCACAAGGCCGACAATGCTTGCATTGGCAAGGCCGCGTGGGTATAAATAAGAGGCGATAAACCCCTGATCTTAGATGTAGCCTCCTGTTCAAGGGATCATGCAATAATCCATCATGAAGTTGAACTGAAAGGATGAATTGAATCAATCCAAAAGAAGGTTTCAATACTCTACACCCGTGCTTTCCATAAACCCGGCCAGCTTGTTCCAGAGGACTGTATTTGGTGGATCAGCGGTCATGGTCACCAGCTCCTTTTTGACCGGATGGATGAAACTCAATGACCAGGCATGGAGGTATATGCCACCAAAGTCCGGTTTCAGTTTAGCGCCGTATTTCAAATCACAACGGATGGGCATTCCGGCAGCGGCGAGTTGCGCCCGTATCTGGTGGGGTCTCCCTGTATCCGGCAGGACACGGAGCAGAAACAACTGATCCATTTCAGCGGCGAGTTCATAACTTAATGTGGCATGTTTGGCCTTGGGATGTCTTCGGCTTGGTCTGGCAAGGGCTTTGACAGGTTGCCCAGCATCACCCTTATCGATATAGTGTTCCAATGTGCCTTGCAACTGTTCAGGTCTTGTGGAGACGACCGCATAATAGACCTTCTTGACCTGCCGCAATCGGAAAAGTTCCTGTACCCGTGGCAATGATTTGCTGGTACGCGCAAAGAGGCATACCCCACTGACCGGACGGTCAAGACGATGGCATGGCGTCAGGAAGACATTACCCTTCTTATTATATTGATGAGCGATGTAGGATTTGCCCCAATCTTCCAGGGTAGCATCTCCAGTACTGTCCTCGTGAACCAGCATCCCGGCAGGCTTGTTCAGTCCGAGGAGGTGATTATCTTCAAAGATAACCTGAGGGGATACCATCTGTTTCATTTTACTCATCTTGGCCTCATGAATCTGCGCTTAGGCTTTTCGCCCTGTCCGAACGACACCTTTATCTTTCACGCATTGCTCCACGAGCTTGTTCAAGGGCCAAAGGTACATTGGGAACCGCACTTGGAGGATGTTGAAACATTAAACCAGTGGGCCCTGGATGGCAAGTTGGAAGTAACCAAGTTGTCCTTCCATGCATATGCCAAATGTTCACAACATTATCAGTTGCTGAACACGGGTGCAGCCCTGGGTTTTGGATGTGGCCCCCTGGTGATTGCCAGGCAATCATTGACCCCTGAGCAGATGCGTGATGCAGTCATCGCCATACCCGGGGAGTTGACCACCGCGAATTTTCTCTTCCAACTGGCTTATCCCCAGGTCAAACACCGAAAGGTGATGCCCTTTTCAGAGATTGAAGATGCTGTGTTAAACGATCGTGTTGATGCGGGGGTCATCATTCATGAGAATCGCTTCACCTATGCGCAAAAGGGGTTGATCAAATTGGTCGACCTGGGCGAGTTTTGGGAAAAAGAAACGGGCTTGCCCATTCCTTTGGGCGGCATCTTTGTTCGTCGAGATCTATCGCTCAAGCTGAAAATTGACATTCAGAATGCCATCGGAGCGTCTGTCCGGTATGCATGGAAGCATCCGCAAGCCAGTTCAGCGTATATCCGATGTCATGCTCAGGAGATGGCGGAGGAAGTGACTCGTCAGCATATCCAGTTATATGTCAACCAATATTCTGCTGACCTTGGCGAGACAGGAAGGGCTGCTGTCAAGGGCCTTTATGCGAAAGCCGTTAGTATGGGATTGTTGACCGAGGAACCCCTGGATCCGTTTTGTGCGGTTCATGTCTGATACCTATGATGAATTATCATCATATAATTGGCATGGATATTGCAAATTTCTTTCATGTGTAAGTTTGGGTTTACGCAATTATTTCGTCCAAATCTGAAGCTCGTGCTCTGTCACGAGCTTTTTTTATTCCAGGAAGAGGCACTCCATTATAGAATTCGATCAAAAAAATGGGTTGGAGGATGTAACTTCGCCTCCTCAAGAAATAACCTGACTCAGTATGATTATCGGTGTCCCTAAAGAAATTAAAAGCAGTGAGAATCGTGTCGCTCTAACCCCGGCCGGGGCTTTGGAACTGACCAAGCGCAACCATACAGTATATGTCCAATCTACGGCGGGGGACAGTTCTGGATTTCCAGATGAGGTCTATGTCGAAGCTGGCGCGCGCATCCTTCCCACTATTGAAGAGGTCTATGCCATTGCAGAAATGATCATCAAAGTGAAGGAGCCGATTGAGTCGGAATACAAATTGATCCGAAAGGATCAGCTGGTCTTTACGTACTTCCATTTTGCCTCCTACGAACCGCTGACCAACGCCATGATCGAAAGTGGAGCCGTGTGTTTGGCCTACGAGACAGTTGAATTGGCTGATCGGAGTCTTCCTTTGCTTGTACCGATGTCTGAAGTGGCAGGCCGGATGGCCGTTCAGGAAGGGGCTAAATACCTGGAGAAGCCGCAAGGAGGGATAGGTATCCTTCTGGGAGGCGTTCCCGGAGTTCGTCCAGCGAAAGTCCTGGTGCTAGGAGGCGGAATCGTGGGTATGCAAGCTGCAAAAATGGCAGCCGGGCTCGGTGCACAGGTGACGATCATGGATATCAGTATTCCTCGTCTGCGTTATCTGTCTGATGTGATGCCTGCGAATGTGATCACCATGTATTCCAATGAATTCAACATTATCCAGGAGATTCAATCCAGCGAGCTCATTATTGGAGCTGTTCTCATTCCAGGAGCCAAGGCCCCAAACTTGATTCGCAGAGAAATGCTGAAAGAGATGCGACCAGGTACTGTCCTTGTCGATGTGGCAGTGGATCAGGGTGGATGTTTTGAGACCACCAAGCCCACCACTCATGAAGACCCGATCTATATCATTGAGGATATCGTGCACTACAGTGTAGCTAATATGCCCGGTGCTGTACCTTATACATCCACCATTGCCCTGACGAATGCTACCCTCCCCTATGCGATCCAATTGGCAGAAAAGGGTTGGAAGCGTGCTTGTCGCGAAAATGAACCGTTGAAAAAAGGATTGAACGTAGTGAACGGAAAGGTAGTCTATGAAGGAGTTGCCGAGGCCTTTGATCTTCCTCATGTTCCCGTTGACTCCATTCTTGCCTAAATTGCCAATTCAACTTCCCTATGCCCACTATCCAGTCTACCGCCCAGCAATTCATCGATCAGGAGGATCGTTTCGGCGCTCATAACTATCACCCGCTTCCCGTCGTATTACAGCGTGGAGAAGGTATCCATGTCTGGGATGTAGAGGGTAAGCAATATTTTGATTTCCTATCGGCATATTCCGCTGTCAATCAAGGACATTGTCATCCCAAGATCTTACAAGCACTATACGATCAGGCGAAAAATCTGACCCTGACTTCCCGCGCTTTTTATAATGATCAGTTGGGACCGTACGAGGAGTATGTGACCAATTATTTCGGGTATGACAAAGTATTGCCGGTCAACAGTGGTGTGGAAGCCGGGGAAGCAGCTGTAAAGCTCTGCCGTCGATGGGGGTATGATGTCAAGGGGATTCCGGCCAATCAAGCCAAGATCATCTTTGTTGAAGGCAACTTCTGGGGGCGGACGATCGCAGCAATTTCGTCCAGTACAGATCCGAGTTGCCGAGTTGGTTTTGGACCTTTCTGACCGGCTATGAGATCATTCCCTACAATGATCTGGCAGCTCTGGATGTCGCTCTTCAGGATCCTCATGTCGCCGGCTTTATGTTCGAACCCATCCAGGGAGAAGCTGGAGTAGTGGTTCCAGATGAGGGATATTTACGCGGTGTCCGTGAACTTTGCACTCGAGCCAATGTGCTGATGATTGCGGATGAAGTTCAGACAGGAATTGCCCGTACCGGGATGCGGTTGGCTTGTGATCATGAATCTGTCCACCCGGATATTCTCATTCTGGGCAAAGCATTATCGGGCGGAGTCTTTCCGGTATCTGCCGTATTAGCCAGTGATGAGATCATGCTGACCATCAAACCAGGAGAGCATGGATCGACTTTCGGCGGAAATCCATTGGCATGTGCCGTGGCAAAAGCAGCATTAGAGGTCGTGATCGAAGAAGAACTGTCCAACAATGCGGCCAGAATGGGTAAGCTCTTCCGGGAACGAATGAATGCGCTTGCAGCCACGAATACACTGGTCAAACTGGTCAGAGGGAAAGGATTGTTGAATGCAGTTGTCATCAATGATTCTCCTGACAGCGAAACGGCCTGGAATATTTGCCTGGCCATGGCAGAGAAAGGTTTGTTGGCTAAGCCTACTCACGGAAATATCATCCGGTTTGCGCCACCGTTGATGATCACAGCATCTGAAATGAATCAGTGTTGCGATATCATCGAACAGACAATCAATAGTTTTTCCTAAAGAATCAGGCGGCTGCCTGATTTGAATTTTCCACTGGATCTTTGAGCAGGGTGACAAAGAAGGTCACTCCCTGACCTGGATTGGATTCCACCGAAATGGAACCTCCGTGTTGTTCGGCAATCTTCCTGCAAATGGTCAGCCCCAACCCTACTCCTGCCATTTCCTGACTTCGGTCCAACTGTCTGAACATTTGAAAGATGGACTCTTGTGAATCTGCAGGGATGCCAATGCCATTATCACGCACTTTGAGTACAATCGTATCCTCGGTTTCTTCCGCAGAGATCAGGATCTCCGGAGATTGACCCGGCTGTCTGAATTTGATGGCGTTAGTCAGAAGATTTTGGAGGAGTTGCTCAATCTTTACCCGTACTGCCATAATATGTAAGTCTGGAAGCTCAGACCGAATCTGGGCTCCTGATGCCAATACTTGCCGCTGAAGGTTGGATTTGACCTGAGTCAGAATATCCTGCAGGTGGACCTGTTGGAATTTATTGCCATCACTGAAGGCATACCGGGAAGATTTGAGGATATTGTCAATCAACTGGTTCATGTATTTGACGCCACCAGTGATGTATTGGATATATTCTTCCATTCGGGCATTTTCAACGCCCATTTTCTGCCATTCCCGTTCTAACAACTGTGTGAATGCCGAAATCGTTCGGAGGGGTTGCTTTAAGTCGTGAGAGGCCAGATAGGCGTACTGCTCCAACTTTTCATTGGATCGATAGAGTTCTTCCGTGCGAATACCCACGATTTCCTCAAGATTAATATTTACGGCCTTCAGTCCAGCCTCTGCAGCTACCAATGCTTGCCGATGGTTGTCAATTACCTGATTTTTCTTTTTCAGGACCTGGACATGTACTTTTTCTTTCCGCACTACTCTAGCCAGCAAGATTACCGAGATCAGGATGAGAATAAGTATACCAATCAATGCCAGAGTCCGTTGTCTTTGTGCAACCAGACTTGTTTCAGCCAATTCTTTTTCTAATCGGAGGTGGATGTTTTCCTGATCTTTCTGGCGAAGGGTATAGCCTGTTTCCAAACGGGCGATCTCCGCTCCATTATCTTCATTCCACAAAGAATCTTTTACAGTGAGATAAGCTTCATGCAATTCTAGGGCATCCTTCCATTTGTGAGAGCCCTTGGCGATGAGATATCGGAAATAGCGGGCATTCATGCGGTGATTTCGACTGCCCAACCACTCAGCAAGTCGATAAAATGGTTCAGCATACAGGGATGCCTCCTGGTAGGATCCCTTGTCGAGCATCAATGCAGTCAGACTGTAGAGCGTATTTACTTCTCCCCGAGGAATATCCAGATTCTGAAAGAGCATTCGTGCTTTTTTGAGCAACGTCTCAGCATCTGGCATTCTACCTTGTCTGCGGGCAACTTCACCCAAGTGATATGTTGAATAAGCCATTCCGGATTGATCACCAGACTGTTCATACCAATCCAGTGCCTGACGGTGTGCTGCTCTGGCATTTTCCAAACTGTCCAAAGCCATATAGGTTTCACCGATGACCATAGATGAATAGGCCAGATCTGAAAGTCGTTTTTCAGGAGAGGCCTGACGGAGCATAAGTGCTTGTTGATAGAACGTCAACGCTTTTGCATAGTCTTCTTGTAGTTTGAACACGACGCCCAGGCGATCAAGGGTATAGGTCAACCCATCATCATCCCCTAATTCCTTCTGGATCTCCATGGCTTGAAGACCATAATTGACCGCCAGGTCATATTCACCTTGCAGCCTGTACAGGCCGGACATGCCGGATAGGATCTTGGCAATCACTTCTTTTTTTTCTCCCTGTCTGGCAATGTGAAGTGCATCCTGATAATACTGGGCCGCAGTTGGATAGTCTCCATCACTTGAATAGATGTAGGCGATCCTACGGAGACTTGTGGCCTGCCCACCGGGATCGGGAACTCGCCCAAACAGGTCAGCAGATTCCTGCAAATACTTCATGGCCTGATCCGCATCCCCCTGATCACGATACAGCATCCCCAGCTGATACAGCGATTCCGCTTCTCCGCGGGTATATTTCAGGTCTTTGCTCAGTTGGTGAGCTTGCCAGGCAAAATGAAAGGCGGTGTCCTGGTCGCTCTTTTTGTACTGATCGGTCAGGGCATGGAGGACGGCAATACGGTTAGAGTCGCGAGCGCTCCTGTTGAGCACTTGCATTAAACTATCCACAGGCCCCGATAATCCGAACAAGGGAATGATCAGCAGGAGCCCCCACATCCATCTCGTTTTGCCGGTCATGTGTCAGGTTACTTCTCCAGCAGGTACAAATTACCTGCCAAACTCCGGGTTTTCAAAAGGATGTCAAGAAAGGCACGGTATTGATTATCAATAGATTAAAAATAATTATCATATTTTTATCTACTTTTACGCCCTTGGTATATCATTCTATGGTGTTCCGTATGTTATTTAGCTGGATAATCCCGAAACATATGTCCCGTTTCTCTCTTCTTGTCCTCATTTCCGGGGTGTTTATGACATGCCTTTATGGCCAGAAGACAACCCGTTTTACTGAACCGTATGCACCTTTGAAAGAGGGGCGCGATTTTATGGATCTGGGCCTTTTCCATGAAGGTGCAAGGTCACTGACGGCATTTTTGGACAAACCCAGACCACCGCAGGAGCCACTTGCCCTCCAGAATAAGGAGTTGGCCGGCTTGATGCGGGCACAAGCTGCTATCCGGTCTGAAGATCCTCAGGGCGAGCGTAAACTGCTGGAATTTGCCAGAGGTTCATCTCCCGATCCTATGGGCAACCAGGCCTTGCTGGAGGCAGCGGATTACTATTTCAATGCCCGTGATTACGCCCAGGCTATCCACTTTTATGAGATGGTCAATTTGCGTGGAATGGGTGAGAGTCAGCGGAGCGAGGCCATATTCAAGAAAGGCTATTGTCATTTTGTCAAAAAGGAGTTTTCAAAGGCTAAAGCATCCTTTGCGGAGATTCGGGATATTCGAAATGACAACTATTATCCAACCAACTACTATTACGGCATGACCCTCTTTTTTGAGGGACGATATGATGATGCGATCATCTCTTTTCGTCGAGTGGAGTCCTCCCCTAAATATGCCAAATACATGCCTTATGTGATCAGTCAGATCCTGTTTGCCCAGCAGAAATACGACGAACTGATCGCTTATTCGGAATTGAAGTTGACGGGGCCAGTTGAAAACGACAAAGAAATCCATCAACTGGTCGGACGGGCCTATTTTGAAAAAGGAGAATTTTTGGAAGCGCTGCCTCATTTGACTTACTATGCTGATCGAAGCGGTTCCATGCAAGCAACTGATTTCTATCAACTTGGATATTGTCAATACCAGGCAAAGCAATATGCTGATGCCATTGCCAGTCTGGAGCCGCTCACGCGGAATGACGATGAGATGGGCCAGAACGCCGTTTTCATATTAGCAGATGCCTACCTGAAATCCGGGGATAAGATTGCGGCCAGAAATGCATTCCGATCTGCTTCTCGGATGCCTTATGATTCGGGTATTGCTGAAGAAGCCCTGTTTTTATATGCAAAGTTGAGTGTCGAGTTGCGTGCCGATCGGGAAGCCATTCAGGCCCTGACAGAGATCAAAGAAGGCACAGTTCATTACGTAGAGGCCCAGCAGCTACTGAGTATGTTGTTGGTGAAAACAGGAGATGTAGAATTTGCTCTGGATTATTTACAAAATGCCAATTTGAAGTCGCCCCAACTGAAAGAAGCATATCAGAAGGTGCACTATCGCAAGGCGGTTCAACTTCGACTGGCGCAAGACGATGATGCAGCTCTCCCCTACTTGAAGAAGTCTCTGTCTGCTCCAGTTGACCCGTTCACAAAGGCCCTGGCTACGTTTCAACTAGGAGACCTCTATCACCAACAGAAGAATTTTAAAGAGAGTACGACCGAGATCAGCAAGTATCTCACGTTATCCAAAACGTTGGACGACCTGCCTGAGGAGGCCTCCCCGCATTTGGCCAATTATATTCAAGGATATAACTATCTCAAAACCAATAACCATAATCGAGCACTAGGATACTTTCAAGATGCGGTAGCGGGTATCAAGCGGGATGTTTCTCGTATTCAGAATGCAAGTATTCGGAACAATGTGCTTGGCGATGCTGTCATCCGGACAGGGGATTGTTACTTCAAGAATAACAAGTATCCGGATGCCTTAAAGTTTTATGGGGATGCCATTCAGAACAAATACGCCGGATTCCATTATGCGCAGTATCAGTCTGCCATGATCCTTGGATTGCAGGGGAAGCCATATGAGAAAGTCGTTGAACTGGAGCAGTTGATTTCTACCTTTCCCAATTCTGATTTTGCAGACGATGCGTTATATGAGATCGGGAACACCTATCTGGAGTTGGGCCGGATGAAGGAGTCTATTCAACCCTTCACACGGTTGATCCGTGAGTACAAGAAGAAGTCAGACCTGATCAATGCCGCATATCTCAAGCTTGGGTTGATCAGCTACAACCAGGGTGACCTTCAGGAAGCCATCCGACAATACAAACAAGTCTTGGTCAACAATCCTGATGAAAACGAGCGCCGTGCGGCCCTTTCAGCATTGGAAGAAATCTATGTACGGGACCTTTCCAGTCCGGATGATTATTTGGCGTTACTGGAGAAAAGCGGTTACAATGTGTCTGACTCATCCCGGGATTCTCTGAATTTCAAATCTGCCGATAACCTGTTTGAGTCTGGAGCATATGCGAAAGCGATAACGGCTTACACTCAGTATTTACAACGTTATCCTGGTGGAATGCACGTTCTGCAGGCACATTTCCGTCGTGCAGAATGTCATAGTGTCCTCAAGCAGTATGATGAGGCCCTTCTGGATTATGAGGAAGTGGTGAGTCGCGGTGCCAGTCGCTATTATGAAACATCACTCGAAAAGGCGGCAGTCATCAGTTATAACTATAAGGAAGACTACAATAGATCTTTGGCGTTATACCGTGCACTTGAAGAAGCGGCAGGGAATGAGGCTGCTCGATTTGAAGCCCAGCTTGGGGCATTGCGATCAGCTTACCGGATCGGACAGGAAGACGATGTATTGCTTCTGGCGGACAAGGTGATGACTAACCCTCAAGCCAGCCAACAGCAAAGTGGTCAGGCACGTTTTTACAAGGCCAAAGTCCTCTACGATCGCAAGCAATATGACATGGCCATGCCCTTGTTGAAGGAGGTGATTGCCAAGCTGGACAATGAACTGAAAGGAGAATCCCATTATCTCGTGGCTGAGATTTTATTCCAGCAACGGAATTTTGAGGAATGTAAGAAGTGGTGCCTTCAATCCAACCAGAAAATTCCAGAATATGAGCAATGGGTTGCTCGTTGCATCCTACTCCTGTCTGATGTATTTGTGGAGGAAAAAGACCTTTTTAATGCCCGGGCGGCACTGGAAGGATTGCTCGACAACTATAAAGGAGATGAGTCTATCCGTCAGGATGCTCGTGACCGCCTTGCGCACATCGGAGTTTTGGAGAGTAAAACCAATCGCTTGAAGATTCCAGACAAGTCTGGTTTATTGGAATTACAGGAAGATGGAGATCATTAATACGAACAACTACCCTATCGTGATGCAATTTCGCCCAATCATACTCGCCCTGATCTTCTGTGGCTTTGGTAGCTCAACCACGCTTTTCGGTCAAACAAAAGAACTCCCAACGGAGGCCGTTGAGATCGTCAAAAACTTTGATGCACGATTAGATGATGCCGAAAAGATCGGGATCGCTCCTGCTTCTCTGGCATTGGATACCAGCGTTCAACGGCAAACCTACTTTGTGGAGTCCACTCCGTCACGACTGGAGTATCAAGGCCCACGTTTGCGTCCTCTGGCGTTCAATAGAGAACAATTACAACGCCAGTACAATGGCTTTGTAAAAGCCGGTTATGGTATTCCTTCCTCGCCATATGTGGAAGCTGGTTATGCCTTTCGTCAACAGGATCGGTTCGATGCACATGTGGGCATTCTCCATCATACAGCGAACAATAAAAAAGTTGAAAATCAACGATTCTCGACCACTGCCTTTGATCTGGATGGGAATGTCCATTTACCAGATCGCTTTACACTACATGCCGACGTAGGCTTCAAACAGGATATCGTTTCTTTTTACGGTTACGACCATGCAGATACCAGCTTCAATGAATCTGCGACCAAGCAGCGATTCAATCGCTTTGCGCTGGGAGGAGAGATCTTTAACACCTCAGTCAATCAGTATGATGTTGATTATCAGGTTGGCGCAGACTTCTATTCCCTGACTGATTTTTTTGATTCTGATGAAACCGGATTTGATGTTCATCTTTCTCTGACAAAGTGGTTTTCAGATTCACATCCATTGAAAATCGAGATTGGGAATGAGTTGACAGCTTTTTCAGATACCATATCGAAAAACCTCAACACGTTCTACATCAAACCCGCATTCACGTTCCATGGTGATGCTTTTCGTATTCGGGCCGGCCTCAACCTGGTCTCCGTGGAAGACGGCATGAAGATCTTACCCAACATTGAAGGCTTGTACAGCCTGGTAGGGAATGCCCTGGCCATATATGCGGGCTGGCAGGGAGATTATCATCAAAACAGCTTTGATCATTTGCGTCAATACAACCCGTTTATTGTTTCTGCAATTGATCCCCGTGCGACCATCTATCAGGATATCTATGGTGGTGTCAAAGGGGCGGCTCAAGGATGGAACTATCAAGCTCAGGCAGGATTCAAGAAATCGAATGACCTGGCGCTCTTCTTGACTGATGACGTGGATACGCGTCGTTTCAGAGTGTTGTATGATACTGTGAATATGATCTATATCAGTGGCAGTGCCGGGATCGAACTTTGGCCAGGACTGGAGTTTTCGGGTACTGTACTCCAGAACTTCTATGACCCCCAAAATGAAGAGTCCGCCTGGCATTTACCTGGCTTGGAGACTTTCCTCAGTGCCCGATATACTTTACTCGAAAAACGACTGTTACTTCGGGGAGATGGTTATCTGGCCAGTGGTGTCACCTATCGAAATGATAGTGACGACAAGGATCGACTGGGTAGTTTGTTGGACCTCAGTTTTTCAGCCCATTATCAGGTAATCGAACATGCCTGGGTTTGGTTGCAGCTCAACAATCTGAACAACAACAAACGTGAGCGCTGGGTCAGGTATCCAAGCTATGGCATTAATGTCCTGGGCGGAGTGCTTATACGTTTTTAACTCAATCCCTCATTCTTTCTGTATTGTTGGGCGAATTGGACAAAAAAGTCCAGGGACTCTGGATTGCGTAACGCATCCAGACTGGCGGCTTTCTCCAAGGGTATACCCATCATGAGCTTTTTGACCGGAGCTTCCAGTTTTTTGCCACTGATAGTAAAGGGAATATCAGAACAAGAGATGATCTCATCAGGCACATGTCGAGGGGAATAGCTTTCCTTTAAGGCCTTGTTGATTCGATCTTTCAATTCCTGGGAAAGGTTTTGTCCGGCTTTCAGTTTGACAAACAGTGGCATATAGTGGCGGCCATCCTCGATGTTCCAGATTGATGATCAGAGCCTCTTCAACTTCTTCGATCATGTCAATGGCACGGTAGATCTCAGCGGTACCGATTCGCACACCATGACGGTTCAATGTCGCATCCGATCTTCCGTAAATGATGACTCCTCCGCGTTTGGTCACCCGGATAAAATCACCATGACGCCAGACTCCGGGATAGTCTTCAAAATAACTGGCTTTCAATCGGGATCCATCCTCATCATTCCAGAAGAATACAGGCATAGAAGGCATTGGTCGGGTGATGACCATTTCACCGAGTTGCTCCTCGATGGGCAATCCTTGATCATCCCATGCGTACAATGCACATCCCAGCGCTCTGCACTGGATCTCTCCTTCATATACAGGGAGTGTTGGGCATCCACCTACGAATGCCGTACAGACATCCGTACCGCCACTCATACTGCACAGCCAGATGTGTTTACCGACGGCTTCATAGACCCATCGAAATCCTTCCGGAGGCAATGGGGAGCCAGTGGAACCAATAGACCTTAATCCGGAAAGATCAGTGATCTTTTTGGGTATGATTCCGGATTTCAGGCAGGCAAGAATGTAAGGCGCAGATGTCCCGAAATGTTGAATTTTAGCCTCCCCAGCCAGTCGCCAGAGTACACCCAGATCCGGATAGCCTGGACTTCCGTCATAGAGGACAATGGTTGCCCCCACCAATAGTGAAGCCTGGACAAAGTTCCACATCATCCATCCTGTTGTACTGAACCAGAAAAACCGTTCACCAGGTTTGATATCATTATGGAACCAGAGGTATTTATAGTGTTCCAGCAGCACTCCGCCATGTGAATGGGTGATGGCTTTGGGTTTTCCCGTTGTTCCGGATGAATAGAGGACCCACAATGGATGATCGAAAGGCACAGGGGTGATGGTCACCACATCCGTCTCAGAACTATCGAGCATGGATTGCCAGGTGGTGACCGTTACCGGAAGGTCTATTGTGGATGATGCATCCAGATAGGGGATGTATAAAACGGATTTCAGAGTGGGAATGGATGAGGTGATTTCAGCGACTACATCTCGTTTGTCATAGGGTTTGCCATTGTAGGTATACCCGTCAACGGTGATGATCACCTTGGGCTCGATCTGTGCAAATCGTTCGATCACTGAACCCGCACCAAAATCAGGACTGCATGAGCTCCAGATAATACCCAGGGAGGAACAAGCGATAAAACCGATAGTTGCTTCGGGGATATTGGGAAGAAAAGCCACTACTCGGTCCCCTGCTGTCAACCCGAGAGAGATGAGATGTTGTTGCACAGCAGCCACCTGCTTATTCAACTCGGGCCAATGGATTTCACGAAGAGTCTCCCGTTCCGATTGAAAAAGGATGGCCGGATTTCCGGGAACCGCACCCTTGAGCATATGCTCCCCATAATTCAATGTCGCCCCTTCAAACCATTTGGTGCCGGGCATTTTCTCCTGATCCCAAACACGATGATAGGGCGAATGGGAATGGATGGGCGTGTATTCCCACATGGCTTCCCAGAAAGCTTCTGGTTCTTCAACCGACCAGGTCCATAAGGACTGATAATCCTCAAAATGAAGTTCCCTGGTGACCAATAACCACCGCATAAAGGCGCTCAGATTACTGGCTTCACAAAAAGCCTCGGTCGGTTGCCAGAGTGGTAGTGGATCAGAGGACACGCTCATGATGATTGGTTTACTGCGAATGTAAGTGGTTTGTTCCGAGGAGTGAAATCTTCAATGGGCTTAATCATGCCAATGAGAATGGCTATTTTGGCTCCTCATTTCCAGGTATGAAAAAGATATTGATTGCAAACCGCGGTGAAATTGCCCTGAGGGTGATGAAAACTGCTCGGAGAATGGGCATTCAGACCGTAGCTGTATACAGTGAAGCGGATCGCAATGCTCCTCATGTACGATTTGCTGACGAGGCCTATTTACTGGGCCCAGCCCCATCCTCCGAGTCGTACTTGCGGATGGATAAGATCCTGGAGATTGCGAGGCAGACCCAAACGGATGGGATTCATCCGGGCTATGGGTTTTTGAGTGAGCAGGCGGTCTTTGCAGAAAAAGTGGAACAGGCTGGAATGGCCTATATCGGTCCCAAGCCTCATGCGATCGAAGTGATGGGTAGTAAACTGGCCGCGAAAGATGCAGTCAAGCCCTTCTCCATTCCGATGGTGCCCGGTTCTGCTCATGCTATCACGGACCCAGTCGAAGCACGTCAACTGGCCGATCAAATCGGTTATCCTGTATTATTGAAAGCATCTGCAGGCGGAGGTGGCAAGGGCATGCGCATCGTCAATGAACCGGGAGAGTTAGCATCTCAGCTCCAGCGGGCATCCAGTGAAGCCAAGGCGGCATTCGGCGATGGATCCGTTTTCCTGGAAAAATATGTTCGATCACCTCGGCATATTGAAGTACAGATCCTGGCTGATCATCATGGAAATACGGTCTATCTGTTTGAACGGGAATGCTCCATCCAACGCCGTCATCAAAAAGTCGTAGAAGAAGCACCTTCCAGTTTTGTGACTCCAGAGATCCGGAAAGCAATCGGAGAAGCGGCGGTCCGTGTTGCCCAGGCCTGCGGGTATGTAAATGCGGGAACTGTAGAGTTTCTGATGGATGCAGAGAAGCAATTCTATTTTCTGGAGATGAACACCCGATTGCAGGTAGAACACCCGGTCACAGAGAAGATCACAGGTCTTGATCTGGTCGAATGGCAGATCCGTGTTGCTCGTGGAGAGCCTCTCGGGTTTAGCCAGGACGATCTGCAGATCCAGGGGCACGCCTTTGAGTTACGAGTCTATGCCGAAGATCCAGAAAACAATTTTTTACCGAGCACCGGAACCCTCAACCGATATGTGGAGCCCGTGGGTGAACACGTCCGGGTGGATAGTGGATTTGAGGAAGGCATGGACGTTCCGATCTATTATGATCCCATGTTGTCTAAGCTGATTGTCCATGGACGTGATCGGGAGGAAGCTCGTCAATTCCTGATCCAGGCCATCAAAGCATATCAGATCGAAGGAGTTGCCACGACGCTCCCTTTTGGATTGTTCGTAGCAGAGCATGAGGCCTTTATTTCCGGAAATTTCGACACGCATTTTGTGCCGAATTTCTTCACCGCGACATCGATTGCGGAGATGCGTGAACCTACCGGTAAAGCGGCCGGAATGTTAGCAGCCTACTTGCATCATATGGACGGTAAGTTGCTGAAGTTACCCGATGATCAGAACGACCTTTGGTATGAACGTCGACGTTAAATCGCTCGCAGGATAGAAAGAAAGGAATCCGGCTTCAAACTTGCACCCCCGACCAGACCTCCATCGATATCTGGACAGGCGAACAGTGCAGCAGCGTTTTCCGCATTGACAGAGCCTCCATAGAGGATCCGCATTTTTTCGGCAATAGCCTCCCCTTTTTCTTCTTTCACCATTTGGCGAATAGCAGCATGCATTTCCTGTGCATCCTCGGGAGTAGCTGTTTTACCTGTGCCAATGGCCCAAACAGGTTCGTAAGCAATAACGACATGAGCCAGATCAGAGGTGTGTACCTCCTTTAAGCCATTGATGACCTGTTGGCGGACAACTTCCTGATGTTCAGCAGCATCACGTTGTTCCAGCGTTTCGCCAACACAGAGAATGACATGTAATTCACAAAACAGAGCCTGACGGACTTTGAGATTGATCCGGTCATCGGTTTCACCAAAAAGTGTCCGACGTTCAGAATGCCCGACCAACACCCATTTGGCTCCGGCATCCACCAGCATTTTACCCGAGACTTCCCCTGTAAATGCACCGTTCTCATCCTCATGAATATTCTGAGCACCCACTGTGATACCCGACTTGAATGCTTCCTTACTGATCGGGTACAGCGCCGTAAAGGATGGAAAAAGCAGGACATCCATCAAATAGCCTTTCTTCTGGACGGTCTGATACCTCCGAATCCAGTTGCGGGCTTCTTCAATGGTTATGTTCATTTTCCAATTCCCTGCTAAAATCTGTTTCCGGCTCATAGTGTATCCTTTTCCGTGCAAATGTAGAAACTCCTTGAGGTCTCTCGACGATACGTCGTCACCCTTTTCTGAAATAATTCACCTTGGGAGTCCTGATTTCTATGGATTTTACTAGGATTATGGAATTTGGCCACGTTCAGGACCCCAGGGGTATTCAGTTTTCCTTACCTCCAGACCCGTTCGGGAATGCACAGATATTGGCAACAGGTGAGACCTGTGCGACCCAATGGCATACCGGACTCACAGGTTGGCATGAACCCACTTGGCGAGGAGAAATCTATCCGTCTTCCAGCAAGCCCGCTACGTTTTTAACAGAATATGCTGCGTCGTTTAATTGTGTGGAGCTGAATCCCACATTCTATCATGTCCCCTCCCCTGATCTTATACAAAAATGGAAAGACGCCGTTCCCGCCCATTTTCGATTTTGTCCGAAAGTCTGGCAAGGATTGAGTCATGAGGAGAACAGGGATCCTACGGAAGCGATTCGGGCTGTGCAAGCTGCCCATGCCTGTTTTGGTGATCATTTGGGTGCGTCATTCATCCAATTTCCTGCACGAATTGGATTGGCCCATAGGCCATGGATGGAAACACTATTGGATCAATGGTCAACAGAACAGGAATTGTTCGTTGAAATCCGCGACCCTCAATTCCTGTCCGAAGAACATTGGTTATCCGTGTTGTCTAAAAAAAGGATTGGCCTGGTGATCACTGATGTCGCAGGACATCGCTCATTAACACATATGCAGCTCACCGTTCCCAAAGTGATGCTGCGATTTGTCGCAACCGGATATGCCGAATTGGATCAAATACGGATGAAGGACTGGATCAACAGGTTGGGTCAATGGGCAGATTCCGGCTTATTGGAAGCCTGGATCTTCTTGCATCATGCAGACAATGGCCAGGCCCCGGCCATGGCCAGATTATGGGAAGAAAGTATAAAAGAATTGGATGCCTCTTTTATTTCCATGCAAACACCACTACATTATCGGCTGAATATTCAAGGTAACCTATTTGATCAGGTAAGATGAAAGACTATTTACATCGGGATATCAGTTGGCTTTCCTTCAATGCCCGAGTATTGCAGGAGGCCGAGAATAAATTGAATCCGTTGTTCGAACGGTTCAAATTCATGGCGATCTATTCCAACAACCTGGATGAGTTTTTCAGGGTACGTGTCGCGAACCACCGGAATCTGGTGCGTTTGGGCAAAAAAACAAAAGCCAAACTGGATTTTGATCCAAAGGAGTTGATCAAGCAGATCAAGGACATTGTCAATCAACAACAGGAAAACTTTACACGGATCTTTAATGAGGATCTCTTACCTGAATTGAGGGGCCATCGGGTGCAAATGCTTCGACATACGCAACTGGACGATGATCAGAAGGCCTTTATCGATCAGTATTTCAATAATCACATGTTGCCTTTTGTGCAACCGGTACTGTTGGTCAAAGATAAAATCAGGCCGTTCCTGAATAATGCGGCGTTGTATCTGATTGTGGTGCTTCACGACAAATCCCGATCGGCACAACACCGGGATTATGCGATTATCAAGATACCCTCAGATCATATTTCCCGCTTTATCATTTTGCCTGAGTCTGGAGGTCAACGTTTTGTGATGATGCTGGATGAATTGGTCAGGCATAGTATCCCCTGGTTGTTTCCGGGCTATGACATCATTGATAGTTTCTCGATGAAGCTGACTCGTGATGCCGAATTGTATATCGATGATGAGTTTTCAGGGGACCTGATTGATAAGATCCGGAAAAGCCTGATCAATCGGAATATCGGCCCCGCTTCTCGCCTGGTGTACGACCGTAACATGGATGCCGATACCCTACTGTTCCTGAAAGAAATGTTCGATTTGGATCAGATCGACCTCTTCCCGGAGGGCCGGTACCACAACAACATGGATTTTTTCAAGTTTCCTGATTTCGGGATGACTCATTTGAAGCTGGCAGATCTCCCGCCTTTAGCTTTTGAACCGTTGGAGGGTGCTCGTGATTTCTTTTCCCGGATTCGTTGGCGGGATTATCTCATCAATCAACCCTACCATTCTTATGAATCGGTGATCCAGTTTTTTGAGCGGGCTTCAACAGATGTTGATGTGACTCACATGAAGTTGGTTCAATATCGTGTTGGTTCGCAATCCAGGATCATGTCTGCTTTGAAGCAAGCTGTTCAAAATGGCAAGCAGGTCTCTGTGTTTATTGAAGTCAAAGCAAGGTTTGATGAAGCGGCGAATTTGAAATGGGGCGAGGAGCTGGAGAAGAATGGGGTCACAGTACATTACAGTTTTCCAGGACTGAAAGTCCATGCTAAACTGGCAATGGTTCGTCGATTAGAGAAGGATGGCCCTATCCTGTATACCTATTTGAGCACTGGCAATTTTCATGAAGGAACAGCTCGGGTGTATTCCGATGTAGGACTGTTTACTGCTGATGAGCGGATCACTGGTGAAGTGGCGCAGGTATTCTCCTTTTTAGAAACTGTGAAACTGCCGGATAAGCCCTTTGAACATTTGTTGGTCGGGCAGTTCAACATGGTCGATACGTTGACCGAACTGATCCATGCCGAAATCCAGCATGCTGAACAAGGTCTGGAGGCTGAGATTTGTCTGAAGTTGAACTCCTTGCAGGATCCGATCTTTATCAATGAACTGTATGAAGCATCCAATGCGGGAGTCAAAATCAGGATCATTGTCCGAGGAATCTGTTCTCTGGTTCCCGGGGTAAAAGGGCTCAGTGAGAATATTGAGGTGATCAGCATTGTCGATCGCTTTCTAGAACATGCACGAATCTTTTATTTCCATCATTTAGGTGAGCAAAAGATCTATATATCATCAGCAGATTGGATGGTGCGCAATCTGTATTACCGGATAGAAACGGCCTGTCCGATCTATCATCCGGCGATCCGTGAGGTCCTTTTGGATCTGTTTGATATCCAATGGAATGACTATCTGAAAGCCCGGATAATTGATGCAACCCAAAGCAATACCTTCCGGACCCCTGAAAAAGCGCTAGCCTTGCGTTCACAACATGAGACATATTACTACTTCAAACGGCGTTTGGAATCTACAGCAACAAAAACCTCATAAAGGCTTGCACGTTTCCATAAGGGCGTTGTATATTTGCCGTCCGAATGACCAATGGGTCGTTCTGAAATCATGCGAAAGTAGCTCAGCTGGTAGAGCACAACCTTGCCAAGGTTGGGGTCGCGGGTTCGAATCCCGTCTTTCGCTCCAAGGGGTGTCCGCTTTGCAGGACACCCTTTCTTTTTTATGGCAACCGTGAATTATCTTTGATCGGTCAAGCCCGGGTGGTGAAATGGTAGACACGAAGGACTTAAAATCCTTTGGCCAGTAATGGCCGTGCGGGTTCGAGTCCCGCCCCGGGCACCCTCATGAGCCGGCTCTTCCGGCTCATGTTTTCTTTTCTCCCTTATTCATCACCTTTTTTCACCTCGATGAACCAATTCCGGTCAATAGAGACCTTTGGTTTTCTTCGGGTTTGGATTGCCAACACCTTCCAAGCTGTGGTTGGTCGAAGGAGATGGCGGGTCTCATCCACCTGAATGCGAACAGGTAGATCAAAAGAGGTGTCTACACCTGACCATCGGTACCGTAATGCGTAAGATGAGCCAGTGGAAGCCAGGCTGAATTCCAGGACAGGTAGATCGATCTGCTTGAGATATTGATCAAAAAAAATGCTGTAGTCATGACCAAGGGATCTGCTCAAGTGTTCCGTCACATCAGCATAGGTAACCACCTTGTGTCTGAATCGTAAAGACAAACTTTTCAGGGCCGTCCACCACAGATCATCATTTGCCACGATATGTCTCAATGTATGCAGCATGAGGGCACCCTTAGGGTACATATCTCGTGATCCGGGTTGATGGACATCATAAGTCCCGACAATCGGTCGATCCAGGAGGACATCTTTTTTGAAGGCTTCTATATAGTTACAGGCGGCATCATAACCATAGAGGCATTCCATGTAGACCGTTTCCAGGTAAGTGCCAAAACTTTCATGGATCCACATATCTGCGATATCAGCAGAACTGATACTGTTACCAAACCATTCATGTGCTGATTCATGAATAAGGATGTAATCAAACCATAAACCTTCCGGGGAGTTAGACTTTCGACGGAACCCGTTTTCGAAGTAATTGCCATATGCGATAGCCGATTGGTGTTCCATTCCCGGATGCGGCGATTGCACAAGTTTGTATCCATCTTTCGGAAAAGGATAGGCCCCAAAATGAGTCTCATAACAGGTCAACATGGGTGACACCTGCTTGAATTGAACCTTGGCTTTTGCCAGGTCCCTTGGCAGGACATAATAATCCAGGGTGAGGGAATCCCCACTCGGTCCAATATGCCAGTCAGAAAAGTGTACATAGTTGCCAATGTTAAGGGTGACATTGTAATTGTTGATCGGATAATGGACCTTCCATACGTATTTCGTCCATAGATCTTCCTGGGGGTTTATTTCCACCAACCGACCATTGGAGATATTCATAAGTCCCGGAGGCACTGTAATGGCGATGCGCATACTATCCGGTTCATCGGACCCATGATCTTTGTTAGGCCACCAGGCACTTGCGCCTAATCCCTGGCAAGTGACGACCACCCAGGGATTTTCTTCCTTGTCTTTCCCCCATGTAAATCCTCCATCCCAGGGCGGATTTCGTGCTTCACGCGGAGCCCCTTCATAGGTGATCATTATAGATACATGTTCACCCTTTTGTCGGTCACGACGCCAGTCGATTAAGACAGCATCCTCCAGGCGATCAAAAGATAGTTTTCGCCCTTTTTCATCCCGGATTTCAGCGATACTGAATTGCCGAGCAAGGTCGATCTGTATTCTCTTGGATGGGGCCAAAATGCGCATATCAATGAGACAGGTTCCGGAAATCCATTTTGCTGCAGGATCGACGCGGAGGTCCAGCTGATAACTGGTCACATCAAAGCATGTACGAAGAGGTGAGAGATATCCGCGGATAGAATCAGATTGGGTAGGAATCGGCTGGGCCCAGCTGGTTTGGATGGACAGCGAAAGAAGAAGGATGTAAAAGAAAAGACGAATCATTGTTTGTCAGAAGGAATGGCTTCCTGGCCGGTAAGGGAGGAAGCCGGGTTAACAAATCGTTCACGAATGTACATGATTGTTGAATGACAATTCGGATACCTTTGTGGTCTAAAATTCTCTTAGAAACATGAAGAAACTGATCGCTTTTGCACTTCCACTGTTGTTCCTCGTTGCATGCAACAGTGTTGAAAAGTACCGTTCCGGTATTGAATCATTGACCACTCAGTGGGACCAGACCACTACTTCTGTAACGGAAGTAGCTGAAATGGTATCTGCTGAACAGTCAACTTTCCAGCAGAGTCTGACCTCAATGGCAATCGCTGATGAGGCGATGGCGTCTATGAAGGATGACAAGAAGACCATGGTGATGGATGCTTTCAATGCATTCCAGACATCTGGTACTTCATTCAGTGCGATCTCAGCTGAGATCAATGATTTTGTGACTAACTGGACAAGCAAGGCTGAAGAAGTCAATGCTTTGAAGGAAGGTCTTGCCAATGGCACATTGGACGGTGATGTTACTGCTCAGATCGCTGAACTGACCAATATGGTTACGGATGCAGGTACGAAAGTAACTTCCTGGAAGGAGCAGATCGAAACAGCTAAGGCTGCGATCGCTTCCAAGCAAATGGATTTCCAGACTGTTGTTGCTGAAATCATGCCAGCGAAGTAATTTCTGGCAAACCAGAAAAAGAAAGGGCAGCCTCTTTGAGGTTGCCCTTTTCTGTTTTAGGAAGTATTCCGTTCTTCGTCATATGCCTTCATCCTTCCATCTCTCCGGTCACGAGACCATCATTGACCTCTCACATCCATTGACGGGTCATACCCCCCCCTTTCCAGGTGATCCGCCCCTGACATTTACACGATTGGCAGATGTATCAAAAGATGAATATGCTCTTCATCAGATCAATGGGACAGCACATACCGGGACCCATCTAGATGCACCAGCCCATTTTATTGAGGCCGGTCAAACAATTGATCAATTTCCAGCCTCACATTGGATGGGTCGGGCCGTGTTGATCGATGTTCGTGGAGAGATGATCATTGGAAAAGAAACCCTGGATCAAATCTTATCAGACAGCATAGATTATCTGCTCTTCTGGACTGGATGGGACCAATATTATCATACCAACCAATATTTCAGTCAACATCCTGTCTTCACTGAGGCGTTTGCCCACCATTTAGCATCCCTGGGGCTGAAGGGGATTGGCATGGACTTGCCTGGACCGGATCTGGACCCCTACCCCATTCATCCGATTCTGTTCAACGCCGGAATGGTCATCATTGAAAACATGACGAACCTCAACTTGATCCCCAGAGGCACGCCATTTATGCTTTTGACTCTTCCTCTTCCCTGGGCAATCGAGGCTTCATGGGTCAGGCCTTTGGCTTTTCTGACCATGCGGGACTGATGTATGGTCAGGTCTTGAAATTTCATGACCTTTACATCCGCAACTACGGTTGAGCACAACACTCCTTTTTGACAACTTGAATGACCGCTATGTTTAGGAGCATCAGTTTTAAATCCCGCATTATGGCGATGGTGATCAAGTTCATCGTTGTCCAGGGGTTGTTGTACCTCCTGACCATTCGTTACCTGCTGTTTGATCTCCTGGGGCCCTATTATGCGGTAACGATCATCGTGATCAAGTTTCTGGCCTTCATCCTGGCATTGGATATTCTCAATGACCTGCTGAAATACTTCTATCGACGCCGGGTTCATTTGAAGTCCGACCAACATGACAACATCACCCAGGGGTTGAATAATATCTACCTCCTGTTAGTGATCGGCGCCTGTTTGGTAACCGTGACCGCATTTTTCGGGCTAAATCCCAAGGAGCTCTTTACTTCTTTATCCATTGTGGCAGCAGCAATTGCCATCATTTCTAAGGAGTATATTTCAGATATCATCAGTGGGATGTTCATTGCCTTTAGTAAGGATGTAACTATTGATGACCTGGTGAAAATCGGCGACCATACCGGAAAAATCATAGATATCGGGATTAGCAAAACTGCCCTCCTCAATGATGATGACGACCTCATCTATGTTCCAAATCACAAGTTTTTCGTGGGTGAAGTCACCAACTACACCAAGAGTCCAGTCAGAACAACCAGTCTGGAATTCGAACTGGAATTGCATCGTCTCACCACTTTGGAAGCCCTGGAAACAGCGCTGACCAGATCACTCGATCTCTATAAAGAGTATCTGGAACCGAATTCCTTCAACCTGAAGGTCGTTCACGTGTATAAGGACTACCTCCACCTGAAATTTCAGTACATTCTGAACGTGAGCGACCGAGATATGGAAAAGGTGATTCGACGGAAGACGGTCAGACGAGTTGTTGATTTTATTCGGGAACATGGAGGCCATCAACCCGAGTCTGATACAGCCTGATCAGCTCCTGTTCTTCATTGGCCCAATGCAGTTTTTTGGCTAATTGCTCACAACCTGTTTGGCATTCAGCATAGTGTACCGAATCTTCCAGATCCCGCACCGCCTTAACGATAGTCTGTGGATTCAAATTAGGAATCAACCGTCCAATAGGACCATTTTTCTGCAACTCCTGGTATTCCGGGAAATCCATATGGATTGCAGGCAGATTGGCCTGGATATAATCGAAGGTCTTGTTGGCCGATGAATAGTAATAGTTCAGGCTTTCACCATCCAAAAGGTTGAGGCCAATGCTTGTTTGAATTGCATTGTCGTGTAAATCTTCAGGGCTTACCCAGCCTAAAAACCGAACCTGATGATGGATTTTCAGAGCGTCAGCTAGTTGGCGAAGTTCACCGGATAAGTCACCCTCCCCGGCCAACCAGAATTGATATTCTGGCAGGAATTGTAAAGACTGGAAGACGGCTTCAAGTCCCCGTCCTTGATTCAGAGCCCCTTGATACCACAAGATCTTTTTATTAGAGTCAGGCTTGATGGTCAGCGCCTCCATCCGCCGAACAGGAACATTTCGAATCACCCCGAACGGAAATTGATAGTGTTCCGATAATTCCCGGGCAATGGCCGGACCGACAGAATACGCCAGATCCATCCGGGGTATGCAAAAACGAGCCACTTTTTCCCATATAGACTGCGCAATCGGCCGGCCGATCAGCTCAGGTACTTGCGTATAATGTTCATGAGCATCAAAGACCCGAACCTTGCCCCGCAGGCCACCGATCAGGGTTACCGGAAGGATGGAGTCCAGATCAATGGCACAGAGGACATCACAAGGCATCCTCAGTAGTTTGAAGAAAAGTCTGATCTGGTATTCCAGATAAAAGAGTTTGCCCTTCCGCCACCACAAAGGCATCCGTACAGTTCGGAATGAAAACGCCGGAACTGGTGGGCTGTCTGAATATTCCCTGCCAATCAATGTGACGTCAAATCCCGCCTGAACCAGCGAATGGCAAATCCGATGCATACGCCGATCATGAACAAGATCATTGGTGACGGTCAGAATGATTTTTTTCATCGGTCTTTGATCAGTTTGCCAAAGTGTTCGCGTACCTGTCCTTCATCGCACCAATGTTGTAAGATTCGCTTGACCTGTACGTGTTGTTCAGGTTGAAACTTACGAAGAATCTCTCCGGCTGGCCATTCTTCCTGTTGTGTAAACAAGGTGGCCAGTTGTTTTTCAACTTGTTGATCAGCTGGTCTGTCAATCGTTTTGCCCTGTTGGGATAAACAGTGGTCACATTGGCCACATTCTTCTTCCGTAGTTTCTCCAAAATAATTCAGTATCACCTGTTGACGACACCGACCACCATCCAGATAAGCAGCGATGGCTTCTAACCTGTCGGATTGACGTTGTTTTCTAAAATCCAGTAATGCGTGATCGAAGACCAGGTGATCCGGGTCTTGCCGTGCCAGTAAGAAGGTCAACTGAGGCTTGTCCTTCATTGGGCGGAAATCCAATACTCCAGATTGATTGAGAAAGTGAATCAGCTGGAGAATGCCCTGTTCAGACATTCCTGTTGCCACCATTATCTGAGAGATCTGTATAGCTACGGGATATTGATAAAGTCCCTGGTATAACCGTTGTACAGTTTTAATCAGTGTGTCGATCTTCTTGTTCTTGAGTTGGTATTGGTATAGGTCTTGTGGAGAGGCTTTCAGCCAAAGGGAAGCCGGGTGAAAGACACTTTCTGTGAGACTCAACCACCCCGATTCTTCGAGGATGCGCAAACTGGACAAGGTGCGAATCGGAACCAGAGCATAGCGTGAGGCAAAATCGATCAGATCAAAATCAAATGAGGCCAATTCCCCGCTGCCATAAGCCAACTGATAATAGCTTCCCAGAGCACGATACACTTGTCGGATCTCTTGCAGCGGTGGGAATTGATCCTGGAATTGCCGGTTTAACTTCTCGAGATCCCGATGGCCTGCCAAAAGCACTGCTTTTGCAGGTAAACCATCCCTTCCTGCCCGGCCTGCCTCTTGATAATAAGCTTCCAGTGAATCAGGCAGATCCATATGCAACACGATGCGCACATTGGATTTGTCAATGCCCATGCCGAAGGCATTTGTGGCGACCATGACCTGAAAATCGCCTTGCTGCCATTGTTCCTGAAGGGAAAAGCGTGTTGTGGATTCCAGACCTGCATGGAATGCTGCTGCAGAGATACCTCTTTCCACCAGGAAAGTCGCATAATCCTGAGTGCGTTTGCGACTGCGGACATACACAATCGCAGCGCCTTCTAAATCTCCTAACCAATTGCACATGGCCTGTTCCTTATCCGGACGATCTTCCACAAAAAAGGACAGGTTGCCTCGTCGAAAGGAGGTTTGTACAACATTCGGATCCGGAAAGAGCAGCTTTTCCTGGATATCTTGAACCACCTCAGGGATGGCTGTAGCAGTTAGTGCCAAAACGGGTGGATCGGGAATCCACTCCCTGATCTGGGCTATTTCCAGATAAGCCGGCCTGAAGTCATATCCCCATTGTGAAATACAGTGGGCTTCATCCACCGCGATCAAGGAGATGGGCATCTGTTTGATCCGGGCCTCTGCCAGATCAGACTTCAACCGTTCTGGCGATATATAGAGGACTTTGACTCCACCATAAACGGCATTGTCCAGTATTCGATCGATCTGGGTGTACGACATGCCCGCATGGATGGCCTCCGCACGGATATTCCGTTTGCGCAACTGGTCAACCTGATCCTTCATCAAGGCGATCAATGGAGAGATCACGAGTGTCATGCCCTCTCCAAGGAGGGCTGGAACCTGGTAACAGATAGACTTGCCACCACCTGTGGGAAGCAAAGCCAAAGTGTCTTTACCCTTCAATATGGATGAGATGGCTTCTTTTTGCCCGGGGCGAAAAGAAGAATAACCCCAATGCGATTTCAGGATTTCTTCGGGAGTATGCATAACAGTATCCCAAAAGTACGTTGCCTGGTGCAGGTATGGCGTATGGGGTTTGGATTGATCCTCTTGGTTTTTCTTGTTTGACTCTGAAATGATTCGGGAAGGACTGTCAAAATGGCATAATCCTGTGAAAACCCCTTACCTTTGCCCATCCAAACCACTAAGGTCCTTTTCATGACATTTGAATCCAGCTCCCCACAAGATCGAATTCCATTGGCTGAAGAGCAGCAGGGAAGCGTCTATGCTCCGGAGGTCACGACAGCTGTTGCGACGAAAGGACTCTTCTATATTGAGAGCTATGGTTGCGCAATGAATTTTAATGATAGTGAGATTGTGGCCTCTGTTCTTGGAGAAACAGGATATCAACCGACAAGTGACCTCGAACTTGCGGATCTGATCCTGATCAATACCTGTTCTATCCGGGAGAAGGCAGAAGAAACCGTTCGGAAGCGTCTCACGACATTTAAAAAGCTGAAACGAAAAAATCGCGGACTGCTGGTGGGTGTATTGGGCTGTATGGCCGAGCGTCTGAAGGCTAAATTTCTGGAAGAGGAGAAACTGGTAGATCTGGTTGTAGGGCCAGATGCATACCGGGATCTGCCCCGATTAATCGAACGAGCAGATGACGGAGAAAAGGGACTGAATGTCTTTCTGTCACGCGAAGAGACCTATGCCGATATCAATCCATTGCGTCTGGATCAAAATGGGGTAACCTCCTTTATTTCCATCATGCGTGGTTGTGACAATATGTGTTCATTCTGTGTAGTCCCATATACACGGGGGCGAGAACGCAGTCGAGATCCATTTACGATCCTGGCTGAAGCTCACGATCTGTTTGCTCATGGATACCGTGAGGCCACTTTACTTGGTCAGAACGTGGATTCGTATCATTGGGAGAATCCAGAAACAGGTGAATCAGTCAATTTCGCAGAACTGCTGGAAATGGTCGCCGGTGTTCATCCGGACCTGCGCATTCGGTTTTCGACATCTCATCCAAAGGACATCACCGATGAAGTGATCCACACCATAGCGCGGCACCGGAATATCTGTAAGTATATCCATCTGCCGGTCCAGTCTGGAAGCAGCCGGGTTCTGGAGTTGATGAATCGGACCTATGATGCCGACTGGTACAAGGAGAGAATCGCCTCCATCTACAGCATCATTCCGGATTGTGCCATTTCGTCCGATATCATTGCGGGCTTCTGTTCTGAAACGGAGGAGGATCATCAGGAGACCCTGGATATGATGCGACACGTGCATTATATCATGAGCTATATGTTCACCTACTCAGAACGTCCGGGTACACTTGCCGCCCGCAAATATCCGGATGACGTTCCTGAGGAAGTGAAAAAGCGGCGATTGGCTGAGATCATTTCTCTCCAGGCAGAGTTATCCTCATCTCATAATCAGGTGGATGTCGGAAAAACCTATGAAGTCTTGATTGAAGGCAATTCCAAACGTGATAATCAAGAGTTTAAAGGGCGCAATACGCACAACAAAATGGTGATCTTTCCCAAAGAGGACGGACTCCAGGCGGGAGACTATATCTCCGTCCACATTACTTCAGCTAACAGTGCTACTCTACGTGGCCACATTGTCCGTCCGGACTAAATTCCATTATGGCCGAGATCCAATCCATAAAACAACGATTCGGGATCATCACCCAATCCCAACTCCTGGAGCAATCCCTGGATACCGCCATCCGGGTAGCCCCTACTGACCTGACTGTGTTGATCACTGGTGAATCCGGTGTGGGAAAAGAGATCTTTTCCAAGGTGATTCACAGTTTGAGTCCCCGCAAACACAATCCGTTTATTGCCATCAACTGTGGGGCAATTCCAGAGGGAACGATCAATTCGGAACTGTTCGGCCACGAAAAAGGCTCGTTTACCGGTGCTACCGGTGATCGCAAGGGGTATTTCGAAACCGTGAATGGCGGCACTATATTTTTAGATGAGGTTGGAGAGATGCCATTGGATACCCAATCCTTTTTGTTGCGCATTCTGGAATCCGGTGAATATATCCGGGTGGGATCCAGCCAGGTTCAGAAAACGGATGTCCGTGTTGTTGCCGCTACGCATGTGGATCTCAGAGAGAAAATTCGGCAGGGCAAGTTCAGGGATGATCTCTTTTATCGCTTGAACACTGTACCAATTCTGATTCCGGCATTACGGGACAGGCGCGAGGATATCCTCCTGCTTTTCCGAAAATTCAGCGTGGATTTTGCAGAAAAGTATCGTGGGTCATCCATTCAACTCGATGAAGATGCCCGTCGGGTGATCGAGTCATACAGCTGGCCCGGTAATGTTCGGGAATTAAAAAATGTCGCGGAACAACTGTCAGTACTGACGGAACAGAAGATGGTCTCTGCCGAAGATCTACGTTCGGTTCTGCCGCATTTATTTCAGCGTCATCTGCCAGCGATATCACAAGCGGGAACAGCTGAAGGCACCACTTATCAGGAGAGGGAGATCTTGTACAAGCTCCTGTTTGACATGAAAAATGATTTGACGGATTTGAAGAAGGTGGTTTTCGAGTTAATTCGAAATAATGACCTCGAAGTCCCGGATGGCCGTCATATCCGAGCCCTTGAAACACCGGGACATGATGTGCAAGCCAGAGAGTATGCAACATCAGGGCGCTACGAATCTGGAATGACATCAATACAAGATTCGATTGAAGAGGATTATATCCCGGAGAGCCGTCCTGTCATCCTGGATGGACATCGACACCGTCAGGGTGTGATGGAAGTGGTAGAAGAAAACCTCAGCCTCGAATCCATGGAAAAGGATATGATCCGGAAGGCCCTGCAAAAGCATCGCGGACGAAGGAAAGAAGCCGCTGATGAACTGGGAATCTCAGAACGGACGTTATATCGCAAGATCAAACAGTATGATCTTCAATAGCCTGACCCGAATGAACCAGTCAACCAGGAATATCCTTCTGACACTCTTCGCATGGTGTTGTCTGCTCTCCTTTTGGGGATGCTACAGCTTTAAAGGCATTTCCATCCCAGCAGGGGCCACATCTTATTATGTCCACAATTTTGAGGATATCAGTGATCTACAGCTGCCGAATTATAATATCACCTTTACAGAAACACTGAAGGACAAGATCAGGAATGAATCTCGTCTACGATGGAATGACCAGGAAGCAGACATAGAATTCAAAGGAAAGATCCTTGGTTTTACCGTTTCAGCTGTCTCTCCGGAGATTGGTGCAACGACTGCTTTCAACCGATTGGAGGTCACCGTGGAAGTCACTTATATCAATAATGGCAATCCAGATGCGGGGTGGACCAGGCGCTTTTCTCAATTTGATAATTTCC
Source organism: uncultured Saprospiraceae bacterium (assembly GCA_942490895.1). Classification (GTDB taxonomy): domain Bacteria; phylum Bacteroidota; class Bacteroidia; order Chitinophagales; family Saprospiraceae; genus JAGNXB01. The sequence continues at coordinate 39,277 of CALNZC010000093.1, forward strand.
CTTCTGATCAGAATTTACTTGAAGCGCAAGATGATATATTGCCGGGTATCAATCAGTTACTTATGGAATATATCTTTAATGCGGCATTTACCGACTGGTAGGAATACTTCAAGTATTTCTTGAGACCCTTGGAAGTTTTTGTATTTTAGCCGCTCTTCAGGTTCACTATGGATCGTCTCTGGTTTCATCAATGCATTCAAGGATTCTTGTCTTTGGCGACTATTCGCTCAAGGGACATTCGTGCATTTACGGATGAACACGCCTATCAGTCTAATATCCGATTCATTGAGGCCCGACAGGATGGACTGGGAAAAGATCCACTAAAGTCATTGCAAGGGGCCTTTCAGCTCCCAGACCGACGCGCACTGTTTGAGCAGATAAATTCATCCAGTGCCAATGAAGGATTGGCCCTTCCAGACCGGGTGTATCAGGATGATCCGGATGCACAAACGGTCGGTCATTCAGAAGCCACCCAGGATGTGGCTCAGGAAGTGACCCCATCACCGCTGCTACGGATGTTACCTGTATATATTCGCCCGGAACAAGAGGTTGCTACTGTCGATGAAGATTCAGAGGACGGAATGGGAACATCTGGAAGAACGATTACAGGAAGGAGTCTCCGGTGATGAAGAAGAATCTGATCTGCCGGAAATGAGTGCAGATCAGGGCGATACCGCCACCACCTGTTGAAGCGGCCTCAGGATCCATCTTTGACAAGTTTGACACTCATATAGATGCTCATGGCTTTGGTGTCGTCCAGGAGGAAGCCCATCAACCGGGAAGAAACTTCGTGGATTGGGTCACTTCTTTGGATGCAGATCCTGCAGATGCAGATGACTCTTCTGATGATGATGAGCAGAATCGGAAGAAATCGTCCAAAAAGCGGAAGAAAAAGAAGAAAAAACAGAAGAAGGAAGCCAGGCGATTGGCAAAACTGAGTGTACAGAAGAAACAGGTCGTTGCTACGGAGACGCTGGCTGAATTACTCACTCGTCAGGGGCATCATCAAGATGCCATCGATATGTATGAGCGATTATGCTTGATAGTTCCGGAAAAAAAGGCAATCTTTGCGGCTCGTATTGAATCGATTAAAAGTTCACATCCATGATCACTCTTCTCACCATTCTTATTGCCTTGATCTGCATCCTGCTGATGGCAGCAGTTTTGATCCAGAATCCAAAAGGCGGAGGTGTTGATTCCACGTTTGGCGGTTCTGCAACCAACCAGATGTTGGGCGCAGCACGTTCAACTGATTTCATCGAAAAAGCAACCTGGTATCTGGCAGCAGCATTATTGGTTCTTTGCATTATCACCTCCCTGATGGTTGGTGGTGTTGGAGGAGAAGCACCATTACTCAGCCAGTAACTGAGATATCCATTCTCATGAATGGTGAAGGGGCCTGACAGAAGCTGTCAGGCCCCTTTTCTTTTTCATGACATCCTGTCGAAGGATGACCTCCTCTGACAGGTACCGCTGCAATATTGGCAGATAAAATGGCTTGGCACATTGGTTGATGAAGTGGGGTATCAAACTGAATCTTTTTCGATAACCAAATTGATTATAGTGTATGAAGCCGATTAATGATCGCGTAGTTGTGAAGCCGGCACCGGCTGAAGAAAAAACTAAGGGGGGAATCATCATTCCCGATACAGCCAAGGAAAAGCCACAGCGTGGTGAAGTCATTGCTATTGGCCCTGGGAAAGATGGTAACCTCATGACCGTTCAGGTTGGAGATATCGTCCTCTATGGTAAGTATGCCGGGCAGGAATTGCAATACGAAGGTCAGGATTACCTGATCATGCGTGAAGACGACATTCTTGTTGTCCTCTAAGCACCATTCCTGTAACCTATTTCCGTTCAAATCAAAAATCACAAACCATTTATGGCAAAGCAAATCACATTCGATAGCGAAGCCCGTGAGAAGCTAAAATCGGGTATTGATGCATTGGCCAATGCTGTTAAGGTCACATTAGGACCAAAAGGCCGCAACGTTATTATTCAAAAGAGTTTTGGCGCCCCTGCGATTACCAAGGACGGTGTTTCCGTTGCCAAGGAAATCGAGCTGGAAGATCCAGTCGAGAATATGGGTGCACAGATGGTTAAGGAGGTCGCCTCCAAGACTGCTGATGCAGCTGGAGACGGTACGACTACCGCTACGGTCCTCGCACAGGCGATGGTCACTGCCGGTCTGAAGAGTGTCGCTGCCGGAGCTAATCCGATGGACCTCAAGCGCGGCATCGACAAGGCTGTAAAGTCTGTTGTGTCCGAACTGAAAAAAGACAGCGAGGTCATCGGAAATGACTTCAAGAAGATCCAACAAGTTGCAGCGATTTCTGCCAACAATGATGAAGAGATTGGCAGCTTGATCGCCGATGCGATGAAGCGTGTTTCCAAGGATGGTGTGATCACTGTTGAAGAAGCGAAAGGCACGGATACCTATGTGGAAGAAGTCATGGGTATGCAGTTCGATCGCGGATACCTCTCTCCGTACTTTGTGACGAATGCCGAGAATATGACGGCAGAGTATGAGAATCCGTATATCCTGATTCACGACAAGAAGATCAGCAACATGCAGGACATCCTTCCTGTATTGGAGAAAGTGGTCAATAGTGGTCGCCCATTGTTGATCATCGCTGAAGATATTGACAGCCAGGCTCTGGGCGTATTGGTGGTGAACCGCCTGCGCGCCGGTTTGAAAGTTGTCGCTGTCAAAGCCCCTGGTTTTGGTGATCGTCGGAAAGCTATGCTGGAAGATATCGCTGTACTCACCGGTGGAACTGTCATCTCTGAAGAACAGGGGTACAAGCTGGAGAACACTGAACTCTCTCACCTGGGAGTTGCCGAGAAGCTGACTGTCGACAAAGACAATACAACTTTGGTGAACGGCAATGGAGAAGAAGCTTTGATCAAAGCGCGGATCAACCAGATCAAGCAGCAGATCGAAGTGACAACTTCTGACTATGACCGGGAGAAACTGCAGGAGCGTCTGGCCAAGCTGGCTGGCGGTGTTGCTGTCCTCTATGTCGGAGCCTCCACTGAAGTGGAAATGAAGGAGAAGAAGGACCGTGTCGATGATGCATTGGCCGCTACTCGTGCAGCTGTTGAAGAAGGTATCGTTGTTGGAGGAGGTGTTGCGTTGATTCGGGCCATGTCCGGATTGGACAGTATCAATACCCTCAATGAAGATGAGAAGACCGGCGTGGCCATTGTCCGTAAGGCTCTGGAAGCTCCGATCCGTATCATTGCCGAGAATGCTGGTGTCGAGGGATCTGTTGTCCTCATGAACATCCAGGATAAGAAGGGTGCTTATGGATTCAACGCTCGGACTGAAGTATACGAAGACCTGAAAAAGGCCGGTGTAATTGATCCGTTGAAGGTGACCCGTATCGCACTGGAAAATGCAGGCTCTATTGCCTCCATGGTGCTCACTACGGAATGTGTCATCAACGACAAGCCGGAACCTCAGGAAGCAGGCGGTCATGGTCCATCAATGCCTGGAGGCATGGGTGGTATGATGTAATTGTCCTACCTGATGATGAAGGAAAACCCTCCGGGATCTCCCGGAGGGTTTTTTATTTCCCATCCAGAATCATCCCCTGCTTCGTCTTCAGCTCACGAACCTACCGTACCTTTAGGCTGAACATTTGCACAAGCCATGCTGACAGCCATTTCTCCGGTCGATGGGCGCTACGCCAGTAAGACCTCCGTTCTTCAAGACTACTTTTCAGAATATGCATTGATTCGATATCGGGTCAGAGTTGAGATCGTCTATTTTCAGAAACTCTGTCAAAGTGGAATTCCCTCCTTGCAGGCCATCGACGCCGATGCATTGTCAGACATCTGGAAGAATTTCACAGAACAGGATGCTCTGCGCATCAAGGAAATTGAAGCGGTGACCAATCATGATGTCAAAGCAGTCGAATATTTCCTTCGGGAGAAATTTGAAGCCAGAGGGCTGGGGGCTCATGTCGAATTCATTCATTTCGGGTTGACATCCCAGGATATTAACAACACGGCGGTGCCTCTCTCCCAGATGGAGGCGTTTCGCGACCATCTGGTTCCCGTCCTCGAAGGGTTGATCGAACGGTTGATTGAACTTTCGGTGGAATGGAAGGATATTCCGATGCTGGCACGAACCCATGGTCAGCCAGCCTCCCCTACCCGCCTGGGGAAAGAATTCATGGTCTTTGTCGAGCGTTTACAAAAACAGCTGGTGATGCTCAAGGCAGTACCCTTTGCAGCAAAATTCGGAGGAGCAACCGGCAATTTTAATGCTCATGTGGTCGCCTTTCCTCAAGAAAATTGGCCGGCTTTTGCGGATCAATTCTGTTCCTCTATGGGACTCGTCCGTTCACAATACACCACTCAGATCGAACACTATGATATGTTGGCCGCTCACCTGCAGGCCCTTTCCAGGATCAATACTATTCTCATTGACCTATGTCGGGATATCTGGAGCTATATCTCCATGGATTACTTCAAGCAGAAAGTCAAAAAAAATGAGGTCGGTTCTTCGGCCATGCCTCACAAGGTCAACCCGATCGATTTTGAGAATGCAGAAGGGAATCTGGGGATGGCCAATGCTGTCAATGAGTTCTTAGCAGCCAAGTTGCCTATATCCAGGTTGCAACGGGACCTGACAGACAGTACGGTATTACGAAATGTCGGTCTGCCCTATGCGTATGGTCTGATCGCATACAGTTCGATCATGAAAGGGCTGGACAAATTGATCCTGAACAAAGATCGGATCTTAAGCGACCTGGATGGTCAATGGGCTGTGTTGGCCGAGGCGATTCAGACAGTGCTGCGCAGGGAGCAATATCCCGACCCTTATGAAGCTTTGAAACAGTTGACCCGAGGCAATCAGGAGATCACGTCACAGACATTGCAAACATTCATCGACGAACTTGATCTGCCAGATGCTGTGCGCCGGGAATTGAAAGGACTAAGCCCTTCTTCTTATATCGGCGTGTTACCTTCGGAATAGTCGACGAGTTCGTCGCTGTTTTTATTTGTAGTCGTACACTTCTCCCCTGTAGTGAATCTGGACACCAGGTGAGTCTGAAGGGATGACCTCACCGATGATATCGGCGTGAATGCCAAATGAATTAGAGATGTCGATAACGTCCTGAGCGATAGCAGGATCCACATAACATTCCAACCGTTGTCCCATATTGAACACCTGGTGCATTTCACGACCACCGGTCCCACTTTCATTCTGGATCAATTGGAAGACAGGAGGTACGGGTAGCAAGTTGTCCTTGACAACAGTTCCACTGGTAATGAAGTGACTGACCTTGGTTTGTCCACCACCAGTTGCATGGATCAGTCCGTGGATTCCTGAACGGCAGTTTTGGAACAATTGCTGGATCACTGGCAGGTATGTACGTGTCGGTGAGAGTAACAGCTGACCGATCGAAAAATCACCTTCTGGAAGCAGTATTCGATCTGTCAGATTACGTTTTCCGGCATACACGACATCGATATTCGTCTCGGGAGCAAAAGATTCAGGGTATTTTGATCGATAGTGGCTGGCGAGGACATCATGGCGAGCAGAGGTCAGACCATTACTACCAATACCGCTGTTATAGGCCTTTTCATAGGTGGCCTGTCCATAAGAGGCTAGCCCGACTATGACCTGTCCAGGCCGGATATCATTCACCAACAATTTGGATTTGGGTAGACGGGCAAACGTACAGTATCCCACATCCATGGTGCGAACGATATCCCCCACGTCTGCGGTTTCTCCACCTGCCGGATAGAGATCGATCCCGTGTCCGGCCATGGTTTCTCGAAATTCCTCCAGCCAACGGATGATCCTGGAGATCACCTCACCAGGGATGAGGTGTTTGTTCCGTCCGATGGTGGAGGAGATGGTGATGTCACTGGTACAGCCGACGCAAGCCATATCATCGAGGTTCATCACCAGAGCATCCTGAGCAATCCCCTCCCAAACGGATAGGTCGCCCGTCTCTTTCCAGTAGATATAGGCCAGGCTGGTTTTGGTACCTGCCGTATCGGCATGCATGATATTACAATAGTCGGGGCTCCCACCGGCTACATCGGGGAGGATCTTGCAAAATGCTTTGGGGAAGAGCCCTTGTGAGAGGCCCTGGATAGCGGCATGGACTTCCTCCTTTCCGGAAGAAACACCGCGTTTGGCATACTTGTCATCCATCATGCCCAAAAGTACAAAAGAGCCTTGGAGAGGTCTTGGCTTTCTCCTGAATTCCTACTTCTTTGTTCCTTTTTTGCCTCCAGTGCCCTTGGCTTGTTGTGTTTTCTGCTGCTCTTTCAAAGCCGTTTCCAGACGCTGTTGAAAGCCGCCTTTCTTTTTGGGCTTCTTGGCGTTTTCTTCGAGCTTTTCCTTGATCTTCTCGTGGTTGATGATGTAGTTCTTGGTGATCAGGGTCTGACTGATATTGAAGATGTTACTGATACACATATAGGCCGTCAATCCTGATGCATAGTTGTTAAACCAGAACAGGAACATCACAGGCATGGCATACTGCACATATTTCATGGCTGGATTGACCGACATATCCATCTCCTTTGTAGAGTAATATGTGTAGATGATTGTGGTGATCACCCAGATCAGGGTGAACAGGCTGATATGGTCACCATACATCGGGATGGTACTCCCCAATTGGATAAAGGCATCATACGATGACAGGTCGTCTGCCCAGAGAAAGGATTCCTGTCGAAACTCGATCGATGCCGGGAAGAATCGATAGAGCGCGATCCAGATCGGCATCTGCAGGACCATGGGCATACATCCACCCAGGGGATTGACCCCGAACTCTCGATAGATCTTCATTGTTTCGATCTGCACCTGTTGTGCATCATCCTTGAACTTCTCTTTCAAGTGGGCCAGCTTGGGCTTCAGGGCGCCCATCTTGGCCTGGGAGACCAACATTTTATAAGTCAGAGGATAGAGCACCAGTTTGACCAGGAAGGTCAATAACAGGATGACCAATCCTTTGGAGGAGAACAGAGAACTCAGGAAGGAGAATACAGGCCGGATGATATGCCGGTTGACTGTACCAAAAAAGCTCCATCCGAAGGGGATGATATCTTCTACATCGGCATTAAAAGCCTCCAGTTCTGTGTAGTCATTCGGGCCAATGTAAAAGGTCATTCCAAATTCACTGCCATCTGAAATGGCTGGAAAGGTCAATTTGGAGTAAGCCAGTTTGAGGTCAGGCGTTTCTTCTTCCTGAACTACTGTCTTCAGATCGCCACTGGCGAAAGACTGGCCGGCAATCAGCGTAGAATTAAAAAACTGATTGGAATGGGAGACCCATTTAATTGGAGTAGTTAAAGTCTTTTCATCGGAAGCACGGCAGGAGCAATAATCTGTTGATTCCTCTACTTGGCGAAAGTATACCGTTGAGAACATCTTCTCATAGTCGCTGTTCTTCTCTAACTTCTGGAGGTAGTTTTTCCACTCCAACTGAATGCCACTACCACCAACTTGCAGACCAGATTGGGAAACCACATACTCCAGGGCATAACCCTTTTCAGGAATGCGGTAGGTCTGTTTCAGGTAACGGCCATCATCACCCTGAAGGGTAAATGTGATCTCACGATTATTGGCTTGTGTCTGGAACAGCAGATCTCCGGAGAGGATCTGTTTGCCTTGAATATTCAATAGATAGTCAAACCGGTTCCTTGGATCTTCCAATAATTGAAGGATCGCCATGGAATCATTTTCCTCACCTTCGAAGTGAATGACCTTTTTGAATTCCTTAAGTTCAACTTCCTTGATCCGACCACCCTTGTTGGTAAATGTGATATCGATATCCGGGTTGGAGAGGGTGTATTCCTGTTCCTCACCGAAAGAAGCGGATGCGAAAGGTCCAAATTGACCCTGTCGGGCCATCAATTCGTTAGAATCACCGACGGCAGAGAGAATGGGCACCTCCACAGGTGCTTCCTCTGGAAGTACCTGTTGGGTCTCTACTGCTGATTCAACTCTGGCCAGGCTGTCTTGCCGAGCCTTTTGTTGTGCGATCTGGCTTTCATCTGGGGCGTTGAGTTTGGCCCAAACAAATATGATGATGAAGATCAGAGAAAATCCGATGATTGAATTCCAGGTATTGCGATCCATTCCTAAGTGTCGAAAAGAGATAAATAAGCGGGGCAAAGGTAGCATTTTGTCCCATGGACAAAAGCCGAATTCGATGGATGGTATGGATTAGACGACTACAGGGAAGATCAGGAGGCTGATCATCACTTGTGAATAGCCAGACGATTGAAACCAGAAGTGTGGTTTGATGGCGCGAATCACTCACATAGGGACATAAAAAAAGAGCGTCCGGTAACGAACGCTCCCTTAAGGTAAACTACTACAAACGCATTTAACATATTTCAGAAATTGTGCCAATGTGCATTAAATGTAAATATTTATTATAAAAATATTTACACATGCGTTCCTTGGTTGATATTCAAAGAACGAACAATTTGACACCTGCAGGTATGTATAGTGAGTTGTGTTATAGCGTTATATGAATCATTTGTTCAAGTAATGCTTACTTGGGGTTATTTGTTTGAATCCTCAATTCTCCGTAACCACCGTTCTGCGGTGTCAGTATCCACAAATTGGATTTCATAGATTTTGTCCTTCTCCGGTTCTAAAACAAGCTCTTTAGCTTTCAATCCTGCAGCCGCATCCTGGAAAGCCGGATTGTTGGAGGCAATACTCATAATCCCTCCCCGATAACCAAAGAAATAGAAGTAATTGGCAGATGACTTCAGATAGAGATACAGGCGGTCATCCCCATTGGAAGGCATTCTGATCTCCAGATGTCCATTCCAATATCGGTTCATCATCTGTCCCTGCACACTGGCCATCCCCAGTTTATCACCCAGACTGACAAAGGATTGTAGATCGGGATCCCAGCGGAGGGATATTTTCGGCAGGAAGAAGGTATACTTGTCGAATTCTTCAGGAAGGTCCAACGCACGAGTCCGCATGATATTGGTCACCTCAAAGTACTTCCCGTCATCCGGAATAAACTCCGCTAGTCCCTTCTCATAGAAAGGATCCGATACATAGTCGATATACGTCGCATCAAAGGAAGCCGAGAGGTCTTTGACCATCTCCTTCATCAAATCCTCTGGAATGATCATCTGCAATCCAGCCATCACCTCCAAAAAGGTTTTGGGGGGACCAGCATCACCATAGGCCAGACTGTCCGGCACATTGAAGATAGTCGCCAGGGTGCCGGCAGCTTCAATTTTCACGAGGTCAAGCCCGGATCCTAACGTAAGCTTGCCTTCTCCATTCACCGCAGCAGATCGATTGTTGAAGACCAGCAGATTGCCTCTTCGTCCGACATTGGAGACCTTTGAAGAATCGCCAAAGTAGTAGGTGTCCCCTACTTTGTCATATCTGAAATATCCTGTGGTTTCCAGAATCGGGCGATCCTTTCGCAGGAAGGTCATGGACATCACATTGGGATACAGAATCGAGGTGGCTCGATTGATATAAAACCCGGTGCGACATTTTTCGCCATTGAGATCACGAGGTTCATCATAGGCAATCATCAGGTTGTTCTTGTCGCCTTTACTATTGATCGAAAACCAGTTTTTTCGGTTGAGTTTATCCGCTTCCAGGAAGGCATACCCTTTGAAGGTCAACTCTGGAGCATCCGCTTCCAGAATGATTGTCCCCATAAAACGAGTCTTTGTATCGATATAGAAGTTGAGGCTATCTGTAATATCCCCCTCCGCACGTGTGATTGACTTCTTTTGGGAGAACTGCCCCTTTTTTACAGGATATCCGGTGATTCGCTCGAACGCGATCTCCTGAGTGTGTGGTCCTACATTATATTCATAGAAACCGGATCCTTCATAATGTCTCCTTCCTTTGATATCAATGGTAGCCCTGTTGATCACGTGATATTGATTGGACGTATCCGCAACGATACGGGCATTCGTTAACGTTGTGATGACACCACCAGGCCTGACTTCTACCAGACCGCTATCCGGATAGATCCAGGCGTCAGCTGAGAAGATTTGGGGAACACCACCGATCTGAAGCAGGTTGGACCGGAGGTCATAAAATGCTGTTTTCCCCTGGAACGTCAGAGAATCCTGAACGGGATCGATACAAAGGAAGTCCGCCATTTTGCCCGGGTCGGTCTTAAACGTGATCGTTTCCTCCTTCATGTCCCACTCGAATTCATTCATCGAGGTTTGGTACTTGTTGTAGGGCATCACCGTATTCAATTCCTCCGAGTTTGCCCGAAATTTTCCCTGCTGGATATCGAAATCAGCAGTCCCGTTAATGTTACGGGTGTCAAAGGCCAGATCATCGGCACCCAGCGCTCGAATCTTCAGATCAAGAGTATCCGAATCCACATCATGAGCACCGAAAGCAAACAGTTTGGATTCCATGAATCCCTTGTCCCAGTCAAATGTTCCTCGTCCCCGCAAACCATCCGGGGTCAAGATCAGAGTGCCGGCCAGGGTGTGGGTCGCATCCGGATAGAAGTCAAAGGCTTTGTCCTGTGTGGTGACATACATACTATCCCGATAGGGCAGCCAATTGATCAAAACATTATTGCCTTCCACCTGAGGCATAAAAATGGGTCCTTTTCGGTCTTCGGTAATATCAAATTCCCGAGCCGATCCGATCATCTGTTGCGGTTTGAACACCACGTCTTCTGAAAACGCTTTGGCGCGCAGGTACTGGATCAGACCTTTACCCAACAAACCATTGTTACTGAGATTGAGCTCTCCGGTAAATTTTCCTCGATCAACGTAGGTTCCCCAACCATTATCCGGACTTTGGGTGATAAATCCGAGAGAACTGTCCGGCATCAGAATGGCCGTCTCCTCTATGACAGGATAAATACTATCCGATACCAGGCGCCCCTTAAAATGGAGGTCCTCCCCGATAAACTGGTCCAGGCTATTGAACGTGAATCGATCCATTTGAAAATAAAAGGAATCGCGTTTGTAAACACCCTTCTGGATCTCAGGGGCATCGTAATACACATAAGCATGTTCCTTACTCTGTAAGGCAGGAAACAAAGGAATATCTGCAATGCCCGCTTTATTCTGTGGAGCATCGACCTGCAGTGTGCCGGAAAAGTTTTCAATACGTGATCCTATGGCCAGGGCCACAACTTGACCATCAGCATCGACTTTACCTGTTGGAATATACAAGTCAAACGTGCGGATCGTATCAATACGAATACCAAAGGACGGGTAGTCAAATTTCATTTCCTTCCCCTGGATGACTGTAGACCCGGCAAACATCTTACCGGCAAAGTCCATGCTTCGGTTTCGGCCAATGCGTACCCGTTCATCAAATGGGATGACTGCGACTCGTTGGGGCCTTGAAAATTGGACGTACGGCACGCCATTTACTGTCATGATAGAGTCCTTCAACGAGAAGATCCCATTGTCGTCCCGTGTCGTGGAAATCACATTCAGAAAGTCATAGTCTTCCTTATTTCGGGAGGCCAGGACATAGTGAGTCAGTTTAGGTTTGATCTCAACCTCTCCCGAGGCGACATCGTAGAAGATGAATCCGCGTTGGACTAAATCAAACAACAGGGTTTGAATATTTTCGACGGTAAAATCTGCATTGATCAATCGGGCAAGTTCCGAGGCTTGAAAGGTATTGCCGCCCATTTCATCCATGTATGCCATAAAGACATTGAGCGGATTGATATTGGCTACGTTCTGAATCTTTCGGAAATCACCTTCATCAAAAAAGTCTTCCGAAATAACGGACATTTCATCCCTTCCTTTTGTAAATCCAACACTGCGTTCACCCAGTTTGATGGTGTCTTTGTCGAGGTACCAGTTGATCTGATCGACAGCGAAATCAAATCCATGCATGGAAGAGTAAAAGGGTGCTTGATCGCTGGCTCGGTTGGCCCGACTGAGTCTCATGATTCGACGATCAATCTCATATCTGAAATCAACAGATTGATGGTAAAAGCTATCCGGACCAAAATAGAGGGTAGTCTCCACCCGGCTGCCTGTGACCAATTCTTCTCTCTTCAAGGTAAAGACGTCAGCAGTTGCTTTAAAACGTAAATTCCCTTTCCCATCATCCAGTGTAATAAGGGCTTTTTCTTCTTCTCCTGCAAATCCATAGATCGAGGTGCCTTCCAGGCGAAATCCACCTTTGAATCGAACACCTCCACCGATATCCGGGATCTCTACAATCCGGTCATAGGATTCAAACTTGGGATAGGAGCCTTCAACGGCAGCATTCCGTACTACCAATTTGTCATTAAACTGTCCAGTGATCTTACGAGTACCAAAAAGCAATGGGTAAGTCAGTTCGGCCTGTTCCACTGTATACACGCCCTGGGTAAAATCAATGGTGTATTCTGCTAGATAACACTGGATCTCTGGATGGTCAAATCGATCCCAATCTACCAGTCCACCTTTGCCGACCCAAGTGTTTGTAGATGGGTAGTATCGCCCAGTTGTACCCATGATCAAAATGGAGTCCTGTTTCCGTGTAGCAACCAGATCACCGGCCTCTTCAAAAGCCAGTACCAGTCCGAGAGTGTCCCTGCTGAAACTGCCCTTCTTTGGATCGACCAACCAAGTGATTCCTGATTTGGAGTAACGAAGGGCGTTGTTGGCAAAGAAATTCTGCGAAAAATCCAGGAAGTTCTGAACGGGTTTGAATTTTCTTTTTTCGATAGCATCTAGCTCATCTGTATAGACAGTCATCCACTCTTTGATCCGTCTTTCCTGAATACCCGTTTGATACATGGCCTCCAATGAAAGCAGGTAACTTTCAAAATATGGGCTTGGTGTCATCCCACTGGTGCGCATTTTTACACCATGTCCATGGATCAATACTAGTGCCTCCGGGGTAATTATTCCTGATTTGACCCGCTTCTCGAAGTCCTTGAAGAGATCCTTCAATTCCTTTCGGTCCGCCTCTTTCAGAAAGGCACCCAGTTCATCCACAAATTGAGTAGGATCATCTGAGAAGTCAGGAACCTGACCGATTCCATCCAAAGGCAGGCACAAGATGAAAAGGATGAATGGCAGTACCAGTTGAAGCGTCCGAATCATAATTCCTGTTTGGGTTTTGTCCACCATTGGGAAATCCAACCCGTATCTGAACGGGTGTCCTCCAATTGCCAACCGAATGGTTGAATAGTTGTTTCAAGCAGTTCACAATCCTGAGGCAAATAGCCACTCAGCCCTATTTTTCCTCCAGATCTTAGATGATCATCTAACGTGGAGATAGAATCAACCAATACATTCCTGTTGATATTGGCCAGGATCAGATCATATTGAACATTCGGGATATCGTGTTTATCCCCTTCAATGATAGTCACCTGTTCAGCGACCGTATTTCGTTCGATATTGGCGCGAGCACTGATGCATGCCGGACCTTCTATTTCCACGGCATCTGCATGTGTGGCCCCTAATTTTACGGCCAGAATGGCCAATACGGCCGTTCCTGCTCCATAATCCAGTACACGAGTGTTGGTCAGGGCTAACTCTTTCATCCCGAGGACCATCATCCTGGTGGTGGCGTGGTGTCCGGTGCCAAAAGCGCGTTCAGGTTGGATGACCAGGTCAAATCGAACATCCGGTCGAGGGGCATGAAAAATGGCCCGAATCACACAAAAAGGGGACAAGTCAACTGGCTCAAAATTAGATTCCCAAAGTGCATTCCAGTTCTGGTCAGGCATTTCGGACACTGTAAAAGAAGTCCAATACTGTCCATCCAGACCATGAAGCTCTTGTTCCAGGTCAGGAGTCCAGGAAGACACCTCAACATAGGCATCCAGTCCAACAGGGGTTTCTTCGAAAGCATGAAAGGGATACTCTCCCAGAAAGGCGAGGGCGATGTCCCGAGTCTCTGGGGCAACCTGTACAGATACGATGATCCAGGTCATAATTAATAACTGATTTCCTTTCTCCGCGCTTTCAGGGTATTGAGCATCAGTGCCGTTACCGTCATTGGGCCGACACCTCCAGGTACGGGGGTGATGGCCTTTGATTTGGGTGCGACAGCATCATAATCGACATCTCCTACTAACCGGGATCCAGATTTCCGACTGTCATCTGCAATCCTGTTTATACCGACATCAATCACCACAACACCGTCTTTGACCATATCGGCTGTAATGAAGTTGGGAATACCGATGGCGGCCACCAGGATATCCGCACGCCTGGTTTCAGCAGCCAGATCTCGTGTTCGGCTATGCGTCATAGTTACGGTTGCATTCCCCATTTTGTCTTTTCTGGACAGCAACAGACCCATCGGGGTACCCACAATATTGCTTCGTCCGACAATGACAACATGTTGCCCTGATGTTTCAATGCCATTTCGTTCCAATAAAAGCAGGATCCCCTGGGGTGTAGCCGGCAAGTATGCCGGTAATCCCTGGGCCATGCGACCGAAATTAAGGGGATGAAAACCATCGACATCCTTCTTGGGGTTGATGGCTAGCGTCACTTTCTCTTCATTGATATGAACTGGGAGGGGCAGCTGAACGATAAATCCATCCACATCCGGATCTTCATTCAAATCCTTGACAATACTCAGGAGTTCTTCTTCTGTTATTGACTCTGGACGACGTATCAGTGTGGACGAAAATCCAACCTGTTCGCAAGACCGCACCTTGTTGCCCACATAAGCCTCACTCGCAGGGTTGTTGCCTACCAGCACTGCAGCCAGGTGAGGTGGACGATCGCCATTGGCAATGATCTGATCGACCTCAATACGAATCTCATTTTTTATTGTCGTTGAGAGTGCTTTCCCATCCAATACAACCATGGTTTCTCTTTTTTCCCAAAGGTAACTTTTGGCTGGATTCTCAGGGAATTCCTGAGCATCTAGTTGACGATGGTCCAGATATAGATTCCGACCAGGATGGTGGTGTACAATGCGATCAGCTTAGTTGGCAAATATTGGGAGACGGAAACCTGCCACTTGTACTTGAGGTAGACCATATGGACGACCTTTTCGAAAGTATAGGCGATCACAGTTCCCCAGGCCACACCGGCAATGCCCCAATACTGAATGAATACAAGACTCAAGCAGACATTGACCAGAAGTTCGAGAACGCCTGTCCACAAGATCACAGGAGTGGCTCCCTTCGCTGTCAAAATAGGTCCGGTGAGGATGATCCGGCTCACAAGGATCATCAAGTAGATGTTGAAGATCATCCCACTCTCCGCAAAGGCCTCAGTGAATAGCTTGCTGAACCACCAGGAGCTGGTAGCCACCAGGAAGAATGTGATTGGAAAGAGAATATGACTGACCCTGGTGATCCTCCTTTTGATCTCTTCCAGACCGGTCGACCAATGAGTCACCAGCACTGAAATTGAAGCTGTCCCTACAGCAGAAGCCAAAGCAAGTGAAAAGGGAAGTTCCCGTGCACCATATTTGAAAATGGCGAAGATGCTGGCATCCTGGTAGTGATCATTGATGATCCATCCATCTACTACGACGGTAGCGCCACCGGCAATTCCATAGCCGATCAATGGCCAGGAGATCTTTCCCCATTGCTTGATAACCTCTAAATGGTGTTGAAAGGAGAATGATGGCCGAACCAGTGTGAACATCCAGATCATTCTCATCCATCCATAACACACCAATCCCCACAACCCGGCTTGAAGCGAATCCCAGATCCAGATCGGAATCAACAGGCAAACGATCAGAATAATGGATGAAAAGACAGACCAGCTCATCAACCCGGCTTTGTTCTTTCGGACCAGATAGAGATGTTCGACCAATGAGGTGATCTGAAACGGAAAGAAAAAGAGGGCAAAGAGTGTCCAGGATTCTGACTGGACTACCCCACCGGTAAAGACATGGCTCAGCCAAATGGAACAGATCCAGGACAGGATACCCATGCATAATCCGATCATCAGAAAACTCCCGGATACCAGTCGTTCCAAATGAGCCTGTATTTCAGCATCTAAACGGGTATGCACAGCCATGAAGCCCTGAGTCAGACCATTCAACCAGAAAAATGACAGGGTATACCCCAAAAAGAGCAGTTGTTCGTAAAGCCCGATCTCTTCAACGCCAAGTGATGACTTTGCAAGTAAAATAGCGATTAGAATTGTCGAAACCTGGCGTGTGATCTGAAAGAACTGGAACACTCTGGAGATGTCCCAATGTTCTGTTCGATTCCGCAGGCCTGACATCAGGTCAGTTCTTCAATGAATGAAATGAAGATGCATCAGCGTGATCAGTCAATGTTTCTACAAAGGTGATGCCGTCACTTTCAAGTGCATTGAGTATTGGTTCAGCGATGCAAGATTCAAACGGAACGGGCATGGTCACTTCGTTCAGCTGTCCATTGAGGAACAAGCGAGTGGCATGGGCCAATGGCAAACCAACCAAATCGGCCATGGCTGTTTTATCCTGATGACTTCCTTCATGTTCAAGACTGGATCGAATCTCCTGGAGTTTCCCATCTTTTTCAAAATGGATGCGGTGTTCCATCACCACGAGATCACGATCCTGTGGTTCGAGCTTCCACTTTTCAGTCAGTAGATTCTGGAGATAGTCGGCCGGAGCGAGACCCAAGTCACCTATTTTTTGATCGGAAAAAAGGCCTAACCATTCCAATTGGTCTAACACCACATCGTCTTGAGGTAATTCGAGATAATCGGCACATAACTGCCGAATAGACAACGACGGATCAGTCGGCAGCAGTCCAGCGATGAGTTGCTTCCAACTCATCTGTTCTTCTATGCCTAATGGTGTGAGACTGTCGGTCAAGCCCAATTTGATCAATGCATCCCAGGCCTTGCTGAATCCGCGGATACGCACTGTTCCTCTCATAATGGATGGCACACCTTTCAGGTCATACATTGAAATATATTTCAATGAATCCCGGTTGGGAAAGACTTCGTAGCGGTCTTTGCCCCCAATGGAAATGGGAACAGCAGATCCGAATAGATGATGATAGGGTAACAGCCGAAGGGTTCCATTGTGCCGATATTGTGCTGTCCCCTGACCTGCCAGGATAATATTTCGGGGGTTCCAGGTAATCTTGTAATGCCAGGGGTTATTATCTGAATCTTCAGCAATCAAACCACCGGCATAGGAATGGAAGGAACTGATCTTTCCTCCGGAAGCTTTGATCTGACGGATCAATCGCAAAGCAGACATGTGATCCAATCCGGGATCCAGACCCAGCTCTCCCATGAAAAAGAGGCCTTTCTTTCGGGCTTTGGCAGCCAATTCACGCATCTCTGCACTGACGTAAGACGCCGTAATCAGATGTTTACCCAATCGAAGACAGTCTTTTGCCACCAAGGCATGAAGCGTCCAGGGCAGCATTGAGATGATGAAATCGTGACTTTTGATGAGTTCAGAGCGTTCCTTGGCAGACTGAATATTGACCATTACCCCATTCAAGTCAGGATAACCACTGACTTTTTGCTGAACGAGATCGCTCGAAGCATCAGCAATCGTGACCTGCCACTGCTCCTTTCGGGCGTGATCTCCTAAAAACCAAATCAATGTTGTCGCTGAGCGACCCGCTCCTATTACGAGTATTTTTTTCATAAGCATTGTAAACCTAGGCCCAAATTTATCGTAAATTATTCTGCACCTTCACTATAGGGCAATAGGTTACTTATGAAACGACATGAAATCCAGTATCACGAATATGCGCAAAGCCAGGATCTTCCTGCTCATGACGAGTTGTTGATCAACCAGGCGAAAGAAGCGTTGAAGGGTAGCTATTCACCCTATTCCAAGTTTCAGGTAGGCGCAGCAGCGCAGCTCTCAAATGGCCTCATTGTGACGGGCTTCAACATTGAGAATGCAGCGTACCCAGTCTGCCTTTGTGCGGAACAGTCGACGATATCTGCTGTTCGGACCCAACATCCCCATGTCATGATCGATGCCATTGCGATCTCTGTGAAAAGTGCCCATCATGTGGTCAATCAACCGGCAACACCGTGTGGTAAATGCCGACAACTCCTTTCAGAACAGGAACGTCTGAATGAAAAAAAGATCAGATTAATTCTCCAGGGAGAAACTGGCCCTGTTTGGGTATTTGAGAGCGTGAATGATCTTCTGCCCTTTTCGTTCACAGGAGAATTCCTGTAGTTACTTCATCATGGATCTGGCAAGCTCCAGATCTTCAGGAGTATCAATTCCAATAGACCTATAGTCCGTGATGCCCACAGAGATAGGGTAACCCGCTGCGAGCCAGCGCAATTGCTCCAGTTGCTCCGCTGATTCGAGACGAGATTGGGGTAGCCTGGCCAGTTCCATCAATGTACTCTTTCTGAAACCATACAAGCCGATATGGGTCAGATAAGTATAATGCTCTGACCAGGAAGATATGTCTCGATCTCGTTGATATGGGATCCATGCTCGACTGAAATACAATGCTTTCCCGAGATCGTCACAGACCACTTTGACGACATGAGGTGAAGCCAATAATTCTGCTCGTTTCTCCAATCGTGCTAAAGTGGCAATCGGGCGGTTTGGATGAGCGATCAACACCTCAGCCAATTGTTGGATGGCTTTGGGGTCAATAAACGGTTCGTCACCCTGAATATTAATGACATAGGATTCAGGAGCATCGGTGGCGATCGCTGCGCAACGGTCTGTACCACTGGGTAATGCAGGGTCTGTCATCATGACCAATGCCCCAGCGGCTTCACAAACAGATTTTATCCGTTGATCATCCGTGGCAATCACCACTCGAGATAGGCCGGCTTGCAAGCATTGATCCCAAACTCGTAAAATAACGGGGCGGCCATTCAGGTCGGCCAATGGCTTCCCTGGAAACCGACTGGATCCCCATCGAGCCGGAATGATTCCCAGGATATCAGGAAAATGTGGCTGTTCCATTTGACAAAAGTACATGACTGTAGCTGGGCTTTGCTAATTTTGCAGTAAGAATGCTTCATCCCATGACCACACGAAGGTTTTCCCTTCTTCTCATTTTCATACTCCCCTTTTGTCTCCTCGCCCAAACGGGTGATCGTGACCATTATCTGACGTTCAAGGATACCGTCCAGATCAAGGTGGATCAAGCACGCCTGTATGTTCTGCATGAAATGGCGGGTGGTCAAACCCTCTATGGTCTGGCCAGAAATTATGGTCTGGAGCTGGATGAACTGCTTTATTTTAATCCAAATTTCAAGGAGATCAGCCCTCAAATTGGAGATACTCCTCTTTGTTCCCATTCCCAAAAGAGCCATTCTGCCATACTGGTATCCCGGTTTTAAGCGATGGAAGGGTGCACCTCTGATGTATACTGTCCGAAAGGGGGAAACTCTTTTTCAAATCAGTCGCCGGCATTTCGGCATTCAGCTCGATAGCCTATTGGTATATAATGGATTGAAGGATACGGATATTCAGCCCGGGGCCTCTCTTTTTGTTGGTTGGTTGAGTACAAAAGGTATTCCCGATAGCACCCGAACATTTTCAGGACATCCGTTATGGGAGGAAAGCTATCGACTGCGAACCAACTACTTAAGATTGCGAAAAGTCGCTCAAGAACATGAAGAACAGGGATTTGCCAGTCGCATTCCCGCTCAGGTTGCTGGCGAGGAACTGGTTGTTCTTCATCAGTCTTGTGAAATCAATGATATCATTGCCATGAAAAACCCCTTGAACAATCGGATCGTGTTCGCTCGGGTCATAGGCAGAATACCCCCTGGAACCTACCCTCCCGGCACCGTTTTGGTGGCAAGTGAATCGGTGGTTCGATTATTGGCGGTAAAAGATCCACGTTTTTTTGTCAGAGTCAAATACCTCGTTCGATGAAGATTTACCAGAATATTCTGGAAACCATTGGGAATACACCCATGGTTCAGGTACAAAAGATCACATCAGAGCTCCCTTGCCCTGTATTGATCAAAATGGAAACGTTCAATCCGGGTCACTCGATCAAGGACCGGATGGCATTAAAGATGCTTCTGGATGCAGAGGCCAACGGCAATCTGAAACCCGGTGGTACCATCATTGAATGTACCTCAGGAAATACAGGTATGGGACTCGCGCTGGCAGGCGTTGTACGCGGATATAGATGCATCTTCACTACAAACGACAAGCAATCGAAAGAAAAAGTCGACATGCTGAAAGCCTTAGGCGCAGAAGTCATTGTTTGTCCAACCAGTGTCGGGCCAGAAGATCCTCGTTCCTACTATTCCGTTGCAGAACGGCTTAGCAAGGAAATCCCCAATTCATACTGGTTTAACCAATATGACAACCTCTCCAACCGTCAGGCACATTACGAGTCAACAGGTCTCGGAGATCTGGGATCAAACAGATGGGAAGATCACCCACCTCGTGGTCGGTGTAGGCACAGGTGGGACCATCAGCGGAACATCCAAGTACCTGAAGGAGCAAAACCCGGATATCCAGGTATGATTGATACCTTCGGCTCAGTTTTCAAGAAGTATCATGAGACGGGTGAATTCGATGAAAAGGAGATCTACCCGTATATCACAGAGTGGATCGGCGAGATTATTTTGCCTAAGAATGTTGAAATGCTTCCGATCGATCACTTCGAAAAAGTAACAGATAAAGACGGTGCACTGATGGCTCGGCGATTAGCCAGAGAAGAAGCGAATGTGCTACTGTGATATTCTGACAGTGCGGTTGCCGGACTACTGCAGTTGAAAGATAAATTGAAGCCAGATGATCCGGCTGTTGTGATCATTCATGATCATGGCAGCCGTTATGTCGGAAAGATCTACAATGATGACTGGATGCGGGAACGCGGTTTCCTTGAAGATGAAATCACGGTTCGAGATCTGATCCGTCAAAAACAGGGTCAACAGTTTTTGCTGTGAACAGCGAAGCAAATCTGCGCGAAGCCTTTGCGTTGATGAAAGATCACGATCTTTCTCAGCTTCCCGTCATTCAGGATAAAGAAGTCGTGGGTTCCATTTCTGAAAGTCAGGTATTACATCTCTTGCTGGAGAACCCGATCAACCATGCAGAACGAAAGGTTAAGGACGTGATGGCAGAAGCTTTTCCGTGGGTGGAAGAAACCACTCCAGTTCGTCATCTAAGCCGATTGATCGATAAAAAAGTTCCCGCAGTACTCTGTAAGGATAAAGCAGGATTGATTCACATCCTGACACAATACGACCTGATCCAGTCACTCTGAACAATCACAGGGGGTATACATACCGGTTCTGAGAGGTAAACAGGGTTATGTGCCAGCCATGACCTTACCATCGACCATTTCCAACCGACGATCACAGCTGGCTGCAAGCTCCTTGCTATGGGTGGCAATTAACAGGGTGTGACCAAAATCGTTTCGGAGCTGTTGGAAGAGCTGATGCATCTCTTCCGAATTCTGAGAATCCAGGTTACCAGTAGGTTCGTCAGCCAGGATGACCTTGGGATGGTTGAGCAATGCTCGGGCAACAGCGACACGTTGTTGTTCTCCACCAGACATCTGAGCCGGTTTATGTTGCAGGCGCTCCGAAAGACCGAGATAGTCGAGTAATTCCTGAGCCCGCTTACTGCTTTGAGCCGCAGAAAGCCCCTGAATCAGTCCGGGCATCATCGTATTTTCCAGAGCAGTGAACTCCGGAAGTAAATGGTGGAATTGAAAGATGAATCCAATATGCTGGTTTCGAAACTGACTGAGCTCCTTCCCTTTCAGAGAGGTGACATCTACGCCATCCAGCAGGATCGTGCCGCCATCCGGTCGATCGAGTGTACCTAGTATATGCAGTAATGTGCTTTTACCTGAACCGGACTTGCCCAACAAAGAGACAATTTCTCCTGGTTTTACATGAACGTTCACCTCTCGTAAGACCTGCAATTGGCCAAACGACTTTTGAATATTGTTTCCGACTATCACGCCGAAAAATACATCAAAGCAAACAGAAGAGGCGAAACAAATAGTTGACAAATGACTTCGGGCACCCATTTCCTGTCTGAAATGGAAATTTTTAGCGAGATGGTTTTGGCAATTCCGAATCAAGGTCTACATGCCTTGATGATTTTCGTTACATTTGTCAGGGTAAGGTCAAAGTATCATTATTCAGATGCCGAGACCTGTTTTGCCAAACAAAAAAGCACCTGAAGTCCGTTAACCTCCTGTATGAAGGTTCTCCAGCTCTGCAAGAAGTTCCCCTACCCTCTGAAAGACGGTGAGTCTATTGCCGTTACCTACATGAGCCGTGCAATGCGGGATTTGGGGTGTGAGATCACATTGTTGAGTATGAACACGGTCAAACACTATTTTGACACGAATCATCTTCCCGACAGTTTTGATCATTACAAGGATATCTTTTATACAGAGATCGATAATCGGATCAAGCCTCTGGATGCTTTTTTTCACCTCTTCCGAGAGGGCTCCTATAATATCAATCGCTTTGACTGTCCGGCATTTACAAAGATGCTCATCCATATTCTGGAAGAAGAGACATTTGACGTCATTCAACTAGAGACCCTTTATCTAGCTCCTTATATTCCGGTCATTCGAAAGCACTCTAAGGCATTGATTGCGTTGCGAGCCCACAATGTGGAGCATGAGATATGGGCAAGGATGGCGCAGAATACACCGAGAGGTCTGAAAAGATGGTATTTGGGGCACCTCGCCCACAAGTTGGAGGTGTATGAAAAAAGTCAACTGAATCAAGTGGATTTGATGGTCACTATGACCCAACGTGATCTGGACCTTTTCCGATCTATGGGATTCAGTGGCCAGGGGATGATTGCGCCTATCGGAATTGACCTCCAGGATTATATTCAAGCCCCACAACAAACACAATTGCCCGAAACCATCGGGTTTATTGGTTCATTGGATTGGATGCCCAACCTGGAAGGATTAAACTGGTTTTTGGAGCACGTATGGCCAAAAGTCAAAAAGATGCATCCTCGGGCTAAGTTGCGGGTTGCTGGTAGAAATACTCCGGAAAGCCTGAAAAAGGCACAAACACCCGGAGTTGAAATCATGGGTGAAGTACGCAGCGCCATCCGGTTCATGAATGAGCAACAGATTCTCATTGTCCCCTTGCTGTCTGGCAGTGGGATGCGAGTAAAGATTCTGGAAGGGTTGCTGCTTGGCAAGACTGTCATTACGACCACCATTGGAATGGAAGGGATCGATACCAGGTGAAGAGACTTTGTTGGCTGATTCTGTAAAAGATTTTGCACGAGTACATGTAACTGAACGAAGCAAGAAGA
>CALNZC010000094.1:0-199971 GCA_942490895.1 uncultured Saprospiraceae bacterium
ATGTGCGCGGCGACTTTGTCTATCCGCCTGTTCAAGCCAGCGACCCAGGCCAAGCTGGAGTTCGTTCTCTATTTTCTCTTCTTCTTTCCGGGCGTCATCGCGCTGGTCATCTCCGGCTGGCGCTACGCCGGCCGGTCCTGGCGCTATCTCGAAGTCAGCGTGCATGAGCCCGGCCAGCATTCCGATCTATCCAGTTCAAGACAGTCATCATCGCCGCCGGCATCCTGCTGGTCCTGCAAGGGCATCGCGCAGGTTTTCCGCTGCGTCATCACCATGCGCACCGGCGTCTGGCCAACGCCCGACGACGATGTCGAGGAGCTGGAGGCCGTCCTTCAGCGGAAAGGCATGGCGGCTCTCAAGCACGGCTCTGAGGCCGTCGATGTCGTACGGCCGAAAGGCCTGAACAAGCCTGATGACCGACCCGCAAATCGGGATCTTGATGCTGGGCCTGTTCATCTTCGTGATCATGCTCGGCTTCCCGATCGCCTTCACGCTGATGGCGATGGGCATCGGCTTTGGCTACTACGCCTATTTCGACATCGACCGCATGCGGCACATCTTCGACAACCGCATCTTCGACCTGTTCGTCAACCATACCTATTCGGTAATGGCCAACGACGTGCTGACGGCGATCCCGCTGTTACTGTTCATGGGCTACATCGTCGAGCGGGCCAACATCGTCGACCGGCTGTTCGATACGCTCAGCATCGCCACGCGCCGGCTGCCGGGCTCGATGGCGGTGGCCACCCTGATCACCTGCGCGCTGTTCGCCACCGCCACCGGCATCGTCGGCGCCGTCGTCACCCTGATGGGCCTGCTGGCCTTTCCGGCGATGCTCAAGGCCGGCTACGACGAGCGCTTTGCCTCGGGCGTGATCTGTGCCGGCGGCTGCCTCGGCATCCTGATCCCGCCGTCGATCATGCTGATCGTCTATGCCGCCGCATCCGGCGTCTCCATCGTGCGGCTCTATGCCGGCGCGCTGCATTCCCGGCTTCCTGCTTGCCGGCCTGTACCTGGTCTACATCGTCGTCCGCGCCATGCTGCAGCCGAAGCTGGCGCCCAGGGCCGGCGGACCCGAAGTCCGGATCCCGTGGGCACACGCGCCTCTGTGATGCTGCTCACATCGTTCTTCCCGCTGGCGATCCTGATCCTGTCGGTGCTCGGCGCGATTCTGTTCGGCCTCGCCACGCCGTCGGAGGCGGCGTCGATCGGCGCGCTTGGCGGCCTGGTCCTCGCCGCTGCCTATCGCGCGCTGACCTGGAAGCGGCTGCAAGGAGTCGGTGTTCCTGACGGTCCGCACCACCGCAATGGTGTGCTGGCTGTTCGTCGGCTCCTGGACCTTCTCGTCGGTCTTCTCCTATCTCGGCGGCGAACAGGTGGTGCGCGAATTCGTCGTCGGCCTCGACATGACGCCGCTGCAGTTCCTGCTGCTCGCCCAGCTCATCATCTTCCTGCTCGGCTGGCCGCTGGAATGGTCCGAGATCATCATCATCTTCGTGCCGATCTTCCTGCCGCTGCTGCCGCTGTTCGACATCGATCCGCTGTTCTTCGGCATCCTGATCGCGCTCAACCTGCAGACCTCGTTCCTGACCCCGCCGATGGCGATGTCGGCCTACTATCTGAAAGGGATAGCGCCGCCGCATGTGCGGCTGACGCAGATCTTTGCCGGCTCGCTGCCATACGTGGCCATGGTCTTCGTCACCATGATCATCCTCTATGTCTTCCCAGACGGTGTCGCTTACTGGTCTGCCGGAAGGATGTTCTATGGCCGATGGAGGAATCCGGAAATGATCGTCGCCGTCGACCGTGATGCATTTCGGCGCTCGCCGCCCTCGTCCTGTTCGCCGTCTTTTCGGCATCGTCGCCCTGACGGTCAAGCGGGTCGACCTGTCTCGCCGCCTGCGCCTGTGGCTGGCCCTCGATGCCGGCTACGACTGTCTGGGCGGCAACTGTTCCGCGGGCAAGCCGGATTCTAGGGTCCTGCCCCGGAGCCAAGCGGCGCTCCACCTTGCCCGATGGCGCTTTCCTGCTAATAGTGCCCGCGATTTCAACGGGAAGGAACGCCTACCGGGCGCCGGACCGCAGGTGACCGGCAAGTACAATGAACAAATGGAAAGACGTCAAGAAGGTCGTACTAGCCTATTCCGGCGGGCTCGACACCTCCATCATCCTGAAATGGCTGCAGACCGAACTCGGCGCCGAAGTGGTGACCTTCACCGCCGATCTCGGCCAGGGCGGCGAAGTCGAGCCGGCACGCCGCAAGGCCGAGATGATGGGCATCAAGGAAGAGATCTATGTCGAGATGATCTGCGCGAGGAATTCGTCCGCGATTTCGTCTTCCCGATGTTCCGCGCCAATGCGGTCTACGAAGGCGTTTACCTGCTCGGCACGTCGATCGCCCGGCCGCTGATCTCCAAGCGGCTGGTCGAGATCGCGGCCGAAACCGGCGCCGACGCCATCGCCCATGGCGCGACCGGCAAGGGCAACGACCAGGTCCGCTTCGAGCTGTCGGCCTATGCGCTCAACCCCGACATCAAGGTGATCGCGCCGTGGCGCGACTGGACCTTCAAGTCGCGCACCGACCTGATCAACTTCGCCGAGCAGCACCAGATCCCGGTGCCCAAGGACAAGCAGGGCGAGGCGCCGTTCTCGGTCGACGCCAACCTTCTGCACTCCTCCTCGGAGGGCAAGGTGCTGGAGGATCCGTGGAGCGAGCCGCCGGAATTCGTCCACCAGCGCACCGTCTCGCCGATGGACGCGCCCGACAAGCCGCCACCGAGATCACGATCGGTTTGCCAAGGGCGACGCGGTCGCGCTGAACGGCAGAGGCGATGTGGCCGGCGACGCTGTTCGCCGCGCTCAACGATCTCGGCCGCGACAATGGCATCGGTCGTCTGGACCTGGTCGAGAACCGCTTCGTCGGCATGAAGTCGCGCGGCGTCTACGAGACGCCGGGCGGCACCATCCTGCACGCCGCCCATCGCGCGATGGAATCGATCACGCTCGATCGCGGCGCCGCGCACCTCAAGGACGAGCTGATGCCGCGCTATGCCGAGCTGATCTACAACGGCTTCTGGTTCTCGCCCGAGCGCGAGATGCTGCAGGCCCTGATCGACAAGAGCCAGGAGAACGTCACCGGCGAGGTCCGGCTGAAGCTCTACAAGGGCAATGTCATCGTCACCGGCCGGCTCGAGCCCGAAATCGCTCTATTCGGCCGACCTCGTCACCTTCGAGGACGACCGCGGCGCCTACGACCAGAAGGACGCCGAGGGCTTCATCCGGCTCAACGCGCTGCGGCTGCGCACGCTGGCCGCGCGCAAGCGGCAGAGCTGAACACCCAGCCAACAAAAAGTCCCGGCGATGTGCCGGGCGTTTTTCTTTTGGCCCAAGAAAGCCGGCGTCTGCGCCGGGTTTTTGGGTGCGACGCGTCTAGCCGTCGATGGCCGTGGCCATGCGGGCGATCGCCTGCTGATAGACGCCTGCCGAGTTCCAGCCGGCGATGGCGCCCATGTTTCCGTCGTAGCCGACACCCGGGCCGCCAGCCATGCGCCCTGAGGAAGTTGGCGGTGGACGCCAGCGCCGTCGCCTTGTCGCGCAGGTTCTTGTTGCCCACGCCGTAGTTCAGCACATTGCCGGGCAGGAACTGGGTGTGGCCGATCTCGCCATGCGCAGCCCCGACAGACCCCGCGCTGAGCGCGCCGCGATCAACCAGGATCAGCGCCGCGATGGCATGCGGCTCGAAAAAGGCCGGGCGGCGGCAATCATAGGCCAGCGTGACGATAGCCGATACGGTATTCTGCTTGCCCATGAACGAGCCGAAGCCCGTCTCCATGCCCCAAGATGGCAAGGATCACGGGGCATTCGACGGGCTTGGGGGAGGCGGAAGAGAGGGGTGCGGCCCTTGGAGATGATGGTGTTGGCGCCGCGGCGTAGGGCTGCATGACGGAGCCGCTGAACGCCTTGTGGATGGCACGGTCAACCTTGATCGTCGCGGTGGCGTAGGGAAGCACCGGCGAGTGCCGAAAGGCCCTTCTTCTTCACCCCGGAGGCCTTGGCACACGCGAAGTCCGCCTTCCACTGCTCGAAACCGGCAGCGGACGAGGCCGCCTGCGCGGCGCCGGTCAGCAGGCCGACTACGGCAGCGCCAAACCGCGATCAAGGTCGTTGCTTGGCAAATCCACGTGTTCTGGCCGGAGTGCAATGCATCCCCTTCGCGGTGTGATGCCGCCAGCAAAGAGCACCCAAGGAGCACGGCGAACGCGATCCAAAAGGCGGCGACGACGAATTTTGTCGTGCGCGAAGACGGGGCTGCCGGGCCTGCCGCACTGGTGATCGGCAGGAACACGGTGGGGGATGCCCCGGCCGGATCCCGGGGGCGCGCATCGGCCCGGGGAACCTGCCCGGTCGCCGTTGCAGGCGTCCCACGCCGGACTCCGCCATAAAGAACTGTTTTCCTGCCCCCGCTGAGCGCCGCCTGATTTCGAGAGCGCAAGGCGAGCGGCGACCTCGGGTACGATCCCGAGACGGGTGGTTCGGCGGCCGGCGAGGTCCGCCTGGCCAGCGACAGGGCGCCGAGGAGCGAACCGAACGGGCCTGTCGGCCGCGCCTGCGCGCTCAACAAGACCATTCCCGATCTGAACATCGACGGAAACCGTGACCGCTGGATCAGGGTCGAGGCGGCCAAGCGGCGCGCCATCTATTCGCTGCTCGCCTTTGGCTTGCCGGTCGGTCCGAAGGCCCAGCCCGACGACGAAAACGGCCTGCCTTCGACTTTCTCGCCGACCCGATGCACGGCAACGCGCCGAGCGGCGAGCATGTGCTGACCGGTCACGACAGCGGTCTGATAACGCTCAACGTCGCCGAGGCCGATCCGCCGAGCGCGAGAAACTGCGAACCGAAATGGGCGAGAACTATCGCACCCTGCTCGGCCATTTCCGCCACGAGCTCGGCCACTATTACTGGGACCGGCTGGTTCGCGACGATGCCGGCTGGCTGCAGCGCTTCCGAGATGTCTTCGGCGACGAAACGGTGAACTACGAGGATTCCTTGAAGCGTCATTACCGGAATGGCGCGCCAACGGACTGGGAGGCCCGCCACATCTCCGCCTATGCGGCGAGCCACCCCTGGGAGGACTGGGCCGAGACCTTCGCGCACTACCTGCACATCACCGACACGCTCGAAATGGTTCGTGCGCTCGATCTTCCCCTGGACCGGCTGGATACCGGCGGACTGCCGGCCGGCAAGGCGCCACAGCCCGGCAGACGGACGGCCCTCCAACCGGGCGCGGAGTTCGACCGGATGCTGGCGCGCTGGCTGGTGCTTTCGGAAGCCTCGAACTCGCTCAACCGCTGCATGGGTCTGCCCGACCTTTACCCGTTCGTCATCTCTCCCGTCACGGCAAGCAAGCTCGCCTTCACCCATGACCTCTTGTTCCGTCAGGCCGGCTGAAACCGCCTGAAACAAATCGTCACAAGGCACCCGGTGGCTGGCCGGAACGCAATGCCTTGCCCATCGTTCTTGCAGCCGAGGGACAACAAGGAGTACTGACATGAACAAGAAACTGTTTTGTATCGACTGCGGCAGCCGGGCTGCTCGCCTTTTCAGGCGCCGCCTTTGCGAAGTCGCCGTTTCGGCCACAACGGATCTGAACGTGCGCGCCGGGCCCGGCCCGCAGCACGAGATCATCGGCGTGATCGGTGCCGGTCAGTCAGCCGAGCTGGATGGCTGCCTGGAAGACAGCAAATGGTGCGTCGTCGCCTTTGAAGGCGCGAAGGCTGGGTCTATTCCGACTATCTGACCGGTGATTTCGGTGGCACGCAGGTCGTGCTCACCGAGCGTCCTACCGATTCCAGGCGTGCGCAATCGCGCCGCCCGCCGATGTTGACGGTGGTGCGACTGGCGCCGTTACCGGCGGTGTCACGGGTGCGGTTGCCGGCGCCATCTTTGCCGGACCGGTCGGTGCGATTGTCGGTGGCGGCGAGGCGTCGGTGCTGGCGGGCGCTGCCGGCTCGATCATCGATCCGCCGGAACAGGTTCGCACCTACGTCGCCTCCAACGAGGTCGACCCGATCTATCTCGATGGCGAAGTGGTGGTCGGTGCCGGCCTGCCGGAAACGGTAGAACTTCGCCCCATTCCGGATTACGAATATCGCTATGTCTATGTGAACGGCCAGCCCGTGTTGGTTGAACCGGAATCGCGCAAGATCGTCTACGTCATGCGCTAGCCGAATGAAGGCCGCCGGGTCCGCCCGGCGGCCTTTTTTTCATCTTCCCGAAACGATATTGCGCTCTCGGCCCTTGACGCGGCGCCTTCGGACAAAGTCTATCCGGGTGGCATCGACGAAGGAACCAGGATGACCCGCGCGGCCTTTGAAACTTATCGCACCATGTCAGGCGCCAGGTCGAGCCTGCCGCGGCTGCTCGCCGGCTCCCTGATCGTCGCCCTCTGCTGGCTGGCCTTCACCGGTGCGGTGATCTTTGGCGGTGTCTACCTCTACGCCACTGTCGGGCCATGGTTCGGCCCCGAAACGCTGACCTTCGACCAGGGCGGTGTCGTTACCCGCTTCCTGGCGTCGCCGCTCGGCGTCATCGCCACGCTGCTGACCTTCGCCGGCATATGGATTGGCGTCTGGATCGCCATGAGATTCCTGCATCGCGAGCCGGCCAGCCGCCTGTTCGGCGTCAGCGCCCGCCTGTCGCGGTCGGGCTTCGCCAACGGTCTGATCGCGGTGCTGATCACCTCGGCGCTGACCGAGATCGGCTTCTATCTGCTCGCCCCTGAGATGAACCGCGGCGCTGTCGATCTCGCCGTGTGGTTGATTGTCTTCGTGCCGGTGGTGTTTCTCGCCTTCGTTCAGACCTCGGCCGAGGAGATCCTGTTTCGCGGTTATCTGCTGCGCGGCCTTGCCGCGCGCTTCCGCAGCCCGCTGGTCTGGGCCGTGCTGCCGGCGCTTCTCTTCACCCTTCTGCACTGGAATGCCGGCTCGGTGCCGGCCATGAATATCGGCGTGCTGGTGTCTATCGGCGGTTTTGCCGCGCTTCTCGTCGCGCTGGTCTATGCCACCGGCAACCTCGGTGCCGCCATGGGCGCGCATCTCGGCAACAATCTGATCGGCTTCCTCTTCATCTCGCACGAGAATGCGCTCAGCCCCTTCGCGCTCTATCGCGGCGCGACGCTGGCTGAACTGCCCTGGACGGCAGGTCAGGCCGTGGCCATCGTCGGCATGAGCATCGTCTCCATTCTGATCACGCTGGCTACTTGCTGCTGCACCCGCGCTCGCCGTTGAGGATCGAGGCCGATACGCGCCGGGCTCGCCGCCGAACCCCGCCGGACAGAACCTGCCCGCAATCTTGACTCCTGCGGCGATTTCCTGTCTACAGCCGCCAATTCCGCGACGAGTAGTAAACTCCGAGCAGCCGACCGGGACCCTTCTTGAAGGTATAAAGCGATCCCGGAGGCCAACACCCGGCAGCGCGATGCGCCCCCCGGGTGCTTTTTGGCTTTGGCTCTTGCTCTGGGTTTCATCTCGGCCGCGAACGCACTACCTCTCGGTCATCATCCGGATGAACGGGAAAAGGGCAGCACATGTTTGAATCGCTTCAGGAGCGTCTTGGTTCCATCCTGAACGGCCTGACCGGCCGCGGCGCCCTGTCGGAGGCCGACGTCTCGGCGGCGCTGCGCGAGGTTCGCCGCGCGCTGCTCGAGGCCGACGTGGCGCTCGAGGTCGTCCGCGCCTTCACCGACAAGGTGCGCGCCAAGGCGGTCGGCGCCGAGGTCCTGAAGTCGATCAAGCCCGGCCAGATGGTCGTCAAGATCGTCCATGACACCCTCGTCGAGACGTTGGGCAAGGAGGGCGTCGCCATCGACCTCAACGCGCCGGCCCCGGTCGTTGTCATGATGGTCGGCCTGCAGGGCTCCGGCAAGACCACCACCACCGGCAAGATCGCCAAGCGGCTCACCGAGCGTCAGAACAAGAAGGTTCTGATGGCCTCGCTCGATACGCGCCGTCCGGCCGCCCAGGAGCAATTGCGCCAGATCGGCGAGCAGATCAGCGTCGACACGCTGCCGATCGTCGCCGGCCAGACGCCGGTCGAGATCGCCCGCCGCGCCGTGCAGGCGGCCAAGCTCGGCGGCTACGACGTGGTGATGCTCGACACCGCCGGCCGCACCCATATCGACGAGCCGCTGATGATCGAGATGGCCGAGATCAGGGCGGCGGCGACGCCCCACGAGATCCTGCTCGTCGCCGACAGTCTGACCGGCCAGGACGCGGTCAATCTGGCCACCTCCTTCGACGAGCGCGTCGGCATCACCGGCATCGTGCTGACCCGCATCGACGGCGACGGCCGCGGCGGCGCGGCGCTGTCGATGCGCGCCGTCACCGGCAAGCCGATCAAGCTGATCGGCACCGGCGAGAAGATGGACGCGCTGGAGGAGTTTCATCCCAAGCGCATCGCCGACCGCATTCTCGGCATGGGCGACATCGTTTCGCTGGTCGAGAAGGCCGCCGAAAACATCGACGCGGAACAGGCCGCGGCGATGGCCAAGAAGATGCAGTCGGGCAAGTTCGACCTCAACGACCTGGCTGCCCAGCTCGGCCAGATGTCGAAGATGGGCGGCATGGGCGGTATCATGGGCATGATGCCGGGCATGGGCAAGATGAAGGACCAGATGGCCGCCGCCGGCCTCGACGACAAGATGTTCGGCCGCCAGATCGCCATCATCTCGTCGATGACCAAGGCCGAGCGCGCCAATCCCGACCTGCTCAAGCACAGCCGCAAGAAGCGCATCGCCGCCGGGTCCGGCACCCGCGTCGAGGAGGTCAACAAGCTTTTGAAGATGCACCGCCAGATGGCCGACATGATGAAGGCCATGGGCGGCAAGGGTCGCGGTGGCGGCATGATGCGCGGCATGATGGGTGGCCTGGCCTCGAAGATGGGGCTTGGCGGCATGCCCGGCATGGGCGGCGGCATGCCCGATCTGTCGAGCCTCGATCCCAAGCAGCTTGAGGCGCTGCAGAAACAGGCCGAGGTGCGGCCGGCCTTCCGATGGTCTTGGCAGCGGCGGCGGTCTGCCGGGCCTGCCGGGCGGCATGAAGCTGCCGGGCCTCGGCGGCTCCGGCGGTCTGCCGGGCCTCGGCAACAAGAAGAAGTGAGGGGGAGATGACGGACACGGCAGAGATCTCACCGGTACGGGCACTGCTTGCCGGCTACCGCGCCTCGATCGACAACATCGATGCGGCACTCATTCATATGCTGGCCGAACGTTTCCGCTGCACCCAGGCAGTCGGTGTTCTGAAGGCCGAGCATGGTCTGCCGCCGGCCGATCCGGCGCGGGAGCAGGAGCAGATCGCACGGCTTCGCCAACTGGCGAATGACGCGCATCTCGATCCCGATTTTGCAGAAAAGTTCCTCAACTTCGTCGTCAAGGAAGTCATCCGTCACCACGAACAGATCGCCGCTGAAACCGGCGTTACGAAAACCGGCTGACATCAGCCGTCAACCAACAGCGAACCAGATTATTAGGAGAAAAGAATGTCGTTGAAAATTCGTCTGGCCCGTGCGGGCTCCAAGAAGCGTCCTTACTACCACGTCGTCATCGCCGACGTCCGTTCGCCGCGCGACGGCCGTTTCATCGAGCAGGTCGGCTCGTGGAATCCGCTGCTGCCCAAGGATGGCGGCGAGCGCGTCAAGATCGACGCCGATCGCGTCAAGCATTGGATGGATCACGGTGCCCTGCCGACCGACCGCGTCGCCCGCTTCCTCGACGAGGCCGGCATCGTCAAGCGCCCGAAGCCCGCGTCAACCCGAACAAGGCGCTGCCGGGCAAGAAGGCCACCGAGCGCACCGCCGCCCTGAAGAAGGCGCAGGAAGATGCAGCGGCCGCTATTGCCGCCGCCGCTGCCGAACGGCTGCAGCCGAGGCCCGGCCGAAGAGACCGCGACCGCCGAGGCACATCGGACTGGTTGGGAGCGGCGGGCGAGCAATCGCCCGCGCCGATTAGGCCGGCCTGCTCAAGGATGTGGATCGATTTTCTCCGCATGCCGGCTACGAAACCTTGCGCAGCACTCGTCCCGCCGATAGCCATCATTCTTTCGTTCACGCTTCTGCCGCTTGCCCCATATTGCTGCCATCTCCAGTACGGGAACGCGGGGTCGCGAACCGGGCGAACGTGGCAGGGGACGGCGCCGGGTGGCTGCGCGACGGTGGCACTTGTGTTGGACATTTTCGTCCGAAACTGGCTTCGAGGCATGCGCGTGAACTCGTTGCTCCCTCCGGCAGGGCAAGAACGCGGGCCCAGAACTGCGCCGGATTTGCTTGGCGAGAGGCGCCTCCTGCGGCGACTTCTCCCGTCGGCCCTGCGGGGGGAGCGTTCTCTGACGAAAAGCCAGACGGCGTTGCCGGGCGTGGCAACGAAGAATGCTGGCGGGAGGCAGGAGGAGCCGCCAATGATTTTGTCTTTTGAATGACGAACGACCGAAGAGCCATACACAGGGCTGGAAGCGCGCCCGCCTAAACAGAGCGCCGCCGATAGTGCTCAGCACTTCGGGATTGCAGAAATTGAGGGGCAACTCCCCGCCGAGCACGCGGATTGCCTCATCGGCGGCGCCGAGGCCCATGCGCATCATGCTTTCCTCGGTGATGCCGGCCATATGCGGCGTGATGATCACATTGTCGAAGCCGAAATAGGGATGGTCGGACGGCAGCGGCTGGGGGCGTGACGTCCAGACCGCGCCCTTGATGCGCCCTGACTGTCAACGCTTCCACGATACGCGGCGTCCGCGACACCGGGGTTGATCAGCAGCGCGCCGGGCTTCATGCGCTCCTATGCGGTCGGCCATTGATCAGACCGGTTGTCTCAGGCGTCAGCGGGCAGCAGAGCACGACGATGTCGCTCGGCCGCCACGAGTTCGTCGACCGAAGCGAACCGGACATGATCTGGCAGATTGCGAGGCGTGCGGCTGTTGACGATCACCTCGAGGCCGAAACCCTTGGCGGCGATCTCGCCGACATTGCGGCCCACTGCGCCGAAGCCGATGATGCCCACCGTGCGGCCGGAAAGATCATTGCCGGCAGTCGCGTGGTCGCGCCCTGCCAGCCAGCCCTTCTGGCGAAGGTCGGCATCGACCCGCCGGAATTTTCTGAGCAGCGCCATCGACGTCCACAGCACATGTTCCGCCACGGTGCGCGCATTGGCCCCTGGCACGTTGGCAACCAGCACGCCGGCCCGGGTCGCAGCGTCCACTGGGATCATGTCGAGGCCGGCGCCGTGGCGGATTGCGGCGCGCAGTTTCGGGGCGCGCTCGAACAGGACGGGCGGCAGCACGGCGCGCACGATGACGATGTCGGCATTGCGCGCCTCGTCAGCCAGCGTCACCGGATCGATCGCCGGAGGCGATGACAAGGAGGTCGCCATGGGCCTGCAGCCTCGCGGTTGGTTGCGCATGGGTGCAGCGGATGCGTCGAAAAATGATTGGCACTGGCGATTCCTAGGCCGGCGCCAGGGTCTTGCCCGCTTCTTCGGCCCCGCCTCCTGGAGAAGCCCCTTCCAGTAGCTTTCGACACCCTGCAGGTGGGACTCATCAGCGCCTGCGCCAGATTGCCGTCACGCTTCACCAGTGCGTCGAATATCTGCAGGTGCTCGGCATGCGACTTGCGGCCCCGCTCCGGGTCGGTGAAGTAGATCGGCAGGCGCTGCTCGCCCATCACGTAATAAACGCTGCATACCTTGTGGAACACGCTGTTCTTGGTCGCGCGCACGATCTCCAGGTGGAAGGAAGCCGCCATAGAAGTTGGTGCGTCAAAACACTGCTGATCCTGATCCATCTGACCCTGGGCCTGCATCCCTCTTTTGGCCAAACCCTGATCAGTATTGACAAGACCATCACCTTTCAGCAAATTGACGGTTGGGAAGCGGTGTCCAATCCCCTGGAAGCCTCTACGGTCCGTGACTCGCTCCTCCCTCATCTGGACGCCCTGATGGATCTGGCCATCAACGAAGTGGGCATCACCCGACTGCGCTATAGCTACAAGTCGGGCATGGAGGACACGGTGGATTATTTCTCCCGCCTCATCAATGAGGAGATCACCTATGATGAATACAAGCAGCATCGGTATTACAAGATCAACGACAATGACGATCCGTTCAGCGCTGATCCGGATGGTTTTCAGCTGAGTGGTTTTCGGGACAACCTGGACAAGCTCATCGTGCCCTTCAAAAATAAGGTCGAGGCCAATGGGGAAGACTTTTACTTCAACCTCTGCTTTGTCGACTTTGTCGATCAAAGTCCCTTTCACCATACCTCCGATCCGGAGGAGTATGCCGAATACATGGCCTATGCCTGGCACTTTATGGACAGCTTGTACGGGTTCACCCCGGATGGGTTGGAAGTCATCCTCGAACCGGACAATGCGGATGTCTGGAGTCCGGCGCATGTTCCCGCCGCTCTCGCCGCCACCGGCGACCGCCTGCTCGCCATGGGCTATTCGCCGGAATTTATTGCGCCTTCCCTGAAAAGCCTCCTGGGCATCCCCAACTGGTTTGATGATATCGTCGCCCATCCCAAAGCCCTGGACTACCTGGATGTGATCTCCTATCATCGCTATGGGGGAAATACCGATCTGGCTGCCCAGCAGGAGATCGTGGATCTGGCCAATCAGTATGGGAAAAAGACGGCCATGCTCGAATACGATTACAATGGGGATGTGGATGGACTGCACTACGATCTCAAACACAATCAGAATACGGCATGGACGAAGTATGCCCTGATGTACAAATCAGATGAAAAATTTGCCTACGTTTTTGTGGATGATACCGACCCACAGAACCCGTTCTACGGGATTTGCAAACAGACCAAATATCTCCGCCAGTATTTCAAGTTTATCCGGCCCCGGGCCATCCGGATCGAAGCCACCACCACCAATGATCTGCTCGATCCGATCGCCTTTGTCAACCATACGGGAAACCAGGTGGTGGTGATCAAGGCAAAAGAGGGCGACAGCATCATTATCCATGGCTTGCAAGCGGATGAATACGGGATAAAATATACGCTGGGGAATTACAACTGGGGAGGCGTCCAGCCGACCCAGTATGATATTGATCTGCCCAACCAGACCATCGCCGATGGCGAGGCGGTTGCCTTTACCCTGCCCAGCAAAGGGGTGGTCACCATTTACGGTCTTAAGAACCATGTAACCTCCACATCCCGTCCTGAGAATCTGGCGCCCATTCACATCTACCCCAACCCGGCACAAACATATTTGTCTGTAACCAGAAACGAGAATAGAGATCTCCCCTATCGGATCACCACCAGTGAGGGGCTACCATGCCAGCAGGGCATCCTGTCCGCCGGTGAAAACCAGATCAATATTGCCACCCTCCCGGCAGGGGTGTATTTCATCACATTGGATGGGGTGACTATCAAGTTTGTCAACCTATAGCACCTGACGAACCCGGTTTAGGATAGCAGGCGCTGTCCTTGTCTCTTCGTCACTCAGTCACTTCGTCTCTGAGTCTTCATACATGCATCATACACGCATCGGTAGTACATCCCATGTACATACCTGGTACATCCCCCGTACATCTATAGTACACTCATCGTACTCTAATGGTACATTGATAACGCACTAACCGTACTCTAAAAGAGAGACGCACTCCTTTGGCAAAAGCCACGAGGGGACGTATACTTGAGCAGATGGCACCCCATGTCCTTTGGAATTGTTTTACGACCCACCTGTTGGGCAACGGTACAGATGACAGGTTCGTCCAGGAACTCTTGGGCACAAGAACATCAAAACCACGAGGATCTATACCCATGTGACTACCAGGACATTGGAGTCTATCAAAAGTCCATTGGATCACCTATCTTTAGAAGGCCGCACATGGGAAAAAGCGGATGATGTATTCAGGGAAGTAGCGGATATAAGTAAGTAGTAACACAATTAAAGGAGGTAATTATGGAAAAACAGATCGTCATCAAAACCATTTCTACAGTATTAATTGCACTAGTTGGAATTATACATACCAGCGCCCAGAATTACACTAAAGAACAAATAAATGTTTGGCAAGAGGTAAGTAAAAAGTGGACCAATTGGCAAACAGGCAATTTAGATGTTGCTTTTAATTACGTGCACGATGAATTTCTAGGGTGGAATGAAGTAGATGATACTCCCGTAACAAAAAACGCTTGGGCAAGCTCTATGAAGAGCATGCAAAGCAGCATTTCTGAGATCAAATTCAAAATTGATCCCGTAAAGATTCTTGTGCATCAAAACTCAGCAGTTGTGCATTATAACTATCGTTACTCTTTCCTATACGGCTCTGGAAAGGGCAGTCAACTAGTAGAAGATCACGGCAGATGGAGCGAATTTCTTATAAGAGAAGATGGGCGGTGGCAGCTTATTGGTGAATTTACCTTTCACCATAATGCGAGCAAAACCATTTACTCTTCCAAGATTGAAACTTTTACTTTTCCATCCAACGGGAATATCCATACAGGTAGAGTTTATTTACCTGAATCCTACGATTCAAACAAAGATCTTCCAGTAGTTTACTTGATCGATTTTACAGAACAACACTTTAAAATTTCGCATGATGAATTTGAACGCGTAGTTGATGGTATTCGTCAACTTCATAATATTGATGCTTTGGTTGTCAGCTTGGCAAATATTCCTGACATAGATGCCGAACCAAATTTATTTGATGAACATCTCGGAATATACAAGGATCTAGCCGCTTACATTAGCAATAATTATTCCAGCAATTCTTCTAGGACACTTATTGGAAAAGGCAGCGAATCTGGAATCGTTTTGATGTCCCTTTTTATAGAGAGTAAAGAAAATTCACTTTTCGATAATTTCATTGTTACCGACCCATCGCCTTTATATGCCAAGGCAATAACATCATTAATAATAGAAGAAAACTTTGAGTTAGAGAAGAACCCAAAAAAATTGCATTTTTCTTTCTCAACAACCAATGATCGAACCACATGCACAACTCTGATTAAACTCATTGAAAACGCTATGTACCCTTGGCTTCAGTTTAAGGTGAAGGAGTACACAGAGAGTAACTACGAAAACACCTACCCGCTTGCTTATGCCGAAGGATTAAAATTTGTGTTTGGGAGAGAATAGTGATGATGAAATGAAAACTATTCAAATGAAATATTTAAGTATTTCAATTCTGAATGCCGGCCCTTCATGTCACACATAAAGTAATATTATGATAACTATTTATAGACCTGTTGAATTCGAATCGCAGGGTGCAACATTGCGCGGTAGACTGTACTTGCCTGAATCATATACAAATCAGCTGCCAACCATAATCATGGCGCATGGGTTTACAACTACCTTAAATGGAATGACTGCAGACAAATATGCCGAGAAATTTAGAGATTCGGGATATGGTGTAATGTTATACGATCATAGAAATTTAGGAATTAGCGCTGGTGAACCTCGCCAGGAAATAAACTTCTGGGTGCAGACAAGGGGTTATATTGATGCGATGGACTTTCTTTCAAAGCAAAAAGAAATTGACATTTCAAGAATTGCAGTTTGGGGAGCGAGTATGAGCTCGCGAGAAGCATTTTTAACTGGAACTTTGGACAATAGAGTGAAAGCGGTTATTGCAATGATACCTGCTTTTGGCGAAGAAATTCCGCAGGAAGATATTGATGGAAGTAATTTTCGTTTTGCTAAAGAAACTCTACAACTTGACGACATTAAGAGCCTACCTCTTACGACTACAGAGCAAATGCCAATTGTCTCAATTGACCAATTAGGAACTCCTTCTGTACTAACAGATTTAACAGCATATAATTGGTTTATAGAATATGGTGGCCGGTTTGGCACTAATTGGAAGAATATAGTTTCATTTTCAAACATTGAAGTTCCTTATAACTATAACCTAGGTCAATTTGCAGATAAATTAAAGGCTCCAATATTGATGGTAGTTGCCACCAATGATGAAATGGATGGTGCTAATCCTCAAATTACCAAACATGTATATGACAATATCAAGCAACCAAAAGAATGGATAGATATTGATGGCGGGCATTTTGGATTATTGTATTATCCAAGTTCTCTATTTAACAAATCAAGTATGGCTCAAATCGATTTTCTTTTGAAATATCTATAAAATTAAACGTGTGACAACAATGTATATAATCCGTTAAAATGACTCATATACTTAACCATTGGCAACAATCAAATCCAAATGAATAGAAAGAAAAAAATCATCAGAACCTGGAAAGGATGGACTTCATTAGAAAACGCCTCCATTTATGAAAACATGCTCATTAATGAGGTGTTTCCTGACGTGAAACGGAAAGGTGTTGAAGGGCTGGAGAAAGTCAGTATTTCCACAATGCAAAAGAATGATGAGATGGAATTTTTTCTTGTGCTTCAATTTGATTCGTTGGAATCTGTGAAAATGTTTGCAGGTGAAAAATATGATATGGCATATATCCCAGAGAATGCAAAACGCGTTTTATCGAGATACGATAAGACTGCTGATCATTTTGAATTAAAAGAGGAACTAATTCTAAATGAATCATAAAATAAGCTGCCACTAAAGTATATAATCCATACCCATCGAGTTGCGGCTCACATACAAGACCGTTCGATCATTGATCATTGATCATTAAATATTGCTGCTTTCTTGTGATTTGTGTTTAGCCTGCCGCGCCGGTAGGCGGGTTTGTAACTTGAAATTTATTTGTGATTAAGAATTTCATCCTTGAAAAGCACCAAATTCCAAAAAAAAATCGAATGACCAAGTCCGAATGATCGAAACTCCCTTGCGTTTCGATCATTGGTCCATTCGACATTGGTGCTTGTTTGTGATTTGAGTTTTTGAATTTGGTGCTTTTCCCTCCGGCCCCTGCAGGGCCTGCCCCGTTTGGTCACTTGAATTTGGAATTTGTTTGTGATTTGGAATTTGAGATTTGGTGCTTCCTCTCCGCCCCTGCAGAACCGACCCTTCCTACCTTCCATGGCTATACACCTCTGGTGTACACTTCCCCACCAATATTTATATATTGGTCCACAATACCGTTTCCATCCTTACCCTTCCCCGCCATGGCCAGATCGAATTCGTGCACCTTTCATCCTTCATTCCTCTCCAGCCTGTACCGGACCTGGATCATGATGGCCCTGGTGGCTGGTGTTGGACACCAAGCCCATGCCCAGATCGTCAAGGCCACCCAGTCGGGATTTACCTGGATCTCGACCGAGAATGTCGCCGACAAATCCTTCGGAGCCGGGTATACCATGTACGCGGCCGCCTGGCCCATCTTCAAGGCCTATCCCGGACCGGCAGACTTCCAGACCGGATTGAGCAGCAGCTGGCTGACCACGCAAAAACTCGACAATCAACCCCAATTCTATACCACCATCGAAGGAGGCCTCGGCTGGTGGCACGATACAAGGTTCGGCACGCGCATTCCAAAGTTCATCATGGGCGGTGTGTCCTACAACTTCTACGCCTGGGCAAACGGACCCGGAGCGGGACGGTCGGACATCCTGCCCAACGGCCAGCGCGACTGGAGCACTCCCGGTGGCAAATACGGCGTGGCCCAACTGTCCAACCACCTGCTTTGGGCTCCGGACGGACTGAACCTGGCCCAGGCATTGAAC
The DNA here is from genome assembly GCA_942490895.1 of uncultured Saprospiraceae bacterium. GTDB lineage: Bacteria > Bacteroidota > Bacteroidia > Chitinophagales > Saprospiraceae > JAGNXB01. The sequence continues at coordinate 17,635 of CALNZC010000094.1, forward strand.
GGTGAATTGCTCGGGTATGGCTACACGCCCCTGCCGTTGACCGAACCCCTGGCCAATACCAATGGAACCGGCATTGCCACCGGAAATCAATGCTGGACCCTCTTCCTGAATGCCACCAACTTCAAGGGGCCGGCCACCTTCTTCCTGCCCACCTTCTGGACAGAACCAGTCCTGGTCAATCCGGCCCTGGAAGGCCTGATGCTGGATTCACGCCCCTCCGAACCGAATGTGGGGTTCGGGATCGAGCACGCCGGTTCGCCCGCCCTCGTGGCCCAGGATGGCAATGGCCAGCGATATGCCCGGGTCAGCCGGTTGCAGTTTCCCGCCAACTATGATGACCAATCCATGATCCTGGGCGGGATCTCGGTCTACTCGCCCGATGCCCTCTGGACCGACCTGGAAGACTGGTTCAATGGCGGCCCCTCCGTACTGCCGGGCATCGATACGTCAGGAGTCCTCAAGGTGCCGTTCGTGAACAATGGCGGCGCCATGGCCGCCGAGATCAAAGAAAATATCCCCAACGGGATCAACAAGGATATTGACCTGACCTACATCGACAATGTCCAGCTCAATTCCAGCATCATGGGCTTCGAATATGACCTGGATGCCGTAGAGAAAACGAACAGGGTCATCCGGATGCCCGAATATTTTCGACTGGATGCAGACAGCCTGTGGCATGCCGTCGGGTCAGAGGTTGTGCCCCTGTCGACGAACCTGACCACCACCCCTGTCCCCGTGTCGCCCCGCCCGGAGAAAACCTACCTCACCCCCCTGGACCCGGAATGCCAGTGGCAGGACCCCGACAGTCCCTGGCAGAAGCCGGGGCCGGTGGCCGGTCCGTTCACCGCCGATCTGGGAGACGGCTCGACAGTGACCTATTACTGGTATCGATTCGTGGACCAGCCCAGCATCGTCCATGCCAACCTGCCGGAGGATATCCGCACCAAGATGCAGGAACGAGCGGAGCTCCTTCACGCCAACTGGAAACATACCAATGCGTATCTGGCCCCGCCATCCATCGGCCGGTTGGCTACCCTCGATCCAGCGGCCATTGTGCAGCCGCCTGCCGGACTCGAGATCGGCTATGTGCCGATCGTCACCCGCCAGGAAAAAACGAAACGGAAAGTGCGGGTCTTCATCCTGGCCGGCCAGTCGAACATGCAGGGCTACGGCGCCATCACGGATCCCGAAAACGATCCAGGTACCCTCACCCAGATCATGGAGACAGACTCCACCAGTGAATGGGCACAGCTGGGCACATCGGGCAACTGGACGATCCTGGACAATGCCTGGTTGTATTTCGAACGCAACGGGGACACCATCCGATCCCACGTCACGGTCGGGCAGGGAGCCTTTGCCGGCCTGATCGGACCCGAACTGGCCTTTGCCCATCAGCTGGACGAATACTACGATGACCCGGTCCTGATCATCAAGACGGCCTGGGGCGGTAAAAGCCTGGCTGAGGATTTCCGCCCACCTTCCGCCGGAGGGACCACCGGCCCATTCTACCACGCCATAATCCAGACCGTCCAAAGTGTCACCAGCAACCTGGGCGATCAGTTCCCAGATCTGAATGACCTGGATCCGGAACTCACTGGATTCGCCTGGTTTCAGGGATGGAATGACGGGGCGTCGGACAGCTTCCTGGCCGAGTATGAAAGCAACCTGCACCACCTGGTCAGCGACATCCGGACAGATCTGCAACAACCGGCACTGCCGGTCGTCATCGCCAGTTCGGGGCACGGCGGATTCTCGTCCATCGCCGACACCTGGGTCCAAAGCATGCAAACCATTGTCTCCGTCGCCCAGGAAGCGGTCGGATGCAATGACAGCCTGTACGGTGGCTGGGTCGGCTTCGTGGACACGAAGCCCTTTTACCGGGATGTATCAGCGTCACCTACCAATGCCATCCACCATTTTCACAACAATGCCCTGACATTCCTGCAGATCGGGAAGGCCATGGGAAATGAAATGGTCCGGGCCATCAATGACATGGCCTTTTGCAACAAGGATTGTACCGATCCGGTGCTACCCGACGTCGTGTCGATCGGCAACAGGGTCTGGAACGACCTCAATCGGAATGGCCTTCAGGAGCCTGAGGAGCCGGGCATCCCCGGCGTGTCCGTGGTGCTCTGGTCGGATTCGGATGGGGATGGCATCCCTGACTGGCAAGGTTTCGGTGGTGTCCGGGTAACCGATGATCAGGGGTACTATCGCTTCTCGGGACTTCAACCCGGAAATTATGTTGTCTTCGTCTGGCAGGTAAACAATTGGGGGCCCGGTGAGCCCCTGGAACATTTTGTTTCGACCAATGGATTCCAGCCCGATGCCAACAATGACATTGACCTGGATAATAATGGTTCTGGCAATCCCTTCTCCGATATCATGTCCGGCATTGTGACCTTGGGCATCGGTGAAGAACCTTTGGATGATGGTGACCCGGTCAGTTGTTATTTCGACTATGACGCCAATGGGAACAACACGGTCGACTTCGGTTTCTATGACCCGGATGTGGTCACCTCCCTGACGGATCCACGTTTAGATGAGGAATGGGTCCATCTGTTCCCGACCGTTGTTCGACAACATTTTACAATTACGAGGAACCTGGTCGGCACCTCTGTTCTTGAACTGTTCGACTCATTTGGACGAATGGTCCAGAATGAGCATGTCAGTAACTCGGTCCATACGGTTGGCGTCGACTCCCTTCCACCGGGAATGTATGTGGTCCGGGTGACCCATCCGTCCACCAGGAAATGGAAAACATTCAAGTTGGTCAAGATGTAACCCAAGCCTGGGATATCTTCATACCGAACTTAGTGATCGAAGAGATTCGCCGGTCAATGACAGACCATCGGCTGTCCTTTTAATCATCCAGGAACTCCTGGGCCACAAGGACATCAAGACAACCTTGATCTATACCCATGTGACCATCAAGACGTTAGACACGATCAAAAGTCCATTGGATCATCTATCTTTAGAAGGCCGCACCTGGGAAAAAACGAAAGATTGATACAGGAATGTAGCGGATATAATGAAGTTGGGCTCAATTACAAAAATGCTGATACTAACTAAAATACATGAGGCTAAGTTTATTGAAGACATGTTCGAAAATGAATACTTGTACTTCAAGAGTCTAAAAGATTTCCGTGACTACTCAAAAGACGGAACCGGTAGACTTGATCCTCGAGAATTGAACCTTAAAAATGAGCAGTTGACAACGTTAACCGTTCAAAAGGATGATAAGGAAATCCATTTACATAAAGTCTTGAAAGGTTTTAGCGGGCAGTACATGGAACACCTGTCTGAACCAAAAATTAATTGTTGTTCATTGCACTGGATGGAACTTGAAGCTGGACAATCTCCATCGACTTTCAACGACAAACTTCTTGGAATGGGAGATAAAGCCTTGTTGATCTACGATTGGAAGAAGTTCTTTGAAATATTGGATCAATCATTAGAGAATTTAAAACTTGAGTATTCTCGGAAAAAGGTAGAATACTATAATCCAAAAACTTTTAGCGGTGACATCACACTTCATCACAAAAATGAAGAATTTAATTGGCAGAATGAATATAGAATTCTTATTGCACCAACTGACAACAAACCTTTAAATATACCTCTAAAAGGGATGAAAGAAATTAGTTGTGTGATAGAATCAAAAGATTATGAAAGTATCAGAATAAAAATAGAAAACTGAGCCCAAAAGAGAAAAGCAAGAGCCAAAATGGGGGGGCGGTGGTAAAGAGGTCACGGTGACAAGACTATAAAGGGGGTGGGCAATGCATATAGTTTCCACACATGGAGGGGCGCCCGAGGCACAGAGCCGGGCAGCAGCGCAAGACAGAGAGGGGGGGAGGGGGGGGGGGGGGGGGGCGCCAGGAGAGGGGGGTATCGCCGGCGATCGTCCACATAAGCGATCCGCAGCCAGGAGAGTAGAAGAGAGGAGCGGGCAGGTGACAGTACACGCGGCACGGGGGCAAGGGCCACAAGATAGCGGGACAGCAAGGGCGCAGCCAGGAGGCCACCATGATAGTGACCCAAAACGACGAACATAGGGGGGGGGGGGGGGGGGGGGGGGGGGGCAAGTGGGGGAAAGGAAGAATCCCCAAGAGCGGGGATGGCGGGTAAAGTGCTAAATTACAAGTTTATGAAAAGACGATGGACTAACTGAACTTTTAATTAAGTTCATTTCAGGCGGAAATAACCAAAGAATAAAAGATGAATATTGAGTAAAAAACATAAAAAAGAAGGTAAGCGCTTTGAAAACCGCCACAAACCATATACTAGACCGTTAGCTCCAAGGAAAAGACACGACGAAGGGAAAGAAAAAGGAGGAAATTAATTTTGCAACTGGCTAAGTATGAAGGATTTTAGGAAAAATCAAATTGAGATCAGCAAAGAAGAGTTCAGACATATCGGATACAAACTTGTTGATCGGATATCTGAATTCATTGATACGATCGAAAAGCGTCCTGTCACCACGGATAGATCTCTTGAGGAACTTCGGGATCTGATAGGCCGTTCGTCCTTACCTGAAAACGGTCGTTCAGCAGACGAAATAGTCTCCTCCGCTACTGAATTGATCATCAACAATTCACTGCTGAACGGCCATCCCAAATTTTTCGGATTCATCACTTCATCCGCAGCTCCAATCGGTGCGTTGGCGGATCTGTTGGCCGCTGCAGTAAACCCCAATGTGGGTGGACAGATACTCAGCCCGATCGCAACTGAGATCGAAAAACAGACCGTTAAATGGTTGTGTGAATTCATTGGAGTGCCTTCGAATTATGGAGGCATATTGGTCAGCGGAGGTAACATGGCCAACTTCACCGCGTTCCTGGCAGCCAGAACGGCAAAAGCTCCGAAAGCGCTGAAACAAAAAGGTCTTTTAGGGATTAAAGAAGAACTGATCGTCTACTGTTCAAAGACCACGCATACATGGATCGACAAAGCCGCTATTCTTTTTGGGCATGGTTCCGATTCCATCCGATGGATCCCAACCGATAGGTCGAACAGAATGGACAACGGTATCCTGGAACGAACGATCAAGGATGATCTCGACAAAGGATTTCAGCCCTTTTTAGTCGTTGGAACGGCTGGCGATGTAAGCACTGGTGTGGTCGACGACCTGAAGTCGGTTGCCGCCATTTGTAAAGAATACAACTTATGGTTCCACATAGACGGTGCTTATGGCATTCCGGCAGCGGTACTACCCGAAATGAAGGGTCTATTCGAAGGTGTCTCAAGTGCTGACTCCATAGCCCTGGATCCCCATAAATGGTTGTACAGTCCATTGGAAGCCGGTTGCACCTTGGTGAAAGACCCCAAGCATCTGGTCGATACCTACAGTTCCCATCCGGAGTACTACAATTTCAGCTTGTCCGAAGAAGGCGGATCTCAGAATTATTTCGAATACGGATTGCAGAACTCACGAGGATTCAGGGCATTGAAGGTCTGGCTTGCACTGCAACAAGTAGGTAAGAACGGCTATGTAAAAATGATCCGGGAGGATATTGAACTAGCCCGCCTGTTCCATGATCTTGCCATACAGCATCCTGAACTGGAAGCTGGAACGCACAATTTGAGCATCGCAACATTGCGCTACATACCTGAAGACCTTTCTAAAACTGCAGAGGATAATGCGGACTACCTGAACACTTTGAATGAAGCATTATTGGAGGAGCTTCAACAAGGCGGTGAGCTGTTCCTCTCGAATGCCGTAGTTTCCAAACGCTATTATTTAAGGGCTTGCATTGTGAATTTCAGGACCACCAGAAAAGATATTGAGGAAAGTATTGAGATCATCGTTCGCAATGGTCGAAGGACACACAAAACACTTCAGAACGGCCCTGATCAAAAAGAATGAAAATTACAATAGCATCCTCTTGGCTGATATTGCTTATATTCGGAATGCCGGGTGAATTTGAGAACACGCTATACTTGAACACATTTTACTATTCAGAAGACAAAACCTGTATCAATAATCATGGGATCACAATCAATCCAGGGAAAACTTTGGGGCACAAGACCGAAAGGCTGGGCTGAAATTCAGGAACCCAAGCATAAACCGTTATGGGAAGCCATGCTTAATGCCGCCCAAGTTGGAACAGGCACCATCTTCCTTGATGTTGGATGTGGTGCTGAAGGAGCAAGCATTATCGCACAAGAGGGTGGTGCTATTATTTATGGAATTGATGCAGCAAAAGGGTTGCTCGCCTTTGCCGAACGAAACATCCCCTGTGGAGATTTTCAAGTTGACGATATTGAAAATTTACCTTATCCCGATTCTATGTTCGATGTGGTCTTTGCGGCAAATTCAATACAATATTCAGAAGACCGGATAGCTGCTTTAAAAGAACTCGAACGAGTATGTAAACCAAATGGACGAATAGTCGCTGGTCTTTTTGGAGCACCAGAACAAGTAGACTACAGGATTATTTTTAAAGCATTGCGAGATGCAATGCCCGACGGCCCAAAGGAGGTGGCCCCTTCGAACTTTCAATGCCTGGGATGTTAGAAGAACTCTTTGCTCAAGCGGGCTTAGCGAACATAACCACTGGTGAGGTAAATTGTCCGTTTATCTACCACGATTTTACTATGTTTTGGGAAGCAAATGTTTCGGCAGGACCACTTCAGGGAATGTTACAGGTTATCACTGAAGGTGAACTTCAAAAGGCGCTTGAAGAAGCGATTCATCCGTTCCTGCTTGATGACGGTAGCATTGTTATACAAAACAACAAGTTCAAATATGTAACGGCAAAATTATAATGCACAAGTGGTTGCCTAAAAAACCAAAAGGATAAATGATCAGTAAAATAAGTTTGAAAAAACTACCCCCACATCTATTTATTATTCTCTTGCTAACCGCTTGCATGGACATCAACACTGGTGATCATTCCGAACCACCACCATTAGTCTCTGCCCCCAGAACAACAGCGTTGAATACAAGTGGAGGCTACACCCACAATACGGTCACTGGTCTTGCTATTCAGCCGATCATCAATTCCCAAGGCGATACCGTGCGTACTGGTGTGCCGGTCCCGATCAAGGGCTACGTGCTAACCCCCGATAGTATCGGAGAGCCGGTCACGAGAAAGGTCGATAAGCCGCTCATCGAACACAACGAGCTGAACGTTCGGGTCATACCGAAAGACCATGAAGTGATCGTGATCAATACGGATTCATTGATCCGACTGAGCGCCAAGGACGACATAGAATGTGAGGCCTGTGTAAGTTCTATTGGCGACACCCTTCCGACCGGTGTAGCGCTTCCGGTGAAAGGCAGGGTCGTGCCGTGCATTCAGCCACAACCGGTAAAGGCCGGTGCACCGGAGTACAAGCACAGTGCATCGCTCAATATCCAGCTGTTGGGGCTCGATCAGGGCTTGGACGGATCCTACGTACGGACGATCGTAGAGGACAGCCGAGGGAATATCTGGCTCGGTTCCCAAGACGGCGGAGTAGGCCGGTACGATGGAACGACCTTCATCAACTACGGTGAAGAAGAAGGTTTGAGCAACAGTGTTTATGCCATCGTGGAAGACAAGCGCGGAAACCTGTGGTTCGCTACCAGAGACAAAGGCGTGTGCATGTACGATGGCTGGACCTATACATTCTACGGAGAGGAGGAAGGCTTGAGCAGCAACTATGTGTACTCCATGTTCGAGGACAGCAGGGGGAATATCTGGATCGGAAGTGGCGAAGGGGTCAGCAAGCTGAGCTTCCGGCATGGACCCAATGGCGGTGACGGTGTCGCGCTAACGAACTACACATTGAAAGAAGGCTTCATCCCCAATACAGTGAGGGGCATCGCAGAAGACCACGAAGGCAATATGTGGTTCGGCTCCCGGGGTGGCGGTGTTTGTAGAATGGAAGCCGCTGCGGTCTCGCATGAGCTAGAGCCCCCCGTATTCACACACTACCAGGAAAAGGATGGATTGATAGGCCGTTACATCAACAACATGCATGTGGACCGGCAAGGGAACATCTGGTTCGCAACGGGGGGCGACGGGCTGACCAAATTCTCCAAAGCCGTTGAGAACGGATTTGAAAAGGAATTCTTCACCAACTATACCGAAAAGGACGGCCTTGGCGGAGAGACCGTATTTGAAATTGAAGAAGAAGAGAATGGGGACCTATGGATCGGGTCCTATGGCGGCGGCATCACAAAGCTGAGCCGCACGGTCGTTGATGGTGTTGAAGTGGAAACCTTCACGGTCCATACCGAGGACGATGGATTAAGTACGAACGAAGGCGGGCCCCATTTGGTCGACAAGGCCGGGAATATCTGGTCCATGGCATGGGGAGAGGGGGTGAGTATCATTCGGAACAGGCCCTTCAGGAACTACACCTTGAAGGATGGGCTGCCGTACGACAGGGTGTATGCTGTGGCTGAGGACAATGCCGGAGCTATTTGGGTAGGTACGGATGGTGGTGGTGCACGGAAGTTGATGCTTGGCGGAGATCGGAACGCCCAGGTTTCTTCGTACTTCAGCTACCCGACTGAAGGAGACTTGAGCAATGGAGGTTTCTACAATATCCTTAAAGACCAAACAGGTAGAATTTGGTTCGGTGACTATGCGGTAAGCGTGCTTGAACTGGGCGCACAGGCGAATAAGCGTGCGTTCGATCGTACAGAGTACGTAACCGAATACTCATACTCTAACGACGAACTTCTGGGGGGCAGGGTCACTGCACTGATGGAAGACCACCTGGGGAATATGTGGGTAGGATCATCTAGAGGGCTTACCAAACTTATTCGCAATGGCCCGGAAAAAGGAAGCACATTTCTCTATGACGAGGAAGAAGGCCTGATCGAGGAGAATATCAATACGGTACTGGAAGATGTTGATGGAACTGTATGGATCGGCACGGATGCGGGCCTAAGCAAGTTTGTCCTCGATGAAGAAGGAGGACCGAATGGGACGCTGACGCACTTCACCGAGAAAGAAGGTCTGTGCAATAACACGGTCGAGGTCTTGTTCCAAGATGGGCTGGCAACATCTGGATCGGAACAGGCGACGGATTGGATGTTCTCTGCATGACGGATGATGGTGGTAATGTCGGGGCCGAACGTGCAACGATCACCCACTATAGCACGAATGAAGGGCTGAGCCACAACGCCATCCAATCCATCATCGAGGACAACAACGGGCACATCTGGGTGGGCACGAAATCAGGCTTGAACGAGTTCGTCTTTGATGAAGGGACCAATGGCCGAACGGATGGGGCCTATGCTGCCAAAGCGATCCGACACTACGGGAAGTTCGATGGATTGAAAGGAGTCGACTTCATGAACAACAGTGTTCTCCTGGACAGCAAGGGCCGCATGTGGTGGGGCTGTACCAAGAGCCTGAACATGCTGGACCTCGCCCAGCTCAAAACTTCACAGGAACCGCCGCGGGTCCATTTGAACAGCATCGCGATCAATGAGCAGTTCATGGACTATCACAGTTTGGTGCAGGCCGATAGCAACGGCTTCACATTCAGCGGCGCCACACCCTTCTTCAACTATCCGCAGGACCTCGTGCTGGACCACGACAAGGACCACCTGACCTTCCATTTCGCTGCCATCGATTGGAATGCTCCGCAGAAGATCCAATACAGCTACAGCTTGGCTGGCCTGAGTGACGGATGGAGCAAGGTGAGCTCGGAAGCAAAGGCGGAGTATCGGAACATTCCGCATGGCACATACACGTTTAAAGTGCGAGCGATCGGTGAAAGCGGCCAATGGAGCGAGCCTTTCGAATATGAGTTCACGGTCGATCCGCCATGGTGGCATACTTGGTGGGCGCGTGGTCTATATGCTTTGATCATTCTCTTGACCATTCGATACTTCATAAAGCGACGCACCGATGCATTGAAAGAGCGTCAGCAAGAACTGGAGCATGAAGTGGAGGCTGCTACACATGAGATCCGGGAACAAAAGGATGAGGTGTTGAAACAAAAGGAATTGGCGGAAGAGGAACGCGAAAAAGCGGTGCGCTCCGAAGCCTTCAAACAACAGTTCCTTGCCAATATGAGCCACGAGATCCGTACCCCCATGAATGCTGTAATCGGGATGACGAACCTGTTGCTGGATAAAGGACCAAGAGATGACCAGTTCAAATATCTGGATGGCATCCGGACTTCTGGAGACAACTTGCTGCACATCATCAACGATATACTGGACCTTTCGAAGATAGAGTCTGGCAAAATGGAATTGGAGCACATCGACTTTTCCCTCAAGGCATCCATTGACCATGTAAAGAAGATCCTCGACCATAAAGCTGCAGAAAAAGGCCTGGAGCTATTAACGAACATAAAGTCTGATGTGAATGATGTGGTGATCGGAGACCCGATCCGATTGAACCAAGTCCTTATCAATTTGACGGGTAATGCCATCAAATTCACAGAAACTGGCAGTGTCTCTATCGAAGTGTGCAAGGAGGACAGTGGCATTAAGTTCTCCATTGTGGACACAGGCATCGGTATCCCAGAGGACAAACTCCAAGCCGTATTCGAGAATTTTACACAGGCCAACGCCTCCGATACGCGAAAGCACGGAGGCACGGGGCTGGGCTTGAGCATATCTCGTCAGTTGGTGGACATCATGGGAGGACGTATAACGGTAGAAAGCAAAGAGGGATATGGCACTACGTTCTCGTTCAACGTTGAATTGGAAACAGGTTCTACCGAACGTTTGGAGGAACGCTTAGCGCTTGACAAGGATGTGGATGGAAGCATTCTTGATGGATTGAAGATCCTGATCACCGATGACAATGAATACAACCGGATCGTTGCAAAGGATACTCTAATGTCCAAAGCAAATGTAGAGATCCATGAAGCGGAGGATGGACAAGCTGCGATCGACCTCGTCAGAAAAATGCGGTTCGATGTGATCCTCATGGACATTCAAATGCCCGGCATGAACGGATTTGATGCCACACGGTACATCCGTTCCAATTTTAACAGTCCGGCAAAGGACACTCCCATCATTGCTTTGACAGCAAGTGTCCTCCGTACCGATCTGGACAAATGCAAGCAAGCAGGCATGGATTCGTACGTACCAAAACCATTCAAAGCACAGCAGCTCATTACAGGAATAGCTCAAGTGCTTGGCATCCAACTCAAGGTCTCGAAGAAAGCGAACGAGAAAGGCGGTACCAACCCTCGTGTTGATCGAGATCTTGATAACATTACGGATATGACTTATCTCCAACGTTTTTGCGAAGGTGACGAAGTGAAAATGAAGAAGTATGTCGGCATGTTCACTTCAACGGCTCCGGCACTCATTGAAAGAATAAGAACTGCATTGGACAAGAATGATCTGGAAGACCTTGCGGGTCAGGTGCATGCCTTCAAGACCAAGTGGATCATGATGGGCATGACTATTACCAAAGACTTGGCGCTTGAATTGGAACGACAATGCCGGGAAAACGAAGATCCAAAGGGCATTACTAAGAATGCAGAATTGCTGATACAACACATCGAAAAAGCACTAGTAGAACTCGAATAGTTGAAAATCCTATTAATTTTAGCATCAAAACACTACATATGTCACACACAGAACCAAAGAAAATCTTTATTGTCGATGATGATGAAATGTTGACCGAAGCTCTCAAGGATTACTTGACGCGTGAAGTCCAACATGACATTCATATTTTTCATACTGGAGAGAAATGTATCCAACACATTGGAGAAAATCCGGATATCATTATCCTCGACTTCTATCTTAACACAGTAGATCGAGATGCAAAAGATGGTTTGGAAATTCTGTCAAGAGTCCGAAAACTCGTACCCTATCAACGTTTTATTATGCTCTCCAGCCAGGAGAGTTATGGAACTGCCGCAAAAACAATCGCAAAAGGTGCGGAGGAATACGTGATCAAAGGCGAAGATGCATTCGAAAAGATTGCGCGATTGATCCAATAGTTTCCCTGAATACATTTTTTCTTGCTCAGGCTTATAGCTAAGACTTTGACCCCTTGTTCCGTCAGTTCTTCCATGGCGAATGCTCTAGTCAAAGATTATTTAGAATTCAATTTTTCACCCAAGTGTAAAAATTGAGGCCATAGGAGAAATGGAGATTTACTTTGTATCAATGGTACAAATGTATCTTGGCATATAACATAACATAAACGCAATGCCCAGTAAGACATATGCGTTTAAACAGACCGTCAATTGCATTGCTTTGAACCACCAACAATATACATTCTCATTAAGGTTTAAAGCCCCTGATCTTGAACTGGAATATTGGACGCAAAAAAACGACCTGCTTCAAAGAGATTTAAAGAACGGACTCATACAGTCCATAGTGCTCTGGTCACTTGCCGGTCTTGCCTTTTATTATACAGACCCCGAAGCATATACCACCTTAGCAATTGTAATGGCTGCAACGACCATTCCAATATTCATTTCAATGCTTCTGTTGCTACAAAAAAAGCGCTTCAAATTGCAGACCCACGCATTTGCTGTAGCCTCAAACATGATCGCCGCAGCTTTGATCCTCTATATCGGATTTGTCATTCCGAATAAACTCTATCCCGTCCTGGTGGCCATCATTTTTGTCATTTTTTTCGGGGTGTATATGTACAAATTCACCAAGATAGCCACAATGGCCATTGTCATTTCCTATTGCCTTTCTTATCTATTGCTTATTCTAACCTATTCGAAGTTCGAGGCTATTGACCTGACAGTTGCAGTGCTGTATTGTTTTTTTATTCCCATTTTTGCCATCACTGCATCCCATGCCTCTGAAAAGAAGGAAAGAGAATTATTTGTTTACCAAAAATTAATCAGCATAGAAAGAGATCGTTCAGACCAATTACTTCTGAACATCCTACCCGCGGAAATCGCAAAAAGGCTAAAAGATGGCGAGCGAATAATAGCAGACAATTACAATCAAGTCACTGTTCTCTTTGCTGACATAGTGGGTTTTACACGTTTAGCAAATAAAATGCCTCCTGAAAAGTTGGTCCACCTGCTCAATCATATCTTCTCAGTAATTGACACATCCGCAAAAGCGTTACACGTTGAAAAGATCAAAACAATCGGCGATGCATATATGGTCGTCGGCGGACTGAATACCCGTGATTCCGGGGTCGCTAGCATAGCAAAACTTGCACTTGAAATTCAAGATTTCTTTAATACGGATCCACTTATTCATCAATTTGACCTGAAAGTTCGAATAGGCTTTCACACAGGTTCGGTAACAGGAGGCGTCATTGGCCTTACAAAATTTACATTTGATCTTTGGGGAGATACGGTCAACATTGCAAGCAGGATGGAATCACATGGTGAACCTGGAAAAATTCATATTTCTAAAGAAAGCAAAAGCCTGCTTGAAGGATCGTTTACTTTTACAGAACGACCAGCTATTCAAATAAAAGGAAAAGGAAACATGAACACCTATTTCCTAATTCCACGTGCAGATGACAATGCCTGAGCCATAGTAGAACGCTGACTTAGCCTTGATCGTTACTCACCAAATTGTTACGAGTATAACTAGAAAATATGCCTCCGTTCATCCTCTTGTCCTTCATGCTTTTAGCATCCATTACTTCATGTACGAGGAGCAACCAAGTTGAATTGCGTGAATTGGCCGGGATCGTCAACCAACTGAAGACTGATGAAAACCACAAACTTCTGTCTTCACTTAAACCGTCCGAAAAAGAATTGAGGCTGATCTTCGAAGACGGCGAATCCGTCGATAAAGCCATCGCCTATTCCCAAAGAAGGTGGTCGGACATGAGTAAAGTGTCCGAAAATAGCATGAAACCGCTGACTGAAGATGCCGAACTGACCATCTTATCCGTGTCGAAGACGGAACTCCTTTTGGGAAAAACGAATGGGTTACCTGAGGCCTATCTGAACATACCAGACCATCTGATCGATGGGACCACATTATACGCTATGCAGTATCTGAATGAGGATGGATCCGAACAGAAAATGAGATCCGCCTTCTTCAAAGCCGCCGATCGCTGGGTGATCGTCCCGTTAGCCTATGAAGCATTTGAATAAACCAATTGCAAAACACAAGGCATTCAAACGACCCATTATACTGGCCCGTTAACACACCTATACTTAACAATCACCCGCCACCTCTACACCATTCAGCTTTCGTCCAACCTTCCGCGTTGGTACTTCATACCCGCATCATACACGCATCGGTAGTACATCCCATGTACATACCTGGTACATCCCCCGTACATCTATAGTACACTCCTCGTACTCTAATGGTACACTGATAACGCATTGGTAACGCTCTAAAACGAGGGTACACTACCTCCAAACAGCCTCAGTCCAGACAGAGATCAACTGAAGATCAGATAGTAAAAAGAGTAAAGGAGTTAAGGAGTTAAGGCGTTAAGGAGGTGCAACTAAATGGAACATTTTGCATTTCTAATAACTATGATACGTTACACTCCGAAATACACCTCTCTCAAATAGCCATGTTTGCCTGGTATAGATACTCGCTTGACCCAGGAACTTCTAAGCCATAAAGACATCAGGAAACCGTTGATCGACACCCCAGTCACCCATGGAGTAGATCAAAAGCCTTCTGGGTCAGATATCGTCAGGAGGCGAAACGCGGGGAAAAAGGAACGATGGATACAGGAAAGCGACGGTTACAAGAAGGTTGTACACAATCAAAGAAACATCAAAATAAATGAGATCATTCCTGATTCTACTACTTTCTACAACACTCCCTGAAAAATAATTTTGGGAATTGGAGACAGTCTTCTAAACCAACTTTTAAAATTGGTGTTACAGATAGAGCGATTAATTGCGTACCACTTAATTAATTGAATGTGATTATATTCTTTAACTTTTAACAAATGAAATAGTCGAACACCATACTAAAAGTTAGGCAAATCACTAAAACCAAATATATGAACAGAATTAAAATTTTATCTATAGCTCTTACGGCTATGGTTATAGTGGCTTGTAATAATCAGCCAGACCAAAAAACAACTGCAAATCCAGCAGAGGTGGAAGAAAAAGTAAAACCACTCGTTCAAGAGGTTTTAACCCAAGAGCAGAGAGACGCCTTATCACCTGATGAGGTTATCAAGTCATTTAAAGAGGGAAATGAACGCTTTGTAAACAACTACTTAACTGCAAGAGATCATTCTGCTCAAGTGAGAAAAAGTGCATCAGGACAATTTCCTAAAGCAGTTGTACTATCCTGTCTTGATAGCAGAGTGCCCGTAGAAGATGTTTTTGACAGAGGAATTGGAGATATTTTCGTTGGTCGAGTAGCAGGAAATTTCGTGAATGAGGACTTGCTAGGAAGTATGGAGTTTGGTTGCAAAGTTGCGGGTTCAAAACTGATATTAGTTTTAGGTCACGAACATTGCGGAGCGGTTAAAGCTGCCATTGATGATGTAAAATTGGGCAACATTACTGCAATGCTTACGAAAATTCGTCCTGCAGTAGATAAAGTCGCATATGAAGGTGACCGAACTTCAAAAAATGAGGAGTTTGTTGCTAAGGTTTGTGAAAGTAATGTTCTGAATACAATCGAGCAGATAAGAGCCAATAGTCCGATTCTAAAAGAAATGGAGGATACTGGACAGATCAAAATAGTTGGCGGAGTGTATGATATGGACTCAGGTATTGTGACATTCCTAGAATAAAAATACTGAGTACAACAATGTATGAAAGCAATTGCGGTTCTTGTGTTAACTTGAACCGTTTTTGCTTTTAATGAAGTATCCCATCATCCAAAAGAAGGTACTTCTATTAAATCCGTTACTGATCCTAATAACCGTTGTAAAAGCAAAAAATCAAACCAATGATCTACCTCATCATTACAATCATTCTGGCCTCTTCAATGGCACCCCCCGTAATCTATGACTTTAACAAGAATTCAAATGTTGAAGATTGGGTCATCGTTGATGATGTTGTGATGGGAGGAATGTCATCAGGTAATATCCAGTTAAATACTGAAGGTCACGGTGTTTTCACTGGTGCAGTATCCCTGGAGAACAATGGTGGATTCTCTTCTGTACGCTATACGTTCGATAAAACACCGATCAAGGAGTCTGCAAAAATTGTCCTTCACGTCAAGGGAGATGGCAAAAACTATCAATTCAGAATAAAATCCAATGCAAGGGATTACTATTCCTATATAACCACGTTTTCGACAACAAACGAATGGCAAAAAGTAGAAATTCTTCTAGAAGACATGGTTCCTTCTTTCCGAGGCAGAAAATTGGACCAACCAAACTTTTCAAAGGACCATATTGAAGAAATAGCTTTTTTGATCAGCAATAAAAAGCAGGAAAACTTCAAGCTCCTGATCGATAAAATAGAACTGAAGTAAATTTGATGAATCAAGTATTAAGGACTGCATCCAACCGCTAAAAGGCACGATTATAGAATTCTGTAACCCACTCATCCAGAATAGGAGTTTTGCCCCCTCGGATTTACATGGATCCCAATGAGCACTGTTTCTCATCCCATGCCCTTGAACCTCCAAATCCCATCGCCCTCCTGCCGAGATGCACAGGGGCGTCGTGAGGCTTTTCTGCATCTTCGAATTTTTTCTACTTTTAGAGGCACTTCAATTGACGACAAGCCTCCCGATGACGAACCCCTTCACACGCCCAATCACCCTGTGCCTTTCTCTCGCCCTTGCCCTGTTCCTTCTCGGCATGCTGGTTCCCACCCAGATCATCCTGGCCCAGGGACCTCCCGGCTATACCCTGTGTGCGTCAGAAGGTGAGTCCTTTACACTGCCCTCCCTGAGCCATGTCGCCTATGGCGCCAACAATTCCTTTGCCTACCTCTACAATCAGACCGGCACCATCACTTTCAACAACACCACCTTTGGTGACCCCGCTCCCGGCGTCGTCAAATCCGGATACTACAAACTCGCCAGCAGCGAGGGGAATGCTGCCCTGCTCAAAATGGCCCTGCAGCAGCTCTTGGATCATTGCGCCGGCACTACCCTGCTCAACGGCCAGGAGATCAACGATCTCAGCGATTCTATCCAACTCAACCTGTTTGCCATCGCCGATACCAGCGCCCTCATCCTCCAGGCCTTCGATCTCATCACCTGCTACGAGACCCTGAACGGACCTTTTTTCCTTAATCCAGCCACCCAGGGCGGTTTCACCAATGACTTCAAAGCTCTGGACGGAAAAGAACTGGACCGGGCCGTATTTGTCGTCCAACAGGGCGTGTTCGACCATGTCTATACCCCGGTGAATGTGGCCAAGTACACCGCCCTCCTCACCAACTATCGATATCAAACCGCCGACTACTTTCCAGGCCTGTGCTCCAGCCCGACCGACTCATCAGCCACCTATACTGCTACCATCAACGCCTCCCTGCCTACCGAATATGGCACCGGCACCGCCTTCTCCGCCTCCCCCGCCCGGCGACCCACCGGCTACTATCTGGCACCGGGAAGTATCGGTACGGTGCAGGTCCCTGCAGCCCTGGTCGATAAGGGCTACAAGATCCTGGTCGGTGCCCATTCGGTCAACCGGTCCGCCCACAATCCGGTCAGGCGATTCTTCCGGGTCACCAACAGCTTCCCCATCGACGACACCCTCACACAGATCGTCAATCCATTCGGGGGCGGGATCTATATCATCACCCCATATGAAGCCGAAGAAGGCCTGGTGGACATCCAGCTGACCAACGTGGTGCCCGCACCCTATTTCGCCGCAAACAGCACCGGCAAAACCTCCCTTCAGGACTGGCAGGAGAGCCAACGAAACCACCTGGCTCCCTGGGCCGACTTTGCATCCGACAAATACATGATGCAAGTCCCCACCAGTTGGATCTACAACTATGACGATCCTGTGACCCTGATGCAGGACTGGGACGATCGCATGGATGTCGTATCCAAATTGCTGGGCTATCCGCTGATGCCCAACAATATCAACCTGTATCTGCAAGTCGACGTGGGCATCCAGTATATCGGCTATTACGGCATCGGCAATCCTCAGGTTAACAATATCTACAATCCCGAGACCGTCGAAAATGGGAATAAGAACCACTGGCTCCTGCGCCCGGGTGACAGCTTCTGGGAAACGGAATTCCATGAAATGGGGCACGCCCAGCTGTTCAGCAAATTCCCCGGGGAGACGGAAGCGGCCGTCAATGTACCGGCAGCAGCCCTCTTCAACCGCCTGTACGGTATGGACATCGACACGGCCCTGGGCCGCTCTTTCGGCAATGCACCCTACCGCACCCGCGACCAGTCGGCCCTCAACTGGATGGTCACCCCCAATTTCCGGGCGGGCAACCCCATGAATATTTCCAATACCACCAAGGATGAGGTGCGCTACCAGCAACGCGGCTATGCCAAATACATCGAAATGGCCGCCCTCTTCGGCTGGGAGGCCATCGATTCATTTTACACCAAAGAGCAACTGGATTTTATCACTGGGGTGCCCGGCGACGGTCTTCCGAATGTAGACAGCCGGATTCTGCGATTTTCAAAAACCACCGGAACGGATGTGCGCCCGCTCATCCATTTCTGGGGAGTACACCCACAAAACCAGACCGTATTGGCAGATGCCATCGAAGCAGAGGGCTTGCTGCCTTCCAAGCTGATCTGTGATCGGCTGGTGCATTACAAATCCATCATTCCGTTGAACAATGCCGAATTCGAAGCGCATGCCAAGGCCTTCTTCGGCGGCTCCGTGCCTTCTGGTGGCGATCCAGACTATGGTTCCGGCTGGTACAATCTCTGGCTGCCCCAGTATGATGAAACCCATGGTGCACTCGCCCAGCAGGCCATGCAGGACATTATCGATCTGTACTTCCCCGGTGGCTGTCCGACCGAAGTAGTCACGCCTGCCGTCTCGGTCAACAGCACCACCATCTGCGCCGGGGAGTCCACCACGTTGACGGCCACAGGAGCGATGTATTATGAATGGAGCAATGGAGCGACCGGTGCCACCATCACGGTGAGTCCGGATACGACGACCACTTATTCCGTCATCGGAAAAACCGCCGGCATCAACTCTGCACCTGCCCTCTCCCAGGTGACCGTCATTCCCATCCCGCAGGTAACCGTGGACGAGGTGACTATTTGTGAAGGCCAGTCGGTCACACTGATCGCCAGTGGCGCTGACAGTTATTTGTGGGACAATGGAAAAACAACGGATACCCTGCTAGTCAACCCGACCATGACCACATCCTATTCCGTGGTGGGCAGTATCGCTGGTTGCGAATCAGATCCTACACCTGTCGTGGTGACCGTCCTCCCCCTGCCCACTGTTACCATCACCGAGTCCCAGCAAGGGCCGTTTACCATACTGGACGCAACGGGGCAGAACGTGAATTATTTATGGTCGACAGGAGCATTCACGCCCACCATTCAGGTGGATACCTCCGGAACGTATTCTGTCACCGTTACGGATCCATTTGGATGCACAGCTTCGGACAGCATTACAATAACGATCACGTCCACTGCCGACCTGGAAGATGGGCTATCCATTCTGATCGCCCCCAATCCGGTACAGGACGTCCTGCGCATCATCTGTACTGGACGAGCAACTACTTCTGTGCGACTGATCGACCAACTGGGTCGTGTTGTTCTCGTGGATAATACATTCGTTCCCGATGGAGCCACCCGAACGGTAAACATGTCTTTGATACCAGCTGGGATCTACTATGTGCAGATCAATGGGAAGGAGTTTGTGAGGATGGAGCGGGTGGTGAAGTAAGACAATTCTACTGTTCGAATTTTCTGGTGATACACGTGTTCAGTTGTACTCAGGTAAGAAAACAACACACAGGATGTTGAATGGCATATTTCAATAGCCATGGTATAATGTGTATATTTCGATGAAGAAAAGAATTGACTCCGGAATTTCCAGAGCAATGAACATCTTGTCTGAGCGGACAGACCTTCAAATCATCAACAAGACCATGCACCAGAAGCATACGCCTTCCGTTCATGACTTCATTGACATGAAGGACTATTACAGAAACTTATCGGATATAAATAAATAGATCATGAAGAAGAAACTCATCATATTTGGAATTCCCATTCTTCTCATACTTACAGTGATCATTATGGATAATACAAGGAGCACTATCTGGTATCAAGAATCGACTACAATTGACTGTACTTTGGAGGATGTCAACAGATCATTGAATGATCTTGGTGAGCATTATACGAAACTCATCAATGGGTATCCGGGTATGACAACGGTTGAACTGATTGACCAGGGGCGGGACCATGTGACTATAAAGACAAATGAAGGCACTATGAAAAGAACCAACATTTCTGTCAATTCAACTGAAGGTAAAATCGTCGTGGAGTTTGATGAAGAATATTTAACGAGCATGGTCACATCCAATTCTCATTTTACTGAGACTTTTCAGGAGAAAGACGGCAACACCGAACTCAACATCCAGATCAGCAATATGGTCGCTCCTGGTTTTCTGGGGTTCTTTCTACGCAATTTCGGGAGTAAGAATATTGGCAGTGGATTTCTAAATTCATATAAGAACATGCTCGAAGAATAGTGAATGACAGCAACACCTTTTCGCGATGTTCATCAAGCCTCAGCTCATGACCAAGCCGTTCAACCCCAACCCTCACATTAAATAGGAGAGCCACCCCCGATTCTTCGGGACAAACTTGTCCATCGCATCGCCCGGGATTAGACCTCAGAGATTTTCCGTCTCTGGGAGAGGAAACCGATCCGAATACCCTATACATTTGAACGCCCATATAGGCGTCTTCCCCCCTGTTTTCAGTGCCGGACCGGTATCAGCTGGCCACTCCAGCCCACAGGTCTTCCCTCCCTCTTCCAGCCTGCTGGCAGTTGGTTCGTAGCTGCCTTGTTCATCCATGCTCCCTAATGAGTCAAGTACCTCCCAAATGCAGAAGAGCTATATTGGTCAGCCATTTGCCATTCGAGATGCACCCCATGTCCGCAACGACCATACATCCCGTCTACCGTACGGCAGATGTACAAACCGTTCAGACGATGAGCGAAAGGACAGTGACGGAAGAGAGGAAGGCCCTCAAAAGCAATGGCTTCAAGACCGAAAGATGACCTGAATCAGCCTTCACATAAGTGAATTGAAAAACGGACAAACACTATAAAAACCAAATAAACATGAGTACAGAGAAGAAATCGTTTTTTGGCGTCATGAAGTCCTACAACAAGGGCTTTTGGGTCGCCAGCGTCATGGAACTGTTCGAACGTTGGGCCTGGTATGGCCTCTTTGCCGTCCTGGCACTCTATCTGACTGGATCAACGGACGAAGGAGGACTTGGATTCTCCCATACAGAGAAAGGACAGATCATGGGGATCGTCACCGCCATTCTGTACCTCTTACCCCTGTTCACCGGCGTGATTGCCGATAAAATTGGCTACAAACTATCACTCATCATCGCCTACGTCCTCCTGATCTCAGGCTATTATTTCATGGGGGAAGTGCAATCCTATACCAGTGTATTCATTGTTTTCCTTTGGGTTGCCCTGGGCGCAGCCATGTTTAAACCGGTGGCCTCTGCAATTATCACGAAAAACACCGATCAGTCCAATTCCACACTGGGTTTTGGTATTTTTTATATGATGGTCAACATTGGTGGCTTTATTGGTCCCGCTTTTTCATCCACCTTGCGAACCCAGTTTGGTTGGAAGATCATCTTTTTACAAGCAGCCATTGTCATTGCGATCAACCTGGTCATTCTGCTGATATTCTATAAAGAAGCAGATCGGGAGAAAAATACAGATACTTTATTGGAGACCATCAAAAGCTCCTTGATCAATATCTGGGAAGCGGTGAAAGACACTCGTCTTTCCGTATTACTGATCATCATGGTCGGCTTCTGGACCATGTTCAACCAACTATTCTATACCCTTCCCACCTTTATTGAGGATTGGGTCAACACTAGAGCATTACACGATTCCATAGCACAAGTATCCCCCTGGCTTGCCAATGTCATGAGTGGAGGCGGCGACTCCGTGAATCCGGAAATGCTCATCAACATTGATGCGGGCGCGATCATTGTATTCCAGTTGATCGTATCCTATTTTGTATTAAAAATACGGCACGTGAGTGCCATGATCACCGGATTTACGATTGCCGCGATCGGTATTGGCATTACCTTCTATACAGGGAATGGTTTTTACACCATTCTGGGTATCGTCATTTTTGCCATCGGTGAGATGATGACCAATCCGACCTTCTCGTCCTTTATTGCACTGATATCTCCAAAGGGAAAGGAGGCACTCTACATGGGAACCTATTTCCTGCCCATTTTCCTGGGCAACTTCCTGACCACGTTTATCTCAGGCAATCTATACGAGGCCTGGTCGGACAAACTGAGTTTACTCCAGGCAGAAATGGCCAGCAGAGGAATTGCCATGCCTGAAATAACCTCAGAGTTTACCAAAAACAATTATTTCACTTCTGCCTCCGAAAAGCTGGGCATGACCGAAGTTGAAATGACCCAATTTATCTGGGACACCTATAATCCGAACGCGATCTGGTATGTCATTACCGGTATTGGCGCTGTAACGATTCTGGCTTTGGTCGTTTATGACAGAGTGGTTATCCGACCACGGGAGGCAAGAGCTACTCAGTAGTTGACATTTAACTTGATTGAGAACAATATGTAAAATTGAATATTGCCTCATGTTGTTTTGAAAAAGAAAAAGGCGGCCCTGAATGCTTGGGGTCGCCTTTCTATTGGTTTAAAGTAGCTCTGCACTACCTTAGTTCATCTCGAGATAGTCCAATACATCCATATTGGCATGCAGCACACGAATAAGAGGCACCTCCATTATGCAATAAAAAATAAATTTGATTATTAAATATGAATAAATACATTCGCATCCTCCTTGTTCTAAGTATGACTATTTGGCTTGCTGATATAATGTGTCAGGAATCATTGCTACCAATATATTCTAATCCCATGGTTTTTATCGACAGTTCAGGTAGCGTCGTTGGAACGCTCCCAGAAGGATATAAAATATTAAACACAAAAAGATGGCAAACACGACAGTGGATTCATGCGTGGTCTTGCTGGCAACTCCGTACCGACGAATGCATTGATTCCCGCGAAGGATTTTACCTCCGACAAGATCTCCTTTTATGATAAAACAGGAAAATTCATGTTGTCTTATGGCGACCAGTTTGAATCCATCAGTCCGAATATCAATGGATTTCATTTGGCCAAAAAAGTCGATAATACAAGCATGCTGCCTAGAACCTCGTACCATTTTATAGATTCATCCGGATCTCGAGCATTTGAATACAATGGATATTACAAAGCTGACGCATTCAATGAAGGCCTTGCAGCAGTGAACCATCGTGGCTGGCATTATATCGACAAACAGGGAAAAAGGTATGAGCTCATGGATTCAACCATCACCAATATATCCGAAGTTTCTTCATTCTACAACGGAGTCTCCAAAGTCAAAATCAGAAAGGGCAGATATAAATCCGGAGATCATTACAGGTACGTTTTTTATGATAAAAAGGGTACTAAAGTACTGGATACTGAAGATATTTTTCCCGATAATTATATCGCCAGAATGGGGAACATGAGAGACAGCATCTGTCGCGTAACTTTTCTAGACCAAAAAGGATATACCACCTGGGGTGAAAGTGCATATGTCAATATAAAGGGTGAAGTCATTGGAAGATTTGACAGCTTGTTTAGGGTGAAAGAATTTACAGCTGGATTTGCTCCTATTCTCATTCAGACCCTCACTGTGAGGGGTTTTGAGAATAGTAAAGGATTCATTTTGAACAAATACGGTGAAAGCATAGGTTTTGATGAAAATAAAACAGTGATCGAATTGCTGCACATTGATGATCAGTTCTATTGGGTATATCTAAGAGATAAGCGAGATTCCAGTAACTATTCCGGAGTGTTTGACGCCTCCACTCGTGAATTTGTCTATCGGAATAAGCACGACATTATGGGCATAAAATGGGATCTGATCTCACTTCGTGATTCCAGATCAGGGAGATATTATGTTGTGAATTATAAAACAGGAGAGGTCGTATACGATACCGATCAATCCAACCTGGTATTCAGTAACATGATTGAAGCATTAGCCCATAAGGAAAAAGTCCAAAAGTATATCTGCAGAAAAACAGAAGATGTAACCAGCTTAAGTAAACTGCAGAACCTGAAAGAACTTACCTTGAAAAATATTGACATAGAGGCGCTTCCCAATAATCTTCGATTTCCCGGTTTAGAAATATTAAAAATCGACGACCTTAGAAATTTGAAAAAACTACCTGATCATATAAAAAGTTTAAAAAAGCTATCCTTGCGTAATTGCACAAGTGCCGATAATCTGATGAGCATGGTAACGGGTCTGAAAGGACTGGAAGAGTTATTCATTATCAACTTTGATGTCACTGCAGAAGAAAAAAATAAAATAATCGGCTTGTATCCTGATGCAAACGTCACAATAAAAGGAAAGAAAAAGTACGCCGATTCAGAATTGCAAGAAGTGATCTATGGATTTTAAACACAAAAAGACATAACGAGCATGTAAGCATGTCAAGTAAAAGAAGACTGCATTCTTAAGTGCGTCAATGATTCATGTTCATCCTCGCTAATCAATTGATCAACTGTAAACAAAAAGGCGACCCCGATTTCCCGGAGCCGCCTTTCTTATTCTCGGGCTTCCTGATAGAAGTCATTATCATCGTATTTACTTCAGATCAAAGGGATCCAGGGAAAACGATAGCATAGCTCTTTAAGCACAGGTTCACACCCCACTTAGAATTTCCTTATGGATGAGCTGTCTTCCATTCGAGGTATACCAAAGCCGTTGAAGACAATTAAAACAATAACCGTGATGTCTTGCTGGCCAAGCCATGCCATATAAACCGTATCCTACAACTAGGGATCAATCATCATCATCTCCATGGCGGTCTTTTCTCCGGCGGCCGTCCCTTCCCCTGACTTCATGTTCATCACTGCTCTTGTGGCAGGATACACAATCCGTAAAATTGGAAATACCTTCCTCCCGGTGCTCACGCTGAATATTGCTCACCGTATGCTCATGACAACCATAGCAGGTGTAGGTGCTGTAATTATTCTTCAAATGGCAAGTAGCACACTTGACTTGATGATCTCTATCCAAGACAAAATAGGAAGTGTGATTAAATGTAGACGGGACCCATTTATTAGTACCATGGCATTTTGAACAAGCATCTTTCACAGTACGATGAAACGCATCGCCAGGCGCTTCATGGCAACTCACGCAATTGCTTCTAATGGCTGACTGCAAAATATCATGATTAAATGCTTTATCCAACTTCCACTCTACAGTGCCATGGCATTTTGCGCATGCATTTGTCAATTGCAGGTGAAGCTTGTCCTCAGGTTTTTGGTGACAGCCCACACAATTGTCCCGTTCGGCAGGTTGCACCATGCCATGGTTGAAAGCAAGATCTGATTTCCATGCGGTTGTGCCATGGCATTTTGCGCAAGCATCTGTCAATTGCAGGTGAAGCTCATCCTCCGGTTTTTGGTGGCAAACAATGCAATCATTGATGACAGTCTTCGGCAGTAACTCATGCTTGAACCCTTTCGTCGCAGATTCAGGATTTAAGCCCGCGTGGTCGGTATGGCAGGCCGTACAAGCATATTTATCAAGGTTATTATGAAATAATATCTGCTCGCCCTTGATCGCGGTTCCAGTGGCAATGCCCAGTGAATCCCTGCCGATATCGGCCAGGGTATGGCATGCGATACACTTGCTGTTTTCGATTCCTCCGAACGCCGTATGGCATGAGAAGCATTGCTGCCGGATATCCTGGTGACCCTGTGACATCTCGCCTGGACTGAGCAGGATATACGGATACTGCACCATCAACAAGATGAAAATGGCAGATCCTATGATTCCAGTGATGACCAGATTTTTCATTTGCTAAACATGAATACAGTGATGATGTGAAAGAGCGAAAACAAGCCAAAAATGAAGGCAATCGGCAAGTGTATTATCCGCCATTGTTCCATGACATCCACCATGACAGAGTCGAGAAATAACTTTTTGTCCACAGCTTCGCTCTCCATGCCCGTATCCATCAATGCTTGCCGGCTTTCGTTCAAGCTGTCAAAGGATCGCTTGAGCAGGAACTTGCCAACCAGGCCACTTGCCACGCTGATCAGGAGCATCACTACGGCCAGCCACGGCAATATGGCATTGAAATGAATGCCCGCATGAACAAGCAACAGAATCGAACCGCCCCAGGCAAGGTATTCATGGAAAATCAACAATTTCCTTGGCGAACCGGATCGAATCATTCTGCGTTTCCGCAAGGAATAAACAAAGGAAAGGAGCAGGAGGAAGGTGCCAACATAGCCTAAGTAACGACCCACTCCAGCAAATTGATAATAATGAAGCATGTAATCTATTCCGATGGTGATCAAGAACATCAGAGCATACCATTGTATAAAAGGCACGACATACCTCAGCACTGGTTTATGTTTCATAGATCACATGATTTACAGTTGCTTTAAACTGTAGAAAAAACCTGGATTCCGGTGTAAGTATCACTCTTTTCTATACAAGAACCAGTGATATAGATCATATCAGATGGGTACTTATTAACCAGGGGGTGAAGGGTTGTTCGTTTGAAAATTGAATTGATTTAAGACACAACGTTGGTTGCAGAGATTAGAAAAGGGCAGACGTACTTTTAGCGATACTCTTACCCCTTAGATGTAGTCCAATATTTTGCACTGGTGGAACGGAACTGCGACTAGAGGAACTGATAGTAACCAGTCTGACCAAAAAAAGGCGACCCCGATCTCCCGGAGCCGCCATTCTTATTCTCGGGCTTCCTGAGTGAAGCCATTCTCATTGGAGTTACTTCAGATCAAACCGGTCCAGGTTCATCACCTTATTCCAGGCAGCGACGAAGTCTCGGATGAACTTCTCATTCGCATCGCTCTGGGCATACACCTCAGAGATTGCCCGCAACTGGGAGTTGGAACCGAAGACCAGATCTACACGGCTACCCGTCCACTTCACTTCACCGGTCTTGCGATCACGACCTTCAAACTCCTGCTCTGACTTGGGTGTCCATACGGTACCCATATCGATCAGATTGACAAAGAAGTCGTTGGTGAGCTTGCCTAGACGCTTGGTGAACACCCCTTGGGTGGAACCACCCGTGTTGGCACCCAACACTCGTAGTCCGCCGACCAGTACCGTCATTTCCGGTGCACTCAGCGTCAGCAGTTGTGCCTTGTCTAGCAGCATTTCCTCTGCTTGAACGCTGTAAGCTTTCTTCTGGAAATTACGGAATCCATCGGCCTGTGGCTCTAGGAAGGCAAAGCTTTCCACATCCGTCTGCTCCTGGGTCGCATCGGTGCGTCCAGGGGTGAACGGTACGGTCACCTTGTGCCCTTCATCGCTCGCGGCCTTTTCGATGGCGGCACATCCACCAAGGACGATCAGATCGGCCAGGGAGATCTTCTTTCCGCCAGTCGCTGCGCCATTGAAGCCTTTCTGGATACCTTCCAGCACACTGAGCACCTTGCTCAACTGCGCCGGGTCATTGGCCGCCCAGAACTTCTGGGGCGCCAGTCGGATACGTGCTCCGTTAGCACCACCGCGCATGTCACTACCCCGGAAGGTAGAGGCAGACGCCCAGGCTGTGGAGATCAGCTCGGACACACTCAAACCGGATGAGAGAATGGCCGTCTTGAGATCCGGGATATCATGCGCATCGACCATCTTGTGATCGACCGCTGGAACCGGATCCTGCCAGATCAGTTCTTCCTTCGGTACTTCCGGACCCAGATAACGTTCCCGTGGTCCCATATCCCGGTGGGTCAGCTTGTACCAGGCCCTCGCAAAGGCATCGGCAAACTCGTCCGGGTTCTTGTGGAAATGGCGAGAGATCGGTTCATAGATCGGGTCGAAGCGCAGGGACAGATCAGCCGTGGTCATCATCGGCGGATGCTTCTTGTCTGGATTGTGTGCATCGGGGATCATATGCTCGGGCTTGCAATCCTTGGCTACCCACTGGTGGGCACCTGCCGGACTCTTGGTCAACTCCCACTCGTATCCGAAGAGCATGTCAAAGTATCCGTTATCCCACTGGGTAGGATTGGGCTTCCAGGCACCTTCGATACCACTGGTGGTGGTGTGTTCACCCTTACCCGTGCCGAGTTTGTTGATCCAGCCCAATCCCTGGTTTTCCAGGGGTGCTGCTTCTGGCTCTGCACCGACCAATGCCGGATCACCGGCACCGTGGGCCTTACCGAAGGTATGTCCTCCGGCCACCAGGGCAACTGTTTCATAATCGTTCATGGCCATCCGGCCAAAGGTCTCGCGGACGTCACGGCCGGAAGCGACCGGATCAGGATTACCGTCCGGACCTTCCGGATTGACATAGATCAATCCCATTTGTACTGCAGCCAGAGGATTATCCAGATCGCGATCGCCACTGTAGCGGCTGTGCGGTTTGTCGCTTGTAGCCAGCCACTCCTTCTCGGCGCCCCAATAGATATCTTCTTCAGGCTGCCAAATGTCTTCCCGGCCACCACCGAAACCGAAGGTCTTGAAACCCATGGATTCGAGAGCGACGTTCCCAGCGAGGATCAGGAGATCCGCCCAGGAGATCTTGTTGCCATATTTCTGCTTGATGGGCCAGAGCAGGCGGCGAGCCTTGTCCAGGTTGCCATTGTCCGGCCAGCTGTTGATCGGAGCGAAGCGCTGATTTCCAGTACCTCCTCCCCCACGGCCATCAGCGGTGCGGTACGTACCGGCACTGTGCCAGGTCATCCGAATGAAGAGTCCACCATAGTGTCCATAGTCAGCCGGCCACCAGTCCTTACTGTCCGTCATGAGTTTCTTGAGGTCAGCTTTCAATCCGGCATAATCCAGGCTCTTGAATGCCTCTGCATAATCAAAGTCAGGCCCCAATGGATTGGAGGCCGGAGCATGCTGATGGAGGATACTGAGGTTGAGTTGATTGGGCCACCAGTCCCGGTTTCCCGTGCCAGCTACAGCGCCTTGCTTCACTGCACCTCCCATGAATGGGCATTTTCCAGCGCCACCTGAATTGCCCGTGTGTTTCGTATTGTCCATTTCTATCGTTTTAGTCTAGAGATGGAACAAACTTAGGATAATCTTTGTTTAGTGCCGCCCTGAAGAATGGAGGTTGAACACCTTCCATTATTGTGATCCCCGTAGGAGAATTGGCATGGTGATCTTTACCAAAGCCAGACAGAAGGCGTGTGTTGAGGAGTTATGGAGTTATGGAGTTATGGAGGAAGTTTATTCGTTTATTCGAATTATCCTTGTCAAAAGAGGGCCTTGCACCTGCCAGTCCGCCAGCTGGCGGAGGAGGTCAGGTTTATGATCCCCTACCCAGGAAGTTGAGCACAGAACAATAGTTCAGTGTTCCGAGCCCCCAGTCAGGTTACTGAAAAGTTCCATTGATCAGCTCATTGGCTCGAATCGAAGCAATTCACGGTTGACCGATTTATTTCATTATTTTGGACGGTATGATCCGGATAAACAAAGCATAGTTAATGACAGGAAAAAAATCATTTTCCATCATACTACTGGCCGTACTCCTGGCCATGTCCTGTAAACAACCGGAATGGCTGATCCAGGACAAACAAGCCAACTGGACCCCCTCCGGCAATGCCACCTGGACCTTCACTGATCAGGAGATCATCGGTCAGGCCTCGGATCAATCCGGGTTTCTGATCTCCCGCCAGATCCTTACCGAGTTTACCCTGGAACTGGAATTCTATCCCGACAGTACCATCAACTCCGGTGTGTTGATCCACTGTCAACATCAGCAGATCAACCCGACGAATTGCTATGAGGTCAATATCTATGACCTTCATCCTATTCAGACGTATCGCACCGGCTCCATTGTCACTCGAGTCACCGCCCGGCGCAATCTGAACACCATCAACCAATGGAACCGGTACCGTATCACCATGGAGAACCACCGGCTCCGCGTCTGGCTGAATGGTACCCTCACCGCCGACCTGCCCAATGCCGATCTGGAAAATGGCCATGTCGTCCTGCAGGCTGCCGGAACCGGTCAAATCCGATTCCGGAATATCCGGTTTCAACCCGTAAAGTAATTGGTAACTCTGTTTCTATTCCAGAGCCCGGAAAAGTGGAGGAGTTTGGAGGGGAGGAGTTAAGGAGAGAGCTTATAAGAAGTCGTGGCCAAATCTGGGCCCAAAAAACGGTATTCGGTGTTCGGTGTTCGGTTTTGGGCTAAAAAGAATTTCGGTACTTAAATTCTTAACCGTTGCCAAACGAGGGACTGGACCCCGAGTACTCGGGGGGCCGGATCCAGATATCCGCCTACTGGCGGATCGTCTGGGCCTGAAAAGCGGAGGAGTTGGGAGGTTATGCGTGGAGGAGGTTATTGAGTTATTTCGTTATTGAGTTATTTCGAAGGGCATGTGATAAGCCATTGCAATGATGATATCTGGACCAGGGGATCAGGGCCGATGACCGCCACAAAATCCGTGTCATCCATTCATCTATGGAAATGCGTGATTATGACAATATGCAGCGTTCTGTGTTATTGAGTTAATAAGTTATTTCGGAAGGGAATTGTCGGGGGATGAACCCTCAAAGGGTTCAAAACAATAGCCCCGGACTGTGTCTGGACATGGGGTCTTTAGCCCCATCGTCCATGGTGAAATCCGGGGTGCAGATGTCCGAACCATTCAACCCTGGAGGGGTTGAAGCGTTTTGGATGGCGGAGGTTATCAGGGCAGGCGTGGTTGAGCTACTTCCTTCGGTAGTCGGGATGTCGAGCGACCATCGCCAAACGAGGGCCCAGGCATGAATACCAAGTGAATAAATCGGTTTGCAGGAACCATAATTGAAATTCTGAATTGAATGCATGATCCACTTCGGGCAAATCAACTAATTTGATCACTTGTGATCTTACATAAAAGATGAAAAACATCACCACTTATATCGTGGATGCCTTTACGGATGAACCCTTCAAGGGCAATCCGGCAGGCGTATGTCTTGTCGATGAGGCTCTTGATCCAACGCTGATGTTGAGCATCGCCGGCGAACTTGGACTATCCGAAACGGCATTTGTCCAACCCGGTCATTTACCCGGACAATTCACCATCCGGTATTTCTCCCCGAAGATGGAGATTCCCCTCTGCGGGCACGCCACTCTGGCCTCTTCGAAGGTCCTGTTTGAACGTCATCCTGAACTCCACAACTTGCAATTAGAAACCATACAAAAGATAACACTGGCCATTACTCGGGAAGGTGACCTGATCGTGATGAATTTCCCGCAATACAGCACTCAGCCGTCCGAAGCTCCGCTGGCTTTATTGAATGCACTGGGTGTGGAACAGATCCTGAATGCTGCATATAATGAAGAAACAAAGATCCTCCTCCTGGAGATCGAAGACAGCGGGGTCCTCCGATCATTATCCCCAGATTATTCCGCGCTGATCCAATCCCATCAGGGGATCAATGGCGTACTGGTTACCGCCTTGTCCAAACAGAAAGACTATGATTTCGAATCCCGCTACTTCTGGCCCTGGAGCGGCACCAACGAGGACCCGGTCACCGGCGGTACCCACACCTTCCTCGCCCCGTACTGGGCTGCCCGACTGAACAAATCGAAGATGCGCTCCTTCCAATGCTCCGAACGAACCGGCTCCATGCAACTGGAGCTCATCAATGATGATCAATTACGGATCAAGAGCACTGCCCGTATCATCTTCCGAGGAGAGCTGTCCCTCTGATTTTTTTAGCCGCCTGAATCCCAGGATGCTCTGGTATCACCCGTAAATATGTTTGATTACATGGCCTCTGTAGTCGAGGAGTTTGGAGGGGAGGCGAAGGTTATGAGTTGAGGAGGTTATGAGGAAAATATTTAAACGTCGCCAACAAGGGCCCGGACGCTTGCGGTCCGGATCCAGATATCCCGCAGAGCGGGATCGTCTGGACCTTCCAGTTAAAAAATGTACCATTATTCCATTGCTGCCCACAAAAAACGGAATGCCGTATTGTTTTGCCGATAAGGTGTATTAGATTCCATATGGCGAAGAAATGCATAAAGTATTCATTTTCGGGCCTACACCAACGGCAAAACAGAAACGGCCGGGCCATGATACAAACGACTGCCAATTCCGAAGCCATGATAAACGAAAGGTCAAACAAGACTAAGAGGCCCATTTTGGCGACAAGCACTTTTGGGTACTTTTGGTGCATCAAAAGTACCTAGCCACCGCCGGTCCGCCAGCTGGCGGAAGGCGGACCAAACATAAAATTCAGATACCTCAGGGATTTGAAGGAACCCTGGGAATGGAATACTTCACCTCAAAATGGTTGCTTCATATGATATTGGAAGGCCATCAACAGATGTGTTCTATCTTACCGATCCTCATCAACCAATCAAATTCATAACAAAACACCAAACTATGCGCCAACTCATCGGCATCGCCCTCATCGTCTGCAGCCTCTTCCTGGGATATCAGGGCGTCGAAAAGATCAGCAACAACAATGCATCCGTGGAGATCCTGGATGTGAAGATCGACCTGTCCAATAAATCAGGCAAGGAAGAAGGCTATATGTATGTTGGTTTGGCTGTGCTGCTTTTGATCAGTGGCGTATACCTCATGAAAAAATAAACAGGTATCCGTGAAGCCTCCCTATTTGACATTCCTGGAAGCACACCTGGCGAAAAGCATGGCAGTGGATCGAAAGGCCTATGCACAAGAGATTGCGCAGCAGGGCATCCCCGTGCAGGAACTCTTCCCTCTTTTAGAATCCTCCTATACCACTCGGTCCCGTTTTATCTGGTTGCTCAGCGATATCGGTGAAGCAGATCCCGCTTGTATCAGAGCTGTCCTTCCAGCGCTTTTTGCCTTGAGTCAGAAGATCCAGTATACCCCGCTCGACCAGGCATTTGCTCGCCTCTGGATGATCGCCGGGGTGCCGCCCGAACAGGAAGGCATCGCCATCGATCGCATGTTCGATCTTCTGACCGGCTACACCATCAACGTGAGTATCAAGTACAATGCACTTCGGGTACTGGAGAAGTTGATAGAGACCTATCCTGAACTTAAAGCCGAATTCATCCTTGCTCTTGAGGATCAATTAGGAAAACACACCGACAACTTCAATGAGGTGATTCGGAAAAAACTCGTGGAATACCACCCTGGAAAATAAAGCCACTTTCGGGTAAAAACGGTTCTAAAAAAACCCTAACTTGGCCTATAACACATGACAAGGGCCCTTCTTAAGGCCTGCCACCCTTGTCGGCCTCGGAATTGTCAAAAACGAATATTCAGGACAACTCGATCACCTTGATCATGAGCAATGGGTTAAACGATTCGGATCACAACAGTCACTGAAAAAACGACTAAATCAATTCAAAAAGAAACTGTCAAAGAACTATTCAAGTCGGGCATCGCAATAGATCCGGCACGTCTGCAGACATTCAACTTTCCTCCAAAAGAACCTGCTACTGGTCAACTCAGCAGGTTAGATTCAACAGTCATGAGTAAGAAGTCGTTTGGAACATTTACCGGAGTATTCACACCCACCACCCTCACCATCCTCGGCGTCATCATGTATATCCGACAACCCTGGGTTGTCGGCAATGCCGGAGTGGTTGGCGCCCTGGCCATTGTATTGCTTTCAGTCGCTATCACATTCACGACTGCTCTCAGCCTGTCCTCCATCACCACAAATGTGCGTATAGGAAGTGGCGGTGCATTTAGCCTGATCTCCCAATCACTTGGATTAGAAATAGGAGGCGCCATCGGGATTCCCTTTTACTTTGCTCAGGCCATCGCCGTTGCCATGTACATATTCGGTTTTCGCGAAGGCATGCAAACCCTTACGCCGGGTATTGATCCCTTCATCCTGGACATTGGTATTTTCTCCCTGGTCATGATCATCGCATTTATCAGTACCAGCTTTGCATTTAAGATTCAATATGTCATTCTCGGCGTCATTGCACTTTCCCTGGTATCCATATATGGCTCTCTATTTGTCAATGACATCCATCTGGATATCCAATGGTTTGGGACATACCCGGGGTCAAGTGAGAACAACCTGGGGGGATCCTCTTTCTGGATCGTGTTTGCTGTTTTCTTTCCCGCTGTAACGGGTGTCATGGCTGGGGCCAATATGTCGGGTGATCTCACCAATCCAAGAAGAAGCATCCCTATCGGAACGATTTCCTCGGTGATCATCACCACGATCATCTACATCAGCCTGATCTTTGTCGCTGCGGTCATTGCCACACCGCATGAACTCGCCAGCAATTACAACGTATTCATAGACAAGTCCCTTTACCAACCGATTGTCCTGGCCGGACTCCTGGGCGCTACCCTCTCCTCAGCGCTTGGATCCTTTGTAGGCGCCCCCCGAATTTTATTGGCTCTGGGCGAAAAAAACATATTACCTAAAAGCCCCTTTTTAGCCAAACTTTCCAAAAAAGGAGAACCTGTCAATGCCATGCTCATCACAGCAGTCATTGTCCTATTTGGAATATCCTTGCGCAATCTGAATACCATCGCTCCCATTCTGACCATGTTCTTCATGATCACCTACGCCATGGTGAACGTGGTCGCCCTGGTTGAACAGACATTAAGTTTGCCGAGCTACCGACCCACCCTCAAGATCTCCATCCTCGTTCCGGCGATCGGCGCCATAGGGTCCATCTCCATCATGTTTGTGATGAATGTTTTAGTCGCCCTGTTCTCCCTGGTCTTTATCGTACTGTTCTACCTGTACCTCGTAAAAATGAACATCAAATCTGCTGCCGGTGATTCCAGAAGCGGATTGTTTACCGCCCTGGCAGAATGGGCCACTAAAAAAACGAATAACCTGCGTCAAGAAAAAGAAGTTCGATCATGGCGGCCAGACTTATTGATGCCCGTTATTATGCCAAAAGAATTGCGCAGTTCGTACAAACTCATCCACTCTATCATCTTCCCCAAAGGATCCATCAAAATCCTGGCTCTGCGGAATAAAAATGAGCATGAACTGTACGACCTGGAAAGCTTTCTGAAAAATTCCATCAACAAATTCAAAGAAAGCGATCTATCGGCCTCCTACACCATGATCGACAATTCGGATTTCAACACCACTGTCAATGTGAGTATGCAATCCCTCAATGCCGCCTTCTTTAAACCCAATATCATCTTTGCCAGCATTGACTCCGAGGCTGCAACATCATCCTACTACGACAAACTTGCCACCGACGCCAAGAAGAACAACTTCGGCCTCATCATTTATATTCCATTTTCCTCCGCGGGGCTGGCTATTGAAAAAAATATGAACTTATGGATGACCAATATCCCGGTCGACTGGAAGGAGACCTTTAATATCGCAAACAATGACCTGTCTACACTGGCAGCATTACTCATCTGTCGCAACTGGAAAGGAAATATCGATGTACATATTCTGAACAATAACCCCCATCTCAAATTCTCAGAACTGGACCTCGAAGATCTTCACACGATGATTCGCCTGCCCAATCAAACAGATATCTCCATCAAGGAAGGCACTTTATTGGAGAATGTCCTCAAGGAACGAAATACGGATGTCAATATCTTCAATATTGAACCAGGAATGTTGGTCGAGGACATGGTCAACATCGTCAACCAATCCCGAGTTTCTGCCATTTTCTGTGCCGATTCGGAATCTGAAAATGTATTGGTCTAATCATGCTTTTCAAGGTAATCTCAACCAGGGTTGGTTTTCCCATTGCCGTATTTAAAGGATATGAATTCTATCCATTCAGCCGTCAACCAATAAATTGGATTTAAAGGTCTTGAATGAGCTTGCTGTGATAGGGGTTTCAACCAGCTTACTTGTCCTCTATTGTAAGCATGCAATGCTATTTTGTGCTCAGCAGATAAGTCATTTCGTAAATGCATCCTGAAAACTTTAGCCGACCCACGCGCAACCCATTGTTGTTCATCGCGCTCATTTTCTGGGCATCCTTGGCCAACGGGTGTATAGCCCAGCGCACTCCGAACGAAACAACCTGTAGCATCCTGTTCATCGGCAACAGCCGACGATAAATGTTCAGATCCAGACATCCCGCGTTAAAGGCGGGATCGTCTGGGCCTCCTGTGCACATCAATGACCCGTCCATCAAGCAAACAATGGTCATATACATTTATATTAAAACAGTCAATCATACAAACTGCCGCATTATTTGATCGGACATATGATGCGTTAGGTTGACATAACACAAGATTAAAGGTTATCAATGCTGAAAATGACCACTGATCAAATACGAGCGGCCGGGTCTTGATGTAAATGCCAGCCAATCTCGAGACAAGTTTACACTACGCTCAAATATAAAAAGAAGGCCCATTTTGGCGACAAGCGGTTTTTGCCTACCTGCGCGGCCGGCAGGCGTGCTTTTTGCCAAGACAAAAAGTAGGAGCCTGCCGGCTGGAGGCGGGCCATACATGAAATTCTAATGAATAAATTCGCATGAAAAAGCCAAAAAATGAAAAACTGCACTTGGCTCAAGATTCAATTCAAACTACGTGATCATTTTAACGCTTAGGAATTCCGACAATCACAAAAGGCAACCGAAATGAACCCGAAACGCCCGCCAGTCACTTAGACAAGGAGAATATAGGTTCAAAGGAAGCACCACTTTTTAGCATCTTGCAGAACATCCAGGGAATATTATTGAGAACATTAAACTTGACAAATGCTCATCCAAAAATGATGTTATGATAACTTTTTGCTTCTGCACAGCGTAATCTTGATCACAGAACTAGCTAACGAGAATCACCTCCATCTGTAGCCCTAAAACCCCATACCTTCATTCATCCAGGCATCCAGCCTGTAGTCCAACCGATAGAAAACAAAACCAACCATGTTCAGAAAAGACTTTACTCCAGGCTTTATCCATTATCAGTCATGTTCCCAATTATTGGCAATAACGATGCTCACCAAAGACAATGGCACTGGCACGGTCACCATCCAACTCGATCACACAGTGGCTGGCGTACCGGTGGAATTCGATCAGATCAAATATGCCAGTCCGGCCGGTCATACCTACAGTGTGGTCAATCTCAAATATTACATTTCTGAGATCCGCCTGACCGATAAAAACGGATTTAATGTGTCAAGGGGAAATATCAACCTGTACGATATTCAGAATCCCTCTTCCTCCCTAATCGAACTGACCGATATTCCCGATGGGGATTACACCCACCTATCCTTCGTGTTCGGATTGAACGAGATCGTCAATGTTGATGGTGGCCTGGTCAATACTGTAGACAACATCAATATGGAATGGCCCATTCCCGGCGACCAGGGCTACCACTATATGAAATTCGAAGGCCGCTATGATTCACTGAACACCGGCACCATTCGCAGCTTCAATATACACACCGGTGCGACCAAGGGCAATCAGAATTACCTGGAAATTACCCTGCCCATCACCTCCCTCAACCTGCGTGACAACGACTGGACCATAAACCTCCAGATAGACCTGAATGAGTGGCTTCAGAATCCAACCATTTTTGACTTTGTCGGCCAGGAATTGATCATGATGAACCAGGCCGCTCAGGAGATCATCAAGGCCAATGGATCGACCGTATTCAGTATTGCTTCCGTAACAAAAACCTGAATCATGACGATCAAGTCCTTTCTGGCGATTCTGTTCCTCTCTGTAAGCTTATCCAGCTGTTTGGACAATGGTGATTCACTGACTCCTGACTGGACCTATCACCCTACACCGTACCACCTGGATATCCCGGATGAATTTCCACTCATGGACCTGGACATCAACAATGCCCTGACAGAAGAAGGCATTGCTCTGGGCCGGCGACTCTATTATGACCCACTCCTCCACCCCACCGGAGAACACGCTTGTGCCACCTGCCATATTCAAAATCTGTCATTCTCCTCCACCGCTCCGGTATTACCGCATATTAATCTGGGATGGAATAAAACATTTCTCTGGAATGGCCAGGTCGACGGCAATCTGGAAGACATCATGCTTTTCGAAGTGGAAGACTTCTTTCAGTCTGACATGGAACGATTGGAACAAGACAGTCTTTATCCTAAACTCTTTTATGAGGCATTCCAAACGAACGTGATCAAACCGTCCTACACGGCCAGAGCCCTTGCACAATTTGTCCGCACGATGATCTCCTCCAATGCCCGTTACGACAAGGTATTCACACCGGGTGGTGATTTCCCAACCGAAGAAGAACAGAATGGCTATGACATCTTTTTCACTGAAAAAGGGGACTGCTTCCACTGCCATGGCGGCATCCTGTTTACAGACAATAGCTTCCACAATAACGGGTTGGATTTAGATCCATCCCCAATGGGACGCAGTGCGGTGACCGGCAATCCGAATGACCTGGGAAAATTCAAATCACCCACCCTGCGCAATATCGCCCTCACCGGGCCTTACATGCATGATGGCCGTTACGAAACACTGGAAGAAGTCATCGATTTTTATAGTGAGGGACTCAAGACCTCCCCCACCATCGATCCATTGATGAAACAGGCGCACCAGGGTGGAATTCATCTCACGACCAAAGAAAAAGGTGACCTGCTTGCCTTCCTGCACACACTGACAGATACTACGTTTACAACCAACCCCGCTTTCCGGTCACCATTCTGATTCGGAAGTACAGGCAATAACTGTAAATTGGAATGTCATACAACCATCAAATACTGTAGGGCAGTTTCAGTATTCCTGTTATGTCTGTTCATATCCGTCTTTATCATCCTGAGGATCGGGCCCAGTGTCTGCAAATCTTTCACGGCAACTGCCCCCAATATTTTGACCCCGCTGAAGAGGCTCTCTTTACCCAGTGCCTGGACCGGTTGGACCAGGGCCTGGTCATTCATGAACAAGCAAAGGCAAGTGCGTTTTACGTGCTTGAACAAAACGAGATCATTCTGGCTTGTGGGGGATATTATATAGCCATGGATGAAGCCGCCGCAGCGATGGCCTGGGGTATGGTCGACAACTCACATCACAAAGAAGGGCTGGGCAGTGCCCTCCTGGATTATCGTATCCATCACCTCCGCCAATATTACCCGAACCATCTCATCCGACTGGATACGTCCCAGCACACCTACCCCTTCTTCGAGCGATTTGGGTTCGAAGTAACCACCGTGACAAAAGATGCATACGGGCCAGGATTGGATCGGGTAGATATGACGATCAACGAAGCTGAATAACGTACCGCATGACTGACCAACAACAGATCGATCAATTGACAGCTGAATTCTTTCAGGTTTTCACCAATAAGAACGGTCAGCATCCTCAAGTCCATAGACTGCTGGATCTTTTCATTGCAGAGGGCTTGCTCATCAGCAATACCCAGGCCCAAACAGCAATCCATTCCGTTGAGGCGTTTCGCCAATCCCGGCAAGCCATGCTCACGGATGGAACCCTGGCCCAATTTCAAGAGAGGGAAACCACTCAAACCACCACCCTGCTCGGACAAATCGCACACCGGGAATGTACCTATGAAAAATCTGGGATCTTGAATGGCGTCCCCTTCACCGCAACTGGGCGCAAGAGCCTTCAATACATCAAGACGGGGGATCGCTGGAAAATGACCTCAGCAGCCTGGTGCGATGATCCAATTGTCGGCTAATTTTACGGACAATTTTCATTCTTGAAACAAGCATAGTAGTTTGTGTCATCAAAAAAATGACCAATGCCATCCACTCCCAAAAAAAAGATCACTGTCGCCACGACCATCCGGGCATCCATTGAACAGGTATGGGTCCACTGGACCAGTCCCGAGCATATCATCCAATGGAATATGGCTGCCGAAACCTGGCACTGCCCGACGG
The DNA here is from genome assembly GCA_942490895.1 of uncultured Saprospiraceae bacterium. GTDB lineage: Bacteria > Bacteroidota > Bacteroidia > Chitinophagales > Saprospiraceae > JAGNXB01. The sequence continues at coordinate 57,417 of CALNZC010000094.1, forward strand.
CATCAAATGACCTTCGAGCCGGTGGTCGCTTTTCCTATATGATGGCTGCCCGAGATGAAACCATGCGCTTCGAATTTTGTGGAACCTATGATGTCGTCACCCGCCCAAAACGGATCAAATATACCCTGGATGATGACCGCAAGGTCACCGTCAACTTTGCTGAAAAAAACGGGCTCACGACTGTAACGGAAATATTTGAAGCCGAGACGGTCAATTCTGCGGAGTTGCAACAAACCGGATGGCAAGCTATCCTGGACCGATTCAAAGGGTATGTGGAAAGCCGGACCTCCTGATCGTCGCCTTCTCCAACAAGGATACAGGATTCGAATGGCTGAACGACCTCCAGCCCCTTGAAACCTGGCAATGAATCAGGAGCCCAGATTAGTTGAGACCGATGGGAAGTGGTTGATCGGCATACATCTCTCCACGTCCTTTGCCCAGGATCGCACATCGGAATTATGGCGGTCGTTCATGCCCCGTCGAAAGGAGATCCCACACCCGGTAAATACCGATCTGATCTCGTTGCAGATCTATCCTCAGCCACTTTCCTGGCCGCCTGACCCGAATGCTGTTTTCGAAAAATGGGCTGGTGTAGAAGTTGCTCACCTGGATCCGATTCCCCAAGGCATGGACGCATTATTTGTACAAGCCGGATTGTATGCTGTCTTCACGCATATCGGAGCCGTAAGGACAGCTCAAAAAACATTCACTTACATCTTTGGCAAATGGCTTCCTCAGTCACCCTACTACCTGGATGATCGGCCTCATTTCGAAGTCCTAGGAGAAAAATATCACAATGATCACCCCGAGTCGGAGGAGGAGATCTGGATCCCTATCCGACGTCGAACTACCTCGGATAAGCACACCGGATAGGCCCTCCGTTACGCTATATCAGCACTCTCCTGGAGCTCATTTAGGGAAAGGAAGGTATCTTGGTAGGAATTGATCAGTACCTCTACCATCATGCGCACTCTCTTCAGTCTCCTGAGCCTTGTATTCCTCATCCAGGGCACCACCTACTCTCAACAAACCATCACTGCCACCATCCAGCACGATGGTGGAACCAGAGAATACATTCTCTATATTCCCGCCTCGTATACGGGTATAGATCCCTTCCCCCTGGTCCTCAACTTCCATGGGTACGGCAGTAATGCCGCAGAACAGATGTGGTATGGCGACTTTCGGGCTATTGCAGATACAGCCAACTTCCTGATCGTGCATCCATTGGGAACACTTCACAACAATTCCACCACACACTTCAATGTCGGCGGTTTTACCCTGGGCAGCACCACCGATGATGTGGGCTTTACTGCGGCCCTGATCGACTCCTTGTCGGTGCAGTACACCATCGATCAGGATCGTATTTATTCCACCGGCATGTCCAATGGTGGCTTTATGAGTTTTGTCCTGGCCTGCCAACTCAGCGATCGGATCGCAGCCATCGCATCAGTGACAGGCTCAATGACCCCGGAGACCTTTGCCACCTGTGACCCGGAGCACCCGATGCCCATCCTGCAGATGCATGGCACCTCGGATGGCGTAGTCCCCTATTCAGGAGCCTTGTGGACCAAATCCATCAATGATGTGGTGAACTATTGGGTTGAATTCAACAATTGCACGCCAGACCCCACCACGACTCTGTTGCCGAACGTCAATACCCAGGACGGGAGTACAGTGGAACATATCGTCTATGCTAGCGGCGACAACAAAACCACGATGGAGCATTATAAAGTGACCGGAGGTGGCCACACCTGGCCCGGGACAATATTTACATCCAATGGAACCAACCAGGATATGAATGCCTCTCTGGAGATCTGGCGTTTCTTCAGCCGATACACCCTGTCCGGACTGACCATGCCGACCAGTGTCCTTCCTACTCCAAATGATGTCGCTCAAGTCACGCTGACACCCAATCCGGCAAAAGGACAGGTCCTGATCTCGCGGCTGCCAAACGAAAAACTCCCCTATACATTGGTCTCTCTCGCCGGACAATTACTCCAATCCGGCACCCTGCAACCCCTACAGGACATCCTGGACTTACCCATGATCAGCAGTGGGTATTATCTCCTGAAAATCGGACATCAATCCTACCCCCTGTTAATCTCAGAATAGCACAATACCATTTCCTTTTCTATGAGATCGCAGACGCTCCAATGACCTACGATCAAGATTATCAAACTCCCGACTATTTTGGCGAGCCCTTCCCTGAGCTGATCACCTTCTTTCAGGACCTTCCCACTCGTGGATTGGTCATCGATATGGGGTGTGGACAGGGACGAAATGCCATTCCACTAGCCAGGATGGGATTTGAGGTTGTCGGCCTGGACCTTTCCTCCGTGGGTGTGGATCAAATGACCCAAACCGCAAAAGCAGAAGGATTACCCCTCAAGGGCATCGTGACCGACATTTATAGCTACACAGATCTCCAGGCCGCACAGGTTATTTTACTGGATAGTATGTTCCATTTCCTAAAAAAAGACAAGGCCAAAGAAACCGACTGGATCAAATCCATCCTTTCAATAGCTCAACAAGGGTGTCTGGTTGTTTTTTGCATCCAGGATTCTGGAAAAAAGGTAAACACCCTCAAGGCGATCATCGCCAATAGTCCCCAGGGGGATCTGGTCTATGAGCAACCAATGATATTCAGATTTAGAGACAAGGCCAGTGGTCACCAGTCGACCTCCGCTTACTGTCTGATTGTCACCCGTATTTCACATGGATAGATTGCGAATCACCCCGATCGGTCAGACAACGATTATACCCTTTCAGGGCTCTTTTCCAACAAGGATCATTTGATGATCGAAGATGATCACACAGGACAGGTGAGTGACATCCTTTTATTTTTCAATAAATGAGCGAATGAAACATCTCCTCCTCTTACTGGGCATATGTATAGTTTCCGCCACCCTCTCAGGGCAAAATTTATATGATGGACGCCTATCTGTGATCGCAGAAGCCAGTATCCAGGAGACCCCGCCTCAAATCCAACTCACCTGGGTTGCCGATACGGCCAATCTGGGGTATACCATTTATCGAAAATTCCGGGATGACACCGCCTGGGGGGACACGCTTGCTATCCTGGATCCAGCGAGTACAACCTGGACAGATACCACGATTATCGTTGGAGTCGCTTATGAATATCGGATCCTTAAAAGCATGCCCAAATTTGTAGAATACGAAGGTCCCATTCTCGGCAACGGATACATTTATGCCGGGGTCAAAGTACCACCAACTCACTTTCGAGGCAATTGTCTGGTCGTGATCGACAGTTCCATCGTGAATGCCATTCAGCCTGAGGTCGACCGATTGATGATGGATCTGGAATCTGATGGCTGGAATCCCAGCGCCGTCCTGGTGGATCGCAATGATCCAGTGACGGTCGTCAAGGTCGCCATCCAGGCCTGGGCCGCTTTACATCCTACCTCCCAAAAGACACTCTTGCTGTTAGGACATGTACCTGTCCCTTATTCCGGGGACATCTCGCCAGACGGTCACAATCCTGATCATAAAGGCGCCTGGCCTGCCGACGGTTATTACGGTGATCTAATTGGCAACTGGACTGATTCCACAGTGAATATTAATGCCCCGGTGGGTACAAGAAATGATAATTATCCAGGCGATGGCAAATTTGACAATCGCTTCTTCCCAGCGAATGTTCAGCTTCAGGTGGGCCGGGTTGACTTGTGGGGTATGACCAAATTCCCGGAATCGGAAGAAGAATTACTACGCAGATATCTCGACAAAGATCACGCCTGGCGAATGGGGCAAATGACAGTTGTTGAAAGAGGTCTGATCGACAATAACTTCTCTGGATTTGCGGAAGGCATTGGCCAACCCGCCTGGAAGAATTTTGCCCCCATGTTCGGGATAAAAAATGTCCATGACGTAGCCTATCGATCCAGCCTGCAGAATGGATCCTACCTCTGGTCCATGGGTGCCGGGGGCGGTGGTCCGGAGAGTGCTTCGGATATCTCAAACACGACCAACTATGCCACAGATTCTCTGCAGACCCAATTCACTTTTCTGTTCGGATCCTACTTCGGCGACTGGGACGTACCCAACAACTTTTTACGCGCACCCCTCGCTTCCCGGTCCGGGCTGACCTGCACCTGGGGCACTCGTCCCAATTGGCAGGTTCATCACATGGCCCTGGGCGAACATATCGGATTTTCGACACAGCTGACCATGAATAATGTTTCGTTGTATCACGGGAGCTTCGCGGTCAAATTCATCCATATTGCCTTAATGGGAGACCCCACGTTACGCATGCATATCCTAGCACCAGTACAGAACCTTGAACTCACCCGGGACGGGCTACAGGTCCACCTGGACTGGGACGACCCGGCCGGTGCATCAGGCTACCACATTTACAAGAAGACTTCGCCAGACCAACCCTTCATTCTGCTCAACACAGATCCATTAACCGACCTCTTTTATACCGATCCCTGTGTCGATGAAGGATGGGTTCGCTATATGGTTCGCAGTGTCGAATTGCGCACCAGCGGCAGTGGCTCCTACTATAATCTGAGCGCCGGTTTGGCCGCAGAGATGATTCCAGACCCCTGGGACCTTCATCCTCAAATAACAATGGCTACTCCTGGTCAATCCGATGGAACAGCTTCGGTCAATCCGATGGATGGTTGCTTACCCTTTACCTACCAATGGACCGAAGGCAGCACGACCCCTTCCATCACAGCCCTGGCCCCGGGCACCTATTGCGTCACCGTCACAGATTGTCTGGGATGCTCACGGGATACCTGCTTGACTGTCGACTTGAACAGCTCATTAGAGGAACTGCCTCATCTGATCTCTTCCAGACTTTTCCCCAACCCAGCCGATGACCGCATTACCCTTGATCTCACTTTTACAACACATCAGAAAGTCCGGCTCCGTATGTGGAATATGTTCGGACAACTCATTTCGGATCAGCGAGTCCAGGGAGATCAAGTCCACCAGGAATGGGATATTCGTCATTTCTCAGCTGGAACGTACTGGCTTCAGATTGAAACCAATGGGCGAAGTGCCACCACTATCTGGATGAAAGAATAGGTCTTCGTTGGGTGGAATTGCAGAATCTACCGCCCTTCAGACCATATGGATAAGCAGGCATATTCGGATGCAATTGAATAACGCCAGCCTGATCTGGCCAGACTGGAATGAGACACAGCGAATGCGTCAGCGTAAGCCATAACTACCTTTCTCCGGACTATGGAGGGCTGAATATTGCCAAATTCTCTATCAATTAACCTTGTCTGTTCATCTTTTTTACATGACGGTTGTTGAATGACGGAACAAATCTGCCTTATGGATCTGGATCGCATCATAGAAATGGCATGGGAAGACCGAACGCCCTTTGAAGCTATTTACGTTCAATTCGGATTGTCAGAAGCCGAAGTGATCAAGCTGATGCGGCGACACCTCCGACCGGGCAGTTTCAGAGCCTGGAGGACCCGGGTCCATAGTGGGGTGAGCCAGAAACACCTCAAAAAGAGGGATCCTGATATGCTCCGTTTTAAAAGCAACAACCAGCGCTCTATTTCCGGAAATCGGATCAGTAAGCGGTAGTTGCTGAATGCACATTAACTCCATCCTCCTTACACCCTACTCCAACCATGATGGCCTCCTTTTCCCAAAAGCAAATTCAAGAACTCGATCGCCGATTCCGGTCCAGAATGATCAACTCGTTAGCCGGTTATAAACAACCCGTTTTGGTGGGCACCCGTTCCACAGAAGGAACCCCCAATCTGGCCCTGTTCAACTCACTGATCCACATTGGGGCTGATCCCGCGATGTATGGACTTCTTTTTCGTCCAGCAACAGTCAGAAGGGATACTCTGACCAATATTTTGAATACTGGGGTGTATACCTTGAACTACCCGTCTTCAGACCTCCTGATGCAATCACATCAAACCTCTGCGAAATACCCTGCAGAACGATCCGAGTTTGACGCTACCGGATTGACAGAAGAAAGAATAGAGCCCTGCCTGGCGCCGTTCGTGAAGGAATCACCGGTCAAGATCGCTATGCATCTCAAAGAAAAACTGGAGGTCCAGAGTAATGGCACCACCCTGCTGATCGGTGGAATCACCTTTATACATCTGGCTGAAGGTATCTTGAAAAATGACGGGTTCATTGCCCTGCATGATGCCCGAATACTTGCCTGTAGTGGATTAGATGCCTATTACGAACCACATCTGATGTCGCGTTTAAGCTATGCTCAGCCAGACAAACCGGTCATATCATTAGGCTAAATCCGGAATCCGAGATCATATCTGCACCCCGGATAGAAATCACCAACTTGCACTGTCTTCAAGGAGGCCTGTTCTGCTTGTCAATGATGTGAATCAAGGACACTTTATTCACCTATTCATTCAATCGACCTCATCAATTAGCTAAAATACAGTGTTCTTTTCCTGGAAGTACCGTCTGAATTCTATAGCTTTATGAACACCTCCTCCTCTGTGAGGAAAAGGATCATACTCACATAACCCAGGATATAGATGACCAAATACCAACAGATCTTTGAAAAGAATAAAAAGTGGATCGCCGAAAAAACGGCAACCAACGAACAATTTTTCGAGCACCTTGCAAAAGGACAGGATCCCGAATTTCTCTATATCGGCTGCTCGGATAGTCGGGTGACCGCCGAAGACATGATGGGCGTGGAACCAGGGGATGTTTTCGTCCATCGGAACATTGCGAACGTGATTAGCAATACCGACCTGAATGCTATGAGCGTCATCGAGTACGCAGTGGGACACCTGGATGTCAAGCATATCATCGTTTGTGGACACTACTATTGTGGCGGAGTCAAGGCGGCCATGCAAGCCCAGGATCTGGGTTTGCTCAACCCCTGGTTGCGCAATATTCGCGATGTGTATCGTTTACACAAAACGGAATTACTGGCCATAGCTGATGAGGAAAAACGGTATCAGCGACTGGTGGAACTCAACGTTCAGGAACAGTGTGTCAATGTGACCAAAACGGCAGTTGTTCAGCGCAAATACCTCGAAAAGGGCACCCCCATCGTCCATGGGTGGGTCTTTGATATCCGCACGGGAAAACTGATCGACCTGGAGTTGGATTTTGAAGAAATACTGCATGAGATCCAGGCCATATACAACCTGGGGACAGCAGGGAAATAACACAATCTGATTACACCGGATCTTCGGTGTGGATTTGAAGGAGCAAGGGAGGGAATCAACTGGAGCCCCCCTCACCCTTCTATTGAAATGCCTACTTTAGGCCACTCCTTCATCCTCAACCAAACCGACATGGGACAAAAAGGCGATAAAGATTCTCCAATCGGTGCAGATGCGGCTGGCCATCTCACCGACAAACTGGCCACCATTCCTGGGATGACCACCAAAAAAATGTTTGGGGGGTACGGGGTCTTCCATGACAGCAAGATGTTCGGTATCATCGATTCCAAAGGAGGCTGCTTTTTCAAAGCAGATGCCTCTAATCAGGCGGACTATGAAGCCCGGGGTTCTGCAAAACACAGCCGGATGCCCTATTATGAAGTCCCCGCCGATGTGCAGGATGATCCGGATCAGCTGGCCAGTTGGGCTCAGAAGTCTATTGCCATTTCCAAGTAACTGAATCGCCATCTTTCGATTATGGTATTTCGATATGCCCGCCACTCCAAAGATATCACCAGGTTAACAGCCTTTTATACTGAAATTCTGGGTCTGGAGATCGTTGGCAGTTTTGAAGGGCACAATGGGATCAATGGGGTCATGCTCGGACAAAAAGGAGGCCACTGGCATCTGGAGTTCACCGAGTCTCAACACTCCCCCAACCACACATTTGACGAGGAGGACAACCTGGTCTTTTATCCGGAGGATAGAAAAGCTTATGACCAGATCCTGGAGCGGATCGAGCAGCAAGAGATTCCCGGAGTAGTCCCCCGAAATTCATATTGGGAAGAGCATGGGTTGATGATCCTTGATCCGGATGGGTTCCGGGTGGTGATTTCCAGTGATCGAATCAAGGAGAATCAATCATCCTGATCTTCATCTTCAATATAGTCCATCACCTTTCCCTATATGTGGAACTATTTTAACCAAATAGTGATTACATTGTAAGTACGGTATTGAATTTCAACCCATGCGAGCAAAGATCATCCAAATTGGAAATTCCAAAGGTTTACGCCTGTCCAAAACCATGTTGAAGAAATATGACTTCGGTGAAGAAGTCAATCTCCGGCTGGAAGAAAGCTGCATTATCATCGAACCTCTCCCCAGAACCAGAAAGAATTGGGAAGCAGCCTTCATTCAAATGAGAGAGAATCGGGATGATGAGAATCTCCTGGATGATGTATTCTCAGATGAATCATTTGAAGAATGGAGCTGAATCAATACGATGTCGTCCTGGTCAATCTGGACCCCACTGTTGGTCACGAGATCAAAAAGACCAGACCCTGTCTCATCCTTTCTCCAGATGAAATGAATCGACACCTTCAAACGATCATAGTCGCTCCATTGACGACCAATTTAAGAAACTACCCCACTCGGGTGAAGGCCATTGTCAAAGGAAAAGAAGGACGAATTGTCCTGGACCAGATTCGGACGATTGATCGCCTTCGGATCATCAAAAAACTTGATCGAATCCAACCACCTGTCATCCGGGAAGTCAAAGATGTCATCCAATTGATGCTGGTCGATTGATATATTATGGCTTAATTACACCACTAGCGCACCACCCCCAATCCCGTCATCTCATGCACATCCTTCAGAGTCTCTTTCGCCCGCTCGCGAATAGCTGCAGATGAATCCTGGACACGCTTTTTCCAGGTCCGTTTGTCGGCATTGATCTCCTCATATTTCTCCCGAATCGGAGCCATCATCACTGCCAGGGCATTGGCGACTCCCTCCTTGAGGTCGGCATATTTCAACTCCCCGGCCTGATAATCGGCCATCAGTCGATCGTGCGGGGCCTGAGCGCCTGCCGCGCGCATCATGGTAAAGAGATTGGTCACACCGGCACTCATCTCCCCTTCCGGTGTGTCACCGGCATCAGTGACAGCAGAACGGATCTGCTTGCGCATCCGGGACTCATCGCCAAAGAGATTGATATAGTGCTTCTCCCCGAGCGACTTGGACATCTTCCGGGTGGGATCAGCCGTGCTCAGCACCTTCGGCACTTCAGTGAAGTGCGGTCGAGGTACCGGGAAGTATTCCTTTCCAAACTGTCGGTTGAAACGATCAGCAATGGTCCGGGTCAACTCCAGATGTTGCTCCTGATCCTTGCCCACCGGCACAAAGTCCGCGTGATAGATCAGAATATCGGCCGCCTGAAGGATCGGATAATAGAAAAGTCCGCTGGAGATAAATGCATCCTTGTCCTTTTCCTGCACCTGGGCGGATTTGTCCTTGAATTGGGTCATCCGGGTCATGTCTCCATAGCTGGCCACACAGCCGAGGATCCAGGCCAGTTCCGCATGTTCGGGCACCATAGACTGGATAAACACATGATCCGGGTCAATGCCACAGGCGAGCATCTGAAAGGTCATCTTCCAGGTCGCCTCCCGCAACTTGGCCGGATTGAACGGCATGGTCATGGCGTGATAATCCACTACGCCGAACACACAGTCGAATTCCTGCTGCATATCGACCCAGCCCTTGACCGCTCCAAAGTAGTTGCCTAAATGGATGTCACCCGTAGGTTGGATGCAGGAGAGGACGCGCTTTTTCATGTCTGTTCAGTTTCTATGGATGAGCCCTAACTCCGGTGATCATCCATCCGGAGAATGCAGGGCAAAAATACCGCCAAAGCGGATTGTAGGGGTTAAGGCAGAGTGGCGATAAGCGAGATCTCTACATTCACAAATCGAGGTAGATTGGCCACTTCGACCAGCTCCCGGGCAGGTGCCAATTCTGCTTCAAAGTATTCAGCATAGATGGCATTGATCCGGGCATACTGATGCATGTCCTTGACAAAGACACTGCATTTGATGACATCCCGATAGTCCGCCCCGGCGGCAACAAGTATGGCCCCCAGGTTCTTCAGGACCTGATGCGTCTCTGCCTCGATAGAGTCCTGTACCAGTTCTCCGGTGGCCGGATCGATAGCGATCTGCCCGGAAACATAGAGGATCTGGTCAACGAGAACCGCCTGATTGTAAGGGCCGATCGCTGCCGGTGCCTGATCCGTATGGATAATTCGCTTCATTGGATTGGGATTGATCTTCCCGCAAAACGGGAAGGTAAAAGATGGAGAGCTGTGTGAAAAAGTAGGCCCGAGGAAAAACACGAAGAGCTCCTTTCCCGGTTCAGCGGAAGAGGAGCTCATGCGAATAGAACACTGGAATGACTTAGGGCACTTCTATTAACCTCCGAAATAGTCCAAGGCTAAAGAAAATCAAGCGAAACAAGGCATTTTGAAAGAACTTAGCCATAGCTAAGTGATTGAGAAATAACGATGTATCGCGTAGATTTACTTTAGACAGAATTCGCCAGCTGGCGGATTTGATTGGTCATTGAGTGGGGTTGATAGAGGTGTCCTTACCCTTCCAGGATCTCTTCTGCTGGGATCACCACTTGGCCGCGGTAGTACATCGCGCCCTCGTGCCAATAGGCACGGTGCATAGGGTGAGCTTCACCCGTAGTCTTGCAGATGGTGATCTGAGGCATTGCGGCAGCCAGGTGGGTGCGACGCTTGCGTTTCCGTTGTTTGGATATCCTGGATTTAGGATGTGCCATATCAATTCTTGTTTAACTCGTCTAATATATTTCGAAACGGATTGTCCGTTTCATCTTCTTTCTCTTCTTCGCTATCCGGTCCCTTTTGATGTTTCTCCAACACGGCCAACATGTCCATGTCACAGGGTCGGGGATCATCGTTTTCACAATCGAAGGTCCTCACAGGAGGAATGCCCAGCACAATAAATTCGTAGGCAAATCGGCCAAGGTTGAATTCGCGCATATCCTGGGACAGCCAAACCACCTCATCCTCTTCCTTGAAGGTTTCACCGTACTTGATGATGAGCTCCTGTTCGCCGTCGATCGGCAGACCAATATCTGCCAGACAACGATCGCAAGTGGTCGCCACACGCCCTTCAAACCGAAAGGTGGCTACGATCATATCCTGTCGCTTGTCCAAATCCACTTCCAGGTCTATAGACCCCGACTGAACCGGAGCATCCGGAAAACACTGAAAGAAGTCATCCTCAACCTTCAGGTTGTAGGTGGTGATCCCCAATCGGATTCCAGCAAGTGGGAAAGTAAATGGCAACAGGGCCCGCTCCATCGTGAAAGAACTTTTTCTTTTAGCGGCTGCAAAGATAGGAGGAATGTTTGAAAAAAGGAAGCAATCCGAAACTGGATATTTGAACAGTTGTTCTGAGGAAACAATGGGACTTCAATGACATCTCAAAACTGGAGAGCAGCCCGATAGTTTGCATTTTCACGTTCAGGGAACTATATTAGACGTATGATTATTGTTATTTTATACGTACAACTGAATCATGGATACAAAATTGACCTTACGCCTGGATAAAACGGTCATCCGACAAGCAAAGGAATATGCCCGCACCCACCAGACCAGCATCTCCTCTCTGGTGGAGGCCTATCTCGCTTTATTGACCCGGACAGAGTCCACTTCCCAAGCCATCGGTTCGACTGTTCGCCAACTGACTGGGGTCATCGATCTGAAAAAAACAGATCAGGATCAGGAGAACTACCGCGATCACCTGGCAAAGAAATATCAATGACCCGGCTCTTTGTCGATAGCAATATCATCCTGGACCTTCTCGCCGCCAGAGAGCCCTTTGTGGAAGAAGCGCAGATCCTGTTCACCATGTCAGAACTCCCGGAAGTAGAACTGTTTACTTCTGCCTTGTCCATCGCCAATACGGCATACATTCTCAACAGACAACTGGACACAAAATCAACCCGATCTGTGCTCCGAAAATTTCGAACCCTGGTTCATATAGCCCCCCTGGACCAGAAGATCATTGATCAGGCCATAACCGACGATTCATTCACTGATCTCGAAGATGGGTTCCAATACTATACGGCCTTAAACCTGCCCGCAGATGCCATCATCACCCGGAATCTTCGCGATTTTAGATCATCTGCGCTTCCTGTCTTGACAGCGCGCCAATGGATCGACATGAATTCGCTGTCTATCTAAAAGGGTATTCGTTCAACAAAATGCCATATTAACCATTGGGTATCACCCAGGTTAAAGTCCATGCACCATATCCTCCGGCCTCACCCATTCGTCAAACTGCTCTGCCGTCAGCAGCCCAAGTTCTACTCCAGCCTCCTTCAACGTCTTGTCTTCAGCATGCGCCTTCTTGGCAATCTTGGCGGCATTGTCATACCCGATCTTTGTGTTCAAAGCCGTCACCAGCATCAGACTATTATTCAGATGCTGGGTGATCCGAGCATAGTTGGGTTCGATACCCACGGCACAGTTGTCATTGAAACTCCGACAGGCATCACCGATCAGTCGGGCCGACATCAGGAAGTTGAAGATCATCACCGGCTTGAACACATTCAGTTCGAAATGACCGTTCGACCCGCCGATATTGATGGCCACATCATTACCCATCACCTGGGCACAGACCATGGTCAACGCTTCCGACTGAGTCGGATTCACCTTTCCTGGCATAATGGAAGATCCTGGCTCATTAGCTGGTATGATCAACTCCCCAATCCCGGACCGAGGACCAGAAGCCAACAGACGGATATCATTACCGATCTTCATCAGAGAGACCGCCAATAATTTGAGCGCGCCATGCGCTTCTACAATGGCATCATGAGCCGCCATCGCTTCAAATTTGTTAGGGGCCGTCACAAAGTCAAGTCCAGAATATCTGGCGATATATCCCGCTACTTTTTCCGAGTATCCTTGAGGTGTGTTCAGTCCAGTACCGACAGCCGTACCGCCCAGGGCCAGTTCACGCAGGTGAACGTAAGTATTCTTCACCGCACGCAATCCATGATCCAACTGCGCGGCATATCCACTCAACTCCTGGCCTACCGTCAATGGCGTCGCATCCATCAGGTGGGTCCGGCCGATCTTGACCACATGCTTGAACTCTTCAGACTTCTTACGCAGTGTATCCCGTAATGCCTCCACACCAGGCACGGTAACTTCAACCAGTGCGCGGTAGGCAGCAATATTCATCGCCGTCGGAAAAGTATCGTTGGAGGATTGAGACTTGTTGACATCGTCATTGGGATGCAACACCTTCTTGTCATCTGCCAGCGATCCACCCTGCAGCACATGCCCGCGATTGGCCACCACCTCATTGACATTCATATTCGACTGGGTACCTGATCCCGTTTGCCAGACCACCAGTGGGAACTGGTCATCCAGTTTGCCGGCCAGGATCTCATCGCACACCCTGGCGATCAAATCCGCCTTCTCGGCAGAAAGTACGCCCAGATCCTGATTGGTCCGGGCTGCGGCCTTCTTTAAAATGGCAAAGGCCTCGATTACCTCATGCGGAATGTGCTGGCCACCAATGCGAAAATTCTCACTTGACCGTTGGGTCTGTGCTGCCCAGTATTTATCTGCAGGGACATCGATATATCCCATGCTATCCTTCTCCTTGCGAAAACTCATGACGTCTGGATTTGCGGCAAAGGTAGCCATCCTGATGTTCGGGTCATAACCCCTCTCGTTGATCCGTATCAGTGCATCAAGAGATTCGAAGTACCCCCACCCCAGAAAAAAAGGGGCCGAAATCATCCGGCCCCTCTCATCAAACTCTCAAATCAGTATTTATTTGGCCAGCACCAGGGTCACATCCCCCTGGCGCTTGATCTTTACTTCTTCCCGACAGAACTGAACTGTCGCCTCCAACCACCAGACAAAAACCTCCTGATCCAGTTCTTCTGATCGGAGCCATCCGTCCCAACCGGATTGCGGATCATCCGTCTCAAACATCTTGTTCCCCCAGCGATCGAAGACCTCGAAATGGTAGTCGGTCACATTCAATCCATTGGCCTGAAGAGGGCGGAAGAAGTCATTGATGCCATTTTTATCCGGACTGAAGACCGATGGCACAAAGAAGAAACGGTCTGGCTTGGTCACTTCCGGGGCATAATCCACTGTCACAGATCGGGTCACCGTTCCGCAGATCCCTTCGACATCCAGGGAGACGCTCCCCGGCTGATCGACGATCAGCATGGAATCTGACAAGCCCGTATTCCAGGTCCAGGAGAGGACCGTCTCCTCACCAGTCAACCAGATCGGTGCTAGCACAACCCCGTCGCCTTCGCAAGGGAGAGATAGCTGTGGCAGGGTGAAGTCCAGGGCTGGCCAGGCCGGGATAACGGCATTGACCGGACGCTGACAATCCTGACTGTCCCGCAGATAGACCGTCACAGATCCCGGCAGGAGTCCGGAGAAATAGGGATCATTCTGCCAGACCGATCCATCGAGACTGAAGAGAACCGGAGCAGCTGAACTGCCATCTGGTATGACTTCCAATGCACCCAGAGGCTGACCGACGCAGGAGGTATCTACCTCGATCGACCAGGTATGATCCGGCACTGCCGGACGATCCGGAACGGTAATATTCACCTGCTTCTGACACAGGTTGGTATCCCGCAGGAAGAGGGTTACCATTCCGGACGAAAGAGCCTTGAACTGTGGATCCGACTGCCAGAGGATGCCATCCAGACTGAACTCCAGTGGACTGACATTCCCCGATGTGGGTGTGATCGACACGGCTCCCGTGGCCTGTCCAGCACAGGTACTATCTACAGTCACCTGCCAGGAATAATCCGGGTGGGCGACAACGGTAACATTCACCATCGAATCACATCCCTGGACGGTCTGGTAGGTATAATCATTTGTATCTCCTTCACCCATGATATCACCGGCATAGGTGATTGTCTCCCCCTGACAGACTTTGAGGGTCACTGCCTTGTTAATGGTCTGACAGGCGAACTGCAGCAGAATATCCGTGGTCAGCTCCTGATCACATGAATTGATCGTCAATAAACTGTCCTGCCACACCGTACTCCAGAAGGGTGGTAAACTGCTTTCATCCACGTGGAGGACAAATTCACCCAAACCGGGCACATCCGGGAAGGTATATCCACCCCCTGGCACAGTCAAGGTCTCTTCGGGAATTCCATTCGGATCCCACAACTGGACTTTGATATTGGATACCAGCGTATCTGGTCCATCGATAATTCCATTATTGTTGACATCAAACCAGACGTTGCCACCAAACTGGCTGATCCCGTCAAATAACTCCATCGAAAATGGATCACTGGTCGCTGCACATCCATTCTGGTGGACCAGTTGCAGCGAATAGGAACCCGATTTCTGAATGGGCAAATGGGAGGCCTGACCGTCAGGTGGCGGCAATGGACTGCCATCCAGCACCCACTGCCAGGATTGCAACCAGGACGGTGTCCCGATACACAGGGTATCCGGTTTGCATCCCCGGTGGCAACCATCTGGTGCCAACAATGTAGATGGAGATTCATTCAACGTCAAAGCGTTACTCTCGGCCTTACACCCGAACTGATCTACCGCTTCGACACTGTATAGACCTGCAGACTGCACCTGGATAAAGGTTCCATTTTGTTGGGTGGACCAGGTATAGGTCATGCCTGGTTTGATATTCTGGACACGCATCACCTCCCCTGTAAATGCACAGAAGGGTGCCGTACCATCGTAAGCGATCTGTGGTTTGACGGGCAGGGGTTTCACCTCAACCGTCATGGGGCCGATCTGGCTGGTGCACCCCGTGGCCGGATCGGTCAGGGTCACATTAAAGACATGGGTGCCCACGGGGAGAGCATTGCCTCGCTCTTCAGAAAATTCCAGAGCCTTATCCGTTGATGTATTATTCCAAACCACATTGTAGTTGGCCTGCAACTCCAGACTCAGAAAGACCGGTTCACCATAGCAGGTTTGGAAATAATCATAGTGTATCGCAGAGATCACACCGTAATCGTTCTTTTCTGTGGCCCGGATCAGACCTGCCGGCTCCGGCAGGATTTCCACAATGGCCGGGATGGCCTCAAATCGACAACCCAGGTTGTCCGTGACCGTCAACGCATAAGCTCCGGCTTCCACAACCACTGGATCATTCCCTGTCGCACCGTGTGACCAGATGAACTGATCGCCATTGCCATTAAAATGCAAGGTCGTCGGATCACCCTCGCACAGAGGTGAGTTGTATTGGATCGTTCCGGCCAGGTTATTTGCATTGACCTGGATCGGATGATCGATCGAATTCGTACACCCAAACTCATCTGTCGCTGTCAACTTGACCAATAATGCGCCCGGCGTATTGAACACATGAAAGGCCTCAACCAGATCCACCTGGTTGGTTGCCCCGGATGAAGGGTCATCAAAATCCCAGGACCAATCGACAATCTGGTCCGGGCTTCCACCAATCCACTGGGTTCCTACTGCTTCACAGACCGTTGATGGTCCATTGATAGACAGGTTGGGTTGTGGGCGCACAGTGACCAGGCGCATGATCCGGGAGTCGCATCCAGTACTGGAGGTAATCGTGAGTGTGACCATATAGGTGCCCGCACCCGAGAAAACATGATCCGGATGCTTGACCGAACTGGTGTTGTTTGCTCCGGACGCCGGATCACCAAAATCCCAGGACCAATCCGTAATACTGAATTTGGGTAAATAGGTACTCCGATCCGTGAACGACATGACCTGCCCTTCACAGACGGCACTGGCAAAGAAGTCGGCACTCACCGGAATCGTATCAATGAAGGCCGCATCACAAAACTGCCCCCCCAGGGTCGCTCCGAAGTACAACGTATAGTAGCCTGCTTTGGGATAGGTATAGTTGATATTGTTCTGGTTGATCTGGACCGGACTGGGCAAATTGATGTCATATACTTTCCAGAATCCGTTACTAAGGGCTGGCCCAGAAGAGGTCGCCGTATAGCTCCGCTCATTGCAATAAGCACCCGGGATAATATCCAGGGTCAATTCGGGGCAGGGGACCTTACTACAGGTGCAATTTCCTGTGCACACTCCTCCCGGGTCACAATATTCAAAGACCACCACCTTGTTCGAGGTGTTCGTACATCCATTCTGATCGGTGGCCACCACGTGGTAGGTCCCGAATTGCGAACCGGTTGCAGTCTGCCCCTTGGCCCAGAGGATATAGGTATCATCCAGGTACCAGCCCAGCTGGTAGCCGATATCATCGATCAGGGTATACAAAGTGGGTGGAGATTCGCCATTTGCCGGGCAGAAGCCATGCGGATCCGGACTGGACAAGGTAATCTCGGGCAACGGCCATTCGATCACGGTAAAGCTGACCGTATCCCGACAACCATAGTTATCCTCGACGCCCAACAACCAGGTATCAGGGTCCAGGTCTGGTGTGGCATTATTGCTGACCACTCCCTGGTCATCATTGTACCAAACGTAGGACGAGTAGGCTTGAGAAGTCGAGACTGTAGCTTGACCTCCCAGACAGATGCCCACCGGATGGATGACTGTCGGATTGGGTAGATCATGGACCAGGACTGGTAGCTGAACCTGGACACCACAGACATCTGCCTGCAATGTGGCATTCCCTGGTTGAAGCCATTGAACCTCTGTCCTCCCGGCAATAGTGCTTTCACGGACTACGCCGGCATCCTGGGGTTGAATGCTCCACAACACAGACAACTCGGGCAGGTCAGGTGCGATCGCATATTCCTGGATCTCGCCCAGACAAACTTCGGGGTCGCCATCGATCGTCCCTGTCGTAAAGGGTAGGACGGTCATCGCAATTGGATCTGACAGACAGCCCGGTTCTGATCGCAGTTGATGGCGCAGTTCGAGTTGATAAGGACCGCCGGAGGCCGCCCATGTCACGACGGTTTGATCCAGCACTGTTTCACTGACCTGGCCACCATTGGCAATGGTCCAGATGAGGTTATACTGGGTTTGAGTGCTATGCCCAATATACGTATAGGCATCCCCGGGGCAGATCAACTGTGGCCCGGTGATACTGTCAACCAGAGGCAAAGGGTCGAGAATGCGGAAGCCCCAACGATATTCCGTATTACATGTCAGATTGGGATCCGGTTGGCTGGCAATAACCGTGTAGCTTCCGCTACCATGGATCGCATCGTAAGAAAACTGATCACTGGTTCCCACCCCGTTTTTTACGACAGACCCTTGTTGATCGATCACTTTCCAGGAGCAATTCACAGGTAACAATCCCTTTTTGGCTTTGAAAAGGATGGATGCATCGGGGCATCCTTTCAGTGGACCTTCAATATGAAAAGGCGTGGTCAGGACGACATTCTTTTGGTTGCTACCAGAGCAACCCAGGCTGCAATTCTCGTAGTCCACCTTTACCCAGCCTGAATTGATGTTGTTCTTGTTCGGCCATTCGACCAGGATCTGATTACTTCCCTGACCCGAGACCAGAATGGCACCCGGAGATAACGTCCAGGTATAATCTGTTCCATGATAAGGCACCATAGAATAGGTGGCTTCACTGCCTTTGCAGGCAGTTGCCGGACCCTTGATCTCGGCTGTTCCATCCAGGACAGGAATGCGAATCTTGGCCGGTTCAGTACACAGGGCTCCACAACCGGTAGCCAAAAGCGAGATAAACCCTTCGGGTCCACTATTCCATTGGACGGTGACTTCAGCGTCACCAACTCCTCCTCCTGACAGGACCGTCCCTTCAGGGGAAATAGACCAGGTATAGGCGCATCCGGGAGCAGTAGTATACGTCACGCGTTCTCCGGGACATACTGTTCCGATACAATCCAGATCGGGCACGGCAACAGGACGGACTCGGACCACCATTGACGCCGTATCTGCACAGTCACACCCACTGCTGGCCACAAGCTGAACGACGAAATCACCAGGCGTATCAAATGAACGAATTGGATTTTTCTCCTGGCTGAGTTGTCCATCCGAAAAGGCCCATTGTGTTTTGGCGGCGGGTTGACTGAGGTCATCAAATGCAATATCCTGCCCTTCACAAACTTCGAGTGTATCGGGCGCGGGTTGGCCATCTATGCCAATCATCGCCTCGGGTACGGAGAGTATTTCAATGCAAATGGATGCCGGCCAGTAGCAGGGGTCTGAAGAATACGCTTCTAGAAAACCCTGTCCCGGTTCACTCCAGAGGATGGTCACATCATTGCCGTTTTGCTGAACGATGGTGCCTCCGGAGACACTGTAGGAGATCGACGTTTGTGAGGGCACTTCTACTGAGTAGGTCACCTCCGTACCGGCACAAACCTGCTCGCAGTTTCCGCTAGAGTTGGGGCAATAGGTACCGCCAAAGGAAAACAGGAATATGGGTTGAGGAGGAGAATAGTAAATCTGTAATTGTCCGACAGACCCGTTGATCGTTGATGCGGTCAACGTGTACAGACCATAATCCAGTGAATCAAAACAGATGACGAGTGGATTCATGGTGTCCTTCATCATATTGACACCATTGTAGTTCAGCTCCCACCCCGTCAGGATCTGAGAACTCTGATTGTCTACGGAATAGGTATAGCATCCCTCACAGACTTCCGTCGGCCCATAAATATAGACCTGAGCATTCAGATCAAGAGTCGTCAAGAGGAGACCCAGAAACAGGGTCAGGAGGAATACACGCATATCATCAGGTTTACAAAAAGAGAGTGCATATTGGTTTCGAATGCTGCCCAGCCACAAAGGAAAAGATTTGAGGGCGATCAAGAATGGCCGGATAAAACCAATCTGAAAACTACTCTAAAATCCTGTGAACCTTCACTCGGCAGACCTGTTTCAATGCTATATTTGTCAAACGTTAAAATTTCGACCCCTATGGCTTTTGAACTTCCAAAACTTCCCTACGCGTATGATGCTCTCGAACCGCACTTTGATGCGCGAACGATGGAGATCCACCACACCAAGCATCACAACGGGTATACCAACAACCTGAATAACGCTCTGGCAGGAACGCCAGGTGAAGGCAAGAAGATCGGAGAGATCCTCGGTGCCATCTCCTCCTACTCCACCGCAGTCCGTAACAATGCCGGGGGCTACTACAATCATTGCCTTTTCTGGGAGGTTTTGTCACCTGATGGCGGTGGTGAGCCTTCTGCTCAAACCAATATCCGCAAAGCCATCGATCGTGATTTCGGATCCTTTGCCAATTTCAAAGACGAGTTCAGCAAGGCTGCGATGACTCGTTTTGGTTCAGGTTGGGCCTGGTTGTGCACGGATGCCAACGACAAGTTGTTCATCACCTCTTCCGCCAACCAGGATAACCCATTGATGGATATCGCTGACAAAAAAGGAACACCCGTTCTTGGACTGGATGTTTGGGAACATGCGTATTACCTGCACTACCAGAATCGCCGGAATGAATTTATTGAGGCATTCTGGAATGTGGTCAACTGGAATGAAGTGACCCAACGGTACAATGATGCCAATGAAGGCGCCATGAAGTAAATGAACTTTTGAATGGAAGGAACGCCATCCATTCTCAATTGACATCATGGAGGCATCACCTGAACAGGTTTTGCCTCCATTTTTTTAACCACAACGGTTCTCCAATGAATACACGTCATCTCCTTTCCTTCCTCATCATCTTCAGTCTGGCCACGACGGCTCAGGCGCAGCGAAAAAGTTGGGCAGTCGGCGTGCAGATCGGAGAAAACTTCTCTACGCTGACGGGTGAAAACGATTATGACTTCAGGCCAGGCTGGAGTGCCGGTTTTCACCTGAGTCACTATCTTCTCAATAATCTTGTTATTCGGATGGAAGTCAATGTAGATGATCGAGGGGCACAGCTCAATCCAAGCCTGAATACAGATCCTTTCGGGGCCTCCGAATACCGGTTGACCTATTTATCGATTCCGATTTTACTTCGCTATTCAACAGACACCCGCATTAAGTTCATCGCCGGGGGAGGCCTTTCGGTTGATTTCCTGTTGGCAGATGAGGTCGGATTCGCTAATGCCACGCCCAATGGCCAACCGGATTTTCGACGTTTTAATGCAGACATTGTGGGTTGTATCGGTGGTGCTTATCCGCTTACAGATCGGCTGTCACTCACTGCCGAAGGGCGAAGCCTTCTCGGGCTCCAGTCCGCTGATCGTCATCCCGGTGAAGCCAGTCGCTTAGGACGCTTTTTATCCTGGGAGATCCTCTTTGGACTCAATTTCTACTTGTAGACCCCTTTCCAACGAAGGCAAAAAAACCTGAAGATCATCAGCCCCCCCTGCTTGACTTTACCTCTGTTTACCCCTTAACTTGTAGGTCTACAAGTACCTATTCCCATGTACATATTCCTATCCGGCCTCCTCATAGGCCTCCTCTTTCTATCGACGACCCTTCGCGAACGAGCTCATCTCAGGCGTTAAATTCGGGCGGTCCCGCGACTTCATCTCCATCCTGTCTCAAGTCCAGATGTAACGGCTCTGGGACGACATGGCTATGGTTTCCATTCTTTCAAATCCATGGATGACTCAATTTGCAGAGCGGATCATGCCAAAAAAATGCAGCCCCGAGTATTCGAGGCTGCATTGAACAATGAAAAGCTGATCTAATTCTTGGATTACTTTCGGGCCTTGATCGTACAGCCGACTGCACGAGTAAAGCTTTCTGCAGGGGCACGGCCTTCTTCAAGAGCTGTGATCGCCTGTTCGATATATGGTTTTTGTACAGCCGCTGCGTCGCTGTGGTTGTCATCGATGGCACCGATATAGCGGACTACCCGCTGCTTGTCCAGGATAAACACATGAGGCGTCCGTGTTGCACCGTACTGAGGATAGACTTTCTGACCTTCGTCCATCAAATAGGCGAAAGGAAATCCCTTCTCAGCAGCACGTGTTTTCATCGCATCAAAACTGTCGTCCGGTTGAACGGCAGGATCATTCGGATTGATGGCGATTACCGGATACCCCTTTGGCGCAAATTTGCGATGCAGGTCAATGATCCGATCCTCATACGCAATGGAAAAAGGACAATGATTACAGGTGAAAATGATGATATATCCCTTCGCATCCTTGTAGTCTGCGAGGGACACCATCTTTCCATCCACATTCTTCAATTTGAAATCAGTGGCTTTGTCACCCACTTTATAGCCCGGATCTACACCGGCCTGGGCAGCCAGTCCTCCAAGGAGGAATACACACATCATCAGGATTGAACGTAACATAGGTTGGTTGTTTTTCAAGAGTGAGACAAACTAACAGACTACTTGTTGCATAAGTGAATGAATTCCTTCAGCTCCTTCAGGGACTCAAAATCACCTTCCCGGAACACCGTTTTTCCATTGTATTGAACCAGCGTGGCGGGAATCGCCCCTGACCATTCATCCGCTATACGAGGAATCCAGCTGTTTGCATCCGGATCCGTCAGCATCACCACTTCGGCCTGAAGTTCATGTTCGCGAATGAACGGCATGAGTCGGGAATCGATCTGCTTTGGAAAATCCAGGCTGACCAGGATGATTTTTACCGGCTGCCCCTTGTACGCTTGTACGGCCTCTTCAAAATACGGGAGTTCCTTGACGCAGGGTTTGCACCATGTAGCCCAAAAATTCACCACATAGGTGGTGTCATTGGATTGATTGAATACCGGCAGGAGTTCTTCAAACGTCGAATAGACAGCAACCCGGTCATCCTGTGCCCCAAGAGAGCATACACCCAGGATCACCAATGTGGTGGTCAGCAGGTGTAAACGCAAAAAGGCATGTATTGTCCGGACAACTTCCATAAGAATAGAATTCATAACAAAGATGGTGATTCTAACGTCTGAGTTCTCGGGATATGCCTTAAACTTGTGTTAAACCAACTTGCCGACATTTCGCTATGCAAGCACAATGGCCCCTCCCCGAGCTCTGGCAGGAATGGTTGGGCAAAGTCCCCCCGCCTGCCACATCCAGGTACCTGGACAAATGGCTGAAACCAAAACTCTGGACAGACATCGGGTGGGCTACCCCTTGGTTGTGGGGGCAGGTCCGAACCAAAGGTTCATTGGTATACAGAGTGCTGCTGCATAAACCGACCAAGTCCAGTCAATGCTCCTGCAGTGCCTCCATCCAGCCCTGCGTACATGTTTTGGCTTTGCTCCATGGATGGCAGAGCCAAGCACTGGTTGCGCGTGCTGATCAACCCCTCCCTGATTGGATCCCGGAAAAGATCACTCCACCTCCTGAGAAACGCCCACCGCCAGCCAGCAAGAAACCCGCTTCATTGATCCCTCCGGCAAGGGTCCTGGAAATGGAGGCCGGCTATACTTTTTTAAAGGCCTGGCTATATGATCAAAGTCAGATAGGATGGAAATCCGTACTTGAAACGGGCCCCGACACTCTGGATGAAACGGCTGCCCGACTTGTGGACCATCGATTGCCCGGTCCGGCTCGCCTGATCCGGGAACTGGCGACTCCTCCACCCTGGGGCTCATCAGCAGATCATGTCCGGCGCACCCTTTCCCGATTATTTCTGGCGACCCGCGGCTTTTCTCATCGTGCACAGTTGTCCGAAGAGGAGTGGCTGCACCTGATGGTCTTTACCGGTGTCACTATCCGCAAGGACACATTGAAAAAGACCCCTCCGGTAGTGGATCAGTGGCAAATACTCCACCTCCAGGAGGAGGAGGCAGAGGCCGACCTGCGCAGTCGTCGGACCTGGTTATATGGACCCAACTCAGGGCGATTTGCTCTGCTCCTTGATTTTGCCTGGAAGAAGGCTCCTCTGCCGCCACCGTTGGTAGCAGGTGGCGGTTGGAATGGAGAATGCTACTTCTATCCAGGAAGTGGGCAACACCGGGTCATCCTGGGAGAAGGACAACATGCCGCACTCCAATCGGCTGTCTTGCCTGCCCATTCGACCTGGAATGAGGCCAAAGATGAACTGGCCCTTCAACAAAGTCTGGCCCCGCTGCAACGGGAGCACCCGATGATGATCAAGGGGACTCGCATCCGTCGAACAGGTCAGATGACTGCTTTGATCGATCGGGATGGGCAGAGTTATCCGATCGTCCTGTCGGACTCCGGGTTTCGCGAATTGCTGGTCAGGGAAACCTCTGACGGACTTCATCTTTTCGGCGTATTCCTGGATGGCTTTTTCCATCCGTTGACTGTTATCGAAGGGGATCGTTTCACTGCATTACCGCGGAATTAAACCGCATCATTCGGGATTGATTGTATAGAGCAGGGCCTCCATTTCGGTTCCGTGCATTTGATATTGAATAAAATTCAGCGAATTTTCGCTAAATAGTTGCAGATCACATGGTGATTGTCTTAAATTAGTGCTTCGATCGATTGAAATCACTGTATTATGACTGACGCCACCCAGCCCCACATCCTGAAAGGAGGAGAATTTCTGATCACAGAAAGCGACCCTCAGGACACGTTTTGTCCGGAACTCCTGAACGAAGAGCAGAAAATGGTCCGTTCGACAGTAGAGGATTTCATTGAGAACAATATCAAACCTCGATGGCCAGCCATTGAAGCGAAGGAACCTGGCGTGGCCGGGGCCATCATGGAAGAAGCCGCAGCCATCGGCTTGTTGGGCAGTCATATGCCCGCCGAATATGGCGGTATGGAAATGGATACCAACACCAACACGCTGATCAGTGAAGTCCTGGGGCCTGCCGGCTCCGTGACGGTTTCTCTGGCGGCACATACGGGTATTGGCATGTTGCCCATCCTCTACTTTGGTACGGAGGCACAGAAACAGAACTATCTCCCCAGGCTGATCAGTGGTGAGATCAAAGCGGCATATTGTTTAACCGAGCCGGGGTCCGGATCTGATGCATTGGCGGCAAAGACTCGAGCAGATCTTTCTTCTGATGGAAAATCCTATCTCCTCAATGGGCAAAAGATGTGGATTTCCAATGCTGGATTTGCCGACCTCTTCATCGTCTTTGCCAAGATTGATGGGGATAAATTCACCGGTTTTATCGTCGAACGGGACAATCCGGGTATTTCTCTGGGTGAAGAAGAACACAAGATGGGCATCCACGGAAGCTCTACCCGAATGGTCTTTTTCGAAAATGCAGCCATTCCGGTCGATCGTGTCCTGGGTGTGATCGGCAAGGGCCACCTCATCGCGTTCAATGCCTTGAATATTGGTCGCTTCAAGTTGGGCGCCATGGTTTGTGGTGGCAGTCAGTCAGCGATCACCATGGCCGTCAAATATGCCCTTGAGCGACACCAATTTGGTAAACCCATCGCCAGTTTTGGCGCCATTCGCTACAAGATGGCCGAGATGACGATCCGGACTTTTGCTGTGCAAAGTGCCCTATATCGGATCTCTGATCTGATTCAGGATGCCAAGGCCAGTCGCATGGCTGAGGGCAAGACGTTTGCTGAAGCTACCCTTCTGGCTGCTGAAGAATATGCTATTGAGTGTTCTATTCTGAAAGTTGCCGGTTCAGAGTCCCTCGATTATGTAGTGGATGAGAATGTGCAGATCCATGGCGGCATGGGCTTTTCTGAAGAAGCTCTCGCCTCCAGGGCCTACCGGGATGCCCGGATCAATCGGATCTTCGAAGGGACCAACGAGATCAACCGTCTCCTGATCGTAGATATGTTACTCCGTCGGGCGATGAAGGGAGCCCTGGATATTACCACTCCAGCCTGGGCTGTTCAAAAGGAACTGGCCAGTATGCCTGGATTTGAGGCGCTGGAAGGCGAATATGCCGCAGAGATCAAAGCGATTCAGGATTTCAAAAAGATCATCCTGATGGTCGCCGGTGGTGCTGCTAAAATGCAAATGGAAGGCACCCTGAACCTCAAGGAGGAACAGGAAGTGGTCATGAATGTGTCGGATATGATGATCGATACCTTCCTGGCAGAATCACTTTATCTCCGGGTGCGACGGCTGGATGGTGTTCCCACCACTCAGCCT
The DNA here is from genome assembly GCA_942490895.1 of uncultured Saprospiraceae bacterium. GTDB lineage: Bacteria > Bacteroidota > Bacteroidia > Chitinophagales > Saprospiraceae > JAGNXB01. Next base: position 83,222 of record CALNZC010000094.1, read on the forward strand.
CGGGAGATTTATGATGCTATGCTTCGGGTCTTCTTGCATGATGCTACTGCCCGGATGCAGAAGGCGGCGACGGACGCCATAGTCTCCTTCACGGGCGGTGATTTGCAGAAAACCTTTTTAATGGGCCTGAAGCGTTTTGTCAAATATCCGCCAGTGAATATTAAAACTGATCGGCACACCATCTCCGATGCGCTCACGGCGGCAGAGGGCTGGTGTTTCTAACTGATCAGCTCCATATCGATGGCCATCAGACCATCTCGCTTCAGATTGGGAACGATGGTGAATTCGAATATATCATCCAATCGGACGTGATATCCTCTGGGGAGTTGTGAGTAGTGGAAGAAGATCTCCCGGTGCTGATACTCCAGATCGTAGTAGCGCAAGAAGCCATATCCTTCATCTCGATTGTAGCAGATTCCGCGCACTCTTGAGTTTTCCTGTCCCCAGGCAGTGGCATCCTGATCCGGTTTGTCAACGGGAAGCAAATTGGGGATCAAAAAACCGGAAGTAAAGAGATCGACCTCATTCTTGAGGTCCCGAGAAATATTGCGAAAGGCAATCAACTCCACACGACACCCCTGACTCTGCACAGTACTCACTGCCCGGATGAAGTCTCCGTCTCCGGTCAAGAGGATCAATTTGTCGAGATTTCTGGACTGGGTCAGCATATCCACGGCCATTTCGATATCGACATTGCCCTTCGTCACCCAATCGCCAGCCTCGTTTTTGTACCGTCTGACTGGCTTGGTCAGTACTTTGTAACCAAAGGATCGCAACACACTGAAATAGCCGAATTGTTTCTCCCGATAGTCGACATCCTCATCTGCTCTTTCCTCATCAAAGACCATATAGGTATTCATCCGCAAGCCCATTCCTTCCTGAAGAATGAAATCACGCAGGATGTCATACCGCATGGCATAACCACCATTCAAACTGATATTATAGGCATCTATATAAACTCCAACACGCATACGCTGTGATTCAGTGAATTTGTCATAAGATATGAGGATAGCCGCTAAGGTACAAATCTCTCTTCCCTTGCGTGGACCGATCCCTTCAGGCAACGTTTTCGGACAGAGGTCCTACCTCCATAACTTTTTTGCGTGGATCTTGTTCAGACCTGGACACCTCGTATCTTGATCGCTGAAGCGAAACATTCATGGATTCACTGACACAGATCACACTTGGCGCCGCCGTTGGCGAACTCGTTCTAGGCCGAAAGATTGGCAATAAAGCCATGTTATGGGGCGCTGTTGCCGGCACCATTCCAGATCTGGATGTGTTCGCTCGACTATGGATGAATGAGATTGACGCCCTTGCTGTACACCGTGGTTTTTCTCACTCTATTTTGTTTGCTGCCACAGCCCCGTTTGTGTTGGGCTATGTCATTGATCGATATTACCAGTCCGGTGTCCATCAGAAAAAGTGGGTCCGCTGGGCCAGCTTCACAGTTTGGTTACTGTTCTATCTGATGATCATCTCCGGTGTTCTTTTCCTCTTTCGAGAATCTTCCGCACTGACCATCGGCATCGTTGGAACCCTTTGCGCGGCAATCGGTGTCCTCCTGGTGCGGCAATGGCGATCCGGCTATCTCTTGCAAGTTCCTGCTTCACCTGACGTCGCATATCTGGATTGGGTCAAACTCTTTTTCTGGGCCATATTCACTCATCCACTGCTGGATGCATTCACTGCTTATGGGACACAACTCTTTGTCCCCTTTTCCGATTACCGCGTCGCCTTCAATGTGGTGGCGATAGTCGACCCTATCTATACTGTACCCTTCCTGGCAGCAGTCATTCTGGCGGCCACAATGGCCCGGGATAGTCGATTACGCCGTCGGGTCAATATGGCTGGATTAGTCTGGAGTACTGGCTACCTCATGCTCTGTTCGATGAACAAGTTGTGGATCGATCGAATCTTCGAACGTAGCCTGGCTGCCCAGGGGATTGAGGTCAATCGTTTTACTGCTGGCCCGACCATCTTCAACAATCTGCTGTGGAGTGGTGTCGCCGAATCTGATTCGACCTATTATATCGGGATGTACTCTCTGCTGGATGAGGCGCCATTGATCCAGGAATTTGAAGAGCTTCCCCGCAATCAATCGGTCCCGGAAGCGGCAGCGGATGATCATGCCATGACCATCCTGAAATGGTTTACCAATGGCTATTATTATGTGATCCCCAAACCGGATGGCACCTACCAGTTCAATGATCTGCGGTACGGCACCCTTGGCGGAGACGAACCCATAGAGGAGCGGTTTGTCTTTTCCTTCAAACTGACACCGAGTGAAACCGGAATTGAGGTCAGTCAAATGCAGCCGGAAGACCGGGACATGAGCAAAGATTTCGAAAACTTGTGGCGGCGAATGCTCGGACGCGATCTACTCGCAGAGGGATCAGTCCGAAAGTAATCCGGATTTCTTCATCGCCTGTCGCAAGGACTCAAGGTGCTTATCGCGGATAGGCATAAGGGGCAGTCGCACTTCTCTGGAGGCTATTCCCAATAATTCTAGAGCCCCTTTAACCCCGGCTGGATTTCCGTCGATATACAACCACTTATGCAGATCCAGCAACAGATTATTGTAGTGGCGGGCACGTGTAAAATCATCCTCCAGTGCCGCTTTCACCATAGTGCCAAATGCCTGGGGTAGTGCATTGCCGATCACAGAGATCACACCATCTCCACCGGCTGCCATGAGGGCAAGACTGGTCGGATCGTCACCTGACCAAACGCTGAATCCTTCCGGGCGGTGCTTGAGCACCTGCATGCCTTGCATAAGGTTCGTGCTGGCTTCCTTTATGCCGATAAAGGATTTGGAATCCCGAGCCAGACGCAGGGTAGTCTCTGCACTGAGATTGGAAGATGTGCGACTGGGCACATTATAGATGATGATCGGAAGAGGGCTGGCCTCTGCCAGTCGCATATAATGCTGATAGATCCCTTCCTGGGGAGGCTTGTTGTATGCCGGACTGGCGGACAGCAAAGCGGTTACTCCAGATAGATCGAACTGGCCCAACTCTTCCACGAGGGCCTTTGTATTGTTCCCGCCAAAAAGTCCACAGACCACTGGTTTGCGGCCAGCGACATGGTCTACAGTTGTTCTTACGACGGCAGCAGCCTCTTCTTGGGACAAGGTCGATGTCTCTCCTGTTGTTCCGAGGCTGACCAGAAAGTCGACCGGTCCGGAAAGCACATGATCAATGATCCGTTTCAGAGTATCCGGGGAGACCTGCCCATTTTCGAAGGGGGTGACCAGGGCAACGCCCAATCCGTTAAGCGAATGCATGGGCAGGTGATTTGAGAAGGTCTAACAAGCGATCCGCCTGGAGAATCATACTGGTAGGGTCATTTTTATGGCCATCGAGCTGCAAGCCATAATATTCGAGTGCGGGAGCCGGGGCAATCTTGATGGATGCCGCAACACGATAGGCGATCCAGTCCAGGGGAAGCACAGTTTCCGAAGAAACCTGGATCACCAGATCAACTGGTTTCTTCTTGATGGCTTCCACGATCTCCCCCTGGGGCTCACCCTTGAGATCCAGGGCTTTTCGATTGAAATATGAAAACTGAGCTTCGGGGTGATCATGCTTATCTGGATAATAGCCGAGTGTGGTCACCTGGATTTGGCGGCGTATCCATAACTCGGTCAGCTTTTCCACGGCTAAAACTGCTTTTGGCTGGTCTGCTTCAAACAGGATCAGTGCCGTTTTGGGCGGGAGGGGCAACGCCTTTGTTGTAGAATGAGGGTTGCTGGTCGACTCGCGCTGTAGTCGCCCATACCCCCATTGATTACGCCATTGTTGGATCAAGGATATCATGATGTCCCTTCAAGGGTGTTCACGATTCCGTTTTTACGGGCTCTTCCTCTTCGATCTCTGCGAAGCGGCCCATTTTGCTAAACTTCTCGATTCTGGCCTCGATACGTTGTTCAGGTGTCATTTCCAGCAGAGTAGCAATCTCTTTTTTCAGGTGCTTTTTCAGGGCTTTGGCCATTTCCTCTGGTGCGGTATGTGCGCCACCTGCTGGTTCTTTCAGAATGCCATCGATCAGCTCCAGTTCGTACATGTGGTCAGCTGTCAACTTGAGTGATTCAGCGGCCTGCTCCTTGTAATCCCAACTTCTCCACAGGATGGAAGAACAGGATTCTGGAGAGATCACGGAATACCAGGTGTACTCCATCATAAAGACTTTATCGCCCACACCGATGCCAATGGCTCCCCCGGAAGCCCCTTCTCCGATGACCACACAGACCACAGGGACTTTGAGGCTCACCATCTCGAACATATTACGGGCGATGGCTTCGGCTTGGCCTCGCTCCTCCGCTTCGATGCCTGGGAAGGCACCCGGAGTATCGATCAGAGTAACGATAGGAAAGTTGAACTTTTCTGCCAGTTTCATCAGGCGCAGCGCTTTGCGATAGCCTTCGGGATTGGCCATGCCGAAGTTGCGATACTGCCTCATTTTGGTGTTGACGCCTTTCTGGTGGCCGATGATCATCACAGACATCCCATCGAGGCTACCGATCCCGCCGACAATGGCTTTGTCATCCGCAAAATTGCGGTCGCCATGGAGTTCGACAAATTTGCGACACATCTGTTCGATGTAGTACTGGGTATAGGGCCTGGCAGGATGACGAGAAAGCTGGACTTTTTGCCAGCCAGAGAGGTTCTCGTAAATTTCTTTTCGCTTGGCCTTGATCTTCCCCTCCAATTCTTTGATCATAGGGGTCACATCAAGATCGCCCTCTTCGCCGACCTGCCGGATCTTGTCCAGCTGTTCGTAGAGGCTTTCCAGCGGTTTTTCAAATTCGAGAAAGATCATACACGCCTAGATTTACCATCCGGGGCAGTCGGACAGGATATCAAAGTTAGCAAACACAACCAAATCTGAAGATGATTGAAAAAAAATCACCCACCCATTGCGTAAATCAAGAAACGGCACTACATTTGCCGTCCAGTTTGTGAGAACGCAGTATCGTTCCTTCAATCTGGACACTCTGAATTCTCGGAGTTATGTGACGCAGGAGAGAAGTCTTTTGCTAGAAAAAATTAAGGTTCGGTAGTTCAGCTGGTTACCCCGAGTTCTCGGGGTGCCTGTCACGCAAGGAAGGAAGCTTCTTGCTATAAAGAGTAAAAGGTTCTGAAGTTCCGATGGTTACCCCGAGTTCTCGGGGTGCCTGTCACGCAGGAAGGAAGCTTCTTGCTATAAAGAGTAAAAGGTTCGGTAGTTCAGCTGGTTAGAATGCCTGCCTGTCACGCAGGAGGTCGCGGGTTCGAGTCCCGTCCGGACCGCAACAGTGCCTCAAGTGAAAGCTTGGGGCACTTTGCTTTTATCCCCTCGAGAAATCGGGGGGCTTTTGTATTTTAGCTAGACGATGTTCTACGTCTATATCCTCAAAAGCCAACTAGACGGCTCCTTCTATATCGGCCAAACTGCCGATCTGGAAAAGAGATTGAGCCAACACAATGAAGGTGAATCCAAACCAACATCCCGGAAAAGACCTTGGTCGATCGCCTATTCAGAGCAATTTGACTCCCGCTCTGATGCAATCAGACGAGAACATTTTCTCAAGAAGCAACGGAATCGGCAGTTCTATCAGAAGCTGATAGAATCTCAGTCAGATTAGAGCTTCGGAGGGAAATGAAGCTATTTCCTCAGTATTCAAAAGTAGTTGACCCTTGACAGTCTAAGGTAACAGACTCCCAGGACAAGGATTTCCCTTTGATTGAATTGCTTCGGCAGTTCAGCTGGTTACCCCGAGGCCTCGGGGTGCTTTTGTATTTTACATGGTTCCATCCTCCTACCCTCCTCAGCTTAAGAACCCGCCTACCCTCAGTTGCCGGATTCAGTAGGAATCCTAATCTCCATGCCACTCCACTTCATTCCAGAAGATTTTAGCATCTTAGGCGGCTAAAACCAACACCCTATGTCCAGCAATCGGATCCGGCTCAGTGAATTCCCTTCGACCTTCTGGTCGGTCAACACCATGGAGATCTTTGAGCGCATGGCCTGGTATGGCTTCTTTGCTGTCTCTTCGCTTTACATCACCGGCGCTGTAGGTGATGGTGGACTGGGATTTTCCGATGAAGATCGGGGTGTCCTTCAGGGAGTGGTCACATTCTTCCTCTATCTGTTTCCAGTAGTCACAGGAGCATTAGCGGATCGATATGGGTACAAACGAATGCTGTTCGCCGCCTTTCTGGTGTTGGTTCCCGCGTATCTTCTCCTGGGGCAGTTCAAGACCTTCCCGACATTCTTTATGGCATTCATGCTGGTGGCCATGGGTGCTGCCATGTTCAAACCGGTTGTCATCGGGACCATATCCAAAGTGACCAATGAACGAACCGCCTCCATGGGCTTCGGCATCTTCTATATGATGGTCAATATCGGTGGATTTGTAGGACCTATCGTCGCCGGTATCGTCCGTGGATGGGACTGGTCATACGTCTTCATATGTTCGGCGATCTGGATCTCGGTCAACTTTATCATCCTTGCCTTTTTCTTTAAAGAACCGACCCAGGAAAGCCAATCTGCCAATCCACGAAGCCTGAAGAAAGTCATGTCCGACATGGTCGAAGTGCTGGGGAATGGCCGCTTTTTCCTCTTCATTTTCGGACTTCTTTTCGTCCTTGTCCTGGGATCAAAATTCACCTCGGATGGCCAGTTCACCTGGACACATATCATAGGATTTATTGTCATCTGGGTTGTCGGCAATGTCGTTTATGACCTGATTCTACGTGGAAGAAAAACGGAGAGTGCAGCATGGCATCTTCAGCCGATGAAGTTGGGTGACTGGCGCTTTGGTCTCTTCCTGCTGATCATGTCCGGCTTCTGGACCTGTTTCAATCAACTCTTCTATACCCTGCCCTTGTACATTCGGGATTTCACGGATACCTCCGATCTGATGGCCGGGTTTACCGGCTTCCTGAATACGGTCGGCCTGTCCGGGGCAGCAGAATGGGTGGGAACCTCCATGGTCAATGAGGGCCAGATCAATCCGGAATACCTCATCAACTTTAATGCCGGTGCGATCATTTTCTTCCAGGTCCTGGTGTCTTACCTGGTGACCCGGATGAAACCGTTCACCACCATTTTCTGGGGGGTGATCATCACCATCGTCAGCTTCAGTGTCCTGGTGTTTGGTACCACTGGCTGGATCGTTCTGATCGGCATTCTGGTCTTTTCCTTCGGGGAAATGATGGCTAGTCCAAAGTCAAAGGAATACACAGGTAAAATTGCTCCACCGGAAAAAGTAGCCATGTATATGGGTTATTTCTACTGGTGTGTTGCTTTGGGCAACCTCTTTGGTGGCATCCTTTCCGGGCAACTCTATGGTGCTTTAGCCCGGGACATGCAACGCCCTGATCTGATGTGGGCCATTTTTGCTGGTCTGGCTGCATTAAGCGCAGTTGCAGTGTTTGTGTATGACCGTCGGGTCATCCGCCGGATCAAGGCAGCCTGATGATCATGATCACCAGAATCTGTCAGACAGATCACTCTACTGACCTTCGAACCGGGATAGCTTTGCCCGCATGGAATCGGTCAAATCCGTGGCATTGTCGGACGAGACCCTCGTAACGAAGCAGCCCGATGTATGCTATCACTGTGGTGAACCATGCGGCCATGAGGCCGTGGTTGCCGAGGATCGGGATTTCTGTTGCCAGGGGTGTTCCACAGTCTATCAGATCATCACCCAGAACGGGCTGGATGACTTCTATACTCTGACTGAAAAGCCCGGCTTCTCATTATCCAGGACGACCAAACTTGACTACAGTTGGCTGGATGATCCCGAGACACGGGACCAGCTGATCGCCTTTCGACAGGGCAATACCGTTCGGGTGCTCTTTGAGTTACCTCAGATCCACTGTGCTTCCTGTGTCTGGCTCCTGGAAAAGCTCTATCGCCTGCATGAAGGCATCCAGCAAAGTCGGGTCAACTTCAATCGAAGAGAACTATCTGTTGTTTTCCAGGAAGATCAGATCTCTTACCGGGAGCTGGTTGAACTACTGGACCATATCGGCTATCGGCCAGCGATCCGACTCGCAGATCTGGACAAGGACCAGTCGCCTGCGGTTAACCGTAGACTGATCTACCAGCTGGGAGTAGCGGGATTCGCTTTTGGCAATATCATGCTCTTCAGTTTTCCAGAATATCTCGGGCTCAATTCGATCCGGGAAAGCCTGTTCAGCCGATATTTCGGGTATTTGAATCTGGCCCTGGCACTCCCTGTCTTCCTGTTTTCGGCCACAGACTATTTTCGGTCGGCCCTTGCGGGTATTCGTGTCCGGGAGATCAATATGGATGTGCCGATTTCCTTAGGCATTCTCGCTCTATTTATTCGCAGTACGATAGAAGTGTTGACCTATTCTGGTGCTGGTTATTTTGATTCACTGGCAGGCCTGGTTTTTTTCCTCTTGATCGGGAAATGGTTTCAACAAAAAAGCTTTGATCGGTTGTCTTTCGAGCGGGACTACAAGTCTTACTTTCCGGTATCGGCCACATTGGAAGATGGCACCACACGCTCTCTTAATCAGCTCATTCCCGGCGATCGGATCCTGGTCCGCAATCAGGAATTGATCCCTGCTGACGGGGTGTTGTTGGAAGGAACTGCGATGGTTGACTACAGTTTTGTCAGTGGGGAGAGCGCCCCCGTGGCGTTACAACCGGGAGATAAAGTCTATGCCGGCGGTCGGCAGACAGGAGGTCGATTACTGATCCACCTCAGTCATACCGTCAAACAAAGCTATCTGACCCAGCTGTGGAATGAGCAGTCCTTCCAGAGTGATGAAAAGGGCCGGGCAAGTAAAATCGCCCGGGTCATGGGTGGCCATTTTACCTGGATCATTCTCAGTCTGGCCCTGGGCACTCTGGCCTACTGGCTGGCGGTCGATCCGTCCAAAGCGGTCAACGCCTTCTCCTCCGTTCTCATCATTGCCTGTCCTTGTGCCCTAGCACTTGCCGTGCCTTTTCTGATGGGCAACGGTGTACGGATCCTGGGCAACAATGGAGCTTATGTCCGGGGGCCACAGGTGATTGAGTCCCTGGCCACCACCGACGTACTTGTCCTGGACAAGACGGGGACCATCACCTATGCCGATCAAAGCGATATTCAATGGCAGGGACCAGCACTCTCCGAAGAACAACGTTGGGCTGTTGCGGCCATCTGCCGACAAAGCATCCACCCGCTCAGTCAGAGTTTGTCCATCTTCCTGGGCATTCCACCCAGATCGGTACAGGTGACCACCTTTGAAGAGATTCCGGGAAAGGGGTTGAAGGCTTGTGTCAATGATCAGGAGTATGCCATTGGCCGGTTTGGCAGCTTTGATGCCCCTCAGCCTTCTGAACGCACATCTGTTGAGATTTGCATCAATGAAACCTATATCGGCTCCTATCTCTTCCAACCGCGATATCGTCAGGGATTAGAAACTGTCCTGGCCCAAATGTCGGAGAAGATGACGACACATCTCGTCAGTGGAGATCGACCGGTCGATCAGGAATTTCTTTCAAACCTGATCGGAGGAAGGGACCGTCTACACTTCCGTCAATTGCCCACGGATAAGCTCCAATTTGTTCAACATCAGCAGCAGGACAAACATCATGTCCTCATGATCGGAGATGGTTTGAATGATGCAGGGGCACTCCGCCAAAGTGAGGTGGGGGTGGTGATTACAGAGTCGTTGAATAATTTTACTCCGGCTTCAGACATGATACTTTCCGCAAGGTCCTTTATCTTGCTGCCGGCTGTTCGGAAATTAGCACAACGACTGGTCAGCCATGTGTATATTGCTTATGGTGTTGCGCTCTTGTATAATGTAGTGGGTTTGTCCTTCGCGATCCGAGGTGATCTCTCCCCGATCATTGCAGCCGTGTTGATGCCGCTGAGCAGCTTGAGTATTGTGATTTATGCCTGGATCGCCAGTCATCTGGAATCAAAAAGGCTGGGTTTCTCTATCCATGATCACGATCAATGATAGCTATGATACACATCAAAAATCGCATTTTCAAGCAGCGCTAACTTGCGCCATATTTCAATCCGTATGGAGGTATTGATCCTGTTAATTGCGTTAAGCCTGTTGATCGCCCTGGGATTCCTGGGCGCTTTTATTTGGGCTACTCGTAGCGGTCAATATGATGATGATCAAACACCTGCCATCCGAATGTTACATGATAACCACCCACAAAAAGCTAAAACTGAATAGGTCATGGAAGGAAAATCGACCCACGTAGAGCAGTTCCATTATGACAATAAGGTCGTCCGCGCCTTTGCCATCGCTACGATGGTATGGGGGATCGTGGGCATGCTCGTTGGCGTGACCATTGCATTTCAACTGGTTTACCCCTCATTGAACTTCTCGACCTCCTGGTTGACCTTTGGTCGTCTGCGTCCATTGCACACCAATGCGGTCATCTTCGCCTTTGTCGGCAACGGGATCTTCATGGGAGTCTATTATTCTCTGCAACGTCTCGTTAAGGCCCGAATGGCCAGCAATTTTCTCAGCTGGTTCAACTTCTGGGGCTGGCAGTTCATCATTGTTCTGGCTGCGATCACCCTTCCACTTGGAATAACCAGTTCAGCAGAATATGCTGAACTCCAATGGCCGATCGATATCTTGATCGCTCTGGTATGGGTTGGATTCGGTATCAATATGTTTGCGACGATCTATAAGCGTCGTGAACACCACCTCTATGTGGCGATCTGGTTTTACATCGCCACCTGGATCACGGTTACAGTCCTTCACGTCGTGAAAAATCTGGAGATCCCGTACAGTATGACCATGAGTTATCCGGTGTGGGCCGGAGTGCAGGATGCCCTGGTGCAGTGGTGGTACGGGCATAATGCCGTAGCCTTCTTCCTGACTACGCCTTACCTGGGTTTGATGTACTACTTCCTGCCCAAGGCGGCAAATCGTCCTGTATATAGTTACCGGCTGTCCATTATTCACTTCTGGGCGCTGATCTTCATTTATATCTGGGCTGGCCCGCATCACCTATTGTATACGTCTTTACCTGATTGGGCTCAATCTCTCGGAACTGTCTTCTCGATTATGTTGATTGCCCCTTCCTGGGGTGGTATGATCAACGGGCTGCTGACTCTGAGAGGGGCCTGGGACCGCGTTCGTCAGGACCCGATCCTGAAGTTCATGGTGGTGGCCGTTACGGCTTATGGGATGTCCACCTTTGAAGGACCCATGATGTCGATCAAGAGTGTCAACGCTATCAGTCACTATACCGACTGGACCATCGCTCACGTACACGTTGGTGCTTTGGGTTGGAATGGCTTCCTCACATTTGGTGTGTTGTACTGGCTGATCCCAAGACTTTATAATACCAAAATCTATTCGCTCAAGCTGGCCAATATCCATTTCTGGATTGGCACACTGGGTATTGTGTTCTATGCTGTTCCATTGTATTGGGCTGGATTTGCCCAAAGTCTGATGTGGAAGCAGTTTACGCCAGATGGATTTTTGAAATACGGCAACTTCCTGGAAACGGTCACCCAGATCATCCCGATGTATTTCACTCGCGGGATCGGGGGAACCCTCTACCTGACCGGAATCTGTATTATGGCATACAATCTTTGGAAAACAACGAAGATCGGTGCCTTCATCGGTGATGAAATGGATGAAGCACCCGCACGTGCACGCTATCATTCCGCGACAAAGGAATTCTGGCACAAGTGGATCGAGCGTCGCCCAACTCAGATGTTGTTGGCCAGTCTGGTATTGGTCTTGATCGGTGGAGCTGTGGAAATTGTCCCGATGTTCATGATCAGTGAAAACATACCCACTATTGCTACGGTGAAACCATATACCCCGCTTGAATTGGAAGGTCGGGATCTCTATATCCGGGAAGGCTGCGTTGGCTGCCACTCTCAGATGATCCGTCCATTCCGTTCCGAGGTCGAACGATATGGTGAATTCTCCAAGTCTGGTGAGTTTATCTATGACCGTCCATTCCTCTGGGGATCCAAGCGGACGGGACCGGATCTGCATCGAGTAGGTGGCAAGTATCCGGATTCCTGGCATTACAATCATATGCTGGATCCGGAAAGCATGTCTCCCGGATCGATCATGCCACCCTACCCCTGGATGCTTGAGGACGACCTGAACACCAGCAATCTGTCTTCGAAGATCAATGTTCTGCGCATGCTGGGCACGCCATATCCTGAAGGGTATGAGGACATTGCCATTGCTGATGTCGAAAAACAGGCTGCCAAGATTGCTGAACGCCTCCGCAAGGATGGTATTGAGCAGGATGGACTGGAGAAGAAGGAGATCGTTGCTTTGATCGCCTATCTCCAACGTCTGGGAACAGATATTGGCAAAGCAGACAAAACCGCAAAATAACCTGAGAAGCACCACTCGCCATGTACAAACAAATCTTGCAGCGGATCAGTGAGGAAATCGATTGGATGGCCTTGACGCCATTACTCCTCTTCTTCATAGTATTTGCAGGAGTGATCATTTTTGTCTTTGCGCAACGCAAGGGACACTTTGACTACATGGCGCAACTCCCTCTGGAAGAGGATGCCTCATTGAATGAACCCCAATCTTAAGCTATGAAACGATACATTGCTCTCGTCACCCTGATGCTGACCGGCGGATTCCTGATGGCTCAGGATGCCTCGGCAGCACCTGCTTCAAACGATTTCTTCAGTGATCTTTTCGTGAAGATGATCGTGATCGCCGCCGCTGTCGTCATGATGGTGGCCATCCTGGTCCTCTATCGACTCTTGATGACTGTGATCAAAGTAGAACAGATCAAAATCTACAAGGAGCAGGGAATGGATGCCTATCTGGAGGTATCCAAAAAGCCCAAGCAATCCTGGGTCACCCGTCTGTACAAATCATGGACGGCTGCCGTGCCTCTTGAAAAAGAAGCCGATGTGCTGTTACTCCACGAATATGACGGTATTCATGAATTGGACAACAAGCTTCCACCCTGGTGGGTGGCGATGTTCTATTTGAGCATTGTCTTTGCCGGTGTCTATCTGTTCTATTATCATGTCTCTGACATGGGCATGAGTCAGCTCGAAGAATATGAGGCTGAAATGGCTCAGGGCGAAGAGCAGGTTGCAGAGTTCCTGGCCAAGCAAGCCAATCTGATCGATGAATCCAATGTGGAACTGTTGACGGATGAAAAGTCGCTCGCAGCGGGTAAAGCTATTTTTGATGCCAACTGCGTTGCTTGTCATGGGCAATTTGGCGAAGGAACTGTTGGGCCGAATATGACGGACAACTACTGGATCCATGGAGGTTCGATCACAGATGTGTTCAAGACCATCAAATACGGTGTTCCAGAAAAGGGCATGATCTCCTGGCAAACGCAACTCAGACCTGCGGATATGCATGCTGTAGGCAGTTATATCCTCTCATTGCAGGGGACAAATCCGCCAAATCCGAAAGCTGCAGAAGGTGACTTGTATGAGCCTGCCGGTTCAGAAGGAACACCAACAGAGGAAGCTCCGGCCCAAGGCGAGTCGAATTCGCTGTAGAAAGAGCCAACTTGTTCATCCGGGAGGGGTTCCCGGTGAGTTGAATTGTATCGTATCATGAGTAATCAAAAGCCTAGCCTCGTCGACAGTATATTTCAGGACGATGAGCAGGAAGCCTTCCGGGATCACATTGGGACCGTAGACAGCGCGGGGTAAGCGCATCTGGGTTTATCCAAAAAAACCGGAAGGCTTCTTTACCAAGTGGAGGGACATCGTCAGTACGATCCTGCTGATCGCCCTCTTTGGAATGCCTTTTATCCGCATCGACGGGGAACCGCTCTTCCTGTTGAATATTCTCGAGCGTAAGTTTGTTCTGTTTGGACAACCGTTCACCCCACAAGATTTCCATCTCTTTGTTTTTGCGATGATCACGATGATCGTGTTTATCACCCTGTTCACAGTCGTCTTCGGGCGAATTTTCTGTGGGTGGATCTGCCCTCAGACCATTTTTATGGAGAATGTATTTCGGAAGATCGAATACTGGATCGAAGGGGATGCCAATGCACAGAAACGACTCAATGCTGCGAAGTGGGATGGGCAGAAGATGTGGAAGAAGGGTTTGAAATACACTCTCTTCTTTGCCGTATCCTGGATCATTGCGAATACCTTTTTAGCCTATATCATCGGATCCGATCAGGTCATCCAAATTATTACTGAACCGATCAGTATGCACCTTGGAGGGTTTACTGCCATGCTGATCTTTTCCGGGATCTTCTATTTTGTCTTTGCGTACATGCGCGAACAGGTCTGTCTGGTGGTTTGCCCTTATGGGCGATTACAGGGTGTGCTGCTGGATCGCGATTCCATTGTGGTGGCCTATGACTTTGTGCGTGGCGAACCGCGGACCAAGATCAAAAAAGCGAAGCTGGCGGAGGCCCTGACGGAAGATGCACCCCAGATCGGTGACTGTATCGATTGTAAACTCTGTGTCCAGGTGTGCCCGACGGGCATCGACATCCGAAACGGCACTCAGTTGGAATGCATCAATTGTACAGCTTGTATCGATGTGTGTGATGCGGTCATGGACAAAGTTGACCGACCTCGTGGCCTGATCCGGTATGACTCATACAATACGATTGCAGAGGGGAAAAAGCGTCGCTTTACACCGCGGATGGCGGCCTATTCGATCGTCCTGCTGGTCTTGATGGGCCTGGAGGTCTTTTTGATCAATCATCGTTCTCAGATCGAGACACTCATCCTCCGTACACCCGGGATGCTTTACCAAAAGGTCGATGAGGATCATCTGTCCAACTTGTACAACTATGAGGTGGTGAACAAGACCAACAAGGAGTACGAACAGATCCACTTTAAATTAGTGGACCATGAGGGCGAGATCAAACTGGTCGGCAAGGAACCTACCCTTGGAAAAAGCGCACAGGCTTCCGGCTCATTCTTCATCGTTCTGGAAAAAGACGATCTTCACGGACAGAAAAACCCCATCTTCATTGAGATGTATGCCGATGGCGAATTGATCGAAAAGGTGAAAACCAATTTCATGGGGCCGATTAAATAACCGATCATGAAAATCAATTGGGGCTGGGGAATCGCCATCTTTTACAGCGTATTCGTCCTGGCATTTATCGTCATTCTGATCTATTCATTCGGACAGGATAATTCTTTGGTCACAGAGGACTATTATGCAACGGATCTGGCCTATCAGGATCACAAGGACAAGGTGGCCAACTATACTGCGCTGACGGAAAAGGTCATCGAGTCTTATGAGGGTGAAACACGCACCTATCATATACAATTCCCTGATGCGATGCCATCCATCTCAGGGGAGGTCCACTTTTATCGCCCGTCTACGGCTAACCTCGACCATCGGGTGCCCATCCAAACGGATGCCACCAACAAACAGGTCATCTCTGTTGACCGATTGGTCTCC
The DNA here is from genome assembly GCA_942490895.1 of uncultured Saprospiraceae bacterium. Lineage (GTDB taxonomy): Bacteria > Bacteroidota > Bacteroidia > Chitinophagales > Saprospiraceae > JAGNXB01. The sequence continues at coordinate 98,602 of CALNZC010000094.1, forward strand.
GGGCAATGGGTGGTGCAGATCGAATGGACATCAGGAGGGCGCCCCTATTTCAAGGAAACACGACTGGTCATCCCCTGACCCCGTCACCACGCAGTATTCATGTGGGCAGCATTTCTTCTCGGTTTTTTCGGCAGTTTACACTGTGTGGGCATGTGTGGTCCACTGGCCATAGTGATCCATCAACAGGCAGATCGTCAGTCCAGGAGTACATTCTGGAGTGCAGGTTTGTATCACCTGGGGCGGATCACCACCTACGTTCTCCTTGGTTTGGTGATCGGCACACTCAGTATGGCCCTTTGGGGTACACTGCAGTTTTATCTGTCCATCATTGCCGGAGTGGTCCTGATCCTTGCTGCCTTTTCGTTGCTTCCCTGGGAACGGCAGATCTGGCAATTGCCTGGTTTGCGGCAACTGGGTGAGTGGATCCCGAAAGCCTATGGCCGGTTTTTACAATCCCCCTCCCGCTGGGCTCCACTAGGTGGAGGCATGGTCAATGGCTTGCTCCCCTGTGGACTGGTCTACCTGGCCCTTTCTACGGCCTTAGCGACTGGTGATGTACAGCTCGGAGCCACCATCATGTTCTATTTCGGGTTGGGGACCATCCCCGCCCTGGCGGCAACTCAATTTGCTGGCTGGAAGATCAAGGGAAGATTTGCGCTGGTTCGAAAATACGTGCTGCCCCCTTTTTTAATCCTGACCGGTGTCTTTTTAATTCTCCGTGCTTTTTCTGTCCCTATTCCTGTCGACTTGCGACTTCTGCATGAAATGACCAACATTCCGATGTGCCATTGAGGGAGAAGGTTATGAGGTTATGAGTTGGGGAGGTTATGAGAAATGTTATTTTGTTATTTCGTTATTTCGATTTTACTCTGGGGGCCTGATGTCCCTGAGATCAACTTGTCGTTCAAGCATGAAAAGTTTATGGGTTTATTCGTTTATTCGTTCATAAGAAATGTAATGGGTATTTAGTAGGGTTCTATTGTTGGAATTAATCCCTATTTTAGGAGCCTTTACCTATTGCCTTTTACCCTTTACCCGCTTCAGCGAACGGCGAACAGCGGAAATCAAGTCGAGGAGTTTGGAGGTTAGGAGAAAAATTATTGAGTTTATTCGTTTATTCGCTTAAACGTAATGCTACGGGTATTTTGGAAGGTTCCAATCTTGGAAATTAATCCCTATTTCAGGAGCCTTTACCTATTGCCTTTTACCCTTTACCCGCTTCAGCGAACGGCGAAAGCGAAGCGAGCGAAAAGCGAAAAGCGAAAAACCCTCACAAATTACTAGAGCACATATTTAGCAAACAGATCCTCCACCAGGTCTTCAGAATGTGTGCAGAGTCCGGGATGAACCTGAGAACATTGGAGGATTGTACTCTTCGCCGCGGTCAACCATCTGAATCGATTGGCTGGATCCAAGAGTGACACCGGACCACCTTCTGGGTTGCCTTGACAAATCAGGTCCCAAGTGTGAAGTGTGGCTGACAAGGCCTGGATGTCAACATCCCTGGAAAAAGCATTTAATCGATCTTCATCCAATTGCATTTTCATCGCCAGGAAGCCCTTGAGCTTGCACAAGACGATCACCCCGATATTAATGAATTCGCAACGCTCCACCCGGGGTACAAACCGGATGACGGCATATTCAAAAACCTGTTGCTCGGGCATCATTGGCTTCTTTAGTGAGCACATGGATATTCGACAATCGCGTCTGAAGAAATTCCAGATAGGCTTCCCGCTTCTCGGCAGGTGTCAGTGAATCTGTTTCTTCAATCAACCATTCTTCCGGGACACAAGCGAGGAGATTGGTCAGCCAATCTGTGTCAAATTGTTGACGAAAGATCGCTTCTGCTTCCTCCAACCGGGTAGCTTGAGGCAGCAGAATATTGTCCTTGACAGGAGGGAAGGTTTTGTCAATTGCTGTTTGCCAATGGGTCCAATTATGATGAAAATACAAGCAAGCACCATGGTCAATCAGCCACAGCTCCCTTCTCCAGAGCAACAGATTCGGGTTGCGAGGTGTCCGGTCAATATTGGTGATGAGACTATCCAACAGGACAACTTTTGATGCCATCAACGGATCTACTTCGGTGATATGAGGATCATAGGTTAATGCTCCCGAAAGAAAATGAAGGCCCAAATTCAGACCGACACTGAATTTCAACAAGTCTTGAATTTCTTCATCCGGTTCTGTCTTACTGAAGGATGCATCCAGATGCAGAAAGACCTGTTCCGGTATGTTCAATCCGAGTCGTCGGGCCATCTCTCCACCGATCAACTCTGCGACAAGCGCTTTCTTTCCCTGACCGGCCCCTCGAAATTTGATGACATATGGGAATCCGTCATCCGCATCCACGATGGCAGGAAGGGAACCACCTTCCCTCAAGGGTGTCACATACCGGATCACATTGGCGGTGCGTATTTCATGTCCCTTCATAGGGGCAATTTACTTTATTTCTGGGTCGGGAGCAGGATTAGGCTGACTGTAAGGCGTTCTGGGCTACCAGCTACCGCCTGCACCACCACCGCCAAAGCTTCCGCCGCCAAAGCCACCGAAGCCACCGCCTCCTCCACCGAAACCACCACCGCCGCCAAAGCCGCCGCCGCCCCAGTTACTCCCGCCACCCGTGCCAAAGATGATGGGTCCACCCCATCCACGACGATGGATCTGACCTCCACCCGGGTTGTTCTTGGAGAAAATGATGATCAACACAATGATCACCAGGAAAAGTATTCCGATCAAAATCAGCGGAACAACAGGGGTTTTGGGATCCCCCAATTCTTTGACAAACTCCCCTCCGATCGAAAGAATAACGGCATCTGTAGCTCTGTCCAGGCCCTGATAGAACGCCCCTTGCTTGAAAGCGGGGACGACAATTCTGTCGATGATCCGATTGCAGAGGTAGTCTGGCAATGGGCCTTCCAGGCCCCGGCCGGTTGCAAAGAAAACCTTTCGCTCTTCACGGGAGATGGTGATGACCAGGCCATTGTCTTCGTTGGCAGAGCCAACACCCCAGGCATCACCCAACCGGTAGGAAAACTCGGCGACATCCCATCGACCCAATGTTTCGACGGTCACAATCATGATCTGCGTGGAGGTGGTGTCTTCGTAGGCGACCAGTTTCGCTTCCAACGCAGCCACCTCATCGGGTTGCATAAAGCCGGCAAGGTCATTCACCAGACGCGGCGGATCGGGTGCTGGAGGTAAATCTTGAGCCCGGCCGATAGTTGCCCATAGCAGAATAAAAAGAAAGGATGTCCACTTGATCAACTTCAATTTCATGACGGTTCTTCGTTGTGGAAGACTGGATCATCCGGCAATTCGTTGATATCGTCTCGCTGATAGGGAAAATGTGTCTCCAATTGGCGACCCACTTCCTCAATGGCTGCAACCAATCCGGGGACAAACTCTTCTTTTGCAAAGTATTGTGTCAACATCCCACGGATGGTATCCCAGAATGTCTGAGTGACCTTTTCGTGGATGCCCTGATCGCCGAGTACAGCAAATTGCTGATCCTCAAACGCAATGTAAAAGAGGACTCCGTTGCGGTCTTGCGTCTTTTGCATGTTCAGCTTGGCAAAAGCCTTCACTGCCCGTTGCAAAACGGTCTCTCCGTGCGTGTTTTGCTCAAAGTAGACACGTACTTCTCCAGAGGTCTGCTTCTCTGCTCCCTGAATAGCCTCGCGGATGGCCAGTTTATCCTCTTTTGAAAAATTGTGCTGCCAGATCAGCCCCATCAGAACTCAATATTCGGTGCATTTTCAGATCCTGCAGCCGCCTGAAAGTATCCTTTGTCTGCAAATCCGAACATCCCGGCAATCATATTGGTCGGGAACTGCTTGATGTAGGTATTGTAATCCTGTACCGTCGTATTAAAATCAACCCGTGCCTTATTGATCCGGTTTTCCGTGCCTTCAATCTGAGCCTGGAAATCTCTGAACTGTTGGGTGGTTTGCAATTCCGGGTATCGTTCAACGACGACCATAAGCTTACTGAAGGCGGATGACATTTCACCTTGAGCTTTCTGGAATTGCTCTATAGATTCGGGTGTCAATTTACTTGGATCAACCTGTACAGAGGTGGCTTTACTCCGGGCTTCGATCACCTTCGTCAGGGTTTCCTGTTCGAATGTGGATGACCCCTTGATGGTACTGACAATGCTATTGTAAAGATCCATTCGGCGCTGATATTGGGTCTCCACTCCTGCCCATTGCGCTTCGACACTTTGTGTCTTTGTGACCATTGTATTGTATGCTCCTTTGAACATGGAATATCCGGCGATCGCCAGGATGGCTACAACAACGATCAGGATGATACTACCTCTTTTCATAGATTTTCTGATTTTTCAGTGATGCCCAAATCTACACCATCACCGGGAGACTGTCGGCAATATTCGATGGAAGGGCCTGGAATGTCGATGGAAAGGGGCTTTCTTTTCTTGAAATGGATCAATTCCATATGAACGCAACAGGTATCCCAAGGTAACTGTACCTTTATGATGCATGAAGCCCTTCCGTTTTCGCCGGTTTTATAATCCACTTGCCTCCTATTCCCTGACCCGACGGTTTCTCGACTATCGGATCGGGCTTTTTCTATTTGCACTCAGCCTCGCGGGCGGCTCCATGGGTTATATGCTTCTGGAGAACTATACCCTCTCCGACGCATTTTACATGGCGATCATCACGATGTCGACTGTTGGATACATGGAGGTCCATCAACTCTCTGAGGCCGGTCGACTGTTTACCGCAGGATATATCCTGGTTAACATTGGCATCTTCGCTTATGCCCTATCTGCCTTTACCAACTATATTGTTCAAGGGGAAATCTTTGTTAAAATGCACAACAACCTGATCCACGGAGACCTGGAGCGACTACATGATCACATCATTGTTTGTGGCTATGGTCGTTATGGTCGGGAGATCGCTCATCATTTCATGGCACACAAGCAGCCATTTGTGATCATCGACTCGAACAAAGAAATCATTGAGGATATCCAAACCTCCCCTACCCGACTCCTGTATCTGGAAGGTGATGCTACGCAAGATGATGTCCTCATCCAGGCCGGGATCCATCGTGCGTCCACATTGGTCTCTGCACTTAGTGATGATGCGGATAATGTATTTACAGTATTGACCGCCCGGCAGTTGAGCCCCAAAATTCAAATCGTCAGTCGATCCTTCAATCCAAAATCAGCTCACAAACTACGTCTGGCTGGCGCCAACCATGTCATCATGCCAGAACAGATCGGCGGATTCTATATGGCCACACTGGTGACCAAACCAGGGACTGTGGAGTTTTTCACCTTTCTCACCAATGAGTATGACTCCGATGTGACGTTTGAAGAATTGAGCTATGAAAGTATGCCAGCCGCTTGCCGGGATCAAACCATCAAGCAACTGCAGATCCATGAAAAGACTGGAGCCAATATTATCGGTTTCCGCAACCAGAAAGGAAAATATAGCGTCAACCCCAACCCCGGCACCGTGTTGACCCCCGGAAGCAGCCTCATCGTGATCGGCAGCCATCTGCAGATCGACAATCTGATGGAGCATTTGAAACGGATGGGCAGATGACCACCTTCGGGCTCCTGCTGATCGGTAGTGTTGCCTTTTTGGCTGCCATCCTGACCTTTTTCAGTGGCTTTGGTCTGGGCACATTATTACTTCCTGTCTTCCTGATCTTCTTTCCTGTAGAAGTCGCCATTGCGATGACCGGGATTGTCCATCTGGCGAACAATCTCTTCAAAACAGGTCTGGTTGGTCGATTTGCCAATCGGAATGTGGTCCTGGGATTTGGAATACCCGCCTTGCTTGGTGCCTGGATCGGTGCCTTCCTTCTGGGGCAATTGTCCGGCCTTTCCCCATTGGGTGAATATTCCCTGGGCGCTACGACCTGGCAGATCCACCCTGTAAAGCTGATCGTGGCACTGTTGATGATCGGCTTTGCGATCCTGGAGTTGCTCCCTGAAGATAAGCAGCCCATCTTCCCCAAACGAGTCCTGCCCCTGGGTGGGTTGTTGAGTGGCTTTTTCGGCGGGTTATCCGGACATCAAGGAGCGTTGCGCTCTGCTTTTCTCATCCGCCTCGGGCTGTCCAAAGAAACGTTTATCGCGAGTGGCATTCTGATCGCCATGGGCATCGATATTGTTCGATTGATCACCTATGGCACCTCAGGCTGGATCGAGTTGGCCACGCGGGAATGGCCAGCACTGACTATCGGTATCCTCAGTGCCATTGCCGGAGCCATTGTGGGCCGTCAATGGCTGCGCAAGGTAAAACTCACCCACGTTCAGCAGTTCGTCGCGATCACCATTCTATTGATGGCCATTGCTTTGGGCCTGGGATGGGTTTGACCTTTTCCAGGATCGCTCCCACAACCACCAGTACGGTTGAGGTGTGATCCACTGGTGCGGTTGGATAGCCTGACCCAGGAAGGCGATAGCTGCCTGTGGGTCGTCTGTGACCAGGATCTTTGACAGGTCGTCCGCATGAATGGTTTTCTCCTCTACCATCCTCTCCAGGAAATGGAGGAGAGGGCTATAAAATTCTTTCCCCATGATCACCACCGGAAAATCGCTGATCACACCCGTCTGAATGAGGGTGGCCGTCTCAAACAGTTCGTCCATGGTGCCAAACCCTCCGGGAAAGACCACGAATCCATAGGAGTATTTGAGGAGCATGTATTTCCGTACAAAGAAGTGCCGGAAAGTGACCCAGCGGTGGGTGTATGGATTTGGTGATTGTTCGTTCGGCAATCGGATATTGCACCCGATAGATCGCCCGCCACTTTCGAAGGCACCCCGGTTTGCGGCTTCCATGATGCCCGGTCCTCCACCCGTCATGGTGGTGAACCCATGCCCCGCAATCATCTGTCCCATCTCTCTGGCCAGGGCATAGTATGGATGATCTTCCTCGAATCGTGCTGATCCGAAAACAGTGATGCATGGTCCTGAAAAGTGGAGATGCCGAAATCCCTTCAGAAATTGAAAAAAGACCCGGACAGCAAACCAGAATTCGGAACGTCTGGACTGAGGGCCGTCCAAATGATCACGAGATTTTGACGCCGGGTGTGCATGGCCTGACCTCCCTGGTGGGATTGGATTGATACTACTCATAGGCTAAAGTAACGGCTGTCATGCTTCTGCAATTCAGTGGCGTCTATCTTCATTTCAAATTCGATGACATGTTTATCACAGATACCAAAACGCTTCGCGAAGTAAAGCTGGAATTTCAGGAAAAATTCCCTTTTCTAAAACTTGAATTCTACAAAGGTCGTCATTCCGAAGGCCAGGGCAGCTTGGAAAAGGACCACCTGGATGAGGGCCTCACAGTAGGGCGTGCGCGAAATGTGCATAATGAAGGTGAATTGGGCATTCATGGCAATTTGAAAGTCAGCTCACTGGAGCAATCCTTTCAAGAGATGTATGGATTGAATGTTCAGGTCTTCCGCAAATCTGGTGAATTATGGCTGCAAACCACATCCACGGACGAATGGACGTTGTCTGAACAAAACGAAAAAGGGGGTAATTCCGGATCCTCTGGTCAGTTTGGTCCGGTGGATACCTACGAGGTCGATTAGATCACACTTACTTAATGAATTACATAGAGAGGGCATCCAATGGATGCCCTCTCTATGTAATTGCAGATTTTGGACGAGATTCCGTCCATGCGGAAAGTTGACATCAATCTTTCAACTTCTGTTGAGGAATATACGCTACCCGGAGTAGGTCCAGCCAGCTCAAAATGCCCAACAGATTACCTTTGTCATCGACGACAGGAAGGGCGTGGAACAGATTCTCAAGAAAGATCCCCACAGCAACCCCCAACGCCATATCTGGTCGCAAACGGACCACATTACGAGTCATGACCTCCTCGGCCAGCATTCTGGATAAAAGAGGTTTGTTGTTTTTTTCTCTGGTCCCTGGATCATTTAGTGGGAATGCACTGGATATCAAGAGGATGTCTGATTTACTCAAAATCCCCTTAAGGTTGCCGTCTGACACAACTGGAAGGTGGTGAAAGGAATTCGACTGAAAAATCTGCTGCGCTTCCAATAGCGTTGAATCAGGCTGGATGATGTAGACATCGGTGGTCATCACCTCGTGGACTTTCAATTGGCGTGCATCGAACATGGTATTCAGGTTTAGTCGGTTGGCAATCGGATAGGCTGAAAAAGCAACGGAAGTCTCCAAAAGGAGACCTCCGTCACAAAACCTATTACCAACACTAGATCATCTTACTTCGATCATACGGGTCTCCTTGTTGATCTTCATGGTCTTTCGAGGCATGTTAATCTGGAGTATGCCGTTGTCGTAATTTGCTTTTACTGCTTCAGACTGGACGTCCTCCGGCAGTTGGAAGTGACGCTCGAATCGGGAGTAATTAAACTCCCGGCGCATGTAGTCGTCTTCCTTTTTTTCATCTTCGGTCTGATGCTCTGCCCGGATCAACAGCGTCCGGTTTTCACACGAGACTTCAAAATCTTCTTTTTGCAAGCCTGGGGCTGCCACTTCGATCATGTATGCTTCTTCTGTCTCCTTGACGTTGACAGCGGGCTGGTTCGCCCATTTGGTCTGAATCTCCTTGAAGAAGGGGTCTTCTTCTGGGAAGAATCTGTCGACCCATTGGTTCATCGGGTTGAGCATATTACCCGGCCACTTTGTGAGTTTCATGACTGAGCTTTTTTCTGGTACTAATGTACACCTGAAGGCCACCTGTGGAAATGATCTGGGACAATGGTAAAGGTGATCTGGGTTAGAGGTGACTGTGTGACTGACTGTGAGACTGTGAGACTTTGGGACAGATGGAAGGAATGACAAATAAGGAATGCCTGGCCGGGGGCGGGAGAAATGAGAACGGTGTAAATCGGGAAAATAATGAACCAGGAACGCAGGAGTCAGGAATGAGAAAGGCGGAAATCGGAAGTGGGAAAGCGGAAAGCGGAAGGAACCAGGACTGAGGGCCACGACAGGTATTGGGTTTTGGGCGTTGGGTGTTGGCATCCCTGGGTTTGAAAGCAGTGTTATTTCGTTATTGGGTGACTTCCGTCGGCAATCAAGATTGGGTTATTTCGAGGAAGAAGGAACCAGGAACGCAGGAATCAGGAACTCAGGAAATTGGTTGCAAGCCCTGAAGGGGCGAAATATCTCAGCGTTGGGCAGCGCCCAACGATACTGATTGGAATAATGCAGAAGCCCTGAAGGGGCGAAATAAATTTCACAGGAATCGAAGACAGCAGACCAAGCGTTACAGAATGGAGAATCAGGAACCTGGAACGCAGGAATTAGGAATGCCGGCACGCCGTAGGAAAGAAAAATGAGGCGTGCCTGACTCCGGATGGAGAAGGCAAACGGCGAATGGTAAAAGGTGAAGGGCCGAAATCGAGGTGGCATAGGATGCTAGCCCTGGAATGGCAAAGCGATTCGCATTTCGTTTAGTGGCTTTGGTAGTGGTGTCGGCTGATGACACTCGAGGGTTGCGGGTATTCGTTTCCACCACGATGGACAGGTATGTGTTGATTCCTTATTGAGAAAGAAGGAGGATAACCCTCAAAGAATTCACTTTTCATTCTAGTAGAAGACGTCAATAGCCCCGGGCTTTAGCCCGGGGTTTAGGATCATCTCCAGATCTGTTTTGGCGGTATTTTTGCCCTGCAAAAATGGTGACAAAACATCTCGTTCAGGCGAGATGGATTGCGCCCCTTCAGGGCTTGACTCCTTTCTGACCGGTGTCGAATGGCGCTGCAATTCGCTGAGATATTTCGCCCTTTCAGGGCTGGAAGTGGGTCCCGATATGTGGTGGTTAATGAAGCAAACTCCCAAGAGTAACAGGCCCAACAATCAACATAAATTCACAAAACCTGATCTCCGAACACCCCGGCAGGCAGGGAAAACCGGTCAAATAATCAGGATGGGATTCGTCGTAGAGAAGATCTCGCGTTTCACCATGGAGTCATGGAAGAAGGGTTCGAAGAATCCACGCTCCCGTTTGATGAGGGCGAGCCAGTTGTTCGGGAATTTCTGGAGGTAGTCATCGATCTCATCTTTGACATCTCCCTCACCGGGGATGATGGTGAATCCAATTTTCTTTTCTTCAAAGAAGCTCTTGACGATGGGGTCACAAGGTGGTGAATGCTCTGTATGCACATGCATGACCTCCAGGACCACTCCGAGCTTGGCACCCCAGTCTATCAAGTCCTCACAGGTTTTGCGGTCCATGGTGCGACCATCCCAGGCAAAGATCAATCCTCCTGGCGTGATTTCCTGAGCTTCCGCGGGAATTGCCAGGATGGGCGAACTCAATTTATTGAGGAGGATATTTGCTGTTCTCCCCATAAAGATCTCCCGGATGGCACTGGACCCTTGGGTCCCGACAACGACCAGTCCGATATCCTGATCTTCATCCCATTGCATGATCACTTCTTCAGCAAACCCCCGGACGACCCGGGCTTCATGGATGAACGGATGCAATTCAGGATCGATCTGGGCGACAAATTCGGCCATATCCTGCTCAGCTGCCTGGCGGATATACCGATCCATGGACATAAACATGCCGGACCGGCTTTGCGCCTTGAATGCGTGGACCAGAATTACCTTCGAATCCGTTTTTTGGGCGAGAAGTAATCCAATTTTTGCCGCATGAAGCGAGCCTACAGAAAAATCGGTTCCAATCAGAATCATGGATTATTGCGTTGATCGAACCGCTAAGGTAATCATCATGTGATCACCAATGGCCAGGGTACGGTGTCAATATATGTGTTCAATGTCTGTTCATCGTCTTTGTGGACGATCAATGTCGGAACGGAAGCATGGATCGTCAGATCCTTGGTGATGGAATGTTTGACCAGTTTCTCCCAGAAGGACTTGTGGTGGGTCACACTGATCACGAGGTCTACGTCATTACGAACCACATAATCATTCAGTTCCTGGATGATGTCCTGTCCATTGATCATCTCGACGATGTAGGAAAGGTCACCAAAAGCACCTGCACCTAGCGTTTCAAAGATCTTTTCAATGATCTTGTCTTCGGGTGCCCCTTGAGCATTGTGAATATGGACAAAATGAAGCGTAGCCTCCATGCTCCGAGTAAACCGGACCACCTGATGAATCATCTCTTCAGCGATGGCATCGCCACTGCTGGCATAGAGAATATTTCGCATCGCTTTGATCCGGGCATTCACCGGTATCAGCCATACAGGGCAGTATGCTTCCTGTGCCACCTTGCCGGATACCGTACCCAACCAGGTGCCCACCATTCCGCCTTCACCTTTGGCCCCCATGATGATCATACAATTTTCATCTTCCTGGCTGAGCCGGATGATTTCTTCTGCAGCGAAACCGATGCTGACTTCATTACGAACATCATCACGAGTGAGTTTGCCTTGCTCGGCCAGCACCTCATTACTCCATGCTTCAAGCTTTTCCATCCACATCTCCTGCAGCTTGGCCATAGAATCATAGAGGAAGGGAGACTGGACGTCGAGGTCCGGCTGGAACGCATAGAAGAAATGGACACCATGTTTGGACTGTTGGGCCAAATTCATAGCGTATAGGGCTGCATTCCGTGCGGCCGCTGAAAAATCAGTAGGCACCAGATACCACTTCTTCATAATCAGTCGATTAAAGGATGTTAAAAAGCTGCTTTGACCGGATCCTCCGTAACCAAGGCTGAAATGATATCATGCGTGGTGAGGATGCCCACCAATTCATCGTTATCGACGACTGGTAGCGCATGGAAACGGTTGATCTTGAATACTTCCAAAGCTACGTTAATGCGATCTGTTGAATCGACTTTTGCCATACGTGTGGTCATGATGTCCTTCGCTTGATAGTTTCTCAAGCGAGCTTCATCCAGGAGATTGTCATCTTCCACTCCGGTAAACCCACGCAGGAAGTGCCTCAAATCCGATTTGGAAATGATCCCTTCAATCTTGCGCATATCCACGACAGGAACATGGTGAATATTATATTTGTCGAAAATCTCCTTGATGTGTACAAGAGTATCTGAAGGAGAAACTGTAATGACCTGCTTGGTCATATATTCGCTGATAGGTGATTGGAAGTTCATAATAGGTTTTTTTATTTTCAACAAAGCAACAGGATATAGCAAACACCCTTCATGACCACCATCAATTCCAACTATGATCTCCATCACAAAAGGCCCTATTACCTATAAACATGCCTGAAAATCAATCCAATACACTTGTTTCAAATCCAGCCATTCTCAAGGCTATCTTTGAAACAGCCATTGATTGCATCATTGTGATTGACGAGCGAGGGCAGATCCAGATGGTCAATGAGGCCACAACCAAGCTCTTTGAATATGAGCGCGAGGAGATGATCGGTCAGAATGTGCGCATGCTCATGCCCGATCATCATCGGGTACAACATGATCAATACCTCAAGAATTATCATGACGGTAGCCCTGCCAAAATCATCGGAATCGGGCGGGATGAAAAAGGCAAACGCAAGGATGATAGTCTCTTCCCCATGCGACTGGCCGTCAATGCGGTAGTCATGGACGGGAAGCGCTATTATGCAGGCATCATCCAGGACAAGACCCATCTTCGCTCCGCAGAAGCAGAGATCGAGCGGATGAATCAGGAACTGGAACGAAAGGTGATCCAAAGGACCCTCGAGCTGGAAGAAAAAAACAACCAACTTATCCAGATCAATACCACCCTCAATCGGGAGATCAAGGAAAGACAACAGATCGAATCCATCCTCAGGGACAATGAACGGGAACTCCAGCACGCCCTGGAAAAAGAAAAAGAGCTGAATGAATTGAAGAGTCGTTTCGTCTCCATGGCCTCCCACGAATTCCGCACACCTCTCAGTACCATCCAGTCCTCCGCAGGCCTCATCTCCCGTTACCCACTCAGTGAACAGCAGCAGCAACGTTTCCGCCATATTGAACGGATCAAGTCATCGGTCAACATGCTGACGGGCATACTGGACGACTTCCTTTCGCTGGCCAAGTTGGAAGAAGGCCGGATTTCCATGACTCCGGAGACATTCACATTCGATGAACTGGTCACAGAAGTACTGGATGAGCTTCGACCGACCCTCAAACCCGGGCAGAAGACGATCCATGAGTCCAAAACGGCGACCATTCAGTTGAATCAGGACAGGACCCTGCTCAAACATGTCCTCTATAATCTATTGAGCAATGCGACCAAGTATTCACCAGAGAACAGATCCATCTTCCTCAGGACAGAAATGAAAAAAGCAGCATTTCAATTCGAGATCGAGGATCAGGGTATCGGTATTCCCATCCAGGACCAAACCCACCTCTTCACCCGATTCTTCAGGGCAAAGAATGTCACCAATATTCAGGGAACGGGATTGGGCCTGAATATCGTCCGCCAGTACATCAATCTGATGGGTGGTGAAATCCTGTTCACCTCCACGGAGGGGAAGGGGTCTTGTTTCACCATTCGCATTCCGATCTCAGCAGAATCTGTGACTTCCTGAGAAAGACGGTGGTTAATTCTGATATCCATCGTAATTTGCGGCACTCAGAATGCTTATGAAAAAGATCCTCATCATAGAAGACAATCAAGATGTCCGCGAAAACCTCGCCGAGATCCTGACTCTTTCCGACTACGAAGCTCTCAAGGCTGAAAATGGTAAAGTCGGGGTCGAAATTGCGACCCATCAGAAACCAGATTTGATCCTCTGTGATGTGATGATGCCAGAACTCGACGGGTTTGGAGTATTGCATATTTTGACCAAGAACCCTGAAACAGCCAATATTCCTTTCATTTTCCTGACGGCAAAGACAGAAAAGTCCGATATCCGTCGTGGAATGAACCTGGGAGCGGATGACTATATCACCAAGCCGTTTGATGATGTCGAGCTGCTGGAAGCCGTTGAAACCCGGTTACGGAAGAGTGCTAAATTGAACCAGGACTTCCCCCGTGATGCCAAGGGCTTGCAGGCTTTTATCAACGAAGCACGCGGATATACCAACCTCCTCAACCTGTCTCACGAGCAGGGGATGCGGATCATGAAGGCCAAAGAGCCCCTGTTTCATGAAGGCTCCTATCCCCGTCAGGTGTATCTGGTAGAAAAGGGACGCATCAAAGTATTCAAAGCCAGTGAGGATGGACGTGAACTGATCATGGAAGTTGCCGGCCCCGGTGACTTCATCGGCTACCTCGAATTGCTCAATGACACACCCTATACCACCTCTGCTTCGGCATTGGAAGACTCTGAGGTCTATTTCATCCCCAGGGAGGACTTTGTCGGTCTTTTACATCAAAACCGGGATGTCTCAGCTCGCCTGATCAAAATGCTGGCCCGCAACCTGGCTGAACAGGAGGAGAACCTGGTGCGCATCGCCTATCATTCTGTTCGCAAACGTGTTGCAGAAGCATTGCTTCGCCTGCATGAAAAATATCAGGAAGATGGCCAACCTGTGCCCATCTCCATGATGCGTCAGGATCTGGCCCAGATCATTGGTACAGCGAAAGAAACACTGATCCGGACCCTATCTGATTTCCGTGACGAGGGCTTGATCAAGATCGAGGAAAGCTCCATTTCCATCCTGAACAGGGAGAAACTGGAAACTCTACCGAACTAGAACTATCGGAACAACTCTTTCCGTTTTTCTGATCTGACCTTTCAACTCTTCGCTTGAGCGATTGCTCCGGCTTTAATCTCTTCTACTATTTCCGGATTGAGCAATGTGGAGGTGTCTCCCATTCCGGAGGTATCCGCAGATGCAATTTTACGTAGGATCCGTCGCATGATCTTCCCGGAACGCGTTTTGGGCAGCCCGGTGACCAACTGGATCTGATCCGGCTTGGCAATCGGACCAATTTCCTTGGTGACGACCTGAAGGACCTCTTTGCGGAAGGCAGCTTTATCCTTCACCTCATGCTGCGTGATCACATAGGCATAAATACCTTGCCCCTTGATCGGATGCGGGAATCCAACAACAGCAGATTCAATGACTTCAGGGTGGCAATTGATCGCATTTTCTACTTCAGCAGTACCGATGCGGTGTCCGGAAACATTGATTACATCATCCACTCGACCGATGATTCGGTAAAGGCCATCCGCATCTCTCCTGGCACCGTCACCCGTAAAGTACATGCCTTCATACATAGAGAAGTAGGTGGTCCGGCACCGTTCATGATCTCCATAGGTCGTCCGCAGGATGGCCGGCCAGGGAAACTTCATACAGAGCAACCCTTCGACATCATTTCCTTCGATCTCCTTACCGGAACTATCCACCAGGCAGGGCTGAACCCCAGGTAATGGCAGGGTGGCAAAACAGGGCTTCATCGGTGTCGCATTGGGGATGGGCGAGATCAGGATACCGCCAGTCTCCGTCTGCCACCAGGTGTCAACAATCGGCACAATATCCCTTCCTACATGGCGGTGGTACCATTCCCAGGCCTCAACATTGATGGGTTCGCCCACAGAACCAAGGACTTTCAGACTGGACAGATCATGTCCAGCTACAAATTCATCACCCAGGGCCATCAACGCGCGGATGGCGGTCGGTGCGGTATAAAACTGATTGACCTTATGCTTGTCCACGATATCCCAGAAACGGGATGGCGTCGGATAGGTGGGCACCCCTTCGAACATCAGGGTGGTGGCTCCGGCCAGCAGCGGTCCGTAAACGATATAACTGTGGCCGGTGATCCAGCCGATATCGGCTGTACAGAAGTAGACATCGTTGTCCTTGTATTGAAAGACATTCAGGAAGGAGTACCAGGTGTAAACCATGTATCCTCCGCAGGTGTGCACGACACCTTTGGGCTTTCCTGTTGAACCGGAAGTGTAGAGGATGAACAGCATATCCTCGCTGTCCATGACTTCCGCAGGGCAAGTGTCTGGCTGATGATCGACCTGTTCGTGCCACCAGAGATCACGTCCTTCGATCCACTGAACTGGATCGCCGGTGTGTCGAAGGACCAGCACATGTTCGACGCAATCGCAGTCCATGGCCAGGGCCTGATCGACGACATCTTTTACAGGAATATGTTTGGGGCCCCGGTCATTATAGTCGGAACAGATGACCACTTTACATTCTGCGTCTTTGACCCGGTCGGCCAGTGCATTGGCAGAAAAACCGGCGAAAACGACCGAGTGGACTGCTCCGATGCGGGCGCAAGCGAGTACGGCGATGGCCAGTTCGGGCACCATGGGCATGTAGAAACAGATGCGATCGCCTTTTTTGATACCCAGTTCTTTGAGGCTGTTTGCGACCCTGCACACTTCGTGATACAGCTCGCGATACGAATAGCGGCGGACAGGGCCATCGGGGTCATTCGGTTCCCAAAGGATGGCAGTCTGATCGCCTCGCGTTGCCAGATGCCTGTCCAGGCAATTCTCGGTGATGTTCATTTTCCCACCGGCAAACCACTGGATATCGGGTTTGATAAAATCCCATTTCAGTACGGTATCCCAAGGTTTTTTCCAGGTAAAGGTGGATGCCAATTCTGCCCAGAATCCTTCGGGGTCTTCTACACTTTTCTTGTAGGCCAGATTATAATCGGCCTTGGATTGGATCAGTGGATTCATGGTCTAGAGTTTTTCTTGAATGTGATCTGTCACTTTTCCAAAGGTAGACTCCAACAGAGAGGAATCCATAAAAATCGGCCACATTTCGGTCAGTGGAAGGTGTGATTCGGATCAATACGCAGGGCATTCGGCATTCGGCGTTCGGTGTTCGGTGTTCGCTTGAGCACGTGGGCGGCTACGCCGCTTGGTGAGTGGTGAAGGTCGGAGGTTATGAGAATTAGGCAGTTCCCGGCACGGCGAGATTGGCATATTGCTGGTTGTCAGGACAGGTCGGTGCTGGCCCATGATTAAAGGGTATTCGGCGTTCGGTATTCGGTGTTCGCTTGAGCACGTGGGCGGCTGGTGCCGCTTGGTGAGTGGTGGATATCTGGGGTTATGAGGTTATGAGAATTAGGCAGTTCCCGGCACGGCAGGATTGGCATATTGCTGGTTGTCAGGACAGGTCGGTGCTGGCCCATGATTAAAGGGCATTCGGCGTTCGGTTTTCGGTGTTCGCTTGAGCACGTGGGCGGCTACGCCGCTTGGTGAGTGGTGGAGGTCGGAGGTTATGAGGTTATGAGAATTAGGCAATCCCTGGCACGGCTGGATTGGCATATTGCTGGTTGTCAGGACAGGTCGGTGCCGGCCCATGATTAAAGGGTATTCGGCGTTCGGTATTCGGTGTTCGCTTGAGCACATGGACGGCTGCGCCGCTTGGTGAGTGGTGGATATCTGGGGTTATGAGGTTATGAGAATTAGGCAGTTACCGGCACGGCTGGATTGGCATATTGCTGGTTGTCAGGACAGGTCGGTGCTGGCCCATGATTAAAGGGCATTCGGCGTTCGGTTTTCGGTGTTCGCTTGAGCACGTGGGCGGCTACGCCGCTTGGTGAGTGGTGAAGGTCGGAGGTTATGAGAATTAGGCAGTTCCCGGCACGGCTGGATTGGCATATTGCTGGTTGTCAGGACAGGTCGGTGCCGGCCCATGATTAAAGGGCATTCGGCGTTCGGTTTTCGGTGTTCGCTTGAGCACGTGGGCGGCTGGTGCCGCTTGGTGAGTGGTGGATATCTGGGGTTATGAGGTTATGAGAATTAGGCAGTTCCCGGCACGGCAGGATTGGCATATTGCTGGTTGTCTGGTGTTCGGTATTCGCTCTTTGCTTGAGCACGTGGGCGGCTCACCGCTTGGGGGATGCGTTTATTCATACCGGCAGAAGGGCATTTGGCGGAGATTGTGAATTAACACCTCTCATTGCCATAGCGGGATACGTCAATAGACTCGGGCTTTAGCCCGGGGTAACCATCATGGCTGGATCCGTTTTGGCGATATTTTTGCCCTGCAAAAATGGTGACAAAACAACCCTACCCCTCTGCTCACCCCCCTCGTGCCCATTTCACAAAGGCATGTATCTTTGCCGCCGGTCAAAAGACCCAAAAAATCACTCCATGTCAGCATCGTCAGAAGACCAGTTCAAGAATATCGTCTCCCATTGTAAGGAATATGGATTTATCTATCAGTCGAGCGAGATCTACGACGGCCTGAGTGCTGCCTACGACTACGGGCCATATGGTGTGGAGTTGAAAAACAATATCAAGGACTACTGGTGGCAGTCAATGGTGAGGATGCACGACAATATCGTAGGCATCGATGCCGCCATATTTATGCACCCGAAAACCTGGAAGGCCTCCGGACACGTCGATGCATTCAACGACCCTTTGATCGACAACAAAGACAGCAATAAACGCTACCGGGCCGATGTCATGGTCGAGGAATATGTAGAGAAGATAGAGGCCAAAATCACAAAAGAAATCACCAAGGCGGTCAAGCGCTTCGGCGATGACTTTGACGAGGCCATGTACAGGCTGACCAACGAACGTGTGGTGGCCAATCAGATCAAGATCGACGACATCAATAAACGTCTGGCCACCTGCATGACCGACGGAGATATGGCGGGGCTGAAGTCCCTCATAGAAGAGTTGGAGATCGCTGATCCGGTCAGTGGCAGCCGCAACTGGACGGATGTCCGGCAGTTCAATCTGATGTTCTCCACCCAACTGGGTAATATCGCTGGTGAAGAGGGTAAGCTCTACCTGCGCCCGGAAACCGCTCAGGGCATTTTTGTGAATTTTCTGAACGTTCAGAAGACCACCCGACAGAAGGTACCCTTTGGCATCGCCCAGATCGGGAAGGCATTCCGCAATGAGATCGTCGCCCGTCAGTTCATCTTCCGCATGCGGGAGTTCGAACAGATGGAGATGCAATTCTTCGTCCGCCCGGGCACAGAGATGGAATTTTACGAGTACTGGAAAGAGATGCGCATGAAATGGCATCTCGCTTTGGGCACACCGGCGGAGAAGCTGAAGTTTAAGGACCACGATAATCTGGCCCACTATGCCAATGCCGCGGTCGACATCCAGTTTGACTTCCCTTTTGGTTTCCGGGAGTTGGAAGGCATCCACAGCCGGACAGACTTTGACCTGAAGAGCCACCAGGAACTCTCCGGTAAGAAGTTGCAATACTTCGACCCTGAGCTGAACGAGAACTACGTCCCCTTTGTCGTCGAAACCTCCATCGGTTGTGATCGGATGTTCCTCGCCCTGATGAGTCATGCACTCGTTGAAGAAACCGTACCTGATGCAGATGGTAAAGACTCTACTCGCACAGTCCTCAAGCTTCCGCCGGCATTAGCACCGATCAAATGTGCTGTTCTGCCTCTGGTCAAGAACAAAGAAGAGCTGACGGACAAGGCCACAGCTGTCCTGAACAAATTGAAGGCTCACTTCCCTTGTCAGTATGACGAGAAAGATGCCATCGGCCGACGTTATCGCCGTCAGGATGCTATTGGTACACCGTTCTGCGTCACGGTCGACTTCCAGACCCTGGAAGATGACACCGTCACCATTCGAGATCGGGATACCCTCTTACAAGAACGAGTCGGCATCGATCAGGTAATGGCAATGGTCCGGGAAAAGACAGATATGGCGGCGTTGTTTGCTTAAATGGTATTCGGTATCCTGACATTAAACGTTTGGGTGTAGTGTTTCATTGAACGTGCCCAATCCGTGCATCAGCAGTACTGTATATCTGCATCATACATGTAACCGTAGTACACCACTGGTACATCCCCCTTACTATTGAGGCACACTCAACGTGATCTAATGGTGCACTGTTAACGCATGAACAGTACTCTAAATCAGTGACTCACTCCATCCATAGGTCATCTAAATAAAGACCCTTGAATGATTGGCAGAATATCATCAGGAAAGTCTCCAAAATCAAAATCTCCAAACGGGTAAAGCCTTAGGTCCTTCGTCACAGTTTTGCGAAACAGCTAAAGACAATAACTCAGATATATGGTTCATCCAAGAGCTCCTGGATCACATGACCCTCAAGACAACTCTGATCTATACCCATGTGACAACTGCGACCTTAGACTTGATCAAAAGTCCCATAGATCAACTATCTTTAGAAGGCTGCACCTGCATAAAGTAAAAGATTCATCCAGGTGCATATCGGATATACGGAAGTGATGTACAATTAAAACAAATAAATGTGAATTTTGAAGAAGTAATCATTAAAACCTATCAAAAAGTTAAACATGCAGATGATAAAGGAGAAACAGCTTCTTACATTCCTGAATTAGCCCATGTTGATAGTGCAAATTTTGGAGTTCATATATCCACATTAGAACAGGTTCACTTCGGTATAGGTAATTGCGATGACAAATTCTCTATTCAAAGTATAGCAAAAGTCCTTTCACTATGCTTTGCCTATCGCATTCTCGGGGAAAACCTATGGGGCAGAGTTGGCGTAGAACCCTCTGGCACAGCATTTAACTCTCTGGTTCAACTTGAAGCAGATCATGGAATACCGAGAAATCCGTTCCTAAATGCAGGAGCAATAGTAATATCCGATATTCTGCTCAGTCATTTGGAGAACCCAAAGGAAGAATTTTTAGACTTTGTTCGAAGTATATCGAACAATAAAGCATTGGAATATTCCCACAAAATAGCTGATTCAGAGAAAGCCGTAGGCTATCGAAATGTTGCCCTTTGCAACTTCATGAAGTCCTTTGAAAATATTAAAAATGAACCATCAGATGTTCTTGATTTCTATTTCAACCTATGTTCACTTGAAATGAGTTGTAAAGAGCTTTCAGAGTTATTCCTATTCCTCGCCAATAATGGTCGTGGAATTCCGAACAACCAATCCATATTGAGTGAGAGTCAATCAAAAAGGCTAAATGCGCTCATGCAAACGTGTGGATTTTATGACGAATCCGGGGAGTTTGCGTTTAAGGTTGGGCTGCCTGGAAAGAGTGGCGTTGGCGGAGGGATCATAGCCATACATCCCGATCAATATGCCATTGCCGTTTGGAGTCCTAAGTTAAATGAAAAAGGGAACTCATATAAAGGGATGAAATTTTTAGAGGAATTTACAACTGAAACCAAGCTATCCATATTTTGAAAACGAATCACAAGAATGCATTAGCGGCATCAAAACGAACGCTTATCATTACCGTTACAAAAAAAGGTCAACCCTCTAGAACATGAACAAACACATAGACAATCCACACCCCTATATTCCCTTCCCGCATTGTGTCCTGAGTCTCGCCATCAGTTGCCTGTTCTTCGTCGGTTTCAGCCTGCACACTACAACCCTGAAGGCCACCCCTCCTGCTGTCAACCCAGACATCAATGGTGACGGCATCATCAACATCCTTGTTCTCGGCACCAATAGTTCGATCAATGGCACGGAGGCTTTTTCACCAAATCAGATCGCTGACGAATTGCAAAACATTCTGTCGGCTGATGGATCCATCTCTATCGATGTGCAGGTTGTTGCTGAGGATATTCATATGACTAAATCCGTCATCGTAGGATTAGGTCAGGCCGGAACAGAATATACCTGGGCCCATCACAGTCATTCGCTTGCGCAATACTATTACTGGCCAGAAGGCCGGGATGAGCGTTTGGCTAACTTGGCTGGAACGGGTAGCACCAACTGGGACTATGTGGTCATCGCTGCAGACCCCCATATCGTTGCCACCATACCGGGTTATTATTCCTTAGGTGTCAATAAGATTGCCGCAAAGGTCACCGAAGGCAATGGCATACCGCTTTTACTGATGATGTGGCCCAAGGATCAATCGTCAGGGACTTCTATCCAACATTTCGAAGAGTTCACTTATCGGACCGCTGATGGCTCGAAGGTCGAGCTACAAACCATTCCTGCTGGTCTGGCCTGGGATGCATTGCCAACCGATAAGAAGGACAATAGCAGCAACCATCCCACACCGAACGGGGCCTATTTGACGGCAGCAAGCATTTACGCCCATATCTGTGGTCAGAATGCCTCCTCTTCAGAGTACATTTACGATGATGAACTGGCCGACATCGCCTTTTCAACAGTCGCGGAGGAAAAAAACGAGGTTCATTACACCGGTATTCGATCGTTCATTTCTCCCTTCAAAAGTTGTGATATTGGCGATGAGACCCTGAACTACAATCATACGGGTACCAGTTCCGAGAATGGGATTAAAAATGGACTGATCTGGGTCTTCAACCAGTCGCCAAAATCGCTACAGAATGGCGGAACTTCACCCATCGATTTCAACTACGGGCGAGCCAATTCCAATTTTGAACCTAACAAACGCTACAAAGTCGATCCCGAATTATTTGACTTTTCCTTTGGATTTCCGATGCAAGATCAAGGGAATCATGGGGACGTATCCATGCTCTATGGTCTGGACAGACGAGAAAGCGGCACCCTGAATGATACTGATGTCGGTGTTGCCCGATTTATGATTGAACAATCTGAATTGCCCTATGCACGGGCCATTCCCATCCGCACGCTGTTTGCACAAATGAGGGAAGCTATCCCGGGCCAATCTGCATATGGTGATTCCTGGCATATGCACAATGATTTAAACAAAGCGATCGGTGCTTACATGTATACGTTGCTAACGGGTCTTTGCGATTTGGGAGAAGAACCTGCAGATCAAAATTCGGCTACTTGGCGCTCGTGGATAGCGCATAAAATCGGTTTTGAAACCGCCTGGAATTTGATGTACCTGGAGGGAAGCACTCCTGATTGCAGTATACTTGTAGATGCCGATGGTGATGGATTTAATGCTTATGTGGATTGTGATGATAACAACGAACAAGTCAATCCCAACCAATCGGAAATCATTTATAATGGTCTGGATGATGACTGTGATCCGGCTACTCTGGATGATGATCTGGACCAGGATGGATTTTTGCTCACCGATGACTGCAATGATACTGATCCCAATATCAATCCGGATGCAGAAGAAATTGCGAACAATGGAATAGATGAAGATTGTGATGGGATGGATCAGACGACCTCTGTACACGCACTATCAAACTCCACGATCCGGATCTATCCTAATCCTGTTACGGACAGATTAAATATTGACGTCTATAGCGAGTTAACCTATACGGCAAGCCTTTACACGATGGAAGGAAAAATGATCAGCACTTCTTCGAATTCGAGCCAAATCCAATTACACCATTTAGCTAAGGGGATTTATATGCTTGAGATCCAAGAAATATCTACAGGAAAAAAGATCGTCCAGAAAATAATAAAAGAGTAGATCGGACCAGGTGCAGAACACCTTGCGTTGAAAGACGATCCCTTGTGTGCATCTATAGAGCTGCTTGACAAGAAGGATGATCACCGAACCCCCCACCAAGAAATGATTTAAACCAAAAAGATATGAGTACCCCGAAAAACAGATTTTTCAACCTCGGCGTGATCATCGGGGTACTCGGCTTTATCGCCGGGATCATACTGATGTTCGGCGAAGATTGGATTACGGGAGGTTTTGGCGCTATTGCCAGTGCTTTTGTGGCTTATCTGTCCTATAGTAGAACTCCCCATTCGAAAGAACAAGATGAATGTTGACTTCTGGTAGCAGTGACCCCTCATCTTGATTGTAGAAATCAGGATACCCTGGCCGCAAATATGGGCTCCGGAATCTCTACCAGTCATGTTTGCCCATAGACAGAAATAATAGCCTGGTCGCCACTATGGATCTGCACAGCTTTCGAGACCGAGTAAACTTCCCCCAAACTGGACACATCCAAAGACGATGACAACCATCCCGCAGGGTTCATCACATCGCCCATCCCTATCCCTCCATTTAAAAAGATCCATCCATTAAACCCATTTGCTTTTAAACAGTCGAACAACAAAATATATACATGACCAGTATCTATGCTATCCAAACACGAGCAACCGCACTGCTTATTCTTCTCGTCGTTTTACTGGCATTCGCCAGCTGTAAAAAAGACGACCCTAAAGATCCAACCACTCCCGAGGCGGCCGACTTGACCCATTTACCATTGGGTGGCACAGCACCCACAAATATTCTTATCCGAAATCAAGGGAATCCTCAACCAGACTTTTTATCCTTGTGGCTGTGCGGGCTCCCCTCGAATGGCGCGGGAAACGCAGATGCCAGTGATTGGACAAATCCAGACGGCACGTGGGACTACACCCGAAAACCTCAGGTTGAAGGAAATGTCACCTGGGTCAGTGAATTGAATATCACGCTAGATGGTAATGGCAATCGGATCATTACAGGGAATGCATTGCCTGACCACCCTACCGGTGTTTTTCCAATAAAGCCAGGGAGTGTCGCATACAAATATGATGGCAATCCAAATATCATTACATCACATGAAGTGCTCTACACGCTTCCCGCAATACCCCAAGTAGCCTCCAGTCCAAGTTGTGTACCATTTGGCCCATCGGGCATTTCGCTCAGTGGTAGCGCGATATATCATGGCGCGTCCACACTGGGCAATGATGCTGCTGCTCATGAAATGCTGGATCGATTCGGTGGTCACACTGATGGCACAGAAAGATATCACTATCATTTTCCAGCAGAGGATCTTCAAGAACATATTCACCCCCACATTTCCGGCCACTCTGCGCTGATGGGATACATGCTCGATGGCTTTGGTATTTATGGCCCGTACGGCGAAAATGGCGAATTACTAACCTCATCCGATTTAGACGAGTGCCATGGTCATACACATTCTGTGCTTTGGGATGGTCAGATGATCAACTTATACCATTATCATTGGACCTATGATTTTCCCTACAATATTGGCTGCTTCAAAGGCACACCATAATAAGCTGTAAGCTTTATTTGACAGATTGCCACGCAAGCAATGATCTGAGCCAGAATCTCAATGGAGAACAGCCCGATTCACCTATCGGGTGCCAGCAGACTGGAAGATACCCCTGTTTATATGTGATCATCCGAATGGGCAACCTTCTCAGAGGTGATTCCTGTCGGCAAGCTATCTTTGCCCTATGAAAACAAAAGTTGAGATCCTGGCTCCAGCGAAGAACCTGTATCAAGGTATGGCAGCCATCAACGCTGGTGCTGATGCGGTGTACATCGGTGCTCCTCAATTTGGGGCCCGCACCAACGCCACCAACTCAGTTGCAGATATCGCTGAGCTGGTCCAGTATGCCCACCTCTTCAAGGCCCAGGTTTTTGTCGTCGTGAATACCATTCTCTATGAAAAAGAACTGAACACCTGTCAACAACTCATACACGAATTATACGCTATTGGCGTCGATGCACTCATCATTCAAGACATGGCCATTTTAGAAATGGACTTACCCCCCATTGTCCTCCATGCGAGCACGCAGGCCAACAATCGTGATCCAAAACATATTAAATTCCTCCACGACGCAGGAATTAAACGCGTAGTCCTGGCCCGGGAATTAAATCTGGATCAGGTCAGTGAGATCAGAGACACGACAGACGTCGAATTGGAATTCTTTGTCTCCGGAGCACTCTGTGTGTCCTTCAGCGGCAATTGCTACATGAGTGTAGCCAATGGAGAACGAAGCGCCAACAGAGGTTCCTGTGCACAGAATTGCAGACTGCCTTACAACCTGATCGATGGCACGGGGACTACCCTGTTGACCGAAACGCATTTGTTGTCCATCAAGGATCTGAATCTGAGTGATCAGCTGCCAGACTTGATCGAAGCCGGAGTGACTTCGTTTAAAATCGAAGGCCGATTGAAAGACCTTGTCTATGTTAAAAATAATGTCTCCTATCTGAGAAAACGACTGGATGCCTTTCTAGAGGTCAGTGACCAATACACCAAAGCATCATCAGGCCGAACCTTTTACAGTTTTGATCCACAAATGGACAAGAGCTTTAACCGGGGCTATACCGATTATTTTGTCAATAAACGAGATAAAACCATCGGCTCCTGGGAACACCTAAATCACAGGGTCAGTTGATCGGCAAACTGCTGGAAGTAAAAGCCAATGGCTACGTCATCGAAAACCATGAATTATTGAATAATGGGGATGGCCTCTTTTTTCTCAATGAAGAAGGAAAAGCAGATGGCGATCGGGTCAATATCATCATAAACGACCTGGTCATTCCTAACTCCCTCAGGCCACTTCCAGTGGGCACCCTGATCTATAGAAACCATGATGCCTCCTTCAACAAATTGCTGGAACGGGATGACAGTGCCATTCGAAAAATTGGCGTCTCCATGACATTCACTGAAAGCAGTAACGGCTTCACGTTGACAGCCATTGACGAAGACGGGCACAAGAGTGTTTCAACAATTGAAATTGAAAAAACACCGGCGAAGACCGAAGAATCGACCATTCCCAATATTGAAAAGAATTTATCCAAAACAGGGAACACCCCCTTTATCGTGGATGACTTGAAAATCGACTTGTCGGATAATTGGTTCCTCCCCAATTCAAAAATAAATGAGATCAGAAGAGTGACGCTGGAGCAACTGGTGGACATTCGCGTCAAAGAATACCATCGGGAAGAATTCCAAATCACGAAAACAGACCATCCATATCCTGTCTCCAAACTGGACTTTACCCATAATGTTTCGAATCAATTAGCCAGGACGTTCTATGAACGACATGGCGTGACCGAAATTGAAAAAGCTTTTGAGCTACAGTGGGACCCTGGCAAATCTCGGGTCATGACCACGAAATACTGTGTCAAATATGAACTGGGCAAGTGCCCCCGATTTCAAAAGGCGACCATGGGCGAAAAGCTGGTGGAGCCATTAGTCCTGAAACATGGTGACGTAGAATATAAATTGAAGTTCAATTGCAAGCCCTGTGAAATGGAGATCTGGGAAAAAGATGCCGAATTTGAGATCGAGGATGACGGGTATTGATGCAACGAAGAACACAACTTCAAATTATATTGAATCCATCCCGAAAAATCCTTAGCTTAACAGCCTACAACCTTTAGATGCCTGGCATCTGAGAAACAGAAAGCATGGATTTCATTCTCGAGCGATTAGCAAGAGAAATGAAAAAATGACACCCCTCATCAGGTTTGAGTTGCTTGAAAATCCAGGCTATGAGCAGGGTTTTTTGTTCACCAGTCAATCTTTCTGTCATGCTATCTTTCCGTCAGAAATTATCCTTATCCGGCCTCCTTGTCATCATTACGGTATTAATGGCCTCGTCCTGTCTTGACCTATTTGATTTTAAGCTACCGCTCAATATCGTGAAATGCGAATCCGACTGCTATCCAATAGATTTGCGCGGCACTGCTTATAATACGGTTACCGGGAGTCCTATGAAAGGCGTTCCCGTCCGATTGCGTTGGGTCGATCCAGGGTGTTTTCTCTGCTTTGGTCAAATCATCCATGAAGCCGTTACAAATTCCAAAGGGGAATACCACTTTACATCCCTCATTGACACGACACTCTTTTCCACTGACCATCATCTCATTATTTCCCTCCCGTATGAGGGAGATCATATTGCGTTCCCCCCAAACGATTATCATTATATTTGGAAACTGGCAGATACATTCCAGGATTCATTAAACCTGGAATTGGCCTATCCAACTGATCTGGAGATCAAAATTGAACGGGTAGAAAGTGACAATCTGAAAGTGTTTGATGTGAGCTACTCTTATGGAACGCACCACACATTTTACCCGTACCACATCACCATAACCAATGACAACGTCCCCAGCAGTCCACTTCAAAATAAAATGACAGTGCGCACAGCTGCCGAAGTCCCTACTTTTATTCATTGGAAGAAAAAGATAAATTCGGACTATGTCTATTTCAAGGACACAATCATTTGTCCGAAAAATAAGAAAACACGCTATACCATCCAATATTAAAATCAGCAGCATCTTTAGTCAATGACAATAAACTGGTTTGATCACGGTGTTGACTTACGAAAAAACCCCGGCATCTTCTCGATGACCGGGGTTTTCTTTATTTCATTGGTTTGTTCCTATTGTTGCAGCACAACTGGTTGCTGGACGTTGCCTCCTGACCAGTCCAGGCGTAGAATATAGGTTCCGTTAGGAAGAGCGGGCAAGGTCATTTCTGACTGCGCCTGTGCACCCCACTGCTGGCGACCTTCAGCATCGTAGAGACTGATACGGCAATCCGAAGGGATATCCCATCCGGCCAATACGATCCGACCCGCCGTTGGATTCGGGTAGATGCTCAATTGTGCATCTGGTGCTCCGGGGATCACCAATGGTGTGCTCAAGGACTTGGTACGGGCGAAAATGCCTTTGAATGCAAAACTGATAGCCGTACCGGCAAAGGC
Source organism: uncultured Saprospiraceae bacterium (assembly GCA_942490895.1). Taxonomy (GTDB): domain Bacteria; phylum Bacteroidota; class Bacteroidia; order Chitinophagales; family Saprospiraceae; genus JAGNXB01. Next base: position 126,732 of record CALNZC010000094.1, read on the forward strand.
GAAATGCTGCTCATTCCCCACCTTGAAGCCCAGACCACTGTTGAACAGACCGGAAGCGGCTGGCTGGAACTCGTCCCGCATCGCCAACCACTGATCAACTACAAGGCCCCAGGGGCCTTCAGAAATACCTGCATCAACACGCAAACCAGAGACCAGGATGTTTTCCTGGTCCAGCACCTGAATGTCGCGACCGACATCGTCACCACTACCGCCATAGGAAGCGGCACCGGTCAAAACACCATTCATTGGATTTACCTTCCCGACAAACAGTTGCTGTTGTCCGCCTTCGACCTTGGCTCCAGTGAAGATCAGATCGCCACTTGGAAGGCGACCAATGGAACGCGCAGACTGCTCGAGCATGGTATTGGCATCAAAATAATCATTGGACCAAAGCTGTCCGAGGGTGCTATTGGTTCCGATCAGTCGGATCATGGACGACTCAGGAGGGGTTGTCTCATAGGAGGTACCCGCAATGACAAATCCCGTACCGGGGATCTCAACGATATCGTAGGCGATCTCACCCAGTTTTTTCTGGGTAAAAAACTGAAACTCATCAATGCCATATGTAGCATCGAGGATATAGGCGACCATAGAATTTCCGGTCGTCTGCCCCTGAGTCACGGTCCGTGTGCCGACGAGGGCAAAACGACCACTGCTGATCTGACGCATCCGGTAGCCTTCTGCATCCGCATTACTGGGACCCAGTGTCTTGGGGAATCCAGTCTTATCTCCATTCAGGGTCATCTCCTGAATGATGAATTTTTTACTGGAGTCACCAACCTTGCATTCGGAGCAATAACCCATGGCCACATACTTGCCACCGAGGTCGATCACATCGCGAAAGCCCGTTTCCAATCCAAATTGGTGGGTCTTTTCCCAAACAACGTTGCCGCAATCATCCACCTTCATGATGAGACCGTCAAAGTTTTTCTGACCGACCATGATAAACTGGCCGTCGGTGGTGCGGATAATCCTGTGAATCAGGATATCCTCGAGGTCCGATCCATAAAAGGCGACTTTTTCATTGCATTGGGCCAACAAGGCCGAGCCGACAAATAGGGACAGGAAAAAGGAGAGGAGAATGCGCATAAATGGGTGTTAGTTGTTGATGATAAGTTTGAAGGAAGAAAATCCTTTGGGATGCAAGACAAAAATCAATCCAATCCTAGTTCTGTTTAGGATGAACAAGGGTCATTTCATTCACAATAGCACCCGCATCGGCATATTTGTCGATGATGAACAGGATATAACGTGCATCCACCATAATATTGCGACAGATGGCCGGATCAAAATGAAGATCACTCATGGTGCCTTCCCAGACCCGATCAAAGTTCAATCCGATCAGATTGCCTTCGGCATCAATAGCCGGACTTCCGGAGTTTCCGCCAGTGGTGTGGTTAGACCCGATAAAACAAACCGGCATCTTCCCATTCTCCCCATACGCCCCATAATTCTTGGTGGCGTGTAGCTCGCGCAATCGTTCGGGCACATCAAATTCATAATCCCCGGGTACATATTTGTCCATAACCCCATCCAGCCAGGTAATATGCGCATAACGAGTGGTATCCGAATTCGGATAGCCTTCTACCTTGCCATAGGTGACACGCAATGTACTGTTGGCGTCCGGAAAGAATTTCTTCTCTTTCACCACCTCCATCTGAGCGGCCATGTACAGGCGCATCTGTGCATCGATCTCATCCTGAAGGGAGGCCATCGGACCCGCGACCTTTTCCCGAAAAGTCTGACTAAGTAAATCATACCAGATCACCAGAGAATCCTGAGCAAATGCCTGGACTGCCGTTTCAGGAGACCCCTCCAACAATGCGATCAAGCCATCTTTGTCTGCCAATACGGTCTGGGCAAAGAGGGCTTCTGTGCGAAATGCGGACTGACCGGGACTGAACTGTTGCATCAATGCTGTCGGCGTGAGCGTGGGATCGCCTTCTACTGCATACAATCGCATCAACGCAGCGAATACTTGTCTGTCCAGATCGACTTGATAGTTCTTGAAAAATCCACCCACAGCGGGAATGAGGCGATCGCGGTAGGCGTTGAAACCCTCCTCACCATTTTCTTCAAAACGACTGCTCAAGGTGGACATGTACCGGGCCAGGGTAAAGATCTCAATATTGCGTTGAACCACCTCGCCATAATACTGAGTGGCCACCATAAAGGGGGTCAGCGCGGCATATAGACTATCCAAACGGGGGAGTAGAGCCGCATATTGAGGATCGCCGTGGACGTTATCCCGGAACTCCTTTTGTTCGAGGATCTTCTTCCAGACCGCATTGGTGCGTTCCAGGCCCTGGTTTTCACCAATCCACTTCTTCCAGTAGTTGGCCACGCGGGCATACTTGGAAGCATATTGAAGGCGAACCGCTTCATCCGCCCGCATGCCTTTATTCAGGATCTGCAATGCAGTATCCCGAATAGCAATGCGAGGAGGGTTGATCGCCTCCTTGGTCATGGCTACTGCAGATGCCGGCAGATACTGCTGGGTACTACCCGGAAAACCGAAGATGAGTGTAAAGTCACCCTCTTCAACGCCATCCAGGGAAACAGGGAGGTAGTGTACGGGCTTGAAGGGCTTATTGTCCGGGCTGTAAGCCGCCGGACGGTTGTCTGGTCCGGCATAGATGCGGAACAGGGAAAAGTCACCCGTATGCCGTGGCCACATCCAGTTGTCCGTATCGGAGCCAAACTTGCCAATGGACTCCGGAGGAGTGCCCACCAGTCGGATATCGGTATAGTTCAAGGTGATGATCATGATGTACTGGTTCCCATAATAGATAGGACGGAAGAGCACCTCTTCATCTGATTTCAGTTTGATCTTTTCCTTATAGGCATTCAGGTTCAGATCGATCAGGGACTGGCGCTCTGCTTCCGACAGCTTGGAATGAACGCCTGCAAAGGCTTGCTCGGTCACATCTTCAATACGCTGAATGATTGTCACAAAAAGTCCAGGATTGGTCAATTCCTGATCCTTACTTTTGGCCCAAAATCCATCACGCAGATAGTTGTGCTCAACAGAACTATGCGACTGGATATAGCCATATCCGCAGTGGTGATTGGTGAGGACCAACCCTGATGAAGAGATGATACTGCCGGTGCAACCACCCCCAAAATGGAGGATAGCATCCTTGAGGCTACCAGAGTTCACAGAATAGATGTCTTCAGCAGACATTTTCATACCCATGGCTTGCATGTCCCCCTCCAGTTGTTTGAGTAGATGAGGCAGCCACATCCCTTCGTGAGCAGAAAGGCTGTTGAATGAAAAGAAAATGCCGAGAAAAAGAGGGAGGAAATACAGTTTTTTCACTGTCACAATTTGTTGAAATTCGAGAATAATCTTTGGGAATAATGCCTGACTTTTAAGGCTACTACACACGCGAAGATAAGGTAAACTATGTGGCGGATAATGCTGGTGGCCGTGTTGATACTCGGAGGCTTCACTCCAGGTTCAGGGCAAGAGATTCTAATCAGTCGATATACATTCAAAGGGAACACAACCTCCCCTGATTCTGTTCATGCCGCCATCCTCAGCCGGAATATGTCTCTGGCGCCTGTCATTCCTGTCAACTGTCCATCCTGTCCATTCCTTCCTGGCAATCCGAGTACGGGTCCTGCGTACGGGTCCTACGGCTGGTCGGACAACCCTACCTCTCCGGACACCTCACGTTATATTCAGATTCCCCTTAAAGTGGCCCCAGGTCGGGCACTTGCCCTGGTTCGGATTTCTTTTGAGATCCACCGCGAAAACCAGGCTGCTGACAAATGGCAACTCAGATATAGCAAAAACAATTTTGCCTCGGCCGTGGCCAGTGGCGTCATGAATGGCCATGGAAAATGGTCGACCGTCACCATCCCCCTCTCCCCTATTCTTCCTCTGCAGAACCTCACAGATTCAGTCATCTTTCGCATCTATCCCTTTAATGCCAAGAAGGGTCCCACAGAAGACAAAAACACCTTTTGGCGGATCGACTCCGTCCGTATCTATAATGCTGGAGAACCTCTACCTGTGGAGCTGACCACGTTTACCTCCACAACTGTCGGCCCCGATATCCGATTGAATTGGGCAACAGCAACAGAAACAAACAGTGAAACCTTTGGCATCGAGCATGCCCGAAATGGGGAACCATTTCAGGAGCTGGACCGGGTACCGGCGGCCGGGTGGTCCGTCGCCGTGCAATCCTATCATTGGATGCACAGGTCCGCCGACCCGGGACAGCATTACTATCGCTTGCGCATTGTGGATCGGGATGGATCATATGACTACAGCCCCATTGTCACCTCTGGAAAAAGCTCGGAGACAAGTCCCCTAAACGCCTGGATATCAACGGGCAATGTACTTGTCAGTGGTATGAAGAACCCAGCTGGTGGTCAACTCTACTATTTTGATTCCAACGGACAACTTCTCAACTCTAAGCAGGTCCAGCCTGGTGAAACGAGCTCCAGCCTTGAACTAGACTTCCGAGGAATAGGAATTGGCATCCTGGTGTGGGAAGCCATTGGAGAACAGTCTGTATCGGTGAAAGTGTACTAAGAGTATCCTCAATATCCCATTGCCGTCAACCCCTGATAGGTGATCAGGCTGACGACATAAGCCAGACCGGTCATCACCGCCAGTTGGATCAATGGCCATTTCCAGGTCCCCGTCTCCTTCTTGACCACAGCGATTGTACTCATACATTGCATGGCAAAGACATAGAAGAGCAACAGGGAAAGGGCCACAGGGAAACTGTATTTCTTGCGGCCAGTAGCTGGATGCAGTTCAGCACCCATCTTCTGACGAATGCTCGATTCATCATCCACACTGCCGATACTATAGATTGTGGCCATCGTGCCGACAAATACCTCCCGGGCCGCAAAAGAGGTGACCAGGGCGATACCAATCTTCCAATCAAAGCCCAGGGGCCGGATCATCGGCTCCAGACCCTTCCCCAACATGCCGGCATAAGAATTCTCTATTCTGTGAGAGGCGATCAGCGCATCCGTATCCGTTTCATCCAGACCCTTGGCCACTGCTTCCGTCCGGGCGACTTCTTCCGCCTGGGCCATTCTGCCAGGTAGACTATAGCTGGCCAGAAACCACAAAACAATGGAGATCATAATGATGATCCTACCAGCTTCACGGACAAAAGAGGCCACCTTCGACCATACCGTGAACACTACATTACGCCAATGTGGCACCTGATAATCCGGCAGCTCCATGAGCAGATATCCCGGTTCTTCCGTCTTTAACACCCGATTGAAAACCCAGGCACCCGCCATGGCCGCTCCGGCACCCAGAATATAGAGTCCCATAAATGTGAGGGCCTGATAACTGACCAGACCCAGCACTTTCCCGGCAGGGACCATCAGGCCGACAAGGAGGGCATAGACCGGCAATCGCGCGGAACAACTGATAAAGGGGGTGACCAGAATGGTAATCAGGCGTTCTTTTTGATTGGTGATGGTCCGGGTGCTCATCACGGCAGGAATGGCACAGGCTGTGCCCGATACGAGGGCGACGATACTCCTGCCGTTGAGACCCACCTTGCGCAATAATCGATCAAACAGATAGACGGCACGGGCCATATATCCCGACTCCTCCAGGAGGGCAATCAAGAAAAAGAGCAGGACGATCTGGGGAATAAAGACCAGGACGCCGCCAAGCCCCGCCAGAACGCCGTCTGCCAGTAAGCTGGACAGCCAGCCTTCTCCCAGGGCATATTTGATGCCGCCGCCCAATTCAGAGAAGATGCGCTCGATCCATTCCATGGGTAAGGTCGACCAGGAAAACACCGATTGAAAGATGAAAAGGAGGAAGGCCACAAAAATGATCGGTCCCCACACGACATGGGTAAAGATCCGATCGACCCGGGCAGTCAGTTTGTTTCGTTCGCCTGCTTCCTGGATCCGTACTTCACTGACGATCCGATCTATATGACGGAAACGTTCCATGATCTCATCGACCTGAGCGCGGAGGGATGCAAATGGATGCGTGGTCAGGATCGTCCTGATCTGATCGGCTTCTTCCTGTTGCAAATAGGTCAGTTCATCCAGGTGATGGGCAACGATCAGTGCTTGATAATCATGAGTCACCCAGGGAAGTGCACCCCGGACATCCGAAATGAGGTTCTTCAATGCGGGTGTCAGGGAAAAGGGTGCCGCTTGCGGGTGATCTACCCATACACCATTGTAGAGATGTTCGATCTGCTGAAGCAGGAGACCTGTGCCCTCCCCTGTCCGGCCATTGACTTCAATAGTGGGGACGCCGAGTTGAGCGGCCAGGGCCTGAGCATCATAGCGAACGCCAGAGGCGGCAGCAGCATCGATCAGATTCAGCGCCAGGATGACCGGGATGCCCAGGTCACGGATCTGGGAGAGTAGCAGGAGATGTTGATCCAGACGCAATGCATCCGCCACATAAATGACCAGATCTGGAAAATCTTCGCCTTTCGGGTTAGAGAGCACATCGAATACGACCCGCTCATCCAGGGAGGTGGGATACAGACTGTAGGTGCCAGGAAAGTCGACCACCTGGAGCTGTTCGCCATCGGGAAGGCGCATGGCGCCACTGCGCCGTTCGACAGTCACTCCGGGGAAGTTGCCTGTCTTTTGCCGTAGACCGGTCAGATGATTGAAGAGTGATGATTTACCACTGTTCGGGTTGCCGATCAAGGCGATCCGCCCGTTTAATCCGTGTACTCCACCCATAGTGCTTCTGCTTCGTCACGCCGGATTCCGAATTGCTGGAATTCTGCATGAATGTAAAAGGCGGCGCCAAATGCAGTTCGCCTCACCACGATCACCTGCTGTCCGGGGCGTAATCCCATAGCCAGTAAACGGCCTGTAGAAGGGTGTTCTTCTACACGAGTAATCCGCACCCGTTTTCCGGGTTGGACATCAGCCAAGGTCAGTGGTGTTGTCATGGTATTGTGCCCGGCGAAATTAGGGAACAACCAACGAATGAGCGGGGCTCCCACCCTTTTTCTGCAGAAGTGTTTGGGCGGCAGACAACGCAATGCGCAATTGCCGTGCTCTGTCCATCCGGGATGTGTCCAGCCAAACGGCATCCGGTGCGGCTTGCAGGGGGCTATCCTCGCGTGTAGAATCAATATGATCCCGGTGTTCCAGGTTGGTGCGAACCTCACTGATCTCAATGGAAATTCCTTTCATCTGCAGCTCCTGATATCGACGCTGGACGCGGACTTCTGTGTCCGCAGTGACAAATATTTTCAATTCAGCATCCGGAAAGACCACTGTCCCGATATCCCGACCATCCAGGACCACGCCACCTGCTCGGCCCAGATTCTGTTGCTGATGGACCAGAAATGTCCTGACCGCCGAAATTGAAGCAACTTCACTGACATGTGAGGAGACCTCCATACTGCGAATCTTCTCTTCGATATCCTCTCCTTTCAGGGCAATGCGAAACAGTCCATCGGCCACCCGCCATTCCAAAGGGAGCTCGTGTAGGATCTTTCCCCAGGCTTGATCCTGGTCCAGATCCAAACCCATCTGGAGGATACAGTAGGTGACGGCCCGATACATGGCACCGGTGTCGATAAAAGAATAGTGCAAGGCTGAGCAGAGATCCCGGGCAAGGGTGCTCTTGCCACAAGCGGCAAACCCGTCGAGGGCAATAGTGATCTTAGGAGATTCGAAGTGCAACGGTCGTTCCTTTCAGTCGTTTGTGGATGTGTGCCCACAAGGTATGAAAGGGAATGATTTCGAGCTGATCGATCCGGCCATCATATCGGTATGATGTGGCCAGGAGTCGGTGATAATATTTGTTGGCAAATCGCACCGTATTGGCATCAAAGTCTCCTTTTGGCAGTTGGGTCAGACAGCGGATAAATTCGATCACACGCAACTGACGTTCAGGATGTAACTGCCGGCGAGTATACTGTTTCAATCGAAAGATGATGTCATTGGCCAGATCCATATTGTGTTCTTCCAGAGCAAACAGGAACTGAGTGATCAACATCCAAACGGAGAAAATCCGCTGATCCTTTGGAAAGAGCGCGGGGTCAGTCAGAAATGTAGAAACTTGAAAATCATGATACAATTTCGCCTGTCGCAGTCGCTTTCCTTCCGGAGTGATCGACAGCAAATAGTTGAGTATGGCTTTATAGAGTTGCCATTGCTGTCGTTTTTCCTCGTCCAGCTTGGCAAATTCCTTGCGCTGAACAACTTGTTGTAAAATGGCGAATGCGATCGCATAATGCCCGGTATGCAAGGCCAATAGAAAATACAGATCCAGATATCCAAACCAGTTGGCGCTACCCTCATCCAGGAGGTTGAGGGCGTTTTCGGATTGCGCCCTGGCGTCGTCGAATGATCCGGTATGCAGGTAGGTCTGCATCAGGACATATTGCACCCGGAATACCTGCTCAGAGGAAAACTGATCCATATGTTCCTCCATGATCCGTTCAGCCTGGCGGCAGATCTCTGCGGCTAATTCCCAGCGACCAGATTGCTGATAATGTATGGCTGCTACGATGTATGAAATATACTGGATCCGGGGAGCGTGATGTTTTTCAGAAAGCGAAATCAACTGATCTGTCCAGGCTTTCCACTCCACATCCGAGATCTCATCATCCACAGTCTTGTATCGGATCATCATTTCCTGATGGATGCGCACGGCCTTTTGTTCGGCCTGGAGAATGGGCAGATAGGCGTCCAGGACTTCGACGTACTTGTCAAAGTTCTTCCTGTCCCCTTCTTCGGCTGCCTTCTTCCGCAAAAGGCTGGCTGTGCCGACGATCAGGTCGGTAAAGTGATGTTTTTGTGCGGTCGACAGAATCTGTCGGGCCAGGTAGGGCACGCTGATATGTGCGTCGTACAGTTCGAGAATATTCACCAGTGCCCAATCCCTTTGGCAATCCAGATAGGCTTGCTCATAACGCGGCTTGACCGAAGTATTGACATTGATAAAAAACAGGGTATTCAGGAGACGCTTCCGGAAACGGGATTTCAGCTGTCGATAGCGGTCATCCCCCGGGCTAGTCTTGTATAACTTCCGAGCCGCCTCCCGGTCGGAACGAAACTGTTCGTGGACCAGTCCCTCGTAAAATTCATTGAATTTGCTGGATTTATTGCGAAGAGATGCCCCTTCAAAGACATCAATTTTGGAGATACGCTTGAGGTTGGCGATCCGTGTCAGTTCGAGTAGAAGCTTCACAATGGCTGGTTTTTGGGGCTGGGTTGCCTGTCACAGAGATGCAAAAACCAGACCATTTCCTGCCGTCACCAACAAAAACTGCCCGCCGGAAAACCGAGCGGGCAGTGAAGTATCCTTATCGTTCCATCTTCAGATGGAAAAACAGTTAGTATTCGTCTTCGTTGAAGAGGAAGTCATCCTTACGCGGATAATCCGGCCAGATGTCTTCGATACTCTCATAGGATTCACCTTCTTCCTCCATATGCTGCAGGTTTTCGATGACCTCCAGCGGAGCACCGGAACGGATCGCAAAATCGATCAGTTCATCACGGGTGGCAGGCCAGGGGGCTTCTTCCAGGTGGCTTGCCAATTCAAGGGTCCAGTACATGGTTTCGAGTTTAAGGTATCTGATTAAAAAGGGCTTGCGACCCAATTGGCCGCAAATGTAATGAATGAGAACCGTTGTTCCAAGTCCTTCCGGATGGATTCACCGAATAAACGCAATGAATTGATAATGTGAGCCTTAGGCCTTCGTCTTGGGCTATCCTCCGCAAAAACACCTGGAATACAGTTCGTTGATCGAGAGGACAACCGGTAAAAACAACCAGAAGTTCCTTAGATGATCAACATTGCATCCCCGTAAGTATAGAAGCGGTACTTCTCCTTCACTGCTTGCTTGTAGGCATCCATGATCAGATCATATCCGCCAAAGGCACAAACCATGATCATCACACTCGACTTTGGAATATGAAAGTTGGTCACCATAGCATTGGCAATGCTGAAATCGAAGGGTGGAAAGATGAACTTGTTGGTCCACCCTTCAACGGTCTTCAGATTCACCTCCGATGAAACAGCTGACTCGATCGAACGCATGGCTGTTGTTCCCACGCCGCAAACGCGCTTGTTCGCCGCTTTCGCCTTATTGACGATATCCACAGCCTGCTGATCAATCCGGAAATATTCCGCATCCATCTTGTGCTTGGACAGATCTTCTACATCAATGCTGCGGAAGGTTCCCAGACCGACATGCAGGGTAACTTCGGCAAAGCCGACTCCTTTCAGCTCCAGGCGCTTCAACAGTTCGTGACTGAAGTGCAGTCCTGCTGTTGGAGCCGCTACTGCACCGATCTCCTTGGCATAAACGGTCTGATACCGTTCCCGGTCCAGATCTTCGACTGGGCGGTCGATATACTTGGGTAATGGTGTATTGCCGAGTTTGTAGAGGTTGGTTTGGAATTCTTCATCCGTTCCTTCAAAAAGGAATCGAATGGTCCGTCCACGGCTGGTAGTGTTGTCCACCACTTCAGCGACCAGGAGCTCGTTGTCGTGATCGTCATTGAAGTAGAGTTTGTTGCCGACCCGGATCTTACGGGCAGGATCCACCAACACATCCCAAAGACGGGAATGGGAATTCAATTCCCGCAATAAAAAGACTTCGATCTTGGCCCCGGTCTTCTCCTTACAGCCGTAGAGGCGAGCAGGAAATACCTTGGTATTGTTGAAGATCATGGCATCGTCCTCATCGAAATATTCGAGCAGATCTTTAAAGATCCTGTGCTCAATTTTTCCTGTGTCCTTATGCACAACCATGAGCCGGGATTGATCCCGTTCCTTGGTTGGATACTGGGCGACAAGTTTTTCCGGAAGGTCGAAATTGAATTGGGAGAGTTTGGTGCGCATGCGTGCAGGCTATGTTTAAGGAGGCGCAAAAATACAAAGAGATTGCATACCATGCTCAATTAGATGGTTTTGGCACCTGAATCCATCGGCCTCCATCCGTGTAAACCATGATTCTATCCGGATCTGGCTTCGAAAAAGTGATCTTATATCCTCCCTCATGGAAGGTCACCTGATAGTCTTCTTCCTCATAATTCGCCGCGCCAAGTCCTTTTCGTTGAAACCAGGTCCCCCACTGACTGAACCCGACTATCCAGGTACGATCATCTATTTGTTGGACGAAGACCCCGTCGGATGGCCGGGCAACGACGTAAGCTGCGACCTCTCGGATCTTACCCTCCACCGGCTTTCCCGCATACCAGATGAGTCCGTCCCGTAACGTCTCTCCCGGCACAAACGATCTGAATATGGTGATGCCCTGGTAACTGTCCGGCAACCCCAGAACAAAAACTTCTTGATCCTCCGTCCAACGCCAATCCTCCAATAAAGAATGGTACAACCGCTGCACTTGCGCCCACCGGTCAATATTGGCCCGGGTAAGGTGGATCTGAAGTGTGAATATCAGCACCCAAAAAGCCCACATGAGCCATTTGGGTCCTTTCAGTAGCAGGGATTGCACCGCCAGGAGGAAAAAAATAGAGGCCAGATAGCCGTACCGGTCATTTTCGATATATCCGATCCAGGCAAAATAAAGGGTAAGAACAGGGGCTACAGCCAGGGGAAACATAGCCAATGCCCACAAGTTGGTTCGGGTCAATCGGGAATTCTGCCGAAATCGGGTAATCATCCAGAAAAATCCCAGGATCAACAATCCCATCAAGGTGATATAAACTGTCGGATGCTGCTGCACCATACCGGCAATGACGGCTTTCGCTTGATGCGGCCAATCCCGGGTATACAACAGATATTTCAGAAAGTAATTCCAGCCATTCCCCACCAGATCAATGAGGGAAAATTTGAGGTGTACATCCTCACCATAATGCCCTACCCATGCCCCGACGCGTATTTTGTTCACCAGCATGTACCCCAGGATGATGACGGTCTGAGGCCCTCCGACTCTCAGCATGGTTTTGCGGATCTGGCTCCGGGTCCAACCCTCTTCCCGGCCCCACCACCAGGTAGTGATGAGCAACATCACCGGATAAATCAGCGCCAGCTCCAGGGCATGCAGGGCAATCAGAAAGAGCAGCTGAAAGGCTGTCCATGACCGCCACCCGGATAAAGGCTCTGACCGGAACAGCATCAGCATCATGGTCAGTATTGCCAGGACATTGATATGATAGTGTACACAGACCTTCCATACGACCACTTCAGTCTGATACGGGTGCAAAAGGAAAAGCAGGGATAGCACAATTGCCCCCATCCAGGCTTTATCGGGAGAGACGGCTTTTTGCCAGATCCGCAAACCGACCAAGCCTGCGAGTGTGGCATTGACTGCATGGAGCAGGGTGAACAACCAGAACCACGGCATGGGCTGAATACCAAATAAGGTATACCAGAGTTTCATGACCCCGAAGAGGACCGGCTGATTGCCGTGCCACCCGTACGAGTTCCACCAGCCCAGGGCGGACCCCTTCTCGAATATCATCTGATGCCCGGTAAAATCGGAGATCAATCCTGCATCCCTGGCCGGCCAATAGAAGATGACCGCCAGAATGGCGAGAACGGCTCCCCATCCAAGCCGGATCCAGTTCGATGACGGATCAATTTTGGCGATCAGGCGTTTCAGCATATTGAATGTCGGCGTCCTCGGTGAGGGTTACTTTTCCACAATCCCGGCCCTTACACCCCAGGATGACACCTTGCCAGGGCAAACCACAGTCATTGGTGAGTAAGCCCCCATCGACCACCAGCTGGCCACCGGGCTGCACCAGGAGCCGGGTGTCTCGCGGGAAGGAGACCTGACACCGAATGGTCAGATGGCCGCCAGCAGCGATGACCACATTGCCAAACAGGTCTACCTCTCCTTCCCATACCTGGGTATCGGTGATCACCAGGTCGTGATCGGGAAGAGGATCACACCAGTTTCGCTTAAGGAGTGAACGTGCCGTACCGGAACGTCGGGAGAGATTGCGATGGGCCTGACCCAACTGGCAGGGGGTCCATGCCTGTTGCCAGTGATTGTAATCCATCACATTATTGGAGCCGGGTGTATCGCAGGGCGGTTCGCCAGGGTAAAAGCAATTGGGGTGATGGGGTGTATCATCGCAGCCGTCACTGTACCGCCAGGTGTGTCCCAGACCCATAATATGACCGATCTCATGGACGGTCATACCGGCAAATTCCGAAGGTGGCAATCCGGTGGTTATGATCCCACTGAGTTTCATGGCTTTACCGAGTGCGATCCCGCCACCTCCGGCACTATAGGTCTGACTGGCAACGCTGTCCGGGTGGTGAGGGAGAATGAAAATATTGAGGACGGAATCGGGCTGGATAGAATATTTCTTGATGACCCGCATATCAGAGTTGTTGCGGTTGCGGCCCTTATGCACATAGGCGAAGAGTTCATCATCAAAATGGTAGTATACGCCATCATCCCAGAACATGCCTCGGATCGGGGCAATTTCCAAACGGATGCGCGTGGGGAGGACCGGTGTCCCTTTGGCTGCAGGCAGACTCATGGGGACATTCTCGGCAAACTTCTTATTGATCTCGCGGGTCAATTCCTGCACATAGGGTGTACCGATCTCGGCCAGGTAGGCATGACTGGTGTCCGCCGAATTCAGGATATGGTAATTGACCCTGATGATCCGTTCCGGAATCAGTTGTCCGTTGACCGAGTCATCCGGGATATAGGCTGGATACTTCCGGCAGGGCTGTTTCAAACTGACCCGTTCCTGGGTCGTCCGAACAAGAGCCAAGCCGTCCTTCGCCCGAATGAATGGACGCTCGATCGACTTGCAGGAACTGAAGGTGGCGAGGCCAATGACTGCCAGTAGGATCAGGTATTGAGTCCGCCACATACACTGAGGGTCTGACCAGTCATATATGCCGACAGATCTGAGCCCAGGAAGACACATACATCGGCAACCTCGTTGGCTTGCCCCAATCGCTTGAGGGGAATACCGGCGAGGAACTGTTCTTTGTTATCGTCACTGAGGGCGTGGGTCATATCGGTTTCGATAAACCCCGGAGCAATGGCGTTACATCGCACATTGCGGGAGCCGATCTCCTTGGCCACAGATTTGGTAAAGCCGAGGATTCCGGCTTTGGCTGCTGAATAATTCGCCTGACCCGCATTTCCGAAAACACCCACCACAGAACTGATATTGATGATCGATCCTGCACGGTTGCGAATCATTGGCTTCAGGGCGTGCTTCGTGAGATTGAACACAGATTTCAGATCTACCCGGATCACCTCATCCCACTGCTCTTCCGACATGCGGAGCATCAGATTGTCGCGGGTAATACCCGCATTGTTGATCAGTATATCCACGCGCTCAAAATCTGTGATGACCGACTTGATCAGATCTTCGGCTTCCTGAAAGCTGGCGGCATCTGAGCGATAAGCCCGAACGTTTGCACCTGCTGTGCGCAATTCATCGGCCAGGGCCTCTGCCTTTTCCGGACTGGAGAGATACGTAAAGGCCACGGCGGCACCTTCTGCTACAAAGCGACGGACGATGGAGGCACCAATGCCTCGGCTCCCCCCGGTAATCAAGGCAACTTTTCCTGTCAATAATCCCATTCTGTTCAATTTCTGGTGATCCGGCTAAGATAGGGATTCACATAGATCGAACAGTGGAAAGAGGTCTTGAGAAGCTGGAAAACAATTTTAGATCTTTTTGTTTGACACATTTTGTTTTTAAAAACAATTTGTTCTATCTTAGCGTCACCAAACAGACATACCATTCCTTCATTCTCATATTCTCCGCCTTATGATTCGGCACATCACCTCTCTGATTCTCGCTCCACGAAAAGACAATCTCTTGATCCTCTTTCTGGTATTGGGATTCATGATCATGGTCACTGGCAGTTGGCTCAGTAACCGTCATTCGGATATGGCCCAGGATTCCCAGCCGGAACAATGGGAGAGCCCCACCCCTTCTGGTCAAGATTCCGATGTGGATCATTCCGTCCGGGTCTATGCCGCCAACCCCTGATATTTTGCCGCTATCAGTTCTTGCCGTAGGTCAATTGAACATACATGGCCATTCCACAGCTAAACTCCAGAAACGAAGTAAGAAAAGGCAAATACCGCTGTGGACAATTCGATGAAGATGTGAATCCACGAAATGGACAACGACCAAGACCTGCATTCCGGAACCAGGGACACACCTTAACCTCATGATCATCTGATCGGATGTCCATTTAAGAGAGCCGTGATGTATACAATAAAGTTGGTCCTACCTGGCTTGATAGCATCATAGAGTACGTTTCACTCTTCTTCAGGTAAGCAGAATACCAGGCATGACCTGGCACAACAGGGGGAGACCCCGAAACATCCGGGGCAGCACAGGCCCGACAACGGAGCAAACCCATTGACAAATAGAGGATCAGAGCATATCCTCAGGTGAAAGACATCCCTGGTTGTCCCGCTGAACAAACCGGTTTCTGCCGGCCAGTTGCACGTACCAGGGGCCAATTATTGCGCCTCCGGGACGCAAAAGGCCTGTGGACCTTCCCCTGCAAGGCGAAGAGATGCGCACACATCTGTTCGTAACCTTCATTGCAGACAGTCCCTATAGCGTCGCAGATGCACCGCAACCGTATTTCCTGAGTTTTGCTCTCTTTCCTGTGCCAGGCTGCCCGCAAAAGAGCGGGTAGCCTGTTTTTATACCATGGAGTGCGGGTGATCCTTTCCTGTTAATTCCCGACTCCCAGATTCCTGGCTTTCTGAATATCATCAGCAGCCTCAGCAGTTCTGCCCAATCCCTGCAGTGCCCGTGCCCGTTGTTGATAGTATACACCCTGTGTATTATTCAACTGAATGGCCTTATTGAAGTCTTCTAATGCTTCTGCGTATTTGCCCTGATTCACCCTGACGAGCCCTCGTTCATAGAGGATATCCGGTTCATTAGGCTTGAGATCGAGATACTTTGTATGATCCAGTTCCGCCTTGGCAAACTCACGAAGGTTGATGTAGATTAAAGAGCGATTGAGATACCCGTTAGCATTGTCCGGATCCAGTTCCAATCCCCGGTTGACATCCTTGAGTGCCGCATCCAGATTACCTAACATCCCGTACACGGCGGCACGGTTGACATATAATTCGCCGAGATCCGGTTCGACTTCGATGCCTCGGGTATAATCTGCCAAGGCCTCTTTGTTTTTACCCTGATCGAAATACAATTTCCCACGGCTGTTATAGGTCCCCCCTTTTTCCTTCAGGGCCAAAGAGGCATCATAGTCCTTGATAGCCTTGTCATAATCTTTCAGTTCCCGATAATATCGCGCCCGGTTATTATAAGGTGTATTGATATTCTGGTAGTATTTCAACACATGGGTCCAGAGTGTACCCCCGTTGGCCCAGACCTTATTCTGCTGAAAGGTGAGAATACCCAGAACAAGCAACCAACTCCACACGACGGCCTTAACTGTCCCGGCATATCGAGGCTGATCCATCCAGCCTTTAATAAAGGTGAGCAGCATGAAGATCAACCCCAGGTATGGGATGTAGGTGAATCGATCTGCCAGATAACCCTGACCTGCGGCCAGGATCTGCAACAGGAACATGACATTAAAGGTGAAGAAAGCGATGCCGAACATATAGGCCCGTTGATCATTTTTCCACCAGCGCCAGGCCAGATAACCGACGATGATAATCCCGATCGGAGAGGCATAGAAATATCCCGGGATCTCCGCCTCATAGGGATAGAGTGGCGACATGCGGTAGGGAACAATGAACTTGACCAGATAGAGGGAGTAACTATACATGCCGACCATCAGACGGTCCAGCAAGGAATAAGCAGTGGTATCCTCCAACGACTCATTGGCGGATAACATAAAGACGCCCAACAAGCCTACTGCCAGGGACAATAAAAAATAAGGCCACTTCTCTACCAAGAGGGAGAGCTTGAGTGGCCGACGGCGGAGGTAATCCACACAGAGCATACTCAATGGCAGGGTGACTGCCTGAATTTTACTCAACAAGGACAAGGCAAACAGGACCAGGATGGTCAGTACCATCTTGGGTGCTTTTCGATCTTTATCCAGATATCGTATATAGGTGAGCAGCGCTCCGAGGTAGAACACGCCGAACAATACATCCTTTCGCTCAGTGATCCAGGAAACGGATTCCACCCGCATCGGATGAATCCCAAAGATCAGCGCACCAATAAACGCCAGCATGGCATTCATCCCCAGTCCCTGCAAGATGCGGTAGACCAGGAATACACAGGCCATGTGCAGAAGCAGGTTATTGACATGGAAGACGGTCGGGTTCAAACCGAACATGGCCTTTTCTATAGCAAAGGTGAGAATGGTCAAGGGGTTGTAGTTACCGATCACATCAGAGGTGAAAATCCCTTTGATGGCTGCCCAGTTGAACGCGGCGAGATTCGGGTTTTCCAGGATATTCACATCATCATCCCAATTCACAAAACCATTGCCCAGGCTATTCAGAAAGAAGAACGCTGTAATCGCTACGGCGATCCAGGGAAGCCACTTTTCCATGCCGACAACGGGTTGCACGGGTTGCTTCCCCTTGCCTGACTTTTTACTCTTGGCCATAATTCTTGGGTTTTGGGTTGGTTGGTAACGTTTATCAGTCAAATTTCAGGCCCGTTTTCATGGACGGGCCTTTACTAGGAACAGGGTACGACCCACAAAATAAGAAGAAGGCGTGCAACCAACAGACAGTCCGTACTTTTGACGACGATGTCTTTCTTGCCCTCCCTACGCCGACCTGCCCTTCGCTGGCTGCTCCTCCAGCGCAGTACCTATCGCTGGGCATATCGAACAATCGGCTTACTGATCGTCATCGCCATGTTGGCTGATATGCTGGCCAGTTCAAAACCACTCTACTGTAGTTACCAGGGAGAACATCATTTTCCTGCGATGGAGTCCGGGCTGGTATCCCTTGGCTGGGTAACCTGGCCGGAAGAATTCCATCGGAACACCTGGCATGATCTGACGTATGAGCGGGTCTTGTTCCCACCGGTACCCTATAGCCCCGGTGATCTACACCTTACTCATGAACAGTCCCTCAGTCCACTCAAAGAGCAACCCTTCCGATCAGTACGGTTTCGACACTGGCTGGGCACCGATCATCTGGGCCGCGACGTGTTGTCCGGGATGATCCATGGCACCCGCTCTGCACTGCTGGTTGGCCTGTTTGGCACAGGGATCGCCTTGTTGATCGGTTTGTGGCTCGGCGGCCTGGCTGGATATTATGGTGATGACCGCATGAAGGCGGGAATACTCACCTGGGGAGGCGCCCTGATCGGCACTATACTCGGATTCTTTTTCGCCAATCAGGTATTGGCCAACCCTGCCTGGATGGATTGGCCCTCCATTCTGATCGTTCTCCTGGCCCTGGCTTTTTTATTGACAACGATTTGGGTATTTGTGCGCCTGGGCAAATGGAGTGACCGACGTTGGAAGATCAAAACAGTGCAAATCCCCCTGGACCTGATGATCATGCGGGGCATTGAAGCCGTGCAATCACTGCCCGGCATGTTATTACTGCTGGCATTAGTGCCTTTGTTTACAGTGCCCTCCATTTGGAATGTCGTCCTGATCGTGGGATTGATCCGATGGCCGGGTTTTGCCCGATTTGTCCGGGGTGAGTTATTAAAGATCCGCGAGATGCCCTATTTGGAGGCGGCCATGCTGGCGGGAATTCCACACCGACGTATTCTCTGGCGTCATGCATTGCCCAATGCCATACAGCCGATCCTGGTACTGGTGGCCTTTGGCATTTCCTCGGGGGTCCTCATCGAGGCATTTCTATCCTTTTTGGGGCTGGGAGTGCCGGCTGATGATGTTACCTGGGGCACATTACTCAATCTGGCCAGAAAGCAATTCAGTTCCTGGTGGCTGGCCATCTTCCCGGGTTTGGGAATCTTTCTTGCCGTCACGGCATTCAATCTATTTGGGGAAGCGATCCAGGAGAGTCTGGATGAACGAAAACCTTACCTCCCACCTTCTGGGGAATAGGTAGAATGGAAGGCACCCTAGAATTTCTTGCGCATCTTTTTGGGGAACAAGTTTGAGTTGCCCCGTTTGCCGGACATCTCACCATTTTTGTTCAATTTGACACTATCTGCCTTGTCATTTACCGGACATCCGGACTTGCTACTACTGCAAGAAGATGCAAAAATGAAGGCTCCAAGAAGGAAAAACAGGATGGCAAAACGAGTGCGTCGAACGTGCATGAGGCGAAATTTGAAGAAAAACGAAGGTTTCTGAAGGGTCGAAAACAAGAATTTAGGACTTAAACGCCCCTGAAAGCATGAAATTATGCCTTTTTTTGCCACTCTTGAGCAAAACCCTTGTTGAATCAGGGTTGTACAGCTATTTTTGCCCCGAATCGTTCACATTACAAAAATACCTAAAATGAACAAAGGAGATCTGATCAACAAGATCGCTAACGACGCTGACATCACCAAGGCACAAGCTGCTGAGGCTCTTACAGCTGTTATTAACGGAATAGGTGGAACATTGAAGGCCGGTGACAAAGTCACTCTGGTTGGATTTGGAACTTTCTCTATCAGCCGCCGTGAGGCTCGTACAGGTCGTAACCCACAGACTGGCAAATCTATCCAGATTGCTGCTAAGAATGTGGTGAAGTTCAAGCCTGGCAAAGAACTGGCTGACGACGTCAACTAAGATATTGTCACTACAAACGAACAAAAGGGCAGCCCATGTGGCTGCCCTTTTGTCGTTCTGGCCCAACCAAAATCCCTACCTTGGGGTCCCAACGAGAAACCCACCCCCCAATGAGTCAAATCGCGGAACTTCAACGCACAGCCAGCCAGGTTCGCCGGGACATCGTCCGGATGGTCGCCCAGGCTAAAAGTGGTCACCCCGGCGGGTCGCTGGGATGCGCCGACTTTCTAACCGCCCTCTACTTTCACACCATGGACCGGAAGCCCGGTTTTTCAATGGAAGGCAAGGATGAGGACATGTTTTTCCTCTCCAACGGACATATCTCTCCAGTCTGGTACAGTGTCCTGGCCCACAGTGGCTATTTCCCTGTATCCGAATTAGCGACCTTCCGACAGATCAATACTCGCTTACAAGGACACCCGACCACCCATGAGGGTTTGCCTGGCGTCCGTGTTGCCTCCGGCTCGCTGGGTCAGGGAATGAGTGTAGCCATCGGCGCAGCACTGAGCAAGCGGATGGACGGTGATGACCATATGGTCTATTGCCTGACTGGAGATGGCGAACTGCAAGAAGGACAGGTCTGGGAAGCAGCCCTGTTTGCCTCTCATCATCAGGTGGACAATCTGATTGTCACAGTCGATTGGAACGGACAACAGATCGATGGATCTACCGATCAGGTGATGTCCCTGGGCGACTTACCTGCCAAGTGGACCGCCTTTGGTTGGGATGTCCTGCACATGAACGGCAACGATATGGCCGATGTGGTTCGCGTCCTGGACCAGGCAAAAACCCACACAGGCAAAGGAAAACCTGTGGTCATCCTGATGAAAACAGAAATGGGTGCTGGCGTCGACTTTATGATGGGCAGCCACAAATGGCATGGGATCGCTCCAAATGCCGAACAAACCGAAAATGCGCTCGCGCAACTCACTGAAACCCTGGGAGACTACTGATCATGGAAACAAAAGCATCTACCCAAACCATTTTTGGCCGCTTTACTGTCACCGGTAAAAAGGCTACCCGCGATGGATTCGGCACCGGACTCCACGCTCTGGGTGCAACCCACCCGGATGTTGTCGCCCTCTGTGCAGACCTCCTTGGCTCACTCAAGATGAATGCCTTCGTCGAAGAATGGCCCGAGCGTTATTTTCAGGTCGGTATCTCCGAAGCCAATATGATGGGCATTGCAGCTGGTCTGGCCACTGCCGGAAAGATCCCTTATACCGGGACCTTCGCGAATTTCTCCACCGGCCGGGTCTATGATCAGATCCGCCAGTCCATTGCTTACTCGGATAAAAACGTCAAGATCTGCGCGTCACATGCCGGACTCACCCTGGGTGAAGACGGTGCGACTCACCAGATCCTGGAAGATATCGGGCTGATGAAAATGCTTCCGGGCATGACTGTCATCAACCCTTGCGATGCAAACCAGACCCATGCCGCAACGATGGCTATTGCCGATCACCACGGCCCTGTCTACCTTCGTTTCGGTCGTCCGGGATGGCCCGTATTTATTCCTGCTGACGAACCGTTTGTGATTGGAAAAGCACTTCCCATCAAACGTGGAGAAGCCGTATCCATCTTTGCCACAGGCCACCTGGTCTGGCAAGCCATGGAAGCCGTCCAGATCCTGGAATCTCAAGGCATCTCTTGCGAACTCATCAATATTCACACCATCAAGCCTCTCGATGAGGCTGCTATAATCGAATCCGTCAGCCGGACTGGCTGTGCCGTCAGTTGTGAAGAGCATAACCGTATCGGTGGATTGGGCGACAGCATCGCCCAGACCCTTGCTCGTCATCGCCCGGCCCCACAAGAATATGTGGCCGTAGATGACTCGTTTGGCGAAAGCGGAAAACCGGAAGAATTACTGGTCAAATACGGGCTCGCGCCCCAGGACATCGTCAACGCTGTCCACCGCGCGATCAAACGCAAAGGCTAATATGAAATTTAATACCAAAGTCATTCACGCCGGCATCGAACCCGATCCGACGACAGGGGCAATCATGACCCCCATCTATCAGACATCGACCTATGTGCAAGCCTCTCCTGGCGACCATAAAGGTTTCGAATATGCACGTACCCAAAACCCCACCCGTGGTGTATTGGAAAAGAACCTTGCCGCCCTTGAGAATGGAGCCGATGGCATCTGCTTCGGTTCCGGGCTGGCAGCGATGGATGCAGTCCTCAAACTGCTCAAAGCAGGAGATGAGGTGGTCTCCACCAACGATCTGTACGGGGGCTCCTATCGCCTGATCAAAAAAATCTATGAACCCTTCGGCTTGAAGTCGAAGTTCATCGACATGACCCGGATCGAAGAACTGGAAAAGGCCATCGGCCCGGATACCAAGCTGATCTGGATCGAGACACCTACTAACCCGCTCCTGAGTATTGTCGACATCAAAGCTGTCTGCGATGTCGCCCGGGCGAAAGGGATCATGACCTGTGTCGATAATACATTCGCTTCTCCCTATCTCCAGACCCCTCTGGATCTGGGTGCCGACCTGGTTTTGCATTCAGCAACCAAATATCTCGGTGGCCACTCGGATCTCGTTTTGGGCGCTCTGGTGGCAAAGACACAAGAGCTGGCGGACAAACTCCATTTTGTCCAGAATGCCTCCGGCGGGGTTTGCGGACCTATGGACAGTTTCCTTGTCCTTCGTGGGATCAAGACCCTGCATCTTCGTGTGCAGCGGGCTTGTGACAATGCGCGCAAGATCGCTGCCTTCCTGGAGGCTCACCCCAAGGTAGGTCGGGTATTGCACCCTGGATTGAAGAGTCATCCCCAGCATGAACTGGCTGCCCGTCAAATGAAGGATTTTGGGGCGATGGTATCCTTCGACCTGAAGGATGACAGTATCGCTAAAGCGAATACCGTCCTGAGTAGCACACATCTGTTCGCCCTCGCTGAATCACTCGGTGGTGTCGAATCACTGATCGGCCATCCATCTTCCATGACACATGCTTCCATCCCTCGCGAGGATCGCATCAAGAATGGTCTGACAGACAGCCTGATCCGACTCAGTGTAGGTGTGGAGGATGCAGATGATCTGATTGCAGATCTGAGTGCCGCCCTGGATAAGGTATAACTCCACCTGATCATCAAGACAATTGAAAGGTCCCTGTTCCCACAGGGACCTTTTTTTGATGTATATTTATTGCGACCACTGCAGAAAACAAGGCCCTTGATTGATTGATCAAACCTGCAGTATGGCAAACTACACCCCTGTTCATCTCCCCATCAGTGCTTGGGCAGAAGATGACCGTCCTCGGGAGAAACTTCTTCTGAAAGGCGCTTCCGCATTGTCGGATGCCGAACTTCTGGCCATCCTCATTGGCTCCGGCTCTCGCAATGAATCCGCCGTGAACCTGACCCGACGAATCCTTGACCAGTTTCAACACAACCTGAATGACCTCGGCCGGGCCTCTCTTGCGGATCTCACCGCATTCAAAGGCATCGGAGAAGCCAAGGCCATCACCTTATTGGCCGCCATGGAGGTGGGCCGTCGTCGCCAGCACAAGGAGGCTCGTTCCCTCCCTTCGATCAGCAAATCGGATGATGCTTACCAACTATTACGATCGAAGGTGGCAGACCTGGACCACGAACAGTTCTGGCTCATCCTGCTCAATCGCGCGCACCAGGTGCTCCAACTGGAGCAGGTCAGTGCCGGAGGTGTATCCGGAACAGTGGTCGATCCGAAGATCATTTTCCGGCGAGCGCTCCATGGTCAGGCCTCTTCCCTGATTCTCTGTCACAACCATCCTTCCGGGAATACCCGCCCCAGCCCTTCTGATCTGGAGATCACGAAGAAGCTCAAACTGGCTGGTCAGCAGTTGGAGATCCCGGTCATCGATCATCTGATCGTGACTCATCGTGGGTATTTCTCTTTTGCGGATGAAGGCCTTTTATAAGGTTCTGAGTGGAGGAGGTTATGAGGTTATGAAGGAATGAGGTGGCCAACAATCCAGCGGTAAGAGCGTTTAGGATGTTCGTACCTTTGTGCTCGTTATGGAATCCGGAAAATTTGACCTACACCTTCTTGGTCGGGTGCTTGCTTTAGCCAAGCCCTATCGCCGGCAATTCATTACATCCGGCATTCTCGCTGTCCTGCTGGCGCCTCTCGCCACGTCACGCCCCTTGCTGATCCAGCAAATGGTGGATCACTACATCCTGGTCCCCAACCCCTCGGGCCTCTTGATGATGACTCTGATCATTTTTGCCGTGCTTATCCTGGAGGTCTTCATGCGGTATTTTTTCATCTTCACGACCAACCTCCTGGGGCAGAATGTGATCCGGGATCTACGGGTGCGAGTCTTCGACCACATTACCCACCTCAAGTTGAAGTATTTTGACAAGACGCCGATTGGCACTTCGACCACCCGGACCATCAACGATATCCAGACCATTAACGATGTCTTTTCTCAAGGGACCATTACCATCCTTGCAGATCTTCTGACAGTGGTCACCGTTCTGATCATCATGTTGATCACCAGTTGGAAATTGACGGCCATCTGTATGCTGACCATGCCCTTCCTGATCATCGCCTCCTATATGTTCAAGGAAAAGGTAAAGGCGGCCTTCCAGAAGGTGCGCAACCAGCTGCAAAAAATGAATTCCTTTTTGCAGGAGCATATTACGGGTATGCGTATCGTGCAGATCTTTACGGCTGAAAATCGGGAACGCGAAAAGTTTCGCACCATCAACCGGGCGTACACCCAGGCCAACCTGGACTCCATTACGGCTTATGCCGTCTTTTTTCCCATCGTGGAGATCATCTCTGCGGCGTCTCTGGCCTTGATGATCTGGTGGGGTGCCTACTCGGCGATCGGCGGCGAAGTGACCCTGGGTGCGTTGATCGCCTTCCCATTGTATCTCAGTATGTTATTTCGTCCGATCCGTATGCTGGCCGACAAGTTCAATACCCTCCAGATGGGATTGGTGGCGGCGGACAGGGTATTTGGTGTCTTGGACAACAAGGAATTCATCCAGAACACCGGTACCTGGGCCCCCGAACGTTTGCAAGGCGAAATCACCTTTGACGAAGTGAGTTTCGCCTATGATGAAGAGCATCCAGTATTGAAAAAGGTCAGTTTCCATGTCGATGCAGGCAAGACCCTGGCCATCGTCGGAAGTACTGGTTCAGGAAAATCGACCATTATCAATATTCTCAATCGATTTTACGATATCCAGCAAGGTGAGATCCGGGTGGATGGGCGATCTATTGCCGAATATGAACTGCATGCATTACGCCGACGGATCGCCATTGTCCTTCAGGATGTGTTTCTCTTTTCTGGCACTGTGATGGAGAACATCACCTTAAAGGATCCGAGCATCACCATAGAACAGGTCAAATCGGCGGCCGGAATGATCGGTGCGGAAGAATTCATTCTCCGCTTGCCAGGTGGTTATGATTTTCAGGTGAGAGAAAGAGGGGCCACCCTGTCCATGGGTCAGCGACAACTCATCTCTTTTGTCAGGGCATTGGTCTTTGATCCGGATATTCTCATCCTGGATGAAGCCACCTCTTCCATTGATACGGAAACCGAACAGGTGATCCAGCATGCGATCGAAACGATGATTGCCACCCGCACGTCCATCGTCATCGCCCACCGTTTGTCCACCATCCGCCATGCCGATGAGATCATGGTGTTAGAAAGTGGAGAATGCCTTGAATTCGGGACGCACGATGAGTTGATGTCTCAGGAGGAAGGACGGTATCGAGAGCTGGTGGAATTGCAGTTTTCGTTGATCGAATGATCCCTTATCCATAGGTTGGGGCCCATTTCTTCTTGGACATGACTCATGGTCCCAACACCCCATCGGAATTTGGCATCAGGATTTCTTGCGTCCCTTCAGGGCTTGAAACAGGTTCAGGCAATTTCATGATTTCCTCTTTCCCCGCCTCGCCGGTCGGCGGGCGCTTTCCGCATTCAAATATCCTCTTCCATTTATCGAACCAGAGCGCTGCTTGAACCTGAAAGACAAGTGATTCTGTCGAAATATTGTGTCGAGAGCCAGCCATTTCCACTTTTCAATCGTTGTATATGTGAATGAGTTCCTAATACGGCCTTCAACCCTTGCTCTTCCGTGATTTTGAACGTTATTTTGATGTACCATTTTTTGATCCGATCCCATGACCATTCTCTTTAATCGCCAACGTCTCAATCCATTTTCAAGCATCGCAGGTATTCTGCTGTTGACATTGGTATTAGTGGGACTCTTTTTCGTTGCAAAAGGCATCTTCTGGGTGCTGGCGAAAGCGGCCTTTTTTCTTCTGGCCGCTGCTTTGATCATCCACTATAAGACGGTGGTTGACTTTGGCAAATGGTTGTGGAACACCATCCTGAGCAATCCCCTCCAGGGCATTTTCCTGACTGCCCTGGGTGTTCTCCTCTACCCTGTCCTCTTTGCATATCTGTTTGTTCGTGCACTGGTCAACCGGAAAGTATCCAAATTGCAGGATGCTGTTCAACAGGAACGAGAGGGTGAATGGGTCGACTTCGAAGAATTGGAGACGACCTTCAATCAGCGCAAGCAACGGGCTGAGAAAAAAGAACTGGAATCCACGGATCGCTATAGCGATCTGTTTGAGTGATCCTCTCTTTCCCTTCCCCTTTATCCAAATCAACCTTCAGAGACAACGCATTGCCACTGTTGCGCTAGATTTGTGGTAAACCCCTGCTAACTGATCTCCACCTGGCACTTCTTTTCGATTCTGATCGGCATCCTGTATTACACCATGCTGGACCGATCCAGTCGTGCATGGCGTCGCACTGCCCCTATCCCTTTCACAGACCAACATCTACCTTCTGTATCTGTTCTAATCGCCGCCCGCAATGAATCTGAACGCATTCAGCCGACACTGGAGGCTCTGCAGACCTTGCACTATCCAGGTGAATGGGAAGTCATCCTGATCGATGATCATTCGGAAGATCACACCAGAGCGATGATCCAGAATTTCAACTATTCACAATTCAAACTGGTGTCCAGCAACGGGCACGGAAAACGAGCTGCACTGAAAACCGGAGCCGAAATGGCCAAAGGAGACATTCTCCTCTTCACCGACGCCGATTGCGTCCCACCTCCCGATTGGGTACTGGCAATGGCCGCTCCCTTTCAGGATGATGACCTACACTGGATATCCGGTCCGGTGATCAGCAACCCCGGGCCATCTGTAGTGAGCCGGTACGACACCCTGGAATCACAAGGACTGATGGCCTGGACGGGCGCGGGCTTCACTTTGGCAAATCCGGTATTGGCACAAGGCGCGAATATGGCGGTTCGCAAGGTTACGTTTGATCGGATCGCTGCAACAGCTTTACCTGATCATGCATCCGGTGATGATCTCTTCTTTCTGGCTGAATGCAAAGCGATGTATCCCCAGGGTTGCCGCTTTCAATCTGCCAAACAAGCAATCATCCAAACGGCTGCTCCCGACTCCTGGCGCTCATTAATTGATCAGCGTTTACGCTGGGCATCCAAGACGGGTCAGTTGCAATTCGGGCACGGCCAGGCGCCTATGATCATCACCTTCCTGATGAGTCTGACATTTATCAGTTCCACAGGAATTCTGTTGTTTTGCCCTCCAGAAACCTGGCCCCTTATCGTCATCCCTCTCCTCCTGAACATCCTGGCTGATTATCGGCTTCTATCCAGCGGATGGAGTTCTGGCGGGCCTACCCCATCCTGGTCGACCTATTGGGCCGCAGTATTCATTCACCCCGTTCTGGTCCTGATATCGGGTGTGCTTGGACCGCTCCGACGCACGTATCTTTGGAAAGGAAGAATGGTTCGATGATCGCATACAATCTGGAAGATGCTCTGGCTGCTCCGGATCAGGTTCAATCACTGGTCCTTTATCGTCGATCCCTGACCACCTGGCCCGATGCCCTGTTTCGATTGAAACGCCTGACTCATTTAGAGCTGGATCAATGCGAGATCAACCACCTGGATGATCGGCTGAAATTGCTACCTCTTCACACCTTGAAACTACCCCGAAACGCGATCACGGAAATTCCATCCTGGTTCCCACAGCTGCTGAACCTCCAGCATCTGGACTTGACGCAAAACAGCTTGACTTCCTTTCCTGCCGACCGGATTCCACCTCACCTCATCCATTGTACACTGACCCGGAATCGGCTAGTGCAGTTCCCCGTGGAAAAGCTTTTGACACTGGAGCTTCTGGACCTTCGGCGGAATCCACTTTCCCGAATGAAATGGCCTGATCAACATGACTTGCTTCGTGAAGTCTATCTGGAAGGATCCCCGACAGCAGCAGAGCGCCTTTTCACTTGCCGGTTCCCGCAATTACAGACCCTCCATATCCTCCGATCAAAAGTTCAGGTATTGCCGTCTGACTGGCCGGATCGCTTTCCCCGATTACAGCATATCGATCTCTCTTCCAACCGACTCGTCCAGTTGCCGGATTCCTTTTCTGAAGCAGGTCAACAATGGCAGCGGTTAAATCTCTCTAAAAACAGACTCACCGTACTCCCTCAGCGATGGGCCTCCTGCCCTCATCTTCGCTTGCTGAACCTGTCTCGAAACCAACTCACCGGCATTCCCCCTGGCCTTTCCCAGCTACCTCACCTGACCCGGCTCAACCTTTCGGGCAATCCTCTGGAATCCCTTCCGGACGAATTTGCCAGCCATCCCCGATTGCAAGTCCTCGATTTGAAAAACACCGGGATCACCCACCTGGCTCCCGGACCCTGGCTTGCTTTGGAAAAGTTATCCATCCAGGGCACCCCCATGGCCAATCGGGAGGACCTGTTACGCAGCCTTCCTTCACGGATCAGGATCACCGGCAAGAAACGAATGGACACACCGGGTAATCTCTCCTTGAGTGTCTTTCGTCAAAAGGCAGGAAAAGCAGGTTGGACGTCAGCACATCAGGCTCGAATCTGGAAACTCGCGGAAGGAATCGTCGCAGGACGAAAAGAAAAGCCTTCCGTGCATGATCATCTCGATCTCTGGACGCTTGGCTTGCCGGAGTATCCTGAATCACTGATCCGGCTATCCCCGGGACGGAAGTTACCTGCCCAGGGCCGCCTTTTTGTTTTCGGCCGCACCTGGTTGCCAACACAGCCACTTGCCCAACGGGCAAAGGGCTCAGGTATAACCCTGGTCTCCTCTGGAGCAGACCACCCGAATATGATCTTGCTGGGAGGGCCGCTAGGCGATCAAGCCTGCTTGCATCCCGGCAAACAAACCTGGTGGTCGCCAGCTGGATTGATGGAGTTACTCCCCCCCTTGACACCAGGTCGATCCATGCCGGAAGGGAAAGCACTCCAAATAGCACAGTTGTTGCGCAGTGGATTACCTATTTATCAGGCCATCGCCCGGCAAGACCTCCAGGATCATGGCATCCCTCAAAGCCTCTATGGGGAATTACTGCTGATCATTCGCAAAGGATTGATCCCACAATTACGAAAGGAATGGCCGGGGTTGATCGTCCGTTATGGCCAGGGCGATTGGGTCGTTGATTGTCTAAGTCCGAAAAAAGACCTTCAGCTGGATATCCTGGTACTCGCTGATAAATGGAATATCTCAACAGAAGCTCTGGCGCACTGGATGAAGAAATAGCATCCGCCCCAAAAGACTCCCATGACCAGACTGACGGTGCATAAAAAAAGCCCGGCGTAGATCACACCGGGCTATTCTTTTATGGTTTGAGCAAACAGATTAAATGTCTACTCTGGCATATTTCGCATTGGCTTCAATGAACTGGCGGCGCGGGGGAACTTCATCTCCCATGAGCATGGAGAAAATCCGGTCACAATCCACAGCATCATCAATAGAAACTTGCTTCAGAGTGCGACGCTCCGGGTCCATGGTCGTTTCCCACAGTTGCTCCGCATTCATCTCTCCAAGACCCTTATATCGCTGGATCTTGATATTGGCTTCGGAGCCACCCATGCTTTCCATGGCTGCTGTGCGTTCTTCCTCCGTCCAGGCATATTGAGATTGACGGCCCTTACTCACCTGATAAAGTGGGGGTGAAGCGATATAGATATTGCCCTCTTCAATAAGTCGACGCATATACCGGAAGAAGAACGTCAGGATCAAGGTCACGATGTGACTACCATCAATGTCGGCGTCGCACATGATGACTATCTTATGGTAACGCAACTTGTCGGTATTCAAAACCCGAATACCGTCCTCGTTTTCCTGGATACTCACACCTAAAGCGGTGAAGATATTTTTGATCTCCTCATTTTCATAGATGCGATGTTCCATCGCCTTTTCCACGTTGAGGATCTTACCTCGCAGGGGAAGGATGGCCTGGAAATTTCGATCACGGCCCTGCTTGGCTGTCCCGCCAGCAGAATCTCCCTCAACCAGGAAAATCTCAGATTCTTCCGGGTGACGCGAGGAGCAATCGGAGAGCTTACCGGGCAGTCCGCTTCCGGTCAGGGCACCTTTCCGCTGTACCATCTCTCTGGCCTTACGAGCTGCATGTCGGGCAGTGGCGGCCAGGATCACTTTATCGACGATCTTTTTGGCATCCCGGGGGTTTTCCTCCAGAAAATATTTGAGATGATCCCCAAGCACCCGGGAGACGATCCCGTTTACTTCTGAGTTACCCAATTCGCCTTTTGTCTGTCCTTTGAACTGGGGCTCCGGAACCTTTACGGAAACAATGGCGGTCAGGCCCTCCCGAAAGTCTTCCCCTGAAATATCAAAGGTCAGCTTCTTGAACAGACCGTTGTCATCGCCATATTGCTTGAACAGACGAGCAACGGCCCGGCGAAAGCCCTGGACGTGAGTCCCCCCATCTCGTGTGGAGATATTATTCACATAGGACAGGATATTCTCGGAATACGAGGTGTTGTAGTGCATCGCCACTTCCACTTCCACGTTATCCTCCTTCCCGTCAACATAGATCGGGATTTCAATCAGCGGGGTCTTGGTGGAATCCACATAAACCACAAATTCTTGAAGGCCGCCTTCGGAGAAGAAATCTTCTACCAGGAAAGAGCCATCATCCTGAACTTCACGCTCATCGGTCAGGCTCAGTCGGAGGCCTTTGTTGAGGAAGCTTAATTCCCGGAGGCGATGGGCCAGCGTACCAAAGTTGAAGTCGAGTGTTTCAAAGATCTCCGGATCCGGCTTGAAGGTCACGCGGGTCCCCGTCTCCTGAGTCTCCCCGATGATCTCAACTGGTCCCTGCGGTTTCCCCTGGCTATATTCCTGGACCCAGACCTTTCCGTCACGCCAGATTTCGGCGCGAAGAAGAATGGACAGCGCATTCACACAGGAGACACCTACTCCGTGCAATCCTCCGGATACCTTGTAGGTGTCTTTATCAAACTTACCCCCAGCGTGGAGAACAGTCATCACTACCTCCAGGGCAGATTTCTGCAATTTCTGATGCATCCCAGTTGGAATACCACGGCCATCATCGGTAACAGTCAGGCCGCCATCCTTGTGAATGACCACTTCAATATGGGTCGCATGGCCAGCCAGATGTTCGTCGATCGAGTTGTCGACAACCTCATACACAAGATGGTGGAGTCCTTTATAATCTGTGCTCCCGATATACATACCAGGCCGACGACGTACGGCCTCCAATCCTTCAAGGGCCTGGATATTATCCGCGGTATAACCACCGGGAATTGCAGCCGGGCCTTTTTTCTCATTTTCCATAGGCGCAAAGATACAAAACGGGGTGGTTTTTTTGTGAAAAAATGAGGGAATAATTACAACACTAATTGCTAATAATCAAGTATTTACAAAGTAAATATTCACTCAATTAAAGCGTCGTTCAAATGAGGGGAATCGGGTTCATTTTTTTGTGGTTCCCTCAGAACTACTGATCTTTGGCCCTGGCACCCGAAAGGATGGCCATTTGCCTATGCAATCCGACTCAAAAACCATCCTTTGCCCCTCACCCGATGCGCTTCCGCAGGTGGCCCGGGAGGTGATCCGACTGGCCGGAAACCGGCGGGTCATTTGCCTGTCCGGAGATCTGGGTGCGGGAAAAACGGCACTGGTCACCGCCCTTGTCATGGCACTGGGAAGTTCCGACACCGTTTCCAGCCCGACCTTCGCCCTGATCCAGGACTACCTCTCTGATCAGCAGGACCCTCCAGTCATCCATCATATAGATGCCTATCGTCTGAACGATCTGGATGAAGCTCTGGACATTGGTATTCTGGAGATACTGGACGATGCAGCATGGACCTTTATCGAGTGGCCCGAGATCCTGAACTCGGTCCTGCCAGAGAGCCGATTGGACATAGACATTCAAATCCTTCCGGATTCCACGCGGGAAATTGTAATTTTGGAGAGATGAGCAAGCGAATTCCCATTCCCGCCGAGTTGACCAAGGCCCACATGCAACCTCAGGAACAAGCCCTGGCCTTGCGTCCGAAAAACCACAAGTTATTCATTGGCATCCCCAAGGAAAACTCATCTGAAGAAACCCGGGTGGCCCTGGTGCCCTCCAATGTTGCCGCTTTGGTCGGCTATGGACACCGGGTGGTGATCCAGAGTGATGCTGGAAAACGAGCCAACTTTCTGGATCATGAATATAGTGAGGCCGGTGCCGAAATCGCCCATTCGGACGAAGAGGTCTATCGTGCCGAAATGATCATCAAAACCGCTCCTCCCACTATGGAGGAGATCGACTTGATGCATCCCAATCAGGTGCTCATTTCGCCTTTACATCTGCCGATCGTCCAACGGGAGTTTCTCGAAAAACTGCGCAGTAAGCGAGTCATTGCACTGGCAATGGAATACATCCAGGATGATTCCGGCGCTTTTCCGGTCGTACGCATCATGAGCGAGATCGCCGGAATATCTGCCATCCTCACTGCCGCTGAACTATTGAGCCGGTCCAACAAAGGAACAGGCCTGCTCCTTGGCGGGATCTCTGGTGTGCCCCCTGCCCGAGTGGTCATCCTCGGATCCGGTGTTGTCGCCGAATATGCCACACGTGCAGCCCTGGGGCTTGGCGCTGAGGTCCGCGTATTTGACAATAACATTTACAAGCTGATGCGCCTGAAGCATCATCTGGGTAGCCAGGTATTTACATCCGCTATGGACCCGGTGATCCTGCGAAATGAATTATTCCAGGCGGATGTCGCCATTGGGGCCATTCACTCCAAGAGCGGTCGCGCTCCGGTTGTGGTTGCTGAGGAAATTGTCGCGGGGATGAAGGATGGGGCTATCATCATAGATGTCAGTATCGACCAGGGTGGTTGCTTTGCTACTTCCGATTTGACTACACACTCGAAGCCGACATTTATCAAACACGGAGTGGTCCATTTTTGTGTGCCCAATATTCCATCCAGAGTAGGAAAAACAGCGTCCACTGCGGTCAGTAATATTCTGACACCGATTCTGCTCAAACTGGAATCTGTCACGGGGATCGAAGCCCTTCTCTATCAAAGCGAAGGATTACGCAATGGGGTATACGCCTATAAAGGCTGTATCACCAATTCGTATCTGGGGGAAAAGTTTGAAATGAAGACGACTGATCTGGAATTGCTGATCGCGTCAATCCTTTAGTATCAACTGCGCATCGCCTCCACCGGATCCATGCGTGCTGCCTGAAGAGCCGGTATTAATCCCGAGAGGATTCCGATCACTGCGGATACGCTGATCCCGATAAATACATTTTGCCAGGACAGGAACATCGGGAAGTCGGCTACTGCCTCAATCCCCTTAATCACGGCCAGGACCAGCAGTAATCCGGCTACTCCCCCGATAATGCAGAGAATCACAGCTTCCACCAGAAATTCAAGGAGGATAAAGACCGATTTTGCTCCCAGCGCTTTTTTAATGCCGATAAGATGTGTCCGTTCCTTTACTGAAACAAACATAATATTGGCCACACTGAACATGCCCACAAAGAGGGCAAAAATGCCAATGGCCATACCGGCCAGGTTGAGGACACTGAAGAGACTATCCAACAGCGATGTGAGGATGGACATCTCATTCACAGCGAAATTATTATTCTGACGCGGGGACAACCGTCGGCTAGAGCGCATGACACCGATCACCTCGTCTGTCACCGTTTCCATGTCCGAATCTTTGTAGGCTTTTACTGCAACCATTCCACCGCCATAGTTTCCGGCTTGGCGGACATTGGCAATCTGACGGGCTAATGGATAGGAGATCATGACCGCTCGGTCGAAATCCATGACTTTGATCAGATCTTTTCCGGAAGGTTCGATCAGACCGATCACCTTGAGTTTATGGCCATTGACTTTGATCTCCTTTCCGATGGGATCCAGATTACCGAAAAGCATCTCTGCAATCCGGGCACCGATCACGGTGACACGACTGCCGGTTTGATATTCGATGGATGAAAAGTACCGACCGTCTGAATACTGGAGATTGAAGAGGTTGGAGTAATCTTCTGTTCCAGCAATGAGATAGGCCCTGTCGACGCTACTGGCACCATACTTAACCGGCTTTGCTCCCAGGAAAAGAGAATAGGTCACAAATTCAGAGCTCTGACTATTTGCTTTGATAGCCTTGTAATCCTGGTAACTGGGATCGGGCCTTCGCAGGTATTTCCAGTAATTCGCATTGGGATCCTCATTCCAGGGCTGCTTCGTGACATAGAGGACATCATCTCCAAGTTTCTCCAGGCTCTGTTTGATATTACTCTCCAGACTATCGACTGCAGATTTGATCGACATGATACAGAAGATCCCGATGGTGATCCCCAACAGCGAAAGGAGACTGCGTGTCCTGTTGTAACGCAACTCATTCAAGGCCTGTAAAAAACTGGCGGGTAAGGATTGGAGGACGGCTCTCATCACAACCAAAGATACTGTCGGTCAGGCGGTGTAGAAAATCCTTTCGATGAATGATAGCCAGAAGGTGCTCAACAACCCAAGTCTGACGATAAAGCGTTTTGTAGAGGTGCTTATCGGATCAAAGAAAAGCTGCCCAGGCTCTCATAAAACTCGCCTTTGCATAAATATCGGGCTTTGTACACGTAGATACCCGGGATCAATGCATCCCCTTTAAACGTGCCATTCCACTTCTCGTATGCATCTGTCGTTGAAAACACACGAGTGCCCCACCGATCATAAATCTCGAAATAATCCAGGCCCTCGAGGGCCACTGGATTACTGATTCCATATTCCTCATTGAGTTGATCACCGTTTGGCGTAAAGGCACTCGGCAGGAGAAGGCGGTCGCAGCTGAGATCCGCAGGGTCAACGACTTCGACATAAACCGTATCGGTTGCCGTGCATCCTCCCTGGACAAAGTTGACCTGATATCGTCCGGATACCGTCGGGCTGATCACTGGCTCTTGTTGAGTTGGGTCACTCACCCCTGTACTGGGCAGCCAGGCGAATGTGGTCGCACAAGTGCCCGATGTTTGCACCTGGAAGGACTCTCCAAGATAGATCACCGTATCACGGGTCAGAATAATATCCCGGGGGATATACAACGCTTTGATATCCTCTTCAGGAAGCGAGCGATCATAGACCCGGAACTCATCCAGATGGCCACGATAACGAATCTGTCCCGCGCCAAGGCATGGACTTGCTGCAAGGGCCAGTTGGGCATTATTTTTTATCTGGATTCTGTCGGCTGCGGATTCTTCTTTGACAAATTCTCCATCGACATAGAGGAGGATTTTGGTTGCTCGGCGCACGACAACAATGTAGTACCAACAACGACCAGGAGGCAATCGATAGTCCATTTTGACCTGCAGGGTTGGATCCTCACTCACCAGGATTCCCAATGTTCGACTGGAAGGGGTGTATGTAATCGCGAGTGCATTATCCTCGTCACAGTCCTCCCGCTTGGACAGGATATCATAGATCCCGGAGGACGATTCTGGTCGAAAGTAAAAGCTGAAGCTGAAATCGGCTTTTTGCAAACGGTTGACCGAAATATCACCGAGTAAAGTGAGAAAGTTGACACTTCCATCAAAACTGAGGGCGTTGCCATCCGGACCACAGACAAAGGTCGTGTCTCCATCAAAAAAGATGACATTTCCGTAACCACTCTCATCTTTGAGACTGTCATTAAAGGACAGATTGGTCACCAGGTTTGCAGTGAGCTGAGCCTGCAATGAAGTGGTTAACCCGAAGGTCAAGAAAAGAAGAAAACTGTGTACGCGCATAACCATAAGAAACCTGATCGGGGTGAAAACGTTGCTTGGACGGTCTGGATTATCCTATTTACCAAATAAACTGCCCAAACCACCAAGGGCGCCCAGTCCACCGGGCAATACTGAGCTCATCCACTCCTGCACCATCTCCTGTTCCAGGACGGTGGCCTGTCGGATCGCTTCATTCAAAGCCAGGATCAGATGGTCTTCTACCTGATCGGCATCCGCATAGTTGGGATGCGCCCTGTTGATGTTCACGGATCGCACTTCTTTATTTCCAGCCAGGCGTACGGTCACCAGCCCATCACCTGAGGATACCTCAAGGGTGTGGCCGGCCAATTTCTCCTGGACAGCTTTCTGTTGTTCTTCGATCTGTTGGAACATAGGATGTCGTCTTTGCGGCGCAAAGGTACGATCCTTGAGGATCATTCAACATGGCCAGGTGGCCTTTCCGCGGAATAACAATCCCATTGGGCCTCTTCGACTGGATGCCGGCTATAGAGGTCTCGAACCTCTTCGTCTGAAAACGGAATACTGTATACCCGAAGTTCATCGACCATTCCTTTCAACGGAAAGCGGGAAGGTCCTGCTCGCCCTGCCGGTCGAGCAATGTACAATGGTGTGGCATTGCTGATGTCTACATTCTTACAGCGTCTCACTTGATGGATCAACTGGCCGTTGTGGAAGCCTTTGGTAAGGGCCCCATCCCGGACCAGTGTCAAATGATGCCACTTCCCCGTATCCAGGGGGACTTCCAGGGGGATCATCCTTCGGATGGAATCTTCCATCAGGTGGAATGTCACTGTGTTGCCAACCGGATCATAGATGGCCTCCCAGCCAGCAGGTGATCGCTCGGGTTCATATGTGGAGAAGATGACCTGTTTGAACACCTGGTCCGGCCAAACCCGCAGATAAAAGCTGACCGTCAGGTCAGATGTACTGAAATACCGACTCAAGGGTCCTTCCAACAGGGCATAGTCGGTCCCTCCCGAAAAAAGGAGACCGTCCTGATCGACGCCACACCAGCAGCCCACGCCGCCCAGCATGCGAACATCTTCATTCAAGGCCGTATGATCGGAACGATCACAACCGTTAAACGAGTAAAACGCAACGAGTGCCTCTTCTGGCATCTGCGCCTGGAGGCCCGTTTCAAGGCATAATAAGATCAGGATTTGTACCCAGCGTCCCATACCTCCAAGATGCACAAAAAGAGGGGAACACACAAGGCGACTTGAGGACATCTCTATCCACACCACTTCATGATCAAGCGAATTTTCTGACTCGCTCACCAGAGAGGAGCCTCTTCCGATCCTCCTAGAACTTGGCGAAGGTGGCCACAGCCCATCCGCCATGATCCTGTCGTGCCCGGATAATGTACTGACCTGAAGGCAGGTCTGCGAGTGGAACCTCCACCTGACCTGTAAAGGCTCCTTTCATCGTTTTAACGAGCAGGCCGCTGGCATCCAAAACCTCGATGTCCTGGAACAGCCCATTCCCTAAGGAGAGCGTAGCTATGAAGACGACTGGATTGGGGAAGAGCTCCAGCGTGGTTTCTCCTTTCGCCGGATCGATTGAAGAGGTAAAGGCGTCTGTCACCACAAAATCGGCCGCAAAAGTACCTGAGGGTACATCGTATTCCATCTTGAGATCAGCGCCGGTCAATGTGGTCGAGTGAATCACCGTCCCGGTGGTAGACCAATAGACTCGTCCATTGTGCAGAGAGAGGTAATTATGAGGCTCCATATCGCTATGGAGGGTTTCAGTGGCAAACGTTTCCAGATTGGTCCGGTTGATGGAAGAGGGCTCCTGGGTCAAATTGTAGGTCCAGTAGATCCAGGTATTGGTCTCATCAATGGCGATATCACCCACTCGTCCACCCGCAACGTATACGGATGATGGCATTTCAGCCGGGGACCAGGTTCCCAGATCGGTATAGTTGATCTGCCCACCACCAATGGTATAAAAGAGGAGTCCATGGGCTTCATCGACAGCCAAAACCGGTGTCCATCCGGTGAGGAACGACTGTCCGGGGCCGACCTGTTCGATATTTGTACCATCGAGGTTGGCCCGCTGGATCAATTTGGTGTCTTTATCCAGGAAGTAAATTTTGCCCGCTCCGAGGTCAAAGTCCATATCGACGATCTTGTCGAGGCCAGTGGTGATCACTGGTGTATAAGTCTTGGATGAGGGGTTGTACCGCATGATGCGATCGGTCGCCAGGTATTTGTCATAAGCCACATAGAATACCTTTTCTTCCGGATGATAGGTAATGCAATCATAGATATCATAGGGAAGTCCGCCGCTCAGGTCACGATGATCTGTGACCATGCCTGTTTGCATATCGTGCTCCTGAAATTTGAAATAGAGATTGTCCACCAGGAACAGGCTTTGAGCGGAGAGGGTTCCGGCGATCAACAGACAAGTGAGTAGAGGAAGTATCGTTCTGAACATGGGGTTAAGATTGTAAGGCAAGGAAATTTTACGAGGGCCAAAAATAGAAGAAGTCCGGAAAGTATAGGCTTCAGGGTTGAAGAAACTCCAGTTTCAATGAATTCAACTGAACGAACAAACCTTTCACTATTTTTGCCCCGATGGCTGAAGAAGAAACCAAAGAGTCCTCTGGTCAACCGGAGATGACCTTCCTGGATCACCTGGATCATTTGCGCATGCATATCCTGCGATCGCTGGTGGCTGTGGTGGTATTTGCTATTGTGGTTTTTCTGAACAAGGACTTTGTCTTCGACACGGTCATTTTCGGCC
The DNA here is from genome assembly GCA_942490895.1 of uncultured Saprospiraceae bacterium. Taxonomy (GTDB): domain Bacteria; phylum Bacteroidota; class Bacteroidia; order Chitinophagales; family Saprospiraceae; genus JAGNXB01. Next base: position 165,177 of record CALNZC010000094.1, read on the forward strand.
CGCGGTCCCCAAACTTCCCCACTTATCGGATCCTCTGCTGGTTGTCCGACACCTTGTGTTTGCAACCGCCCGATTTTCAGATCCTGACACGTGAACTGGGGGAGCAGTTCATGATCCATATCAAGAGCTCCTTCTGGATCGGGTTTATGGTGGCCTTCCCCTATGTGTTCTATGAGTTCTGGCGCTTCATTCGCCCGGGTTTATATCCACGTGAGCAAAAGGCCGCCCGGGGAATCGTCTTTGTCTGTTCAGTCCTTTTTACGATTGGTGTCCTGTTCGGGTATTTTTTCATTGCCCCTTTTGCAATCACATTTTTGGGCTCTTATTCTGTCGGAACAGTGGTTTCCACGCCCAGCCTGGCTTCTTATGTCGATTACCTGACCATGCTGACCATTCCTGTCGGTCTAGTTTTCGAATTGCCTGTAGTGGCCTGGTTCCTCTCCAAGATCGGGATTCTGTATCCCTCCTTTTTGAGGACCTACCGTCGTCATGCCTTGATCGTCATCATTATTTTGGCAGCGGTGATCACACCGCCGGATGTGACCTCCCAGATGATCCTGTCCATACCCTTGTATGCATTATATGAAGTCAGTATCCTGATCTCCGCCCGAGTGGCCAAACAAAGGGAGGCAGAATGGGAAGCGGATGGAGATGAGTTAAAATCGTAGGCGTTTTATGTACCAACTATCCTCTTCCTCCACGTTGATCCTGCGATTGTTCATCCCGACCATTTGGGTTGTGTTTTTTGGATCCTTTGCCGTTGTAGGTTGGATGACCTCCGAAGATTTTGTCGGTCCATTTCAGACTGCCCAGTACAAGATCATCACGACATTGTTTGTTTTGGTGGGAATCATCCTGATTCGCCTCTCTTTCTGGCGGCTACATCGGGTGGATGCCGATCCGGATCATCTTTATGTTTCCAATTATCTGAAGACCTATAAGTACTCGCTGGAGTCTATGGAGCAGATCAGCATTCGGCATTATGGCTTGTTCTATTTAGGTCGGGTGGACTTGGTGGCCAAAGGGAAATTAGGTCGAAAGATCTGGTTTGTTCCATCCCAGAAACGGATCGAGCAGTTTCTGCGGAATAATCCAACCTGGATGGATTTGGTAAAATGGCGTTGATTGCCAGGGGGGGGGGAGTCGTTTTCAGGGTTGTTTTGTCCCCATTTTTGCAGGGAAAACATATCGCCAAAACAGATCTGGCGGATCTAATTACCCCGGGCTTAAGCCCGGGGCTATTGACGTATTTCTCCAGATCAGCAAGGTGTTATCATTCGGGATAAACAATTATGGAGATTGAAAATCCCAGATTACGGTCGATCCATATCCAATCGATAGTGCTACAAACATTAGCTTTCCGCACATTGCCGTAGAGCCGTTATTTTTCATTTTGCAGCATAAACGAATTAAACGCCTCCTCCAATCGGCGCCAGCATCCCGTGTCCCCCTCGTACCCAAGTATTCTCCCGGAGACAATTGTCCATAGGCAGGGGTGGACCGGCACCGAACTGACCAAACAAACCAGTATAATGCCACTCCTGCCGGGCCGGGGGAGGACCTGGCTTTTCCGCCTTAACTCAATACCTCCCACTCCCCAAGCGAACAGCGAGCGGCCACGGTTCCTCGGGGCGAATACCCCAGGCGAGTCTTCTTATACCTCTGGCTTATTTCGACTCCAGAACGATAAAGGGGCAGATCATTTCTTCCAGGGAGATTCCTCCATGTTGGAAGGTATTCTTGAAATAATTGTGGTAGTAGGTATAATTGTTCGGGTACAGGAAAAAACGGTCATCCTTGGCGAAGATGAATGCGGAACTCACATTCGGGCGAGGCAAACCGACTTTGTCCGGGTCTCGAATTTCCAAGACATCCTTGGCTTCATATTGCAGGTTCTTTCCAACCTTATACCGGAGGTTAGTGGTTGTATCCCGATCTCCGACCACCTTCGTCGGGGTTTTCACCCGGATGGTTCCGTGATCAGTCGTGATAATCATGCGCAGTGGCTTCTTTTCCGACCAGCGCTGCATAGCTGCCCATAGCGGCGAGTGGAGGAACCAACTCTGGGTGAGGGATCGATAGGCGGTCTCATCACCTGCCAATTCCTTCAACACATCCATCTCCGTCCGGGCATGGGAGATCATGTCTATAAAATTATAGACAATGGCGGTGAAGTCGTACTGCAAATAGTCGGCGGCACTATCCTGTAACATCCGTGCACCATGCAGATTGGTGACCTTTTGGTAGGTCCATTTCAATGGCTTGTGAATGGCTTTCTTGATCTGTTTTCCCAACAGGTCATTTTCAAATTGATTCTTGCCACCTTCCTCTGCGTCATTGCGCCACCAATCCGGATAATGCTTGGCAATCTCCGATGGCAACATTCCGCTGAAAATGGCATTTCGGCTGTATTGGGTCGTCGTGGGCAGGATGCTGAAAAAGTGCTCCTCATCTGTGATCCGGAATTGTTCAGAAATGATCGGTGCCAGGATCTTCCACTGGTCATACCGAAGATTGTCCAACAGGATAAAAATAGTGGGCCGGTCGTCGGTCAGGCGAGGAAAGACTTTTTCTCTCATCAGATTCCAGGACATGGTCGGCGCGGTCTTCGGGTCTGCGATCCAATCGTGATAATTGCGATCTACAAAACGGGAGAACTCTGCGTTGGCCTCTGATTTCTGGGTATTGAGGATCTCAGACATATCCTGGCTGCGGGAGTGATCCATTTTCATCTCCCAATTCATGATCTTCTTGTAGATGTCCACCCATTCTTCCACGGAACCGGCCATGTTGATATCCATCAGAATAGATCGAAAATCCTGCTGATAGCCGGTCATCACTTTCTCGCTGACCAATCGTTTGTTCTCCGTCAGTTTTTTAATGGTCAGCAGAATCTGGTTGGGGTTTACCGGTTTGATCAAGTAGTCGGAAATCCGGCTGCCAATCGCTTCTTCCATGACGGTTTCCGCCTCATTTTTAGTGATCATGACGATCGGGATATTCGGATAGGTATCCTTGATCTTGCTGAGGGTTTCCAGACCAGATAGTCCGGGCATGGATTCATCCAGGAAAATAAGGTCCAGGTCTTTATGTAAGCCACATTCTTCAATGGCATCATACCCGTTGGAAACGGTTATCACTTCGTATCCTTTTTCCTGAAGGAAGAGGACCTGTGGCTTGAGGATATCGATTTCGTCGTCAGCCCAAAGGATCTTTGGCATATGTTGGTGTTCTTCGTTCTCAATGAAAGATGAATGATCTGGCACGTTCTGTCATTCTGTGTCCAGCCTTCACCTGTAATTTGGATTCCTATTGTTAAGTACGGCAATTTCCCCAAACTGATTCCCTTTTGGGGAAGAAGAGCAGGTGAACCTTTCGCCTTACCTTTGCATGAACGAGCGCAAAACCCGTTTTCGTACGCCACTATGGCCGCACACAAAATTTTCAACGATCCCGTCTACGGATTTGTGACGATTCCACGTGGGATCATCATGAACCTGGTGGAACATCCCTGGTTTCAACGCCTCCGTCGGGTACGGCAATTGGGTATGACGGATTTTGTCTATCCGGGTGCTTTGCATACCCGTTTCCAGCATGCCCTGGGCGCCTTGCACCTGATGCAATCCACCATTGAGGTGCTCCGCAGCAAGGATGTGGAGATCACCCCGGAGGAAGCGGAAGCTGTCCAGATTGCCATATTGTTACATGATATCGGCCACGGACCATTCAGCCACGTGTTGGAACATACCCTCCTCCCCTATCATCACGAAGAATTGTCGCAGGCCATCATGGCCCAACTGAATCATCAATTTCAGGGTCGCCTGGATCTGGCCCTGTCCATTTTTGCAGATACCTACCCCAAACCCTTCCTCCACCAGTTAGTTTCCGGACAATTGGATATGGACCGAATGGACTATCTCAATCGGGATAGTTTCTTTACCGGTGTCCATGAAGGGGTCATCGGGTATGACCGCATCGTGAAAATGCTATCTGTGGTGGATGGCCAACTGGTTGTTGAGGAAAAAGGAGTTTATTCCATCGAAAAGTTTTTGATCGCCCGACGACTGATGTACTGGCAGGTTTACCTCCACAAGACCGTATTGGCAGCCGAGCGCATGCTGATCCTGGTCCTGGAGCGGCTGGCCCGATTGCATCGGGAAGGCAGCCGGGTGGTCACTTCGCGTACGTTGAAAGCCATTCTGGACTTTCCAACCGACCGCAGTCTTCCGGTCAGCTCCATCCTCCATGAATTTGTCCGTCTGGACGACACAGACATTGTACACGAATTGAAGGAGATGCGGCATTCTTCAGATTTCCTGCTTCAGTTTCTGTCCAATGCATTGTTAGATCGCCAATTATTCAAGGTGTATCTGGACCGGCAGGCCCCACCTGAAGATTTGCTTCAAGAGGTTCGGGAGTCGACAAAAGAAAAGTTTGGTGCTTTGACGCCTGAGTGGGCCTCCTTGATCATTACTGGCAAGGAGGAATCCAAAGCCTACCTGGAGGGAAATGATGAGATCCTGATCCTGAAGAAGTCCGGAAAGTTGATCCGGTATTCTGATGAAACGGATTCACCCATCCGGGAACGGATCACCGAAAAGCATTTTTTGATCTATCCCAGGAGTTGAGCCGTTCTCATCACCTTACTTTGATCCTGCTATTCCACAGGTTTGGAAAGACGTTTTTCCACCCCCGTCTGTTGGCCTGGCCTTTGGCCATGCCTACAGCCACCCCCGCCAGCGGGGGACGCTACAATGCCGATTCGGTTTCTTGGGGTAACCTGAAACTAGAGACCAGGGCGTTTAGAGACCGATCTGGTTGTAGCGGGAAGCATTGGCCGGATCGATCAGACCCATGAGGTCTTTCACCTGGCGTTTCATGCCCATATCCGCTTCCTTGTAGATCTCCACCACTTCTTGATTCTTGGCATTCGCAAAAAGCTGAATGGCCATACTGTTGCGGTTGATCTTGGCAATGGTAGCGATGGCATCAATTGCTTTCAGCATATTGATCTTGCCCTTTGCCGGGTCGCGGTGCATTTCATCCAAACCTTTGAGGTGGTAAGTATAGGATGCTTCGCGCATGGGCTTAAACGTGGGATTCAAGGCATTCTCTACCATCCAGTAGCGATTCCGGGTACCATCGGTTGGTTTCCATCCTTTGTTGCCATTTGAAACCGAAGACGGGATCATATTGATGATCTCCTGGGCGGCCTGGAAATAGGGTTCTCCTCCACTCTTGGAGTATGTATCATAATCCAGAGCCAGGATGTAATAGGCATAGAAGGACAGGATGGAGGATAGATTATCGACGAAGGCATTGCGACTGAAAACAATCGGTTGGTACTGATCGTAGGTAAAGGTCACATCCTTGTCTACGTGCATCAGGATGGATGATTTGTAGTTGCTGCCATAGACCGGGCGAACGGCCTGGATGGACATGTCTGCGCCAAAGGAGTTGAGGCTGTACTCGTCTTTGATGGTCAACTGGATGGTCACCTCAATCCGTTCATCGATTTCGAAGACATCTTCGGTAAACGGCTGGTTGTTCATAAACTCCTGGATCGCCGTCCGCAAGGTTTGAAAGACTTGTGGATCGACACTTTGGAGGCGAGGAGTGTTCACGATGATATTCACCTTCAACTCCTGGGCAGAGAGGGATGTGACAGCGATCATCAGAAAAAAGAGGGTACGAAATAGGTGCTTCATCATAGCAGACATTAACCATTGCCGATTGTCGACAGTTTGTGCAAATCTAGCTTGTCCTGTTGAAACAAGCTGGACACATTGCATGAAACGAGGATTCTTCCTGGAAAGTATAACCGGAGTTCACTTTCCAAGTTGCAAGAGAAGTGCCAAAATGGAGGGGATGAGGAGTGGAGGAGGTTTTGAGTTCATACCAGAAGATCCAATGCCTGATTCCAGATGTCAATAGCCACCGGTTTTAAGCGGGTTACTGATTCGGGCTTTGTCTCAAAGGCGTTATTGAGTTACTGCCTCCGGCAGCCAGGATTTCGTTAAGGGGTTATTTCGAAAGTAGAGGAACCCCGAAGGGGTTCAAGATAGTAGCCCCGGGCTGCGCCTGGACATGGGGCTTTCAGCACCATCGTCCATGGTGAAACCCGGGGTTGTCTGTACGCACCTTTCACAACCCTGGAGGGGTTGAAGAAATGCCCACATCTTCCGGTGACCTTGCCTAGAAATGGTTGACAGCCATGAAAGGAATAAGAAATGAGGAATGAGGAATGAAAAATGAGGAAGTGGGAAGGCGGAAAGCGAAATACCTGGCCTTGACTGGTCGTAAGCCCTGAAGGGGCGTTATGAATAAGGAATAAGAAATGACAAATGAGGAAGGTGAAAATTGGTAGGAACGGTGAGAATGAATAAATCGAAATCTTGTCTGGAAAGGTGGCAAGCCCTGAAGGGGCGAAAGCAACAGTTGACGGGATCTGAGACGGAGGGGGAAGAAAATGTGAGACTCAGAGACGAAGAGACTGAGAGACGACGGGAAAGCGGACGATGGTGCTAAGGCATCATGTCCAGATGCTGCAAGGTGGAATCTAGGTCAATAAGGAAGCGAGAGCATTGACAATATCCGTGGCGACTGCGGTCTTGGACTTCAGATCAAAGGTTTGCGGATCACCTTTTGGGAAAACCAGGCTGACCTTGTTGGTATCTCCTGCAAATCCGGCTCCGGCATCGCGCAGGGAGTTGAGGACGATGAAGTCAAAATTCTTAGCCACCAATTTCTTGCGGGCGTACTCCAGTTCATTCGTCGTTTCCAGAGCAAATCCAACCAGAATCTGATCCGGCCGTTTATTGGCTCCGAGGGTGGCGGCAATATCCGGATTGCGGACCAGGTCGAGAGACAGGGTGTCGTTATTGCCGGTCTTCTTGATCTTTTCTTTGGCTTCTGTGGCCGGGCGATAATCGGCAACAGCTGCAGCGAGGATGCCTGCATCGCAACTGGGGAAGATCCGTTCAGATGCCACCAGAAGATCACGAGCTGTGGTGACGGGGACAATCTGGATATTTGGATGAGTCGGGCGGATGTCCACCGGGCCGAGGAGGAGGTGGACGGTGGCCCCTCTTCGGGCCAGTTCATCTGCCAGGGCAACACCCATTTTACCGCTGGAGTGGTTGGTCAGGTAGCGCACTGGATCAAGCGCCTCCTGGGTTGGGCCGGCTGTCACCATGATGGTTTTGCCGAGAAGGTCCTGGGTAGTGGCCAGGTCCTGCTCCAGAAATGCGATGATGTCTTCCGGTTCGGCCATTCGCCCCGGGCCGATAAGGCCGCTCGCCAATTCACCATCTCCGACTGGAATGGTGCGTATACCATCTGCCAGGAGGGTTTCCATATTGCGACGTGTCGCCGGATGGGCCCACATGTCCAGATCCATTGCTGGAGCCACCAGGATCGGGCAGCGAGAAGATAGAATGGTAGCCAAGAGGAGGTCATCACAAATGCCGTTGGCCATGCGCGCCAGTGTGTTGGCGGTGGCCGGGGCGACAAGAATCCGATCTGCCCACAATCCCATCTCGACATGGTTATTCCATTGCCCCGCATCCATGATGTCCGTAAAGACGGGATTTTTCGAGAGGGTACTCAGTGTGAGTGGGCTCACAAACTGGGTCGCGGCCTGTGTCATGATCACACGAACCTCTGCACCAGCCTTGACCAGAAGACGGGTCAGGAAGGCGGACTTATAGGCAGCGATGCTACCTGTCACTCCGAGAAGAATTCGTTTTCCCTGAAGGGCGGACATAGGCTTATTCACCTGGGGGATTACTCCTCCGGTGTCTCTTCCTTATATCGGATATGCAGTTCATCTTCCATGAATTCCTGCATGCTGATAATCGCCGGGTTAGGAAGCTTCTCATAGACCTTGGAGATCTCGATCTGCTCTTTGTTCTCCTGGACCTCTTCGATAGTCTCTGTATGAACAGCAAACTCTTCCAACTTTTCGTGGAGTTCCTTCTTCATATCCACGGCTACCTGTCGGGACCGTTTGCTGATGATAGCGAGGGACTCGTAGATATTTCCGGTCTTCTCAACCAGACGCTCGATTTCGAGTGCTTTGAGATGTGGGTCAAGGCCCTGGTACTTACTTTTCAGGTCGGACATGGATCAGATTGTGTTTAAGGCTTTCCTCGTTTCAGATTCGGTGCGAGTCAGTTCTTCACTGTACGCGCTTTGGGGATATTTTGCACGGAAGAGCTTGGCAAATTCCAAGGTCTTCTCGTAACGTTCGGCTTTTTTACTCACTACACTGTTCTCGGCCCAGGCAAATGCTGCATCGACCATCAGGTAACGAACAAGTTCTGCATCACTTGTCTCCGGAAAGTCTTTGAGGAGATTCTCAAAGGTGTGAAGTGCTGCCTGATACTGGCGGAGATCATAGTAGAGTTTGGCTTCGGCAAAAGCTTTCTTTTCCAATTTGGCACGCAGGCCATCAATCAGCTGATTGCACTCTGGAACACGCTCACTCTTTGGGTAGGCATTGACAAAATCTTGCAAACCGTCGATCGCTTTCTGGGTAAACGACTGTTCCAGTCGAAATTTGGGCGACATGCGATAGTTCGAAAAGGCGGCCATAAAGTCGGCCTCTTCCTTCATTGTACTTAGAGAGTAAGTGGTGGAAAAGTTCTTGAAGTAGTACGCTGCGAGGACGTAATTCTTCAGATGATAATGGGTATAGGCGTACTTGAAGTAAAGATCTTCAGCCTCTTTTTGCCCGCGGAAGTTGTTGATAATCAGCTCAAAAAGCGTCTGAGCCTTCTGGTACTCCCCTTCTTCAAACAGGGCGATGCCTTTGTTGTAGATCAGATTGGTATCTCCGCTGAGGCGGATACGCTCAAAGTCTGATTTACAACTTGCAAAAACAACTAATAATAGGCTAATGCCCAGGATCCTCATTCTCATAAGCCTGCAAAGTTAAGGGGAAAACGGAACTCTCCTAAGAATCTTTGCTTGAAAGCGCGGATTAAGAGAAGATTAACGCAAAAGGGAGGGGAGGAGTTGAGGAGGAAGGAGTCGAGGAGGATGGCGCCCAGACGATTCGCCTGGTGGCCCCGAGAACTCGGGGTCTGGATCCAGACCGCAAGCGTCTGGGTTCGGATGGCCGGGCAAGGAGGTTATTTCGTTATTGAGTTATTGAGTTATTTCGAGGAAGATGTATGAGAATTCATGATAACCTCAACCCCTGCCCTTCTCCTTTCCAAGGAGAAGGGAGTGAACCAGGCCTCCGTCTTTTCACCTTCGCAAGGCGGGCCGGGAACGGCGTTGGTGGTGCCGTAGCAGTTCGACCCCGACGGGGCCGCCTTCCGGGTGTGCCAGCTTAACTATAAATGTTTGACCCCTACGGGGCCAGTTTGGGGAGGAGTCTAGAGGCGGTATTCAGTGCTCGGTGTTCGGTGCCCAGACGATTCGCCTGGTGGCGAATGTCTGGATCCAGACCGCAAGCGTCTGGGTTCGGAAGGCAGGGCAAGGAGGTTATTTCGTTATTGAGTTATTTCGAGGAAGATGATGAGATTCATGAAACCCACCCCCTTCTCCTTCCAAGAGGACCCCGCAAGGCGGGCGGAACGGCGGGGGGCCGTAGCAGTCGACCCCGACGGCCGCCTCGGCAGCACATAAATGTGACCCCTACAGGGCCAGTGGGGAGAGCAGAGCGGATCGGCGCGGAGGCAGGGAAGGTTATGAGGAAGGCGTCGGTGTTCGGTGCCCAGACGATTCGCCTGGTGGCGAATGTCTGGAGTGGGGTTCGGATGGCCGGGCAAGGAGGTTATTTCGTTATTGAGTTATTGAGTTATTTCGAGGAAGATGTATGAGAATTCATGATAACCTCAACCCCTGCCCTTCTCCTTTCCAAAGGGAGTGAACCAGGCCTCCGTCTTTTCACCTTCGCAAGGCGGGTCGGGAACGGCGTTGGTGGTGCCGTAGCAGTTCGACCCCGACGGGGCCGCCTTTCGGGTGTGCCAGCTTAACTATAAATGTTTGACCCCTACGGGGCCAGTTTGGGGAGGAGTCTAGAGGCGGTATTCAGTGCTCGGTATTCGGCGACCCGACGATTCGTCTGGTGGCCCCGAGAACTCGGGGTCGGATCAGACGGCAAGGCGTTTGGGTTCGGATGGCGGGCAGAGAGGTTGTGAGGAAGGCGTTCGGTGTTCGGTGCCCAGACGATTCGCCTGGTGGCGAATGTCTGGATCCAGACCGCAAGCGTCTGGGTTCGGATGGCAGGGCAAGGAGGTTATGAGGAAGGTTCTGTGTTCGGTGTTCGGTGCCCAGACGATTCGCCTGGTGGCCCCGAGAACTCGGGGTCTGGATCCAGACCGCAAGCGTCTGGGTTCGGATGGCCGGGCAAGGAGGTTATTTCGTTATTGAGTTATTGAGTTATTTCGAGGAAGATGTATGAGAATTCATGATAACCTCAACCCCTGCCCTTCTCCTTTCCAAGGAGAAGGGAGTGAACCAGGCCTCCGTCTTTTCACCTTCGCAAGGCGGGCCGGGAACGGCGTTGGTGGTGCCGTAGCAGTTCGACCCCGACGGGGCCGCCTTCCGGGTGTACCAGCTTAACTATAAATGTTTGACCCCTACAGGGCCAGTTTGGGGAGGAGTCTAGGAGGCGGTATTCGGTGCTCGGTATTCGGCGACCCGACGATTCGTCTGGTGGCCCCGGGAGCCGGTCGGTGGAGGGGGGGGGGCGTCTGGGTTCGGAAGGCAGGGCAAGGAGGTTATTGGGTTATTGAGTTATTTCGAAAATGCAATGCCGTTCGGATTCGAATCCAGGCTGTGCGCCCTGCAGGGGTGATACAGTGAAGTAATTACTTATGCGGGGAATCAGATCTAGACTCCGTGGTGGTCAACGACAGTGTGCTTTCCCTGTTCGAACTTTGAAAAGTCGCTGAGATATGGCGTGAGCAACAAGGGTCACAGAGGGTAACCTCCCTCCTACAGTGGGCAGGCATCCCCGGAAATCCACCAATAGGCGGATCGTCTGAGGGCGGAAGGGACTTTGAGACGAAGAGACTGAGGGAATATACTGGTGACTTCAGTCGCCAGAGGACGGGGAAAAGAAATGAGGAAGGCGCCGCCTGCCGCTATCGCGTCCATGCGAATGGCGAATGGCGAAAGGCGAAAGGCTGGCTATCTTTGCCGGACCAAGATGTATAGATGATGAACCTCCACGATTTTCAACAAGAAATCCTTCAGGGCATTCCTGCCGAGTTGCCGCCCGCGGCAGAATATGACCCGCAGGTCAGTCACGCACCGATCCGGAATATTCAGGATCTGAGTGAAGATGACCGCAAGCTGGCCTTGCGCAATGCCCTTCGCTATTTTCCAAAGGAGCAACATGCGATCCTGGCACCGGAGTTTGCAGAAGAGCTCAACCAATATGGTCGCATTTACATGCATCGGTTCCGGCCGAGCCATACCCAATACGCCCGGCCCATCACGGAATATCCAGCTCAGTGTCAGCAGGCTGCAGCGATCATGTTGATGATCCAGAATAATCTGGATCCGCTGGTGGCCAAACACCCGCATGAACTGATCACCTACGGTGGCAATGGGGCCGTATTCCAAAACTGGGCTCAATACCGCCTGACCATGCAATACCTCGCGACGATGACCGAGGAGCAGACCCTGGTGATGTATTCCGGGCACCCGATGGGGCTCTTCCCCTCGCATTCGGAAGCTCCTCGTGTGGTGGTGACCAATGGGATGATGATCCCCAATTATTCCAAAAAAGACGACTGGAACAAATACAATGCCCTGGGTGTCACTCAGTATGGGCAGATGACTGCTGGCTCCTATATGTACATCGGCCCGCAAGGCATCGTGCATGGTACAACCATTACTCTCCTGAATGCTGGTCGTCTGCTTGGGTTGGGTAAGGACGATCTTCGGGGGAAGGTTTACCTGACCTCCGGACTTGGCGGCATGTCTGGTGCACAGGCACTGGCAGCGATCATTACGGGAGCCGTGGGTGTGATTGCAGAGGTCGATGGGCTGACGGTAGAGCAGCGTATCAATGACGGGTATATCCTTCGGGAGAATGTCTATATCGATATGGATGCCTTATTGGCCAGAATTACGCAGTGTCGTGATCAAAAGGAAGCCATTGCCCTCGTCTATCACGGAAATGTGGTAGATCTCTGGGAGAAACTGGTTGCTGAAGAATTCTTCATCGAGCTGGGGTCGGATCAGACCTCATTGCACAATATTGATGATCTCGGATATTGCCCTGCCGGCTATAGCTATGTAGATGCCAAGGCATTGTTGATCCAAAACAAGACCATGTTCATGGCTGCGGTAAGAGACACCTTGCGGCGTCATGTCCGTGCGGTAAATGCGATGGCGGATCGGGGCATGTACTTCTGGGATTATGGCAATGCTTTCCTGAAGGAGGCCGGAGATAGTGATGCGGATGTCTGGAAGGACAAGGAAAAGGGGCTGTATAAATATGCTTCCTATGTGGAAGACATTATGGGTCCGATGTGCTTTGATTACGGGTTCGGGCCCTTCCGCTGGGTCTGCTGTTCCGGAGAGAAAGCCGATCTGGATCTCACCGATCGGATGGCTGGAGATATCCTGGAAGAGATGCATGCTGATGCCCCTGCCGATATCAAGGGCCAGTTGAAGGACAACCTGATCTGGATCCGGGCTGCGGATGAGAATATCCCTTTGGTCGGGTCCAAGTCAAGAATCCTCTATGCGGATGCGGAAGGACGGATCCGGATCGCTATGGCGTTCAACAAAGCCATCCGGGAAGGACGCTTGAAAGGGCCTGTCGTTCTGGGCCGCGATCATCATGATGTCTCGGGCACGGATTCACCTTATCGGGAGACGGCCAATATTTATGATGGTTCCCGATTCACCGCAGATATGGCGGTGCACAACTTCGTCGGCGATGCATTCCGGGGTGCGACCTGGGTGAGCCTGCACAATGGTGGCGGCGTCGGCTGGGGGGAGGTGATCAATGGCGGATTCGGCATGGTGCTGGATGGTACGGAAGCGGCTGATCGCCGACTGGCCATGATGCTGCATTGGGATGTCAACAATGGCATAGCCCGACGATCCTGGGCCAGGAATGATGAAGCGATCTGGGCCATTAAAAGAGCGATGGATACCGAACCTCGATTGAAGGTAACGTTGCCGAATCTGGTGGATGATGCGATCATCGACGGGAGTTTGTAGGAGAACGTGAAAGAGGGGAATGGTCGATGAGGACCGAGGACCGAGGACCGAGGACCGAAGATTTAAAGGTATTGGGTATTGGGCGTTGGCTATTGGGTTATTTCGGTGTTCGGATATCGGTTTCTTGAAGGTGGATGATGTTATTTCGTGATTGAGTTATTGGGTTATTTCGACAAGATATGGGCAAGATATGCCAGTTGAGGCTGGAGGAAGAGTTCTCCAAGTAGCTAAGGTGTGAGGTATTCGATCCAGTTCCGGTTGTCGGTGCGACACCGACGATAGTCTCTTCTTCGGTCAATTTATAACAAAGTGTCCGCTCTCCGGGATGCCGGTGAGACACCGGCATGAACGGTATATTTTTTTCAATTCGTATTCAGTTGACGGATATCGGTTTCTTGAAGGCGGATGATGTTATTTCGTGATTGAGTTATTGGGTTATTTCGAAAGCGGAAGTTGGAAGTCGGAACGAAGTTAGGACTGTGTGACCTTGAGACTGTGAAAATGTCGGAAAGCGGAAGTCGGAATTTCTATGCTCCTGAAATGCAGGATTTGAATCATCGTCAGTCAAATTCAGAAAGCGAGATGCGAGAAAGATGGATTGTTTCGATCTTCGCGGTGCTGAACGGACTTTGTCAGGTTGATTTATCCCGTTGAGCTCGAGTGAAATGAAACACGCATTGAGAACAGTACTTGCATCCCTGGTCATCCTGGTCAGTTCGACCGTTATCCTCATGGGACAGAACCTCCAGAAAGAGCAGCCGAAGTGGTATGTCGGTTTTGCTGGTGGAGGGGGCGTCAGTGCGATCCTGAACCATAATACCTTTGGTTTTCCGGAGCTGGATTACAGGCCTTCACCGATCAAAACGTTAGGGGTATCGGTGGGATATTCCCCCAAACCCTGGGGCCGAATTCAGCTGGGCATACAGATCGGACGGGCGGATTATACCTATAGTGAGACCTACGGGCCTTATGAGGACTGCACTGAGACACCGATCTCTATTCAGAAAGAGTTCGGGTTAAACGTGATGCAGATCCCATTGACCTATCGTCACTACTTTTTCAATGAAGAAAAACTGTTGGCTTACAATCTGGCGGAGAGTCGCAAAGAACTGTCCAAACCCCGCTTATTCTATCTACTGGGTGGATTTCAGGTCACTATGATCCGGGATGCAAACCTGGCGTTGTACAAGAAAAGTTCCGCAACCGGAAATACCTGGCAAGCTGTGGACCTTATCGATATCAAAAATGGGTTCGACTGCTTTGTGCCTGTCGCATTGCTGCCCGATCATTTGCCTGAGGATAAAAAAGAGCTCTTTGCTAAAGCCACCTTTGATGCCGTACTGGGTGCCGGTCTGGTCATGCGATTGGGGCCAAATCTGGAGATTGGTCTGGAGGGTCGCGGCACCATCAGTCTGAGTGATTTGAACACAGCTACACGTGACATTGGTGGTAGCTATGCATGGCGTTACCAGATTCACTCCTCTTCCGATCCTGAGCCTTATACGCAGGCTTACATGAGCAGCTTGACTTTATTTGGGGTGATGAGTTATTCGTTTTAGTCACGAGTCGTCCGAATATCTAGAGAAACAGCAGTCTCATTCTCTAAGGAGAGTTACATTTGCCTTGCGATTTCAGGCAGCCATCCTGCATACCCATTACCCATTGCCCCGACTGATGTGGAACCCGATTGTCGTTCGAATCCCTTTACTTATACTGACCTTAAGCCTTTGCAATCTGGGTCCCCAGGCCTATGCACAGTTCGCAAAGCCTCACTTCTATATTGGTGCAAATGTAGGTGGTGGCCTCAGTATCATTGTCAACCAGAACAACTACGGGTTTCCGGAAATGAACTATAACCCGGCCATAGCTACCCAATACGGTGTACATGCAGGTTTGGCCATGCGCCCCTGGAGTCGGCTCCAAGTTGATTATCAACGGTATCAAGCGACTTACAAATTTCAAGAGACTTACTCCAGTAGTAGCACAGTTGGCACTATTTCTCTGAGAAAACAGATGGATATCACACTGATCAATATCCCCCTGACCTACCGCCATTATTTTGTTGATCAGGAACTGGTAGATGTGGGCAATGAAAAGTCCATCAGTATTGCCTTAGAAAAGCGAAACACCTTTTTTATTCTTCTGGGTCCGCAAATCACCCGATTTAAAAAAGCCAGTGTGACCTATCAGATGAACAGTGGGGCAACGGATTTCAAATGGCAACCGGCTGATTTGATTGACATCAAACCTGGTTTTGACCAGTATGTTCCTGTCCATGAGATTCCAGATCATCTTCCCTCCGATGGGAGTGATCTTTTTCAGGAGACTATTCTTTGTCTTGTTGGTGGTCTCGGTTGGAACCTCATCCTTTCCCCGGGACTGGAACTTACTCTGGAAGCACAAGGATACATTTCCGTATTGGATATAAATTCTTCTGAACGCGATCAACAAAACCGCTATTTATGGCGGAGGCGTGTTTATTCTGCTTCAGATCCCGATCCGTATTTCCCTTCATCCTTGCAGGTACTTACGTTGAATGCTGGGATACACTATACATTCTAAGCCAACGTCGATAAGAGTGAAAGGCATCGTATCATGAGTAGATGCATACTCATCTGAAGGAATTAAAGTCCCTTCACCACACCCTTGATCTCCTGCTCCTGGTCCATAGGGAAGATGAGCAATGCGTCCGGTTCGTCGACAACGATCATATTCTGCATTCCCCGGACGACGACGGTTTTTCCGGATTGAACGCGGATCAGATTCCCTTTTGCATCCTGGATAATGGAGCGTCCTGACTGGACGGCATTCCCCTGTTCATCTTTTTTCAATTCTGCATGTAGGGAAGCCCAGGTGCCCAGGTCACTCCACCCAATGTCGGCAGGAAGTGTGTAGATATTATCGGCTGATTCCATCACAGCATAGTCGATCGAAATATTCGGTGTCAGGGGATACCGCACATCCAGTATCTCATATTCCTCGCTGGAATTATAGGGCACTTCAGCCAACAGATCGCAGATGAGAGGAGCGTATTGGCGTAGTGCTTTCACCATACTTTTTCCGGCGAAAATGAAAATGCCAGAATTCCAGATATAGGACCCTGCATCCAGGTATTCTTGTGCCGTTTCCAGATCCGGTTTCTCCTTAAATTCTATCACCTTATGAATGCCCGATCCGGATTCTTTACCAAAGTGAATATAGCCATACCCTGTATCCGGACGAGAAGGTTGAATGCCCAGGCTGCAAATTGCATCATGGGCTGCAGTAAAGGTCAGAGCAGTGTTGATCCTTGCCAGGAATTCTTGCTCTTTCAGAATCAGATGGTCACTGGAGGCGACGACAATATTCGCCTCCGGATCCAGATCCAGGATCTTATAGGTCGCATAGGCCATGCAGGGAGCCGTGTTATTCCGACTGGGTTCTCCCAGAATATTGTCCTCAGACAGATTGGGAAGTTGACGGGCCACCAAAGATTCGTATTTCCGATTGGTCACGATGAAGATCCGCTCCTTGGGTACCAGCGGCAGGAATCGCTCGTAGGTCATCTGCAGGAGCGTCTTCCCCAATCCCAGGATATCCAGGAATTGCTTGGGATGCTCTTCTGTGCTGGCCGGCCAGAAGCGGGTACCTGCCCCTCCGGCCATGATCACCACGTAGGTGTTATCGTTATACTGCAGTCTATCTTTCATTACGCGTTTGGCTGTTCAAGGTTCAAGGCGGAGCTGGCGCTCCACTGTCTTAGAGTACAACGTTAAGTAGTGGGTTCCTTGATTCCTGTGTTCCTGATTCCTAATTCCTGAAGTGTCGGGCCCGCGATTATTTGAACTTATTCCCTTTGTTTTCGTTGTTCTTCAAATAGCGTATAAACGAAGCAATTTTCGCAGAAAGGTAGAGTGCTTTCTCTTGCCAATCTTTGAATTCTTCTTCCGTAATCAGGTCACGATCTAATGCACGATAAAGTTGTGAACGGGTCTCGCCACACGATCCCTTGGCAATGGAAAGGAATTGAATGAATTCCCTGTTTCCGTCTCGTTCAAACCCCTCTGCAATATTATCTGATATTGAACCGGATGATCTCCGTATTTGATCGATCAGATCAAACTGTTTGTACCACTTGTCAGAACCTGAAATATCGGCAATCTCTTTGGCGAGGTCTCGTCCGAGTTGCCAGATCTCCATATCCTCAAATCGTTGAATGGTGGCCATGGATCAAAGATACGATGACTAACCAGGAATCCAGCTGCGGAAAGCAGGCGGAAAGCAGATACAAGTTTCACGAAACCAAAGGAATTGCCAATCACTAGATCCAGGTGCTGTGTGGGAACAACTCCAAGAGTACTATTCAGATATTTAGCGTTTAAACCCAGTCAATTTCATTCGATGTTAGGAGGGATGCATACACCGAATGAATACCTTCACGCAGATTGATACGGTGTTTCCAACCCAATCCGTGCAATTTCGAGACATCCATCAGCTTGCGGGGTGTGCCGTCCGGCTTGGTGGTGTCGTGGACTATATCACCGGTATAACCGACAATATCCTTGATCAGGAGGGCGAGATCCTTGATAGACAGGTCGGTCCCAGTGCCTATGTTGAGGAAGCCCGGTTCATCCCATTCCTGCATCAGAAAAAAACAAGCATCTGCCAGATCATCGACATGGAGGAACTCCCGCTTGGGGCTACCTGTGCCCCACATACTGACTGAGGGCGATCCATTTTTCTTAGCCTCGTGGAATTTGCGGATCAGTGCCGGCAGGACATGGGAGGATTTCAGGTCGTAATTATCATTCGGACCATACAGGTTTGTGGGCATTACGGATATGGCAGAAAATCCATACTGACTGCGATACGCATCGCACATTTTGATGCCGGCGATCTTGGCGATGGCATAGGGTTCGTTGGTAGGCTCCAGCAGGCCAGTTAGAAGTGCATCTTCCTTTAACGGCTGTGGCGCAAGTTTAGGATAGATGCAAGAAGACCCCAGGAAGAGTAATTTCTTCGCTCCATACTGCCAGGCGGAGTGAATGATATTATTCTGGATCTGCAGGTTGTCATACAGGAACTCGGCGCGGTAGGTGTTGTTGGCCAGAATGCCGCCCACTTTCGCCGCTGCCAGAAAGACATAGTCCGGCTTTTCCTTGCGGAAGAATTCTTCGACTTCCGTCTGTCGGCGGAGGTCCAGTTGCGCGGAGGTGCGGAGGGTGAAGTTGGTGTAGCCTTCGGCCTGTAGCTTGCGCAGGATGGCGGAGCCGACCATGCCGCGGTGACCTGCGATGTATATTTTAGCGTTTGATTGGGTTTATATTTTCTCGCACTAAGTCACTCAGGGCGCTATTTTTATACCCATATTGATTCAAGCTCATTCAATAAAGAATGATATTGAATTCTTTATTAAAAAATTATGCCATAGTTAAGGCGCAAAGCGATTTTCGTTACAGAGTCCATTCACTACTCGTTTGCCCATTACATTGAAATTCAATACACCCAATCACATTTCAGTAAGCTATAAATAGGATAGAAATGTTTTGAAATGATCGAGATTCAAGTTTCCTAGTACCAGTTCAATCCGGCAATTGTTTGAAATATTCATTTACTAAAGGGACCAAACCTTCATGTGTGATATTTCCAACATTGAAATTGATTAATAATCCTTTGGGCTTTTTCAACAGCTTCATATAAGTCAGTAATTGTGCTTTAAAAACTGGAGCTAATTCTTCGACTGCCTTTAGCTCAACAATGACCAGGTCATCAACCAGTAAGTCAATGCGATAATTGGATTTAAGGGCAACTCCTTTATAGTTAACAGGTACCTCTAATTGACGTTTAACGATAAATCCATTTGACTCCAACTCCATGACGAGACTCTCTTCATAGATATTCTCTAGAAGCCCTGGTCCAAGTTCCTTGTGAACTTCAATTGCACTACCTACAATTCTATAGGCAATCTCATTGATCTCACTTTTGCTCTTCATAATCCTTAGTGAACTTAGTGCCTTAGTGGTTATTCAAATTCATTCTTCACATCAAAGCCGTGCTCCCGCAGGAGCGCATCCTTCTTGAATACCTCCAGGTCTGACTGCACCATTTCACTGACCATCTCCTGTAGAGACGTGGTCGCTGACCAGCCGAGTTTTTCTTTGGCTTTTGTCGGATCTCCGATGAGGAGTTCGACTTCGGCGGGGCGGAAGTAGCGGGGATCGACGGCGAGAACTTCTGTACCGGGGTGGAGAGTGGGGTGTGGAGAGTGGAGGGTAGAGATGACTGCTTTTTCATCCACTCCTTTTCCCTTGAACTCCAGTTCGATGCCGACTTCCCGGAAGGCCATGCGCACAAATTCGCGGACGGACGTGGTGACACCGGTCGCCAGCACAAAGTCCTCAGGGGTATCCTGCTGAAGCATGAGGTACATTCCTTCGACATAGTCGCGGGCGTGGCCCCAGTCGCGCTGAGCATCCAGGTTGCCGAGCCAGAACTTGTCTTGAAGGCCCGAGGGCAATACGTGCTACCGCCCGGGTGATCTTCCGGGTGACGAAGGTCTCCCCACGGATGGGGGATTCATGGTTGAAGAGGATGCCATTGCAGGCGTACATATTGTAAGCTTCGCGATAGTTCACGGCGATCCAATAGGCATATAGCTTGGCCACGCCGTAGGGTGATCGGGGGTAGAAGGGCGTGGTTTCACTTTGGGGCACTTCCTGGACCAGTCCGTACAGTTCGGACGTGGAAGCCTGATAGTAGCGGGTCTTTTCCTGCAGTCCGAGCAGGCGGATCGCTTCCAGGAGACGAAGGGCGCCAAGCGCATCGACATTGGCAGTATACTCCGGCGTTTCGAAGCTGACCTGTACATGGGATTGGGCACCGAGGTTGTAGACTTCATCCGGTTGCACCTCCTGCATGATGCGGATGAGATTGGTGGCATCAGTCAGATCGCCATAATGGAGGATAAAGTGGGCGTTGTCCACATGAGGATCCTCATAGATATGGTCTACCCGTTGGGTGTTGAAGAGAGAAGCCCGGCGCTTGATGCCATGGACGGTATAGCCCTTTTTGAGGAGGGATTCGGCGAGATAGGCGCCATCCTGGCCGGTGACACCGGTGATGAGTGCAGTTTTCATAATTCCTGGTTGCGGGGTAAAGGTCGGAAAATGACGGGGATCGGTTGGCGGTTGTCAGTTGTTTTGACCACTGAGTCACTAAGTACACTGAAATAACGATTCCATGGAAGGCTCGCCTGCGCCATTCCTATCATCAGAGATGGATAAGGACACTAAGAGACTCTATAACCAAAAACTCTTAGTGGACTACTTCGTATTCCAGCAAATGCCCATTCTCCGGGAAGAATCAATATCTCACCTGGACGACCACCTTAGTGCCTAAGTGGTAAATCACAGGTTAGATAATCCTTATCATCCAATATAGAATTCAACCTGGCAAATTCCTGCCGGCAAACAGGCAAGAACCGCAGAAACCATGAATTCATTAGCGATTTACCCAGGCCAATTCTGCATGGCCGGCATATTCGTGGAAGACCTTCTGCATGAGCATGACTTTTCGCATGGGAGGGCCACAAGTTGTAGGTCCACCGATCCGGGGAGGATGGAAAATGAGAGCTATCAGGTCTTGGCGCCTGTGATAACCTCATCCCCAACCCTTCTCCTTTTCAAGGAGAAGGGAGCTAATGATCTCTAAAATGATTGACCCAGGCCAGTTCGGCATGACCGGCGTATTCGTGGAAGACCTTCTGCATGATGGAGATCTTACGCATGGAGGGGCGCCAGTGGTAAGTCCACCGATCGGGGTTGATCTTGATGAGGTTGTTGGCGGAAAGAGGAAAAATCAGGTTTTGGCATCCGTAATAACCTCACCCCAGCCCTCTCCACTCGTGGAGAGGGAGCTAATTATCTTTTTAACGGCTTGACCAGGCGTGTTCGGCGAGGCCGGCGTACTCGTGGAAGACCTTCTGCATGATGGAGATCTTACGCATGGAAGGGCGCCAATGGTAGGTCCACCGATCGGGATTGATCTTGATCATATGATTGGCGGGGGCAGGAACGGGGTGTAATCCCTGGTACTGGAACCAGCCCATAGCACGGGGGAGATGGAGAGCACTGGTGACCAGGATGATCTGGTTTGAGGATCCAAATCGGGCGAGGTATGCGGCTGCTTCTTCCCGGGTGGTAGTTGGTGTGGGCAGCCACAAGGTATCTGAAGGGGACACACCCAATTCTACTGCTGTGGTGGCCAGGAGCTCTCCTTGTGAGCGATTGCCACGGATGGAAAATCCGCTGGTCACCAGTTGACTACCGGGAATCTGGTGATGGAGTCGAATTCCTTCAACGACCCTGGAAAGAGCATCTCCACTGAGTTGATCTGCGGTGGTGACTCCTTCTCCCACGGAAGCACCTCCGCCCAGGACGACAATATGGATCGGTCGATGGGAATCCAGCTGGACTGCCTGAGGATCGATTACTGGATATGTGTATTCCAGTTGTTTGGCTAAAAAGGTAGACAAGGGAGTGATCGCCATAATGGCAATCCATGACCCGGACAGAATAAAACAAATTCTAGCCTGATGTGGACGCTCTTTCCATTGGAACCACATGCCGATGCCTATAACGGCCAATGCCAGGAATAGAGGGTCGATGAGGATATTGAGGAGGAAGCGCATGAACCTTGAGTGAATTGTAAAGATGGGAAATTAGGACAATGCATTCCGAAAGGAGCCGGGAAGGTCCCAGTGAGATCAATCGAGCGGCAGGAGAATTTCGGGATCCAGATTCATGTATTGGCAATATTCATATACCGTGATAGGCTGGTGGGGTTGTTTCCCCAGATCAAGACGGATGCGGGCGAGAATCGCCTGACAGGACCGTTTGCTTTTCCCGGTCCATACCATCAAGTCACTTGAATAGGTGCAAATGCGTTGCTTCTTCATTTCAGAACATTGGTGAACAATGGGTCCACCAGCCTGAAAACTGCCGGTGGACCGAACCTGTTACACCCATTCACTTGAGCAACGATGGGAAATCTTGTTCTCTGGACTGCACACCAGAAGGTGAACAGTACCCATTATACCCTTTACATACCCTTTAAGTACCCTTTAAGTACCCTTCAGGTGGATCAGGCGAACAATGTCCTGAACGGACATTTTCATCAGCACTTATAACGGAGCGAATATTCGCAATATTATATGTCCAGGTATGTCAAAAAGGGTAAAATGCGCAGAAAACGACGTTTTGCATCAAAAATGACGCAAGGGTGCAAAAAAGCGCAAAATAGTGCAAAACGCGCATTGTCAATAAGTTATACACAAGATTGGGGTGTGATCAGGGCGTTATAATATGGACAGGGGTAATACCATGCCGGCTAAACAGATGCCCCGATTTTTCACTTAAAATTCAATGTTATGGCAAAGCAAAAGAGTTTATTCAAGGTCCAGGGCACTCTGGATGATGTGACGTTCTACCAATTGGACGGACAACATTACATCAAAAAGAAGACCCAGTTGGACGGTAATCGGGTCAAGAATGACCCCGCCTTCCAGCGCACCCAGGAGAACTTCAAGGAGTTCGGCACGGTAGGGGTGGTGGCGAGGCAGATCCGGGAGGCCTTTACCAAGATGGTAAAAAAGACGGCTGATCCACGGATGATCTCCCGCCTCAACAAGGTGTTGCATGCGATCAAGAAGCTGGACACCACACAACCCCGTGGCAGCCGTTCCCCGATCATGGGATTGGAAACCGCAGAAGGCAAGGTGTTACTGACCGGTTTCAATTTCAACCGGGATGCGGCGGTTCGATCACTGCTCAAAGCCACTCCGTTGATCGATCCGGCCACATGGGACATTTCGATCCCGGGGTTCATTCCGGGTGACAACCTGAATCCACCACCCTCGGCTACTCACTTTCAGTTGAGTGCAGCATGGTCACGGATCGATTTTACCAATGACGTCCATCAGACGGTGCAAACTGTTTTGGATGTGGCACCCATTGACCAGGTGGCGCAGGACCTGATCCTTTCTCCTTCTGAACCACTGAGCGGTGACGGCCGGGATCTCGTCGTCCTTCAGGTGACGTTCTTGATGGAAGAAGGAGGCAGCCTGTATGCCCTGAACGACAGTAGCGCCAAAGCGGCTGCTATTGTCGCCGTCTCCTAAGGGAGACCGCCCATGAGAGTACTTACTCTCATGCGGAAGTACCACCCCACCGGCACGAATGGCCAATTGTTCGTCGGGACCCAGTTGATCTGTGATACGATTGAACTGCCCAGACGATCCACTCCCTTGCACTCGGAGTGGATGTCTGGATCGAGACCCTGGCGACAAAACCAGCGGAATGTATCCTGCATTCCGGAGGGCCGCTATATGCTGTCTTTACGGTGGACCAGCCGGTGGGGCTGGCACTTCCAGATCCCCCATGTCCCGGAACGGGACTGGATCCTGATCCATCCTGCCAATGATGCATTGAAGGAACTACGCGGCTGTATTGCACCGGTGACAAAGGTCACTGGGCCCGGCAGCGGCACCGGTTCCCGAAAAGCGCTTCAACGGTTGTTGGACGAGGTCCAACCGGTACTGCAAAGTGGCATGCCGGTTCAATTAATCATTCACTCTTAAAACATTTTACCATGAAAAAGAAAAATTCGGGATTTGACCCTAGCCCAATGATACCTCCCCATATGGACCTGATCGACCGGGCTCGTGCCCCTACCCCACGGTTCTTCCGCACGTTGCGGAATATAGGGATTGCGGTAGCTGGGATCGGCGGTGCACTTCTGGCCAGTCCGGTCGTCCTTCCGGCTATTCTGATACAGGTTGCCGGCTATCTGACCCTGACTGGAACGGTGATGACCACGGTCAGCCAGGTCACAGTGGTTGGCGACCAATGACCAGCCTCTTTCCCTTCCTGTACCATAAGGCCAGTCTGAGTGCCTTTCTGGTCGGCTGCTTGATGACCCAGTACGCCATCTGGACGTTCCAGAGTCTGCTGGACACTGCCCTGCTGGGGTTCATCGGCGCATTCGCCAGTTATATCGGCACCTGGATCGCCGGGAGGGTACTCCCCAAGAAGAAAAGGAAGGAATAGGAATCGATCTTCTTCAAATCCGCACCCACTTGTCTGCAGAGGCAGGTGGGGCGGTTTTGGAGACCGAGAGACGGAGGGACTGAGAGACGGAGTGATGGAATGCTATTCGCTATTCGCCGTTCGCCGTTCGCTTGAGTGCGTCAGCGGCTGGTGCCGCTTGAGTGCGGAGACCGAAGATGGAGAGACGGGTGAGAGAGGGAGTGACTGAGTTTGAGGACGTTGGCGGATAGAGGAACCGGGGAATGAGATTGTGGTTCGGCAAGTAGGGAGCAGTGGAATCACCCCCCCCCGGCCCGGCACGCTGGACGACATCGTATGTGTTTGATCAGTTCGGTGCCGGTCCACCCTCTCATTAAAGGGTGTTCGGTATTCGGTATTCGGTGTTCGCTTGAGTGCGTTGGCGGCTGGCGCCGCTGGATTGGAGTGATGGGGGTAGAGAGCTAATTCCTCCCCCGGCCCGGCACGTTGGGCAGTATCGTGGTTGTTTGATCAGTTCGGTGCCGGTCCACCCCCTCCGGTAGACGATGGACTCCGGGATGGGGATTGGTGCCTGAGGGGGACATGGAAGTGCTGTTCGCTGTTCGCTTTTCGCAATTCGCTTGAGTACGTTGGCGGCTGGCGCCGCATAAGGGTGGAGCACCAAGAATTGTGTGAAATACCGAAATCATAGCCTTGCAACAGAACCCTGAAGGGGTTCAATACAGTAGCCCCGGGTGAAACCCGGGGTATTGAGGAACAGAATTAAGGCAACCCTGAAGGGGTTGAAGAAATGATCTGCGGGAGTAGACTTTGAGACGGATTGGAGAGTGGGTTTTTTAATTCTTAAACAACTTAAAAAGAGCATCATGGCAAGAGTGCAAAGTCTGTTCAGGATCTCCGGGAAGCTCGGAGGGCTGGTCTTTTACCAGACGAAAAAGGGGTCATTTGTACGAGAGGCACCGAAGCGGAACAAGCAGCGATGGAAGGAAGCACCTGAATTTGCGGCGCAGCGCGCCATGGCTGCAGAGTTCGGGCATGTATCGAAAGTGGCGTCACAGTGGACGTGGGCGATGAAGGACATGCTTGACGGATGCGCGCCGCGGGACCTGTATATGCAGGTTCGCAAGCTATGTCAGCAATTGATCTGTCTGGATCCTGGTCCACGGGGAGATCGAAGCATCTTTATGGGCCTTTTCTATCAGGACCTGGCGAGCCTTCTGCTCCAGCAATGGCCTTGTCAGGCCGGTCATTTTCTACCTGATGCCATCCTGAACAAGACCCTGATCCAAGCGTCCAATCTCGCCATACACATCCCGCAGATCGACCTGGATACCCTTTGGAATCGCCTCAGGAGGCGACCACATATCAATTACGGGCACATTGGGCCTTTATCCTCCCTGAGTCGGATGAGATGGTGGTGTTGAGTGCTTCTACACCGATCCGCAAGCTGAGTTGTGAAAGTCACAAACCAGTTTGGCTGGAGCCCGGCAAATCGATCAGTATGGAACTTATGGTCATCCTTTTTCTGGAGATCCGATACTTCCAGCCACCAAAAGGGTACCTGGCAAACGAGCTGTCATCCATTACTTCCGAACTGAAAGTCCTGCACGTTTTGCCAATCCAGCCGGAGGAACAAACCCGTTCATCTGGCAGGAACAGACCGGATTTCTACCATCCCAATTGAGCTGCCGACAAACACCAGGGTGACTACATCTGTATTGATATGTGCCAAAAATAAATGTGTTTTTGGCAAAATCTACCATAAACCATGTCGATGAACTTCAGAATTTGGGCCTGTAAATGGTTCACATCTTTTGATCCATTCTCCTGGTTACATTCATTCTCTTGAGCATAGATGACGCGCCAACAGAGGGGCGTCATCTTTTTTATGGACGGACGAGGACGCCCGCCAGGACGGGTTTGAGACGAAGAGACTGAGGACGGAGAGACTGAGGGAATGTTGTTCGTTGATTGTTGATTGTTGATCGTTGGCATTCTGCTTTTCTGGAACGAGGACTCTTGAGACGGAGAGACGGAGGGAATGTTGTTCGTTGTTTGTTGATTGTTGATTGTTGGCATTCTGCTTTTCTGGACCGAAGACGCCCGTCTGCCGGCGAGACAGGGAGGACCGAAGAATGTTGTTTCGTTGATTGTTGTTTGTTGGCTTCTGCTTTCGGACCGAAGACCCCGCCTCCGGCGAGACAGGGAGGACGGATGAATTGTTGTTCGTTGATTGTTGTTCGTTGATCGTTGGCTTTCTGCTTTTCTGGACGGACGACGGACGACGGACGACGGACGACGGACGACCGAAGACGCCCGTCTGCCGGCGAGGCAGGGAGGACCGAGGAATTGTTGTTCGTTGATTGTTGTTCGTTGATTGTTGGCATTCTGTTTTCCTGGACCGAAGACGCCCGTCTGCCGGCGAGGCAGGGATGACCGAGGAAATGTTGTTCGTTGATTGTTGTTTGTTGATCGTTTGCATTCTGCTTTTCTGGAACGAGGACTCTTGAGACGGAGAGACGGAGAGACAGAGAGACTTGGAGACGGGGCATTCGTAGCGGCTGCTTTTTACCTGCTAGCGAGGCAGAGATGTTGCCAATTTTACAGTTTTACAGTTCTCCCCTTCTACGTTTTTCATTCTACGTTCTACTGAGCTGGGCCCTCGCATGCCGGCGAGCAGGGAAGACCGATGACCGGCCTTTGCATTTGGGTATAAAAAAAAGACCCCGGGCGAGGAATCGCTCCAGGGTCTTTCATGAGGGTCATCAAACTCCTAAGGGGATGAGTCTGGTATCTCTGGCGAAAACCTTTTCGATCAGCGGAATGTAATTTGCCGCCATGACCAATTGGGTAAGCTCATCTGGATCAAAACATTGGATGTTGAAATGCTCATTGCTGAGGACCAGATCTTCACATGTTGCTTCTGTCTTGCAATAATAAACGGGAACTAGTACAGATAAGAGCCCGCGAACGTTGACTAGAAGAATATCGATCACCTCGACAGGTATCACGTCGATGCCCAATTCTTCTTTCATCTCGCGGATGAGCCCCTGTTCAAGTGATTCGTCTTTACCCAGTTTGCCACCGGGTAGATCCCACTCACCATGCTCATTCAGCACGAGGATCACTTTGCCATCAATGATGCAAATCCCCTTCTGGGAAACCGGAAATCTGGGTGCGAACAGATCGGAGGGCAGGATACGGCCTACCGTCTTCAAATAGAACTTATTAAGGGAAAACATGATCGGTAACAGGTTGGAATGGGGCTAAATATAGCAAAAACCTAATTCGGCTGATCAACCGGAACGGATGGATCCGGAGTTGGGCTCACGAACTCAGGTACGATTGCCTTCATCGCTTGAATAACGCTAAAAGGGTCCCCTTCAGTACTTGTGAGCTTGACGAGCGAATCGATCATGAATCGGATCTCGGTCTCGCTCATATCCCGTACCCGAGCCCGCATGATCTTGGGATGATGGGTGGACAGGAGGCTTTCCCGGTCGTCCAGCAGTTCTTCTGATAATTTCTCTCCCGGGCGCAAACCGGTATAACGGATCTCGATATCTTTTCCTTCTTCCAGGCCGGCCATGAGGATCATCTTGCGAGCCAGGTCCACGATGCGTACGGGTTGACCCATATCAAACACAAATATCTCCCCTCCTTCACCCATGGTCCCGGCCTCCAGCACCAGCTGGCAGGCTTCCGGGATGGTCATAAAGTAGCGGGTCACATCCGGGTGTGTGACCGTAATGGGTTGCCGGCGCCGAATCTGATCCTGAAAGATGGGCACCACGGACCCATTGGATCCCAATACATTTCCAAAACGAGTGGTAATGAATTGGGTCTTGTTTTCCGGAGCACCATTCAACGCATTCACATAGATCTCTGCAATGCGTTTGGAAGCACCCATGACATTTCCCGGATTTACTGCTTTATCTGTAGAGATCATGACAAATCGCTCCACACCATATCTCAAAGCGATATCCGCCGTGATCCGAGTCCCATCAATGTTTGTCCGGACGGCTTCGTCGGGCCAGGACTCCATCACGGGAACGTGCTTGTATGCTGCCGCATGGAAGACCACATGAGGATTGAATTTTTCGAACAGGCGGATCATTCGTTTCTTATTCTGAACAGAACCGAGCACCGGATAAAATTGACCCTCCCCTATCTTCCTGTTCATTTCAATGGTGATCTCTGCCAGCGGCGTTTCCGCCTGATCGATCCCGATGATGGATCGAGGCCCGTATTGGGCCACCTGACGTACGATCTCACTGCCGATGGAACCGGCGCAACCGGTGACCAGAACGACTTTGTCCTTCAATCCCCGACGGATATCCTCCACATCCAGGCGGATGGGGTCGCGGTTCAGGAGATCCTCAAAGTTGATCTCGTTCAGCTGAGCGATATCCAGCTGTTGGCCAAACCAGGTGTTGAAAGGTGGAATCTTCAACACCCGGATCCGATGGGTCAGACAGGCTGAAATAAAGGCCACTCGTCGTTCATCTGGCAACTGGTTGATGGCCAGAATAGCCACTTTGATATCCTGGCTTTTCACCACATCCGTAAATGATTCTGAAGGGTTGTAGATCCGAACACCGTTGAGATACTTTTTGTGGACCTTGGGATTATCGTCAAAGAAAGCCACCACCTTATAATTATGGGTGGTATCATGACTGAGGACACCCATGGTCATCGAACCCATTTCGCCTGCTCCGAAGATGATGGTATTGAGACGAGACCGGTTTGTTTGCTTCAGCCGGTAGACCAGTCTGCGTAACGCAATTCGGAACCCGATGGACAGGATCAGTAAAAAGGCGACATCGATGAGGAGGATGGCTTTGTATCGGACGATCGGGAAAAAGTCGGGCATGCTGACACACAGCAGACCAAAGATCAGTGTGGGGGTGGTTATGGTGATCAAGGCCGTCCAATAATCCTTTTCGCCGATGTAACGGAGGATCAGTGCATAGGATTTGAAGAACAGCGCCGAGAGGATACGCAATGCCAGCAATACTGCGAATGCCCGTAACAAGAGGCCTCCATAGGGGCGAATATCAAAAGCCAATACAAGGAGACTGGCGACCCCAAACGACAATAGGGCAAACGCAAGGTCCAGACTGAAGACGCCGATCTTGGTCACATACCCTCTTATCCGAACCGATAACCAGTTTTTCCCAGATTCTATCATGATCTATTTAAATTCCTTCATGCTATAATATTCTATTGGTTGACGCGCCCTTAGATACAATATTGTTGCCAGAAGCCCTTTTCAGCCTTTTATTCGTACGAAAAGGTCCCAGGCTACAGAATCGGATCACCTATAAACTGCTGGAGAGTAGTATCCAGAACGTTAAAAATACGTGTGAAATCCGCTTCGGTCAGATTGGAACCGGAGGGCAGGCACTGGCCGATGTCAAACAGTCGTTCCGCTACCCCACCCCCATAGAAAGGGGCATGGACAAAGACGAGCAGCAGGTGCATGGGTTTCCACAAGGCTGATCATGATATCTTGATCCCAGGAATTGGCAGCGTTTTCCAGGATCGGAATATCAAACTGGTCTGCCACCGTTTGGATCTCCATCATTTGAGCGGTCACTCCATATAGATGAACCAAGACGATGGCTTTGACCTTCTTTACCGGGGTAACGGGTCTGTAGAAAACTACAGGTCCTTTGTGAGACATCTTTCTATTTACAATAATTTCTCTTCCAAAACTATCATATCCATTTATGTCAAACTGACAAGTTTAATTTTAACCCATAAACGAATAAACAAGTATAAGATTGAATACCCTGACACTAGCAGCACAGCCAAACCATAACTCATCCAATCATACTGCACTGCCATCAAAACCACCCCATTGAGTAACAGCTGCGCTATAAAATATAGTAAACTCACCTGTACATGAGGAATCTGAAACTCATTGGCCAAATACTGGTAAAGATGAGATCGATGCGCTTTAAAGATATTCTCCCCTTTGAACAGTCGAATCACAATGGTAGAGACTGCCTCAATTCCATAAACAGCAAAGAATAAAATCCAATAGCCTTCCCCTGAATTATAAATCAATTTAAGCATCAGAATCCCCAGGACAAAAGCCATACTGATACTACCTACATCTCCGGCAAATGCCCTGGCTCGCTTGCGCACATTGAAAAAACCAAATACAAATAATGCCAGGATCATTAAAACTATCCAAGGTCGATCGGCTTCCAATATGGGGACAAAATAAAATCCCACCAAGGCACTCAACGCATAAAATACAGTGATAGCATTGATGCCGTCCATAAAATTAAAGGCATTGACCCACCCGATAAACAGGATAGCGACCGCCAGAAGCCATAGGATATTTCAAACCGTACATTTGCAGTGCCCACAACACCATACCCAAGGACAAAAAATGCATCAACAACCTCACCGAGGCAGGCAAGGGGCTTGATATCATCTACAAAACTACTCAGCGAGGCCAGGGCGATACCCCCAAACAATTCCCAGTCTAGATGCCCCCAAATTGCGGCCCATAAACAGTACCACCACAAAAAATAATCCCTCCACCCCTAACCGTAATTTGGGTGTGGGAACTCCTTTGATTGGGCTTATCAATGATGTTAAAATGATCTGCAACTCTAAGGTAGTAGCAGAAAAGATAAAAAAGAAGAAAACTAAGTGACAAAAAAATCGTTGCGGATATAAGAAGGATCTATAAATATATATCTACCTACTTTCTAAATAAGCATCCATAATAATTTCTTCACTGCATCACCACATAACTGATATTTTTCACCACTTTCAGGACAAATAGCAATATTATTATCATCAAAATCTAATCGATGACCATATTCACTCATCCATCCAATTTGTTTGGCAGGATTACCAACTACAAGTGCGTACGCAGGAGCATTCTTTGTAACGACAGCACCTGCACCTATAAAAGCAAAAGCACCGATATCATGGCCACATACAATGGTTGCGCTGGCACCTATTGTTGCCCCTTTTGAAACATGTGTTCTAGCATATTGACCCCTACGGTTTATAGCAGACCTTGGATTTAATACATTTGTAAAAACCATACTGGGGCCTAAAAAAACGTCATCATTACAAGTCACTCCAGTGTAGACGCTCACATTGTTCTGTATTTTACAATTGCTTCCAAGAATAACATCTGGACTAACTAACACATTCTGACCAATATTACAATCCTTACCAATTTTACAGCCAGGCATGATATGAGAAAATGCAGATTTTAGTACCATCACCGATGACGCTACCTTCATCGATGATCGCTGTTTCAAGAGAAAAATAGCCTTTTTCCATTGCCTTATTTAATTTTAAACGGGTGAGATGTCAAAGGTAGGGCAGCTATAGGGTGGTAAGATCCTTGCAAACCAATAGGCGTGGCATGTCTTATATCATGGACAATCTGGATTGCGGTACGAGTCTCCCCAATCCTGAAACCGCCCCCACTTAAAATGTCCTCATAACTTTTGGTATGAAGATCTGTAAATCCTTCACTGAATTCTAACTCATCCCCCTCAATTATTATGGAACGATAAGTTCGCTTCCCCTGTGATTTAACATTATCGGGCAAACAATCTTCGTTTATACTTAAAAACCAACGTACTCTAGCACGGTCTAATTCAATAAAACCTGCCGCTCTATCGTGCGTATGAACATGAACATCCATGGCCTTTAAATTCCCAAAAATCCATGTCAGCATGTCAAAAAAATGGACCCCAATATTGGTAGCGATAGCACCGGATTTCGCACTATCGCCTTTCCATGAAGTATAGTACCAATTACCACGTGAAGTTAAATAAGTCAGATCGACATCATAGACTTTATCCCCTGGACCTTCAAGAACCTTCTTCCTTCGAAGTGCAATTATACTTTCATGTAATCTCAATTGTAGAATACTGTAAATATTCATATTTGGGTATCATTCTCAATTTCTTCTAATGCATCAATATTCCATGGATTTAGAACTATAGGTTTTTCACAAATAACATCAGCCCCAGTTCGCAATCCAAATCTGATATGACTGTCATGAAGGTAATTGGGTGAACAAATTGGCAAATACTCTATTCCCTTTCCCGTTCTGCGCAATTTATCAATATGGCGATCGAAACGCTCAAATTCCACAAAATAATAAAAGATTAAGAAGACTAAGATATAATCCTATTGTTAGAGATTTAGTAAGAGAAACAACTTTAAGCAAAGATGATTTGATTTATCCTTTGTTTGTGATTCACGGAGAAAACATAAAAAATGAAATTAAATCAATGCCAGGAGTTATTTCAATTCTCAATTGATAATTTAGTCGAGGAATGCAAAGAGCTTGTTCAGCTTGGAATTAAAGCCATCATTCTTTTTGGAATTCCAGAACATAAAGATGAAGTAGGGTCTGATGCTTACTGTGCAAATGGAATTATCCAAAGTGCGATAAGAGCTATAAAAGAAATTAAAGATCTTGTTAGTAATTACAGATGTTTGTCTCTGCGAATATACTTCCCATGGTCATTGCGGTTTACTAGACGGAAAAGAAATTTTAAATGACGAAACGGTATCTCTTTTAGCGAAAGAAGCAATCTCTCATGCTGAAGCTGGTGCCGATATGATTGCTCCTTCAGATATGATGGATGGAAGAATTGCTGCTATTAGAAAAGCATTGGATTACAAAGGATTCACAGAAAATTCCAATAATGAGTTATGCTGTAAAATATTCTTCAGGATATTACGGACCATTTAGAGATGCTGCTGATTCCGCTCCAGCATTTGGTGATAGACGATCTCATCAAATGGATATTGCTAACGGTCTAATGAAGCAATGCGGGAAGCTGAATCAGATATTGAAGAAGGTGCTGATATTATTATGGTTAAACCAGCTGGAGCATATCTTGATATTATTATAGGGTGTAAAAGATAATTCCAAATGCCAACTGCTGCCTATCAAGTCAGTGGTGAATACTCTATGATTAAAGCTGCAGGTAAACTAGATTGGATTGATGAAGAGCGAGTAATGATTGAATCACTGATTGCCATTAAACGAGCTGGAGCAGATATGATTTTGACTTATTTTGCAAAAGATGTAGCAAAATATTTAGATAAAAAAATAGCCATTAAATATTGTCATTCCCCAAGATAAGTCGGAAATCTAGTTATATTATTTTGGTTCCCCAATAACTTGCAGGGGATTAGATAATTACCTACTAATCAAAAACAATGGATAAAGTTTATTAAAAAATAGGAGAAAATATGAATATTCAAAAAAGTGAAAAATTATTTGAGGAAGCCAAAAAATTTATTCCTGGTGGAGTAAATTCACCAGTACGAGCATTTAAATCAGTTGGCGGAAACCCTATATTTATTGAACGTGGTGAATTAGGTAAAATGATTGATGCAGATGGAAATGAATATATAGATTACATTGGTAGCTGGGGACCACATTTATTCGGTCATAATCCAAGTTTTATAAAAGAAGCATTATTAAAAGCAATTGAAAATGGAACTAGTTTTGGAGCACCAACAGAAATTGAAATTAAAATGGCTCAGCTTATTACTGAGTTAGTTCCTTCAGTTGAGATGGTTAGAATGGTTAACAGCGGAACTGAAGCAACTATGAGTGCTGTAAGAGCTGCAAGAGGTTATACCGGAAAAGAAAAATTTATAAAATTTGAAGGATGTTATCATGGACATGCGGATTATTTTTTAATTAAAGCTGGTTCAGGTGCTTTAACATTAGGAGTTCCAACAAGTCCAGGTGTAACAAGAGGTAATGCAGCAGATACATTATTAGCAGATTTTAACGATATAAATTCTGTGAAAGAAGTAATCAGTAAAAATAAAAATGAAATTGCTGCTATTATTTTAGAACCAATTGCTGGAAATATGGGAGTTATAAAAGCAGAAGATTGTTTTATAAAAGAAGTTAAGATCTATCTGTGATGAAGAAGGAATTGTTTTAATTTTTGACGAAGTTATGACTGGGTTTCAGAGTTGCACAAAGGATGTGCACAAGAAGTTTTAGGTATAAAACCAGATCTTTCAACATTTGGAAAAATTATTGGTGGTGGTTTACCTGTTGGGGCATTTGGTGGATAAAGCAGAAATTATGGAACAAATTGCTCCAAGTGGACCAATTTACCAAGCTGGAACTTTAAGTGGAAATCCTTTGGCAATGTCTGCTGGTTTGCTGCTTTAAATTACATTAAAAAGAATCCAATCGATTTATGATATTCTTGAAGAAAAATCAGCCTATTTAGCAAATGGTTTTGCAGAGAATCTTAAGAAAGTTGGTAAAAATTATGCGATGAATAGAATTGGTTCTATGATGAAACATTGCCTCAAACTGAAAACCTAAGCAACATTTCGTAAATATTGCCATACAATTCGGTAATATAATTAACCGCATCTGCAATTTTTCTTCGTGTACAGCTCATAGAGCCAATTCGAGTCATGAAACACCAAGTTTTGCTAGATTATTTTGAATCCTCTCTAGATAAATAGTTATAACCAGGTAACCTCGGGATTATTTA
>CALNZC010000095.1:0-14278 GCA_942490895.1 uncultured Saprospiraceae bacterium
GAGAATGATCACGGTCGAATAATCGAACCATAAATTTCTCGAAGCCAAAGCCGCAAGACTTTTAAGTTAAATCGGTTTTTGGGATGGCCTCTCTCCACTTGTGGAGGGGGGCTTTTTTTTTATGGAGATTGAAGGCCATGACCCATAAGGAATTGACGTACCTTTGGCCTTCCCTTTATCAGCTACTTTATACCTGGTTATGAAACAACATACCATCACCCGGGACATTTCGATTTCCGGGATTGGTCTTCACACAGGCCGTCAGGTGACGATGACATTTAAGCCTGCGCCGGAAAATCATGGGTTCAAATTCATGCGGATTGATCTGGAAGGACATCCGGTTATTCCTGCAGACGTGTCTCAAGTCATCTCTACCAATCGTGGTACAACCCTGTCCATTGGAGGGGATGCGCGGGTATCTACGGTCGAGCACACTTTAGCCGCTATGGTCGGCCTCAATCTTGACAATGTATTGATCGAGATCGATGGGCCGGAAGCACCCATCATGGACGGATCAGCTAAACTCATCACGGATGCGCTGGTTTCAGCCGGTGTAGTCGAACAACAAGACGAACGCGAATACCTGGAAATCACAGAGACTATTTCCTATAAGGATGATCTGACAGGCTCAGAGTTGATCGCGTTTCCATCATCCAAGTTTGAACTGACTGCGCTGATTGATTTTCATTCACCTGTATTGGGGCAGCAGTTCGCAGCACTGGAGGATATCCACAAATTCAAAGATGAAATTGGCCCCGCTCGGACATTTGTCTTTGTTCATGAATTGGAGCAACTCATTCATCAGGGATTGATCAAAGGGGGCGATCTGGATAATGCCATTGTGATTGCTGACCGAGTGATGGGAGAGGTTGAATTGGAGAGCCTGGCAAAACGCCTTGACAAGCCATCCATTCGAGTAGATCGGGAAGGCATTCTGAATACCACCGATTTGCGGTTTAAAAATGAACCAGCACGACATAAACTATTGGATGTCATAGGCGATCTGGCCCTGGTCGGTAAGCCCATCAAAGGGAAGATTGTGGCTACCAAACCTGGCCACGCTTCGAATGTTGAGTTTGCTAAACTCCTGAAGAGCTTTGGCGTCGAACAACGCAAGCTCAAGCGAGTGCCCAAATACGATCCGGATGCAAAACCAGTCATGACGGTAGCTGATATTGAAGCCAAGCTACCCCATCGGCATCCCTTCCTTTTGGTGGATAAAATCATAGAAATTTCTGACACTCATGTCATTGGCGTGAAGTGTGTCACGTATACCGAAGATTTTTTTCGAGGGCATTTTCCGGGAAATCCGGTCATGCCAGGTGTCTTGCAAATAGAAGCAATGGCGCAGACAGGCGGCCTTTTGGCCTTGCGAAACGTTCCTGAAGGAGAACAGTGGGATACCTTCTTTCTGAAAATTGACAATGCCCGGTTTAAACAATTTGTCTCCCCGGGCGATACATTGGTCATTAAAATGGAACTGATATCCCCAATAAGACGAGGAATTGTCCACATGCAGGCAACAGTCTACGTCGGGAACAAGATTGTGTCAGAGGCAGAATTGACTGCTCAAATTGTAAAGCGGAGCCATGGATCATAAGTTTGCAATGTCTGTCGTTCATCCAGATACTAAGCTGGGCGAGAATGTGACGATCAGTCCATTTGTTACGATAGAGCAAGATGTAGAGATCGGAGAAGGTACCTGGATAGGTCCGCATGTCTCGATAATGGCTGGAACCCGAATCGGTAAAAATTGCCGGATCTTTCCGGGAGCGATTATAGGGGCGGTGCCTCAAGACCTGAAATACAAAGGCGAGTATGCCACTGTGGAGATCGGGGATCAAGTGACCATACGGGAGTATTGTACCTTGAATAAGGGTACTGAAGCAAGCGATAAAACAGTCATCGGTGATCGCAGCCTTTTAATGGCCTATGTACATGTAGCCCATGACTGTACAGTGGGTAAAAATGTGATCCTTGCAAACAATGTCAACTTGGCTGGGCATATTGATGTCGGTGACTTTGCAGTCCTTGGCGGACTGACAGCAGTACACCAGTTTGTCAAGATCGGCACACATGCGATGGTCGGTGGCGGTTCGCTTGTGCGAAAAGATGTGCCACCCTATGTAAAAGCGGCACGTGAACCGCTTTCATTTGCTGGCGTAAATTCTGTTGGCCTTCGTCGACGTGGTTTTACAAATGATCAAGTCCACGCCATTCAGGAGATCTATCGGATCCTCTTTGTGCGAGGATATAACACATCTCAAGCGCTGTCCATCATAGAAGCCGATGTACCTGTATCTGTGGAACGCGACCTGATTCTCGATTTTATTCGACAGGCGGACAGAGGTATCATGAGAGGATTTCGCCAGATCAACGGGGTGAAAGCGCATGGAAATATCGCTTGATCAGATCGGGAAGCGCTTTCGCGAGCACTGGATCTTTCGCAACCTGAACCTCCAACTACAAACGGGTGACACCCTGGCCAT
The DNA here is from genome assembly GCA_942490895.1 of uncultured Saprospiraceae bacterium. Classification (GTDB taxonomy): domain Bacteria; phylum Bacteroidota; class Bacteroidia; order Chitinophagales; family Saprospiraceae; genus JAGNXB01. Next base: position 2,490 of record CALNZC010000095.1, read on the forward strand.
CCTCGGTCCCAATGGTTCCGGAAAATCAACACTACTCCAGATTATTGCAGGCCTGCTTCGGCCCTCAGCAGGGTCGTTCCAAGTGACTGAAAAGAAGGCTGTAAAATGGTCTCCAGAGGAATATATCGCAAATATGAGTTTTACGGCGCCCTATTTGGAGCTACCGGAAGAACTCCCTCTCCCAGAGTTGATTAAGCATCATTTCCGGTTTAGAAAATTGAGACCCGATATCCATCTGGAAACACTTCCAGCGCAATGGCTTTTAGATGGCGAGCAAGATCGTCCTATAGGTGAATACTCCAGTGGTATGAAACAACGAGTCAAATTGGGATTGGCGCTTTCTACAGATTCGGCAGTTGTCCTGATGGATGAACCATTGACCAATCTGGATGACTCTGGAAGAGATTGGTACTATGACCTGATCAACAAGTATCGCCACGACCGTATTCTGGTTGTTGCGAGTAATCGGCCGGAAGAATATGTGTTTTGTGAGCGTACGCTTAAAATGCGCCCGACATTTGACTGATAAGTCGTGTCAGATGGAATCAGCCAGGTCTTGAAGACCATTGCGGATCTCCTGAAGTTTATGAATGACCTGCTGTTGCTTGTTGAGTCGTGTCCCTTGTTCTCGAAGGGTTCGTTTCGCACCCTCTAATGTGAACCCCTGCTCTTTCACCAGATTGTAGATGATCTGAAACTGTTCAATGTTCTGGACTGTAAAGCGACGATCCCCTTTACTGTTTTTATGCGGTTTCAGGAGGTCGAATTCAGACTCCCAATACCGAATAAGCGATTTGGATACGCCGAATAACTCGGCGACTTCTCCGATCGCATAGTATCGTTTGGTTAGTGTCTGAAGGTCTATTTGCATGTTCGGTACAAAAAACAGAAACTAAATCTACCTGTTTTTCATGAATTTCCACAATCTGGATAGAATTGCCTGATCTAGGCAAACAGGAGAAAGCTGACGATACCTAACAGGGAAATCAAGACCACGGCAACCAAAATGTACAAGATGTGCAGGGCAATGAATTTTCTAAACGTTTTAAACCAGGCTTCTTGATAGAATCGCTTCATCGCGACGAAGGTATACATCAGGGAGAGGCCGAAGGCCAGAGTCGACCAGCCACCACTGATGATTGAATCCGCAATCACCCCAATAGATACCAGCAAAAAGGCGGCGACATGATAGTGTGAAGCAAAAACGATGTGTTCCACGAAATAGCGTTTCTGTCGATAATACAATCCCGCCAGGATCAAGCTCGCAAAAGGCAGGATCAAAAACATCAGCCAGGATAAGCGGGCAAACAAAAAGGAACCCAATGCCTTTGGATTGCGGTATGACTTAATGAACTGTGTGCCAATCATTCTGGAATGCCAGGGCTTATGACGAAGGCGAACGGACAGACTGTCAATTGGGATTATTTCCAGATCATAGAGCGTAAACTCACTGAGAGGTGCATCTCCAAAGAGAAAGAAGTTGACGGTGTCGTTCATGTTGTCATACCGCACCTTCAGATGATCATGCAAACCCTCTATCGCCTTTCGTTGCGAATCAGAAAGACTGTCTCGCGACATCAAGGTGTCCTGGATGGCTTCGATTCCAGCGATCTGATCATGGAGCTTGACCAATTCCTTACCTGTGGATCGGTCAGAGTCTGAAATATTGAAGAAGGAATCATTCGAGAAATAACTGATGACAGCCAAATGCAGCAAAACTGTAAACAGATACAACCGCGCCGGTGGAATATATTTTTGGCGAGCCCCGGAAAAAAACTGGATGGTCAATGAAGCGGGGCGGATCAATTCATGAATAGAGCGAAAAAACCGGTTATCCCATGCAAAGACATTGGTAAAGAGATCAGCGACAAGCTGACGAGTGGTGATCAGTGAGGATTCATTCTTTTGACCACAAACACTACAGAAATGACTTTCTGGATGTATATCGGTATGACAATTTGGGCATTGGTTCTCCATGGTAGTCCTCAAATTACAATTCCTTCCGAATTGTTGAAATGGGTCGTTTCAAAAATAAAAAAGGCCCGACAGATGGCTGTCGGGCCTTTTTTAAAAATTTCTTCAGTGATTAGTAGTCAAAGGACATATTAGAAGCGGAAGCCTGTTCGACAAGCTCCGAATATTCTTCCAGGCTCAACCCGTCAATAACATAGTGGATCGGATTGACCTTATTGCCTTTATAGATGACTTCATAATGTAGATGGGGTGCCGTGCTCCTTCCTGAACTTCCAATGGTGCCGATATGCTGACCTCTGACAACCTTCTGGCCTCTTTTGACATCCGACTGTTGGAGGTGCCCATAAAGAGTCTTGTAACCGAAGCCATGATCTACAATAATATGCAGACCATAACCACTGTTGTCTCGAGTGACTTCAACGACCTTGCCGTCTCCCGTTACCTGAACGGCGGTTCCGCGAGGGGCGCCAAAGTCCAATCCAGTGTGCATTTTGCGCACTTTGAGTATGGGGTGGATGCGCATGCCAAACCCGGACAGCGTTCGGAGGCGACGATTGAGTTTGTCTTCCCGTACCGGTTTGATCGCCGGAAGTGATGAGTGTAATTCTTTCATCCGTTCAGCCATACGCTGAATCGTATCCAAAGAAAGTGATTGGAGCACTAACTGGCGCTCCAGTTGATCTGCTTTTGATAGCGTATTTACGAGTAGATCACCGGATTCCTTGAATTTGGCAAGATCCCGATATTGCTCGTGACCACCAATACCTCCCGTCCAAACGTTTTGATCTATAGGGTCCATACCGAACATCATACGATGGACAGAGGCATCCCGATCCTGAAGGTTGGTTAGGACCTTGGACATCATGTCCAGTTGGCCATTCACCGATTCATATTTGGCTTTCATTTGGGCGATCTCCCGTTGAAGTGACTTTTCTTTCTGACTCGGAAAGAAGGTATTGGTCACCGTCATAAAGATCATCCCTGTTACGATAACAGCGGATGCCAGCCCAAAAATTCGAATAAGTCTATTTTTTAGTGTCAGCCGGACACGCTCATATGAAAGCGTGTGACGATTGAACACGAATTTTTCCTTTCCCATAAATATGCTGTTGGTGCCAAAGCCCTAACTTTGCAGTGCAAGGCTATGGTGGTTTTCCCCATGTGCATTGCGAAATTAATGAAAGAAGGGCAAATCTCCTAACAAAGATCGCCCTTGTCCATGGAATACGCTGTTAACGAAATATTATTGCGACCAATAGTTCGCGACCTATGCATTCCAAATAATTGCCCAATTAAATAGATATTTGCAAAATATAATTATTATATGTTGACTGCCAGCGAGATACGAAAGACGTTCCTGCGCTTCTTTGAAGAACGCGGCCACCTGATCGTGCCATCAGCACCGATTACCAACCGTCAGGACCCCACTCTCATGTTCACCAATGCGGGCATGAATCAGTTCAAAGACTACTTTCTGGGCAATCAGGAACCATCACGAACACGTATAGCCGATACCCAAAAATGCCTGCGTGTCTCAGGCAAACACAATGACCTGGAAGAAGTGGGGGTAGACTCCTATCACCACACCATGTTTGAAATGCTCGGCAACTGGAGTTTTGGAGATTACTTCAAAGAAGAAGCCATCCAGTGGGCCTGGGAACTGCTGACCAAAGAATATAGCCTGGATAAGGACAGACTGTATGTCACCATTTTTGAAGGAGATGATTCGGAAGGACTGGAGGAAGATAGCGAAGCGCTTCGCCTTTGGACCAAATGGATCCCCGAAGACAGGATCCTGCGTGGAAATAAAAAAGATAACTTTTGGGAGATGGGAGAGAGTGGCCCCTGCGGCCCGTGCTCTGAAATCCATGTAGACCTTCGCAATGAAGATGAACGCCAACGTGTAGACGCTCGTACATTGGTGAATAATGATCATCCACAGGTGGTCGAGATCTGGAACCTGGTCTTCATCCAATTCAATCGGAAAGCTGACGGATCCCTGGAGCAATTGCCGGCTCAACATGTGGACACCGGAATGGGATTTGAACGTCTGGTAATGGCCTTGCAGGGCAAGCAGTCCAACTATGACACGGATGTGTTTAGCCCTCTTTTACAGACCATCTCCGGCTTGGCCAACATTCCCTATACCAACCTCTATGGCGAAAAAGCGCCCCGGACGGATATGGCTATGCGTGTCATTGCAGACCATGTTCGAGCTGTCAGCTTTACCATCGCCGATGGCGAGCTTCCAGCCTCAAACGGTGCCGGATATGTCATTCGGCGTATTCTTCGTCGTGCCGTCCGCTATGCCTATTCCTTTCTCGATCTCAAGGAGCCGGCGATGTATAAACTGGTGCCCGTCCTCGCCAAGCAAATGGGGGAGGTCTTTCCGGAATTGGCAGCCCAGGAGGCATTTGTAGGCAGGGTCATTCTCGAAGAAGAGAAGTCATTCCTGCGCACCCTCGAAGGCGGCCTCAAACGACTGGAACAGGTGCCTATCGAAGACGGTGTTTTAGCCGGAGAAATTGCCTTTGAACTCTATGATACGTTCGGATTTCCCATCGATCTGACCCGATTGATCGCTCGTGAAAAGGGATTCCAGGTGGATGAGACAGGCTTTGAGCAGGCCCTGGAAGCACAAAAACAACGCTCTCGTGCAGCCTCCGTCAAGACCACTGGAGATTGGGAGACAGTCCTGACGGGAACGAATGAAGTGGTCTTTGTCGGTTATGATGAACTGGAGGTGGATGATGTCCGCATTGTGAAATATCGCTCCGTTTCAAACCGTCAGGGAGACTTTTTTCAGGTCGTACTGGATCGAACACCATTTTACCCAGAAGGAGGGGGGCAGGTCGGTGATACCGGATTGTTGGTAAGTGATGAAGGGATGATCCGGGTTGAAGACACCTTGCGCGAAAATGACCTCATTATTCATATGACCCGGCAAATGCCCGAAGATCCGACTCGCCCATTGCGGGCAGTCGTTGATGAGGCAAAAAGGAGACTGACCGAAAACAACCACTCGGCTACACACCTCTTACACGCTGCCCTGCGAGAGGTGTTAGGCGATCATGTCCAGCAGAAAGGATCAATGCTCAATGAGCAATATTTGCGATTTGACTTTGCTCATTTCCAAAAAGTCACCGATGCGGAATTGAACCGGATCGAACAGATCGTCAACCGAAAGATCCGGGAGAATATCCACCTGGGAGAGGCCAGGCGAATGCCGATCGAAGAGGCAAAAGCGGCCGGGGCAATGATGTTGTTTGGTGAAAAGTATGGCGAACATGTGCGCATGATCACATTTGATCCGGCGTACAGCCGGGAATTGTGCGGGGGGTGTCATGTTCCGGATACAGGCCGAATTGGTTTGTTTAAAGTGATCACGGAGACGGCCGTGGCAGCGGGAGTGCGGAGGATTGAAGCTATAACAGCCGTTGCGGCAGAAACCTATGTCCATGACCTGGAAGTGGATCTTCGTGAAGCAAAAGGTCTGCTGAAAGCACAGGGTACCGTTTCGGAATCTGTTCAATCTGTTCTGGATGAAAATCGTCTTCTCCGCAAGCAGATTGAATCCATGCAAGAACAGCAGGCGCTGGGCCTGAAGTCCGGACTAAAGGGGCAAGTGGTGAAAAAAGAGGGCATCAATTATCTGGTGGCTTTTCTCCCTGTTGATGATGCCAAATCGGTCAAAAACCTGGTCTTCCAACTGGAGCAGGAACTGGCTCCGGCGGTCATTGTCACGGGTAATGTCCAGCAGGAAAAACCCATGCTATCCGTCATGATCAGCAAGGAGATTGCAGATGCCGGTACCTGGCATGCTGGCCAACTGATCCGCGAATGGGCGAAAGCCATTCAGGGCGGTGGCGGTGGACAGCCGTTTTATGCCACTGCTGGCGGAAAAGATGCAGATGGTCTGGAAACAGCACTGAAGCTTGCTCGGGATCAATTTGGAATCTGAAGCACTTAATCCGCTGACTCTAAACTGTCCTGATCCAGCACAGGACCAAAGAAAATGGCATTGTCCAGCAATCGTTGAGTACCCACGGTCATACCCCTGAACAGGATTTGATCTGCAAAGCCAATGATCTGGCCTCTTCCTTTTTTCCACGCAAGTATTCCGGCGGAACCACTGACAAGGCTCTTGTCGTCACGGGGGAGGTAACCACTGATGAGTGGATCCTCAGTACATCGTAATGGAGTCGCATATGGGTTTTTCAGGGGATCGATATACAAACTCTGAAGCCTGAAGACAGGCAGGGACTCGGAAGAAAAACCGAAGGTGAGTGGATGAGTGGGGTCAAGCAGTGCATTCAAGGAAACACCTCTGACCGAACGGGATCGGGTATCCGAATCCTTTGATTCATAAGGCCGCCAACTCTCCGACTGATTGGGTGGTTTACGTTCAGTAAACGAGATCAGGTCAGCACTTTTTGCCCAGGTTAAAGCGCCCTGTAACAAGATCAATGTACCGCCTCTTTGCAGCCAATTCTTCAAGTACGAAAGCTCAGCTTTTGTCCATGTGTAACTGCCATGCGGCAGAATCAATGTATTCAATCCATCCAGGTCTTGATCATTCCAAGCCGATTGATCTAACAGTGTGGCAGGGAGTTGAAGCTGAGTATTGAGATAATGCCAGACTTCCCCAGCGGCGTATACATTTGTTTTGCCCCCCATGACCATGCCTATGGTGGGGGACTTTACTTTTTTCCAGGACGGGCTGCCCAGATCTGGCCCCGGTGCCTGTAACCCCTTGGTCACCCCATGAACGGGGACCCCATGTTCCTGCGCCAGTTCGACCAGGGTTTTTTGGATGATCAGTCGATCCTTGTCTTGGTCGGCCAGGACCATGAACGAACCAGGGGTAAAGTGTAAAGTCTCGTCAATCGAGATGGGACGGGTCGCCACGGAAACGTCAATTCCGGCCTGCAATAATCCGGTTAAGACCTGGTGGCTGCGTTGGTTCACAGATGGGATGATCCAGGCCAGGTCGTTGTCTGCAACGTCTGGTTTTAAGGTGATCGGTGTCGGCGGGGCGACCGATAAGTCAAGTTTCTTCCAGTCCGAACGATTGACCTCGACACAAGAAATATTGAAAAAGGATGGAAGATGCCAAGTCGAAATATCGTAGAAAAGGCTGTCCCTGAATTCTTTCTGTGGGGTGAACAAAGATTTGATCAGCCGGTATCCCGGTTGGTCAAGAGGGAGGAAGATCTTTGTTTGATCTTCTTTCGCTGTCATATAGGATATCCGATGCTGGTGGCAAAAGTCTCGCAGTCGAGTGCCTATGTATTCATCCGGGCCGGGGTCGAGCCGGTATCCTGAAATGGGATCCTTACGTGCGTCATCATGATTTGAAATGAAAAACCCCTGTTGATATTCGTCTAGCTCTTTGCGCAGAGCCACTCCAGCCTCTAACGACGTGCGGGCGGTCGTCAGTTGATTCAGGATGGCCTGTGGAAATGTGAGTAAGCCATGATCCGTTTTTTGGATGTTGCCCCGGGCACTGGCTTGTTCAAAGAGAATGCCGATTGTTCCCAGTGCGTCGGGGTAGGTGGATCCTTTCCCAAAGTAAAAATCATCAAAGGTCTCCCGGGTATAATAAAGGGTGTGGAGCGTGTCCAGTGAAGCGGCATGAAACGTTGCAATTCGGCCGGCCATATCCTGATTGGCCTGGGGGATGCGCGGATGTACTCTCGAGGGAACACCCGGTTGAAAGAAGAAGGTACCTCCAGATCCCATTTCATGATGATCGGTCAGGATGTGTGGCTTCCAATCGTGAAAAATAGCCAGCCTTCCTCGTGTCTCCGGGTGAATGGCCGGAAGCCAATCCCTGTTCAAATCAAACCAATAATGATTGGTACGGCCAGAGGGCCACATCTGATGATGTTGTCGATTTGCAGGTTGAACAGAGTGGGGCGACCCTTGATGCATATTTGCCCAGGTCGAGAATCGTTGGGTGCCGTCTGGATTGAAGCAGGGGTCCAGTAAGACCACCGCTTTCTCCAGCATTCCCTCTAGATCAGGATTTGTACAGGCTGCCAAATAGTACAGATATAGCAGGGCGGCATTTGCCCCGCTGGCCTCATCACCATGGATGCTAAACCCCTGGTAAAGAATGACCGGAATCTGTTGACGGGTCGTCGGATAGCCGGAAATGCGAGCCAGATGGTTGAGTCTGATAGTCTCCAGTTGGCCTTGATTTTCTGGGCTGGTGATCGTCAGTAAGATCAAGGGTCTGGTCTCATGACTGGAGGCATACTGGACTAACGTGACTCGGTCGGAAACAGCAGCCACTGCCCGGGCGTATGCCAGGATCTGATCATGACTGGCATGCCATTCACCTACCTGGAAGCCCAGGATATCGGATGGCGTGGGAATGGTATGATCAAAGGCCAGCCCTGGAAGGTAGTCTGTGAGAGCGGTGCCCTGAGCCATCATTCCCAGGCTGGTCAACAAAAAAAGCGGGAGGCAGAAAAGAGTTTTCATGGGTTACTTTCTCAGATCAGGAAGGTAAACCATATTCTCCATTCTCACTTCTCCCGCTTTTTTCAGACCATCCAGGAGCCGCGGTTAAGGTGCATACACCATCGATCGATAGTAGATTCCGCGAGGTGTTTTGAGCTTGCAGTAATAAAGGCCGGCTCCGGGCAGGGACTGGTTGGTAACCTCCAATCGATGATGCCCGGCAGGCAGGAATTGACGCTGAATGGACAACACATTTCCATTGCTATGAATAATGGATAGCTCAATGGGGCCATCTGCAGCCAGGTCAACAGGAATCCACGTCCTTTCCCTGAATGGATTGGGTTCAGGATCGAACAAGGCATCTATTGCGGGCACAGCCGGTTCACTGGGATCGCTCCATCGGAGGAGGATCTTTTTTCGTATTGTCATTCCGGTCATAGGATTCTGCAGGAAATCCCTCTTCCTCGATCCATAACCAATCCTTACCCTGCACATCTTGCAAGGAAGTAAAGATCAACGTGAAGATGGGATCATCGGTTAGCTCGACGGGGAAGAGAATGTTATCCCAACTGAAACGAATGATTCCCGGTTCTGCAGAAGCAACGTGTTCTGGACCCAGGTTGTCCAGGGCGCCTCGTTGTAAACCGTCAAATCGGACATGTTCCGGATCATATCTCAGGGCCATTTGAAATCCGGAAATGGGGTCCAGGTCGGACAAGCGCAGCGGTAATCTGATCTTTTCACCAACTCGGATGAGTTCTCCATCCGTTTCAATGTTGATTTGCCTGAACTGTGCTGGAGGTGCGCCTCCAGTCAGACTACTCGACATATCCACATCACCGGCCTTGACGGCTTTGAAATTCAAGGCAGAAAGGCTGCTTTGGATGTTTTCAAGGTGATAATAACCATCCCAGAATCCAGTGGGCATGCCATCTGTGCTGTCGATTTCAGAAGTCATGTCTTCCGGCATCATTCGCCAATACCCTGCTTTGAATCCTCCGATCTGATGTAGGATGGATTTCCGCAAGCTGATCAGATCCGCAATGGAGATGGCTTTGGATTGGTTGACATCTGCCGCCAGGATAGATTCTATTTGGTGAAGCGGCTTACTCCCGACCAGGTGACCGGCAACAGCCAGAATATCAGCAGTCGTTAGGCCATCAGGCGCTACCGTAGACTACAGGGTAGGCTTTTGAAACCTTTGGTATCCGGACCAGTTGGATTAATTGGATATCTGAATGTCCCTGTCAGTCGTGGTCATTGAACCAGTCAACGAGTATATCCCCAACCTGAATTGGATCGGGACACCGGCAAGAGGCTGGCCATCCCATCGCACTACTTTTCCTGATAATTTGACACCATCCGTACCCAGACTTTTGATGCAGATATCACAGTTTTCCAGAAAGAGTGTATCCGTACAGGTGCTCATGTTTCCCGATACATCTGTTGCTGTGAATGTAATGGGGATATCCTTCAGGATATCATTACAGTTAAAGAATGGTATGGGAGACAACTTAGCGTGACAGTAGATGCAGAAGTCACCACAATGAATTGATCATGTCATTGAGATCCAGCTTGTAGGTAGAATCAGCACCGGTACAAACCATTAGGAGAATGACATGACTGGAACGGTTGGGTGTTGTCCTGCTGTACACGGATATACGTTGGATCTACATAAGAGGCGTCATTACAGGCATCCGACATGGTGAAGGTGACGACATGTTCACCAATCGGATACGTACCGCTGGCATCAATTCCCGGAGCATCTGCGAAGGGGGAATCATGCTGAATAATATTGTAGTGTCCACATTCATCATTTGCTTCTGCCTTGTCCAGCAATACGTAGGCCTCACACGTTTCATCAACAGAGACAGTTATATCTGTCGGACAGATTTTCACAAGAATAGGGACCGTATCGATGAGGTAGAGCTTTTGGATATGCATGGTGTCAAAATCACTGCACCAGTCTTTGACGCGCCAGATGCGATACAAAGTGTCGCAACCGGGTGTCAAGGCGATTGAATCGGTATACCCCACGGCAAGTAAAGCACAGTCGTCAGTGACGATCGGTTCGCCAAGATTGATTGGATCACTTGCAAAGTGACAGTCAGAAGTCGTATCAGACGGCCAGATGATGACAGGAGCCGTTGTATCGACAAGGGTCATAATCTGGGTGCATTGGACAATATTTCCACCAGCATCCACGGCTGTGTAGATCCTCGTGATCGTACCTGTATGGCAAGGGTCCAGATCCAGAATGTCTACATAACCCAGAGAGTCAAAAGCACAATTATCCGTTGCGGTGGCCAGGTCTGTCAGGTCCGGATAATCTTGAAAGGCGACACAAGAGAGAGTAGTATCGTTTGCACAAATCAAAGCCGGAGGCAAGGTGTCCAGGACAATTAGTGGAGCCATACAGAGCGATATATTATCCCAGCAATCCGTGACTCCGGAGGATGACATTATCCACATCCTATGAAACCCGCCAAATCCACCAACAGACTGTCCACATGTAAAGGGAATCCCTTCACCCCATGAATTTGATCTGGCCCATGACCATGGTAGGCCAATTATCATAACTCCCTGCATCGACTTCTTCTACGAAGATCGTGTCTACACCTGCCCCGTTCAGATAGCTGTATACCGGAAAATGGCACAAGGCCTTGGGTGGTATCTGATCCTTGACCACCAGGTCCATGGTACAAGTACTCGAATTGTTGCAGGCATCAATTGCCGTATAGTGGATCTTGTAACCGCCTTCTTTGATGTCGGGATAAGGACCATACCCATTGCCGCCCCAGGAGGTCGTGACGATGAAGTCAATCGTCGGAGAGCATGCATCTGTTGCCAGTGCAGCGTCAAGCAAGACCGTAGTGGTACAGACGTTGTCGTCCGTGCTGATGGTCTTATCGGTTGGACAAGTGATGATTGGGGCAATATTGTCTACGACCTGGATCACCTGATCGGCAGCGAGTTGATCACCAGTGCAACAATCCAGTGCCGTCCATGTCCGTGTGACCAGCATGCCTCCTGGACAGGTGGCTGTTGTGTCATCCATATAGGTAAACAGAATCTTGCACAAGGGTGCAGTAGGGTCCCCGAAGACCAGAGGGGTCCCCGTGATGGCTGGATCCAGGCTGACTGAATCACAGGTCAACGCATTGGGCCCAATGAGGCTGATGGGAAAGGTCACATTGAAAAAGGTTGCCCGACGAATATTGATGATCTGAACACAAGTCGGACTCACATTTCCACTTTCATCTGTGGCCATCCACCGACGTTCTATAGTCTGTATGAACTGGTTGGGATGATCGCAGAGGTAGGGGTGTTATGGCTTCATACGTTAA
>CALNZC010000096.1:0-14222 GCA_942490895.1 uncultured Saprospiraceae bacterium
ATGTGGGACATGGTCATCCTGCGCTCGGCGGAGCCGAGCAGGGGCTGGAATTTCATTCTGTCCCTCTTTATCAAATTTGTTCGCTATCAAGCTCTTGCTGAATAGAAGAAATGATGTTGCCGATAGCTTGTTTGATCTTGTCAAAATCTCCATGAATTTCGTCGATCGGAAGGTACAGGCGCTTGTCCTGTAATCTGATACCATCCAGATTGAAACCGGGGTTAATGCTGTGCAGCTCTCTCCAGTATTCCTTGTAAATTTGTTCTGCACGTTCCTCAGATTGAAGCAGTTTGGGAAGCTGACTTACGACTCCTCTGGCATTGTATATCCTCCCCATCTTTTCCAATGCGATCAAGGTGACACTTGGATTCTCACCGAGTGGATCTGGAAACTTTATCAGCAAATTTGCCGACGTGAAGATAGGCTCAATCCCATACGTCTCGATCAAATCGTTGTAGAAGGCTTCAACTTTCTTGCGGAGTGGTTGCCCAAGATGTTCGTCAAGACCGTTGAGAAAGTCCTCCTCAGTAAGTGTTGTTCTTCGTTTCTTAATCTGGTCCGAAGGCTTATCATCAACGAGGGGCTGGACAGAAATCTGTTTGTCGAGTCCCTCAGCCACATCAATTTTGACGTAAGCTCTCTGGATCGGTTCGACCTCACGAATAATGCGGGGCACGACCAACAGCTCTTGGTCACCTTTCATCTGGTAACAAGCCAGTTCGATAAGTGCCAAGGAGTACCTGAGATGAGCTGAGTCTTTACAGAGATGTGAAACCAAGGATTGGAGGCGGCTCTCGATGCCGTCTCCGACTATCAATGAAATGATATCGCCACGATCAAGCGCCCGGTTCACTCTGTCGATGAACTCGTGTTCATCAAGCTCCTCAGCAGCAATCTCCGATACGATATCGAGTAAGCTAATATAATCCGGTTGACGTTCCTTTGAGAAGTTCCTCCATTGTTCCTCCAACCAATCAAAATCCTTCCTGGCTACCTCCTTTGTATAGTCCAGAACCTGAGAGAGTACCTCTCGTCTTGATTGGGGATTCCGCCATAGCTTAGTTTCAACTATGACTGGGTACCCACCTGTTGACATGTACAGGTTGTCTATGATGCCACTGTCACCAGCAGCCGCTACTCGTCCGATGCAGATCGAGGTCACCAATGTCCTGCCTGAGATCCTGCACAGGGAGAAGCTCGGGATGGTCAACCAATAGTTCTTGAAGGTATCGTTCATCGAACTCAGCGTGGACCTTGGCAAGTCGCTTGAGTGGCGTGGAGGTCTTGTTCTCACGATCTACAAGCAGTGGAGCAGGATGGCGTCTATTCATTGATGATCACTCCTCCACCCACCCAGCCAGATCGGGCATTCCAGCCCGATCGTGGCAAGGGTGTTCTTGGCCATGTCGAACGATGCCATATCCGCCCACAGCGTTCTTACGATGGGCAAAGTACTCTCGATGGATCGACCAGAACGATCTCAATACCCTGGGGGGCAGCTGCATGCTCCAGCTCAGCGTAGGCGATACGGAATCCACAGAAGTCTTTTGAACATGGCTTCCACCCTGCCGAACTGAGCCTCAACCTGCACGAGATTGGTACCATACCGCTTGGGTAGTCAGCGTAAGCATCGGGTTGCCAACGTGCTTGATGTCAGTGGCGCCGATCAATGTAGGTTCCGTGTCCTCTGATGGACATCCATGGATTGCATGATGTCCAAAACAGGTCAAACGCACTACTCAGGGTCGGTTTTGGCAGGATTATATCGTCCGGAAAATCACAGAGTCCTTGTGGGTGAAGAGCCAGAACAGATCCCTGTTGATCAGTCCGGATGTGCTGGGTCTTCAGCTGTCGGAAGCTACGCATGAGGGACCCGACCTCCGATGGAGGTCGGGGTCGATGGATGCGATGTAATCGGGGGAGCAGTTGTAGTAGTAGGATAGGATGTTCATTCGGTCATCCGATTCAGTTCATCGATCTGCCGCTGAAGTTCCTCAACAGTCGATTCCAGGTTTCTGATTCGCTCCATGGCATCCGATAGGGTCAAGAACTGGATCGCACCGGACGGTTTGCCTTTGAACAAATGTTCCATGTCCCTTTTGAAGCTGCTGTCCTGCAATAGCTCACTTGCTGTATTTTCAATGTTCCCTCGGCTCCGAAGGGTCGGGTTCAGGATGCCAAAGGCAATCTGTTCCGCAGCCTTCAGGGCTGCGTTGTCAGAGAATCTTGGATGCTCCCACCAACTCATTTCGGTTACATGATCTGGCAGGAGGCTCACAGCCGAGACGCCTGTTGAAACGCTGCTATCACGCCTCAACAAGTGCTGGTGAATCCGTCGTTTGAGGCTCGTTGCTATGCCCACGTAGGCAACGTATTGAGACCGTTTTCCGCCGCTGAACAGTGAGTATACGGCAGGGAACTCGGCAAGTCGTAGATTGGGGAGAAGTCTCTCATAACGCCGTCATATCCTTTATTTTGTTCCTGAAACACTAAACAACGAAACCCCCGCCTTCCCATTCGGGCATCGGCGGGGGTCTCCATTATTCCTCCATACACAACCTCTCCGGTTGAGATTTGAGTCTATGCTTGATTCGTGATAACCAAACCACCTGATAGCGATATTGTCAAGCAACCACAATCTGTTAGGAATGGCTATCAGCTGTCCATCTTATTTCCGATTGAGAGCTGAAATCGTAAACGTGGTAGGCACATCCTGAGCAAACACTCCTCCTGTAAGGATTCGTCATTGCGATTTAACCTATCGATATCCCTTGCGAATTTCTTATGCCGGTCCAAACACCTTGCTGCATCTGAATGGTACACATGATGCAAACTGTGTTCCTGAGTAACCGAACAAAAGGAGGAGGGACATGAAAGCCATTCGACTCGCAACGATAGCCGTATTGGTGGTCTTGATTTCCGTTCCCGCATTCGGAGGTCAGATCAGAGTAGCTGCATGGAACATCGAACACCTTCGCGATCAAAATTTCGAGGGTCCAAACGCCAGAACCGATATCGATTACGATCGACTTGCCGGATATGCCGCAATGATTGATGCTGATGTTGTTGCATTGCAAGAGGTCGAAGGTCAATCTGCCGCTGAGCGCATTTTCCCTCCCAGTCAGTATGACTTCTATTTCTCGAGCCGTAATCATCCGATGCAGACAGGTTTTGCTGTACGGAAAGAGCTAACTGTGACTCAGAATCCAGATTATGAAGCCCTCAATGTCGCTGGTGGTCAACGGCATGGGACGGACATCTCGGTAATGGTCGATGGGCAAGAGGTTCGGATGCTGTCCGTGCACCTTCAGTCTGGATGCTGGGAGGACGATATATACTCCCCGTCAGAACCGTGTGTCATACTGAGTCAACAAATGCACCGGCTGGAGCAGTGGATTGACCAAAGAGCCGCTGAGGGCGTTCCTTTCTTGGTTATGGGGGATTTCAACCGCAGGTTCGACATCCCCAATGACCAGTTTTGGTCTGAGATAGATGACGGCAATCCACCCAATGCCGACCTGTCGAGAGTGACCGAAGGGTTGGATTCAGGATGTTGGGTCGGGCATTATCCGCCCCAGTACATCGATCATATCGTTCTGGACAAGATTGCTACCGGATGGGTTGTGCCCGGTAGTTTCAATCAGATCGTTTATTCAGAAGGTGCAGATCTCAAAGAAGAGCTTTCCGATCACTGTCCGATATCCGTGGTAATAGATGTTCCATCATCCCCCAGTACCCCGAGTGCACCAACGACTTTCCGTGTAGTGGACTAGAGGGTTAACGGCACTCGACTATGGCAATTTGAAGAAATGCACAATTGCGGCAGGGGGAGGGGGGAGAAGTCACTTGAAATCAGAACCCAAGACTGCGAATTCCAGGGCTGAAACTACAATGCACATCCGCGCATCGGAGGGTGGAGCTTAACTGATGAGGGAAAGGGAGAAAGGGGACCAAGACCTGCCCATCGTAACAGGAGCTGCTCGGCTATCCGAGGTGGCAAGATCCTCATTGTGCAGCTCGATGCTAATCCCAGAACACAAGTGGACTCGGGGCACTGTCCCGCAACGAGGTAGTTCGTTCTGGCAAGTTCGCAGACCAGCCCGCCAGATCGCTGTGGAGGAGCTGAGAGCCTTCGGAGGAGTTCGGAGTGGACAATCCATCGCTGACTGGGCAAGAACCTGCTGGAGTCTGTGCTCTGACGAATCCGGCTGGATGAGCTAATGGCTTTCCTGACGTCAGCTGGTGCGAAAACTGTCTCTGCCAAGCGATTATGACTCCTACGAATGGGTCAAGCCTGAGCAGCCCTGGACTGCGTGACTCCTTTGCGCCGGCAGATGTTCCCATGGTTGAACACAGGAGGTCAAGATTGAGCGCTGATCCGGAATGAATGCAGGGATGTAGCCGACATGATACCTGCCTCGTACGAGTGGACATCTTTCATGTGCTGGCGAAGGGGGATGCGCAGATCAGCTTGTCACCATTGCCGTGGTTTCAACCAACCAAGGCTTTATGAAGGTCTGGAGGGTGCCATTCGGATAGCAGCCCGTATCGCACATGGTGACCAAGTCCCTCATTTTAAGATGATCAAGACCGCTGAGAGGCCGAGTAATCCAATGGGGTCTGATGCTGTTCCCTCTGTACGGAGGTATCCGCCCGTCAGCCAATACATCATCGATCAGTGGGATCCGCTCCACAGATCCGTCTCAGCAAAGCAGCCTGATGCGAAGGATCGCCCGTATGCTGGTGCAACCTCTCCAGGGCTCAGAGATTCCACACAAGATGTAGTTCGCCGGAGCAGGCGTGGCAAACCTGCAGCGCTCGTCGAGCATAGATGCCGAAAGGCTAAGCCATGCGGCTCTTCCTCCGTAGAGCCAGGTTGGCGAATGGAATCTGGAAGAGGGGTCTGTAACTCGCCTTCAAGGAAGCGTGTTTTGGATGATGGTGCCATGTGGGCATCAGACGAGTTGAACCAGTACTGTGATTAAACCGCACGGCAGTGGTGGCGCCCAAGGCCGGACAACAGAGGAGATCCCTATCCTCGAGTGCCACCACATCCAGAGGCTTTCCAAGGTGGCGGGAGACGACCCAGAATCCCAAATATGAGAAGGCTAACAAAACCTGAAGACACATTTCAGTGAGCGTTATGGGATACCAGACCTCGATCACATCATTGCGTCAGCACACCTTGAGTTCGAGGACCAGCAAAACACCGGGGAATTATTCAAATACGAGGTTCTGCTTCAAGGTTGGAGGGATTTCCCAGAGGATTCTGTGGACCGGGTGCAGTATGCCAGCGACATCTCGGATCACTGTTTGTTGTGAACTGAAGGTTGAATGAAAACGCAGAGGAAAGGAACCTTGTATGATCCAGTGCCCTCAGTGTAAAACCAAGAACCCGAACACCGCTCTCAAATGTGAAAGCTGTGGCAACTCGCTAAAGCCAGTAACCCAGCAAGCGTGCCGCCATGAATGCCGTAGTTAACAAGCTGTTCGGTCAACTGCTACACTATTGAATGAGCGGATCTCCGCTATCGAACAGAATACCGGTAGGGGGGTAGGCGTGTCCAGTTTCTGACATCAAGATGCCTGTTTGGCTCTATGGTTGTGTTAATGGTCAAGTGGGCGATAGCATCGATACCTGCAATGATAATCCTGTTCATCATTGGGTCTATTGTGACGGGGATTTTCGGTGGTTTGTTTGGAGCGATGTTCAGGTAGACCATGACCATCACCAAGATTATATCCTCCTGGCGCACTCCGGCGCCGAATCCGCTGCCCTGGACGTAGCCATCCGCCTCAAGATCCCCTATGGCGGCTATGCCATGGAAAGCTCCATGCTTGATTCATATCGGGCGACACGACGTTACAAGCTCTGGGAAAAGGAGTTCCGTAGCAGCCGCTCCAAGGATGAGGCTAACTTGCACATCGCTGACGCGACCCTGATATTCACCCACGGTGAGCTTAACCGAGACCTGTGGTTCATTGATGACTATGCCGTCTCACATGGGCACCCCACATATCACGTCGATTTCGATGAGTCAGATCCATTGCAAGCGGCTTTCCATATCAGCATCTGGGCGGATAAGCACTCACCGGAGAGCCTGTTTGTGACAGGCTCGAAGGAGAAGGAGGACGGCAGGATCTATCAGGCAACCTTTGATTCCCTGTTCAGCTTTCTGATGCTGGGTAAGGAGGAATACCCCGAGCAGGTGGAACCTGCGAGTTGAAAAGAAGCCCCTGCCCAAGACGGTCGAAGAGGCTGTGGAGCACCTCATCGAGGTGCTCCCGCTGAAGGACAAGGTGACGATAGCCAATATGAGCGCCGACGAAGTCGGCGAGTTGAACCTCAGTATCGGGAACTACATCAGGAACTCATTTGGAATTTGGTCAGGCAACGAGGAACTTATGTGGTCGTGTACCAAAGAGGCTCGTCGGAAGATCCTGCACGAGGATGAAGCGTCGGCGATTATCATCGCCAGACTGGCTCTGGAGCTTGAGAAGAGCCACAAGCTGCGGACGATATGAGAAGATAAAGAAGTGCCGTGATATAGAGGCTCTGAGAGCCTCTCATGGGTACCTGAGAGGCAGTGTTCTGGAAGGTCCATATGCGACGATGTTTGATCTCGACTCTCAACGATTGATCCGCACTTGATCTTCGGTAGACCGGCTCGTCAATGACTGGGAACACCCAAAGTGGCCAATGTGCGGAGGGGAGTCTATCAAGAGTTATTGCTCCTGGAAAAAAATATTCGAGTCAGCCTGCACGGTATAGACTGTCCAGAAGGTGGATCTGGCATTTGGAAAAGGCAGTGCCAAGCGATGCAATCAGATCAGTTGATTTCGGGATACAGTTGACCTCGGGAGGTGGATACAAACCGGTGAAGGATCTTCCAGACTCAAAGGGACCGTTTACCACGCTATCTGGTTGAGTCGATGGCAGGGATCCCTGAATTTGGAGCTTCTCAAAGCCGAATTTGCCTGGACACAACTGGAGTACTTCGTATCCACGGTTATGCCGATGCTTGAGGAATAGGCTCAGAGCGTTGTCTTGGCTCCCAATGGACCTCCTACTGACAACGCGCTCACTCTGGGAATGGCGTCAGGAGAAGGAGGAGGACTTAATGAATATTCCATGGAAAGGCAGTATCGTATGAAAGACATGACCTATCTTGCCATATAGGGGAGATGTTCGTTTGCTGCTTGAGGAGGATACCATGCGGTACCCAAATGAACACCCTCCTCGAAGGTCTTGACTCAGGTTCTGAAGGTAAACTTCGAAACAAGTACCACACACCACTTTATCGGCGCTCTTTCGTGTTTAGATCAGGCTATTTGTATCGTGGTACGCTATTCTGTTGAGATCACTTTTCATAGGCTTTCTTTTCTGTTTACCAGATACTTATATTATCTATCACTGTTTACATCTTATTAGCGCGCTTGTCTGGATGGTCGTTATCTCTTCGTGGACAAGTGGTTGGTTTACCCGAGGATATATACTGCAGGCTGCGGATCGACTACACCAGTATGTGTGGGCACGTTTTGAATTGACAGCAGGATTCCAATATTATTTAATTATACCACCGGTATTATTGTTTCTTATCCCATGGAGCACAAAATTCAAAGGGATTGTTGCTTCAATCTATTATATCGGTTATTTGACGTTGTTTGTTTTTTCTTACAAAATGGGAAATTGAACTTAGACTCTATCTCTGATTTTCTTTTATGAGTTCAGGAGACCGAGGATTGGCATATTGATGGCTCAGCAGAATTCTTCTACCATAAAGATAGACCTCAAAGAGAGCTGAGAAGATAATTATATAAGGAGCCAAGACAATCAACCGGTGGTTGGCTTTGAACCGAATCGGGTAGAGACCTATGGCATTAAAGTCAACTCAGAGGTGCACCTCTGAGTCTGCTGATGACGTAGGTAACTATTATTGCCATATCCTATTGTAGAAAGTGCGATTCGCCCAACTGGCGTTTGGGTGATTCTACTTCGTTAGGCGGGTTTGTTGCCTTTGTGCTTGACATGGTGGACGAGGAATCATTTTGCTGTTTACGTGATTCACGCAGTGGTCATGTCGTAGGTACCCTTTGAACTTTCTGCCTAGGTGATCAACGTCCTGCGGTCCAATACAATGGCTTTACCGAATGGCCCTAGTTAAACGGGATAAGCACAATAAGAAGGATATTCCAGACCACAAGTGCCCTGCGTTAACGCTCCATCATGCGACTTCCCAAGCGAGACCTATACTCATATGTTCATCAACTTCTGGTCCACCTGATCGTAGTATCCAGAGCCCTAGCCGTGAACTGACCTATGCACAGCTGGTGTCGGCGTCCGCCAGCCATACGGGAATTGCCATCACGGTCTGCCTCCTGGTAACAAGCAGATTCCAACATCAGAAACTGTGACACGGAATCGATGTGCCCCGGGAGCGTATGCCAGAAGCAGCTTATGGGCGGACGACCAAAAGCAGTTCAGATCAAGTCAGTGTTTCGGTACGACCGTCCAGTACCGGGATGGTGGATATCGACTGGGTACGGTCGGACAGTGAGTTGCTACGGTGCATCTATAGACGGTAGGGAGGAGCCAGTCCGAATCTGGAGTATTAAGGCTGGGTTCTATGTGGAATTACGGAGGTACTCGGATAGGCAGGATTATGCCGGAGGCTGGAGATGGCGCTCGAAGGGCTGGGATTGGGTTGTGAGCCTGACTATGGAGCTGACGCCGCCATGGGAGTGGCGGCGGGAGAGGCGGAGGAAGGGATCTCTTTTCCGAAAAAGAAATGAGGGAGGAATGCGAAACAGTATTTAGACGCAGTAGGAAATATGCAGCTCGAGAAGTCCATCTTAACTTAAGGAGGACTGTTCGTTCGTGCTGTCATAAGTTGAGGCAAGGTTATCCTGTTCTAAGAAGGTTCATGGACTCGAATATGGGATGAGTATGGAATGTTGTAGGTATACTTTCTTCCCCCAAGAGAACACAGAGTTTGGTATGGGAGGCTAGATTCGAGTGTGGCATAGAGTCTCCAGCTTCGGGATGGGTTTTCCTAAGATGAGCCGGATCCATTGGCTTACCTGGGAGTGAAGATACGCTGTTACTGAAGTGACGGTGGCATCTACATATTTCGGCGGATGGAGAAGCCCCGTGAGAAATGTTTGCTGCTTTGCTAATTCCCAGTTCTGGTGTCGTATTTTTTGAAACACGAGTGGCATAAGAGTATGAAAAGAGATTAGGCTCTACGCTCTTGCGAAATTGCAGTGATAAGCAGTAAATACCAGTTCCGACCCTCGATCCTGAAGATAAATTCTATTGGCTGGAAGAGGTTGAGCTGCATCGCTTTGTTCCAGATAGGCAGGGCGGAGAATAATATGTATCCAGATAGACGTACCTGTCTGGTACTCTGATCTTGAGGCGCCTATCTTCGGCCACAGCAGTATCCCCTCGTATCTTGTCCACATTCCCAACAGCACTCCCCATCGCATGTATTGACATCCTCGTGCCGTTAGGCTAATCAGTGCCATGACATATCATGAAGAGTGGCGTTAGGATCCTGGTCCTGTAACCGCCCAGCAACCGACCCAAGATGGCACGGTGCTACAGCCAGCCCGTAAAGGGGAGCCATGAGACAGAATCCAAGAATCGTGGACCTCCCTTTTGGGAGGTTTTCTGTTTGGTGGAGCCGTGGGTCGATTTGAATGGCAGCTTGCACCCCACGTATAAAGAATCGTGCTAAAGCGCCAGAGCGACCCCGTTCGCCCTGCGGCGACGGGGCTTTTCGCTTCTGGGGAAAGGGTTTTCCCAATGTACAACATGCACGTAGCCTACACCTCGTTTCCCAAACTTAGATGCGTCTTCTGCAGTGCCATCATCCGCAACCAGTCCCTTCAGGAAAAGTATCCCGGTGGACTGGAGGCATTCACACAGAACTTTTGCGGATGGTTCAGTGCAACAACCGTATTTCGGTCTACAACGACATGGGATCGGATATCGGAGATGTACTGATGATTCTTCAGCAGTTTGGCATCAGAGAGTTTGAGGATTTCGCCATGCTGGATACGGTGGATAGCGAGATGTGGTGCTAGTCAAGCCCGAGATGCGAAAACGACCGTTTGCGGTGGATACTGTGTGTGGAGTGGCTCAAGGGGCCGTTCTGGAAGGGGAACGTCTGGGTGTGGTTCTGCGGTTAGAGCACCTTGCGCTGCTGAATACTAACAGTCTTAGTATCGGTCTGGGTACTGCCAGTGATGGCGGTGCCTAGCAACCCATCCTCATCTGGCCGGAATACTAACCCACGTATCATTCTTGGTAGTTTTTGCACTCATGGGTGTCAAGTGGATGGCGTTATTTAACATCCTTAGTGTTATTCTATGGATTGTTGCGTTATTTGTGCATAGGAAAGGATATTTCCTTCAAGGATATTTGATAGTTACGTTCGAGATCATTGCTCATGCAGGGCTAAGCGTCTTTATAGTAGGATGGGAAACTGGTTTTCAATATTATGTGTTGATCCATCCCGTTGTCGTATTCCTTTCCCATTATTCCACGTTGATTAAAGCTATGATCGCCTCAATATATTGCTTCTCCTATGCAGCAATACATTTCTTCATCGTTCCTATATCTCCCTATATGGACTTGAGCGCAACATACACTTCGATCCTTTTCTACTACAATTATTTTTCAATAACCGTGTTGTTATGTGTGTTGACATATACATTTAACCGTGTTGTGGTCACAACAGAAGATAAACTTGAAAAGGAAAGAGAGCGTACAAACGCAGCTCTAATTGATCGCAGCAATGCTTTGACCCACCTGAACGGGGAACTGACAGAAGCAGCGGATTACGTAAGAAAAATTTTACCCCAGCCTGTTCGGGAAGGATCGATACGCACAAACTGGCGGTTTGTCCCTTCAACATCGTTAGGCGGTGATGCATTTGGCTACCATCGAATTGATGATGAAAACCTTGCAGCCTATTTGATTGATGTAAGCGGTCACGGAGTCGGTGCTGCCTTACTTTCTATATCGGTCATCAACGTGCTACGTTCCCAATCTTTACGGAAGACCGACTTCAAAGATCCCGGACAGGTATTACAGTCCCTGAACAATGCTTTCCCAAGCGAATCCAACAAAGATATGTTCTTCACGATGTGGTACGGGGTTTATAATGAGAATAGCCGTGAACTAACCTATGCAAGTGGTGGACATCCTCCAGCCATTCTGTTTGACGATAACTCTGCGAGTGATTCTAAGATTAAACTGCTGAGGACACCCAATTATGTGATTGGTGGTATGCCAGAGAGCTACCTTCAAGACTGGGAAATGCTCTGTTGGTGAAGGCAGTACCCTATACATTTATTCCGATGGAGTGTACGAAGTCGAAAAAGACTGATGGGTCAATGTGGCGATTCCATGAGTTCACAGATTATCTGCAACAAGTCCGAACTGAGACAGGGTCAGTTCTGGATAGCCTGTATGAACATGTAAAAGAATTGGGAAACTCTGATACCTTGGAGGATGATTTTACCATCTTGGAGGTGGCTTTCACATAAAGTTACACCCCACCCCCGGCACTCGGATTGACATCCTCGTGCCGTTAAGCTAATCAGTACTCCGACATATCATGAAGAGAGGCGTGAGGTATCTGGTCCTGTGATCGCCCAGCAACCGACCCGAGAGGGCACGGTGCTACAGCCAGCCCGTTAGGGGGAACCATGAGACAGAATACACGTGGACCTCCCGTTTGGGAGGTTTTTTTGTTTGGTAGAGCCGTGGGTTGATTTGATTGGCAGCTTGCACCCCACGATAAAACAATTCTGCTAAAGCGCCAGAGTGCGACCCCTCGCCTTGCGGCGACGGGGCTTTCTGCTTCTGGGGAAAGGGTTATCCCAATTTACAATCCTGACGTCGCTTACACCTCGTTTCCGAGACTCCGATGCGTTTTCTGCAGTGCCATCATCCGCAATCAGTCCCTTCAGGAAAAGTATCCCGGTGGACTGGAGGCATTCACACAGAACTTTGCGGTCCAGAGTAACGACCGCATTTCGGTCTACAACGACATGGGGTCGGATATCGGAGATGTCCTCATGGTCCTTCACCAGTGCGGCATGAAGGAGTTTGAGGACTTCACAACATTGGATACGGTTGATAGCGAGATGTGGTGCTGTGCAAAGCCGGAGTTGCGAAAACGACCGTTTGCCGTGGATACTCAAGTGGGTTGGCTGAAGGGGCAGTTCTGGAAGGGGAACGTCTGGGTGTGGTTCTGTGAATAGCGCATCTTGCGTATGCTGAAGCAGGTCTTACCATCGATCTGGGTGCCGCCAGTGATGGCGGTACCCGCAACCCACCTCATCTGGCGGGGGCTCTCAGCCCCCGCCTTTTGAATGCCATTCCTGACACATCACGGCACTATTGCTGACAATTCCTGTCAAACGAATACCTGTCAATTACTTATCGAATCCCTTTCTCCCTGGTATTATGCAGGAAATCCGGCACCAATATTGTTGGCACACGAATTGCTTTTGCTATTTATTAAGTGGCAGTCAGGGAGTCGTCATCAATCTATGGTAGCCTGACGGCATCAACGAACGATTCCGCTACTCGGCTCCTTGATTGCCGTCTAAAGTCTCCTTTCACCCTCCTTAGCCTCCGGGGCAAGACATGCGGGGTCTTGCCCCACCTAACCTTTCTTACACATGAGCCTATGGACAGGCGATAGGCTGGGAAGATAGTTTGATGCAATCTTGGAAGGGGCGGGACCGAAGGGTCCCGCCTTTTTCGTTGTTTCTGGAACACGCATCCCAAGATAATAACGAAAAATCCGTGTGCGGAACAGTGTAAAGGTGGGACTCCCTGGCGTTTCAGAGGGGGGTACGGGGGGGCAGGTATGCCCCCCCCCCGGTGGGTCGGGAGTCTATGCCTGATCGTCTACCTCGGCACCTGCCACATTCTTCTTTATGGACTCGATAGCCTTAATCGCTGAGGCTTTCTGCTTGTACCCCTCGCCGGAAAACATGGCTTCCCCGTTGGGGGCTTTGAACCGAAACCGGAACTCACCAGCCTTGTCTTTGTAGAGCTCAAATTTGTACGCCACGGTTATGCCTCCTTTTCTGGTGCGGTTGTTGGTGAACGACATTCCTACTGTAATCACTTATACGAGCAATGCCAGATACGCTCCGGTCTTGCGGATGATGGGCTGCAAACGAGTTGCTCCGGCAACGAGGTTGCCTTGGCACCTCCCCGGTCACCCACCGTCGGAAGGCTTTCGCATCCGGTCGCCGGGACCGCATGATCAGGTTGTACAGACCGGACTCGCTGATCAAAGTTACGTTGGGATTTCGGGAGGTTGTCAAAGTGTGCCTAATAGGCACTGTTTGTTTTTCATCCTCCTCAAGATGCCGAACGGCTACCCCCGTGCTACTGAAACCAAGAATCTCAGCCACCTCCTTGGCAACGAACCAAGGCTGATCGATGCGGTTGTCGATGATGACCGTGTTGACGTTGTTCCCCCTGCCAGTTGACCTAAAGCACTATTGGTAAGGGTGCTTTTTCATAAGAGTCGGCAACTTCCTTTTGAATGCCGAGAGCTACTTTAGTCAAACTCATCGGTGTTTAGCATTTCACGAACAAAACGACCGTTAAGTTCCTCCTTTCGTCACGGACTTTTCGCTAGACTTCCTTCGTGGGATATGCTAGCGAACAAACCCAGATCGACGTTTTCTTCGTGAATCAACATCTGGGAGGGCATTTCATGGCTACTGTGGGCTACATCCGAGTCTCGACAGACAAGCAGAATGCTGATTGGCAGAAGTTGAGCATCCTGAATTACGTCAACGACCACCTGAAGGGTGGCGTGGACGATTGGATCGAGGTGAAAGCATCGACAAGGAAGTCCGCCGAAAGGCGGAAGCTGGATGAACTGAAGGATCTTCTCAAGAAGGGAGGCACCCTGGTTGTTGCTGAGTTTTCCCGTCTGGCTTGATCTGTGGGGCAGATCGCCATCCTGGTTGATGCCTTGGTCAACGATGGCATACGGGTCATCACCATCAAGGAAGGCATGGAACTGAACGGTAAAAGAGATATGAAGACAAAGGTCATGCTGACCATGTTCAGCCTATTTGCCGAGATCGAACGCGATTTGGTTTCAGAACGGACAAAGGAAGGACTAAGACGTGTCAGGGCTGAGGGTAAGCTGCTGGGGCGTCCCAAAGGGACAACC
>CALNZC010000097.1:0-5887 GCA_942490895.1 uncultured Saprospiraceae bacterium
AGAACACTGGGCGCCGGCGCAGGCCTGTATGTGAATACGGAACCGGTTGACTGCCCATTTGTGGGGTATTTGAGCCCGATTATTAAAAACTGCACCTTTATCAACAATACGGCAAGGGACGGGGGCGCCGTGATGGATGACCGCTCGGATCTTGAGATCGTCAATTGCAGATTCATAAACAACAGAGCGACCCAGGATGGCGGTGCCATTGATATTCTCTATTCTTCTCCCGTCATTGAAAAATGCGTTTTCACCGGGAATTCAGCTGGTGAGGATGACACTGGTACCGGCCATGGCGGTGCCATTCATGGGTTTTGGGCCAATCAGATCACAAAATCCATTGCATATATTAAAAACTCCATTTTTCATGATAACAGCGGCAGCTATGGGGGGGCATATTATAGTTATCACATGCATCCAAGGATCTATAACTGCACCTTTTTTGATAATTCAGCCGATCACAGCGGAGGCGGATTCTATGCAATGCCTTCTGACAAGAATCCGGCGGATTTTTCAAATAGCATTCTCTGGGGTAATTTCCCGAATCAACTCGATTACACCATTTCCGACGCAACATTCCTGGGGGTAGACTATTGCGATGTCCAGGGCGGCTGGCCGGATGGGAGCCACAATATAAACCAAAATCCGGAATTTGTAAGCGCTACGGATCTGCACCTGACTCAAGACTCCCCCTGCGTTGATTCAGGGAGAAGCTTTACCAATCTGGACGATGACCTGGAGGGGACGGAAAGGCCCCAGGACGGGGACGGGGACGGGATTAAAAAATATGATATGGGAGCCTATGAGTTTGTTTACGAGGGATTTATCCCGGATTCCGATAAGGACGGGGATGCGGATGGATTTGATCTGGCGTCACTGGCCAATGATTTTGATCCGGCCAATCTAAAACCTTTTGCCGCGGAATTCGGAAAAATAAACTAATCTTTCAGCCTCTGATTCCCGTATAAATAGACTGAAAATTATGAATCAAAATTGAATCCCATTCTTATGTAGGATTATTTAACTGGAGATAAAAAAAGAATGTAACAAAGCCTATTCCCTTTTGATTTCAGGCTGGTGAAAAACGAGCCGGAATATTATCTCAGGGCTGATTTTGATTTTGACAGGGATGTTTATGTAAAGAATCTATCGACCTATATATTACAAATAGGAGGCCGGGGAATGAAAAAAGTTTTTAGACATATGTCTTTGATTATTTTTTTTATCCTTATTATCGCTGGTATTTCAAATGCGGATACAGATGATGTGTTTGAACTTTCGTATAGTCCAGGTATCTCATGTGGTCAGGGTATAGGACCTATGATCGAGGCGGACATTGATGGCGATGGTGTAAATGACACCATGGTGGTCATTATTATTTTAACTGGAAGTGTATATAAAACAACATTTAACGGGGATGGTATGTTGTATATGACCGCTTCTGAATGTACAGCAGACAATAACGCAAGAATAAAGATCAATTTTGTGGATATGTTATATCCGGGGTTTAATCCGGATAATGATCAGACCTGGATGTTTAAGTCTGTCCCTGCACTTAGAATTTATGGGTCAACAGATTCTATACCGGTTGTTTCGCCTGCGGTCATGAATATATATGCCTACCGGGGACTTGATCAGACCGATCGCGTTGATCCAATTTACGGCAGCCTGACCGGGCCGGGGACCAAAGTGTTTTCAGATTCTTTTGGAATCATGGAGATTTTTGTGCGGACAGGGTTTGCTGAAAATAATCTGGAAACACTCATCCTTATGGCGGTCCAGCCAAATACACCGGCAGGCGCTGATGTCACGGCTGACCTTGAGAATGGTTCAGTCATGTTTTCCCAAGTAACCATACCGGGGAACACATTCATAGAAGAAAAAGATTCAAACGCGCCGTTGCCTGGGGATATGGTTGTGTGCGCACCATGGCCGGCACCGCCCTATTTTGAGGTTGAAACAAATGCGTCAACATCATCTCCTGATCAAGTCTGCATAAATTATCCCGGCACCTGCAACGAAACCGACTTGAAACTATTAACCTACCGGACAATGTGCGGCCTGGGTGGGTGCAGTTCATATTGGAGCGATGTAACAGACTCTTTGAATACGGTTTCCAATACCATCTGCGGGGATGGCGGATATGGTCCCTATCTCATTGCCATGCCCCTGGGAGATTATGATGGAGATGGATATTTGAATGATGTGGACTGCAATGACGATGATACCAGTGTTCATCCGGGTGCCGCTGAGATCTGTGACAATCAGGATAATGACTGCGATGGCTCGGAGGATGAAGGATTTCCTCTTGATGAAGTATGTTTGGCTGGTGTCGGTGCCTGCGAGGCCTTTGGTATAACTGTTTGTTCTGAAAACGGTTCCGGTACCGAATGTAATGCCACAGCCGGTTCTCCAACCCAGGAGATATGTGATGGTATTGACAATGACTGCAATGGTATAGCGGATGATAATGCCGGAAATCTTTATTATATGGATTTTGATCAGGATGGCTATGGCGACCAGAATGATTGGGTTCGGGTATGTAATCAGCCATCTGGATATATAACAGATAATACCGATTGTGATGACAATGACGGGAGTGAGCATCCGAATCAGACATGGTATAAAGATACAGATAACGACGGATATTCCAATGGTATGACTAACAGCATCTCATGCCCAAGGCCTGTCGGCTACAAGACAGCATCTGAACTGACTGCTCTTTCCGGTGACTGTGATGATAATATCAAGGCCATTAATCCTGCCGCCATAGAAATCTGCGACGGAAAGGATAATAATTGTAACGGGGCAGAAGATGAAGGGGTGGCAAATACATATTACAACGATAATGACAAAGACGGATATGGGGATCCGAACAATTCACTGCAGGCGTGTGATCCTCCGTTGGGTTCTGTGGCAGATAATACAGATTGCGATGATGGTGATTTATATGAACACCCCAATCAGACCTGGTACAAAGATACAGATAACGACGGATATTCCGACGGCACCACGAATACGACCTCCTGCATGAGGCCACAGGGGTACAAGGCAGAGGAAGAGCTTACAGAGATCATTGGCGACTGTGATGATAATCGCAATGATCTCCAAGATTGTAATACTCCCGTAAATGGGGATGAGCCTGTTGAAGTGGCAGACGATGCGGGTGAAATCATCGTTACATTCCCAAAAATAACAGAAGGGGGAGAGACAACAATTACAGTCGGTGAATGCGAAAACAGCCCGAATGGTATAAATCTTGCCGGCACAGATCCTATTTGTGTACAGATTGAAACCAGTGCCGCATTCATTGGTGATGCCGAGGTCTGTATTCAATATGATGATACAGATATGACCCTGGTGGATGAAATTAACCTGAAAATGGTGAAATGTCATACTGACTGTGATAATCCGGCCAACTGGGAACTGATTCCTCCCTGTGAAGTAGATTATACCATTGATTGGGAAAATAATATTCTTTGTGCATGTACAAAGGATTTTTCAGATTTCGCCGTGGGAACTCCCATAGACAGTGATGGTGACTATACGCCTGATCTTCTGGACAATTGCCCTGGCGTCTACAACATATTCCAGGAGGACTCAGATGAAGACGATATCGGTGACCTCTGTGACAACTGCCCGAACTTTCATGATCCCACCAACCAATGCCAGGGTGCTTGTATGGGAGATATGGAGAATGATAATGATGTGGACGGTTCTGATTTAAACTTTTTTGTCGGCGCATTCGGTTTTTCAAGCGGTGATCCAAAATTCAGTACCCATGCTGATTTTAACAAAAACGGGACTGTTGATCAGAACGATCTGTCGGTGTTTGCTGAAAAATTTGGGAAATTATGCAGCGAATAAACCTGGCAATAAGATGAAAAGACCGGACTTTTTAAACCTGTACCTTATTCTGCCTTGCAGTCTCATGCAACTTCGTCTGCATGGCTGAAAGTTATGAATTTATGCCTCAAACAACCGAATACTCAACAAAGAGGGATAGATGGACGTAATCAAAAAAGGAGAAAAAATGAAAAAGAAAACCATTTTGACAAGTATTTTGATGCTCGTTTTGGCTGTTTGCTTGAATAGTATTCCTGCTTCTGCCTTTGATGTTCCAATTTATGAAGAAAATTTTGAAGGCTCTTCCGGGTGGTCCGCTGAAAATGGTGTCTGGGAGGTAGGAGTCCCTTCCAGTGGTCCGGGGGAGAGCCATGACGGGATACAATGTGCCGGCACAGTTTTAGGGGGGGATTATTACAACGATACAGATAGTCGTCTTATTGTGCCCTATCAATTTCCCTGGGAACAGGGGATCGAACTGCCGAATGTAGTCGGGGACGAAGAGCTTCATCTACGTTTCTGGCAATGGTTTAATTATTATCCTTACAATTGGTCCGACAGCCAGGACTGGGGTCAGGTAGAGATTTCAACCTACGATGAAGCATCCGGGTGGTCTGCCTGGCAATCTTTAGGGACCCATACACAGGATTACGGTGGATACTGGTCCCAGAAATCAGTGGACTTAACGGCCTATGCAGGACAGAAGGTGAGAATCGCTTTTAACCATATATCAGATGAACAAGAATCCAAACCACGATTCTCCGGGATCCTCGCTCAATTCGTGGGGGAGCGATACGCGAGCATGTTGCCCCAGGACTCAGACAACCTAATCCCGTTTGTCTTGAGGTCCCAATACCAATACCCATTCCCTGAGGCTTGAACCGCGAGCAGTTGGTGCTTGCTGGCCTCAACTCGCTCCAATTCGTTCCTGCGTCGGATCTGCCCCTGCTCGTGGAGCTTCCTCACCTTGATTCGGTGCCAAAGGGATGCGATCGCGGAGAGAGAGAGGAGCCCCAATCCAGACATCACTGAAGGCAGATCCGCCGCGGAGGCAGCAATCAACCACCCAGTAAGGCACAGAATCAGAACTGGCAAGAAATATCTTGACGTGCCAAGAAAGAACGGTAGACTGACCACAACTACAGCGAGTAACGCAGCCTGCTGAGTTTCGCCCGCAGAATGAAGATGAACTAGTGGGCTGAGCGACGCAATGACTGCGCAACTGGCAAGTCGAGTCTCCGACACACGTCGAGCATCTGACGCGCGCCAGGTCTGAAGGACAAACAGCCCAGAAAATACGTCTATGGCTGCCGTCCCCCATCCACCTCCAGCAAACGCCGACGCCACCCCAGAAGAGAGGTTGGCCGCTAGGAACGCTCCCAAAAGCGTCAGAAAGTGTCGCGACCGGTCCTCCTCCTCACTGCGCGATTCGTCAGCGATCATAGGCGCCGTATTTGGTAGTTCGGGCACTCAGGCCTCATTGCTCTTGGCTGATCACAGTTTCGCGTCGCGGTCTCATGCGGCGGTCCGGGCGACAAGATCGATGCCACCGGCTCTGATGTCGTCTACGATCATGCCCTGGAACTAGACACTGCGCCTCTCGTAGCGAACCTTAATGCGGGCAAATATTCCTACCTATTCAGGCGTTACTAGCTTATGCGACTCTTTTCGGCATAGTTCCCTGCATTGTTTTCAATGAACGGTCTTTTCAGCGGTGTCCCGTCAGATCAACGGCGTAGTCAGCACTCAAGCCCCGCAGTCGCCAGTCAAGGCGATACGCGATCCCTTCATTGAGATGTTTGACAATTCGACCCTAGATGCACGAGTTCGCGCGAAGAACGTGATCGCATGACAGAGTACTGAAAATCGGGGTCACAGACTAGATCGTACGTCCGAATCGGAGTTTGCGATCCACTTTTGGAGTGTCTCCAGCTGTTTCCGCCGAGCGGCCGTTCCGGCTCGATTGTCGTCCTGGAATGCACGGGCCCTACGTCGCTTCTGCCGCCGGCAGCATCTGCGACCCGCACTAGCAAGCTGTTGA
>CALNZC010000098.1:0-37806 GCA_942490895.1 uncultured Saprospiraceae bacterium
CTCCAAAAATCCATCCACTTGTCCTTGAAATCCCTCATCCAACAGTCGTCCTTCCGCATCAAACTTCTGGTCCATCTGGGGGGTGATCAACATACGGGGGGAGACGATCGACGACAGCCCCACACCAAGAAGTTGTAGTTGTTGTGAGGCCCGCATGCCTCCCATTGCGCCCGGCGAACCGGTGACGATCCCCCAGGCCTTGCGATGGAAGATCTTCTTTGGAAAATGATCCAGGAAATTCTTCATCATCGGTGAATAACCGCCATTGTATTCCGGACTGACCAGAATGAATCCGTCAGCCTGATCCATGGTTTGGTAAATGGGTCGCTTGGATTCAGGAATGAGTTCCGCCTTATTCCAAACGGCCTGGATGGGCAGCAATCCTTCGGTTTGCATGTCCAGGAGTGTCGGCTCCAGACCTGGCATTCGATGGATACGATCATGCACGTGCAGCGCCAAGCGTTGACTGACACTATTTACTCTTGGGCTACCGGAAATAAGGACAATCTTCATAGATCTCAATTTTAATCAATGCCAGGATCCAGGAAACGAATCCTTAAAAATCAGAGTTGTGGCACTCCTAACCAATGCGGTGAATAAAAGTTCTTTCTCCGGGGATCAGATCAATGCATCGGATGTTGAATTAGACTACATTTGGCGCCTCATTGTCAATACACAGCTGTGGCAACAACACTCATGATCGCGGTCTTTGTCCTGGGTTACCTGGCGATCGCATTAGAACATCCGATCAAGATCGACAAGGCAGCTTCTGCACTCTTCACAGGCATGGTGATCTGGGTGATCCTGGTTTTCTCCAGTCACGGTGCACATGAGGCAAATGAGTCATTGGTCCATCATCTCTTTGATATCTCCAGTATCCTGTTCTTCCTGTTAGGGGCAATGACCATTGTGGAAGTGGTAGACACACACAACGGATTCTCGATCATCACCGACCGTATCAAAACCCGTGACCCTGTCCGACTGGCCTGGATCATTGGATTTGTCACCTTTTTCCTCTCAGCAGCCCTGGACAACCTGACCACGTCTATCGTCATGATCTCCTTGTTGCGCAAACTGGTCCCCGATCAAAAGACCCGATGGTTGTTTGGTGGATTGATCATTATTGCAGCGAATGCCGGAGGGGCCTGGTCACCCATTGGTGACGTCACCACAACGATGTTATGGATCAAAGGTCAACTGCCGGATGCCGCTGGTTTTATCAAAAACCTGCTGCTCCCCAGCCTGGCCACCCTGATCATCCCATTGATCATTTTGACATTTTCTCTACGAAAAAGCAAACTGGTCATTGCGCCGAAAGTCGACCAGGAACTGAGCCAGGAAGAACTAAAACTTCAAGCCACCCGCCAGGAGCGATTGCGGGTCTTCCTGTTGGGGATCGGAGGCTTACTTTTTGTCCCCTTTTTCAAACAGATCACCCACTTGCCACCGTTTATGGCCATGATGTTCAGCCTGAGCGTCCTCTGGATCAGCACGGAGATCATGCACCGGAAGAAGCCTTCTGATTTTCGGAGCAAGATGAGTGTATTACATATCCTGCGTCGCATCGACACGGCCAGTATTCTCTTCTTCCTGGGGATCCTCATGGCCGTGGCCGGGTTACAGGAAGCTGGCCACCTTGCTCAACTGGCCATGGCTTTGGATCAAAGTATCGGCAATATTTACGGGATCAACATCCTGATCGGTTTACTGTCCGCCATCATTGACAACGTCCCATTGGTAGCAGCTGCACAAGGCATGTATGAGATTGCGGAAACAGGGCCCTTTGCCGCCAATGGCAACTTCTGGGACTTCCTCGCCTATTGTGCCGGAACCGGGGGCAGTTGTCTGATCATCGGCTCTGCTGCTGGCGTGGCCGTGATGGGGTTGGAAAAGATCGACTTCATCTGGTACCTGAAGAAGATCTCCTTCCTCGCATTGGCCGGATATTTTGCCGGTGCCGGCGTGTATCTGTTAATGCATGCCTGATCCGGCAGCCTGCTTGCGAGGGGACTATTCCTAGTGAACCAGGAGCAGTCTGGTTTGTGTCTGTCCAGAATTGGATCGGACAGTGAGGATATAGCTGCCTGCAGACAGTCCATTCAAATCAACCATTTTTTGGTCTCCCTCACGAACTGCCTGTCCAGTCAATGTGGCGAGCTCCCACCTTCCGTCGATCGGCAAACCATCGATCGTCGCCATATGGTGTGCGGGGTTGGGCCAGATCATCAGGGTATTTTCTTCATCAGAAGGTACTGTAGAAGATGTGCAAGGCAATTCCCCGATCAGGGTCCACAACTGGCTGTCAAATCCGGACAAGGCAGGAAGGGTTGCTCCGGCTGAATTGCCCATCCGCACAACCACCAGATCCTGACTGGGGACGATATACACTTTCTGATCATTTTTTCCCAAACCGGCAAAGAGATCATCCGGTGCGGTCGGAATCAGATTCTGATTGAATTTGAATTGCAGTCCAGGGAGCATGTGCTGCCCTTTTCCATTCAGCCACCAGAGGTAACCGTATGATTTATTCATGTCCTGAGAGGTGTTGACCATCAGGTTGTAATAATTGGTATCGGACAATACTGGTGTTCCATCCCAGGTCCCTTTTGCCTGGATGAGGAGGCCAAAGCGGGCCATATCCCTGGGGCGACTGAAAAAGACATTGTTGAATCCCAGTTTGATATACAATCCGACAGCTCCGATCTTTGAACCGATCCGGGTCGCAAAGTAGTTGTTGATTGACGACCCGGTTGCTCCGGCGATCACCTGATCAAGTAAGGTGTAGGGGGCATTGTGATAGGCCCAGCGAGTGCCGGGTTCTGCCAGGCATTCCAGGCATTGCGGGTCGGTACAATCGACATCGCCTAGTCCGTCATCCAGACCAGAGGTCATGGTCAGTTGATGGCGAACGGTGATCTTCTCTTCATCGGCTGGGGAACAGTTGGTCCAACCGGTGCCCAGGTAGTCTGATGACGGGTCATCCAGATCGAGATACCCTTCCTGCTGTGCGATCCCCACCAGGGTGGAGGTCAACGACTTCCCTGCACTCGCCCAATACCAGAGGCTATCCTGAGTAAAGGAATCATAATACCATTCGACAGCGATCTTGCCCCCCTTGAGAATAATGAAAGCCTTACTGTCTCGTTCCTGCAAATAGGCTTGCAAGGTGTCCAGTTTCTCCGGACACCAATTGAGCTCCGTGATGGGATCTATGGTTTCCCAGGCCGGTCCGGCAGGAGGAAAATACAGCTCCTGCCCCTGAATTTCTACCAAGCTAACTGAAGCACTAAAAACGAAAATAAGGAGGATGTGAATCTGATTCATGTGTAAAAAAGCCATTTTGACTAAGGTACATTGTTTGACTGAAGAGTTGTCTGACCAAGAAAAAATGCTCCGGCCAAAAGACCGGAGCACTAACCAGGAGCGAACGAATAAAGGACAACGTTATAACAAACCCATTTTGCAGGCCAGGAAGACCAGGTGTGTCGAATTACGGGCATTCATCTTGCGCTGCATATTCTTTCGGTGGCTGATCACCGTACTGGTACAGATGAAGAGTCGACTTCCGATCTCGTCGGCGGTTAGACCTCGTCCGACCAGGTCCAGGACTTCCAGTTCTCGATCGGATAAATGGTCTTCCCGGATGGGCGGCATGTATTCTCGCCTTGGCCCGGGGAAGTCTCGTTGGGCTGATAATGATCTCATGTGAATAGATTCTTGTTTATAAAGTGGTTCCTTACTGTACATGTCTCGAAAAACCGGATTGTGACCTGCCATTATTTGTTAGGGTTGTAAGCCATGATCAAGTTACCATCAGGTGTTCTCCCGACGGAATAGGTGCTTCGGTTGATGAATAACCCTCCTTCATTGAATACCCCTTGATGAATACAATCCTGTACGGACAGAACAGACCCGGCCATATTGTGGAACACAGATCCTCTGGTCAGGTGGATGCCATTTCCATAAGCTCCTCTCACCTCAACCGTTCCGGTATTTTTAAATGTGCTTGTATCGGAGGTGCAATCGATGGCATTCCCTCCGGAGTCTCTGATCTTCAGACTTCCATAGTTTGCCATTGAACTGCTGTTACGAACCGCAATAGCTCCACTCTTTTCGACAATGATCTCACCTCTATTTTCAAAGGACCCGTGATTATCCACGCAGTTATCCCCTGTCGGCTTGACGAAGTGGATCAAGCCCCGATTGGTGAAGCGAGTCAACCCTTCCAGGAAGATTCCATCCAATAGGATTCCACCTTGCAGAATCAGTGAACCTTCATTCCGACATTGACCAAACTGTTGAAGATGAAATCCAAACTGAGACTGACCGGAGATCTCGACCCTCCCAGTTGACTGGTTGAGAAATGCCCCTTTGCCACGAACCATGATCGCCTCAACCGGACTGTTGGCAACGACTATGGTGCCGTAATTGACCACCAATCCCTCCTGGATGGTCACTCCTGAGCTGACGCTCTCCAGGATGTGGATGCTACCTCGGTTTTCCAGGTAGGCTTTTTCGATCAAATTGAGAGAAGAATACAGGGTATTATTTCCCACCAACTCTAGTGATGCACCACATGAGACGAAGAGCTTACCGTTACCCATGATATTCACGGATAGTGCACTGACTTCCGTGCCATGAGTGATGGTTACCTTACCAGAAGGAATGATGACGTGATCCTGCGCATTGGGAATGCGATGTTCATCCCACATAGCAGTATCGGCCCAGACACCATCCTCACCGATCCATTGAATGGGTTGAATGGCTGAACTAGTGGTAAAAGCGACAACAGAAAGAAGAATGCTGAGGAACAATACCACTGAATAGAAATTGGAGATCAAATTGTGCTTTTTCATGGCTAGCGTTTTAGATTGTGACTTTATAAATAATGTGTTCAACGCTGAAAATGTGCCCTTCTAAATGATTTGTAAAGGGGCCGACAAAGTCACCTATACTACTGTATATCAATTTCTTAACAAGACAAACCCTCAGTATGGGCTAGTCAATACTGAGGTATAAATTCCCTAGAGATGGGGATTAGGAAAATAGGACAACTGCACAGTGAAACAGGTCGCAGGATGCTTTGCGATCAAGTCAGATTAGCCGTATAAAAGGGTTGATCCTGGATCAAGAATAAGACCGGTGGCGGTGTCTACCCCACAACACTAGTCCGAGTAACAAACCAAAACCGGCTATCCAAATGGGCCAGTTGAATTTACGCTGGAGTGGCTGGAGGTTGCCTTGAAGCACCGGGGCCGCCCAATAAAATGGATGTGACCTGGAAGGTCGGTCGTTCAGGAACTCAAGTTTGGCGGATTGCAAGGCGATATCCTTGGGGTCGCCTTCAGAAAGGGAAGTCGCAAAGCTGACCATCAGATCAGACATCGATTCGTCATCCACTGTCCACAGCGTAGATAGAATGGATTTAACTCCGGCATGGGTGAAGGCATGATGCAGGCCGATCATGCCTTCACCATCTTTGACCTCACCTACTCCGGTTTCACAAGCGGACAGAATCAAAAGCTCGGCAGGGATGCGCAAGCTGTAGATTTCGGCTGCAAGCAGGGTGTCTCCCGGGTCATGATGACCGGTTTGAGAGGCATTTGAAAATGCAATAAAACAATGATCGCCTTGCTGATCGTTGGCTTTAGCGTGAGTTGAAAGGTGAATGATGGAAGATTGCCCGGCAACATTTCTGAATGCCGGCAAAGTAGCCTGCTCATCCAGGAAGTATTCGCCTTGAAAGATTTCTCCTACTTGCTGAATTTCCTGCTTATTGTATAGCAGTTTTACCAGAAAGTCCCGATTGGGATCCTGGTCCATTCGCGTAGCCAGAGGGATTGGAAAATCGGGAGCAAAGCCGGCCCATTTATACTTGAATTCCGGGATGGGTTTCTGTTCTTCGGCCAACCAGGAGCCGATTGAAAAATGTACACTCAATGCTCGTTTTCGGATCTGGTAAGGCAAATTATCCCATGCCGCATTTGGAGGTGGATCTGCCGTCAGGAGGCAATCAAATGGGATGAACGCAAGCGGGCCATCCGGGACAATCAATAGTCGCTGAGGAAGAATTGATTCAAATGGCTCGAAGAGGATTTTATAGTACGCTCTGGCATTTTTTGCGAACGCCCGGCCCTTAGGTGAGTCCAGATCATCTTGTCTGCTGGTTTTTAACTCCACTAGAAACTGTAGAATGCTTTTACGGAAGTCTGCCGGCACGCGAATCCTACGCAATTCTGACACCTGCCTGGTGATGAGTTGGGCAAATATCAAGGTATCATGCAATGCCAGGGAGAAAATGCCCGAGCCTTTAGGTAAAATCCTTTGAAGCTGGGGCACATTCGGCAATTGGCGTACCATGGTCTGGCGATAACTCTCCGGGAATTCTTTTTTCAGGCGAATGGCCAAACGGCGTTTGTCTTCCCGATGTCGCGCCAGATTGGATTGATTATTCCTGGAAGGGGTTGGATCCAGTTTCAATCCAAGTTCGTACCCCTCAATCAGAGCCGAGAGGAGCTTCATCTGATCCTGCAGGGAATCGGGAATTCCAGGAAACTGATCTGCCCTCTGAAAACGAAGGGCCTGATCAAGCAAAACAGCTCGTCCAGCTTCAGCATGCTGCAAAGCCACTTCTTCCCTCGCTTCTCCTGTTGGCATTAACGATGCCAGGGACAGGCCCAATCCAAACAGCTCCCGACCGGCCTTGTTCAGGTGCAGCTTGCTGGCATCGTCAGTAGTCGTGGCCTGGTAGCCCAGGATCATGGATTGGGTTTGCACCACGCTTGTCAGAATCTGATCTAATGCATCTGGATCGGGTTGATGGCTATAGCTCAACAGCTGAAGACGTACCCGCTCTACAGCAATATTGATCCCATTCATGTGCTGGTCAGGGCTCAGCTTTTTCAATTCACGCTCGAGTTGATCCAGGGTCAAACCAGCGGCCTGAAGGTCACCGGTTTGTTGCTGTAAATGGGCCAGTCCCAATCCGACTTTCATGACCATTCTCAAGCTGATTTCATCACCAACCACCAATGACTCTGTTTGGGCATCGAGTGATTTGAATACAGAAGTAAGCGCGTTGCTCAGCACCTGAACAGCTTCACTGATATTGTTTGTTTGCTCCAGGAATTCCGCTCTGTAACTGGCCTCTAACAAGACATCTTCACTGTGGAGGATGGGGATGGCTTCCGCGACGCGTAGCATCTCATCGGCTAGTTCCATTCGTCCTGTAGCCATGTACACACTGGCGAGGTCGCGATAGATTCCTTTCAGTCGGGAGGTATATCTGGTATAACGTTTCGACAAGCCTTTTCCCTGGCGGGCAACATCGGCCAATACTGTCGGATATTCCCGCTCACAAATCCGCACTGCTTCTTCCAGGATCTGCTGGCTTTGCGCTGTATTCCCCATGCGCAACAGATAGACGCCTTTCCGGCCTAAAGTCAATACCTTATTCCATGGATGCGGGTTGTCCTTAAGAAGTTCGAGATAAAGATCATTATAAGAGATGGCAATGGGATACATGCCCAGATCAGCATAAATCCCTCCCAGAATATTGTAACAATGCAATAAGAACGGGTCACTAGCCTCCGGCCATTTTTCCTCTGGGGTGAGGTTTTGCATTCGATTTTTGACCCTCTCCATGGTGTCGATCGCTTCCTGGTAATATCCATTTTTCTTCCGCCAGTCAGCATAATCAAAAGGGAGTTGCAGAGAATAATGCAGGCGTTCGTGGGGCTCCATATTCTGAGCAACCGCCAGGTCTTTCAACCCGATTTGTAACAATTTTAATAGAAAATCATTTTCCTCCGCCCCTAAAGGAAATTTTTGAAAACAGGTCAGGACAAAATCCAATTCTCTCGTCCATCGCATCGAGTCTCTTAATGCCCTTATCTCTTTGAGAATACCAGTTCTTTTGGTGGCTTTTTCGGACTGTTCGGAAACAGAATTATTGATCAATTGACTGAAGAGTGAATCATAAACACTCCAATCAGCCGCAACACGAAGCACCTCCAATGCATGGAATTGATCCTGGATTAAAATGGTTGTGTTATTCGGATCCTGATTATAACAATAAGAGGAATAAAATACCCCCACCATCAGGAACAAGGTCCTGATGATGAGGATATATCGTGTGTGATTCTGCATTACGTATGCCTGATGATCCAATTCATATTTCACACTATTCAATATAAAGAGGACCACTGTGCAGCCAAATAGGTGTTCGGCTGATATTCCTTTTAGTTCCAGTACTTCTGGTCACACGTAGCTTCAGGCTCACTTCATAATATGAGTTGAGATTATCCCAATGTGTTGTTGCCATCTTGTAGCCGCCTACATCACCTTCATAAATGTCTGACAGAACAGTTAGTTCTTGAATGGGTGTTCCATTCTCTTCCTCAATTCCTACAGAAACTTCCATGTCTGCAGTCTTCACTGGTATAATGATCCGCAGTACATCGTCAATATCTGGAAAAGTATCTTCATCAACATAACCTGACCGAACGAGATGCACGTGACCATAACAGGTGGTCATTTCGCAGTCATCATCTCCAATTGGTGGAAAGGTAGGAATAGGTATTGTCACAGGTCCTGCTCCAAATAACATGATCATAGGCAAATTGGAAAGGATCATCATTTTAGATGATAAAGGAGCAATATACAATTGTCCCAAAATTCTAAACGTTCTGATGTGACTACGATCCATCGCAATAAATTCAGGGGAAAGCTCTGAGTTTCTATTGCAGAGCAAAACACAATTCGAGAAGCCGGCCGAATCCAAAGGCGCAGAAATGGAGTCGCCAGTTGGAAGGATGACAAGAGGTAATGTGTCTGATTGAACATCCATGCAAATTTTTCGACACCGAGCCCTTTCAAATTCCGCCCTAATTCCCACTTCGGAATAGTAGGTACTGTCTTGGGCAAGGTTGTAAGAAGGGTTGCCCTCATTTAGTATTGCTTCAATCAGTTCGCAGCTGGAAAGTCCAAAGATCATAATTAGCCCGAGGGCCAGGCCAGCCCATGTCATAGTCGTTTTCATAGCTTTCTTGTTTTGGTTGTCTTAGGGTATGTTGGTAACAGGGCAATTGTGACTATTTCTGCTTAAAAATCGAAATTTTATTTCAGAACTCAAGCATCACCTGGTGTATTCCTCCTGAATACAACCCATCAACCGACCAAATCAATCGCTATTTCAATTTTCTGCTGTATCTTTTCCGCCCATGGAGCAGGAGGAGATCATCGGCCAGATCAAAGCCGGGGGCAGAGACAGGCAACAGGCCCTAACCATCCTTTATCAGGATCGTTCTACACGCAGGTCTGTATTCAGTACGATTCTGAAAATGAGAGGTAACATCCAGGATGCTGAGGACATGTATCAGGAAAGCCTCATCATTATGGACCGCAACATCAGGGATGGCAAATATGAACACCAGGGCAGCCTCACGGCCTACTTGTGTGGCATTGCCCGCCTCTGCTGGATGAATCAACTACGAAAAAAGAGCAAAACAGACTTGTACGACACACCAGTCGATCGATCCCTGGAAAATCAAATGCCCGGGCCTGATCATTGGTTGATGGACAATGAAAGAGCAACCTTGCTCAATGGATTTTTGGATCGCCTGGATAACCGCTGCTTGCAGATACTCAAACTCTGGCAGGAACGGACCAGCATGCGGGAGATCGCCGAACTACTCAAGCTGAGTAGCGAGATGATGGCTCGAAAGCTGAAATATCAGTGCACCAAAAAACTCGCTCAAATGATTCATGAGCACCCTGAGATCGAGCGGATCCTCAAGCAAAGTTTATGAACACGGAAACATTACACGAACAACTGGATGCCTGGGCAGCGGGTACTTTGTCCGAGCCCGAGATCAATACCTTACGATCCTGGATAAAAGACCATCCTGAAGCCCTCCAAGAAATGGAAGAGCGCCAGCTGGTATCCGAACTGATGGAATTCTCCATCGCCCGGGATCTTCGAAAACAATTCAACGCCACTGAGATACCCTCTTCCGCCCCAATGATCACCTTGAAAAGGATCGCATCCATTGCGGCTATCGGTCTTTTCTTGATCGTAGCCGGAGCGTTGTTCTACGCTTATCAGGGCCCATGGGATCATTCAGAATTAGTGGCCATTGCAGCCAAAACAGTGGCGATACCCACGACTGGGTCGGTCAGAGGTGAAAACGCTGGCACTTCGGCCAACTTCCGCAATGAAGTCATGCTCATTGAAGATGGCCAAATCGACCGGGCGATCAGCACATTGATGGATAGCCTGGCAGTTCATCCGCAATCTCTGGACCATAAATATTTGATCGCTTATGCCGCATTTCGACAGGAAGATTATACGGTCGCTCTGGCCCAGTTTAACCTGATCACTCCAGGCGAGAAATTCTCATTCGCAGATGATCTGAGATGGAATAAAATCCTCTGCAAAATGCATCTGAAGTATGCTACTCCTGAAATTCAAAATGATCTTGCTGAGATCATAAATGACAAGACATCAGATCATCGGCAAGAAGCCAAAAATCTGGATGAACAATTGAGCAGTATCTGGTATTGGATGGCAAATCTGTTTCACTAATTACTTCCACGTCCAGCGCACACCCAGATAGTACTCCCGACCGCGGGTCGGCCCCCACACAGAAGAAGAATCAAAATAAGGCCCAAACGGGTCCTCCCAACCCAGAATCGGACGCTCCTGACGGAAGTCCAGGATATT
This sequence comes from uncultured Saprospiraceae bacterium, assembly GCA_942490895.1. Lineage (GTDB taxonomy): Bacteria > Bacteroidota > Bacteroidia > Chitinophagales > Saprospiraceae > JAGNXB01. Next base: position 10,724 of record CALNZC010000098.1, read on the forward strand.
CTCACACCCCGTATAGATCTCAAAAGGAGTCAGTCGAATGGTCAGTTGGGCATTCAACACGGAGTAATCGGGCGACTCGTCAGGCCGGCGAAATCCTTCTGGATTACCCTGAGTATTCGGCAACTGCTGCGGACCATACCAATGCGCATTGACATCTCCCTGCCATCGACCATTTGGTGTCGCATAGGACAGGGCCGCCAACAGACGATGCCGGGAGTTGAACGGCAAGACTTCTTGTTTTCCATTGACCTCCCGGACCACTTCAAGGAAGTTATAGGCCACCTTGACCTGCAATCCAGTGACCGGTGTAAAATCCAGGTCTGTTTGAAACGCCCGGCTAGTCGATGGCTCCTTGAAATTGGCCACTACCGCCGTGCGGGGATCTTGCTGGAAATCAGGGAAAATCTGGTCCGTAAAACTCGTCTGATAATAATCCGCACCCCACCGACCTGTGAGGTTTCCCAGATAGAATTGCTGGCTCATGTTCACACCCCAATTCATCGCCTTTTCAGGCGTCAATGGGCTGGGAAACAACACATTTCGATTGCCCGCCAGGAGGATCACATTTTCCGGAAAGACATTGGCTGTCCGCCATCCCCAACCAATAGAACCACGGAGGGAATTCCCCTCCCACAGATCCGCCTTGATCAGCGTCCTGGGGGTAAAGTACACGCCAAAATCCTGATGATGATCCAGTCGCGCTCCGAGGATCCAGGTCAGTCGGTCAGACCAGAAGGTGGTGGTCTTCTCTGCAAATACTCCCGCCACCTGATCCGTCCGGGCATAGGTGCCATCGTGTTCCAGGTTGAGTGGATTTTCCGAGAATGACAGGGATTCATTCAAGTCGTGATGCCGATAAGAAACCCCTGACTTGAGACTCAACGACTCCAGGGGACTCCACTCGTGCTGGAGGACCACATTGGCTGTGGACTGTTTTGCCCGATAACGGGTCAGTCCATACCAGGATCGCTGGTCGTGGTGAAGCGCAGAGGCAAAGAGGACAATGCGCTGCTGCTCACTCCAGCGAAATGCTGTTTTGGACCACATTTCCGGCTCCTGATAGCGTACCCACTGGCCATAGACCTCCTGTGTGCCGGCATGATCGTCGGGTTGATAGTCTCGTTGTCCACCCATCCGTTCTTCGGTTGTCAGGCGAACCCCTGCCTTCAGTGACCAGCCGAGGCCAGTCTCCGTTCCCAGATGGATACGGTCCGTAAACCCGTATCGAGACACGAGAGGAAGGTCGAGGAATCCATCCTCATCGATGTCCCGACGGCTGGCAGGTTGAGCAGTGTGAAAAAAGAGGAGATTACCCCACCCTTCGCCATCTTGCTTAAAGACACCGTTGATCTGTTTCTCGCCAAAGGAGTTGATATATCCATTGAGAAATGCCCGAGGTGCTGTCTCCGGCTCACGGATCTCCACATTGATCTGGCCGCTGATACTCTCCCAGCCCTGCAAAACAGAGTTGGCCCCCTTGCTGATGTAGATATTTTCGACCCAAGCACCGGGCAGCGCACTGACGCCATAGGTATAGCTCAGTCCCTGGATCATCGGAAATCCTTCCAGCAGGACCTGATTGTACACACCACCCAGACCAAGGATACGAAGCTCCTGTGCCTGGGTAATTACATTAGTTATATTTTTTTGAACGGTCGCATTGGTATTGAAACAACCAGCCAAATCACAGCAGGCCCCTTTTTGCAGTTCCAGAGCACTGACCACCTCTGTACGAACCGGATTGAGGCCATCGACATATTGACCATCACGTCGATCACGAACGGTGATCGTTTCCAGGCGGGCATCCGAAACGAGTCGGATATGGTAATATCCCGGCCCTTCAACAGCCATCGTATCCGGTGAATACCCGACCTGTCGGGCCACCAGGTAATGTGTGTCCGTTTCGCCTTCCTTCCACGGGAGCCGGTAACCTCCCATGGAGTCCGCAAACCCGGCAATTTGTGTTCCCAGAAAATACACCTGTGCACCAGGGAGGATATAATCATCATCATTTGTCACCACACCATGAACGGTCTGCGAGCAAAGTGCGACAAGCCCTGTCAGAAAAATAAAAAGGGTGGCTATTGCCTTCAGGGAAAGATGAGGTGAATAATGCATCCTGCAAAGGTAGGACATCCTGCTATTTGATGCCAAGCAGTGTTTCGAGCACCCCCTTCAATTGGAGCAGATCCACCTGCTCAAATGGATGGCGCTGACCGTCCAGGGCATGAAACTGACCATTGGGTAGGATCAGGGCACTTGCTTCTGATTCTTCGCGGCTGACCATTCGATCCTCCATCCCCCACAAAATATCTACAGGCACTTCACAAGCTTCCAGATCTGTCTGACTGATCAACGGATCCTGACCCAGCCCCTCCAGCAGGTATCCGGTGGCACGTAGAATATCCGTCCAATCCTGGGGAGCGTGACGTTCGATCAACAGCCTCACAAGAGCAGGGACCTTTTCCTGGATGATCTCCGGGTTGAGCATCTTCACTTCACGAGAGGCGATCTCGGGCGACCAGGCCCATTTCGTACCCAGGGTGATGATGTGTCGGATGAGGTCGGGACGGCGGCAGGCAAGTACCGTCGCGGCATATCCACCCATGCTGTATCCGAAGATGACAACAGGTTTCGTAAACGTTGTGGCCAGCCACGTTTCAAGCGCTTCCACCAGGTGAGCCATGGCAAACCCGGCTGTAGGGACCGGGGTGCCGCCATGACCGGGAAAATCCCAGCTATGCACAGCATATTGACCTTCGAGCAATTGCGCGAAGTCAGCCATCTGATCCGCACTGCCCAAGGCCCCATGGAGGAGAACCAATGGTGCATTATTCTGAGGATGCGCATCGGTTACCATCAGGTCACCACTTCTTTTTCCAACGGGACAGATGGGGGATGTGCAGGGTAAACAACCAGCGCTTGATCCAGCCGAAGCCCATTTCTTTCAGTTTTTCTCGGGAGAAGGCTACCATTTGTTGTGCGCTGGTGAAGTTGTCTCTGAACTGGCCCTGGTCATAACAATAGCTGCAATACACAACATTTTTGGAGCCATCTGCTTCCGTACCGCCCTTCCCAGGATCCTGGTCCAGTGGCATTCCACAACTTTGACAAAATGAATCGAAACGTCCCATGGGGTGAAGTTAAGGTGTTTGGAGGAGAGGAGTTAAGGAGGTTATTGAGTTATTTCGATATGGCGTTATTTCGAAAAAGAAAACGGGGTTCGGTATTCGGGGTTCGGAAGTTAACCTTTCCACCTGCCATATGTATGGATTCTTGTCTGCAACTGTGGAATCGTTACTCCAATGTGGCACCAGCCGCCAAACGAATGTCCGCCTTTTACCCTTTCCAAAAAAAAACTTACGTATAAAAGCACCCCGCGAACAGGGAATGGCTGCATCGTAATAGGGTACAATGGATTATCTCCAATTTATGCACACTGGGATTTCCTGGTTGTCGACTTACATTCGGTCAAACTTTGGCCAACCCTGAAGGGACGCTATTCACTTGCGCTGGATATCGACCAACGACCCTATGGTTGAATCAACCAAAGCCCTGAAGGGACGCAATAACAACCCTTCCAATTCGGGTTTCTGGCTATCAATACACCCAGATCCGCGAATGGCGGACAGCCCAACTAAGGATATTTTGTCACCATTTTTTCAGGGCGAAAATATCGCCAGAACGGATCTAGAGATGACGATTACCCGGGGTTGACCTCACTCGGCGATTGAAAAACCCCGAGCTATTCATGCAGATCCCCAGGTTTCAAAAGGATCATATTTCGAAAATTCACCTTTCCACCTGTTTCATATATAAATACCTGTCTGCCACCATTGCCCATTACCTTTTACCCATGACCAATAAACCTACCGTTTTAACCGCACATGACGTATCGCGAATACCGCTTCATGAGAGGGTGGACCGGCACCGAACTGATCAGACAACCAGAACAATGCCCATCCTGCCGGGTCGTGGGAGGCATTATCTCTAATGCTATCTTATTGCCGTAATCGTCAGAATCACGGATTCCCACAGATGAACGGATGATACGGATTGCCCTCGTTCTCAAGTGAATCGTGAACAGCCTCAATGTTTTCCCCCTTAACGAATAAACTCATAAACGAATAAACGCCCGCAGGGCATGCCAGCCGCCCACGCCCTCAAACTGACAACTGACAACTGACAACTGCCCATCCTGCCGGGTCGGGGGAGGACCGGGCTGTTTGTCCATAAGTCCGAATGTGTGCATAAAGAGGCGCCATCCGCCGACCTAGCCATGAACGGATGATACGGATTGCACTCGTTCTCAAGTGAATCGTGAACAGCCTCAATGTTTTCCCCCTTAACGAATAAACTCATAAACGAATAAACGCCCGCAGGCGCACGCCCACTCAAACTGACAACTGACAACTGCCCATCCTGCCGGGTCGGGGGAGGCAGTATTCCTCTACTCTCCTCTTGCCATAATCGTCAGAATCACGGATGTACACGGATGAACGGATGACACGGATTGCCCACACAAACTATCAGACGCCTGCCCGAAGGATGGCCTACCCGCTACAGTCTGGGGAACTTGCGACTAGTTTTCTCCATAACTCCTCAACCCCGTAACTCCATAACTTTTCCTAAAGCAGTGTCAGCTGCCAAAGTACCCGAGTGAAGAGCGAACGGCGAAGAGCGAAAAAGCTCTAATCAAGTTGCAGTTGTCAATTCCTTCGTCGGGCGTTTGACATTCGGCATATCGATCGCTGCCTGTGCTGCTGCCAGACGAGCAATCGGTATCCGAAACGGTGAACAGCTCACATAATCCAGACCGGTTTTATGGAAGAAGCGCACACTTTCTGCGTCCCCTCCATGTTCACCACAGATCCCCACTTTGAGGTCGGGGCGCGTCTCTCGCCCACGCTCAACGGCAAATCGAACCAGCTCTCCGATCCCCTCCTGGTCCAGCGTAGCAAACGGGTCCTTGGGCAGTATCCCAGCTTGCATATAATCTGGCAGGAACGACCCGATGTCATCCCGGCTGAACCCGAAGCCCATCTGGGTAAGATCGTTGGTTCCAAAGCTGAAAAACTCCGTCACCTGGGCGATGGCTCCGGCCCGGAGAGCTGCCCGGGGCACCTCGATCATCGTCCCGTAATGGAAGGAGATCTCCTTGCCAAACTTTTGATTGACTTCAGCCGAGACCCGATCCACCACCTTTTTCTGATGCGTCAGCTCTGTCACACAAACGGTCAACGGGATCATGATCTCCGGAAAACAGGAAATCCCTTCCTGGTCCAGTTCACCCGCAGCCTCCAGAATGGCTCTGACCTGCATTTCGGTCAGTTCGGGATAGGTAATCCCCAAACGCACACCACGGTGGCCCAGCATGGGGTTATTCTCATGTAATGAGCTGATTCGCTTGACCAGCTGCAGCTGGTTGATATTCAATTCCCGGGCCAGCATTTTCAATTTCTCCTCATCATGGGGGACAAACTCGTGGAGAGGTGGATCGATCAATCGGATCGTCACCGGCTTTCCATGCATCACTGCCATCGTGGCTTTGATATCCTTTTTCATGAAGGGGAAAAGCTCATCCAGCGCTTTCCGTCGCTCCTCCTCAGTTTTACTCATGATCACCTTCCGCATGATGAAGAGGGCGTCCTGGCTCCCTTCGCCGTAGAACATGTGTTCAATACGGAACAGGCCAATTCCTTCTGCACCGAATTCCAGTGCCTGGGCTGCGGCCTCCGGTGTGTCAGCGTTGGTGCGGATACCCAGGTGACGGTAGTGGTCCACCATCTTCATCAACTCATGGTAAGGTCCATGCGCATTCAGATCACTGGCCACCATCGGCATTTGTCCTTCATAAACAAGGCCTTTGGTTCCGTTGAGACTGATCCAGTCTCCTTCCTGGATCACCTGACCACCTTCAGTGACAAATGATTTCAGATCGGTAGCGATCTCAAGGGTTCCACAACCGACAATGCAACATTTGCCCCATCCCCGGGCGACCAGTGCGGCATGGCTGGTCATCCCACCCTTACTGGTCAGAATGGCGTTTGCTTTGTGCATACCATCGACATCCTCAGGAGAGGTCTCCTCTCTGACCAGGATCACCTCTTCTCCCCGACTCGCCCAATCCACAGCTTTCTCAGCGGTGAAGACTACCCTTCCTCGGGCACCCCCTGGACCTGCCGGCAATCCTTTGGCGATAGGCATAGAGGTCATCTCAGCGTCTGGATCCAGTTGAGGCAAAAGCAATTCGATCAACTGGATGGGGGCCACTCTTTTGAGCGCCGTTGGCTCATCAATCAAACCCTCCTGAACCATTTCAGTGGCCATACGGATTGCTGCAATTCCGTTTCGTTTGCCCACCCGGGTTTGCAGCACATAAAACTTGCCTTGTTCGATGGTAAACTCCACGTCCTGCATATCCCGATAATGGATCTCCAGACGGCGTTGACAGGTATCCAGTTCCTGGTAGATGTCCGGCATGATCTCCTCGAGGGTCGGCAGGCCGGCACTTTGATCATGGCGCGAATAGGCATTGATGGGTGCGGGTGTTCGTGTACCCGCCACGACATCCTCGCCCTGAGCATTGACCAGATATTCCCCGTAGAACTGGTGCTCCCCATTTCCAGGATTCCGAGTGAACGCAACACCTGTCGCACTGGAATCACCGAGATTTCCAAAGACCATGGCCTGGACATTGACAGCCGTCCCCCAGTTGTGTGGTATCCCTTCAATATTTCGATATTCTACGGCACGCTTGCCCTGCCAGGAGGTAAAGACGGCACCGATTCCACCCCAAAGTTGATCCCAGGCATCATCGGGGAATACAACTCCAAAAACATCCAGGATCAAGGCTTTATATTCTTCTGTCAACGTGAGCAGATCTGCAGAGAGCAGATCCGTGTCAAAGGCTACGCCTCTCTTCTTCTTCAGGCCGGACAATCGGTCTTCCATCAATCTGCGAATACCCACCCCTTGAGCAGGTGCCCTGCCGGCTGCCTTTTCCATTACCACATCAGCATACATGGTGATCAGGCGACGATAGGCATCGTAAGCAAAACGGGCATCGCCCGTTCGTTGGATCAGGCCGGGCAATGTTTCTGTGGTTAGCCCCAGATTGAGGATCGTCTCCATCATGCCGGGCATGGATCGTCGTGCCCCCGACCGGACAGACAGCAGCAACGGATCTCCCGGATCCCCGTATCGTCGCCCCATCAATTCTTCCACGGAATTCAATGCTTCCATGACCTGTGTGTGGAGGCCTTCCGGATATGTCTTCTTGTGATTGACAAACCAGGTACAGACCTCAGTGGTCACCGTGAATCCGGGAGGGACAGGGAGTTGCAATTCCGGATGACCGGCCATTTCGGCCAGGTTAGCGCCTTTACCACCCAATAGGTTGGTCATAGAACGATCACCATCGGCGTGTCCGTCGCCGAAGAAATAGACATAGGGAGAAGCGGTTGCCATTTCTGTGCATTTAGCGCAAGAGGAGGGGCAACGCAAGGGCGCTGCCCTTAGAATCAGGAGGAAAGGAACAACTTTAAGGAGAGCAAAAGGATGATCAGAAGACTATCTGGATGTGATTTACATCACGGCATACTGATCTCCGCTATTCATACTTGCCGAGAAGTGCTTGCACTGCCCAGCCGGGCAAACGCAAAATACATTCCCGCCATAACCACTGAGGACTACTTCACACAGGAATACACAAATGCAGGTGGAATATTCAGAAGCGTATAATCCAACCGAACCCGCTTGAAACGCCGGGTGATCATGCGGTATTTAGTGGGTGCATACTGATATTGCAAATATTGCCCACCCGGTTTGAGCACCTGGTGAATCTGACGAAGGATGCTTTCCTGTAACTCCTCATCCATAATGGCAAATGGAAGACTGGAAATGACAACATCCACGCTGGCTTCTGTATGGAGGGCAGAAAGATTTTCAGCACTGTCATCCGTGAGTGTACAGCGACAATCCCCCTCGATACGATGCCGGGTCAACTCCAGGAAATCGGTGTTGATCTCGTAGGCTGTAATGCTGGCGTCGGGTAACATCCGTTCCAGAATCGATTCGGTGATCACACCATTGCCAGTGCCCAGCTCGATAACGGTGGAGGCCGTTGACCAATCAACAGGGTCCAGGAGTTTTCGGATCAAAAATCGGGAGCTCTCCCAGACGGAACCCGTCTGAGTGATATCTTTCATAGCCGTACGTAGAAAATCGATCCGCGCCATATTCTTGGCCTCTTTCCTGTCACCTCCAGAAGTTTCCGAAGGTTTCTAGGCCAATATAAGCACTTCCAAACGACGTGCCACTATGCCCCCGCCATGGAAGCGTTCTTGGCGCGCTTCCGGTCGTGTTCTTTCAGGAAAATTTTACGCAAACGAATAGACTTTGGAGTCACCTCTACGTATTCATCCGCCTGGATGTATTCCAGTGCCTCTTCCAGGGTCATCTTCAGAGGTGGTGCCAGTTTGACCTTATCATCGTTCCCTGATGAACGCATATTACTGAGCTTTTTCGTCTTGGTGACGTTGACGACCAGATCACCGATCCGGGTATTCTCACCAATGACCTGCCCTTCATAAATCTCCTCTCCGGGACCGATGAAGAAAAATCCACGATCCTGAAGGTTGTTCAGAGAAAACGGAATGGCGGTACCTGTCTCCAGTACGATGAGGGAACCGTTTTGGCGGCCCGGAATATCTCCTTTGTGAGGCTGGTAATCCTTGAATCGGTGGTTCATGATCGCTTCTCCGGCAGTAGCCGTCAGCAAATTGGAACGCAGACCCATGATTCCCCGTGAAGGAATCTCAAACTTCAGCAACATCCGATCACCTTTCGGGATCATTTCCAACATAAGACCTTTCCGCTTGGTCACCATCTCGATGGCTTTTCCGGATACATTCTCCGGGAGGTCGATGCGCAGATCTTCAATCGGCTCACATTTGACACCATCAATCGTTCTAAAGATGACCTGAGGTTGGCCGATCTGCAGCTCGTATCCTTCTCTCCGCATGGTTTCAATCAAGACAGAAAGGTGAAGTACTCCTCGTCCAAAGACGATGAAGGAGTCCGCAGTGGCTGTTTCTTCTACCCGAAGAGCCAGGTTCTTTTCCAATTCTTTAAACAAGCGATCCTTGACATGTCTGGAGGTGACAAACTTACCGTCCTGACCAAAAAATGGACTGTCATTAATCGTAAACGTCATACTGATCGTGGGCTCATCGATCGCAATGGTTGGCAAAGCCTCCGGAGTTTCCGGATCGGCAATGGTATCACCGATTTCAAAACCTTCGATCCCGACAATGGCACAAATGTCACCTGCTCGCACCACATCCGCCTTTACCTTTTCCAGACCTGAGAAGACAAAGAGGCCACGCATTTTTTGTTTTTGGATAGTGCCATCCTTTTTAATGAGTGAAATCTGCTGTCCGTCTTTCAGCTCACCGCGGTGAAGACGGCCGATGGCGATCCGACCGACATAAGAGGAGAAATCCAGGGAGGTCACCAGCATCTGAGTGGTGCCTTCTTCCGCAACCGGAGGAGGTACATGCTCGACGATTGCATCGAGAAGAGCTGTGACATTATCTGTTGGATTCTTCCAGTCTGTACTCATCCAACCCTGCTTGGCAGAACCAAAGATGGTTGGATAATCCAGCTGCTCTTCAGTGGCTTCCAGATTGAACATCAGCTCAAACACCTCATCGTTCACCTCATCAGGGGTGCAGTTTTCCTTATCCACTTTGTTAATGACCACGATAGGCTTCAGTCCCAGTTCAAGGGCTTTTTCCAACACAAAGCGGGTTTGAGGCATAGGTCCTTCAAACGCATCCACCAAAAGGAGAACTCCGTCGGCCATGTTCAGGACACGTTCTACCTCACCACCAAAATCGGAGTGACCCGGTGTGTCGATGATGTTGATTTTAGTATCCTTATACATCATGGCCACATTTTTGGCCAGGATGGTAATCCCGCGCTCCCGCTCGAGGTCATTGTTGTCCATGACCAGCTCACCAACTTCCTGGTGTTCTTTGAAAAAATGGCCAGCAAAGAGCATCTTGTCGACAAGGGTGGTCTTCCCGTGGTCAACGTGGGCGATAATGGCGATGTTGCGAATGGATTGCATGCGGTGTTATTATCTGAAAATGGGCGCAAAGATACGCCAAATAAAAGCAGTATCCGAGTAAAGGATACGTTAAGGAGTGCAGAAGTTTGGAGGGGAGGAGTCCAGGAGAGGGAGGAGTACCGAGGAGTCAGGGATAAAGGATGAAGGCTGAAATCTGGTATTGGGTGTTGGGTATTGGGCGTAGGGGCTTCCAAACCAATGCCGAATTCAATTGAAGGAAGGTGATTTTGTTATTGGGTTACGAGGAATGGACTGAAAACGGAGTTCGGTATTCGGTCACAAGCTAAAGTCTACTTCAATGGGAGAAGTGTTATTGCGTGATTGCGTTATTTCGAGGAATGCCTGCCCGCAGTGGCGGGAGGAACCAGGAATGAGTAATGAACCAACAAGGAACATGAAACCGTTCCCACTTTGAACATTAACCACAGGAGCCGAAGGCGAGTGCATTGAACATTGAACTCAGACGATTCTGTCTGGATCCGACCTCCCCCCGAGGACTCGGGGGCGGGGCGTCCGGACAGCCAATCGCTCCTGGCTAGACGCTCATCCCAAAGTCAACCAGGAACCTGGAACAAAGGAACTTGGAACCAGGAATGAGGAACCAGAAACACCTACCTCCCGGACGACTTCCGCCGGAACAAAGCCAAACTGCCAAATCCGGAAATGACCGCGATATAGAATCCGAAGTCATACCACCAGCCAGAATTGAACGGCTCATAGACACGTATGGCATCATTGAATAAGCCGGCGATCAGCGATATCGGGGCGATCCATCCATGCCAGACCCCCATAAAAAACCCGGCCGGTTCGACTGGACCATTATGCCCACCTCCGGGCATACAACCTGCAATCAGGGTGATCATTCCAAGGACAACAAGTAGGATCAGGAAATGCTTTTTCATAGGAACAAGATACAACCTGTGATGAAATGGGCATAGGGTAATGTGCATCTGGTATGTCCAATGTCGATTACCAACCTACATACTTTGGTGGAACAACTCCATTCAATCGAAGATATACCACCATTTGCCCCCGGTGATGGGACTGATGGTCATTCAATAACATGACCACTCTTCGTTTGCTGATCGGGCCATCAAAAAAGTCGGTTACCGTATCCAGATCCTGAGGATCCAGATTGCTGACCACACTACCGGCATCATCAAATGCCTTATTCACCCAATTCAGGATCTCTTGCTTGGTCATCACTGACACATGAACAGCAGGCTTCTGATAAAGGGTATCCTCCTGAATATATCGATTGGTCAAGTTGTACATATTTTCGACCATATGCATACAAAGGCTGCCATAGGTCATTTCTTCTTTGATCGGACGAAAATCAAAATGACGCTCTGGCATGGCTTCAATCAGTTGGAGCGAATAGGTTCGAGCATTTTCCCATTGCAATAGAAAATCAGCCAGAAAGGGGTCTTGTTGCGCAGGAAGTGACCATCCCGACAGCAACATAAGAACCATGAAAAAATGTTTCATAAAGCTAGGTTTAAACAACAAAACTCCAGAATTCTTTGCGCTAATCCGAACATCGGGCTCATCCTATGATATGACATCCATCAAGGTTCAGAAAATCTGTAGACAATGGATGAAGTTGAGCATTGAACAATCCCTCCCTTGTCTGCATTCATATTCTCTATTGTAGTGACAAACCCTCATCCGGCATAACTATGGATCGTAAGAAGTTTATCAAACAGACCCTCCTTGGACTCGGCGCAGCAGCTACTGCACCACACCTCCTTCGGGCCAGCAATGTTCGACTGAAGGAATCAACATATGACAAACTTTTCGAGCAGGTTGGGTTTAACCACCTGCCAGCATCTTCCGAACTCCTGACCCACCCCCACTCTCCTATGAAGATGATTCTTCACAAAGCAGAATCCCGTGGTCATGCCGATCATGGCTGGCTCAATACACACCATTCCTTCAGCTTCGCCAGCTACTACAATCCGGAACGGGTGCATTTTGGAGCGCTCCGTGTGCTCAATGATGATATTGTGGCACCGGGTCGCGGATTCAGTACCCATCCGCATGATAATATGGAGATCATTTCCATTCCCTTATCCGGCGATTTGGAGCATAAAGACAGTATGGGCAATGTGGCCGTGATCCGGGAGGGCGATGTCCAGGTGATGAGTGCCGGGACCGGCATCTATCACAGTGAATATAATCGAAACAAGGATGCCGAAGTCCGGTTCCTGCAGATCTGGCTCTTTCCCCGGGAGAAGCAGGTCACACCCCGATACGACCAGATCTCCGTCCGGGAAGTAGCCCAAAAGAATACCTTTTCGCAGATCCTTTCCCCTTCGTCAAATGACCAGGGTGTCTGGATCCATCAGGATGCATGGTTCCATATGGGTGATTTTGATGCAGGTCAGGAAGCCTCTTACAGGGTACGGAAACAGGGAAACGGGGTCTATGCGTTTGTCATTCACGGCAGTGGACAGATCGAAGGTCAGTCCCTTCATCATCGTGATGGTCTGGGTATTTGGGATACCGATCAGTTTGTGTTCAAGGCCCTGGAAGACTGCCGGATTTTGCTGATGGAGGTGCCGATGTCTTTCACCTGAGTCGGACTGACGATCTGATACCTCTAGTGCCATAAATCGTTCTTTTGTTTAATGATTTAACTTATATTTAGCCATATCATTAAACAAATGATGGTGATTTGTCGTTTTCATCTCATGTCCATGTGGACACGATCAACCTTGATGAGAGATGAAATTTGATACAAATCCAACGGTGAATGGCCACGACCACTGTACATGGGATACGCCCACCCTCCTTCGTGACCTGGAGATGGGCGACCAACATGCTGCTACATCCCTGGATACACCCCTTCGTGAAGATGCCTTTGAGCTGAGCAACGAGCAGAAAATGGCCCGGATCGCCAAACACTTCCGTGAGATCATGAACACCCTGGGTCTGGATCTGACGGATGACAGTCTCAATGGAACACCCAATCGAGTGGCCAAGATGTATGTTGAAGAGTTTTTCAGTGGCCTGGATCCGGACAACAAACCGTCCATTTCCCTATTTGAAAACAAATTTGGCTACAAGCAGATGCTGGTCGAAAAGAACATCTCTCTGCACAGCCATTGCGAACACCACTTTGTCCCCATTACCGGGAAAGTGCACATCGCCTACTTCCCCAACGGGAAGGTGATCGGATTGAGCAAACTCCATCGCATTGCCAAGTATTACGCCCAGCGGCCACAGGTCCAGGAACGTCTGAACATGCAGATCGCGCATGAACTTCAGGAGATTCTGGGGACGAAAGACGTGGCTGTCATGATCGATGCAGTGCATCACTGTGTATGTTCACGAGGCATTGAAGATCAGACGAGCAGTACGATCACTGCAGAGTATGGTGGCAAATTTCTGGAGCCAGTCACACGAGCAGAATTCCTTCGGAATATCGGGTGAGGAGAGGAGGAGTAAATTCAAATTCGATTCCCGTCTCTATTTTCTACCCTTATTCAGTGCACCCCTTCAGCGCTTCCAACCATTTTCAAGCAAGATCAACAGTTCCGCCTTCCGCCTTCCGATTTCCGACTTTCTCATCCCTCCCGCCTCGGCGGGCAGGCATTCCTCATTTTCCTTCCCTGCGTCCCTCCGTCTCTTCGTCTCAGTTTTCCCCTCCTTCAGGTCCATAGAAGATCACCCAAACCACGAAATCATCACTGAAAGTTTCGAACCGATGTTCAGCTCCCGCAGGAGCAAATAAGACATCACCGGTTTGAAAAGACACCCTGGTTTCTGAAACCATATAAGTGCCTTCCCCCCGAGCAACGACATACACCTCGTCTTGAAGATGTGGCTGCTGCAGGTCCTTACCTTGGGGTTGGTACAGTTCGATCGATAGGGTCCCATGCCGGAAGAAGGTCTTAAATAGTTGGTCAGAAGCTTGCAGTGCAGTCAGGGCTGTTGCTAATGGAATATGCGGATGATCTTTCATGACTATCATTGAAGTGGTGAGACAAGTTACCCCGGATCTGCGATCATGTATCTGTCCCAGGACGTTGTATTCGGTAAAGGACATGTGCACGCAATGAATGCCCGTCCGGTAATGCTGGATGCTCAAAGTGCCCGTCAGCTTGCATCCCAATCTTTTTCATAACGCCCTGTGAGGCAAGATTTGTTTTCGCCGTAAATGAAACAACTTCATTCAACCCTAATGTATCCCAGGCATATTCCAGGCAAGCCTGTGCCCCTTCCGTCGCCACTCCCTGACGCCATACTGACGGATGGAGCCGCCAGCCGATCTCAACACATGGGGTGAACCAGGTTTTCATTTTGGGCCGACTCAACCCGATCATTCCGACCAATTGATTATCTGACAATTGATCAACCGCCCAAAAACAAAAGCCATGGTCTTCTTGGTGATCCTGTAGCCTTTTGATCATTGCTGCCGTCTCATCCGTCGTCAATGGAGCAGGGAAAAACTGCATCACCTCCGCATCCGCATTGATCTCAGAAAATCGAACCAGATCATCATCTCGCCATGTCCGCAATCTCAATCGTTCTGTTTCAATCACTGTAATTGAAATTTTTGTCATTCTAGAAAGATAAAGGAATTTGGTTAGTTGTCGGTCCCCAGACGTTGACCTTAAGGGCCAAGTCTGGATCCGGACCCCGAGTTCTCGGGGCCAGCTGGCGGATCGTCCGGGCTCGGTCTTCCCTGCCAGCCGGCAGGCTGGGGTCTTCGGCCTTCGATTTCCGCTCCGCCGTGGCGGGCAGGCTTCCGCATTCCGAAATCGCCTTCTAACTTTCCATTTGGTCTACGAAATAACTCAATAACGAAATAACCCCATAACATCCATCCATCGTAAGTTTGTACCATGCCTGCCCTCTCTCTGGTCATGATCACCCTGAACGCCGAACAGCATCTCGCTGATTGTCTGGCTAGTGCCCGCGACATCGTTCAGGAAATACTCATTGTCGATTCCGGTTCGACGGATCAGACCGTTGCCATCGCAGAATCCTTTGGCGCTCGCGTCATTCAGCAACCATTCCTTGGATTTCGCGATCAGAAACAGTTTGCCGTGGATCAGGCAACGCATGATCACATTCTGGTGATGGATGCAGATGAATCCCTGTCGCCTGAGCTGATCACTTCCATACGGCAACTGGGAGAAGAATGGCAAGTGGATGCCTGTTGGATCAATCGATTGAACCACTTTGCCGGTCGACCTATCCGCCATGGGGGGTGGCACCCCGATCGCATCGTCCGCCTTTTCGATCGCCGAATCTGTTCTTATGGACCCGCCACCATCCATGAATCTATCCAGGTTGGACCTACGGTTCAAACCAGCATACTGGCAGGTGACCTCATTCATCAAGCTTATCAGAATCAGGAGGAGTTATTCCGAAAACAAAAAAGATACAGCCAGTTGGCGGCAAAAGAGTTGATCCGAAAAGGAAAAACCGGAAGTTGGCTCCGGGTGCTGGTCAAGCCGGCCTATCGGTTTATGAAGGAATATGTTCTGGCTTTGGGTTTCCTGGATGGCCGAATCGGCTGGATCATTGCTCGCAGCTCCGCTTCATATGTATACTGGCGGGAAATGGCCCTTCGACAGCATACCCATCGATCTCATTAATACACCTTTTTTTTCAACGTATAACGCTCCTCTTGCCCGGGACTGACGTGCTTGACCCGCACCTGAAGGCTGTCTCCGTCTTTTTCTGCCGGCAGCTTGAACAAGACATCGCAAACACTTTCCACCGCCACATTGACTTGCCCAAACTGCAAAAGAGTATCCCCAATCGCAATACCCAACCGTTCGGCATCGGATCCTTCCCAGACTTCCTTGATGATCCAATGACCTTCCTTCGGGACAAATCCAAAACCAAAATTACTGTACTGATAATCTGGCAATTCTGGATACAGTTCAAACCAGACGCGTTTCTTTCGATAATCCAGGGTGAGCACACCCCGCTCTAATAGTTTCATTCCTACCCGGGAGTCATTATCCAGATTCGTTTCGATGACTGCATTTTCCAAAATCTGGACCTGATCCAACCCGAGCTTGCCGACATCAATCAACATTTCATAGGCATTCTCCTGCCCTCCCATTAATCCCAGATTGGAACTGCCTGATGACTGGGACAGTGGTGGCCCCATCAGTCGCCCTTTTTTCTGGATCGCTTTCAGGTCCTCAAGACTCATCGAAAAAAAATCATCTGAACCCGTATCCAGCAGACTCCAGACTCGTATCCCGTCAGACATGCGCACCGGGACAAACGGACTGGATTGTTTTTTATTGACTCGGATCTTGATGGCCTTTCTGGACTCTTTGCCGAGCCGTCGGGCAGAATCTGTAATGATCAACTTCCCTGCCTTCCAGTCAAATTGAATCACGCTCCGACTCAACAGGTTACTGCCGATGATACCATCAATCTCGAAACAACCCATGAGCCCTTTACGAAAATCATACATGAGTGCCTTCTGATTCGAAAAGTGAATGTCACCCAAGACCAGCTCCGGCACATGGATCGTTTGTACCTGAGTTCTATTTCCGGTAGCATCCTTCAAGTTCTTTGACCCGACAGCTCTGTATCCCATCTCATCAACCAATGCTGCGTCAACCATGAATGGTGCACCTGTATCCAACAGGAACGTACGGTCAGCATTGCCTACTTTAATGGTGACCAGGATCTTATCCCGTTCCACCCGGAAGGGGATTTCAGTATAATATCCTTTGCCGATCAGACTGGGCGGACTGTTTGAGATCCCGAGGGCATCGGATAGATTCATCATCCAAACGAGGATAAAATAGGGAAGAAAGAAAACGGAGGTGACCATGGGTGTCAAGATCGGAAATTCTTATACAACCCGCCCTTATGCAGCTCACTTTTGACCATATCTGTCATCCTTCAAAACCAGGTGTCGGAGTCATTTGTTGTACCTTAGCACAAAGACCATATTCATGAAAAAGCGCACCTTTTTAAAACTTTCAGGAATCGTCGGAGCCGGAACGCTTGCCGGATGTTCACCACTGAAATCCATGGCTGGTGCGGCATCATTGGGTCAATACCCCTATACTCTTCCGGCTCTACCCTATGGTTTCGCTGACCTGGAACCACATATCGATGCGATGACAATGGAGATTCATCACGATCGTCACCATAATGGCTATGCGAACAAACTCAATGCGGCTCTGGAACCTCACCTCAATTTGCAAAGCCTGACACTGGAAAAATTGCTGGCGACCATAAAGCCAGAGGATAGCGCACTTCGGAATAATGGAGGTGGTCACTGGAATCACTCGATGTTCTGGCAATGGCTGACCCCGAAGAAGACGCAGCCTGGAGAACGCCTGACTTCCGCCATCCAACAGGAATGGGGTGACATGGATACATTTAAGACTGCGTTCGGGGATGCCGCAAAGAGTCAGTTTGGTTCCGGTTGGGCCTGGTTGTGTAAGGATGGCGCCGGACGTTTGTTCATCACTTCTACCCCGAATCAGGACAATCCTCTGATGACGAAGATCACCGGAAAAACTGGAACACCCATCCTTGGATTAGACGTCTGGGAACACGCCTATTATCTAAACTATCAAAACAAGAGAGGCGACTATATCAGTGCCTTCTGGAACGTGGTCAACTGGGATCGGGTCAATACCCTCTTCGGCTGATCGCCCTTCCAAGCAGCCGCAACAACAGGTCATTTCTGCAAAGGCCCTGGACCGACCGTCCAGGGCCTTTGCATTTTTACAGGCTTTGCAATGTGGCGTTTCAGTTTAATCACCCAATGCTTGAAGAGCCACCAACCTGACGGGGGCCTCCTACTTTGATGACAACAGTCTCTGCTGATTGGTCAGCTTCAATCGGACCCTAACCTACTGTTCAGCTGTGTATCGCCAGCAGGAGACCATTGAACTCAATAGCTTGCCAGAATGCCTCAGGGCATTTCGTGCTGTGCCTTTTCAGACAGCATAGACTAGGCGGTCAATAGATCGGCCAGTCCCTCTGATGACCACAGTGTCCTTGAATAAAGTCCAGACAGAACTGTCTTAGAACCTTATGGATTCATCTTGGCAAAGACCCAACCTGCGATGCTCGTCTGGGCAAAACCATAGGCGATCCAGGTGAGAACCATGGATGCTCCGACATCAATTGCACTGAAAGTGATCCACATGACCGGAATGGTGGCTACGATCACATAGACCAGTCCAAGTTCCAGCCCACGAATGATCCAGGAACCATTGAATTTCCCCTTAAAGCGGTCCCAGAACCAGGCTAAAGCGAAACTGAGAATGAATGGGTGGACATAGAACATCCAGTTTCGATCATCTTCAGCACGAAAAATGGGGTTATAATACTCCTCGGCTAACCCGGGAAAAAGGGCGACTAAGCCATACAGGGTGGCAATGCTGAGGATGAGTAATACGACACCGGCAACGATGGCGGGGATAATGTGATTTCTCATAGTATCATGATTGTGTACCCTAAAATACGCAGACCGGAAGCCACTAGGTGACTTCCGGTCTGCAGAATGATGAAGATCATCGATTTAAGGCCTAATTCACGACCCCTTCTACAAAGGTGTAAGCCATGCCTGCTTTCCCTGCCCGGCCGGTTCGACCGATCCGGTGGATATAGCTGTCAAATGTCTTCGGTGTCTCAAAGTTGATCACGTGGGTCACATCACTGATATCCAGTCCACGAGAGGCCACATCGGTGGCTACCAGAATGGATGATCTTCCGGATCGGAAGGCTTCCAACGCCCGTTGACGCTGACTTTGTGATTTATTTCCATGGATCTGCTGGGCTTTAAACCCGCAGCGTACCAATTTCGTGGTCAGCCGATCAACGCGATGCTTGGTTTCCAGGAAGACCAACACCTTTTCCATTTCTGGCTGGTGCAGGAGGTCTTCCAGCATTTGAAACTTGTCCATACCCGGTTCGATCCGGATGACGTCCTGTTCGATATGCTCGGCGGTATGCGCACCGGAATTAACCTGGACAGTTACCGGCTCAGAGAGCAACTCCTGAATGTAAGGTTGCTGACTTTTGTCGATGGTTGCTGAGAACAACATTGTCTGGTGCCGGTTGGGCATCAGTTCAATGATCTTCTTTACATCATTAATAAAGCCCATATCCAGCATCCGATCGAATTCGTCCAAAACCAGAGTGGTGAATGGACGAAGATTGAGTGCACGACGCTGAGTCAAGTCAAGGAGCCGGCCAGGAGTTCCCACGATAAGGTGGTGTCCCTGTTGCAACTTGCGCACATCGGCGCTGACGCTTCCTCCACCGATAAATGTGGCAGAATACATACCCAGTCCTTTGGTCAGGCTGCGAAACTCATCCTCTACCTGTAGAGCCAATTCCCGAGTAGGAACGGTTACCAGGGCAGATGGAAAATCGGGATCGACCAACCACATCTGGATCATGGGAATGAGAAAAGCGGCGGTTTTACCCGTACCGGTTTGCGCAATGCCCAGAATATCCCGACCCGCCATTCCTGGTTCAATCGCTTGATCCTGGATGGGTGTTGTGTGGGTATAGCCTTTCGCTGCGATGACGCGTTGCAGATCCGGATGCAAATCCAGAGCAGAATAGGGCCTTGTCTCAATGGTAGGCTCTTCCTGACGAGGTAGTGCCGCCTGGATAAACTTGTGATGGGGGATCTCCGCGCTCTTTTTGAACTTCTTTCCCTTTCCGCGGGACGGCCCCCCGAATCGGGATCCGTCACGTTGGGGTCTGCCGGAATAAGATCCACCGGCTTGTGAATCGGACGAGCGTGATGGTTTACGCTTGAACCGCGATGTTGTCTGATTTTTCATAAAACTGCTTACAATGAGCCGCCTCAGGCCCGGCCGTGTCCGGCAGGATAGGTCCGGAACAGATCCGAAAACTTCGGGCGGTCCGGTCGCGGGGCTGAATGGGGGACACTTTTGTCCGGACCAGATGCTCCGCTTGCAGGAAAAAGTAACGAGAACGAGGAGGTGTGAATAATTAATTGAGTTAAAGTGTATGCATTTCTTCCATCGGAATGGATGCAGGGACCGGCAAATGATCCTGGCGGCCGAGAGTCTTCAGAATATGAAGATGTCCTCGAACGGCGTCCAGGAAATTTTTCTGTGAATGATACGGCAGGCCAAATTCCTGAGCTGTTTCCTTTACGATTGTCGAAATCCGCTTGTAGTGGACGTGACAGATATTGGGGAACAGATGGTGTTCGACCTGAAAGTTCAGTCCTCCGACGAACCAGGCAAAAAACCGGCTCTTGGGGGCATAGTTGGTCGTGGTATACAATTGATGCACCGCCCAGTTGTTTTCCAGATTGCCGGATTCGTCCGGTTTGGGAAACTCGAGAGAGGGCATCACGTGCGCTGTCTGAAAGATCATGCCCAGCAGGAAACTGGCAATATAATGCATGGTCAAAAAACAGATCAGAGTAAACCACGGTGATACAGGTGTGAGCAACATGGGCAACACAAGCAAATACATGTAGTACCCAATCTTCCATACGATAGAACGGATCAAAAGGTTCCGGAAGGGCTTGCCACCCGGTATTAATCCTTTCTTTCTATAGTCGTTCAGCTGCTGTAATTCCTTACTGGTGATCCAGGGGATGGTCAGAAATCCATAAAAGAACAGGGCATACCAGTGTTGGTAGCGATGGATCCATTTCCGTTCTTCATGTGGAGAAAACCGGAGAAAAGAAGGCGTATCAATATCTTCATCGGCTCCTGTCACATTCGTATAGGTATGGTGGAGGACGTTATGCTGGATTTTCCAGAAATCGGCATTACCCCCTACCATATTGAGGAGATACCCGATCAGATTGTTCACTTTGGTATTCTTTGAATAAGCGCCATGATTGGCATCATGCATGACGGCCATACCGATACCGGCCATGCCAAAGCCCATGATAACCCACAATCCAAAGACCATCCATTTGGATGATACGTCACCAAAGTAGAGCAGGCCTAGAGGCGCCAGATAAACAATCAACAGAATGACCGTTTTGGCCACCATCGCTGCATTGGCATTCCGAGAGATGTTATTCTCTGTGAAATAGCTGTTGACCCGGCTGCGCAACGTCGGATAGAATGTCGCCAGGGCGTTCTTGTTGTACTTGGGAGGAATAAAGGTCATAGACTACGGTTAGTAGAAGGCGCAAAGGTACGACAAAACGACTGTTCGTACACTTTGTTGTATCTAATAATCTAGCTTGGAAACACCCGGCCCCCTGCTAAAGTTCTCATCAGGCACAACTGATAGACAATTCAACACCATTGAAAGTGCTGAAAACAATCCCTCCGGTTTATTTTGCCCTGGTCTTGCGTGGCAAAGCACCCTTGATCGACAGCTGACCTTACGCACAGTCCGTTCATGACAGGAGTGGGTCAAACCGGAATTGCATGAACCACGACAATATTCAAGACGGACGAATCAATTCTAACCGGGAATGATGATGTTTACACGATGAAACCATTCCTGATCAGTCTCAGCTTGCTCACTTCCGTCAGCGCATGGGCTCACGACACCATCCCTGTCTACCAGGAACCCTTCCATCATTTGGTGTACGAAAACAGCGAGATCCGCATACTGGATGTCCGATTACTGCCCGGGGATACCTCAGCCTGGCATATTCATCAAGATGCCATCACCTACATCGGTCTGGAAGGAAGCCGAATCTGGCTGGATGTGCCTGGTGAACACCCCCGAAGTGTCTATCTGCCCGATGATTTCTGGGGTGGGGACATCGAATACCCTGAAAAATCTTTTGTCCATCGAATCGCCAATGTCGGCTTCCAGCCCTTTCGATTGATGGCCGTCGAACACAATCAACCCCGTATAGAACGAACCCTGGACCAAACCGACCTGGAAGGATGGGAGGCACTGGACATCAATCCGTATTTCATCCTTCACCGTCACCTCCTTGAGCCAGGTAAGTCGTTGAGTCAGGTATTTCCCGGTCCAGGGTTGATCGTCTGCAGGGGCGAAGGCCATATTCTGCTTCAGGGAGCAGATGGAATAGTCTCCCTGAGCCATGGGAGCTGGATGACCTGGCCCATTGGTGCACAGGCCCTCACCCTTACAAACTCCAGCCTCTCACAAATGGAACTTTTGATACTGTCGTTTTAAAACCTCCATGATCAAAAGCCCTCACATGCCCTCCAGACAATAGATTCAATCATTGATCTGCATGTCCAGCCAATCATCCGTGTTGTTGACCAGTAATGCATCCCGGTAACGCGCTAATTGATCCTTACTCTTACGGCTCAATCGATAGTTCTTCGCATTTGACTCACTCAAGGCCAATGCTTTCTCCCTGCAGGGCGACTGAGGTGGTATTTGCAGTAATATCCGAACCGCCCGGTTGATGCTCTGATTCGTACCGGTATTGAATAACAAAGTCGCATCGTACAAAGCGCTCTCACATTGTATTTGATCGATCTCCTCCAATTTCTTTTCCAGGATAGACGTGGATATCTCCAAACAATTTCTGAATGTTCGCTTGAACCGAATTACCCGGAGCAAGGATGTATGCCAATCCTCCTGATGATCTTGATCCAGCAGCAATACCAACTCCGTACAATCCTGTTCTTTACCCGGACTGACCAGATCGAGAATTTCAGAGAGAGAATCACACCAGTGTTGGGAGGTTGACAAATGCTGGACTACTCTGGACTCTATTGATGCATTTTCGGCATGCCCGGTAATCGGGACTTGCAGCCGATAACATGCCGATTCCTCCGTCAACAAATTACGTACCTGAAACACACAGGTAGCTTTTCCCGTGGAGCGTATATCCAAACCTTCAAGTGTGCGAATACCGCTTTTATCCAGACTGACTTCGACACGCAGAAACGATCCCGGCTCTACCACATACCGCTCCGTTTTGGCAAAATAAAGGCCCTGAATATCTTCAATAGCCTTTGCGTTGAAATCCCTTCGGTATGCTTCAATAGATAACCCCAATTGCGCATGCAGGCTTGTGAAAAGAAACAGGATAAGAATGGATAGATGTGCAAGTCTTAATATCATGGCAAGTAACTTAAATCGACATTCTGTAATTCATACCATCAGACGACCACTCTGGTTCTGGCAACAAGAATTTCTCCTGATTGTAAAATAAGGCGGGTGTTCGTAGTGCCTGTTCCAGTTCAAAATGGCGGACAAACAAGCCGCTACTCTCTAAACCCCGTGATCGCCATAACAATATTGTTTCCCTGGATCGTCTGTTTTACAGCGACACCTTCCGCCCTCATAAATTTCCTGAAGGAACTGGCAAATGTTGAAATTCTGAAATTCTGGCCAGATTCATCAAACAATGGAATTTTCACCTGATCAAATGTGATCTTATTCGAAGTCACACCCTGAATATGGTAGGCTCCCTGAAATGCATTCTGCCTAACCCATTGTTCAATAAACTCCGACAAATAATCCCCTTCATCATTGAATTCAGCATCAAGGGATACATCCGATTCGGCATCAACCCCCACATGAAAGGTGATCGTTCGTCCATTGAGGTGAATGTCATTGAATTTTTCCTGGATCGTATTTAACAGATTCTCTATTTCCGATTCCACTGCTTTTTCAATTAATTTCTCATAATTCTCAGTGTAGATTTTTGGGGATGTAGCCGTCTTATTCGCAAAGGATTCACCAGAGAAGGCATCAAACGCTGTGAGAATAATATTCGCACTATTTCCTGTGGAGGAAGGATTGGAACTGGCTTCCACTTCAACATACACATCAGCACCTGAGATGGCAATCACGTCATCCTTTGATTCGTGCTGTTGGCCTTCCTGTAACGCCTCATTCAAATTTGTCTGTTTTAACTTGGCACGAAGATCAATGGTGTTTACCCCGCGCCGGTCGAAACCCTCCTTTACCTTGGTAATGGCGATTCGTGTCAGTTCATTTGCCTCATAAGCTCGTCGCAACGAAACACCTTCCTTCGCATATGGAATGACCATAATTGTCGGCTGAGCAGTTGGTGTATCCTGCGCCACAACATCCTGATTCCACAGCATACAGAAACAGGAAATGAGCAGCATCTTTACCGTATTGAACATCAACATCCTGGTATACTTGTTCATCTTATTCTGATTTAAAGTCCGAACTTTCGAATGACCCCTTCTTTTTCCAAATGTTTTCTCAGTGCATGCAGATCAAACTTGACGATCTGATCGACAGCAACACCCTTCCCTGCCGGACTTGATTGATCTACATAAGACTGGATCACGAATTGCTGATAGAGCCCATCCTGGATCAACCGCTGGAGAGCCTGACTATGATTTGATTGAGCCGTTTGCTCATCGGCCACCATTGGCGATTCCTGGCTGGAACCCGGTATACCGCGAAACAAAATATTCTCCAGGGCATTCCGCTCCGCATAGACAACTGCCCTGGCCTTTGTTTCAGCGTAAGCACTGGATACTACCGTGATTGTTGACGGGTCCGACTGAAGCACTTCAACTTCACCAGTACGGGAAAATGGCACTGCCATTTTGGGACTACAGGATATCAGGCCCCCGATCAAGGTGCATAGTAGCAGGGACCCTCTGAATGACAGATTCTTCTTCATGAATTAATACATTGATTTTTCTGAAACTGTGAAAACCACCTTCTGGCCATTTTTCCGGGCCTGGATACAGCTCGCGCTCGCCATCCTTAATTTTCAACTTAGAAATATTTGTAGAGATCGAACTCCCTACCCGGCCTCTCCCTATCGGCTTCTTTCTCACATAAGTCTCCCCGTCTACTGTTTCATCGATCTTGATGGAAATATCAAAATCCATATAGCGCACCATACCCCCGGGGTGATATATGGCTATTTCATCAATTTTATCGTTTTTCTCTTTCAGTGTTTCGATCCACTGTACCTGGTATGTATCCGGATCATATGCTTCCAAAATCGTGTGAATGGATGATTGATTCAGGGAAGGCACCCGACTGTTGTTGATGATTTGATAATTGTAGGGTATCGACAGAATATTTTTATTTGTTTTGACTTCAATTACCTGGCAATATTTGACATCTGGCACCACAAGAATCTCATAACCCAAACGCTTTCCCTGGTAATCTTCCAGGTCATAGTCAATAAACCTTTCATCCTTCAAGAAGCTTTCCAAAATAGACGATCTCGGGTGACTGCCGTTCAATGATGTTGATGACTGGTGAGGCGTAGAGCCGCTCCTCAATCTTGGAGTCACAATTACGACAATCATTCCGCAAGGCCATATTGACCCGGGGTATCTTAGGGTCATGATTCAATAACTTCTCTGTGAAGATATCGCCATAACGGATCAAGACCAGTTCCTCGTCATTTTTCAATGCCTCCGCCACATCTTTATTGGCAGATAACCAGGCCTTGGCTGTACTGATCGAATCTCCGACCTCATCGATCAGGTATGTCCCGATATCTTCGTAATAGGGATAGCCTTTCATCTCTTTCCGAACGTACAGGTCAAATGCTTCTCCTTCAAACAAATTGTCGTTGGTCCCCCCATAAACCTGGATCAACTTTGCTTTCTCTTCTGTGCGACCGGGTTCTGGTACGACCTGAAATACAATATTGGGTTTGGAAAGGATAAACCGCATTGTCTTCCCTTCGTATAAAAATTCATCGCTGATCACCTGCTTATAATAGGCGACAATTTGATCCTTGTACTTCTCATGGAGGCCCCTTAATATCTGATCATACTTTGATTTGTTTTTCTGTTTGAGAACATCCGGATCCATTCCAAAATGGGACATATAATCATTGACAGGAAGAAGCTTTGGTTTGGATTTGTGAACATCTATGACATCCTTTGCCAGGAGGGATGAAGTGGCCACATCGACAATCCTGACATGATACCCGCTGTAGGGAGCGAGTTGCAGTCCGACTGACGTGATCACTTTCTTGTCATTCCTTGAAATTAAAATGGGTGGCGAAAGTGAATATTGAAATGAAGACTCCAGAAAAATGATGGTTTGGCAAGGCTTCTCTGCCACTTTATTGAGCTTGGAAAAGGTAACCGCATGGCTCTCTGGATCCCAGTCATAGAAGCGAATGTTTGCTACATCATTCTTTAAAACCCGGTCAAAGACCCTTTTTTGGATGATCTGAAAAAATGGATCTGACCATGCTTGCTCATCCGTCAAAACCGCAACAGCGAGAGACTCATCCTGGGCGGACACCTTCCCGACAGTACATATGATCGTCAGAGCGGCAGCCAGTATCCAGAGCCATTTGCTCCGAAAATGATCAGGGTAACTCATTCTTGATTATTGAGTAAATTTTGGAATCACCATTCATCAATTGATACAGTTCCGTTCGGCCATCGTCAATTTTTACAACTGAAAAATGATCATCCTGAACCTCTGTAATCTCGCCAGTTGCGATTATCTTTCTACGAACAAACTCCTCCCCATTGATCTGTTCAGTGATCAGCTGATAGAATTCAACACGGTCTTCCACCTTGGCCTGGCTGCTTTTCCCAATAGCAACGAGAGCAGTTCGCACCGATTTGTTCTTTTCTTCAATGGATCTGACAAATGAATATTTGATATCAAAACAATCGTACAAAACTTCATACAACATGTTTCGAAGGGTTGGGTCAAGATTCCGAATACCAAAGAAACTGATCTTGATCGATTGATCCTTACTGCAAATCATAGCACCCGAGGCAACGTCATAGATCTGAAAGCTCAGGGTCTTTTCATCTTCGATGTAAGAGATTCTGAAAATATTGTCAGCCCCTTCAATTCTACCTTGCTCCACCATATACCCATCGATGAACTCTTCGCTTTTCTGAAGCTCCCGTTCTTGTTGAATATAGCTGATGCTATTCCTGTCTATGACCTGAAACTTCTTGTTGGTCGCAAAGAAGTTGATCACATGTGCCGGAACCACCCTCGCTGCTTCAAGAGTTCCTTGATCGGAAGACATAATTCTGACTTTCCGGCTGGACACCACTTCAGTAGGCTG